>CAVQNR010000006.1:0-340555 GCA_963714245.1 uncultured Solirubrobacteraceae bacterium | reverse complement strand
GACGTTGGCGAGGCCATGCGCTGACGAGCGCCTCGGCCCCCGACCGGCGGCGCTGAGCAAGCGACCCCGAGAGCAGCACGAGTGCGCCGGGGAGGCTGGCGGCGAGCACCAGGATCCCGTACGCGACGGCGGTCGCGGCGCCGCGACCCGCGCCGAGCCCCGCGGCCGAGAAGGCCCAAGCCGTGACGCCCTCCCGCGGCCCCCAACCGCCGATGTTCGGGAGGACCATGGCCATCATCGAGAGAAATGCCAGCGGCAGGAGTCGGGAGACCGGCGCCGTGACCCCAACCGCGTGGGCAGCGATCACGAACGTGAGCGCATGGCCGAGGACGGCAACGGTCGATGCAAGCACGACCGCCGGTAATGCGCGCTTGCGAAGTAGACCGTGGCGGATGTCCGCCACCGCCGCGTTCAGCGTCCGCTCCCATCGGGAACGTGCGCTTCCTGTTCGCAAGCGGACAACGAGAACGACGACAACGACCGTGGCGGCGAGCGCAAGTGCCACGAACGGCATCGACGAGCGCAGCGGTGACGGCAGGACGAAGAGGACTGAGATCGTCAGCAGCACCTGGACGGCCTGTCCAGCGGTGCGCTCCCAAACGACTGCCCGCAGGGCGTGGCCGATGTTGCGCATGTCGCGCCCGTGGCTGACGCCCCGGTGCACGTCCCCGGCGACGCCGCCTGGGAGCGTGAGGTTGAGAAACAGGGCGCGGTAGTAGCCGGCGATGGCGTTGGTCAGAGACAGCCGGACGCCGAGGCCGTCGGCAACGATCTTCCAGCGCCAGGCGGCGCAGACAGTGGTGGTGAGGAAGATGGCCGCCGCGGCCACAAGCGCGCGGCCGTCGAGTGCGCGTACGCCGTCGAGGAACGGGCCGCTGCCCAGACGCCAGATCACGGCTGCGAGCACGGCGGCTACGGCTGCTGGGGGAGCCCACCGGAGAATGGCCCTCATGATCATGCAGGACGCCGCGCGGACCGAGAACCTTCCCGGCGCGGACCGACACCTCGTGATGGCGGCGTCACCGCTGCACCGGGCGCGGCGTCAGGCCTTCTCCGCAACCAGGGCGAGCTTGCGCACGCGCCCCTCCCTGAGCCAGTCGCGCCATAGCGCTTGGGCCGAAAGCAGTTCGTCGAGTGCCCGGTGCCCGATCTGCGCGGCGATGTCCTGGGCGTCATCGGCGAACGCGCCGAGCAACGAATCTGCCATGACAGCGTGGGACCGACTCCAGTCCTCTTGCCAGCGGGTGACCAACCCAGCACGCTCCAGGCCACTGAGCATCTCGGTCAGCGGAATCGGCCACACCGTGTCGGCATCCGGCATGGCCGCGCGCTCGGAGTCCGTCAGTGGCGGGCCTGCTTCTACGGTGAACGCGAAGCGTCCGCCCGAGGCCAGCGCTCCCGATATCTGCTGGACCAGCGGTCCTTTCTCGGGGAAGGCGAGCATGGTCTCCAGCAGCAACACGACGTCAAACGGGCCGGACGGGATCGGCGGGATGCGGGCAACTTCGAATCGGCACGGGAGCTGGCCTGCGCGCTGCCGCGCCATCTCGATTGCGCTGGGGCTGTAATCAAGCCCAAGATATGCGCAACCGAGGCTGCGGGTGATGAATCTCCCCGGCCCGGCGATTCCGCAGCACAGGTCCAGCACCGACGCCCCGGCTACGATACCCGCCCGATCGGCCAGTATCCGAATCTCGCCTGCGCGCATGAAGCTTTCCTGCTCTACGAATTCGCCCGGCGGGTACGCAGCCATGCGTGCCCGATGGAGGGCGTCGACGAACGGAACGCGCTCGTCCTGCTTCATGGCCATCCCACGCCGACAGCATACGAGCGGCCATCGTTCGTCGGCCGAGTGCCCGTCGCCCGTCGGCAACCCGGGTGAGGCCGGGAAGGATTAGCGGCCGCCGAGCGTCATCTCTTGAGATGGCGTCCAACCGCCCGCGCGCTGCTGTCGCCCGTCTTGCCGCGCCTGCCCGCGCGTCGTACCCCAGGACGGCCGTTCGCACCGGGGACCGACGCGAGGCGCGGCCGGTCGAGGTCGGCTTGGTGGTCGCGATGATCGTCCCGGTGCTGCTGGTCACGGCGGTATCGGGGATCGTCTCGCTCAGCGGCTCCGGCCTCAGGGCCTCGGGTTGGGTCGTTGGGATCACCTGCGGAGCGGTCACCAGTTTGGGGCTGGCGCGGGCCCGCTCGCACTTCGGCGCAGATCGTCTGACGCCGGCCGACTGGGTGACTCTCGTTCGCGCAACGCTTGCGATCGCCGTCGCGGCGCTCGTCGCGGACTCATTCGCACATCCCGTGCCGGTCAGGACGCTGGTGTCACTCGCTGTGGCCGCGCTGGTGTTGGATGCAGTCGACGGGTGGGTGGCGCGCCGGACCGCGATCGGAAGCCTCGGCGCAGGATTCGACGCAGAAGTCGACGCGTTCCTGATCCTGGTCCTCAGCGTCTACGTCGCTCGATCGGTAGGCCCATGGGTCTTGCTGATCGGCATCGCGCGGTACGTGTTCCTGGCTGTCGGATGGTTGCTTCCGTGGATGCGTGAGCCCCTTCCGCCGCGCTTCTGGCGCAAGTGCGTCGCGGCCACACAAGGGATCGTGCTGACGATCGCAGCGGCGAATGTCCTGCCGTCGACCGTGAACCGCGCCGGGCTCGTCTGCGCGCTTATCCTGCTGGCCGAGTCCTTCGGCAGGGACGTATGGTGGCTGCGGCTCCGCCGGAGGGCGATGCCCGGCGCAGTGGCCAAGGGTGGGAGCCCCCCACCCGTCAGTGCTGGACCAGGCTCCGAACGGCGGCGGACGCGAATGGTCCTGGCCACTGCGCTCACGATCCTCGCCCTTCTGTTCGTATGGGCTGCCCTGGTTGGACCCGACCAGCCGATTGCGCTCAAGCTCGACGCGTTTTTGAGACTCCCACTCGAGGGCTTCGTGCTGATCGCGCTGGGCGCTGTCTTCGCCCCCCGAGCTCGCTCCGTGCTGATCTGGGTCGTCGGACCGCTCCTCGGGCTGGTGCTGATCCTGAAGCTCATCAACATCGGTTTCTTCATGGCGTTCGACCGGCCGTTTGACGCCTATCAAAATCTGCGTTACGTCGGATTCGCCAGCCAGACTCTGCGCGCCTCGGTCGGGCAAACGACCGGGATCCTGATCCTCATCGCGCTGGGGGCTGTCGTCATCGGCATACCCGTCCTGATGTCGCTTGCGGTCCGCCGGCTGACCCGGATCGCGGCCGAACACCGGGTTTGGACGCTCCGAGCGGTCGCGGGTCTGGCTGCCGGATGGATCCTGTGCTGGGCGTTAGGCGCCGAGCTCGTGTCTCAGACGCCCGTCGCCTCGGTGAGTGCAGCGAGCCTGCTCATCAGCCAGGTGAACGCCTTGCAGGCGGACATCCGGGATCGATCCGTCTTCGCCCGCCAGATCAGCCATGATCGATTTGCGGCCACTCCCGCCAGTCAGCTGCTGACCGGACTGCGCGGCAAAGATGTCCTCCTGCTGTTCGTCGAGAGCTATGGCCAGGTCGCGGTTCAGGACTCTTCCATCGCAGCAGCGGACGACGCGGCTCTGGCCAGCGGAGACAAGCGACTGCAGGCCGCCGGGTTCTCTGCCCGCAGCGCGTTCATGACCTCACCCACCTTCGGCGGGATCAGCTGGCTGGCTCACTCCACCCTGCAGTCCGGCCTGTGGGTCAACACTCCGCAACGCTACAGCCAGCTTCTGGCCAGCGATCGCTTCACGCTCACCGATGCGTTCGACCGGGCCGGCTGGCGGACGGTGGACGACGTACCGTCAGACGACCGATTCTGGGCGCCGGGCAAGACCTTCTATCACTTCGACAAGCTCTACGATCGACACGATGTCGGGTACCACGGGCCGGCGTTCGCCTTCGCATCGATGCCGGACCAGTACGTGATGGGGGCTCTGCAACGGCTCGAGCTGGCCAAGCGCAAGCGCCGGCCGGTGTTCGCGGAGGTCGACCTCGTGTCGAGCCACGAGCCATGGAGTCGTATTCCTCGGATGGTCTCGTGGAACCATCTCGGGAATGGTTCCATCTTCAGCCGCCGGACCGTTGACACCGGCACTGGCGCTTTCCGTGTCGGCGGTTTCGGCGGTTTGTCGTCATATCTGCAGCTCGATGGCTCTCCGGCCATCCGCGCCGCCTATGGCCAGTCGATCCGGTACACGATGACCGCGGTGACCTCGTTCATCCAGCACTACGGCAACCGCAACACCGTCCTGATTGTCCTTGGCGATCATCAGCCCTGGACCGCGGTGAGCGGAGCCGAGCCGAGCCACGAGGTCCCGATTTCGATCATCGCCCACGACCCGTCGGTGCTGAAGCGGATCTCCGGGTGGGGCTGGAACAACGGCCTCCTGCCAAGCGCCAAAGCCCCGGTCTGGCCGATGAGCGCCTTCCGTGACCGCTTCCTGACCGCGTTCGGTCCGCGACCCGCCGTCAGTGCGTCGCCATAGAAGGCGGACTCAAGGGAGATGCCGATGCGTGACCGCCCATACACCCTGCTGAGCTGCGCACTGTCCATCGACGGCTATCTGGGACGGGCCTCGCCGCCGCGGCTCGAGCTGTCCAACGACGCAGACTTCGATCGCGTCGACTCGGTGCGCGCCTCCTGCGATGCGATCCTGGTCGGAGCGGCCACGGTACGCCACGACAACCCGCGCCTGCTCGTCCGGTCCGAGGCCCGGCGTGAGGCCCGCCGGGCCCGCGGAATGCCCGCGTCGCCGATCAAGGTCACGGTTACCGGTCGGGGGGAGCTGGATCCCGACGCAGACTTTTTCGCCGCGGGCGACGCCGAGAAGCTTGTCTACTGCACCAGCGAGCGGGCCCTCGACGCCCGCTCCCGCCTCGGGCCTGTGGCCACGGTGCTCGACGGTGGACAGACAGTGGACATGCGGACGATCAGTGAGGACCTGGGCGACCGCGGCGTAGCCCGGCTGATGGTCGAGGGCGGCGGCAACGTACATACGCAGTTCCTCACCGGAAACCTCGTTGACGAGCTTCAGCTCACCGTTGCCCCGTTCTTCGTCGGCGATTCCCGGGCCCCACGGTTCGTGCAAGACGGCCGCTTCCCGTGGAACCCTGACCGGCGCGCGACGTTGTCCGAGGTCCGCCAGATCGGCGACGTGGTACTGCTCCGCTACGCGCTCTCATCACGGTTTCAGGACATCTGAGGGTGCCGTCGATGCCGCCGCCGGCAGTGCCCACCGCGACGATCCGCACCCAGGTGCCGTTACCGCTGCGCTTCGGCGACGGATACACAGCGACGGCCCGGGTGTTCAGCTTCGACGGGCTTGTCGACGGCCACGAGCACCTCGCCTTCGGGCTGGGCGATCGAGCCTCGCCGCTCAGTTGCAGCGGGCCCAGACCGGTACCCCTGGTCCGTCCTCACAGCGAGTGTCTCACTGGCGATGTGTTCGGCAGCCGACGATGCGACTGCGGGGCGCAGTTGCGAGAAGCCGTCGAGCGCATCGCCGGCTCGGGCGGCTATCTGCTGTACCTCCGGCAGGAGGGACGGGGCATCGGGCTGTACGCCAAGCTCGACGCGTACGCGCTGCAGGACACCGGACTTGACACCTATGAAGCGAACCTCGCGCTCGGGCATCAGGA
Organism: uncultured Solirubrobacteraceae bacterium; assembly: GCA_963714245.1. Lineage (GTDB taxonomy): Bacteria > Actinomycetota > Thermoleophilia > Solirubrobacterales > Solirubrobacteraceae > Palsa-465. The sequence goes on along the minus strand of CAVQNR010000006.1, from coordinate 334,935 downwards.
GGACGAACGCAGCTACCTGGTCGCCGCGCAGATGCTGAAGACGCTGGGTGTGACGGACATCGCCCTGCTCAGCAACAACCCGGACAAGGACCGGCAGCTACGCCGGTTCGGGATCGCCGTGAGCTCGTGTGTGCCGACAGGTGTTCACCTGTCCCCCGCGAACGCTCGCTATCTGGCGACAAAGGCGCAGAGGGGCGCCCACACGCTCGACGTTCCGCTATCGGCGGGGTGAGATCAGGAGGTCGGCGTGGTCGACCGTGACCAGGAGCTCGCCGGCGGCTGCCTGGGCCAGACGTCGGCCAGCGTAAGGCACGACCGGGGCGGCAAGCTCGGCCTCCTGCTCGCAGGCAGCACCCACCCATCCTGTGAACCACTCCGCCGCCAGTTCGGCCTCCGACGCGCCCAGGCGCCAAGGACTGGGTGCGACGTGCACCTCCGCCCCCAATCGAGCCGCCTGCTCGACGGCGACCGCCACCGCGTCCGGGCCGAGCAGGCGCCCTCGCTCGGTGACGCGCCGCTGGTGGGCGTCAAAGGCAACGGCGACGCGACAGTCCAAGGGCTCCGCCGGCGTCAACTCGACCCGGCCCACGACGGAAAGCGTCAGCAGGACCAGGTAACCCGCCCCGACGCTCACGGTGATCAGCGCGGACAGCTCGTCCTCGGTCAAGATGTCCAACAGCGCCGAGGCGGTGATCAGTGCCGACCCGGCGATGTCGCCAGGCAGCAGCCGGCGGATGTCAGACGTCCTCGTCTCGAGCGTGACGGCACCCCCATCGGCGGCCGGACCGGGTGGCTGGGACGCGGCGACATCGAGCAGGTCCGCGTCGAGATCGTGCAGGATCCAATGCTGGCGCCCGGGCAGCATCGGTGCCAGCCACCGGGCCATGGCGCCAGTACCGCAGCCGAGGTCGTGGATCACCCGCGGGCCAGTCGCCGGGAGCTGTCGCGTCACGCGCTCGATGAGGTCGTTCGCGCGAGCTGCGGCGTCTGCCGCCTCGCGTAGCGCCAGCCACTCGCTGCTCACGCGGATGCGCGGAGTCGTCATCGCGCCGCCCCAGCCACAACATCGGCGAGGATCGCCGCTGTGTCTGACCAACTGTGGAGGCCCTCGCGCCGCGTGCGGGCAGCCCGGCGCAGCCGGCGCCGCAATTCGTCATCGGTCAGCCATGCCCGCAGCGCGGCGGCAAGTGCCGTCGGATCATCCGGCGCGACGAGCAGCCCAGGCCGGCACCCGTCGGAGCCATAGCCAACGGCCTCCGTCACGCCGCCGACTTCGCTGACCACCACCGGCACGCCATGAGCCAGCGCCTCCGTGATGACCATGCCGTAGGTCTCGGCCCGTGATGCCAGCACCATGAGGTCCGCGCTGGCGTAGCTACGGTTGAGATCAGCGCCGGCCTGCGGTCCCTGGAAATGCACGCGGTCATCCAACGCGGCCTCGCGTGACCTGCGACGCAGCCGTTGCACGAACGCCGGGGCTCGGTCAAGGCGACCCACGCAGACGCACTGCCAGGTGAGATCGGACAGCATCTGCAGCGCGTCGAGCAGGACGCCATGACCCTTGTCGGGGGTCACCGACGCGACGCAGAGCATGGCGCTACCGGCCTCGGAACCCACGGCAGCCTCGGCTGCGCGGACCCCGGGCTCGGCGACGTGCAGCCGCTCCGCGGGCAGCTGGTACAGGGCCAGCAGGCGGTTGCGACTCCACTCGCTCGTGGTGACAACGGCGGCCGCGGCCGACAGAACCGCGCGTTCGCGAGTCCGGATGGTGTCGGCCGAGACACCGACCGCGCGGTCACCCAGCGGCATGTGCACGAGCACCATCAACCGCAAGCGCCGCGCCTCAGACACCAACACCTCCGGCGCTGCCGAGGCAATCAGTCCGTCGAGTAGCACGACGGCCCCATCGGGCAGACGCCGGATGACACCGTCCAGGGCGGCAAGCGCCCCCGAGTCGGGGCTCGGCCAGCCGCCGGACACGGCATGCTCGCGCACCACCCAACCGAGGTTGCGCAGCCTGCGGCAGACAAGGCGGTCATAGATGTTGCCCCCGGTGGGCCGAGCTGGGTCGTGGATGCCCTCCGGTACGACGACATCCAGGGCTGTCACAGCGACCGTTCGTAGCTGGCCCAGGCGACGTGCGACTCACGCAGGGTGACGGTGAGTCCATCGAGCCCCAGGCCGCTGTCGCCGAGGCCGCCGGCGCGCACCCTGTCGGCGAGCCGATCCGCGACGACCCGGGCCAATACCTCGGTCGTGGTGTTGACGCCTGCGAGGGCGGGCTCCTCGTCGAGGTTGCGGTAGGTGAGCTCCGCCACGACGGCATGTAGCGCCTCGGCCGCGCGACCGATGTCGACCACGATGTTGTCGGCGTCAAGATCCGCGCGTCGGAATGCTACGTCGACGACGTAGGTCGCGCCGTGCAGCCGCTGCGCCGGACCGAAGACCTCGCCGCTCAGGCTGTGGGCGATCAACATGTGATCGCGTACCGTCACACTGAACACGGTCTACCTCCCGTCGTACGTGATGGTGTGACAGATCGCCGGCAGGCTGCCCGCGGCGAGCCTCGCCATGACCTCGGGGAGATCGCAGAACCCCGACGCCCCGGTCAGGAGCGCGTCAAGCGTAGGGTCGCGCAGGAGCTCCAGCGAGAGCGCAAGCCGGTCGGCCGTCGTGCGGCGTGCGCTGCGCGCAGGGGAGACCGTGCCGACCTGGCTGGCCCGAATACCAAGGCGAGCCGAATGGAACCTGCCTCCAAGCGAGAGCTGAACCTTCGTGTCGCCGTACCAGCTGAGGTCGATGACGGATCCCTCCGGGGCGAGCAGCTCAAGCGAGCATTGGAGCCCAGCGGAGGTGGCGCTGGTGTGCACGACCAGATCGCTACCGCCAGCGGCCTCACCCGGCAGCGCGAAGTCGACACCAAGCGCCGCCGCAACCTCGGCCCGGCTTGCGTCGACGTCGACAAGCGTGACATGCGCCCCCGGGAACCGAGCCAGCAGGCGGGCCACGCAGCAGCCCACCATACCCGCGCCGACAACGGACATCCGGTCGCCGAGCAGAGGCTGGGCGTCCCACAGCGCGTTGACCGCGGTCTCGACGGTCCCAGCAAGCACCGCACGCGAAGCCGGCACGCCCTCCGGCACAACCGCCACCGCGCTCGCCGGCACCACGTAGGCGGTCTGGTGCGGAAACAGACAGAAGACGGTTTGGCCGCACAGTTCCGGCGGTCCGTGCTCCACCGCGCCGACGTTGAGGTAGCCGTACTTGACAGGCGCCGGGAACTCTCCCTCCTGAAACGGCGCCCGCATCGCGGCGTACTGACCTGCCGGCACACCGCCACGGAACACCAATGCCTCAGTGCCGCGACTGACGCCCGACCGCAAGGTGCGCACCAACACGTCGTCCGGCCCGGGTTCCGGGAGGGCGACCGGACGGATCTCCCCTCTACCCGGCGCGCTCAGCCAAAACGCCCGCGCTTCAACCCCCACTCGCCCAACCCTTTAGCAGTCGAAGCGAGCGTAAAACGCCTCCCTCCAGCGAAGAAACAAACACCGACCCCAAGGCTACCAACGAGCCACCGTTGACCTTCGCTACCAAGCGCGACACCGATCCCACAAATAAGGTGATTTACAGCTATTTGTTGATGCCGCCGGTGGGGTTCGAATCCACGACCTTCGGGGTTTGGGTCCGCCTTGTCGCGACGAACCGGAAGTGGTCCCGGTTGACGCCCCGTACCCTCGATAACCGGTGGGTTCGGTGGTCTGTGCGATATCGCGACCGGGCGGGCCGGGTTAGTCCGGTCGGGCTTGATCCTGCGCGTCCGCGAGCAGCCGGACCACCCGCCGCGCGCCCACGCCGTCGGTATCGAGCGTCGGGTTGAAGATGACAACGCTCGCACCGATGAGCTGCGAGGAACCGAGAGCGACGCCGAGCAACTCGCCCAGTTGCTCCCAGCTGAGCCCGCGCTCGTCGGCATAGTCAACGGCGGGCAACGCCGATGCCGAAAGCACGTCGAGGTCTAGGTGCAGCCAGAAGCCATCGGCGGTCTCCGTGAGCCGCGCAAGCGCTCGCGTTGTGTGACCGGACGGGTCTTGCTGCAACTCGTCGGACACGACGATCGGCATACGCGGAGCGAACCGGCGGGGGTTCGGCGCTCCGAGTCCCTGGGCGTCATCTTCGTCAAACGGGCCGAGCACAACGACTCGCTCGTCCGAAAGTGCGGGGACGCGACCCGCGAACCCGACCAGCGGCGGCGGTCCGACCCCAAGCAGAGCGGCAAGCTCCATGTCGGCCGCCTCACCGGTCGGGGAGGTCAGTCCATCAAAGCAGTCGAGATGGCCGTCGACGAACAACAGTCCGGTGTCAGAACGAACTCGGACCAGCGCCGCCCAGACCCCGAGCAGCAGCGTGCAGTCCCCGCCAACCAGCAGCGGCCGACGACCCGCGTTCAGATGCATCCAGACAGCATCGCGCACGACCTCCGACAGGCCGAGCAGATCCTTCAGGCCGATCACGCCGGTCTCTCGATCGCGGACGGGGTCAGCGACGACGACCTGAAGATTGCCCGCATCGATCACCCCGAGAGCGTCCGCAAGGCCGTGCGCACGCAGCGCGGCCGGCATCCGTTCACAGCCAGCAAAGGCGCCCGAGCAGTCCGACGGGACACCGATCAGCAGGTCGAAGATCGATCCTCGGGCCATCACCCGTGCAACGAAGCCGCTCGGCGAACCATGCTGGTCACCATCATCCCCCAAAGAAGACGCAAAGCCATACCCCATGTCGCCCACCCAGGGACGGCCGCGACCCGCCATCGTGTCGCGACACGGCTGACGCCTGAAGACGAGTGCTGCTCGCGGTCGAGAGCCGGCCCAACACAGGCGGATCTTGCACGACTGACGCGACGTCGCCTGCCGCGACGTCCTTCGGCGCGTTCGGGCGACCATCAGGAGCGGCTCCCGGATCGGCTGTTATGCGCAGAGCCGGGGAACAAGTATCGCGTATCAGGTGTTTGGGGCCGGACCGGCGCTGCTGATGGGGCCATTGCTGCCGTCGCACCTTGACCTGATGTGGATCGATCCGTGGTACACGCAGATCCTGCGCCGGCTTGCGTCATTTGCGACGGTCGTCGTCTTCGATCCGCGGGGCCTGGGTCTGTCTGACCCCGTCGATCATGTTCCGACGCTGGAGCAGGCCGCGGACGACTTCGCGGCTGTGCTGGACGCGGCGGGGATCGAGCGGGCAGTGATCTAAGCGTCGGGCCTAGCGTGTACAGGAGCGGCGCCGTTCGCCGCGCGGTCGCCTGAACGGGTGAGTGGGCTCGTACTCCTCGCGCCGTGGGCGCAGGGAATGCTTACCGTCGAGGACGTTGAAGCGATCGTCGGTTGGGACGAGCCGATGGCCGTCTCGATGCAGATCTGGGCGGACATCGTCGAGCGTCACTTGGGGGGCCAGGACCTTGGGGTATTACGCCCCGAGGCTCGACGATGAGCGTCAGCGACGAGCCCGGGCGATGCTCGAGCGGGCGTCCGCCAGTCCCTCGATGGTCCGGGCGATCGCCATGGCGGGGATGGAGGCTGATATCCGTGGGGTCCTGAAGGCAATCACGGCACCCACCGTGGTGATGATGACCCGCGATGGGCCGCAATCGGAGGGGATCGTGCGACACGTTGCAGATCTCGTGCCCGATTCGGAGTTTCACGTCCTTCCGGCGTCGACCGAGTTTGACGGCTGCCGTTATGGGTCTAGCGCTACCACGCCGAGACGGTCACGCCACCCCAGGTTTCGGGCGCGATATCGGCCACGGACTGGGTGAAGGTCCAGAGATGACCTGCCGGGTCACGCACGCTGTACTGCCGCTCGCCGTATGCGTAGTCGGCGGGCTCGCTGGTCACCTGCGCGCCGGCGGCGACCGCGGCGCGGTAATGCGCATCGACGTCGTCGACGCGAACCATGACTGACTGCGTGACACCATCCGTGGCGGCCGGTGATCGTCGTCCATGCGTGGCATCGGCGACGATCACGGCGCCGCCGCCGCCGGCGGCGCTGAGCTGAGCACGGTGGTCACCGATCCGGACACGCTCGGCGAACCCGAAGACCTGGGTCAGATACTCGACGGCCGCGCGGACATCGTCATAGGCAAGAACCGGCAGCACCGAGTACGGCGGAATGCTGGGATTGCGCATAGCCACGAGAACCATAGTCTTCCACCTGTCCCTGAACGCAACATCCGCGTCTCGGTCGCCGAACGGTCAGCGAATCAGCGCGGTCGAGACGCCGATTACGGAAATTGTGTGTCGGGATGACTCGTTTCGGTCACCGCTCGGGGGGTCGGTGTGTCGGACGCGGGTTGATTCTCGGCCGCTCGTGTCGGCCGAGCCGCTCTCGTCCGTGTCCACCTCGGACCGCTCAGCGAGTAGCGCGGCTGGGGTGCCCCGCCCCGGGCCATGGTGCCAGGCAGATCAGGAGCCGGCAGTCTGACAGCGCCGTGACCTCGTGGCGCTCAGCTGGCTGGAAATACGCAAGCCCGGGTGCGGCGAGGTCGTGTTCGCCCTCTTCGGCGCGCACGCGAAGTCGGCCCTCGAGTACGACGACGAGGGCGTGCTCGTGGACTTGATGGTCGTCTAGCCGTTCGCCCTCCGGGAGGGCGAGCAGAATCACCCGGTTGGCGTCGTCGTCTGAGCGCAGCACGCGTGGGGCGTGGGCTTGTACCGGTTCGGTGTTCAGCTGCCAGAGCTCCATCGCGCGCCGATCATATCGGCGGACGTGCTCGTCGAGCCAACGCTCGCCAATCGAGGTCTGCAGCGCTAACGCGAGGGGTTCACGAAATGACAGCGGCGTGCGCCTACCGCGAGCTGCTCGCGAACCTGATCATCGACGGCAAGACCCGCGAGACCAACGCGATGCCCCAGGTGCCTACGAGCGGCTCGGCGACATCAAGACCCCGTTTGTCGTCGTGCAGAACCCCGGGCGTCTGAACCTGCACCAGTTCGGCGCCTACAACCGCCCCACGACCAGCGCTATGGCGAGCACGACCATCCCGAGCCACAAAGCCGACAGCGCACCCTCCAGCGGCGCGAGCAGGCGCTCGTTGTCCAGTTCGAGCACGCGGCCGTCGCGCAGGGTCTGACGGCCGGTCACCGAGACCGTCCGCCGGCGCAGCTCGCGCGCGGGAGCGGAGAGTCGCCGTTGGGCGACGCTGACCAGGCCGCACGCGAGCGCCACCAGCACGGCTTCGGCGCGGACGTCCAACGCCTCCACGAACCAACCGGTGAACGCCGGAAAGGCACCCCAGGCGACGGCGAACCACAGATCGGTATGGAAGTACCCACCGAACAGCTCGAGGTTGTAGGCCAATGCTAGGAACGCACCGACCGCGACCAGCGGCACCAGCCACGCCGACAGGACCACGGCACCGACGATTCCGATCGCGACCGCGCCCCCGAGCCCGACGACCGCCAGCCAGACCAGCGCAGCTCGGGATAGTTGCGTTCCCAGCGGCCGGCCAGCGAGCTCATCCAGCGCATGGCAGGCGACGCCGAGCGCGAGCAGGAACGCGCCGAGCGTGACGCCCAGTCGCCACAACACGAAGGTCGGAGCGAGCGCGGCGCCGATCGCCACGTAACTGAGATGCCACGCCGTATAGGGCGGGTGCAGGATCGTCACCAGGTCGCGCCAGCCGCCGGGCGACAGCGCGTAGAACGCAGGGCGCTCGGCGAGAGGCTTATCGAGCTGCGGCGCCGTCCCGAACCCCCGTGACGACGATCCCGGCACCGAAGCTCATGTCGCGCTGACTCACGTCACCGATCCCGGCCGCGCGCCACAGCCCCGGCAAATCGGGCTCCGTCGCGTGAAACTGCTCGATGTTAGGGCCCAGGAAGCGACCGACCTCATACCACTCCCGGGACACCGCACGGCCGATCAGCGGCAGCCCGGCGCGCGTGTGGACCCGCCAGAGCGCGCGCAGCCCGGGGTCGCCGGGGACCCCGAACTCGACCATCCCGATCCTCCCACCGGGGGCGATGACCCGCGCCAGCTCGCGCATCGTCGCCGGAGAGTCGTCGACGTAGCGCAGCAGATAGGTGAACGACAGCGCATCGAACTCACCGTCGGCGAACGGCAGCGCCTCCGCCTCTCCGAGCATGAACGACAGCCGACCGGCCAGTTGCGGGGTCCGCTGCAGCCGCAGCTGGGCGCCACGGAGCATCGCCTCGCTCTGGTCGAGCCCGACCACCTCGGCCCCTCGCTGGGCAAGTGCGAAGGCGACCATCCCGGTGCCGGTGGCGACATCGAGCACCCGCATCCCCGGGACCGGGTTGATCGCGTCGACCAACGCGCGCCGCCATCGAGGGTCCTGACCGAAACTCATCGCGGCGCCGACCCGGTTGTAACGGTCGGGAAGCCCGCGGAACAGGTGAACAGCGTGGCGCTTGCGAGGCGACGGCATCGCAGTCCAGAGCGTATAGCGCCGCGGTGGCCGGGCGCAGGCCTGTCGGCCGGTGTGCTTCGGCTCCGTGTGGCCCGCTACGACCCATGTCCAGGCCGGGATCGGCACACCGGCACGGCCGCCGCGAGCGACCAGGTGGCCTGATCTGAGATCGGTCTTCCTGCCGTCGCTCCCGTGGCATCCTGGCCACGAGCTCGTGACTGCCAAGCTACGACAGGCACGATTCGGTGTGCGAGTATCAGCCGTATGAGCGCATCGTTTCAGCGTCATCCGAACGGGATCACATGGGTCGAAGCGGGCGCGATGGGACGCGCGTCGCACGCGGTTGTCGACAGCGAAACTGGGCAGGTCTGGCTGATCGACCCCTTCGAGGACGCGCAGGCACTGCCGGCAGCTGCCGGCCTGGGTAAGCCCGCCGCGGTCATCCAGCTGTTAGATCGCCATAACCGTGACGGTGAGAGCATCGCGCGACGTCTCAGGGTGCCGCTGCTGAAAATGCCCGCCATCGTGCCCGAGTCGCCGTTCACGGTGATCGAAGTTGTCTCGCGCTCGAAGTGGAGAGAGATCGCTCTGTGGTGGGAGGCGCAAAGGACGCTGATCGTCGCTGAGGCGATCGGCACCGGGCCACTGTTTGCGCTGGGTCGACGCGCGGGAGTGCATCCACTGCTGCGGATCCTTCCCCCCCGCGCAGCCTTTCGCGGCTACGCACCCGAGCGGCTGCTCGTCGGACACGGCACGCCCGTGCTCTCAGACGCCACCGGCGCGCTTGACGACGCTCTGCAGAACGCCCGGCGTGATATCCCCCGGCTCATCATCCGTCTTCCCACAGCGTTCCGCAGCGGCTGACTACGCCATCAAAACGGCCGGTCGCGCCGTTAGCCCTTGAGCGACGTCTGGGCCCAGCCCGTGGCGTTACCGCCGGCGGTGGCTGCCGTGGTGATGATCGTCTTTCCCTGGGTGTCCGGGGTCGGGACCGTGGCTGAGTACACGCCGTGGGAGTCGGCGATGGTCGTCGCGACGGTGCTGGCGTTGGCTTCAGACCCCGGCTGACCGGCGGCGACGGTCACATTCGCGCGCGGCGCTGTCGTCCCGGTCACGACTGTCTCGGGGCCGGTCACGGCCGCTCCGCTGGCGGGTGAGGTGATCGTGACCGGCACGCGCGCCGGCGGCGCCGGATCGAGGTACCGTGCGCGGGTAATCCGGGGCTGGTCGAGCAGGGTGCCGGCCTTGAGGTCGAGCACCAGCCTCAGGTACTGGGCCTGGCCCCAGATCAACGGTGTCGCTGAGCCGGCGGCTTGGCCGTCGCGGAAGCCGATCGAGGCGGTGGTGGGGTCCGCGCCGAACGGTGATGCCGGCGTGTTGGGGTCCTCCCACACCTGCTCGGGCACATAACCCAGACCCCAGGTCATTCGTTGGAAATCGACCGCCAGACGCGAAGCGGCTGCCTTCTGGCCTGACTGGAGGTCCTGCTCGGCTCGCTCGCCGGTGAGCACTGGCCAGAGGTGGCCTGAGCCGACCGAGTTCGTGAACCACGGTTCGCCGGTCGGCGAGCAGGTGGTCGGGTCTGGCACGTAGCAGTCCCCGTAGCCGTCGGTGGCGCCGTCGGCCTTGACGCCGTAGCGGTGCCAGCCGGGGCCCGACGGCGTCTGGCTCTTCAGCACGGCGTCGACGACGCGCAGCGATGCCTGGACGTCCGGGTCGCGCGCGGACAGCTCGCCCATGCGGGTGAGCTCGAGGAACCCGGCGTCGATGATCGAGCGTTGATCGACGTGGTTTTGGCTGCCGTTGCCGAGGTCGTAGGTCTGCGCGGTGTTGGGGTTGCCGTTGACGGACTCGCGGATGAAGTACCGCGGCCCATCGGGGCCAGTGGTGGTGACTGTCCATCGCTTGACGTTGCGTTGGTAGTCGTCGGCAGTCGCGAGGTAGAGCTGGGCTCGCGCGGTGTCGCCGGCGGCTTTGGCCAGCTTGCCTGCCGCTACCAGTCCGGCGATCTCCGACGCGATTGTCGAGGGCGAGTACCCGGGATGCTCCTCCCAGCGCTCGGCGCCGGTGATGGGGCCATGGTCAACGATGTAGTCGGCCGCGGGGCGAATGTGGTGCGTGTAGAAGGATGTCTTCCCGGCCAGGCCCGCCTGCCAGGCCATCAGCAGGGGGTAGGCGACCTCGTCGATCTCTGAGAGCCCGAATGTGTCAGGGGCGACGGCGCCGTTGAGCTCGGAGTCGCGGGGGAAGCTGCCATCGCGCTGTTGGGCGTGGTCGAATAGGAACAGCGTCATGGCGCGTGCGCTGGCCTTGTCGCCGTCGGCGAGCAGGCCGGTGAATGTCTCGTAGCTGTCACGGGCGAACACCTCGCGGTAAGTCCAGCCGGGATGGGTGGTGGCGGCCGGCACCGATTGGCCCCACGGGTCAGTCGGCGAGGCCACGAACGCGCCGATGTGCGTCTTGTCCTCAGCGGCCTTGATGACGTTGGCCGACACCCAGTACGTCCTTCGCATCGCCGCGGCCTGAGCTCCGGTGAGCCCGGCCAGGCGCCGCGGGGGGTGGCGCAGGGAGGCGTCGTAGCCGCGCCAACCGGCGACGTACCGTCTGAGCGTCCGGGCAAACGGCTGAACGGCGCTGCCCCGGGCAGCGGCGATCGCACCGCGAGCGCTTGGTGCGAAGCCCAGCGCCAGCGTGAACGACCGGTCCGGAGGTAGGTCGACCCGGGCGGTCTGCACGACGTTGCCGTCGAGCGCCGAGCGGTAGTCCCTGATCAGACGGTGGTGGGCGTCGAGCTGGTGCAGGCCATCGCTCGGGGTACCGACAAACCCGCTGGACTCCGCGGAGAAGGGGTGATCCGCCAACAGTGCGCCCACGATCGGTGTCGAGAACGGCCCTTTCGGAGCACTCGTGTCGGAGGCCACGAGGGCCGTGGTGGCCGGGTCGATGGTGGCGTTATTTGCACCGCTGTTCTGCTTGCCGCCACCGCCCGTGTTGTCGACGGTGGCGTCATATCGGACGTAGACCCTGAGGTTCCGGAACGAGCCGCTATGCGCGCCCATCGGCACCAGCCTCGTGTGGATGACGATGCTGTCGCGCGCCGGATCGCTGACGTAATCGCTGATCAGACGAAAGCGATGAGCGCGGTCGGTGCTTGTCACCCGGCACACCATGCCGCTGCGATCCGGCGAACTGACGGCATACGTCATGTCCCGCTGCTGCAAGTCGGTGAATGTGCGCCCATCAGTGACGACGTACTGGACAGTGCTCACGTTGGTGTCCTCGATCGTCGGGCTGAACACATCAGACAGCACGCCATCAGCCACCGTGAACCAAACCTTCGACGCTGTGTTGCGCGCCGTCCCAAAGCAATCCTTACGCGCGACACCCAAGTAGGAGGTAGCGCCCGGACCACCCGGAGCGCGGCCTGACGGGACGGGAGCGCGCGGTGACGATGACGCCGGCGCCGCCAGCCAAAGCACCAGCAGCAGCAGCACAGCACAGATACCGCCGGCGCCGATCAATCGACGGCGACTCTCCCGGGGCACGATCGTCCGTATGGACACCAATTCTCCTCCCAATCAGTGGCGACGAAAGACCTACCCGCGTCCGCCCATCACGCAAACACAACCTGGCCACGCCGACAGCAACCGCAGCACCCGGCGCGCCCGAGGTGCTCTCGGAACGTCCAGGCGGCCCGGCTTCCGGACGGACGGCGTCCAACCAATCTGTGCTTGCGAGCGGTGTCCGCCCGCGTACGTATCGGGTCGGACCGGCCCTCGTTTACCCGGGCTTGCGGTCGGGTAGCGTCCGCGGCGTTGGGAGGACTGGCGGACCGGAGGCCCTGTCGATATCGGGCCGGGACCGCATCTCAGACACCATCTAAGGGAAGGGATCAATCGCCCATGACATGGGTACTTCTGGCTGTAATCGTCGTGCTTGTGATCGTCGTCGGAGTGCTGGTGACGCGAGCACAACGTTCGCGGCGCCTGAAGGACGATTTCGGGCCCGAGTACAAGCGTGCGGTCGCCGAGCACGGCGATCAGGGCTCCGCGGAACGCGATCTGGCAGACCGACGCAAGCGGGTCGACAAGTTCGAGATCCGCCCCCTGGCGCCGGCGTCACGCGAGCGCTACCTCGACCAGTGGGGTGCGACGCAGCGCCACTTCGTCGACGAGCCTGCTAGCGCAGTCACCGACGCCCACGTGCTCGTACAGCAGGTCATGCGCGAGCGCGGTTACCCGGTGGACAAGGACTTCGAGCAGCGGGCGGCCGATCTCTCGGTAGAGCATCCGGACGTCGTCGACAACTACCGAGCGGCGAATGAGATTTCGATCAGCGCTCGTGACGGACAGGCAAGCACCGAGCAGCTACGTCAATCGATGGTCCATTACCGGGCGCTGTTCGACGACCTATTGGCCGCCGGTGATGCGCCCGCAGAGCAGGACAAGGTTGCCCCAGCCACGACGACACGGAGAGGATGAACATGGAGCGCACCGACGAAGCACTGAGCACCCGCGACCTCGCCTCGCCCAGCGAGCGAACCGAGGATTCCCAGGGCGCGGTACCGGCGAACCCGGAGGCGGCGGCGCCGGCCGAAGCGGACGCGGCCATGGCCACACCCGAGCGTGACACGGTCGCGGACCCGGCCCACGACGACCAAGTGCCAACGCAGAACCAGCGCCCGGCAGGAGGTCACGACGAGGCCCCGGTTGCGTCGGGCAAGCCGGTCGCCCCGGGCCACGGCGAGCCGACACCGACGCCCGACCAGCCGGCGGCCGAGCGCGATGACCCCGCGACAGACCCCAACGCCCAGTCCGCCGCCGACGAGTCGCTACTGCCCGCCGGCGACGCCGCGACGTTCCGGAAGCGCTGGGAGGAGGTACAGACCCGGTTCGTTGACGAGCCTCGCGGCGCCGTCGAGGACGCAGACGGCCTGGTCGCGACCCTGATGCAACAGCTCGCCGAGGGCTTCGCCCAAGAGCGGGAGCGCCTGGAGGCCCAGTGGGGGCGCGGTGAGGACATCTCCACCGAAGACCTCCGGGTCGCATTGCAGCGTTACCGGTCCTTCTTCCAGCGCCTGCTGGCCACCTGATCGCGCAGGGGTCAGGCGTGCCGCGCCTGACCCCTTCGCGTTCGCGACGCTCGAGCGCGGTTTGCTGCGGCGCCGAGTTGCGCCGTAACAACCGGTTCCGAACAGCTTGAGCGGATCGAGCTCGGGCGCTTCGACTCCGGCGTCGGTGCTCAGATGGCCGGCCCGTCTTCGCCGTCGGCGCGCAGGAACGCGAGCACCGCGAGCACACGCCGATTGTCATCGTTGGTGGCGGGCAGGTCGAGCTTGGCGAAGATCGACGAAATGTGCTTTTCGACCGCGCGGAGCGTGACGACGAGCTCTCGGGCGATCGCGGCATTCGACCGGCCCTGGACGATCAGCTCAAGCGTCGCGTGTTCGCGGACGGTGAGCGTCTCCATCGGCGCCAGTGCCAGCCGGTTTGGGCAACGTCAGCCAGCGATCGAGCTCCGCGAGGATGCGCTCGACCATCGTGTGCAGCTCGTCAGCGATCGCGGCCTGGCTCTGGCCTTCGCGGGTCCGTCGGCCGGCCTCGTCGATGATGATTCCGAACACGCTGGCGAGCACGATCCCCTGCAACCTGGCGATCTCTGTAGGGACGGCGGTGCTGTCGCTGATCGCGCCGGCCAGGGCCGTGGCCTGCCGGTCGGTCAGCTCCAAGGCCAGCCGGTGGACCGTCGGGCTGATCGCCGCCAGGTAGCCGAGCTCGCCCCGCCAGATCTCCGCCGGGACGGCGCGAATCGCGTCGACCGACTCAAGGACGAACTCGCGGATGGCGGCGGCCGCGGTGGTGCCGGGCGGCCGCGAACGGATCAGCTGCACCAGGCGATCCTGAACCTGCTGGTCACGATCGGTGACCAGCTGCTCCTTGGTCTGGAAGTAGTTGTAGATCGTCGCCTCGGCGACCTCGGCCTCGCGGGCTACGTCGCCGACGGACACGTGTTCATAGCCGTGCGCGGCGAACAGCCCGGCGGCGGTGTCGGCGATGTGCCGGCGCGTACGCGCCTTCTTTCGCTCTCTCAGTCCAGGGCTCGGCATCGATGAACCAGTTGGACGCTACATCACGCGCAAAGTCATCTCCAAAACTGGACTGCGTGCTAATTTTAGAGCGGACTCTAATTATCTCGACCGGAAGAGACACCGATGGCACTCACGACGCAGCCGACCGAACGGACCGCGCACCTGCTCGCGCTGATGAGGCGCGGCGACGACGCCTTCAACGCACGCGACTTCGCGGCGATGGACGCCGTTCACCACCCAGAGATGATCGCTCACATCACTGGCAACCCGGAGCCGCTCTACGGGCGAGCCGCCCATACCGCAGCGATGGAGCAGTTCTTCGCGATGTTCCCCGATGTGCACGTCGACAACGACCCCTACCCGGTCCAATTTGGAAGCGGTGAGTGGATCACGGTCGTCACCCGCACCACGGGCACATTCACCGGGGAGATGGTTCTCCCCAATGGCCAGGTGATCGCGCCGACGGGAAAGCCGTTCGACGTCGAGTTCGGCCAGACCAGCAAATGGGACGGCGACCAGCTCGTCGAGATCTCGGCCTTCTGGGACTCCGCTCGGCAAGCGCGGCAGATCGGCCTTGCCGAGGAGGCATCCCGATGACCGCGCGATTTAACGTCATCACCGATTCACCGGGCATCGACACCGCCGAGCGGTGGTCCGAACGCTTCGAGGGCGCGGATTACGAGGTCGCAGTCTCCGTCATTCACCTGAGCACGACCAACGTCGAGTGGGACCGCCGCTGCACACCCACCCCTACCCGGAGATCGTGATGGTGCGCCAGGGCCGATCGACATTCACCGTCGGCGAACAGCAGCTCCGCGCCGACGCCGGTCAGACCATCGTCGTGCCCGCCGGCACTCCGCACACCTTCCGCACCCTTGGGCACGACCGCTACGAGGGCATTGCGATTCACACCAGCCCAACGAACGTCTCCGTGCTGCTGGAGGCCGACAACAAATTCGGCTGAGTGCCTCCCACGAACCCCAGACCCGACAACGCGCCCAGACGACACCTCGCAACCATTTCGGTCTGACACCGTCGCGGCTGAAGAGCCCCAAAGCTCCTTGATCGGCGTCCAAGCGCAACGGTGCGGGGGCGCATGGCGGCATGCTTTGTTGTGGAGTTCGATCAAACCGAAAAGAGGTCGCGATCGTGACGCCTACCCCGACAGGTTCTGGGGATCCGTGCGACATCTCCCAAGAGGACGAGGTCCAGACGACGATCGGGAAGGCCGCGGCGTTCGGAGACGGGCTCAGCCGGCCGGACCGCAGGCGTTCGCGTGCGGCCCGCACCTCGGCGTGCAGTTTCACCCGGGTGCATTACCAGTCACGACCGGCCGCCGGACACTACCTCCATCAGGCAAGAATCCTACCCACGCCAGCGCGACCGGCCGGCAACGCGCAGCTGTCTGGAATGGGCTTGAGCGCTCGACGATGAGCGGGTCTGGGCGGTCGAGAACGTCCGCAACGTTTCCGGATCCCGGGAGCGGTTCCTGATCGACCGCGGCGAGACCGTGGTGCGGCTCGGACCGCAGTTGATGGCCGGCGCGAGACGCGGTCGTCCACCGCGTCTCTGAGGCCGTGCGCAGCCTCACGCGCGGGCACGACCCATGCCCGGCCGGCAGTACCGGTTGACGCTCACGGCGTGCGCCCGAACCCGCTCCGCGCCCATCCCCAGGCCCGCTCGAGCGCAGCTCGCGCTCGGAGCGGAGCCGAGCCTTGTGGGAACATTCTCATCGCAGCGTCGGGCCCGGCGCTGCTGTCCGGAAGGGACGCCATGCCGTCAGATCGCCCCGAACTCTCAAGCATGGCGGAGGACTACGCGCGCGGCGCGCTCTCGCAGCGCGCGGCGTTTGAGGCGACCCATCCGTCCGTACTGGCCGCGGCGCGGTTGTGTGCGGACGAGCCGGTGCTGTGCGCGGTCGATCTTGGCGCCGCCGACGGGGTCAACTCGCACGGCCTGATCCGCGCCCTCACGGAGCAACGCGCCGGCCGGCCGCTGATTTACGCGCTCGTCGATCTGCCGACAAACGCGTGGCGCATCACCGGCAAGCACCTGCGGCAGGCCTTCGGCGACGCGGGCGACGGGGCGAGCGTCGTCGTGATACCCGGGCCGGGTGACGCCGGCCCCGGGGTCGCCGACGTCGGCACAGGGGCCCACTACGCCTCGGCGGAGGCTCACGGCGAGGCGTGCCGTCGAGCGGTCGAGCAGAGCCAGCCTCCCGCCGCGGTGATCAGCATGGCGGGCATCCCGCTCCAACGGGCGCCGTGCCTGCCGTCGGGCAGCGTGCATGTCGCGGTCACCGGGACGGCGATGCACTGGGTCGCCGATTCGGCCGGCTTGGCGTCGACGGGGTCGGTCTTCCCCGGCTACCCGGACCACCTCGACGAGACCGAGCGGCGAGCCTGGCGCGTCGCCGCGGCGCGGGAGTGGCAGCGGCTGCTCGAGCTCCGCGCCATGGAGCTCGCGCCGGACGGCCGGTTCGTTGCCGCGCTCCCGGCCTCGCCCGCTTCGGACCCCGAAAGGTCGGGCCTGTACGTCGAGCTGATCGGCGACATGAACCGGATACTCGCCGACTGGCGCCGCGCGGGACGCATCGGCGCCGCCACTGTCACCGCGGTCGTCGTCCCGGTGTGGATGCGCACGCTTGAGGAGATCCGAGACCCCTTCGCGGCGGGCGGCGGGCGGGTCGCCGGCCTCCAGCTCGAGAGCGCCGAGCTCTTCCGTCTCGACAACCCCTACTGGCACGATGATCCCACCGTGTTCGCGCGGGAATACGTGCGAAGCGTGCTCGCCTGGGGCGAGCCACTCATGCGAGCCGCGTTCGCGCGCGAGGGCGAGGACCGCGCGCCCGGTCTCCTCGCCGACTTCCTCCGCTCGCTCGAGAACCGCGTCGCGGACGACCCCGACCGCTATCGCCGCGACTACATCGAGGCCCTCATCGTCTGCCGCAAGGCGGACGGCACCGAGCCCACCCAGACACAAGCCGCAAAGTAGCCAGCCGGGCCCGCCGCGCGGCGCTTTCCGTCGGTCGACCCACGCAGGAGCGAGCACGGGCCTCAGCGGGGCCGCCTCTCTCCGCGCTCGGACGCAGGATCGTCTACCGGCTCCGATGAGCAGCGGGATTGATGGCACCTGCGCTCCGACACCCACCGCTCGGCCGACGCTCAACCAGTCTCGCGGGAACGCGGCACGGGCGCTCAGCGCCGCCCCAGACCGCCGAAGTGCTGAAGGAAATCTGTGGGCGCGAGGTGGTACTTCCGCAGCAGGTCAGCGTGCTGTCGATGGTCGATTTCGTCAGGCAGTTCATCGGCCGCACGCCGGGCCTCCGCGGCACCGAACCGGTCGCGAATGAGCAAAATCACCTGTTCTCTCGAGATTTGCACTTTTCTCCTAGGAAATCGGAGCGCCTCCGATGAACTTGAGACGGGACGCCGCATCCGTGGCGACATCTGATCGGCACCCAACTACCCGCTTCTTCGAGAGCAAGCATCCGATCCTCAGCGAGACCGCTCATCGACAACTGGGCCCGGTCACTATCCAAGCCATTTTCAACTGTCGACCTCAACGACCTTCATTCCATGACCTACATACAGTGCAACCGATGCTCCCGTCACCCCTGCCGGCAGCAGGCCAACGGCCCGCGATGGCTTATTCGGCTTGCGGACGTTCAGAAGTAGTGGCGTCGACCGCCGACCGCCCGCCCCATCGAACCCAGCAGGAGCAGCACCGCGCCGACGACCACTAGAACAATGCCGATTGTCCACAAAATCGCGATCTTCGCGATAAAACCAACGAGCAGCAAAATGATGCCCAGAATGATCACTGGTCTCTCCCGGGGTTACCTATCATGTGGATAGCGCAAAGCGCTCGGATTGGCACGACCCTACCCGCGTGACGAGGAACCAGCGCGCACCAACGTACGCACGCGGACGTATGCTCACACGCGACGAGTACCGGCGTCGGCCAGATCGAGGTGCGCGACACGCCGAGTCAGCGGCGGCGCGATGGCAGCGCTCGGCGCGGAGTGTCACTCCTCCGTGCCGGCGTCCGATAGCGTTGCATCGGACTGGGTCGATCGCGTCGGGCACCGCTGGCGTTCGGGCTGCCCCGCCTCCCGAGGCAGTTCTTTGACGATCGGCGTCTCGAACTCGTGACCGGGCTCGGTCGATCGCGTCCGGCGACTCTGAACATTTTTGTCGTCCATCACTCTCCTGTCAGGTGTCTAGCTTGATGGTGCGCGTTGCCTGCGGCGCGAGCGGGATCGTCTGCGTGCGGCGACCCGCCGCGTAGGCGCCGTTACGCCCGCGATCAGCTGCTGGTCTGTCTGCAATTAGCGAGCTGCTCGGCTGCTTCACCGATCGTCGTCACGGCATCGCTGAGACGACGACCTACGACAGCATCGGCGGTCGATAAACGCGGGACATCCGATAACGGCAGGAGCTCTGCTGTGCGCCGTGAGCCTGGCCGGGTCACCGGGCTGTGGATCTGCGCGGGTGAGAGCACGAGGGTGGCGTTGATCTTGAGGATCGGAACGCCGAACACTCGTCCGCGTACCGAGCCTTGGATCAGGACTCCGTCAGCGAGCGTTCCGCGCGGGTCGGGACTTGCCGTCAGCGGCGGTCGCCGACTCGTTGCGGACAGGCTCAATGCGGGCGCTGAACGCCTCGAGACGCGCAGACGCGGCCTCCATTCCCGCGGTGATCTGTTCGTAGCGTTCATGTCCGGCTTTGGCGCCGAGCACGTACCCGGCGGCGATGAGGGCCATCGTGGTGAGCTTCACGAATGGTCGCTCGCCCCCGCCTTGCGTCGTCGGTAGGACGAGATGCCGGCGCTGCCGGCAGTCAGGCCGGCAGCGCCGGCGGCGATCAGTCCAGCGGTTCGGGCGCCGTCGGGCACGGCCGCCTTGAGGTGTTCGGTCAGGTCCAGCTTGGAGATGGTTCGCGCGATCGAGTTGGTGCCGTCGACCGAGTCTTCAGCGACCTCGATCACCCGGTCCAACGGGCTTTTCTTGTGTGGGAGTTTCATCGTGGCTCCGGTCAGTCTGCGTCGCGGGTGGCGTGGCGGATGGCGTCGACAAGCTGGCTCTTGGTCATCGTGGCGCGTTTCTCGATTCCGATACTGGCGGCAAGCTCGACCAGCGCCGGCTTGTTGTAGGACGCGAGGTCACCGTTGGTGTCCTTGCGTTGGAGCTGCTGGGCGGTATCGACGGCGGTTGCTTCGGATCGCTCGCGCAGCTGCTCCGCAGCCCTGACCTGAGCGTCAGCATCGGTGGCGTGCTGTTGGGCTTCCTCCGCGAGTTGCTCGGCCTGACGGTGCGCAGATTCCGCGACCTCGCGCGCCGCGGCGGCCGCCTCGGCCGCGAGCTGACGAGCCTCTGCCAGTCGCTCGGTGGCTTCTTGCACCAGTTCCTCGGCGCGCTGCTGAGCCTCCTCGGCGGCATGATGGGCGTTGTCGAGCTCTGCTTGGATCTCCGCCCTCGTCTCCTGGCGCTCCTGCTCGGCCGCCGCTTCGGCGTCCAGCCGTTCACGCCGAACCGCGTCGTCGGCAGATTTCTGGGCTTCGGCGACCCGCTGCTTGACCTGGCGCTCGGTCTCTCGGTCCACGGTGCGAACGCGCGCGCGTCCGCGCTCTGAAATCTCGCGAGCGTGATCTGCGCAGCGTTTGGACTCCTGCGCGGCAGCGACTGCTTGATCCTCTGCCTCGCGGGCCCGGACCCCGGCATCGTGAGCGCGGCGCATCCGGATCTCGACCGAGTCCCCGCCGACCGGCGAGGCATCAACGACCGCGGCACTGACCCGACGGCCCCGATCACGGGCTCCGCTGGCCGCGGACTCCGCCGCATCGCCTACACGTTCGGCGGGCTTGAGCATCTGCGACAGCAGCCATGCGGCGTTGGACGGCATCTCCCGCAAACCGGTCCGGGTTTGCTCCACGAGCGTCATACTTGCGCATCTCCCTCATAGACGAAACTGATCGAGCATGAGACAGTAGCATCTCATATCTAGAAACGCTAGACTATTCGATGTACACCGTGTCTCCGCTGACGTCCAGACAACCGCTGCAGCAGCGCGTCACCGCAGCGATCCTCGACGGCGCGGCGCGGGTGTTCGTCGTCGCGGGTGAACAGGCGAGCATGAATCAGGTCGCCGAGGCAGCCGGCGTCGCCCGCGCGACCGTGTATCGCTACTTCCCGAACCGCGACGCGCTGTTGGACGAGCTGATTCGTGTCGCTCTGGACGAGGTCGATCGCCGACTGGCGTCGGCGCGGATCGACGAGGTCGCCCCGGAGGAGGGCATCAGCCGCTCAGTTCGGGCGCTGGTCGAGGTCGGGGACCTGTTCATCGTGCTCACACGCGAACGCAAGCGGTCGGATCCAGAGCAGTATGAGCGCCGGCTGATCGTTCCGATGCGGCGGCTCTTTGAGCGCGCTCAGAAGCTCGGGGAGGTCCGCCCGGACATCTCGAGCGGGCGGCTGAGCGAGTCGTTCATCGGCCTTATCACCGGACTGCTCACCTCGTCTGCGCCGCTCGGGAGAGAGGACCTGATCGCGATGATCACCACCCTGTTTCTCGACGGTGCACGGGCGCACGGTCCACCTCGCCAATAGGAGATCATTAGCTCGTCGCGCCCGCACGGGTGCAGCCGACCAGTCTCTCGCCCAAGGAGGCGCAAATGGCCAAAAGGCCAAGTTCGTCAAGTAGCGTTCACGACCAGTCAGCCCAGCCGGGGCGCGACCGAACCGCGCGCGCGGCTCAGACGGATCGGGCCGGAGATGAGCAACGCACCGAGCCCGGCTCCGATGCTGGAGATGACGATTCCACTGACGCCCAAGAGCGGCGTTCTGCGAACACCCACACGCGCGCTGACCAACTGCCGGAGAACGAGGGCCGCGACGAGTCCGACGATCAGCGCGAGGTCCGTAACGACCCCAGCGATGAAGACGAGGAACGGGCCGAGCCCGACGATGAGGGCCAGACAGGCGAGAAGACCGACGGTCAGCGCGAGCGGGAGCGTCCCGGCGATCGGGCGGTCCAGCGGTCCGCCCGAGAGTCCGAGCCGGTGCTCGAGGAACTGGTTTCCTATCTGCGGGAGTCTCGGACCGAGATGCGGGAGGAATGGGCGCGCCGAATCGCCGATGCCGAACTGCTGGGCGTGATGTCCGATGACGAGATCTTCTCGGAGGCGACGGAGGTCTACGACAACTACGTCGACGCGCTGGAGACCGGCAGCGTCGAAAGTCTTGAGGCATATGCTCGCGAGCTGTCGGAGCGAATCATCCCGCGCGGCGTCGAGACCGACGAGGTGCTCGGGATCGTGCTGCTGCTGCGCGACGTGCTCGCGCGTGCGTTGTTCACGAAGTACGACGGCGATCAGGATCAACTGAACCGGGTCTTGGATGCTTATGAGCCCGCCGCGAATCGCATCGCGGTGGTCGTCGGGGTCAGCTTCGTCGAGGAACGCGAACGGGTCATCAGCGAGCAGCAGCAGGCACTGCGCGAGCTGTCAACTCCGGTCCTGCAGTTACGCGACCGGCTTCTGATCCTGCCGATCATCGGGGCGTTGGACTCCTCGCGCGCACGACAGCTGACCGAGCAGTTGCTCGGTGCGATCCAGGAGAACCGGGCGCGCGTGGTGGTCATCGATATCACCGGCGTTGCGAGCGTCGACCGCGCGGTAGCCAACCATCTGGTCCAGACCGTCGAGGCGTCGCGGCTGATGGGCGCCAGAACGATCCTCACCGGGCTGTCCTCTGAGATCGCACAGACGCTGGTCGACCTCGGGGTCGATCTGAGCATGATGCGGACCGTCGGGGACCTGCAGGGTGGATTGGTCGAGGCTGAACGACTCGCCGGCTATCGCAGCGACGAGATCGAGGATCCATCTCGCATCGAGATCTAGCCGGGCGAGGCTGATGTCGGTCGCGGTCCTCAAACAAGGCGACTACCTGATCGCCTCGATTCAGTCGGACCTCTCCGACAGCGAGGTCAACGAGCTCCGATATCGGCTCACCGAGCTAATCGGGAAGTTCCGGTCACGCGGACTCGTGATCGACGTCGCCGCGCTCGACGTCATCGACTCGTTCGTGACCCGGGCGCTACGCGCGATCATCCTTGCTGCCCGTATGCGCGGGGCGCATGCCGTGATCGTCGGCATATCTCCCGACGTGGCGATCGCGATGGTTCAATTTCGGCTGAATCTGGAGCCGCTGCGGGTGGCCCTGGATCTCGACGAAGCGACCGCGCTGCTCGATCGCCTGAGACAGGGGGATCACGAGGATGGAGGATGAGGTCCGCGTGGTGATCGCTACTGACGCTGATCTCGTCATCGCCCGAGCCGAGGGCAGGGCAATGGCCGAACGGCTTGGCTTCCCGCGGCCGGATCCGACATTAATCGCCACCGCGATCTCCGAGATCGCCCGCAACATCGTGGTGCATGCGGGCCGCGGGGAGATCGTGCTCAGGCCGGTGGGGGAGCGCAGCCGATACGGGCTGGTCGTCGTCGCCACCGACGACGGGCCAGGTCTCCGCGACGCCGATACGGCCTTACGGGACGATTACAGCGGCCGCGACGGCCTCGGCCTGGGTCTGCCGGGGGCACGCCGTTTGATGGACGAGTTCGAACTCAGCTCAGACGCCGACTCGGGTACCACGGTGACGATGGCCAAGTGGCGGATCCGCGATGAGCTCGCTCTCGCGCGCGCGGAACGTCGACGCCGTGCCTGAATCGAACGTCACCGACCTGGTGGAGTGGAGCGTCGCTACGCGCTGCCGACCCGGCGAGGTAACCAACGGCGACCGAGCCGTCGTCGAAGTTCGGGGCGACGAGACGCTGGTGGCGGGTATCGACGGCGTCGGTCACGGCGTGCTGGCGGCGCGCGCGGCCCAACGCGCGGCGGAGGTCATCCGTCGCACGAGCGGCCACGACCTCACCGCGCTCGCAACGCGATGCCACCAAGCGCTTCGCAGCACGCGCGGAGCGGCACTGAGCCTCGCCCGAGTGTCGGTCGCCGGCGCACAGCTGACCTGGCTGGGGATCGGAAACGTCGAAGGGCGTTTACTCAGCGGAGTTTCGCCGCCGACGCGCTTGAAGGGTTCGCTCGCGCCCGCGCCCGGGATCGCCGGGCATGATCTGCCACGAATGACACCAGAGACGCTGGACCTCGAACAGGGGGATCTCCTGATCCTCGCCACCGACGGCGTGCACGTCAAGTTCGCTGACGCGCTGACGATCTCCGGGTCGGCAGCAGTGATCGGCGAACGCGTCCTCAGAAACGATTGGGAGCACGCCGACGACGCGCTCGTCATCGCCGTACGATATCTCGGACGCCACCGTTGATCGCACCCGCAGAACGACGGCTGGTCCTGTATCGCAGCACCTACCGCTCCGCGCTCCATCGCCACCTCCGGGAGCCATCCGAAGACTCGCTGACGGTCGCCTATGAACTCGGCCGCGCCGCGATCATCCAACAGCTGAGCGTGCTCGACGTCGCCGTCGCCTATCACCAGGGCCTCGCCGAAGCGCTCGCCAATGCTCCCGGACGATCTCAGTCTGACGCGATCGCCCGCCGCGCGGGTGATTTCCTCCTAGAGAGCCTCGCCAGCTTCGAAATGCTCCACCGCAGCGCCACCGACGCGCGCAACTCCGCAGACCAGCACCGCCGCCGCGCCCAGCTCTCACGACAGCTATCCACGTTTCTGACCGACTCCTCACTCGCCCTCGAGTCGACGGACTCGATCGACGAAATGCTCCAGCTCGCCGTCGACCAAGGACGCGAAATCCTCGCCGCCGGCTGTTGCCTGGTCACCGTCGCCGCCGAAGGCGCGCCGCGCGCAGCCGAGGGCGTATCCCATCTAGAACCGGACGCCGACTGGACATTTACCCGATGGCTCGACCTCCCGGGCATCTACCGGCTCCTGAAGGAAAACGACGGACTGCTGAAGCTCACCGGTGAACACGCAGCCATGTTGGCGCTCCCGGAGCCGAGATCCGAGCGGTCGATCCATGGCTGGCTCGCGGTCTCGCTCACGGCCCTCGATGGAACCCAGATCGGCGCGCTTCAAGCGTTCAACAAACACGCAGTCACATTCGGCAGCGAGGACGAGGCCGCGCTGGTCCACCTCGCCCAGATGATCTCAGCCACGGTCGAAAGAATGCGCCTGTACCGCCAAGCGACATTGACACGGACCTGACGAACATCGCGGTAATGGAGCCGAGGTCAAATGAGTGGATCTACTCCTATTTGCTGTGGAGTTGCTGCGTACCCAATGCGTTTGCACGACGCTGCGGATGACAACCCGGTCGATCGCGCGGCTGTACGACGCGGCGCTGGCCGAGTCGGGGTTGCGCCAGGTCGGCTACACGGTCCTGGCGCGTCTGGATGGCGAGTGGCCCGTGTCGATCAACGAGCTGGCCGCGCGGCTGGCGCTGGACCGGACGACGTGCTCGCGGGAGATCGCGTCGCTCGTCGAGGCCGGTCTCGTCGGCGTGGAGGTCGGCGAGGATCGCCGCCGGCGCCCGCTGGCGCTCACCGCGCTCGGCGGGCAGACGCTGGCGGCGGCGCGCCCCCGCTGGCGCGAGGTCCAGAGCGCGGTTGAGCGGGCATTTGGCGAAGACCGCACCGACGCGCTGCTGGAAGACCTGCGTGCGCTGCTGCGAACAAGCGAACAACTGGTCAACCGGTGAACGGGGAGGTCAGAGCGCATGAGCAATGCACCCAAGCTCAAGCTTCCGCTCAGCATCGAGTTTGACGGCGATGAGCGTACGAGGCATCCGTACGTGGTTGTCGACGCCTTCACCCAGACGCCGCTGGCGGGAAACCAGCTGGCCGTGTTCACCGACGGGCGCGGATTCGATACCGCCAAGATGCAGAGCGTCGGGCGTGAGCTCAACCTCGCGGAGACGGTGTTCGTGTTACCGCCCGACGGTGACGGCGACCTGCGGATTCGGATCTTCACCCCCCGCATCGAGCTTCCGTTCGCCGGGCATCCCGTGCTGGGCACG
The DNA here is from genome assembly GCA_963714245.1 of uncultured Solirubrobacteraceae bacterium. Lineage (GTDB taxonomy): Bacteria > Actinomycetota > Thermoleophilia > Solirubrobacterales > Solirubrobacteraceae > Palsa-465. Next base: position 309,421 of record CAVQNR010000006.1, on the reverse strand, counting down.
GCCTTCGTCGCTGCCAGCGCGCTCGCCCGCGACGCGGTCACCCTCGAGACTCAGAGCGGCCCGGTGACAGTCGAATTTGACCGTTCGGACCGCGGTTTAGAGGTCGGGCGTTTTACACGTTCTACCCCACCCTGGGAGCCGTTTGAGTCTGCGGCCGAACTGCTGTCGGCGCTCGGCGTGGAGCGGTCGCTGCTGCCGATCGACGGCTACCTCACGGCCCGCGCCACGTCTACATCGCGCTCCAGGACAAGGCTGCGGTTGCGGCGGTCATTCGCGACCTCGGCGCGCTGGCCAAGCTGCCGGTCGGCGTCAACTGCTTCGCGGGAAAAGGCCGAAGTTGGACCACGAGGATGTTCGGCGTGGCCTTCGGCATACCCGAAGACGCCGCGACCGGATCGGCCGCAGGCCCGCTCGCGGTCCATCTCGCTCGCCATGGCCAGATCGCCTTCGAGGAGCAGATCGAGATCCACCAGGGCGCATCGATCGGCCGCCCGTCAACTCTGTTTGCCCGGGTGCACGGCACCGCGGACTCGATCACGACCGTCGAGGTCGCGGGATCGGCCGTGATCGTCGCCGCAGGCGACTACCGCATCAGATAGCGATGCGGCCTGAGAACTGCTCGCCGACGTGCTCCCCGCCGGCGTCCACACCAAATCGCCAGGATTCCGCCAGGCCGAGCTCAGGTCTCTGGCATGGTCTCGACGACCGCGGCCCGATGGTCGGCGCGGACGGGCGCATCGAGCGAGGCCGCGCCGACGTCAACCGAGTGGCGGCATCAGGCGCCGGTTTGTCCGCTCAGCGCGAGCCGAGCGCAGAGCGAAGATGATCGAAGGGTGAAGCTTGAGGTCGCGGACGACCGCGGCATGAAGCCAGACGTTCCACAGACTCATCGTGAGCGTCGTCGCGGCGGCGGCTCCGACCGTCCCGAATAGCGGTATGGCGGCGGCAAGGAGAACAACGTGGATCAGCGCAACCCATCCGTAGATTCGGGCGGCCACGTTCTGCCGGCCCGACAGCAGCATGAGCCACCCGACCGAGCCAGCGGCGGCATTGACGATCTGGCCGAGGAGAAGGACGCGCAGCTGCCACTCGGCAGAAGCAAACGCCGGCCCGAAAGCGGCGAGGATGAGCGGCGCGCACGTGGCGAGGATGATGCTGAGCAGACACGACGGCCAGAACGCCCAGGCGACGATCGCGGATGCAAGCTGCTGAAGGTCCTTATGGCGGTCCTGCGCGAACAGGGCCGAGAGCATCGGCGCTCCGATCGCGTTGACCGCGATCAGAATGAGCCCGACCAGGCTTGCTGTCTTGGCGGCCGCGCCATAAATACCGGCGGCGCGGTCCCCGAGGATCGCGCCGACCATGACGATGTCGGCTTGCTGGAGGATGACTATGAAGCCCGACACGAGCAGCAGCGGAAGCGCAGCGTTGATCCAGCTGCGCCGTTCGTACGCGGGTTGCGCTGACAAGACGCGCGGACCTAGCGCGCGACGGAGCCGCCACGCCTGGAGTCCAATCACAAACACCGTCGCCGTGGCCGTGAGTGCGAGAGCCGTGCTGCTATCGAGCCGGTGACCGAACGCGAGGACACAGGCGGCTCCCAAGATCACCAGGCTGGGGCGCAGGAGAAGCGACGGCGCATAGGCGAGCGCGAGTCTCCGAAAACTGCGAAACATTTCCTGCTGAAGGGCTACCAGGGCGAGAAGCGGGACCATGACCAGGCCGATCACCCAGTCCGAGACGGACGGCGTGCTCTGCCCGCCCAAGGACAGCACCAGCGTGATTCCAAGCAATGCGATCACCGCACCGACCAACACCGTTCCCACGAGGCTGGTGGTGACCATACCCCTCACCCGTCCCCAGTCCTCGCGAATTGAATAATCTGGTAGCACGCGAAGGACCAGCGTGGGGAACCCCATCGCCGCCGCGATTGCCAGAAGCCCGCTCCACGCAATGACGTAGGTGTATGTGCCATAGGCAGTCGCACCGAGCCACCGGGCGAGACAGAGCTGCATCACAAACGCAATCCCGGCGCCGGCTGCCAGCAGGGCAAACCCGAGCCCGACTCCGCGAGCCAGGATTCCCGACCGGACGGACGTAGTGCGGATGCGATTCAGCGTCCGGCGGCCAAGCGCCATTGCGGTCCCCGCGGTGGCACCCAGGCCGATGATCGGCGCCGCCAGACGAGAGGTGAGCCTGACATCAGCGTGATCCTAGTGGCGGGAACCAAGGGGTGGGGGTCAAGCACGCGTACCGCGGTGGCCGGCCCACGCCCGAGGGCTCGGGGCACGCCACCGACTCCGAGGACTCGCCGGTCTAGGACGAGGACCAGCTCCGCAACCTGGTTTCTCTGCCGAGCGACCAGATCGTCCGGGCCGTAGCTTGACAAAGCCATGGTCAGCTGAGAGCGTCCTTCGTCAAGATGATGGCTAAGGGGCAGGGCCGCTGTGCAATCACGGCACTGTTTCGCTGCGGCTCCGCCGGCTGCAGCTCGACGATCGGCGCGTTCGGTGCTTCATGACTTCTTGACTCAGGCGGCGCACCGTTCGCCTGGCGTCCAGGCGATCCGCGCGGGTGAAGCGACTCTGACCTACGGCCAGCTCGGACACGACGCCGCCGCTGTAGCCCACTCGCTTCGCGCGTCGGGGGTGCAGGCCGGTGACAGGGTCATCGTCTTCAGCCCCAACACGCTCACGGCGGTGGTCGGCTTCTGGGCCGTGACGATGCGCGGGGCCGTGGTGGTGATGATCAGTCCGCGAACGCCTGCGCATAAGCTGGCATGGGTGCTAAAGGACGCTGATGCCGTGGCGCTGATTACGGAGGAATCCCTGGTAGGCGCCGCCGTCGCAGCCGGCTTGACGAACCTCGGCGCCGTTATCGTCGCCGGACCCCCCTCCGCGCTTGCCGGCCTGTCCCACGTCGCTAACTCGATAACGCTGGATGACGCCGTCGCCGCCGGCTCACACGCAGCCGAAGACCAAGGCGTGCCTGCTCGGACGGACCTGGCGGCCCTGATCTACACGTCTGGTAGTAGCGGAGAGCCGAAGGCCGTCATGGTGACCCACGCCAACGTGGATGCCGCAGCGACCGCGATTTGTGGCTACTTGGATCTCACGTCCCGTGACGTGTTGCTGTGCGCATTGCCGTTGTCATTCGACTACGGCCTCTATCAGATGATCATGAGTATGCGGCTCGGTGCACGCTTGGTGCTGGCGCGGTCATTCGACCTCCCTGGACAGATCCTCAACACGATCGTCCGAGAGGGAGTGACCGTCTTCCCAGGGGTCCCGACTATGTTTGCGATGCTGGCAAGGCTTCGTTCGCTTGAGCGCTGGGACTTGACCGGCATCCGAACGATCACAAGTACTGGTTCCGCCCTCGCGAGCGAACAGGTGGCCTGGCTGCGCGGTGCCTTCCCAAGGGCACGGATCTTCTCGATGTACGGGTTGACGGAATGCAAGCGTTGTACGTATCTGCCGCCAGTCGACCTTGAGCGAAAGCCCGGCAGTGTCGGCGTTGCCATTCCCGGCAATGAGATGTGGCTGGTCGACGCCGACGATCGGGTCGTCGCGCCTGGCGAGGTCGGTGAGCTCGTCATACGTGGTCCGACGGTCATGGCCGGCTATTGGCGCCGCCCGGAGGAAACGGCTCGACGCCTTCGCCCGGGACCCGATCCGGGAGAGCGTGTGCTCTACACCGGTGACCTATGTCGGCTCGATGAGGACGGGTACCTCTATTTCGTCTCGCGGATGGATGACGTGATCAAGTCACGCGGGGAGAAGGTCGCTCCCGCCGAGGTCGAGGCCGCTCTGCGATCTTCGCCCGGTGTGCTTGACGCCGCCGTAATTGGGCGCCCCGACGAGGTTCTCGGTCAGGCCCTCCACGCCTTCGTAGTGGTCGACAACCGCAGCCAGGTAACGGCCGCCATTCTGCGCGCGGCATGCCGCGAGCGGCTTGAACCGTTCATGGTCCCACAAGCCATCGAAATCGTCGACGCCCTTCCCCGGACGGCGAACGGCAAGATCGAGAAGGCCGCGCTTGTCTGATTCCTCAGTTCGCACACAACTGCAGGACCGGGCAAATGCCTCGCGCGCTACGCCCGCCCTGGAATTCATCGACCAGTGCGACGAGCTCGGCCCGCGCTCACGGGGATCGGGCTTGGCGTCGGGCGCGGCGCGGATACCCCAAACCGATCCCCCAGGAGGGACTAAGGAGATACAAAATGCCCAGCGTCATCGCGCTCAAGGACGTTCTCGCCGACCTGCGCGGCGATCCGGAGCTCAAGAATCTCCCTGATAACGCGAGTGTGATCACCGATGTAGGCCTTGACTCCCTTGAGCTGCTGCAGTTCATGCTCGAGATCGAGGCCAACCTGGCGATCGAAGTCGATTTCGAGCGGCTGAGCTACGACCACCTCGAGTCGCTGACCGATCTCGCCTCGTTCCTCGACTCAATGCCCCGGCAGTGACGCCGCTCACCGTACTCACCTCGGCGGTCGGCCTCGGCGCGTATGTCGCGGCCCTGCTGCATCACGCACAATTGCGCGACGCCGGGCACCGAGTCGACGTCGAGGTCATCGAGGGCTGGTTCACTGACCAGCACATCGAACGCCACCTCATGCACCAGAAGGCCTTCCACCAAGACTTCCGGCTTGCGCTTGCCGGTCGACGGATGGCCGGAAGCGTCGAGGGGCGCCTTGACGACGAACGCATCAACCGACTGCTCGCCGCCTGGCGAGAAGACGGCCGTACCCGCTTTTCGCTTTGGTCCGGATATTGGCTGCCCGTGCTCGAGCGCTACGCGGCTTGCGTGCCGGACACGCGCATCGAACTCGACTTCTGCTTCAGCGACGCGATCGAGAGCGATTCATTTCGTGTCCACCACGAGCCGGCGGGCGTGGTGCGACAAGAGTTCTGGCTGTGGAACTGGCGGCGGCGAGCCCTCGGCAGGCGTCTCCCGGTGCCGGCGGGTGCTCCGCTTCCCTTCGCGCAGCGAGCGCGGCGGCTTGTCGCCCACGGCGGCGGTTGGGGCTTGGGAACCTACGGCGATGTGCTGACGGAGTTGGCCCGAGCCGGCTATGCGCTCGATGTCCTCGGTCCCCGTGTTCCTGACTGGGAGGGCCGAGGCCCGCTCGACCGCCGCTACGTGAGCGATCCCGGGTGGCACCCTTGGGTACGCAATGCTGCTGGAGACCTCACCTTCCCACCGCTCGGGGAGGTCCGACCCGACGGCAAGGTGCGCTATCGATCGCAGCTGAATTTTCCTGCGGCACACGTGAATGTCCGCGAAGCGATGGCCGTGGTCAGCAAGCCAGGTGGCGGCACGCTGCTCGACTCACTGGCAGCGGCCACGCCAGTCGTGCTTCTCGCTCCGTGGGGCGAGCCGGAGGCCAAGAACGGTGCGCTGTGGGAGGAGCTGGGCTTCGGGATCGACTTCCAGCGCTGGCGCACGACGGGCTTTGACCACCGCGTGCTCGAGGCTCTCCATCACAGGTTGCTCGAGACCCGCGAGCAGGACATCGACCCACTCGTGGCGGAGGCGGTAGCGTGACCACCGCTGAGCTGCGTCCCCTCGCCGGAGGCCCGTCGTGGCTCGTCATCCAGCTACTCGAGCGCTGCAATCTCCGGTGCAACATGTGCTACGAGTGGGGCGAATCCGGAGCGTACAAGTCGTTGCCCGGACTTGCTGAGCTCGATCTCGAGGTACTTCTCACGCGGCTCGAGGAGTGTCTACCCGGGAAGCCGCGCGTCGAGTTCTTCGGCGGCGAGCCGTTGCTGTATCGAGGCATCTGGAAACTCCTCCGGGTCCTCGGAGATGCGGGGTGTGAGGTTGCGTTCCCGACGAACGGCACGACCCTTGTCCGGCACGCCCGTCGACTTGTGTCCCCCCATCCAACTCGGGTCTGGGTCTCGCTCGATGGCCCGAGGGAGATCAACGATGCGCAGCGTGGTGCGGGCGTATACGACCGGGCGACCCGCGGGATCGAAGCGATCGACCGTGTCAAACACGAAACCGGCCATCCGTATCCCGAGCTCGGCGTCACCTTCGTCGTGACGCCGGACAACCACCACACCATCCAGGACTTCTTCCTCGGACTTGACCTCTCGCGACTCGGCGCCGTCAGCATTGAGCTGCAGAGCTACGTCACGGCTGAGCAGCATCGCCACTACGCGCGTGTCGCGCACGAGAAATTCGGAGTGACGACGACGCCAAGCGCCGCCGCCTACGTGCGCGACCCGGCAGTGTTCGCGAACGTCGATGCTGAGGCCGTCGCCAGTCAGATGCGCCGCGTGCGCGCTGAATGCCGTCAGCGCGGCATCGACTTCTTCAGCATCCCACGTACCTTGGAGAGCGAAACGATCGCCGCATACCTCTCTGCCGATTGGACGGCGATGGCAGATCATCACCAGCGCTGTGCCGTGCCATGGATGTACGCCGAGATTTCGGCGCGCGGGGATGTCATAACGTGCCACTCGTTCTACGACATCACGGTTGGAAACATCTACGACCGCAGCCTGCTCGACATCTGGCACGGGGAGCGCGCGGCGGCGGTTCGCTCCCATCTCCGGGGTGAGCTGTTCTCGGTCTGCACCGCATGCTGCAGGTATTACACGACATCTGCGCATCCCATCGCCCGGACAACCGCAAGGCGGAGGAACGACTGATGACCCAGGTGAAGAGCACTCCCGTCGTCGACCGCGTGGCACTCGAGAAGCTACGTCGTATCGCGCCCGGCGCGCTCGCCGCCCGGCGCGCTCGCCAGGTCGCCCGACCGCTCCCCGACGAGGTCAGCTTCAAGCTCACCAACCGCTGCAACCTACGCTGTCACCACTGCTACCAGTGGGGTGACGACGGCCATCACCATACCCTCGAAGCCGACGAACGCGACCGCGACCTTGACATCCGCGTGGTGGCCAAGGTCCTCGATGCGACACGGCAGCGCGGGGCGAACGTCTTCCTCTGGGGTGGCGAGCCGTTGTTCTATTCCCACTGGGACGAACTGGTCGCGCTGCTCGCTGAGCACCGGCGCTGGACGTCAGTGTGCACCAACGGCGTCTACATCGAAAAGCGGCTCGACTCGCTACTGACCATCTCTGATCGCCTCGAGATGTTCATCGCACTCGATGGCTTCGAGACCGAGCACGATGCCCTGCGCGGCGCGCTGGCGTGGCGTCGCGCGATGAAAGGGCTCCGCCGCCTGGTCCACGAACGGGAAGCCGGCAACTATCGTGGCGAGGTGACCGTCAACTGTGTTTTCCAGGACTCGATGGTCGGGAAGCTGTTTGACTTCGTCACCTTCGTGCAGGACGAAGGAGTTGACGCGGTCTACCTCAGCTACCCGTGGCACATCTCCCCGCGGACCGCAGCGCTGATGGACGAATACGTTGCCGAGCACCTTCCCGGCGTCGCGGCACGTGTGCCGCGGGGAAGCGGAAGCTGGCACTCGTATACGTTCGGGCTCACCCCCTCTGTGATCAGCGACCTTCGCAGCGACCTGGCCCGGATCGACAGCACCGCTTGGCGCACGAAGGTGCGCTACAACCCGGAAGTGGACGACGCGAGCCTCGAGGGGTTCCTGGCCGGTAGCGATCGGCCGGCCAGCGGCCGTACTCGTTGCCTGTCGATCGACAGCCGCTTCGATGTTCTTCCGACCGGCGAGGCCATTACCTGCAAGCTTTGGCCCGAGCTGGCCGTTGGTGAACTCGCCACCTCTGACGTCGCTGACATCTGGCATGGACCTGAGCTGGAGCAGCTGCGCCAAACCGTCGACCAACACGGCCTGATGCCCGTTTGCGCTAAGTGCCCGATGCTCTACTCGCGTGGTGCGTGAAGCGCGGAGCGGTCCCGTAGCGATGGCTCACCGGCGTTGCCCTGGTCCGGCCCTGGCGCTCGCGCGCCGATGGTAGCGCTATGGGAAGGACTGCCAAAGACAACGACATCTCCACCGTGCCGCTCGACGCGGTTGACCGCTGGATCGCTGCGCTCGGCGCGATCCCGCCGGCCGCGAGGGTGTACGACGTCACCCCGCGGCGAGCCGAGCTCGAGTTCGGGATCACATCGGCCATTGCGACTCTGCTCTCAGACCGCGGATTGCCCAGCTCTTCCGTCAGCGGTGAAGCCAGATTTGCGTGGTCCGACCTTCACTACATCGCTCTGCGGCTCGGATCGGCGCGTCTATACCTGAGGACCATGCGCTCATGGGCACAGGCTGTCGCCAACGCTGCCCAGCGTGGGTCGCAGATGATCGGGCTGCGCTATCGCACTCACGCAAGCCCTGGCGCCACTGTCGATGTGTTATTGCCCGACTCGCGGCGCGTGAACGTCGTCATCGGTGCCGACCAGATTGTCGCCAGCCTCAATTTGCACATGGCGGCGTGCGAGAGCGGCTTTCCCGCAAGCGTTCAGCGTGTCCTGCATCAAGCCGCCGCGTTTGACTTCTGCCTCCTACCCCCGACCCTGGCCGGCGATCTCGACTTTGTGCGCCGTACGAGACTTTCTGGCTGCTTCACAGCATCGCGGTTCGTCGTCAGTGAGTGCCAACAGCGCGGAATCGAGGCGCGGATGGCATACGGGCTGCTGCTGGCGCCGCCGTTGGGGACCCCCCACGAGTGGGCGGAGATCCGTTTGGGTGATACGTGGGCCCCGGTAGATCCGCTCCTGCTCAGCATCCTCGGGCGATTCGCCGGGCTCGATGCGTCGCGCTGGCCGTGTACCCACTCGCCGAGCGCCGTGCTGCTGCGGTTGGCCGCCTGTAAGACCCCGATCGTCGCTGGTGTCGGCGGGCCAGTGGAGACGATGTTCGTGGTTAGTGTTGGTGAGCAAGCCACGTGACCGCGCCCACATCCCCCGCTGTACGTAGGTTCCTTTCTCCAACCGAGGCAACTGTGGCCGAGATCTGGTCTGAGCTACTGGAGCAAGACGATATTGGCCCGGAGGATGACTTCTTCGTACTCGGTGGCGATTCGCTGCTGGCTGTCTGGCTGATGGAAGAGATTGAGCAGCGGACCGGCAGGAACCTACCGCTGTCGCTCCTCCTGGAAGGCGCGACCATCCGGCATTTGGCAAAGGCGCTCGACGCTCAGGAAGCACAACCTGGCACGTGGAGGGGGATCAATCCCGATGGAACGCGCTGTCCGCTCTTTTGGATCCATGGGTGGGCTGAGCTGCTCTCCATGAGGAACCACTTCGACGCCGACCAGCCGGTGATTCAGATTCAGGACCCCCTGGCGCGTCGTTGGCAGGTCAAGCCGCCGCTCGAGCTGTCTGCTCGGCGCTACCTGGAGAAGTTGCGCCGTATCCAGCGCGAAGGTCCCTACCAGTTGATCGGCTATTCGTTCGGCGGGGTGATCGCTTTCGAGATGGCGCGCCAACTTGTTGCATCCGGAGATCGAGTGAACTTTCTCGGACTGCTTGACACGCCGGCGCCGGGGTACGTGTTCCCGCTGTCCGCGAGAGTCCGGATGCATACGGCAAACGCCGCCCAATTCAGGCGGATGCTCGCCGAGCTGCGCACGAGATCTTGGCTTGGCAGAGGCACCTACCTCAGACACACGGTTCCGGCGATCACCCGGCACCGGTGGTTCCGGTGGCCCCTCAAGACGCTCCCCCACAATTGGCGGGTGCCGACGCCGCCCGGATCCATTGTTCGCATTCACTACCATCCCACAAGCTACCCCGGGCACATTGTGCTGTTCCGGGCCACTGGAGGTCGGGCACAACTAAACCGTAGCCCTGATCTGGGTTGGGCACCCCTCGCCGGCGGAGGCATCAGCGTGCGAGCCGTTCCCGGAAATCATCGTACGATGGCGTACGGTCCTCACGCTCGCGTTCTGGCGCGCGATGTGACGGAGTGCCTGTCGCAGGCACCACACTGACGTGCACCGACGGCGCCGTCATCGGTCCGAGCGAAGACCATTTTTGGGCGCCTCAGCCGTTAACCGTTCGAGCGCTTCGCCTGCTCGAGCCGCCGGAGTGGGATCGCCCGATTGAATCGCGCGCCGGTAGGCGGCGATTGCGCCCTCGACGTCACCACGCTCGGCCAGCAGCACCCCGAAGTTGTACGCGCCGGCGGCAAGTCCGTGCTCGTCGGCACGGCGGTAGGCGGCCTCCGCGCCTGCCACGTCACCGCACTGCTCCAGCAGGATCCCGACGTTGTATGCCCCCACCGCGGGCCCCCGCTTCTCCGCACGGCGAAAGGCCAGCTTATAACGGCGGTCGAGGCCCGCGCGATCGATGTCCAACGGCTCGTAGCCGAGCTGGCTCGCGGTGCGGAGGGTTTGTTCGTGGCGTGAGATCCGATACGGATCAAACGCTCGATCGGTCTGGTGGTGCCAGCGGTCGATCAGCTGGCCCGCGCGCGCCACCCATCGCTCGTCCCAGTCGAGCTCCATCAGCTCGAGCATCTTGCCCAGTTCGGTTCGATCGCCGGCCAGGAGTCTCTCCGACTGCACTCGAACAAATGGGATTTCCGACCTCCGCGCGGGAAACTCCAGCCCCAGCATATGCACCTCGGTCCACCAAAAGAGGCATTTTTCGTAGGAACTGAGTTGCGGCCAGCGCCGGGCGTAGTGCGGTTGAAATACGTTGGGATCGGTCGGCCTCAGTACAGCAAGCCGGTTCATCTCCTGCGGTGGTCCGCCGGGCCACGTGTTGTGCGACAGCTGAGATAGAGCCGACGGCACGGGGTGTCGTGTGAGGTGAACGACCCGGAGACGGTCAGGGAAGCGGGCCGCCAGCATTGGAAGTGCGGCGAGCACCGGCCATCCCGTTTCGACGTAGTAGTCACTGCGGGCGACGCGCTCGACGTGCGCCGCGACTTCAGGTAGCTCAAGGATCGCCTCAGGGTTTGCGTAAGAGCGAAAAAACCGCCGCGGCCAGTACCGACCGCCCAACGGCTCGTGCTCGACTTCCACCGACCCGCCATACAGCTCGGCGAACGTCGCCGCGAGCCATTGGGTACCGCACCGGCCGATGCTAAGGAACACCACCACGGGGCCCACGCGAGCAGCGTAACAACCGACGCGTTCGGACTACAGTCGCATCGGCGGTGCCGTTTGAATGTTGTCTGATGACACAGTGTGCGTCGATCGGGTCCGCGAGATCGCCGATCGCGCACCTACTGAGCGGATGGCTCGACGCTCAGGGTGCGCGCGGATCGGCCGCGCGAGTAGACGGTCGCGCAGCCGAACGCGTGCCGGCTGTACCCGAGCGGTTGAAGCAGCGGCCACAGCTTCGCGCGAGCCCGGCAGGGCTCGAGCACGTAGCGCGCGCCGGGCTGCTCGATCAGCGCCAGCTGCGCCGCGGGGAGCAGCGGTCGGGTACCCGGGTCGCCGAACAGGCGGCCGACGGCTCTGGAGCGCCGGTGCCAGTGGGGGGTCCAGACAGGGTGGCCGACGTAGGTGCTGTCGTCTGTCAGCGCCGGCACCCAGAGACCGACATCCGCGGTGCTCAGCACGCCGCCTCGGGGCTGGCCGGCGAGGTAATCGAGCGCGTCGGCCTCCGGCCGGCCCAGCTGGGCAAGTGTCTGGCCAAGAACCCGGTACCTGATCAGCAGCCGGATCGTCGCCGGGGCCGCGCCGAACACCAGCACGACCACGCCCGCGGTCGCCAGGAACCGCAGAACCCACGGGTTGCGGCCCTTCAAGCGGCGCTCCTCGAGGACCCGCCGCCACCCCAGAACGGTCAGCAGCGCCAACGGGACCGAGACCCCAACAAACGCGTCGAACTTGCCGGTCGGCGCAACGACGAATGTGACCAGCGCGGCAAGCGGCCACAGTCTCAGCAGCCGCTGGCGGTCAGAGGTCGCACGGGTCCGCCAGCCCGGAATCGAGGCCAGCGCGGCTGGACCAAACGTGGTCAGCCAGCCGAGCAGGGGGATGCCGTTCTGGTGCTTGCCTGGCCCCCGGCTGGCGGTCGCCCAGCCGGCGTCGATCTTCGGCAGGATCAGGTAGTAGAGCAGCGGCACTCCGATCGCCACCAACGCCAACAGCAGCCGGACGTTGCGCCGCGACAGGAGCCCGTCCCAGACCGCCAGCCCAACCGTCAGGATTGCCAGTTCGATTCCCTGCCAGGGGTGCAGGAAGGCGGCGGTCGCACCGAGCGCGGCGGCGGCGAAACCCGCCGGCTGCAACAGCTCGGCGCCGAGCGTCGGCCGGTCGAGCGTCACCATCAGCCGCTCCAGGGCGATCAGGTAGCCGATCATCGCGGTGACGGCGAGCGCCTTCGGGAAGTAGCCGCTGATCCACTCGACGGCATAGCCCGAGTGGGTCAGCAGCCACACCCACTGGGTGCCGTCGAGGTGGAGCTGGAGGTTGACGACGAACAGGAAGAACGGGCTGACGAGGAACAGCGCGAGCAGCAGCGCGACCGCTCGGGCCCGTCCATCGTTGCCGAGCACGAGGTGCGCGTAGCGGCGCAGCACGATGACCAGCAGGATCAGTGCCGCTGCCTGCCACAGCCCGAGCAGCAGCACATACGAGACGCCCGCGTCGACGTGGAGCAGCCCGGTCAGCAGCCAAATCGGGTGCAAGAAGACGTGGCCGCCGTCGTTGAAGCCGTACCGGTTCGCGATCAGCCCGTGATGCCCAGCGTCCGTCGCCCACGCCAGGTACTGCAGCGAGTCCTTCGGGGTGGCGCCCCCGGCGCCCAAGTACAGGCGGTTGTTGGCGGCGGCGTCGACAGCGTTGAGCCCGAACAGCGCGAACGAGGCCACCGCGAACACGGCGACGATCGCCCACTCCGCCCCGGTCAGAGGCAGACGTCCGGTCGATCTCGAGATCGTGCCGTGGACGGACAGCCTCGGCACCGGTCTGGCTGGCTCTTTCGGAGACGGCACAGCGAGAAATCGCAGCGTAGTGGAGACAAGAGCTTCGGCTACGTACTCGCCAGAGACCTCGAATCGAGCCGCCGGCTGACCCGCGAGCCCCCACTCGGCCGCTGGTAATGCACTAGCTCACCGCTTCGGGACCAGGACCTGCGCGAACGCTCCGCTTCGGAATCGCTGCTCTTCGACAACGTCGAGCTTCAGGTGCTGATCGAGCTTGGCGAATGGACTGTGGCCCGCGCCGATCGCGATCGGGATTGTCGACAGGTGATATTCGTCGACCAGACCCAGCCGGGTGAGCGACTGAGCGAAGTCCGGACCGCCGTGTACCAGGACCGTTCCGTCCTCGTCCCGGGCCTTCAGGTTCGCGATCTCCGTGCTCAGCTCACCGCCGAAGATCTCGGCCGGTCCCCAATCCGCGATCTGCAGCGTGCGGGAGAAGACCGCCTTGGGCTTCTCGTTCATCGAGGTCGCGACCGGTCCCTCCGAGGCAGCCCAGTGCGGGCCCATGATCTCGTAGCTGCGGCGGCCCATCGCGTGGACGCCGGCTTGCTCAAGTGCGCGGAGGGTGCGCGCCGTCGAGTCCTCGTCAAACCACTCGAACATCCATTCATGGGTCCCGTCGGGGCTGGTCGCGAAACCGTCGAGCGACAGGACCATTTTGAGGATCACTTTTCGGTTGCTCATGGACCTGAGACCTACCCGCTCGCGTGAACTAATCGCCCATCTCGTGATCAGCTCACGGCACGCCGATACAGGATCACGTTGCGGTCCTCGTGCGAGCCCGCGAACCGCTGTGGCCGTCCGCCCTGCGGGTCCAGATAGGCCAGCTGGCGAGAGATCCGGCCGAGGCCGAGCGGCTCGTCGACGTGGTCGAGCATCCAGGTCCGGATCGCGACGCCGCCACTCTGGGTCGCCTGCACCGACAGTGCTCGGGCCTGCTGCGGATAATCGATCAGGGACGCGGTCGTGATCAGCCAATAGCCGCCGGCCGCGGTCGGACGGGCCCGAATCTCGTTGCGATGGATGTGTCCATTGAGCGCGGCGATCACGCGAGGTGCTCGGTCCATCACCGACAGCAGCCCGGCGCCGCCGACCGATGAGGCGATCGGCTGGTGGGTGATCACGATCACCCAACGATCGCCGGCGCCCGCAAGCTGACGCTCCAGCCAGGCCGGCTGGGAGGGATCGACCGCGCCGCCCGAGCCGCCGTCGCGGCGCACGATGTCGAGCACGACCAGGCGAAGGCGGGAGCCGACGTCGACGACGTAATCCAGGCGCGCACCGGCGCGGATCGCCGTCGCCGCTCCGCCCGCGGCGCGTAGCCGCGACACCACCTCGCTGAATGCAAGCTCCCGGCGAGCTGGGTCCGGCGGCACCCGGACGATCGGTCCGCGCAGCGCCTGGGTGAGCAGCTCATCGACGGCGGCCGGGTCAGGCGGTCCGTCAGGCGCGCTCGTCCGCTCCGAGCGCAGCCGCGCCGGGACCGCGAGACCGCGGGGAAGATCCCACAGGGCGCGATCGCCGATCGCCAGCCTGTGGGTCAGCGCCGTCGGCAGCAGCGTTCCGGCGACGAGTGCGTCGTGATCGCCGAGGACCGGGTAGACCGCCGCGCCGACGCCGTGGCTCTCGAACCGCCTGACCGCGTCGCGCAGCAGCTGCGGGTAGCGCGGGGCGTCGACCGCCGGCCGGTAGTAGAAGGGGTCGGTGTCGCTGGCCAGTTGGACGCCGTAGTAGCCCAGCCGCCCGCTGCCGGGGTCAACGATTCCGCCTCGCAGCACCGCCAGCGCGTGCTCGAGCTCATTGGACTGGGCGTTGTCAATCAGGTCGCCACCTTGGATCGCCAGCTGCGGGGACAGCGAGCGGATCGCGGTCCCCGCTCCCGAGAGCACCTGTGCCGTCAGTGTCTCCTGGGGCCGGAAGGTCGACTGAAACGGAGGCCCGAGCCGATCGAGGAACGTGACGCGGGCCGGTGACGACGCGTCGAGCACGTGGGCGTCGGTGACGTGCGCAAGCGTCGCCACGGTCGCGAGGGCCGGCGACCGAGCTCCGAGCTCGACGCGGTGGCGCAGCGGCTCGCCTCGGCCGACGCGCAGCTGACCGTCACCGACCGGATCAGACCACGTGCTGTCGAGCGTCGATCCCGACGGGGCGGGGGCGCGGGCGCCGCCCGAGCCGCAGCCGGCCAGCACCGCAGCCAGCGCGCCGGCACCGGCAGCCGCCTCGGCGATCGCGCGGCGGCGAGTCAGGCGCCGACGCCGGTCCTCGTCGGGCGAGAAGGCAGCGTCGGCCGTCACGCCAATCCATCCAGCACCGAATTACGCTGTGCCCGGTATGTGACCCACCCCACCGCGAGCGCGCCGGCGAGCGACAGCCCGGCGACGACCAGTGCGATCTCCCCGGCACCGGCATGCAGCGGCAGCGTCGCGTAATCGGCGGCCAGGTGCGACAGCGCTGGGCCCAGTATCCAGTGTTGGAGCACGACCCCGACGATCGCCGCCGGGACGACGAGCGCGAGCACGGCGCCGATCAACAGTCGCGCGATCGCCGGCGCGCCGCCACCGCAGGCACGCAGGACCGCGATCGTGCTCCGGCGTTCCTGGACGATCAGGGCGCACGCCTGCACGAGCGCATACACGCAGACGAGACCGTCAACGATCGCAATTGCGCGGACGATCGAGCGCAAGATCGAGACCAGCGGAGCGCCACGGGCGGTCGCGCCGGTCGCGGTCGTCGGCGTCACGCCGAGCCGCCGCAGCGCGCGGCTGACGGCGCCAACGTCGGCGCCCGGTGTCAGCGCGATCGCGATCAGCGACGGTGCCGACGGATCGGCGGACAGCAGCGCGGCCGCGGGCACGTAGGCGACGTGACCGTCGTGGTCCAACGAGCTGACGACGCCCGCGATCCGGAGGCGCAGCTCGGTGCCGGTACCGAGCTCGATCGCGAGCGTCTGGCCGGGACCGAGGCCGAGCGCCTGCGCCAGGCCCTCGCCGATCTCGATCTGCCGCGGACCGCTTGGCCGGTGGCCGCTGACCAGCGGCGGCGCCTCGAATCGCGTCAGATCCCCCGGGTAGCCGATCACGTCGATCGTCTCGCCGAGCGAGAACGAGTCGACACCCTGAACCTCGTAGCGCGGCGCCGCGGCCTGTACCCCGGGGATCCGCCGGACCGCGGCGGCATCGCTCGGCGGCAGCGCGGCCGTCAACTGGTAGCGCTCACCGAGTGCGCTTGGATCGGTCTGGAGCGTGCTCAGCTCGGAGGCCAGCGCCAGCAGCAGCAGCACGAACCCGACCGACAGGCCGAGGGTCGTGACGGTCGCCAACAGGCGCGTGCGTCTGGCGAACACCAGCCTCGCGCCGAGCGCTCCCAACCCCGCGCCGAACGCCGGTCCTAGGCCGCCGCGCCGCCGCGCCGGCCGACGGGAGACGTCGGCGCCGCGCAGGAGCGAGACCGCGGGTCCGGCCGCGGCACGCCAAGCCGGCCACGCGGCGCCCGCGACCGCCATCGTCACCGCCAGCAGCCAACTGCCCAGCAGCGGCAGTGCCAGCGCCCACCCGGGCGGGGGCTCGTTGAGCAACGTCAGCAGCCGCCCGGATGGCCCGTAAGTCGCAAGCGCTCCCGCCGCACAGCCGACCGCGGCCGCCGGCATCGCGATCAGCGCCGACTCGACTATCTGGCTGGACACGACGAAGCCCGTCGAGGCTCCGACCGCCCGCTGGACGCCGATCGTCGGCAGCCGGCGCTGGACCTCGGCGCGCGCCGATGCTCCGAGCATCGCACCCGCGGTCGCGAGCGCAATCAGCGACAACGCGACCAACAGATCGATCACGATGCCGGCGGCCTGATCGAGCAGGATGTGGATGCCCGAGCGCGTCGCGAACCGCACGTCGGTGAGCCCGAAGCTCGACATCCGCGCCGCCACCAGCACCTCGTTCAGATACCTCGGATTGCGCAGCCACACCTCCGCGTAGTCGACTCGCGGGGCGAACCGGTGGTGAAACCGCGCCTCCAGCGCCGGTCCGGACAGGTAGAAGCGCGGCTTGGCCAGTGGGTAGCCGACGTTGTCGGGCGCCTCGACGAGTCCGACGACGCGCTCGGGCCCGAGACCGCGGACGTACAGGGTGCTGCCGGGGGTCAATCCCCAGGCTTGCGCGAATGCGTCCTCGACCAGCACGCCGTCACCGCTCGCCCCGAGGTCGTGTCCGGCGACGACCGCATAGCCGGGGCGGCGTCCGGAGGCGAGCACCTCTGCGACCGCGTCGTGGCGGCGATGGCCGGCGCCGGCGGCCGCGATCGCGACGTTGGTCAGCTCCTGCCGGGTCGAGTACGCCGCGATGTCCGGCAGCGCGCGAATCCGCCGGCTCACGGATGACAGCGGCCGATCGTTGAAGCGTACGATCAGATCCGGCAGATCGGCGGCGCGAGCCGACCGTCCGAACCCCAGGCCGAGCCCGTCGGCGATCACCACCGCGGCCGACAACATCGCCGTCGCCAGCGCGACCCCGATCGCCGCCAGTGCGGCCCGACGACGCCGAATCCGGACGCCGCGCCGCGCCTCTCGGATCGCCGAGCGAAGGCCGAGCGCGAACCTGGCCGCGCGGCCGCGGTCGCCGCCGCTGCGCTCGGCGCCGCTCACCGCGTCGCGGCGGACGGCGCGGTTGCCAGCCGGCCGTTGATCAGGTGCAGCACGCGGTCGGCGACGGCAGCAGCCTCGGGCTCGTGGGTGACGATCACGGTCGCGCGTCCGCCCAGCCCACGCAGCAGCTCGAGTACGGCGGCGCCGTTGTCGGCGTCGAGGCTGCCCGTCGGCTCGTCGGCGAGCACCAGCTCGGGGTCGTTGACGAGCGCGCGGGCGAGCGCAAAACGCTGCTGCTCTCCGCCGGAGAGCTCATGCGGGAGATGGTCGGCCACCGACTCGATCCCGAGGTCGGAGGTCAGCCGCGCTGCACGTCGCGCGCCCCCCGCTGGTGCGCCCGGCAACCGGGTCGGCATCAGCACGTTCTCCAAGCCCGTGCACTCCTCGATCAAGTGGAACTGCTGGAAGACGAAGCCGACGTGTCGCAGCCGGGCGCGGGCCAGTGCTCGGGGGCTGCGGCCCGTCAGGCGCTCGCCCACGAGCGTGATCTCGCCGGCGTCGGGCTCGTCCAGGCAGCCGAGCAGGTTCAGCAGCGTCGACTTACCGCTGCCCGAGCGACCGAGCACAGCGACGATCTCGTCGGCGGCGACGGTCAACGAAACACCATCGAGCACTCGCCGGCGCGCCCGCCCGGAGCCGACCGACTTCACCAGGCCGTCGACGCGCAGGACGGGATCCATCCGTTCCCAACGTACCGGTCGGATGTGAACAGGGTCGAACATCGCGGCTGGCCGGCCCCCGGCGCTCCAGCGACGCGGTGTGTTCCGGGGCCGCGCGACAAGTGGGTGGAAATCTCCGGGAAGGAATGCGCGGGTGATGGCGTCCTGCAAAGAAACGCTGAGCTTCAGCGCGCCGGTCTACCGGGGCGCCGGGTGATGTCCGCGTTGGCACCAAGTAGTGACAATCGATAGCCGCCTTCACAAAGGAAGGACACACATGACTGTGGAAGACATGCGCCCTGGCGCACCCTCGCAGACCTCTGGGCAAGAACAGGAACTGCAGGCGTTGTGGCACCGAGCCGTCGGTAGACGCTCGTTCCTCAAGCAGACGGGTCTCGCCGGCGCTGCAGCTGTCTCGGCGTCGGCGCTCACCGCGGGTTCCGCCTCCGCGCACTCAAGCGGCCCGACCGCAGGCGACATCGCCATCCTGAGGTTCGTTGCGGCGGCGGAGCTTCTGGAGTCGGATCTGTGGGAGCAGTACAACGAGCTCGGCGGCCGCCACGGCGGCAACCCGGCCTATGTCAAAGCGACGGCGAACATTGACGGCGACCAGCCGGCGTACATCTCCGGCAACACCCGTGACGAGATCAGCCACGCGGCGTTCCTCAACGCGTACTTGGCTTCCAAGGGAGCTCAGCCGGTGAACCTGGAGCCGTTCCGTACGCTCAAGGGGAGCCAGGCGACGGGCGCCCGCAAAGGTCGCCGACGGCTCACCAACGTCATGGAGCTCGATGTCGATACGAGCTGGTACCTGCGGTACCGCTCGGCGGCCAACCCTGATTTCGGGGCCACGTTCGGGCAGGCGGTGACGATCAAGAACCAGCCCACGATCCCGCTCAACGACGAGGACACGCCGCCGCACATGGCACAACCCGTGCCTCCGAAGACGGCCAAGCAGTCGCGCATGCAGGCGATCGCGAATAGCGCGGCGTTCGCCTTCGCGATGATCGAGCAGGGGGGCTCGAGCCTATACAGCACGCTGGCGCTGCAGGTAACGGACGTCGAGGTCCTCCGGATCATCGTCAGCATCGGCGGAACCGAGGTCGATCACTTCGGCGTCTGGCAAGACACTGCCGCCAATGCCGTGGAGCCGCCGCTGTCAGGGGTCAAAGACCCCAAGACGGGGACACACTTCCCCAATCTCAAGGCGCAGCACCGTAACACCACGCGGCCGAACAACATCTTCCCGAGGCCGTGTGAGTTCATCAACAAGGACCTGCCAGACTGCTCGATCGTTCGACCGACGCTCTCCGAGGACGGGGGCGCCATGGCAGCGCTCAAGTTCCTCACCGGGACCGGACTGTTCAAGGGCCAGTCGAAGGCGTTCTTCACCGCGGCGGCTGGGCTCGCTCAGGCCGCTGACGCGGCTGTGCGCGGGGTCTGAACGAGTGGCCGCCTGACGATCGAATCCTCGATACAGCGCCGCGGTCTCCGCCGCGGCGCTGCAAGCGGCGTGAGCGGTCATGACGCAGCAGCTCCGCAAGCCCGGAAGGGCTCCCGGCCTCGGACGCTGCGCCTCCCACTTGTCAAGCACCCGGCGGCCCAATTAGGGCCTGCTCGAGATGAACCCAGCCATTTGGGTGGAGCGCCAGGGCCGTCGTCGACCCGACGAGCCCGCGATCGCCGTTGGCGAGCGAATCTAGGCGAACTGCGCAGCGTTCGCGGCTCGTACGGCGGCGGTGGCGGGTGGCTTGCAGGGTGGTCTCGGGCGCTCGCCGGGTGACCGGGTCGCGATCGTGATGCGCAATCGCCCCGAGTACCGGAGGTGCTTTACGGTGCCTGGCGTGCCGGCCTGGTGGCACTGCCGGTCAACGCGCGCCTGCACCGCGATGAGTTCGCCTACGTCCTTGAGCACAGCGGGGCCGCCGTCGTTGTGACGGACTCCGAGCACGCCGACGCCGTCGAGTCGCTCGTCGACGACGTCCAGTCGCTGCGGGCGTCGGTCCTCGCGGTGCCACGTGCGAGCGCGGCACGGCGTAGAAATCGCCGGCGAACTCGACGGGGTCCTCAGTCCACAACACCTTCAGACAGCGCAGGCACTCATCCATCCGGGCGCCGCGACGCTTGTACGGCACGCCGGCGGCGGCGTACTCCTCCGGCATCCAGACCATGCCGACCCCTACGCTGAGCCGACCGTCGGACAACACATCCAGCGACGCAAGCGCCTTGCGAGCAGCGCGGGCGCGGTGAACGGCGCGCAGACGGTCGCCGTCCCCAGACGGATTCGATCGGTGCGCCCGGCGACGCAGGCCTACGGCCGACAGCCTCAGCTGCCTGCCGGGTCCCCAGCTCGAGTCCGTCGGCGCGTCACAGGGCGTCGAGCCCGCCCTCGAAGATGCCACCGACGATCTCGACCGCGTCGGCCTCGGACGCCCCGACCGGCGTGAACGTCGCGCGCCAGTCGACGGCCGAGCCCCCGCCGTCGCCGTCGCGCACGGTGATCGTCGCCTCGTAGTCTGCGACCGGCAGCGGCCCAGCATCGAGGATGCGATACGTGTAGGAATTGTCGGTCTGGGCCACGAGACGCTCCACGACTTTGGCGCCGTCCGGCAGCGCCAGCTCGCGAACCTCGCCGCCCTCCTGGGATGCACATCCCGCGATCGCCGGGTGCCAGGCGTCGATGCCCTGAAAATCCCCGATCCGTCGCCACATGTCCTCCGCCGATACACCGAATCGCTTCGACCGCTCCACCTGCGCCATGCCGCCTCCTTTGCTGGCCGTCCCACTCACACAGAAACCTACATCAGAAGCGTCCTGCACGATCGGCAAAAAGGTGGGGACTATCCCCAGTGATTCGCCAGTATTCGTGGTGTCTGCCTCCCATATCGCTCGTTTCCCCGCGATCCTCGCGGGTATCGGCGTACGCAGCAGAGGGAGGTCTGACCATCGGCCTTCCAAACACACCTCGGAGGAGGAGCACGGTATGGAGCCAACGTCTGCAGGCACGCACGAGCGCCAGGGCGGCACTCGACGCCGGCGGCCCGGCCCCCTCGCTCGACTTGACCGGATACCGGTGTGGCCATATGAGCGCAAGTTGCTCTGGGTTGTGGGCGCCGGCTACTTCTTCGCGTTCTTCGACATCGTCACGATCTCGTTCGCGGCCCCGGTGATCGCGACGCAGTTCCACGTCTCCAAGTCGACGGTGACGCTGTCGGTGACGAGCAGTTTGATCGGCTACATCATCGGCGCGCTCGCCAACAGCACGATTTCCGACAAGTGGGGTCGGAGGCTGAGCCTGACCATCTCGGTGGCGGTGTTCTCGGTCGGAACGATTCTGGCCGCGATCAGCACCAACGTCACCGAGCTGATCATCTTCCGGTTCATCGCGGGACTGGGAATCGGCGCCGAGATCGCCGCCGTGACGACATACATCAGCGAGCTTTCTCCGGCTCGGCTGCGCGGCCGTTACACCAGCTGGGCGACGACCGCCGCGTATGCCGGCTTCGCAGTTGTGCCGTTCATTGCCCGCGCGCTGGTGCCGACATTCGCGTCGGGCTGGCGGATCCTGTTTCTGATCGGCGCGCTCGGTGGTCTGACAATTCTGTTCATGCGGCGCAACCTGCCCCCCTCCCCGCGCTGGCTGGTCACGCAGGGCCGCACCGACGAGGCGCACGAGCTCGTCGCGGAGGCCGAGGAGAAAGCTCGCGAAGAGGTTGACGGTCGGCTGCCCGAGCCAGAGCCCGTGCCCGACGAGGCGAAAGCCGAGCGGTTCCCGATCGCCGCCCTGATGCGCCCACCGATGGTGGGACGCTTGGCGCTGTTCATCGGGATCTGGTTCGTCTACTACATCGGGAACTATGGCTGGCTCACGTTGGCGCCGACGCTGTTCACCGACAAGGGCTACAGCCTCGCGGACAGCACGACGTATCTGATCGTGTCGGGGATTGGATTTCTCGTCGGCGCTTTTGCGACCACCCGGTTCAGCGATCGCCTGGAGCGTAAGTACACGTGCGCCGTGTTCGCGTTTGTCTGGGGCATCGCGCTGTTGGTGATCGGATATCGGGTCTCGCCCGGAATCATCATCGTGTTCGGCTTCATCGCCTCGACAGCGATCGGCCTGCTCGTCCCGATGCTCTACACCTACACGGCCGAGCATTTCCCGACCCCGGCGCGGGCGACGGGCATCGCGCTGACCGACGGGCTCGGTCACATCGGCGGAGCGCTCGCGCCGCTGATCGTGCTCGGCGCCTACTCGGCGTGGGGCTTCTCTTCGTCGTTCCTGGTGATGGCGATCAGTGGCTTCGTCGCCGGACTGCTGATCCTGCTCGGAATCCGGGCGACAGGGTCGTCGCTGGAGTCAGCGGCGGCAGAGTGAGGCCGGGGATGTCTCGTGCGCGCCGGAGTGCGCGCCGGGCCGGATCAGGTCGACAGATGCCTGCCGACTTGCTCAGCGGCTTCGCCTGCCGTCTGGAGGTCGGCGGCGATCTTGCCGAGCTGCCGTCCCGAGCGACCGAGTCGCTCGCCCGTTGCTGCAATCCTGCTCGCCAGCGCATCCATATCGAGCTCTGACGGCCTGGGAAGCGAGCCCAGGCCAAGGCCGCGCTTTGCCGGCCACGCACTCAGTCTCGTCGACTTCACCCTCACGCCGAGGACCCTGCGCCGTGTCGGGGTGAGCGCTCTGCCCGCCGCGACCGCGCCGGCGATGCTCGCAACGGCGACGCCCCCAGCCAGTACTGGCTTGGCCGCCTTGTGCGCGGCGACCGCGACCGTCGTCGTCGTTACCGCGCGGCGCGAGCCGGCGCGCGCGCTCGAGCGCCTCGACGAGCGCGGCGTCTTTGCCGGCGTCGGCTTGGCTTTGGCCGACGTTGTCCTGGACGGCACAGAGCGGATTGGCCTGGCCGCCGAACCATTGCGCTTGGAGGCTGCCGCCGACCCGCTGCGCTTAGACGCGGCCGTCGACCCATTGCGCTTGGACGCGGCCGACCCATTGCGCTTGGACGCGGCCGACCGAGCGCCGTTTGACGCTGCCGTCGATCCCTTGCGCCGAGACGTGGCGCCCTTCGCCTTGGCCGTGCTGGTGGGCTCTGCCATCGGTTCCTCCGTTAGGACGGCCCTGCATTTGCGGTCATTTTCCCTGCTCGAGCGCTACCCCGGCGCGGCCGTCGATAATCACGGGCCGACGGTGGATCGGTCGAGGTGGCGGCCTCTGATTGCGCGCTCGGCCGAACGTCCAGCGCCCCCAGGACGTGTTTGAGCGACCCCGACCCGGGTACGCAGACAGACGACCTGTGCAGCTGCGCCGGTCAAAGGGCCGGGTCGAACATCCGTTTCACAGAGGAGAGTCATGCCCGTACGCATCCGCGCCTTGCTCGCGGTGGCCGCCGCCGCCGTGTGCCTGTCAGCTGCAGCGTCACTACCGAGCGTCGCGTCCGGCGCCGCCACGGCCCGACACAGCCGGACCGCCGCCAGCCACGCTTCGTGTCCGTGGCTGAACCAGTCTGAGCCGATCTCGGCGCGGGTCTCGCAGCTGATGGCGAAGATGACCCTGCCGGATGAGATCAACCTCGTCGAGGGTCACGGCTCGAGCAACCCTTACGTCTTCTACGAGCCCGCGATTCCGCGCCTGTGCATCCCGCAACTCGGCGAGGAGGACGGCCCCGCCGGGGTCGCCGACGGGCTCACCGGCGTCACCCAGCTACCCGCCGGCGTCGACCTGGCAGCGACCTTCTCGCCGGCGCTGGCCCGCCGCTACGGCGACGTGATCGGCAACGAGGAACGCGGCAAGGGCGCCGCGGTCAACCTCGGGCCGACGATCAACCTCGACCGCGACCCACGCTGGGGCCGGTCGTTTGAGTCGTTCAGCGAGGATCCGATTCTGACCGGCGCCCTGGCGACGGCCGAGATCGATGGCGTCCAAAGCCAGCGTGAGCTCTCTCAGGTCAAGCATTACGACGACTACGACCAGGAGACCAATCGCAACACCACCGCCGACGACGAGATCATCGCCGCCCGGCCGCTGCATGAGCTGTACCTCGCCGCATTCGAGGACTCGATCGCGCGCTCACATCCCGCCTCGGTGATGTGCTCCTACGCGACGATCAACGGCAACCCCGAGTGCCAGGACAAGCTGCTCGAAAGCACGACGCTCAAGCAGGACTGGGGCTTTCCGGGGTTCATCACTTCCGACTACGGGGCGCTGCACGCCACCGACGGCATCGTCGACGGCACCGACCAGGAGCAGCCGGAGAACACCTACTACGGCGCACCGCTGCTGGCTGCGATCCATGTCGGGCCAGATCTCCCGAGCCGTTCTGAACACTTCGATCGCTCGCGTGTTCACCCAGATGTTCCGGTTCGACCTGTTCAACGATCCGCCGACCGGCACGACCACCGACACGGTGACCACACCGGCCCACGTCGCGACCGCGACGAAGGTCGCACAGGCCGGCGCCACGCTGTTGCGCAACGAACATCACACGCTGCCTTTGTCGGCCACCCACGGCGGCACGGTCGCGGTGATCGGGCCATCGGCATCGCCCACGCCGACCGATGGCGGCGGCGGCTCGGCCCACGTGATCTCGTCCGGGTCGATCACGCCGCTGCAGGGGATGGAATCGGTCGCGCACGGCCACACGCACCTCACCTACACGCAGGGGCTGCCGGCCGACGGTTCGCTGCCGGCGATCCCGTCGGCGGACCTCGCGCCGGCGTACTCGTCGACGCCGTACGGCGGCAGCTACTCGGGCACGCTGACCGCGCCCGAGACCGGCACCTATGTGCTCGCGCTGACGAACTCGTGCGGGTGCTACACGCCGGCGTATCTGTCATTGGATGGCAAGCAGATCCTGGACAACCCGGGTACGCCGCCGCAGGACGTCTACTCGGTCGCGGTCTCCCTGACCAAGGGTCAGACCTACTCGATCCAGATCAACGGCGCCTCGTCGGCACTGACATGGGGCACGCCGTCGGCGCTCGCACCGCAGATCGCCTCGGCGGTCGCGGCGGCGAAGTCGGCATCGACCGCGGTCGTGGTCGTCTCCGATGACACCGAGACCGAAGCGGCCGACCGGCTCAGCCTGGCGCTGCCCTCGGCACAGGACGAGCTCGTCTCCGCGGTCGCGGCGGCCAATCCGCACACGGTCGTCGTCGTCCAGGCCGGGGCGCCGGTGACGATGCCCTGGCTGTCGTCGACCGCAGCGGTGCTCGACGACTGGTACCCGGGACAGACCGACGGCGCGGCGCTGGCGAACGTCCTGTTCGGCCAGGCCGATCCGAGCGGCCATCTCCCGGTGACGTTCCCGCGCAGCCTCGCCCAGGTGCCGGCCTCGACGCCCGCGCAGTGGACCGGCGTCGATGGCAAGGTGCACTTCTCCGAGGGTCTCGACATCGGCTACCGCTGGTATGACGCCCACAAGCTGACGCCGCTGTTTGCGTTCGGCTACGGCCTGTCATACACCTCGTTCCGGTACAGCCGGTTGCGGATCGCATCGAGCCCGGCCGGCGCCACCGGCGACGTGACCGTCTCGGCGACCGTGACGAACACCGGGTCGCGCGCCGGCGCCGATGTCGCCCAGCTGTACCTGCACGATCCGGCCGCAGTCGGCGAGCCGCCTCGCCAGCTCGCGGCATTCAAGCGGGTGTCGCTGGCGCCCGGCAAGTCCCGACGGCTGACCTTCAAGGTCACGCCGCGCTCCGAACAGTGGTGGGATACCGCTGCCAACGGCTGGAGCTCGAGCCCCGGGACCTACGGCGTCTACGTCGGCGACTCCTCGGCGCTGAGCAACCTGCCGCTGTCGGGCCGCTTCAGGCTGCGCTCGACGCCGGGCTCACGCCAGGTGTCGGTCACGGCGCCCAAGTCGATCGCCTCGGGCAAGCCGGCGACCGTGACCGTGAAGTTGTCGGCCGCGGGCACCGAGACCCTGAACCGGGTCAGGCTCGCCCTGCAGCTGCCCGATGGCTGGACCGCGCACCCACTGGACCGAGCGCGGTTCACCGACGTGGCGCCGTCAGCCGCGCTCTCGACGCGGTTCGAGGTGGTGCCCGCAGCGGTCTCGCGCAACCAGAACGAGGTCGTCCACGCGACCGCGTCGCTCGGTCCCGACCTCAGCCGCGAGTCGGGCACGACGACGCTCGTTCGTCGATAGGGCCGCATCGGCGGTGTGGCGCGGGAAGGTTCCCCGCGCCACACCGCCGCTACCGCGATCGGGCGCGCTGCAGCTCAACCGTGTAGCGAGGATCCCGCGCCGATTCGATTCCGGCCGCGAACACGCCGAAGCGCGTCATCGCCGAGCTTGTGAGCAATCCGAGGCCGGCGGCCGCCGCGGTCAGGCGGTGGCGCCGCGCGCCGGCCGCGACAGTGGCAAGCCCGGCCGCTGACAGCAGCTTCGCGGCGCGCATTCGGCGGCCGGCGACGCCCGTGTGCAGCGTCTGTGCGATCGGCCCGAGGCGGCGCTCGAGCAGTCGCTCGGCGACCAGCTCTCCGGCCGCACCGAGCAGCGCCAACCGGGCCGCGGGCTGGTTGTCGGACACCGGCGCAGCCAGCAGCCCAAAGCCGCCGGCCGCCGCAGCCGCCGAGCCGACGAACATGAACGGCAGCTCGCGATGACCCTCATGCCAGGCCGGAACGGCCGTATCGGCGATCAGCGCGCCGGTGTAGGAGGCGACCGCCGAGCCGAGCAGGCCGGCGCCGACGCCGGCGGCGCGGGCCGTCCGAGGCGCGCGGCGCCCGACGGTCGTCACGCTGGCCAGCAGGTTCAGCGGCGCGTAGGCCGACAGGATCCAGGTGCCGACGCTCATCGGCGAGGTGGGCTTCAGCACGCGGAGCATGTTCACGAATCGCGCCGGGCGACCGAGGTCCTTGATCAGCGCCACGAACGAGAGCCCGATCGCGACGCTCGCGCACACCCGCGAGCGGGTGGCCAGCCGCGCCCGTCCGGACAGGTCGGCGCCGGCGGCGAGCACCGATGAGGCTCCCGCGAGCCCGCCGAGGAACAGGTAGCCGGCGATCTCCCGCTCCTCCCAGACGGGGAGGTTGATGATCGGCGCGCCGTAGTAGGAGCCGCCCGAATCGGCCTCGTCGGCGGCCGTCACCGGGAGCCACCAGCGGCGGCGGCGACCCCGGCGGCGAGCAGCGCGCCGGCGGCAAGCGCCGCACTGCGCCACATCCGCCCGAGGTCGCGGGTGGTGACCACCGGCGCCGGTGGCAGCCCGTACACCTCGGGCTCGTCGAGCAGCAGAAAGAACGCGCCGTCGCCGCCGACCCCGTCGTCCGGGTCATGGCCATACAAGCGGGCCTGCTCGACGCCCGCCTCGCGTAACTGCTCGACGCGGTCGCCGGCGCGCTCGCGCAACGTCTCGAGCTCCCCGAACTGGATCGAATCGGTCGGGCACGCCTTCGCGCAGGCGGGCTCCTGGCCGACCTCGAGCCGGTCATAGCAGAGCGTGCACTTGAATACGCGGCCGTCGTCCGGGCGCCGGTCGAGCACTCCGTAGGGGCAGGCCGGCACGCAGTAGCCGCAGCCATTGCAGACATCCTCCTGGATCACCACCGTGCCGAACTCGGTCCGGAAGATCGCGCCGGTCGGGCACACGTCGAGGCACGCAGCGTGGGTGCAGTGCTTGCAGACGTCGGATGCCATCAGCCAGCGGAACTCGCCGTCACGCTGCAGGTTGGGCTCGTGGCCGCCGAGCGGCTCGCGCTGCTCGACGAACGCCACGTGGCGCCAGCTATCGCCCGACAGCCGCTCGGTGTTGTCCTGCGAGTCGCCGGTCCAGTTCAACCCGTCCTCGGGGAGGCCGTTCCACTCCTTGCAAGCGACCTCGCACGCCTTGCAGCCGATGCAGATCGATGTGTCGGTGAAGAACCCCAGCCGCGGTGGATGCTCGAGGTGGCCGGCCGCGGCGGCGGGATCGGAGCCGCCGACCAACCAGGTCTGAAGCTTGCTCACGGCACCAGCCCCGTCAGCTCGGTGATGCCGGCGCGCCGCCGGTATTCGGCAGCGAGTGCCGCTCGCCCCGGTCCGCGTGGCCGCCGTCCCGGACGGATGTCAACGGTCAGCGCCTTGACCTCCTGGATGTGCGAGCTGGGGTCCAGCGCGATCGACGACAGCTCGTTCATGGAGTCACCACGCGCGTAGCCGTTCGGACCCCAGTGGTAGGGCATCCCGATCGTGTGCACGACCCCCCCGTCGACGCGCAGCGGCGTCATCCGGTCGGTCACCAGCACCCGTGCCTCGACCACCCCGCGGGCCGAGACAATCGTCGCCCAGCCGCGATGTTCGAGGCCGCGCTCGGCGGCGAGCTCCGGTGAGACCTCGCAGAAGAACTCCGGCTGTAGCTCCGCCAGATACGGCGTCCAACGGCTCATGCCACCTGCGGTGAAATGCTCGGTCAGCCGATAGGTGGTGACCGCGTACGGGAACACGTCGCCACCGGGGCCATCCGGCTCGGGGTGATAGCGGTTGTAGGCGTGCTCATAGGTCTGACGGGCGGGATTGCGCTGGCGCCGGTGCAGCAGGTTGGGCATCGTCGAGTCCTGCGGCTCGTAATGCGTCGGCAGCGGCCCGTCGGCAACGCCGGCGGGCGCGAACAGCCAGCCGCGACCGTCGGCCTGCATGATGAATGGGTCGGTGCCGGCGATCGCCGCCGGTCCGGACGCGCCTGGTGGCGGGCGGTAGTCGGGCGGCTTGTCGGCCTCGAAGTCGGGCGTGTCGTGGCCAACCCAGCGGCGCGCCTCAGGGTCCCACCAGACCAGCGCCTTGCGCTCAGACCACGGTCGCCCCTCGGGGTCCGCGGACGCGCGGTTATAGAGAATCCGGCGGTTGGCGGGCCACGCCCAAGCCCATTCGGGGCCGGTCCAGTTCTGCTGTGAGCGCGGCGTCCGACGGGCAGTCTGATTGATCCCACCGGCGAAGGCGCCGCAGTAGATCCAGCAGCCGCACGCGGTCGAGCCATCATCGCGTAGCTGTGTGTAGGCCGACAGCAACTTCCCCGTGGCGTCGAACCCCGAGATCTCGGCCAGCACGCAGTCGGCGCTGGGCTCGTCGTGGGGCCCGTGCACCGGGTAGTCCCAGGTCAGGTCCAGCACCCCCCGGTCGGCGCCATCGCCGGACTCGGCCAGGCGCTCGCGCAGCAGTCGGCCGAGGTGAAAGGTGAACCACAGATCTGAGCGCTGGTCGCCGATCGGCTCGACCGCCTTGTGATGCCACTGCACCATCCGCTGCGTGTTGGTGAACGTCCCGTCCTTCTCGGTGTGCGCGGCCGCGGGGAAGAAGAACACCTCGGTCGCGATCTCGTCGGTACGCATCTCGCCGGACTCGATCTCAGGCCCGTCCTTCCACCAGGTCGCCGACTCGATCAGCGAGAAGTCGCGCACCACGAGCCAGTTGAGCTTCGACATCCCGAGCCGCTGCATCCGCGAGTTGGCCGAGCCGACCGCCGGATTCTGGCCGAACAGGAAGTAGCCCTCGACGGTGCCGGCGATCTGGGCCATGACCGTGTCGTAGGTGCTGTGGTTGCCGGTCAGCCGCGGCAGGTAGTCGAAGCAGAAGTCGTTGTCCGCGGTCGCCGTGGCGCCCCACCACGCCTTCAGCAGGCTGATCGTGTAATCGCGCATGTTGCCCCAGAACCCGCCCTTCGGGGCGTCGCCCTCGAGGAACGCGTCGAGATCCTGGTGAGCGTGGGCGTGCGGGGCCGGGATGTAACCGGGCAGCGTGTCGAACAGTGTTGGGATGTCGCTTGAGCCCTGGATCGAGGCGTGCCCGCGCATCGCCATCACGCCACCGCCGGGCCGGCCCATGTTGCCGAGCAGCAACTGCAGGATCGATGCGCAGCGGATGTACTGCGAGCCGATCGTGTGCTGAGTCCAACCGACCCCGTGCACGAACGCGGTGGTCCGCTCGCGACCCGAGTTGGCCACGAACAGATCGCAGACGCGGGCGAACAGCGCGGGCGGGATCCCGCACACCCGCTCCACCATCTCGGGCGTGTAGCGCGCGTAGTGGCGCTTGAGGATCTGCCAGACGCAGCGCGGATGCTGCAGCGTCAGGTCGCGCCGGGGCTCGCCGCTCGGGTCATGGCCGTGATCGGCAGGCGGCTGGCGTCCGCGCAGTTCGCCCTCCTGATCGCGCTGGCCCGAGGCGGCCGCCACGAACGCGCCCTCGTACTGCCACGAGGCCGGGTCATACGTCCCGGTCTCTGGGTCAAACCCCGAGAACAGGCCATCGTCGTCGGCGTCTGAGAACTCCTCGCCGATGATCGTCGACGCGTTCGTGTAGGCGAGCACGTACTCCCGGAAATCCAGCTCGTTCGCGAGCACGTGATTGATCACACCGCCGAGGAAGGCGATGTCCGAGCCGGCCCGGATCGGCACGAACATGTCGGCCAGCACACTCGTGCGGCTGTAGTGCGGGTCGATGTGGATCACGGTCGCGCCACGCGCCTTGGCCTCAACCACCCATTGGAACGCCACCGGATGGGCCTCGGCCATGTTCGACCCCTCGAGCACGATCAGATCGGAGTTGACGAGGTCGCCGGGCAGCGTGCTCGAGGCGCCTCGTCCGAACGACGTTCCGAGCCCGACCACCGTCGAGCTGTGACAGACCCGCGCCTGGTTTTCGACCTGGATCACTCCGAGCGCGGTCAGCAGCTTCTTGATCAGGTAGTTCTCCTCGTTGTCGAGCGTCGCGCCGCCGAGCGCGGCGATGCTCATGCAGCGATTCGTACGTGCACCGTCGCGCTCGGATTCCCATCCGCGACGGCGGGAGTCAACGACGCGATCGGCGACCATCTGCATCGCTGTCTCGAGCTCGAGACGCTGCCACTCGGTCGCGTACGGAGCGCGATAGAGCACGTGCTGCTCTCGGGCCGAGCCGGTCGTCAGCTGCAGCGACGCCGAGCCTTTCGGGCACAGCCGGCCCCGACTGTGCGGCGCGTCGGGATCGCCCTCGATCTGGATCACGCGGTCGCCGGCGACGTACACGTTCTGGGCGCAGCCAACCGCGCAGAACGGGCATACCGACTTGACGACCCGATCGGCCTGCGCGGTGCGCGCCCGCTTGTCGGCGGTCGCGACGGACACGACCGCGGCACCGCGGCCGGTCGGATCGGACCCGCGCATCTGGCGCAGCACCGGCCAACGCCACGGCGCGGGCAGGTCAGCCATCGTCACGGCTCAGATCCGCGGCGGCGCGTCGTTTGATCCAGTCCACGACCTCCGAGCGGGCCGTCGGGTTGGCCTGCCGCGGGTTGACCAACCGCTGGGGCCCGATCGGTCGCTCGTCTGAGCTCCGGTGGCCGGCATCGCTGTTGTCAGCCGGCACGCCGTTGGCGATCATGTACACCAGGCCCGGAGCGATCCCGAGCCGCGCGCCGATCGACTCGTAATCGCTGCCCGCCTCGAGCAGCGCCTGCAGCTCTGACCGCGTTGTCATCTTCTGCAGTTTGCTGCCCGAACACGGGCACCGCAAACCGCAGCTGCACGGTTCGCGCACCGGACACCGTCGATTTGGTTGCGTCTCGTACGCCCGGGTACTCGGATGACATGCAGAGGATCGGCAAGGCGAGCGAGCCCGGGGCCGCGAGCGCGATCGCACACGCGGCGCTGCGCGGAGCGATTGCGTCGATGGCGATGACCGGCATGCGCACGGTCAGCGTCTCGCTCGGGTTCGTGCACCAAGCGCCGCCGCAGCAGATCGCCGGCGAGGCTCACGGCCGTCGCCGGGCCGCGGTCGAACTGGGTCACTGGGCGTTCGGCGCGACCGCCGCGATCGGCTTCGGTGCGCTGCCGGATCGGTGGCGGAGCCGAGCCTGGGCGGGGCCGGCCTACGGGATGATGTTGTGGACCGGCTTTGAGGCGACAGCGCCGCTACTGGGGCTCCCGCACACTGAACGGGCGGGCCTCAGCGACCGGCTCGCGCTGATCGCCGATCACGCCCTGTACGGGGTGATTCTCTCGGAGTCGCGGCTGTCACCGCTCGGCTGACCTGGATCACGACGGGCCGCCGAGCGGTCTGGCTTCAGATCAAGCCGCAACGCCGGCGAGCGCGGCCTCCGCGACTGCCTGGTCCTGATCGACGGTACCGCCGCTGACGCCGACGGCGCCAATGATCTCCTCACCGGACATGATCGGGAGCCCACCTGGGAACGTGATGACCTGTCCGCGATTGGAGCTCGTGATCCCGTACAGCGACCCACCCGGCTGCGACATCTCGTACAGGTCGCCGGTCGGCGCGTCGAACGCCCGGGCGGTGAAGGCCTTGTCCTGCGCGATCTCAATCGAACCCAACCAGGCTCCATCCTGGCGGACGAACGCCGTCAGGTTGTTCCCGGCGTCGACGACCGCGATATTCATCGGGACGCCGAGCTCGTCGGCCTTGGCCGTTGCGGCCGAGATGATCGCCTGGGCGTGTTCGAGCGTGACGCTCGCTCCGTTGTCTGCACTTGTCATGTTGCCAGCTCCATTGTCGGTTGTCCCTGCCTGACCGTCGATCCGAACGACGCCCGGAGAATCGACCTTGCCGGATCGATTCGGCGGTGCCTCCCGGACCTCTCGTCCCCGAGCTCGGCCGGGTTTGTGTCGGCTGCGTGCTGGTCGCCGTGGGAGGCGTGCTCGACCACGGCGCGATTCGTGCACGTCGTGTGAACTGGCTACCCCGAGTGGTCGTGCGGTAAGCACCTCTCGAGATGGGACCGCGCCCACCGAGTTTCTCTTTTGCCGACGGTGTCGCTGGGTAGAGCAGCACTGTGTGTTGCCACGTCACGCGAGCGCATCGCGAGCGCGGCGCGCCACGGCGTCCGGGCGTGGCGCGGTCGGTCAGCGTGATCGCGATCCCCCCGCCCACGACAGACGATGGCGCGCGCTCCGGCGGGAGTCCCGACTCGGGACTCGGCGTCGGCGATCGGATGTGGCACGCGCTCGCGCAGACGACCGCTGAGATCGTTTGCGTCGTCGACCGTAACCGGCGCGAGCCGGAACTGATCGACCGCCTGACGCGACCGTTGCGCGAGAGCATCGACCTGCTGCTCGTCAACGGGGTGTACGACCAACCGGTCCCAGCCGACGCTCGCGCCGGCGACCGGCTCACGGAGCTGGTAGCACGCCCGCTCGTCCGGACCTACGAGCCGGCACTCAGCGACTGCCGGCAGCCGATGGTCCACGAGTTCGCGGCGCGCGCCGCGGCGCTGCGGACGCTGTGGTTCCCGGTCGGCGCCGGCATCCATCTGTCCTTACTGGTGGATCTCGTGCGCGTCGGCGGACGAGCGGCGGTGACCGAGGTTCCGATCGGCCGGCCGCGTCTGGACCCTCGCCCCTTGCGCACGCTCGGAGCAGACGCGTGCGCGCTGATCGCCGCGATGCGCCGACGGATCGGGGCGAGCGACGCGAACGCCGTCGAGCGGTTGCTGGCACCGTGGGACGACCTGGCCGCGATCTATGTGGATACCGCAGAGCGCCCGCCGTTGGACCGGCTTCCGTGCTCGCACCTGGCAACACAGGTAGCGCGGTGACGTGGGTCAGTTGGCGCTGACGTTCGACGACGGACCGGACCCCACCTGGACACCGCGGCTGCTGGACGTCCTCGCCGACGCCGGCGCGCGCGCGACGTTCTTCGTGATCGCGAGACGAGCGGCGGCGTGCCCGAAGATCATCGCCCGCGCCCAGCAGGAGGGTCACGCGATCCAGTTGCACTGCGATCAGCACGTGCGCCATTGCGACCGCACTGCGCGGTGGGTGGCTCGGGATACCGCGGGGGCGTTGGACACGCTCGCCGCGATCGGGGTCGCGCCGACGCTGTGGCGAACGCCCTGGGGAGTGGTGCGACCGTGGAGTCACCAGATCGCCCGCCGGCACGGACTGCGACTGACCGACTGGGACGTCGACACGCACGACTGGCGCGGGGATCAGGCGATCGCGATCTTCGAGGCCACGCGCGACGCGCTGCGCGATACGGCGGTGGTGCTCGCTCACGACGCGGTCGGACCCGGTGCCAGGCGCGCCAACCCCGCGCAGACGATCGACTACACCCGGCTGGTGATCGGCGAGGCGGCCGCCCGCGGGCTGGTGCTCGGGGCGATGCGATGACGGCTGTCCGGCCTCACCGCAGCCGCGAGATCCTGTCGCTCGAGCAGGCACTTGCGGAGATCGGCGCGACCGCGGCCGCACGCGACGAGGCGCCCGAGCGCGCCTTTCCGGCCGACGCGTTGGCATGGCTGCGAGATGCCGGCGTCCTCGCCTTCAACGCCGTGGCCGGCGACACCCGGCCCGCCGCCGCCGACGAGCTGTCACTGGTGCGCCGCATCGCCGCCGCGGACGGCTCCGTCGGCCGAATCTACGACGGGCACCTGAACGCGGTCGAGCGGCTCGCCGTGCATGCGCCCGCGTCGCTCCGCGAGGCCGAGCTCGCGGCGGTCGCGGCGGGCGGGCTGCTGGCCGGAGTCTGGGGTGGTGACCCGATCGGTGATGAAGGCGATCCGGCAACGGTCGTGAAGACCGGTCGCACCGAAGCGCTGCGCGGCGTCAAGACGTTCTGCTCTGGAGCCGGTGGGCTACAACGCGCCGCGGTACTCGCTCGCTGTCCGGCGGTCGAGTCGCCGGTTCTCGTCTGGGTCGATCTCCAGGACGACAGTCGAGTCGAGATCGACGAGACGTGGTATCGGGCAGCCGGACTGGTCGCGTCGGTATCGCATCGGGTGACATTTCACGATGCTCCGGTGTTGGCGCGACTCGGCGCGCCCGGGGCGATTTCCGATCAGCCCTGGTTCGGGCGCGATGCGCTACGTACCGCCGCCAGCTGGGCTGGGATGGCCGACACCGCCGCCGACGGCGCGCTGGCCGCGCTCGCCGAGCGTCCGCAGACGAGCGAGCTCGAGGCGTTCGCCGCCGGCAGGATCCTCGTCCAGCGCGCCACGATCGACGCGTGGCTGTCGGTCGCGGCCACGGCGATGGATGGGTGTGGGGGCGATCTGCCGACGATCGCGCTGCATGGCCGCTACGCGATCGCCGGCGCCTGTCGGCAGCTGCTCGCGGACGCCGCGTCGGCATGCGGATCGCGACCGTTCGCGCGTCGGTCAAAGCTCGACCGCGCCAGGCGCGACCTTGAGCTCTTCCTGCTGCAGCATCGGCTCGATCCGATGCTCGCCCGTGCCGGTCGCGCGGCGCTCGAGCGAGCCAGATGAACCACATGTC
Source organism: uncultured Solirubrobacteraceae bacterium (assembly GCA_963714245.1). Lineage (GTDB taxonomy): Bacteria > Actinomycetota > Thermoleophilia > Solirubrobacterales > Solirubrobacteraceae > Palsa-465. Next base: position 274,121 of record CAVQNR010000006.1, on the reverse strand, counting down.
GCTGCACGACTTCGAGACGCGCTATCGGAGCGATCTCGACCCCTGGCGCTATCAGAGCAGCGGCTACGAGCGCGCCAAGTACGAGGCGACGGTACGCGCGTGCGGCCGTGGTCCCCATCACCGAGCGTTGGAGCTGGGCAGCTCGATCGGTGTGCTCAGCGCGATGCTGGTGGCGCACTGCCACCAGCTGGTGACGATCGACGGCGCCCCGACCGCGGTGGCTGAGGCCCGCCGCCGACTCGCCGGCGCGGGCAATGTCCAGATCGTGCTCGGAGCGATCCCCGAAGCGATCGGGCCCGGCCCGTACGACCTCGTGGTCGCATCGGAAATCCTCTATTACCTCGATCCGGACGCACTCGCCCGGACGTTTGAGACGCTCGAGCTGACGATGTCTCGCGGCGCCCGGCTGGTCGCCGTGCACTGGCGTCCACCCGGCCGAGAACGACCGTTCACGGCCGCCGCCGTGCACGCACGACTGCACCGAAGCGATTGGCTGACCGGCGTCAGTTCGGCCCACACCCGTGACTATCTGCTCGACGTGATGGTGCGCCCGTGAGCGAACCGTACGCGCTGCTGATCGTCGGCGGCGGGCCTGCCGGCCTGTCGGCTGCGCGCGCCTTCCGCGATGGCGGCGGTCATGGCGCGGTCGCGATCGTGACCGATGAGCAACGGATGCCATACCGCCGGCCGCCGCTGACCAAGGAGCTGCTGCGCGGCGAGATCGACGAGCGCGAGCTGGCGCTCGAACCGGAGCGGTGGCTCGATCAGCATGGCGTGTCGCTGATCGCCGGACGGGCGATGGCGCTCGATCCGGGTCGGATGCGGATCACCCTCTCGGGCGGCCGGACGCTCGACTGTCGTCGCTGTTTGCTCGCGACCGGCGCCGAGCCCACTCGACTCCCGATCGTCGGTGCCGACGACCCGTCAGTGCTGGTCGTGCGAACGGTCGAGCACGTCCGTGAGCTGCAGCGTCGGCTCGCTCCCGGCGAGCCGGTGCTCGTACTCGGCTCGGGGTTCATCGGCTGTGAGCTGGCCGCTTCGCTGGCGTTGCGCGGACAGGCCGTCTCGCTGATCTCCGACGAGCCGTCTCCCAATCAGCGACGGCTCGGCGACCAGGCCGGCGAGCGGATCGCCGGCTGGCTGCGGCAGCTCGGGATCCGGCTGTTGCTCGACGCCACCGTCGAGCGCATCAGCCGCCGTGGTGACGAGCTGCAGGTCATCGCCGGCCCGCGGCAGCTGTGCGCGCGCACGATCGTGATGGCGACCGGCGTCTCGCCGCGCGGCGAGCTGCTCGGCGATGCGACCCCGCTTGTCGGCGGAGCGGTCGCGGTCGACGCCTCGATGCGCACGCCGCTGCCCCACCTGTTCGCCGCGGGCGACGTCGCGTGTGCCCAGAACGCGTCCGCCGGCCGGGCGCTGCATGTCGAGCACTGGGGCGACGCGCTCGAGCAGGGCACGATCGCCGGGCGCACCGCGGCTGGAATCCCCGCGCGATGGCGCGCGGTGCCCGGCTTCTGGTCGACGATCGGCCACCGAACGCTCAAGTACGCGGCCTGGGGCGACGGCTACGATCGCGCTCGACTCACACCGCGATCCGACAACGGCTCCTTCACCGTGTGGTATGAGCGCGACCGAGAGCTCGTCGGCGTGCTCACCCATGATGCCGACGAGGACTACGAACGTGGTCAAGAACTGATCGCCTCCCACGCCCCACCGCCACTCCGATGAGCGACGGGCCGGATCCACCCGACACGATCGTCGTGATCCCGGCCCGTGACGAGGCCGCGCGAATCGCCGGCTGCATCGATGCACTTGCGGCCCAGACGCTCGGCCGGGACGCGTTCGCGGTGATCGTCGTGCTCGACCGCTGCCACGACCAGACCGGCGAGGTCATTAGGTCGCGCGCCCGTGCCGGTGGCCTGGAACTGGCGATGATCCCCGGACCCGGGCTTGGATCCGGCGCGGCACGCAGGGCCGGTATGGAGCTCGCCTGTCAACGGCTGCTCGAAGCCGGCCGCCCCGACGCGCTGATCGCCAGCACCGACGCCGACACGCGTCCCGCGCCCGATTGGCTCGAGCGTCAACGCGTGCATCTGGCCGCCGGCGCCGAAGCGGTCGCCGGTCGGGTCGAACTGGACCGAGCGGAGGCCGCGCAACTACCCGACGGTGTGCTCGCGCTTCGCGCTCGCGATGCGAGGCAGCGGCTCGAGCGGGCGCGCCGAAACGATCCCGACGCCGAGCATCACCATTTCGCCGGCGCATCGCTTGGGGTCCGCGCCGCCACCTACCGCGAAGTCGGCGGGATCGAGCCCCGTCTCGCCCTCGAGGACGCCGCGTTCGCCGAGCGTCTCGCCGCCCACGACGTCCGCGTGGTTCGTCCGCGCGACGTCGTCGTCACGACCTCGGCTCGCGCCGACGGCCGAGCGACGCGCGGCCTGGCGCTCGACCTCGCGGTCGCCAACTGGTTCGTGAGCCGGCGCTTTGCGGCCAGCCGGTTCACGTTCGACGATCTCTGCGCGGTCAGAGGCAACCGGCGGGTGACGGTGATCATTCCGGTCAAGGAGTGTGCCGCGACGATCGTCGGCGTGATCGAACGGACCGTGATGCCGGCGGTGCTCCGCGGTCTGGTCGACGAGCTGGTGGTGATCGATGCCGCCTCCGACGACGACAGCGGCGCGCTCGCCGCGGCCGCGGGCGCGCGCGTCATCCAGCAGGACGAGGTCGCGGCAGCTCTCGGCCCCGCTCAGGGCAAGGGGGACGCGATGTGGCGCGCACTGCTCGCGACCGGCGGGGAGATCGTCTGCTTTCTCGACGGCGACACCCGCGACCCGGACCCCGCGCACCTCCGAGGTCTGCTCGGCCCGCTGCTCACCGACCCCGCGATCAAGCTCGTCAAGGGCGCGTTCGACCGGCCATTCGACTGCGGATCGGAGCTGCTCACGCATGAAGGCGGCCGCGTGACCGAGCTGATGGCGCGTCCGTTGATCAATCTCTGCGAGCCCCGCCTCGCCGGCTTCCTGCAGCCGCTCGCCGGCGAGTTTGCCGCCAACCGTGAGCTGTTGGAGTCGATTCCGTTCCCGGCGGGCTACGGGGTCGAGATCGCGACCTTGATCGATAGCTGCCGTCGTCAGGGTCTCGACGCGCTCGCCGAATGCGCGCTCGGGACCCGCCAGAATCGTCATCAATCGTTGGTCGCGCTCGGCCAGATGGCGTCTGAGGTGCTCGCCGCGGTCGACCGGCGAGTCGCGATCGGGCAGTGCGGACCGGGCGTCCACGCAGCTTCACCGCTCGCGAGCGCCGGAGCCGGGCGATTCCCCGGCGCGCCGCTCGAGCGGCCGCCGATCGCGACGGTCAGAGGGCAGGTTCCGCTGGCGGGAGCGAGATCCGGGAAGGCCGCATAGACCTACGCTCATCCAACGAGGTTGACGCGGTGCGCGTTTCGCCTGTCAAGCTGACGGTCGAGACGGTCGCCTGTCAAGCTGATAGTCCAGACGGCCGATGTGATATCGAGGACCTCGACACTTGGGCGCAGTTGATCACTCCACCTCGGCCGGCAGCGAGGGGCGGCCACGGGCGGGGCACGCAGGCCGCGGCGCCGCGCTGACCGCGCTCGAGCTCCAGGTCCACATGCGGCTCGACGGTGTCGTCACGACCGCAGCGGAGCTTGCGGCGACCGCCCGGACCGCCGGCGACACGCTCGCAGCCGCACGCGCCGAGCTCGTGCGCTCGGACGCGATCGGCCGCAGCGGCGCGCTCGAGAACGCGCTCACGATGCAGCAGGCGATCGCGGTCGCGGCCCACGGCGATCGCGCCGTTCGTGCGCGCGCCGGATTCGTGCTCGCGTCAACCTTCTTCCGGCTCGGGATGTGGCCGGAGGCCCAGGACGCTGTCCATGACGGAGTCCGCCTGCTCGACGACGACTGCCCGCCCCATTGGGGCGCCGAGCACCACATGGCGCTGGCGCTCTACACGAGCTTCAATCGCGCCGGCCCGACCGACTGGGAGCTGTTCGAAGAGGCGTTGCGGCGGGCGCGCGCGAGCGCGGAGCCGATCCTCGTGCTGGTCGTACTCAACAAGTACGCGTGGGCGGCACAGGACGACCCGGCGATGTCGGGCCGCTCCGGCGACCTCGTCAATGAGATGGAGGAGCGGTTGGGCGAGAGCGGGATCATCGCCCCCGCCGCGATGCTCGACACGATTGCCTGGATCCGGCTCGCGCAGAACCGAATCGAGGACGCCGACAGGTTGCTCGCACGTGCGCTCAACGCGCCCCGGACCGAGCCCAACGACGACGCTGCGCTGCTCGCCCATCTGGCGACGGTCCGTCACCGGCAGGCGCGGCTGGCCGAGGCGTCGCGGCTGCTGGAGACGGCCCGCGTGGTCGCGCTGCGCGCCCGCACCCCGGCGCTCGCCGCCGAGGCGCTGCGCCACCTCGCGGCCGTCGATGCCGACCGGGGCGACTACCGGCGGGCGTACCGGCGGCTGTTGCGCTTTTTGACCGAGCAGTCGGCCGCCGGTCGCGCCGAGGCCGAGCACCACGCGACCGTTCTGCAGAGCGTCTACGGCACCCAGGCCCACCGCGACCAGCGCCTGTATTACGAGCAGTTGGCGATGCGGGACCCGCTGACACGGCTATACAACCGCCGCCATATCGAGCGGCGAGCTGCCGCTGCTGCTGCGGGACGGCAAGGTCGCGGTCGCGATGATCGACATCGACCGGTTCAAGCGGATCAACGATGAGCATTCCCACGAGGCCGGCGACGAGATCCTCGTACAGCTCGGCGCGATGCTCGAGGACCACGTCACGTCGCTCGCCCCAGCCGGCTTCTGCGCTCGCCTCGGCGGCGAGGAGTTCCTGCTGGTCGCGCCGGTCAGCGACCCCGCCGCCGCGATGGCTTCGATCGAAGCGCTGCGACAACGGATCGAGGGACATCGATGGGCTCAGGTCCCCGACGCGATCCGGCCGACAGTCAGCACCGGCCTGGTGGTCGCAGTCGACTCCGATCAGGACGCCACGACCGTGCTCGCCCGCGCCGATCAGCTTCTGTACCTGGCCAAGCGTGGCGGGCGCAATCGGGTCGAGGCGATCGTGCTCGGCGACGCGGCCGGCCCCTCGCTCAGCGGCGACTGAGCGCCATGCCTCCGCGGGACCGTCGTGTTTGGCGGTGGCCGCGAGAGCGGTGACGCGCCGCTGGCTCAGCGGCTCGCGAGCATCGCCGCGATCGTGGCGGCGGCCCGTTCGCCCGAGACAACGGCGCCGTTCATCGTCCCGGCGTTCGCGCCGGCCGTGTGCTCGCCCGCCAGCACCACCGCGCCGACCGGACGCGTCCAGGCCTGATCGTCGAGCTCGCTGCATCCGACCCCGGGCGCGCTGTAGGAGCAGCGCGTGTATCGCTCGGTCCCCCAGTGGGTCAGCAGCGGCGCTGCGGCCGGCTCGAGCTCGGGGCGCAGCGCCAGCGCCGCGGCGGCCCATCGCGAGGCATCGCCGACGGCGCCAACCGCGTCGGCGCCGCCCGCAAACCCCGACAGTGCCGCGCTGCCGGCCGAGGTCCAACACCACCACAGCGCCGTCGCCGAGGCGATGCCCGCGGGCGCCGGCTCGCCGCTCAACGGCACGTGCAACTTCGCCGCGTCGCCCACCAACGTGCGCGTCGCCGCGGCGGCGATCGGCGGCGGCAGCGCCGGCAACAGCTCGGTGAGGATCGGCAGCGGCACCGCGATCACGATCGCGGCAGCGGTCAGGGCCGAGGATCCCGCCAGCTGCACGACGGCCCCGCGATCGTCGTGTTGGACGCGCGCGACCGGCGTGCTCAGACGGACCCGGTCGCCGAGCCGGCCCGCGAGCTCGACCGTGACCCGCTGGTTGCCGCCCGCGACGTGCACGGCCGGGTCGTAGAACTCCGCCTCGCCTCCGAACAGCCGCCGGGCGCTCGCCTGCGCCAGCGCCACCGTCAGCGATGTCTCGACTCGGCGCGCCGCTGCGGCGTCGGTCGACGCGACCGCTTCGTTGGCCGGGACGTCCCGGTCGAGCGCGGCGACGCGAGACCGCGCGTCGGCGAGGAACGCGACGAGCTCCTCAACGGTCGGCGCGGGTTGCCCGGTCGTCGGCCGGCGGTCAAACGAGAGGCCGTGCTCGATCAGCTCGAGCCCCAGCTCGCTGCAGAGCCCGCGCAGCACGGTCTGGTAGGGCGCGATGAACTCTCCCCCGCGCTCGACCACCGTCCCGTCGGCGAACGTGTGCGACCAGGTCCTCCCGCCGACGCGGTCGCGGGCCTCGAGCACGACGACCTCGACGCCTGCCTGATGCAAACGCCAGGCCGCGGTCAGACCCGCCAGGCCGGCCCCGATCACGATCACCGGGTGTGCGTCGGGCTCGGTCATCGGCCCGCAATCAAAGCAGCCCTCCGCCGCTACGGTGATGGTGTGGCGCGTCGACGCGACCTGCGCCGGATCGGGCCGGGGCCCTACCTGCTGGGGCTGCGCTGGCGTGCAGATCGCGCCGGCGACGGCTTCCCGTTCGACCTTCCCGCACTGGCGGCGATCGAGCAGCTCGACCTTGACTGCCCGATCACATTGTTGGCGGGCGATAACGGCGCCGGCAAGTCGACCGTGCTCGAGACGGCCGCCGAGGCGATGGGGTTCGCGACGCAGGGCGGAGAGTTGACGCGGCTCGGCGAGCGCCCGGCCGTCCCCCACCCCGTGCTCAAGGGCTCGCTGGAGCCGGTGCTGTCGACGAGCAAGCCGCGCGAGGGCTACTTCCTGCGCGCGGAAAGCTTTTTCAACATCGCGGCGTTCGTCGACAGCGGTGACCGCTACGCACCCGACCTGTCGCTGTACGGCGATGTTCCGTTGCACGAGCAGTCACACGGACAGTCGTTTCTCGCGCTCGCCGAGGGACGGTTCGGCGGCCAGAGCCTGTACCTGCTCGATGAGCCCGAGGCCGCGCTGTCGGTGACCGGCACGCTCGCGCTGCTGGCGATCGTGGTCCAGGCCGCTGCGGCCGGAGCGCAGTTCGTGATCGCGACGCACTCGCCGATCGTGCTCGCATGTCCCGATGCTCGAATCTACGAGCTCGGCGAACACGGGCCACATCCATGCGACTACGACGACCTCGACGCGGTGCGGCTCACGCGTGGCTTTTTACAGTCGCCCGAGCGCTACCTCCGGGCAGCACTGACCGCGCCTGAGTGAGCGCGCGAGCAGCCGTGGTCGGGTGCGGGCCGCACGGGTGGCGGCCCGTCACCCCACGGTCAGTAGTAGTGCCTTCGCCCACCGACGGCCCGGCCCATCGAGCCGAGCAGCAGCAGGATCAGACCGACGATCACCAAGACGACGCCGATCACCCACAGGATCGAGATCTTCGCGATGAAGCCGATCAGCAGCAGTACGACCCCTAGCAGGATCATGCTCCGTCACTCCTCCTCGTCGAACGAGACCGCGGCGCCGTCGGCGTCGCGGTCGTGCGGCCCAACGCCGCCAAGGAGAGTGCTTCCCGCTGAGGCCCGCGCCTAACCACGAACTGTCCGACCGCCCCGGAGCAACGCCGCCGGTGAGCTGCTGCGGATGGGCGATTGCTTCGGTCTACGCGCACCGCGTATGTTTCACGCAGGAGCCAACGACAGGGACATGAGCGGAGGACACAGTGGCTGATTACGCAGTGGTGAACCCGGCGACGGGCGAGACGATCAAGGAGTACCCGACGATCTCCGATGCCGACCTCAAGGACGCGATCGGGCGCGCGTACACGTGCCACCAGCAATGGGCGCCGGCGAGCACGGTCGCCGAACGCGCGGCGATGATCCGCAAGGCCTCGGAGCTGCACACGGCCAAGCGCCAGGAGCTGGCCGAGATCATCGTGCGCGAGATGGGCAAGCCGGTCGAGCAGGCGCTCGGCGAGGTGGACTTCTCGGCCGCGATCTATGACTACTACGCCGACAACGCCGAGAAGCTGCTCGCCGACGAGCCGATCGACCTGCTCGAGGGCGAGGGCTCGGCGCTGGTCCGTCGCAGCTCGTTTGGGCTGCTGCTCGGGATCATGCCGTGGAACTACCCCTACTACCAGGTCGCCCGATTCGCCGGCCCGAACCTGGTGATCGGCAACACGATCCTGCTCAAGCACGCTCCGCAGTGCCCGGAGTCGGCGGCAGCGATGGAGCAGATCTTCCACGAGGCCGGCTTCCCGGACGACGCGTACATCAACATCTACGCGACCAACGAGCAGATCGAGTGGGTGATCGGTGATCCGCGCGTGCGCGGCGTGTCGCTGACCGGCTCCGAGCGCGCCGGCGCGGCCGTTGCCGAGATCGCCGGGCGCAACCTCAAGAAGGTCGTGCTCGAGCTCGGCGGTTCCGATCCGTTCATCCTGCTCAGCACCGACGATCTCGACGGCGCCGTCGAGGCCGCCGTCAACGGCCGGCTGGAGAACACCGGGCAGGCGTGCAACGCGGCCAAGCGGGTGATCGTCGTCGACGAGCTCTACGAGCCGTTCCTCGAGAAGTACACCGCGGCGCTGACGGCGGTCAAGCCGAGCGACCCGACCAAGGAGGACTCGGCGATCGGGCCGCTGTCCTCTCAGACCGCCACTGACCGGCTCGCCGATCAGCTCCAGCGCGCGGTCGACGGCGGCGCCAGGCTGGTCGCCGGCGGCAGCCACGACGGCAACTTCTTCGAGTCGACCGTTCTGGCGGATATCAGCCCCGACAACGACGCCTACTACGAGGAGTTCTTCGGACCGGTGGCCTCGGTCTACCGCGTGGCGGGCGAGGCGGAAGCGGTCAAGCTGGCCAACGACACGCCGTTCGGGCTCGGCTCCTACGTCTACACGACCGACCGCGAGCAGGCGCTGCGGGTCGCCGACCAGATCGAGGCCGGCATGGTGTTCGTCAACGCGGTTGGTGCCGAGGGCGCCGAGCTGCCGTTCGGCGGCGTCAAGCGCTCAGGCTTCGGCCGCGAGCTCGGCCGTTTCGGCGCCGACGAGTTCGTCAACAAGAAGATGATCCGAATCGCGGGCTGACCCGATCGGGGTGACACGGGGCGACCGTCCGGCGGTCGCCCCGTCCGGCGCAAACCTGGTCCGCGAATGGGGTGGGATGTTGTCACCTCCCAGAGGTGACAATCCACCAACTGGCCACTGGCCGCGCTCCGTGACCCCGCCGGCGTCGCTTGTGCTCGTGTCTAGGACGCGAGCGTCGCCTCGAGCGTGATCTCCGGCACGCCCGCGAGTGCCTTCGAGACCGGGCAACCGGCCTTCGCACCGGCGGCGGCCTGCTCGAATCCGGCCTGGTCGATCCCCGGAACCTGAGCGACGGTCACCAACGCGATCTTCGTGATCGTCGGGGCGCCGTCGACCATCCGCAGCGTCACCGTCGCGTTGGTCTGCACCGAGTCGACCGGATGGCCGGCGTCTGCCAGCCCGGCCGACAACGCCATCGAGAAGCACGACGCGTGTGCGGCCGCGATCAGCTGTTCGGGATTGGCTCCGGGACCATCTTCGAACCGCGACTTGAACGAGAAATCACCCTGGATCCCGGCGTCGCCGGCCGAGAACGTGCCGGTTCCCGATTGCAGGTCGCCCTTCCACTCCGCCTCTGCCTTGGCTGGCATCGCTGTGTCCTCTCTGATCGCTTATCGATTCACGCCTGCGCGCCACGTACCCGCGCCGGCGACAGCCTAACCGCGTGATGCCCGCGTGGGCCCCGCGCCCGCTCGGGGCCGGTCGGCGACCAGCACGAGCACGCCGGGTAGCCCCGCGTAGGCGGTGGCGGTCGCCTCGGGGATCTCGCTGCTGGCGCGGCGCTTGGCCGCCAGTTGCTCGCGCGCCAACGCCGGTTCGCGCATCTGGACCAGCCGCAGCCCGGCCGCCTCGAGTGCCGACAGGTAATCGGCGTGCCGATGGGGATGCTCGCGGATGAACCCCCGCCGGCCGTCTGCGCCGGTGAACGACGCGTACCAGCCGAGCGCGACCAACATCGGATGCAGTACCGACACGATCAACCGCCCGCCCGGCGCGAGCACGCGCGCCAACTCTGCGACCGCACCGGACAGTTGCTCGACGTGCGCGAGCGCGAGCGCGCACACGACGAGGTCGTAGGCGTCGGCCGCAAACGGGATCGCCGACAGCTCGCCGCTGCGCAGCCGGACGCCCGGCGCGTTGACGGCCGCGAGCGCGAGCATCTCTGGTGTCAGGTCAAACCCGTCGACCGTGTGGCCGAGCTCCAGCAGTCGCTCGGCGTGGCGGCCGGTTCCGCAAGCGGCGTCGAGCGCCCGGCCGACCGACGCGCGCCCGATCAGCTCCCACACGACGGGCTGCTCGAGCTCGACGATCGGGTTGTCCGGCTCGTCGTAGCTCGCCGCCCATGCGCCATAGCCGATGCTCGGCTGCGCCTCGGCGATCGGCTCGGCTGCGTCCTCTCCAGGATGTTCGCGGGCGAGGATCGTCCGGACCTCGGTCAGCCGGCGGGCTGCGTCGTCGTCTGAGCCATCGTGAAGCCCCCGCAGCAGCGCCAGCCCCTCGATCGCGACCAGCAGCTCGGCGCGGCGCAAATGACGGGCCATCAGGCCAGCGTACGGAGGCTTCGCTGCGGTCGCCGGAGCACGCTGCACCGTACGCGACCGCTCACCCCGCGACCGCCGCGCGCGCCTGCTCCCAGCTCAGACAGCCGAGATACGCGCCGGCGAGATCATCCCGCTCGGCCGCGTCGAGGTGCGGGGCGCCGCCGGCGACGGTCGCCGCGATCGCCCCCGGATCACGCAACGCCGGCGGCGGGCCGCCGTCGCTGATCAACAGGCCACCCCATGCACGTCCACCCGCAAGCCGCCGAACCGCCTCGAGGTCGCGCACGAGCACCGAGCGCGACGGGTACCAGGGCGTCACCGGCGCCAGTGCTCCCGGGTCGGTCGTCAGCGACAACACCAACCGCTCGGTCGCCAACACCGCCTCGAGCCCGCCGGGCTCCTCGAACCGCCACCAGCTCGCCAGCCGCGGCGAACTCGAGCGCAGCAACTCATGCGCTCGGTCCTGCGCGCGGGCACGCGCGCCGGGCGGATCGTCGTCGAGCAGCGCGCGGCGCAGGACCCGGGTCTCGACCGAGGTGTCCGCCGCGTCGCCCGAACGGGCCAGCTCGTGCGGATGGTCGAGATACCAACCCAGCAGCTCGCGCGGCGGCGCCGCCGGGTAGGTGAAGGCGCCGAGCGCGCCGTGCTCGGTGCGGACCGCGAGCGGGATCTCGAGGCCGCCGGGATCGTCGATCAGACCATCGAGCCGGGCCTGCGCCCGGTCGCCCGCGCGCAGCAGCGCCGGCAGCCACGAGCGGCCGCCCGGGTCCGCTTCCAACAACGGCTCGAGCAGCGACACGAGCTCGGCCGGCGCGGAGCGGGCGATCACCCGCCAGACATTAGACGCCACCGCCCGGCGAAAGCGCCCCCGCTGACTGGTACCGTGGCCATCCCTTGAGTCGGCGTTCAGATTTGATTCGGCCCACCCGCATCGCCGCGCAGCTGACGCTCGTGCTGCTGGCGGTCGCCGGCGCGCTGCTGCTGATCGCGTCCGGCTCACGGGCGCGGCCGACGCGCGTCACGATCCAGACGCGGGCGCTCGCGCCGGCGGGCGCCCGCAGGCTGGGGCCGCTCGCGCGCTCGGCGACGGTGCGCGGCGCGGTCGTGCTCAAGCCGCGCAGCGACAGCGCGTTGCAGTCGTTCATCGCTGCGGTCACCGATCCGAGCTCGAGCGCGTTTCACCGCTACCTGCCGGCGGGTGCGTTCGCGCAGCGCTTCGGACCGACCGCGGCGACCCAGGGCTCGGTCCGCGCGGCGCTCAGCGCCGACGGGCTGGCCGTCGGCCCCACCTCGCGCGACGGTCTCGTGATCCCGTTCAGCGGCGCCGCGATCGCCGTGCAGCGCACGTTCGCCACCAGGCTCTCGCGTTATCAGCTGGCCGATGGCACCCGGGTCAGCGCGCCGACCGCCTCGATCTCGCTGCCCAGCTCGGTCGCCGGCGACGTTGCGACCGTACTCGGTCTCAATGGGCTGATCCACGAGCACCGGATCGGCGCGACGCTGCCATCGGCGTCGGCCGCCGGCGGACGCGATCATGCCGCGACTGCCGACGCCGCCGCGCCGGCGCCCGGTCCCAAGGCGTGCGCAGACGCGCAGCACGCCGCGACCCAGACCGGCGGCCTCACCGACGCTGCGATCGCGCACGCGTACGGCGCCGACGGCCTCTACAGCGCCCACGACACCGGCGCCGGCCAGCGGGTCGCCGTCTACGAGCTCGAGCCGTTCCTGCGCTCAGACATCCGCACGTTCGATCGCTGCTATTTCGGCGCCGCGCGCGCGAACCAGATGATGCAGCGACTGCACCTGCGCGCGGTCGACGGCGGCCAGCCGCGCGGCCCCGGCTCGGGCGAGGCGAGCCTCGACGTCGAGGACATCTCAGCGCTGGCTCCCGGTGCGCAGATCGACGTCTACGCCGGCCCGGCGCCAAACGCGAATCCGAACATCTACGACGCGTTCGACGAGTACGCGGCGATCGTCGACGACGATCGCGACCAGGTCGTGACGAGCTCCTGGGGACTCTGCGAGCAGGCGCTGCAGCACGGTCAGCAGGGCCTGCAGGAGTCAGAGAACTACCTCTTCCAGCAGGCCGCCGCCCAGGGTCAGACGGTGTTCTCAGCCGCTGGGGACAACGGCTCTGACGACTGCAATACGCGGGAGACGGCACGCCCGATCGCCGGGCAGAACCCGGTCTCGGTAGACGATCCGTCCAGCCAGCCGTACGTCGTCGGCGTGGGCGGCTCGGCGATCGACGCCGCGGGCTCACCGCCGCTCGAGCACGTCTGGAACGACGGCCCGAAGGGCGGCGCGGGTGGCGGCGGCATCTCTGAATCGTGGCGGATGCCCGCCTGGCAGCAGCGGGCGAAGCTACCGGGCATCGTCAGACCCGGCAGTGCGACCTACCGGGCGGCCAACCGCATCGAGCGCGCGGCGGGGTACGCCCCGAACTTCTGTCAGGCACACGCCCCCGGCGCCGGAGCGAGCACACCCTGCCGGCTCGACCCGGATGTCTCGGCCCAGGCCGATGAGTACACCGGTGCGATCACCGTGTATTCGCACGAATACACCTCGAGGCTGTTCCCGACCGGTTGGACCACCACCGGCGGCACCTCGTCGGCCGCCCCGATCTGGGCAGCGACACTCGCGCTCGTCAATGCTTCGCCGAGCTGCCGATCGAGCCGGGCGACCGCGCATGGCGTCGGCTTCGTGTCGCCGTTGCTCTACCGGCTCGCGTCCAACCCGACCGCCTACGGCGCATCGTTCACCGACATCCGGACCGGCAACAACGACGTCTACGGAATCTCGAACGGCAAGGTGTTCGCGGCAACCCGCGGCTATGACCTCGCGACCGGCCTGGGCTCGCCGCGACTGACCGACGGCGCCGGCAAGGCCGGGCTCGCGTACTACCTGTGCTCGATCGGCGCCTCGCACGATGGACCGACGGTGACGCGGCTGCGGCCGTCCTCGGGCTCGACCACCGGCGGCGAGCGGATTCGGGTGACCGGCTCGGGCTTTTCCAAGCATGGGCGCTCGCTGGTCAAGGCGGTCCAGATCGGCGCCCGGCCGGTGCCCTCAAACGCGGTCCGCGTCAGCGGCCCGCGCACGCTGACGGTGCGGATCCCGCCCGCCGCGCAGGGGCTGCCGCCGTCGGCCCACGCCGCCGCCGCGGCGGCCGGACCGGCCCAGGTGATCGTGACGCTGAGCGACGGGCACTCGAGCGTGCCCGGCCCGCGCTCGCGGTTCACTTACATGATCGGCAACTCGTCGGCGACCACGCCATCGGTCGCGGCGATCACCCCAGACGGCGGCCTGAGCACGCGCTCGGGCACGATCACGGTGCTCGGCGCAGGCTTCACCCGGGTCCGCAGGGTGACCGTCGGCGGCGTTCCGGCCCCCCGGTTCAAGGTCGCGGGCACGGGCCGGATCCGGGTCACATACCCGCGGCTGTCTCGCCGCACCGCGTGCGTCAAGCTGCCGCGTGGCGGCGTCTATGCCGGTGACAGCTCGCGCAACGACATCTGCCAGGTCCAGGTCCGCGTCTATACACGCGCCGGCGTCAGCGCCGGGACGGTGATCCGACCGCCGTTGGAGGGCTCGCTTCACACCAACGTCCAGGGCGTGCTGCGCGCCGACGGCTGCCGCTGTGAGGTAACCCAGACCAGCGATGAGTTCGACTACCTGCCGCGGCCGCGGATCACATCGGTGTCGACCTCCGGCGGGCCGCGAACGCTGGCCTCCGAGAAGGGCGGCTCGGTGATCACCGTCAAGGGCGTCGGGCTCAACCCCCTCGACATCGACTGGGCGAACTTCGGCAACCCGGCATCGGATGCCTCGGTCCGCCTCGGCTACGTGTACCTGTCCGGCACCGAGATGCAGATCAGGGCGCCGCGACACGATGTCACGCTCGGGATCGCCCGCACCCGGTTGAGCGTCCGCACACTCGCCGGCCAGTCCAACGCCCGCACGGTCCGCTACGCCGGGCTGCCAATCACGACCGCGGTCAGCACCCCGGGCAATCGCGTGCGCGTCGACGGGCTACCGGGCGCCCAGGACACGGGTGGCACCCGCATCAACATCTCCGGCCTGCACTTCCGCGGACAGGTGATCGCACTCGAGATCCTGGGCCTGAACGCGCCATCGGCCTCCTCCGGCGGGACCCAGTATCGCTTCAAGGTCACCGGTGACTCCACGCTTCAGACCCAGACGGTCGCTCAGAACCCCGGGTTGGTGGCGGTCGAGCCGTGCACCGTCTCGGGCTGTGCGAGGGGGTCCGCGAAGGCCGGACTGCTGCTCTATGCGCCCGGTCGCCCGACCGTCACCGGCGTCTCCCCCGCCAGCGGACCCGCCGCCGGCGCAACGGCGATCAAGATCACCGGGCGCAACCTCGGGTGCGCGCTGGCGGTCGGCGTCGGCGCGGGCGCCGCGACCGATCTGCAACCGGTCCAGACGTTCACCGGCTGCGGCTCGACGACGACGCTCAAGGCCGTCACCCCGGCGGGGACCGCGGGCAGCTCGGTACCGGTCACCGTCCGGACCGCGCAGAGCGTGTTCACGCACCGCGCGGGCACCAGCTCGGCGCGGTTCAGCTACCGCTGAGCGCGATCCCGCCGACCGAGCGTCGCCGCGGCCTCGGCACGGGGTGTTACTTGACCGGATCGGGAACGATCCGGATGTACGGCTTGGGTGACTGCCACTCGCCGAACAGCTCCTTGGCCTGGTCGTTTGAGACCGAGCCGGCGATGATCACGTCGTCGCCGCGGTTCCACTGCGCCGGGGTCGCGACCTTGTGGTTGGCCGTCAACTGCAGTGAATCGATCACGCGCAGCACCTCGTCGAAGTTGCGGCCGGTCGTCATCGGGTAGATCAGGATCAGCTTGATCTTCTTGTCGGGTCCGATCACGAACACGTTGCGGACCGTCTGGTTGTCGGCCGGGGTACGGTCGGCCGGGTCGCCCGAGACATCGGCGGGCAGCATGTCGTACAGCTTCGAGACGCTGAACTCCGCGTCGGAGATGATCGGGTAGTTGGGTGCGGTCCCCTGGGTCTCCTCGATGTCCTTGGACCAGCTGAGGTTCGAGTCGACCGGATCAACCGAGATCGCGGCGATCTTGACGCCGCGGCGCTCGAACTCGGGCTCGATCGAGGCCATGTAGCCGAGCTCGGTGGTGCATACCGGAGTGAAGCTCTTGGGGTGCGAGAACAGCACGGCCCAGGACCCGTCGATCCAGTCATGCCAGTGGATCCTGCCCTCCGTGCTGTCGGCCTCGAAGTCAGGGGCATCGGACCCGATCTGAAGACTCATGTGCTGTTCCTCCTGAGATTGTCGACCAATATGGTTGTCATTGTGCCGTATGCCGTGCTCGACGGCGTCAACAGCGGCGGCCGACCTGCGTGCGTCGGTTTCGTTGACACCGCTGATCATAGAAATCCCCGAACGCTGGTCGGAGATCATCAATTACGCGCCGCAGCAGCGCTGCTACGCTAATACTTGCCACCAAGCAATTATTTGATCGTGACCCCCCTACCGACAACCATCACCGAGACCCCCGCCGCTGCGGCTGCGGACGCGCCGGCCGCGCGACTGCGGATCGCGCTCGGGCGGCTGTCGCGGCAGCTACGCAACACCAGTGCCGCCGCGGACGCCGGGCTGACGCCGACCAAGACCTCGGTGCTGCTCGGCGTCGACCGGCGCGGGCCGATGCGGATCTCCGAGCTGGTCGAGATCGAGGCCCTGAACCCGACGCTGCTGTCACGCACGATCTCCAAGCTCGTCGACGCCGGACTGCTGCAGCGTGACAGCGACGCCGGCGACCGCCGTGCCGCGTGGGTGCGCACAACCGAGGCCGGCCACCTGCTCGCCGAGCGGATGCGCCACGAGCGCACCGAGGTCGTCCAACAGGGCCTGGCAGCCCTGCCGGCGGGCGATCGGGCGCTGCTCGCCCAGGCGATCCCGGCGCTCGAGTCGCTCGCGGACTGGCTCGCGGAGCGGCCCCGGTGACGCGCGTCAAACGCGCCGGCCAGGTCACGTTCGCCGCGCTCGCGGTACCGAATTACCGTCGCTACATCTCGGGCCAGGCGATCTCGCTGATCGGCACCTGGATGCAGATGACCGCGCAGTCGTGGCTGGTGCTGACGCTCACCCACTCAGCGACGATGGTCGGGATCGTGGTCGCGCTGCAGACGCTGCCGGTGCTGCTGCTGTGCCCGTACGGCGGCGTGATCGCCGACCGCGTCGACAAGCGACGGCTGATGGTCGTCCTGCAGACGATGATGGGGCTGCAGGCGCTGACCCTCGGGCTGTTGACGGTGCTGGGCCTCGTGCAGTTCTGGGAGATCGGCGTGCTGGCGGCGCTGCTGGGGTTCAACAACGCGTTTGAGAACCCGGCTCGCCAGTCGTTCATGCTCGAGATGGTCGGCTCCGAGCACCTGCGCAACGCGGTCACGCTCAACTCGGTCCTCGCGAACGTCGCCCGTTCGATCGGTCCCGCGGTCGCCGGCATCCTGATCGCGACCGTCGGCACCGGTATCTGCTTCTTGCTCAACGCCGCGAGCTTCGCCGCCGTCGTCTGCTCGCTGTTGACGATGAACCGCGCGGCGCTCAGCCCGTCGCCGCCGACCCCCCGCGCCCGCGGCCAGCTGCGCGAGGGCTTTACGTATGTCCGGTCGACGCCGGCGCTGTTCGTGCCGCTGGTGATGATGGCGATCGCCGGCTGCTTGACCTACGAATTCCAGGTGACGCTGCCGGTGATGGCCTCCCACGGCCTGCACACCGACTCCGCGGGCTTCGGCTTCATGACCGCGGCGATGGGGATCGGCGGGCTCGTCGGCGGACTCTGGATCGCGGCCCGGGGCAGAACCGGCCTGCGGCCGCTGGTGCTCGCCGCGGCGTCGTTCGCGGTCGCGATGACGTTCGCGGCACTCGCGCCGGTGCTCGCGGTCGAGCTGGTCGCGTTGACGTTCGTCGGCGCCGCCAACGTCACGTTCATGTCGACCGGCAACTCGACGCTGCAGCTGACCGCCGCGCCGGACATGCGAGGCCGCGTGATGTCGTTGTGGTTCGTGGCGTTCCAGGGCACGACCCCGATCGGTGCGCCGATCGTCGGCGCCGCGATGTCGATGTTCGGCGCACGCTGGGGGCTCGGGATCGGCGCGGTGACGATTGCGCTGGTCGCGGTCGGCGGGCTTGTGACGCTGCGCCGGATGCGGGCTGTCAGCGGCCGCGCCGGCCACGGCGCCCGCTCCGAGCCGCAGCCGGCCTGAGCGGTCTGCGCGGCACCGATCGTCCCGCTGCGCGGAGTCGTGCGATCGATCATCTGGTGGGTCTCCCGCAAACGGGAGACCCACTAGGCTCGTGCGCTGCATGAGCGAACCGACCTTCGATCTCCAGAGCCACTCGACCCTGTCCGACGGTGCGTTGGCGCCGGCCGACGTCGTCGCCGCCGCGACGGCCGCGGGCGTCGAGCTGCTCGCCCTGTCTGACCACGACTCAGCGCTCGGCGTCGCCGAGGCGGCGCAGGCGGCCCGCGCCGCGGGGATCGGCCTCGTGCCGGCGACCGAGATCACCGCCGTGCTCGACGGCAAGCAGGACCTGCACGTCTGCGGCTACCTGATCGATCCCGACAATCCGACGCTGGTCGAAACGCTCGCGCGTTCACGCAACGACCGTGAGCGCCGCGCCGAGCGGATGAGCGCCTCGTTGCGAGAGCTCGGCTTCGCGATCGACGAGCAGCAACTGCGCCGGCGCACGGCCGAGGGCAAGACGATCGGGCGCCCGCATCTGGCCCAGGCGGTCGTCTCGCATCCCGATAATCATCAGCGACTGCGCGAGGACGATCTGCTGGAACCGACCAAGTTCCTCGTCGCCTACCTGATCGAGGGCAAGCCCGCGTTCGCCCCGCGCGACGCACCGACCGTCGAACAGGCGATTGAGCTGATCCACGAGGCGGGCGGCGTCGCCGTCTGGGCGCACCCGTTCTGGGACATCAAGGACTCAGACGAGGTGCTCGCGTCGATCGAGCGCTTCCGCGCTGCCGGCCTCGACGGGGTCGAGGCGTTCTACGTGACCCACACCGAGGCTGAGACCCGCCTGTTGGTCGAGCACTGCGATCGCCACGGGCTACTCACGACCGGCTCGTCTGATTTCCACGGCCCCGAGCACCACACGTTCTCGCGCTTTCGGGCCTTCGAGCTGTTTGAGCTCACGCCGAACCTCGGCCCGATCGCCGGCTAACCGGCGCGGCGGGGGGCGGCACCGCCGCGGCCGCGCGACCGGGGCCTTACGCAGCGATCGCGCGCTCGCTGAGGTGCGCCCCGACCTTGCGCTTGACCCGCTGCAGCGCGTTGTCGACGGTCTTGCAGTCGCAGTCGAGCCGCCGCCCGACCTCCTCGTAGGAGTAGCCGTCGAGGTACAGCGCGAGCACCCGCGACTCGAGGTCGGACAGCGCCGTCGAAATGCACGCGACCAGCGCCCGCAGTTCCTCGGAGGAGATCACCTGGTTGACCGGGTCGTTGACCGGCGAGCCCGGCAGCATCTCGTCGAGGGTCGGCTCCGAGTCACCGCTGGAGCCGGCCGGTGAACTCGAGAACGACACGTACTGGTTCAGCGGGGTGTGCTTGTTGCGCGTCGCGGTCTTCACCGCGGTGATGATCTGACGGGTGATACAGAGCTCGGCAAAGTTGCGGAAGCTCGACTCACGGTCGGTGCGGTAATCGCGAACCGCCTTGTAGAGGCCAACCAGGCCCTCCTGGATCAGATCGTCGGCGTCGCCGCCGGCCAGGAAGTACGACGAGGCCTTGAGCCGGACGAAACCGTAGTAACGACGCACGATCTGGTCGTACGCATCCGAGTTCCCCTGTTTCGCGAGCGCGATCAGGTAATGGTCATCAACCTTAAGTTGAGACTGAGAGTATGAGGACAGTCGGGCCACAGACATAACCTTTCTCGCCGACACGCAAGCGTGTCGGTTCGGCATTGTCGTGGCGCGCTACCTCCCCTGGCGCCGCACCATTATTTTGACCTGCTCCGAGACCGCGTCAACCACCCCGCGCGCCCCGCAACCAAGCCCTAAAGCTTGAGTTGATCCTTATTTATGGGCGCGAGCTTGACATAGCAATGCAACCTTGTCAAGCAAACCGCGGCATTATGCAAACAAACGTGCAGTAACCCTCCGGTCGAGCTTTCGGCGTGCTCGCGGCAGGTCCTTCACAATGGCCGCGTTGGGCGAGATCCTGCAGCGCCGGACCGTCACTCGCCGAGCGGCACGAGCTCCGGGCCGTCGGAGCCGTCCCGGACCTCCCAGCCCTGCTCGCGCAGCAGATCGCGCAGCCGATCGGCTTCGCCATAGTCGCGCTCGCGGCGGGCGAGATCGCGCCGCTGCGCGAGCTCGAGCGCGGACTCCGGCACCGCGTCTGACTGGCGCTCGATCAGCCCCGCGAGCCCGAGCACGTCGAGCATCGCCAGCAGGTCGTCGGCACCGACCGTACCCGCCTCGCTGCGGTTCGCCCGCCGGACCCACTCGAACACCGCGACCAACGCCTTCGGTGTGTTGAAGTCATGGGCGAGCGCATCAAAGAACTGACCGCGCAGCGGCGTCGACCAGTCCGGACTCGGGCCGGGGATCAGGCGCCGTCCGGCTTCGCGCACCCGCCGGGCGGTCGCGGCCGCCTCGCGTAATCGGCCCTCGTCGTACTCCAGCGGCTGGCGCCAGTGGCCCTGTGAGAAGTACATCAGCAGCGTCTGCGGGCCGAAACGCTGCAACGCCTCACCGAGCCCGAGCACGTTGCCGACCGACTTCGACATCTTCTCGGATTCGAGGCGGAGCATCCCGTTGTGCATCCAGATCTGCGCCAGCGCGCTGCCGGTCGCCGATCGCGTCTGCGCGTCCTCGTTCTCGTGGTGGGGGAAGATCAGATCAGAGCCGCCACCGTGGATCTCGAAGCCGAGCCCGAGCAGCTCCTGCGCCATCGCCGAGCACTCGATGTGCCAGCCCGGTCGGCCCGGACCCCAGGGCGACGGCCAGCTCGTGTCCTCGCCGGCCTTCTGTCCCTTCCACAGCGCGAAGTCGAGCGTGTCGCGCTTGCGGTTGGCACCCTCGCCGTCCTCACCCTGGTCCATCTGCTCGACGTCGCGATGCGACAGCTCCCCATACCGCGTGTCGGAGCGGACCGAGAAGTACACATCGCCGTCGACCGCGTAGGCGTGCCCGCGCTCGATCAGCTGCTCGATCAGGGCGATGATCGGACCGATCGTCTCCGACGCGAGCGGCTCATGATCGGGCCGCCCGAGACCGAACTGACTCGTCTCGGCCTGGTAGCGCGCGGTCATCTCGGCCGCCAGCTGCTCGCTCGGAACCCCGGCCGCCGACGCAGCCGCATAGATCTTGTCGTTGATGTCGGTGATGTTCGCGACCAGCTCGGCGTCGTAGCCGATCGCATCGAGGAACCGCTTGAGCTGGGAGAACACCACGAACGGCCGAGCGTTGCCAATATGCACCGGGCCGTAGACGGTCGGCCCGCAGGCGTAGATCCGCACCTTCGGCGGATACTCTGGCTCCAGCCGGCGCAGCTCCCCGGAGCGCGTGTCGTGCAGGAATACCTCGGGCGCGGCCACGGCGCAGACCCTAGTGGGTCTCCCGCACATGCCTTGCCTGAAACGGCGAGGACCGAGGGCCGTCAGGCAAGGACGCAGGCACCGACGGCGAAGCCGTTGGTCCGAAGCTGTGGCAGAGCCACATCGAGATCCGAGGACGCAGCACGGCGGTCATCCGGGACCGACGTTTCGGGGGCAACGTTTGCGGAGGCCCATCCGCGGCCCCCGCTGCGCCGACCCCGGGTGACGATCAGGCCGACTCGCGCCGGGCAAACGGCGTAAACGGCTCGGCGAGCACGACCAGGTAGCCGTCGGGATCGTGCAGCCAGAACTCGCGACAGCCCGAGTTCGGATTCGTGTGGACGTCGAACACGAGCTCGGCGTTGGTCGCCCGCGCCCGGGCCACCGCATCGTCAAACAGCTCCGTCGTGAACCACAGGGCAAGCCCGTTGCCGAGCCGCACCGCCGGGTCGCCGAGCGGCCCGTGGTGGTGGCCGACATCGAGCGCGTGCAGCTGCAGCACGAGCTCGCCGGCGACCCACATCTGCCCATATTCGTCGCCGCCGTGGCCGCTGTCGGCTCCGAGCAGCTGCTGGTAGAAGCGCCGCGAGGCGGACACGTCGACAACTGAGATCAGTGGTTGGACCTGCAAGCTGATCACTCTCCGAATCGTTTGCTTACGCGTATACATATTCGCTCAGACGCGCGCCCCAGTCAAGCGTGGGCGATCTTGGTTCGTTACGGATCCATTTCTCCCAAGCTCGCTCGCCGGGGTGGGTGGCCAGCCTGGCGCGCAATCGCGCTCGGCGTCCGCCGGATGCCGATCCCAGGCCCGCGCGCGCCCGTGGGCGGCCAGCCCAGCGTGCAACAGCGCTCGGCGTCCGCCGGATGCCGATCCCAGGCTCGCGCGCGCCGTGGCTCAGTCGGCCCGACGCGCGACGGTCGCAATCGCCAGCGCGGCCGCGCCCTCGGCGCGCCCGATGAATCCCATCCCCTCACCACGGGTGGCCTTGACGCTGACATGCTCGATCGCGAGTCCGAGCGCCTCCGCCAGCCGCTCGCGGATCGCCTCCCGGGCGGGCGCGAGCTTCGGCCGCTCGATCATCACCGTCGCGTCGACGTGCTCGGTCTCAAACCCCGCTTGGGCGAGCACCGCGACCGTCGCTCGCAAGAGCTCGATCGAGTCCGCGCCCGCGTACCGGGGATCGGTGTCGGGAAAGTGCTGGCCGATGTCACCAAGCGCACACGCCCCGAGCATCGCGTCGATGATCGCGTGCGTCAGCACGTCGGCGTCGGAGTGGCCGTCGAGGCCGAGCTCGTGCTCGATCGTGACGCCGCCGATCACCAGCGGCCGGCCCTCGACCAGCCGATGGCAGTCGTAACCGATCCCCGTGCTCATCGCCCCCGCCGGCGGTCTGTGAGCAGCAGCTCGGCCACGCGCAGGTCCTCGCGCGTGGTGATCTTCAGGTTGGCGGGGTCAGAGCCGACGACCTGGACGACGCCGCCGGCCTGCTCGATCAGCCAGGCGTCGTCGGTGGCCCGCGCCAGCAGCTCGTCAGACGCCTCGGTCAGCGCTCGCTCGAGCGCGCCGCGGCGGAACACCTGGGGCGTCTGCACCGCCCACAGCGTCGAGCGGTCGAGCGTGGCGAGCACCGAGCGGCCGTCCCCGCCGACCTGCTTGATCGTGTCCGAGACGGGCGTCGCCGCGATCACCGCGTCGGTCTGGGGCGCTTCCGACAGCGCGCGCAGCACCTCGGCGAACAGCGCCGGTGTCGCGAGCGGGCGCGCCGCATCGTGGACGATCACCGGCTCGCCGTCCTCCGGGGCGGCGGCGAGTGCCGCTCGGACCGACTCCGACCGCTGGCCGCCGCCGACCACCGCGGTGACGCCCGCCGGCGCTGCCTGCAGCGCCTCAGCCGGCAGCGCGACGATGATCTGCGACACCTCCGACACCGCTTGCAGCGATGCGACGCTCCACTCGAGCATCGGCTGCCCGCAGAGCTCGACGAGCGCCTTGGGCCGACCGTACCCCAAGCGCTCGCCTCGTCCCGCGGCCACGATCAACGCGACCGCCATGTCCGGCTGGCGCGGCGGCTACTCGGCCGCGACCGCCACCTTGCCGTTGCTCGCTCCGTTGCCGTTGCCGTGCTGCTCGATCAGCAGCACGTGCAGGTGCTCGTCGACCTGCTGCTCATCCATTTCGAGCGCATACATCAGCTCGGATGCGAGGATCTTCTTGGCGCGCGTGAACATCTGCTTCTCGCCGGTCGACAGGCCCCGCTCGGACTCCCGCACGGCGAGGTTGCGCACGACCTCGGCGAGCTCGTAGATGTCACCAGTCTTGATCTTGTCGCGATTGTGCTTGAAGCGCCGGTTCCAGTTCTTGGGCATCTCCGAGCATTCGTCCTGCAACACCGCGACCACCTTCTGGCAGGTCTGCTCGTCGATCACGCGCCGCAGCCCGGCGAGGGCGGCGTTCTGGGTGGGAACCATCACCGTCATGTCGTTGTGCAGGATCTTGATCATCAGGTACTCGCGCCGCTCGCCGAGCACCTCCTTCATCTCCTTGCGCAGCACCTTTCCCGCACCGTGGTGCGGATAGACGACGCTGTCGCCGACCTCGAACTCGATGTGCGGGGGGGGTGCCGGCTCCAGGTCATCCAGGTGCTCTTCCGTTAGCTCTGTGATGGTGTCTCCTCTATCAAGGCGGCTCAACCGGAGCTCGCGTTTTCACTACGTCTGCAGGTAACGGTCAACAAGGTTGATCTCCTGCTGTCGGCGAAGGCCCTCGCGGATGTCCTTCGCCCTGATCTCGCCGACGCCGTCGACGGTCTCGAGCTCGCCGTCGGACGCGGCGAGCAACTCCTCCAGTCCTCCGAACTCGGTCACGATCCGCTGTACGACGAGTCTCGGCAGGCGCGGAATGCGCCCCAAGATGCGGAACCCGCGTGGGGTGACCGGATAGTCCAGGGTGTTGAGCTTACGATCGAAGCCGAGCAGCTCGGCGAGCCGACCGAAGTCCAACAGGTCCTGATGGGAAAGTCTCAGCAGCTGGTCGGAGACGATCGCGAAGTTGTCGTCGTTGTCCTCGGCCAGGTAATCGTGGATCAGCGCGGCCTTGTCTGCGGCGACCCCGACCATCGTCTCGTCGAGCTGCATCTCGATCAGCCGGCCCTCGGTCCCGAGCTCGACGATGTAGCGCTCGATCTCGACCGCCATGCGCGTCACCAGCTCGATCCGCTGCAACACGGTCAGCGTGTCGTTGAGTGTCGCGCCGCCCTCGAACTCGAGCGCGGTCAGGCGGGTCGAAACCTGGTCCAGACGGCTGCGGTACTTGTCGAGCGTCGCCAACGCCTGGTTGGCCTTGGCCAACACGACCGGGATGTCCTCAAGGATGTACTTGGAGCCGTCGACGTACAGCGACACCACCTCGCGGCGCTCGGAGACCGCGATCACGATCGTGTCGGCCTGCTTGGAGACCCGTTCGGCGGTGCGATGGCGGGTGCCGGTCTCGAGCGTCAGGATCGTCGGATCCGGGGTCAGCTGGACATTCACGTTGGCGATCTTGGTCGCGTTGGAGCTGAGCACGATCGCTCCGTCCATCTTCGCCAGCTCGTAGAGAAACGCCGGCGAGTAGTCGATCTCGAGCTTGATTCCGCCCGAGAACAGGAACGCGAGCTCGTCGATGTCACCGATCACGATCAGCGCGCCGGTGCGGGCGTCGACGATGTTGTCGATCCCCTCTCGCAGCAGCGTCCCGGGCGCGACCATCTCCAGCGCCCGCATGATCCGGGACTCCTGTCGCGACTCGAGCTCGTGGGTGAGCTCTTCCCCAGATCGCGGCGGCATCTCATGCGATTTTAGCTCCCCCCGGGGGTCACGGTGCCTCGGTCACCCGTCCTTGCTCGCGCGTGCCACCGGCCGCGGACCGATCCGACCGACTTCGATCGGCTGACGATGAGGCTCACGCGGCCCGCTTCGCCACCTCCCCGCCCGCAACCGCTCTCGCCCCAGGCGCCAGCGCCGCCGTGATCGCCGCGCGCAGCGTCCGCGCGGTGGCGGGCTCGATCGCCGGCTCGAGGCCGAAGCGGCGCGCCTCCTGCAGGCGACGATCACCGTGCGCGACGGTGCGCAGCTCACCGGTCAGGCCGACCTCGCCGAAGCACGCCAGCGGGCGCCCGGACGGGCCGGTCAGCGCCGTTCGCCGCGCCGCCGAGGCCACGGCGAGCGCGACCGCGAGGTCAGCGCCCGGCTCGTCCACGCGAACTCCGCCGACGACGTTGACGAACACGTCGGCGGTGCCCAGCCCGATCCCCGCATGGCGCCCGAGGACCGCCAGCACGAGCGACACCCGGTTGCGATCCAGGCCGGCGACCACCCGCCGCGGCGGCACCAGCTCCGAGCTCGAGACCAGCGCCTGGACCTCGACCAACAGCGGCCGCGAGCCCTCCATCGCGCACAGCACCACGCTGCCGGGCGCGCGGGTCGCCTCGGCGACGAACCGCGCCGACGCGTCGAGCACCTCGACCAGCCCGTCGTCGCGCATTTCGAAGACGCCCGCCTCGTTGGTCGAGCCGAACCGGTTCTTGATCGCGCGGACGGTCCGATAGGTCCGTTCGCGCTCGCCCTCGAACTGCAGCACGCAGTCGACCAGGTGCTCGAGCACGCGTGGGCCCGCCAGCGCGCCCTCCTTGGTGACGTGGCCGACGAGCAACACCGCGATCCGCAGCCGCTTCGCGACCTGGCGCAGTTCCTCGGCCGCCTCGCGGACCTGCGCGACCGAACCGGCGGCCGAGCTCAGCTGCGCCGAGTGCAGCGTCTGCACCGAGTCGACGACGCACACCTCCGGGCGCTCGGCCTCGAGCGTCGCGAGCACCACGTCGAGGTCGGTCTCGGCGATCACCGGCAGCGCGAGCGCCTCGCCGGTGCCCAGACGCTGCGCGCGCAGCCTGATCTGCGCCGCGGACTCCTCGGCCGAGACGTACAGCGTGCGCCGACCGGCGGCGCACAGGTTCGCGAGCGCCATCGTCGTCAAGGTCGACTTGCCGATCCCCGGGGCGCCGCCGATCAGCACCACCGACCCGGGGACGACACCGCCGCCGAGCACCGAGTCGAGCTCGCCGATGCCCGTGCTCAGGCGCTCGTGATCGATCGCCTCCACCTCACCCAACGTGACCGGCGTGACCGCTGCCGCGCCGCCCGCGCGCCGCCCGCCGCCGGGCCCGCCCCGCGCGGCGCCGCGCCCGGCGGGCGGGGCCTGCGTTCGGCGCTGCTCGACAAGCGTGTTCCACTCGGCACAGTCGGGACAGCGGCCGGCCCAGCGCGCGGCCTCGTGACCACACTCGGAGCAGACGAACACGGTGTCGGATCGCGGCATCGGGCTCACCCTACGCCTCGGTCCCGACGGCACCGGTGCCCTACGTGCCGGCCGTCACGAAGTTGAGATCGAACCGTGACTGCTCTGGCACAATCGAACCCTTGGCAGCCGCGGAAACGCCGTGATGATGGACCCGGGACGCGCGCCGGCGACCGGTGGATCGTCGGGATCGTCGGGATCGCCCGGCTCGTCGGGATCGTCGGGATCGCCCGGCTCGTCGGGATCGCCGGGATCGCCCGGCTCGCCGGGATCGCCCGGCTCGTCGGGATCGCCGGGATCGCCGGCTCGGATCGCCCGGATCGCCCGGATCGCCGGGATCGCCGGGCTCGTCGGGATCGCCAGGGTCGCGATCCGGCGGCGGTGGTCGCGCGGGTCGGCCGGCACAGACCTCCGTGCCTGCGTCGGCACCGATCGACAGTCGCAAGGCGAACCTCTCGCTGGCGCTCGGGATTGCCGGTCTCGCGCTCGGGTTCCTTTTGCTGTTCGCGGTGTTGACGCCGGCGGCGATCATCGTCGGTGTTGGGGCGCTGCGCGAGATTCGGGCGAACCCCGCGCTGCGCGGGCGCTGGAAGGCATGGGCCGGGATGGCGTTGGCGATCGTCTCGCCGGTGCTGTGGGTATCGGCGTTTCTGACGTTCGCCGAGCAGGGCACGTTCGGGATCTTCTGAGAGGCGGCCGGCGGTAGCTGAGCTGACCGACCGTGCCGCACGAGCCGCCCGGTCGATCGCGCGGCCGGGTGGCCTCAAGCGCCCTTTGCCTGACGGCGACCGGGGGCAAAGGGATTTTCAGGACTGCTGGCGTCCTCGATCGCCCGTTGCTCCCGGGTCGCACGGAGCAAAGGGCGATATATCACGCGGGGAGCGGCCGGCGGGGGCGTAGCCGGCGGGGGGCGCGGCCGACGGGAGCGGCCGGCGACAGCTGAGCTGACTGACCGCGGCCGCACGAGCCTTCCCTGTCGATCACGCGGCCGGGCCTCAAGCGCCCTTTGCCTCACGGCGACCGGGGGGCAAAGGGATTTTCAGGACTCCTGGCGTCCTCGATCGCCCGTTGCTCCCGGGGCGCACGGAGCAAAGGGCGATATATCACGCCCGGCGCGGGCGACGGGGAGCGGCCGGCGGGGAGCGGCCGGCGGGGGTGCCCGGAGCGCCAGCGGGCAGCGGCCGGGGGCAAGCGCCAAGCGGGAGCGGCCGGCGGCGGACCGGCGCGGAGCGCCTGCGGGCAGCGCCAGCGCAGGGCCACAGGGGGGCCGACGGGGCGCGCCGGCGGGAGCGGCCGGCGGGGCGCGGCCGGCGTGGGAGCCCAGGCGGGCGCGGCCGGCGTGGGAGCCAGGCGGGAGCGGCCGGCGTGGGAGCCCAGGCGGGAGCGGCCGGCGTGGGAGCCCAGGCGGGAGCGGCCGGCGCGGGAGCCTAGGCGGGAGCGGCCGGCGTGGGAGCCCAGGCGGGAGCGGCTGGCGGGAAAGCGCCAGCGGGAACGGCAGCGCGCGGAGCGCGCAGCGCGCGGAGCGGCAGCGCGCGGAGTGCCACGCGCGCAACGCCAGCGGGGAGCGCCAAGGACCGCCGCGGCCGGGCGGGCGATTCCACCGGCCGGCCGGGGGAGCGCACGCGCTCCCCCGTTCAGACGGTTACTCCTCGGAGCTTGGCTCGCCGCCGTCGCCGGCTTCGCCGGCGGGCTGCTCGTCGTCGTCAGACGACCCGCCCTCGGCGCCCACCCCGACCGGAGTCGGCGTCGGCTCGGGCTCGATCACCGACAGCTTGACGTCATCCTCGTCTGAGTCCTCGGCGCCCGGTTCGACCAGGACGGTCGAACCCGACGGAACCTGGGCTCGCAGGACGAAGTCTGCCAGCGGATCCTCGATGTAGCGCTGGATCGCCCGACGCAACGGACGTGCGCCCATCGCCGGATCCCAGCCCTTCTCGACGAGCAGATCCTTGGCCTCCTCCGACAGCTCCAGCTGCAGCTCGCGGTCGGCCATCGACTCGCGGATCCGCAGCAGCAGCAGATCGACGATCTCCTTGATCTCGTCCTTGGCCAGCTTGTGGAACACGATCACGTCATCGATCCGGTTGAGGAACTCAGGTCGGAAGACCTTCTTGAGCTCGCCCATGATCCGGTTCTTCATGTCGTCGTAGGTGATCCCGGTCTCGTCGTCGGAGACGGCGAACCCAAGCGGGGTGTTGCGGGCGATCTCCGAGGCCCCGATGTTCGAGGTCATGATCACGATGCAGTGCCGGAAGTCGACCGTGCGGCCCTGGGCGTCGGTCAACCGCCCGTCCTCCAGGATCTGGAGCAGGATGTTGAACACGTCCGGGTGGGCCTTCTCGATCTCGTCGAGCAGCAGCACGCTGTAGGGCTTACGGCGAACCGCTTCGGTCAACTGGCCGCCCTCGTCGTAGCCGATGTAGCCCGGAGGCGACCCGACCAGACGCGAGACCGCGTGCTTCTCCATGTACTCCGACATGTCGATCCGGATCATCGTGTCCTCGTCGCCGAACAGGAACTCGGCGAGCGTGCGGGCCAGTTCGGTCTTGCCGACGCCCGACGGCCCGAGGAAGATGAACGAGCCGGTCGGCCGCTTCGGGTCCTTCAAACCGGCACGACTGCGCCTGATCGCCTTCGACACGACCTCGATCGCCGGGTGCTGGCCGATCACGCGCTTGTGCAGTTCCTCTTCCATCCGCATCAGCTTCGCGGTCTCGGCCTCGGTCAGCTTGAAGACGGGGATGCCGGTCCACATCGAGACGATGTCGGCGATCTCCTCCTCGCCGATCGAGGGGCGCTCGGACGACTCCCCGGCCTCCCACTGGTCGGCCAGCTCGCGCTTCTTCTGCGTCAGCCGGCGCTCGGCGTCGCGGAGGTTGGCGGCCTTCTCGAACTCCTGGGACTCGATCGCCTCCTCCTTGGCGCGACGGGTCTCCTCGATCTCGTCCTCGAGCTCGCGGTAGACCGGCGGCGACGTCATCGACTTGATCCGCATCCGCGACGCGGCCTCGTCGATCAGGTCGATCGCCTTGTCGGGCAGGAATCGATCGGAGATGTAGCGGTCGGCCAGGTCGGCGGCCGCCTCCAGCGCCTCATCGGTGATGTTCACCTTGTGGTGCTGCTCGTAGCGGTCGCGCAGGCCCTTGAGGATCTGCACGGTCTCCTCGGTCGACGGCTGGTCGACCGTGATCTTCTGAAAGCGCCGCTCCAGCGCCGAGTCGCGCTCGAGGTACTTGCGGTACTCCTCGAGCGTGGTCGCGCCGACGGTCTGCAGCTCGCCGCGCGCCAGTGCCGGCTTCAGGATCGAGGCCGCGTCGATCGCGCCCTCGGCGGCACCCGCGCCGACGAGGTTGTGCAGCTCGTCGATGAACAGGATGATGTCGCCGCGCTGGGTGATCTCCTTCATCACCTTCTTGAGCCGCTCCTCGAACTCGCCGCGGTACTTGGACCCCGCGACCAGCGCCGCCAGATCGAGCGTGTAGATCTGCTTGCCCTTCAGCAGCTCGGGCACGTCCGCATTGGTGATGCGCTGCGCCAGCCCCTCGACCACCGCGGTCTTGCCGACGCCGGGCTCGCCGACGAGCACCGGGTTGTTCTTGGTCCGGCGCGAGAGGATCTGCATGATCCGCTCGATCTCGGTCTCGCGACCGACGACCGGGTCGAGCTTGCCGTCGGCGGCCAGCTTGGTCAGGTTGCGACCGAACTGGTCCAGCAGCTTCGAGGACTTCTTGCCCTCGCCGGCGGCGGCCTGACCGGACTGACCCGAGCCCGAGCCGCGCTGGCGGCTGCCGGGACCGGACAGCATCCGGATCACCTCGTTGCGGATCTTCTCGGAGTCGGCGTCGAAGTCCAGCAGGATCCGGGCGGCGACGCCCTCGTTCTCGCGGACCAGGCCGAGCAGGATGTGCTCGGTGCCGATGTAGTTGTGCCCGAGCGACAGCGCCTCGCGCAGCGCCAGCTCCAGCACCTTCTTGGCACGTGGGGTGAATGGGATCTGCCCCGAGGTCACCTCCTCGCCGGAGCCGACGATCCGGACGACCTGCGCGCGCACGCGCTCGACCGTGATATCCAGCGACTCGAGCACGCGGGCGGCGAGACCCTCCTCCTCGCGCAGCAGACCCAGCAGAATGTGCTCGGTGCCGATGTAGTTGTGCTTAAGCGTCCGCGCCTCTTCCTGGGCCAAGACGACCACCTGGCGGGCTCGCTCTGTAAATCGCTCGAACATGATCTTCCTAAGGGTGGTGTTGCATTCGGAGGAGTTGGTCGAGAAGTGGTCTTGAGAGATCCGAGCTGTCGGAGTGGCGCTCCAGCGGCACGAGGGTCGCCGAAAGATCCGCGTCACTCCCTCGTTCGGCCACGGCGGCGAGTCGGATGAGTGGCGACGGATATTCTCTCGGGGCCATACCTCAGTCTAACAAGCGTCGTCCGGGACTCGGCGACCGTCAACCGCCCGCGACGACGGTGGCAAGCCGCTCCGAGCGACAGTTCAGATCCCCTTCAGACCCGTCTGCGACCGGACCTCCGGGGGGCCGGTGGAGCGCCGGCGCGGCGGTAGCCGACCGCCGGTCGCAAGCCACGAACCGGCGAGGATCAGCAGCAGCCCGGCGACCGCGCCGGCCCCAGGCTGCTCCCCCTCGAGGGTGACGCCGAGCACGACCGCGACGAGTGGATTGACGTACGTGATCACCGTCGCGCGGCTGGTCCCGGCCTCGCGGATCAGGACCGCGAACACGACGAAGGCGAGCGCCGTGCAGAACAGCCCGAGCGCGACCACGCACGCCCAGGCGCCGATCGTCGGTGCTCGGGACGGCGTGTCGAGCGCCGCGAACGGCGCCAGGATCAGGACCGCCACCCACAGGCTGGCGGCCATCATCGCGCGCGGGTCCAGGCCCCCGAGCCGGTGCTTGACCAGCATCGGCCCGATCGCGTAGCCGACCGCGGCGATCAGGATCAGGCAGGCTCCGAGCAGCTCCGGACCGTTGCCGGCGATCTCGACCCCGACCAGCGCGATCACCCCGAGAAAGCCGACGGCAAGCCCGACCGCACGTGACCGGGTCGGACGCTCGGAGTGGTCAAAGCGGATCGCGAGGACCGCCCCGATCAGCGGCACCGAGGCGATCAGGATCGCGGTCAGCGACGAGGCGACGTGGACCTCGCCGGCGGCGATCAGCGGGAACGGGATCGAGATCTCGACGATCGCGTAGGCGATCAGCCAGCGCCACCGACCCCGCACCGATCCGAGCAGCCCGGCCCGCCACGACAGCGCCAGCAGCAGCGCCGCCGCGATCACGACCCGCAGCCAGGCGACGTCGGCGGGCGGTATCCCGCCCCGGACCGCGATCCGGATCAGCAGGTAGGAGCAGCCCCACAGCACCGACATCGCGGCGAATGCGAGCCATGCCCGACGGGTCATCGGCGGACGGGGGTCTACGCGGCGACGTCGATCTTGGTGATCTTCAGCAGACGTAGGCCACGGGGGGTCGTGATCTTGACCTCCTCGCCGCGCTTGTGACCGATCAGCGCCTTGCCGACGGGCGACTCGTTGGAGAGCTTCAGGTCGGCCGGCTTGGCCTCCGCTGAGCCGACGATCGTGTACTTGGTCGACTTGCCGGCCTCGTCCTTGACGTGCACGACCGAGCCGACCTGAACGACGTCGGTGTCGATGTCGGAGGCATCGACGATGGTCGCCGAGCGCAGCTTGTCTTCGAGCTGGGAGATGTGCGCCTCGAGCCGGGCCTGCTCGTTCTTGGCGTCGTCGTACTCGGCGTTCTCGGAGATGTCGCCGAACTCGCGCGCCTCCTTGATCCGAGCGGCGACCTCGCGCCGACCGGTGGTCGACAGGCGCTCGTATTCGGCCCGCAGCGTGGCGAGGCCTTCGGTGGTGAGGATGACGTCCTTGGGCATAACGAATCAGACCTGTGTTCGAGTCAAGCTGGACGGGTGGAACATCGGCGGTGGAGAGGCGCGAACCTGCCGCTCTACCCCAGCGGGCGCATGAGTATAGACAGCGCGCTAGTCGCCGCTAAAGCGGCGCAACAGAAGGAAAACATGCGGCTTTAGGATTCGCGCAGCAGAGCGCGCGCTGCGTCGATCGAGACGGCCCGCTGGAGGGCGTCCTGCAGGTCCCTGTCGGCACCGAGCCGCTCGACATACCAGGGGTAGAACTTGCGCAGATAGCGCGCCGCTCGCGACTGCCCGAGATGCTCGACGGCGGCATCGATCACCCAGTCGAGTTCGTCGAGGATCTCGTCACGGGTCGGCTCGCTGGCGCGGGTTCCGAGCAGCTGCGCGAACAGCCACGGGTTGCCGAGCGAGCCTCGCGCGAGCGCAACCGCGGCCGCGCCGGTCCGCTCAAACGCATCGAGGGCCAGCTGCGGCGTCCGCAGCCCGCCCGAGAGCACGACCGGCACCGGCAGTGACTCGATCAGCGACCGCGCGAGCTCGTAGTCGGGCGCGCCGGTGTGACGCTGGGACGCATGGCGAGGGTGGATGCAGAGCCCGGCGACGCCGCCCTCCTCGGCGAGTCGCCGCGCGAGCAGCACGCCGCTGTGATCGCCGGGCCGCAGCCCGGAGCGCAGCTTGACCGTGACCGGCAATCCGCTGCCACGGCCAGCGGCGCGCGCGACCGCGACCGCGACGTCGGGATCCGCCAGCAGCGCCGCGCCGGCGCCGGTCTTGCAGACCTTTGGAACCGGGCAGCCCATGTTGATGTCGATCAGGTCAGCGCCCGCGGCCGCGACCCGCTCGGCCGCCGAGGCCATCACCTCGGGGTCGGATCCGAACAGCTGAACCGACACCGGGTGCTCGTCGGGATGGATCCGCAAGAGCTCGCGACAGGTCCGCTCGTTGCGGTAGTGCACGGCGTGGCTTGAGACCATCTCGGAGACGACCAGCCCGGCGCCGTGACGCTTTGCCTGCAGCCGCACGAACCAGTTGCCGATCCCCGCCAGCGGCGCCAGCACGACCCGGTTTGCGACCGGCACGCCGCCGAGCTCCCAGGAGTCGGTGAGGGCCACGGGCCGGTCGGTGGCGGCGAGCATCGCTGAGGTCATCGCACGATCCATGCTACGAATGCGCTCCGTGGATCTCACCTCTCTGATCGCCCCGTGGGCCGCCCAGGCTCGCGAGCAGGTCCCCGGGGTGCGCCTGTTCGATACCCACACCCACCTCGGTCAGAACGACCCCGATGGGATGAAGCAGACACCCGCGGAACTGCTCACCGCGCTCGACGAGGCCGACACGATCGGCTCGGCCGGCGCGTTCACGTTCCCGATGCACGAGCCCGACGGCTATCGGCCTGCCAACGACATGGTGATCGAGGCGGCCGCGTCCTCAAGCGGGCGACTGGTGTGCTTCTGTCGCGTCTCGCCTAACGCCGGCGGGGCGCCCGAGGAGGCGCGCCGCGCGCTCGATGCCGGCGCCAAGGGGATCAAGCTGCATCCCCGCGCCGAGCAGTTCATGCTCGACCATCCCGCCGTGCGCGAGCTGGCGGCGATCGCCGACGAGCGCCGGCTGCCGATCCTGATCCACGCCGGCCGCGGCATCCCCGCGCTGGGACGCCACACCGTCGCGCTCGCCGCCGAGTTCCCCAACGCGCGCTTCATCCTCGCCCACGCCGGCATCACCGACCTCGCCTGGATCTGGCGGGTGGCGGGCGATCTCCCCAACCTGCTGTTTGACACCTCGTGGTTCATGGGTGCCGACCTGCGCGCGCTGTACTCGCTGGTGCCCCCGGGACAGATCCTGTTCGCCTCCGACGCCCCGTATGGCAACACGTTGCTGTCGGGGGTGATGCAGATCCGGCTGGCACAGCAGCTCGGCCTGTCGCATCAGCAGATCCGTTCGGTCATGTCCGAGCAGTCGCTTGCAATCGCCGCCGGCGAGCCGCTGGTGCCGGCGGGGCCGGCGATCGGCGAGCGCGACCACACCTCGCACGTGCTGCTCGAGCGCGTCACCCAGTTTCTGATGATGGGGATGATCCTCACGATCCGCGCCCCGGAGGGCGGTCCGGAGATGCTGGCACTCGCCCGCCTGGCGTGCGACGTCCCCGACGAGATCGACGACGCGCCGGTGTTCGCGGCGCTGCGTGGCCTGCTCGACGCCTACACCGAGCTGGCCGCGGCCGATCCCGAGAGCCGGCGGCCGCGCTGGCTGCTGATGCTGGCCGCGGGCGTCGCGGCCACACCCGACGTCCCCATTCCTGGGTAGCCGGGGCCATATATGGCCCCGGCCCGGCGGCGCATGCGCCGCCGGCGCGTGGGCGCATGCGCCCACGCGAACAGCTATTGATTGCGCTGCCAGATCAGCCGCAGCCCGGTGAGCGTCAGGAAGTCGTCGACCTCGTCGATCGTCACCCGCACCGCCGGCACCAGCGCCGTCGCCAGACCGCCGGTGGCGAGCACCACCGTGTCGGCTCCGAGCTCGTCGCGCAGCCGCGTCAAGATCCCGTCGATCTGGCCCGCGAACCCGAACACGATCCCCGACCGGATCGCCTCGACCGTCGACTTGCCGATCAGCGCCCGCGGCTCGACCAGCTCGACCTTCGGGAGCTTCGCCGCCCGCTCGTACAGCGCGTCGATCGAGATCTCGGCGCCGGGCGTGATGATCCCACCGAGGTACTCGCCAGCCGCGGACACCACGTCGTAGGTGATCGCGGTGCCGAAGTCGACGATCACGCAGGTGTCACGGACCCGGTCATACGCCGCGACCGCATTGACCAGCCGGTCGGCGCCGACCTCGCGGGGGTTGTCGATCCGGATCGCGATCCCGGTCCGGATCGTCGGCCCGACCACGAGCATCTCGTGCCCGAGGTAGCGCCGCGCCATCTCGGCCCACTGCACCGAAAGCACCGGCACCGTCGAGGAGACGATCGAGCCGCTCAGGTCCCCAAACACCAGTCCGCGCAGCCCCAGCAGATTTGAGAGCGCCGCACCGAGCTCGTCCGAGGTCGACTCGGGCACGGTCGCG
Organism: uncultured Solirubrobacteraceae bacterium; assembly: GCA_963714245.1. GTDB lineage: Bacteria > Actinomycetota > Thermoleophilia > Solirubrobacterales > Solirubrobacteraceae > Palsa-465. The sequence goes on along the minus strand of CAVQNR010000006.1, from coordinate 238,659 downwards.
AACCGCCAATGCTCGGACACGACGTCGCTGCCGTCCGGGTAGACGCCGAAATGAGTCTGGGTGTTGCCGACGTCGACGACGAGGAGCATCGCTGGATTACAGCAGGGGCGGGCCGGCGAGCTGCACGTCCTGACCGGGACCGAGCGCCGCGAGCAGCTGCGACAGCGCTGCGCCGGCCGGCAGCTCGAGCGCCGGGTCGAGCTCGAGCAGCGGCACGAGCACGAACCGCCGTGAGCTGACCTCGGCGTGCGGCAGCGTCAGGCGCGCCGAGCGAAACCGCTGCCCGCCGAGCAGCAGCAGGTCGACGTCGATCGCACGCGGGCCGTGACGCGGGCCGCCGGCCGCTCGGCCGAGTTCGCGCTCGACCGCCTTGCACGCGTCCAGCAGCGGCTCGGGATCAAGCGAGGTCGACACCCGCAGGCACGCATTGAAGAACGCCCGCTGGTCGAGCACCAGACCGACCGGCTCGGTCTCGTAGACCGATGAGGACGCGACCACCTCGACCCCGTGCGCGGGTAGCGCCGCGACCGCATCGGTCAGATGGCGGCGGCGATCGCCGATATTGGAACCGAGCCCGAGATAGCCGGTCCGCGCGGGCACTACTCGGCGTCGGTCGCCTCGCGCCACACCTCGACCGACACCTCGGTCACCGGCAGCGCCAGCGGCGGCTCGGGCTTGGCCGCCTTGACCCAGATCGCGTTGACGTCCCAGCGCTCGAGGATCCGGTCCGCGATCGCCGTGCAGAGCCGCTCGAGCGTCTTGTAGTTGCGCTGCTGAGCGACGAGGTTGGCGGTCTCGCACAGCTCGCCGTAGTCGACCGTGTCCTCGATCCGGTCGGTGATCGTGGCGTCGCAGTCACCGACGTCGATCCGCAGGTCCAGCAGCAGTCGTTGACCGACCTCGCGCTCGGCCGCGCTGACCCCGACGTGCGTGTACAGCGAGAGGCCCGAGACCTCGATCGTCACCTCGGGCTCGAACTGCTCGTCGTCTACGTCGCGGGTGTCGTCGAACTCGTCGTCTGCGGCCATGGCGCAGGCACCGTAGCAGCAGCCACCCGTAGCGCATCGCCGACCGCGGCGACGTCGTGCACGCGGAACACCGAGGCGCCGCGCTCGTACGCGATCACGTTCGTCGCGATCGTCCCCGGCAGGCGGTTGTCGGGGTCGCGGCCACCGGTCAGCGTGCCGATGAACGACTTGCGGCTGGTGCCCACGACCAGTGGTCGTCCGAGCGCCAGCAACTCGTCCAGCCGCCGCAGCAACGCGAGGTTGTGCGCGACCGTCTTGCCGAACCCGATCCCCGGGTCGAGCAGGATCCGATCCTCGCCGATCCCCTGATCGACCGCGAATGCCATCCGTTGAGCCAGGAATCGGCCGACGTCGGTGACGACCTCGTCGTAGCTGGGATCGCGCTGCATCGTGCGCGGCTCGCCGAGCATGTGCATCAGGCAGCAGCGCGCGCCCGCGTCCGCGACGACCTCGGCCATCGCCGGGTCACCGCGCAGCGCGGTGACGTCGTTGACCAGCGACGCGCCGGCGGCCAGCGCCTGCGCGGCGACCGCCGCCTTCGAGGTGTCGATCGAGATCTCGGCGGCGCACCCCGCGGCGCGCACACCCTCGATCACCGGCAGCACCCGGGCCAGCTCGGTCGCCTCACCGACCGGCTCGGCGCCGGGCCGCGTCGACTCGCCGCCGATATCGAGGATCTCGGCGCCGTCCTGCACGAGTCCCAGCGCGTGCGCGATCGCCTCCTCGGTGTCCAGGAACGCTCCCCCGTCCGAGAACGAATCGGGGGTGACGTTGACGATCCCCATCAGCTGGAAGCGATCGCTCAACTCGCTCCGTTCGATCGATCGGGGGGCTCGTCCTCGGGCCAGCGACCGGTTCGGTCGAAGTACTCACGGGCACGCTCCTCCTGCTCGCGCTCGATGTTGGAGCGGATACTGAGCCGATACATCCAGTTGATCATCCAGACGATCAACGCCACCAGCAGCAGCGCGACGCCGGTCGCGGACTCGAGCGAGTGCGCGTTGTAGTCGCTGGAGTAGGAGCCGTGGCCAATCGCGATCAGCACGATCCCGGCCAGCGCGATCGCGCCCGGCAGCCAGTACCGGGTGATCTGCATCAGGGCCGCGCTCGGCGAGCGGCGACCGGACGGCGACGCGCTGGGATGCTCGCTCATCGATCGTCACGTTACCCGGCTGACGATCGCGCCCTCGCAGTCACTGGACACTGGTATAAAGCGCGGCGATGGCCGACCTCACTCGCCGCTCGCTGCTTGGAACGACCGCGGTCGGCGTCGGCGCGCTCGCCTGCGGCTCGCTGCCGGCGTGGGCGCGGACGTTCCACAGCGCGACGGCGCTGCGCAAGCCCGGGAGCCTCCCGTTCCCGAAGCTGCCGGCCGGAACCGAGTCGATGCCGAAGATCAAGCACGTCGTCGTGCTGATGATGGAGAACCACACGTTCGACAACGTGCTCGGGATGCTCGGCCACGAGCAGCGCAGCCGGGCGGGGAAGATCGACGGCCTGACGGTCGGGCGCCACGGCCGACTGCGCAACTTCAACTTGAACGCCGACGGCCGACGGGTGTTCGCCGACTACGCGGACTCTCCCTGCCAGCGCTCCGGGCTCCCGACCCAGACCTGGAACGCGTCGCACGAGGCCTACGCGCACGGTGCCAACAGCGGCTTCGTGAAGGCGTCGGGGCCGATCGCGATGCGGTTCTTCGATCGCAAGCGGCTGCCGTTCACATACTCGATGGCGGCCCACTTCCCGGTCGGACAGCGGTACTTCAGCTCGTGCCTGGCCCAGACCTACCCGAACCGCCGCTTCCTGTTCACCGGCACCGCCTCGGGCCTGACCGTCTCGAACCTGACCCAGTCGTGGTCGCTGCCGGCGGCCAACGGCACGATCTTCGATCGGCTCACCGCCCACGGGATCGATTGGCTGTCATACACGCCCGCGCCGGTCCTCTCCAACGCCACGATCGGGATCATCAAGTCCGAGGTCACTTCGGCGAACCTCGCGCGGATCCGCTCGCCGCAGGACTTCCTCGATGACTGCCGATCCGGGAAGCTGCCACGGTTCTCGTTCCTCGATCCCAACTACGAGTATTCGTCAGAGGAGAACCCGCAGGACATCCAACTCGGCGAGCGGTTCGTCGCGCGCGTCGTCGATGCGCTGCTGCACTCCCCGGCCTGGCGTCATGTCGCGCTGTTCCTCAACTACGACGAGGGCGGCGGCTACTACGACCACGTACCGCCGCCGCGTGCGATCAAGCCCGACGACATCGCCCCGATCCCCGGGCCCGGCGCGCCGCCGCTGGCGCCCGGCGGGTTCAATCGCTACGGCTTCCGCGTGCCACTGTTCGTCGTCTCGCCGTGGTCCCGCGCCAACTACGTCTCGAACATCGTCCAGGACCACACCTCGGTGACCGCCTTCATCGAGCGCAAGTTCAACCTGCCGGCGATGACCTGGCGCGACGCCAACGCCCATCCGATGACCGACTACTTCGACTTTCGAAAGCCCGCTTTCGCCAAGCCCCCGAAGCTCGCCAGGGCGCCGGGCCTGGGGCCGGGGCTGCAGGCGTGTCGCGCGCAGGGTCTGAATCCGCCGCTGCCGCCCGGCGTCAACGGCTGACGCCGGCGGGCGCGCTTGGCCGCCGGCGTGCAGCGCGTCGGTCGCCATCCCGCGTCGACGCCTCGATCAGCTCCAGCTGGAGCCGGACCCGGAGCCGGAGCCCGAGCCCGAGCTCGAGGAGCTGTTCGACGAGTTACCTGAGCCCGACGAACCGCCGGAGCTCGACTAACCGCCGGAGCTCGACGAACCGGAGTGGTGATCGGCGGATGTGATCGCCGCACCGGACGGCGCCACGATCCACCAGTCGGCGCCGAAGCCGTCGCTAGCCTGGCCGAGCGTCGTGCCAGGGCCGCTGTCCTCGGCGAAGTAGTACAGCGGATGGCCGCTGTAGGTCACCTGCAACGTGCCGTCCGAGCGCTTGACCGTGCCGAGCTTGGATGCGGTCACACCGCTGCCGGCGATCGGCTTGGACTTCGTCGTCAGCGGCGGCCACACCTGGGCGCAGGCCCCGCTGCAGTTCGACATGCCGCCCTTGTCACCCTCCCACAGATACAGCGCGCGACCGCCCGCCCCTGCCAGGTAGGTCCCGTGCTTGCCGCTGGCGGTCACGATCGAGACGCCCTTGGCCGACGTCGCGGTGGCCGTCGCCTTCGACGTTGACGCGCCGCTGCTCGCGGGCGTCGACGCGCTCGACCCGCCCGAGCTGCTCGAGCCGCCACAGGCAGCCACCAGCACGCTCACTCCGAGCACCGCGGCGATGGCGCCCGCTCGGATACGGACAGTCTGGAAGTTTTTCATGCTCACGCTCCTGATCTCGGTGTCATCGACCGGGCTCGTGAGCCCGTCAACCACCAAGACGCCGCCGCCGCAAGATCCTTCCCCGGCGCGATCGCGTGGGAGCGGTGCGGCCGGCGCTACTCGGCGGTGCCGAAGCCGGGGCGCGGCAGCGGCCGCGGCCCGTCGCGGTCGGGCCGCTCGCGCGGGCTGTCGGCGATCGCCGGCAGATCCTGTGGGGCGATCGCCTCAGAGCCGAACACTTCCCCCTCGCTGGCCCCGTCGAGAAGGCTCTCGAACTGCTCCTTCTCGATCGTCTCGCGCTTGAGCAGGATCTCCGACAGCTTCGTCAGCGCCTCGCGACGACCGTTGAGGATCTCCTTGGCCTGGACGTGCGCCGACTCCACGATCCGGCGGATCTCGTCGTCGATCTCACGCGCGATCTCGTCGGAGTAGTCGGGCTCGGAGCTGAACTCGCGCCCCAGGAAGGGCTGGCCGTGATCATGGCCGAACACGCGCGGGCCGAGCTTCTCGGACATCCCGAACCGCATCACCATCTGCTTCGCGGTCTGGGTGACCTTCTCGAGGTCGTTGGACGCTCCGGTCGTGATCTCGTTGAAGCAGATCTCTTCCGCAGCACGGCCACCGAGCGTCATCGCCATCGTGTCCAGCAGCTCGGCGCGGGTCGTCAGGAACTTGTCCTCGCCGGGCAGCGAGATCGTGTATCCGAGCGCCTGGCCACGGGAGATCACCGAGATCTTGTGGATCGGATCGGAGTGCGGCAGGTAGTGGCCGACGATCGCGTGGCCCATCTCGTGGTAGGCGGTGATCCGCCGCTCCTTGCTTGACATCACCCGCGTCTTCTTCTCGGGACCCGCGATCACACGCATGATCCCCTCTTCAAGCTCGACCTGGGTGATTTCGCGCTTGCCGTTACGGGCCGCGAGCAGCGCCGCCTCGTTGACGAGGTTCGCGAGGTCCGCGCCGGTGAAGCCGGGCGTCTGGCCGGCCAGCACGTCGACATCGATCTCACGCGCAAGCGGCTTGCCCCGGGTGTGCACATCGAGGATTGTCTTGCGGCCGCTGCGATCGGGACGGTCGACGACGATCTGTCGGTCGAAGCGACCCGGGCGCAACAGCGCGGGATCGAGGATGTCGGGCCGGTTGGTGGCGGCGATCAAGATGATGTTGTCCTTCATCTCGAAGCCGTCCATCTCGACCAGCAGCTGGTTGAGCGTCTGCTCGCGCTCGTCGTGACCGCCGCCGAGCCCGGCGCCGCGGTGGCGCCCGACGGCGTCGATCTCGTCCATGAAGATGATGCACGGGGAGTTCTGCTTGGCCTGCTCGAACAGGTCGCGCACACGAGAGGCGCCGACGCCGACGAACATCTCGACGAAGTCCGAGCCGCTGATCGAGAAGAACGGCACACCCGCCTCGCCGGCGACCGCTCGCGCGAGCAGCGTCTTGCCGGTACCGGGCGGTCCGTAGAGCAGCACGCCCTTCGGGATCCGCGCGCCGAGCGCCTGGAATTTCTTCGGGTTCTCGAGGAACTCCTTGATCTCGTGCAGCTCCTCGACCGCCTCGTCGACCCCGGCGACGTCACGGAACGTGATCTTCGGCGAGTCGACCGACATCCGCTTGGCGCGGGACTTGCCGAACGACATCACCTTCGAGCCGCCGCCCTGCACCTGGTTCATCAAGAACAGCCAGAACACGATCAGGATCACGACCGGCAGCAGGTAGGTCAGCAGCGACAGCCAGATGCTCGACGAGTTCGTGTCGACGTTGAGGCCCGCCGGCTTGACGTCGTCGCGCGCCTGGTGGATCAGCGCGTGTGCGTAGTCGTTCGGGTAACCGACCGTGTACTTCGTGCCGTCCTTCAGCGTCACCTCGGCGCTGTTGGACTTCTGGTTGAGCGTGAGCTTCTGGACCTGCTTCTGGTCCAGTTGCGTCAACAGGTTGCCGAACGTGTAGCTCGGCCCGCTGGAGCCCGACCCGATCACCTTGGTGGCGAGAATCGCCAGCACGATGACTATCAGGATCGGGAACGCGGCGCTCTTGAAAAACCTGCTCATCGTTAACGTTCAGTAGCCGCGGTCCTCGCGGTGGCGGTGACGCCGCGGAACAGCAAGCGTAGCAGTCTGGTTTGCCGCGCAAGCACGCTTGTTACCGGGTTCTTCGGGGCTTCTTCGATGCCGCCGTGCTACTGCGAAAGTGCCGCGACGTACGGCAGATTCCGGTAGCGCTCGGCGTGGTCGAGCCCGTAGCCGATCGCGAACCGATCTGGGATCTCAAAGCCGACGTAGCGGGTCTTGAGATCGACCTTGCGCCGCTCGGGCTTGATCAGCAGCGCGCAGACCTCGAGCGAGCGGGGATTGCGCCCGGCGAGGTTGCGCAGCAGGTACTGCAGCGTCAGCCCCGAGTCGACGATGTCCTCGACGATCAGCACGTCGCGGCCCTCGATCGCGGCATCGAGGTCCTTGAGGATCCGCACGACCCCCGAGGACTTCGTCGCCGACCCGTAGGAGGCGACCGCCATGAAGTCCACCTCGACCGGGACCTGGAGGTGGCGCATCAGGTCAGAAACGAAGAACACCGCCCCCTTCAGCACGCCGATCAACAACAGGTCGCGGTCGGCGTAATCGCGCGAGATCTGGTCGGCGAGCTCCTGCACCCGCGTGCTGAGCTCCTCAGCGCCGACGAGGATCTCGCCGATGGCGGGGTCGTCGCTCACGGCTGAGGAGTCTATTTGCGCAGCGGCGGCGTGCGCGTGAGCGTCACGATCCCGTCACACGCGGTCGCCCGGACCGCATGTGGGAGGTCGACCGACGCCGTCCCGGTATCGGCCAGCGCCGCCACCTCGGCGGCGCGCCGCGCGACGCCCGCCGCCGGCTCCCCCACCGCTTCGTCGGCGAGCCGCTGGACGATCAGCCGCTGCAGCGCCGGCGGCTGGGCCCGCAGTGCACTGAGCGCGATCTCCCGGCGCCCGTCGAGCACCGACTCGACCAGCTCGTCGAGCACCTCGGCCTCGGCCGCGAGAATCCGCGCGACCGCTTCGACGTTCGCCTGCGCGGCGGGATGGATCGCCTCCAGCGCCGGCACCAGCCGGGCGCGCACCCGGTTACGCGCGTACGCGTCTGAGGCGTTGGTCACGTCCTCGCGCCAGTCAAGGCCGCGCGCCCGGCAGTAGGCGGCGGTGCTCGAGCGCGTGAAGCCAAGCAGCGGGCGGACCAGCCGGCCCTCTCGCGCGCGCATCCCGAGCAGCGCCCGCCGACTCGGCGAGGAGGCGAGTCGGTAGAGGATCGTCTCGACCTGATCGGTCGCGGTGTGGCCGGCGGCGATCAGCGCGTGCCCGGCGGTGGCCAGTTGGTCGGCGGCGGCGTAGCGCTCGGCCCGCGCCCATGCCTGGATGTTGCCCGCCGGCGCGGTCGCCGGGCGCCGCGTCTCAAACCGCGCCCCGAGCCTGTCGGCCAGGGCACCGCAGTGGCGCTCGTCGAGCTCGGCCTCGGCGCGCAGGCCGTAGTTGACGTGCAGCGCCGTGACGACGTCGGCACCCGCGACCGCGACCGCGAGATCGAGCAGGCAGGTGGAATCACGCCCGCCCGAGTAGAGGACGACAACCGCCCGGTCGGGCGCGAGCAACCCGTCGTCCGCGACCCGGCGGCGCAGATCGTCGAGCACCGACGACTCGGTCACGCAGCGCTCGGTCGCCCGCCGGGGAAATGGATCGGGCGGCGAGGTCGCGCTGAGGACGCGGCCCCGCCACCCGCGGGCGAAGCGGCCCGCTGCGTCGGCCGTCGGCGCTCGTCACGTTTCCGGCGGCGCCTCGCGGCTGCACCGGCCGGCGCAGCCACGTTCCGACCTGTTGCCTTGATCGTGTTCATAGGTCTACTCGCCGCAAACGCTCGTGTCAATAGTCACAGTGCGGGTAATTGCCGCAACTTGGGGCGAGGCTACCGTTGGCCCGATGACCGGCCCGATCCACCTGCAGCCGACGGCGCCGCTGGCCGAGCGGGTGCTGCTGCCCGGGGATCCGGGCCGGGCGCTGCGACTGGCGCAGGCGCTGCTGGACAAGCCGAAGATGTTCAACCACAACCGCGGGCTGTGGGGCTACTCTGGCGCGGCGCTGCATGACGGCGAACCGCTGACGATCCAGAGCACTGGCATGGGCGGACCGAGCGCCGCGATCGTGCTCTCCGAGTTGGCCCAGCTCGGGGCGACCACCGTGGTCAGGATCGGCACCTGTGGCGCGCTGACGGCCGAGCTCGGGCTCGGTGATCGGGTGCTGGTCGTCGACGCGATCTGCGCCGACGGGACCAGCCGGGCGCTCGCCGGCGGCGACCGCGTGGCGCCGTCGGCGGAGCTTGCTCGGCGGCTGTCGGCGCAGGGCGCCGGCGAGCTGCGACCGCTGACCGCGGTCAGCGCCGACCTGTTCTACGACCGCGATCCCGCCGACACCGCGCGCTGGGCCGCGACCGGCGCGGCCGTCGTCGAGCTCGAGACCGCGACCGTGCTCGCACTTGCCCGCCGGCGGGGCCTGGAGGCAGCCTCACTGCTGATCGTCGTCGAGGCACTCGCCGCGGACGGCCGGCGAGGACCGATCGAGGCGCAGGCGCTGCACGCCCACGAACGCGGGCTCGGCGAGCTCGCCGTGCGGGCGTTGTCAGCCCGGTGAGCCCGTGACGGGACGCTTGGGCACCGAGCGCCCGTTCCCGGCTCCGCGCTTGGCGGCAGGCTTGGCCGGCGATCGCCTTGCCGGCTTGGTGTCTGCGACCTCGAGGCGCTCGAGCAGCTGCTCGATGTGCGCCAGACGCTGCTCCAGCGTCGCCGCCGACTCCGAGCGCCGCAGCCGATCCTCGAGCCGATCGAGCCCGTCCTCGATCCCCTCCAGACGCTGCGAGACGTTGCGAAGCCGCCGGGTCAGACGCTCCAGGTCACTCGCCGACGGGAGGTTGAGCGCCCCCATCGCCAGCTCCTGGGCGCGCACCGCGCGTTCGCGGGTCTCGAACGCTCGCGACAGAGCGCCCGACACGACCGGATTCTCGAGCAGGTCCTGCGCGAGCTTGCCGACCGCCTCTTCGCCTGATCGCGTCATCCGCTCTTTGAGCCCTTCGCCGTTGCTCATCTGCTCCAACTCTACCCACGCAGGTCGACCACACCAGATACCTAAGTCTCCAGTTGAGAGTGAGCTGGCGCGGGCGCGGTCCAGCTCGCTAGGGTCTTTGATGGAGCCTGTTCGAAGGACCTCGCCGACGATCACAGCCAGGCAACAAGCAGCGCAATCTCCGGGAATACGGTTCGACATTGCAAACCGCCGGAACGGGCGATAGTTTCCAGTTTCAAAGCGGCTTCCGGGAGGAGCTTCGCGGCCCTCGCCGACCGCTCCTACTGATGCAGACCAGCGAGAGAACACGATGACCGGCCGTGCGCGGCTGCGCTACGCGCTGACCGGCTCCGTGATCGCGCTGACCGCGTTGGGCGTGGGTGCGATCCCGAGCGCCACCGCCGCCGACACGGCCACCGCGACGGTCGGCACCGAGACCAACGCAGCGCAGCAGTGCCTGCAGATCGACCGCACCGATGGATCGGCCGAGATCGTCAAGATCTCGGCGAGCCTGCCGGTGCCGACCACCGTCAGCGCGCTGATCGCCGACAAGCCCAACCCCGCGGTCGTCGCTGCGACCGTCAGCGAGATCCTGGCAAGCCCGAGCTGCACGGTCACCAGCACCTCGAGCTCATCGTCCTCGTCGTCGACGACCTCGACCACGACTTCAACCTCGACGACGACCACCACGACGACGACCACGACCGGCACGACCACGACCGGCACGACGACCACGAAGACCGGTCCCGGCAAGCCGCACAAGCAACACTCGAGCTCGTCGCCCAGCTCCGGTGGCGCCCATCACGGGCACACGCGGCACCGCACCTCCTCCAGTTCCCACAAACGCCGGCACCACAGCGCCAAGCCGACCAACCCGAAGAAGACACGCGCGCACACGCGCGCAAAGGGGGCGAAGGGGAAGACCGGGCATCAAAAGACCGCGCATCGCTCCCATTCCGGCGGCGGAACGTCGGGCACGCCCGGCTATTCACTGTCGCTGCCGACGGCGCCGGCCGCCGGGGTACCGAACTTCTTCATCAACTCGTTCCAGATCCCGCCGTTCCTGCTGCCGATCTACCAGGCGGCCGGGATCCAGTACCAGGTGCCGTGGCAGATCCTCGCGGCGATCAACGAGATCGAGACCGACTACGGCCGCAACCTGTCGGTCTCGTCGGCGGGGGCCGTGGGCTGGATGCAGTTCATGCCGTCGACCTGGAAGCAGTGGGGCATCGACGCCAACGGCGACGGTGTCGCCGATCCGTATAACCCGGTCGATGCGATCTTCAGCGCCGCCCGCTACCTGCACGCCGCCGGCGCCTCGACGAACCTGTCGAAGGCGATCTTCGCCTACAACCACGCCGGCTGGTACGTGCAGTCGGTCCTGCTGCGTGCGAAGCTGATCGGCGGGATGCCGCAGAAGCTGGTGAGCGCGCTGACCGACCTGGTTGAGGGTCACTTCCCGGTCGCGGCAGCCGCCAAGTACTCCGACGACTCGGTCGTGTCCCGCGCCGGCCACCCCGTCACTGGCTCCAACGCGGCGATCACCGTCAACTCGGACCCGAGCGCGAAGGGGACCGCGATCTTCGCCAAGCAGGGTTCACCGGTGGTCGCCGTCAACGACGGCAAGATCATCAAGCTCGGCTACAGCTCGACACTCGGTCACTACATCGAGCTGCAGGACGCGACCGGAAACGTCTACACCTACTCGCAGCTCGGGTCGGTGTCCGCGAAGTACCCGGTCCCGAAGCAGTCGGCGGTCGGCTCAACCCAGGTTTCGGACGCGCTCGGTGCCGGAACGACGGATCTGAACAGCTCGCACTCGGCGGCGTCCGCCGGCACCCAGCCGAAGGTGCTGACCGCGCTCGAGGGGCCGCAGGCACGGCTGGCGCTGACGGCCGAGTCACGTCACGCGCTGACCAGCGAACTCGGCGGCGGCGCCTCGTCGAAGGCGGTCGCGGCGCCGAAGTCGGCCGCATCGGCCGGCGCCCAGGCGGGCGCCGCCGGCGGCTCGCAGACCTCGAGTGAGACCTCCACCGAGACCTCGACCGTCTCGGCGCCGCTGGTCAAGGAGCGCCTGTTCGCCCATCCGAATCGGCCGGCGTCGTTCGCGGCGGGCGGGATGCAGCAGGTCAAGAACGCCGGTACCGCGCTGACGAGCTTCCGCAACTACTTCGCCGACACACTGCACCTCGGACGCAACCAGTACACGCTGCAGCCGCTGCAGGTCGGCTCGATCGTGATCGCAGGGACGATCCTCGGCCGCGTCGGCGCCGCCGACCAGGGCGTCGGTTCACATCTGTACTTCCAGATCCAACCTGCCGGTCGCGGCGCGCCGGACATCGATCCCAAGCCGATCCTCGACGGCTGGAAGCTGCTGCAAGCGACCGATGTGTACCGCGCCAACGGCGTCAACCCGTTTTATGGCGGGGTCGGCGGGGCGAAATCGAGTCCGACGGTCGGCCAGGTGCTGCTGATGTCAAAGCAGCAGCTCGAGCGCCGAGTGCTGACCGACCGCAACGTGAAGATCTATGCCTGCGGTCGGCGCGACATCGAGGCGGGCAAGATCGACCGACGGATCCTGGCGGTAGTCGAGTACCTGTCGACCTCAGGTCTGCACCCGTACGTGTCGGGCCTCGCGTGCGACGCGAGCGTCAACGGCACGACCGGCGTCGACGAGGCCGGCACAACCGGCGAAAGCGTCGACATCTCCCAGATCAACGGCGTCCCGATCGCGGGACACACCGGGCCCAACTCGGTCACGGTCGCAGCGATCCGGCGGCTGCTGGCGCTGCAGGGCTCGCTCGCGCCGGCCCAGATCGTCGGGCCGATCTCGTTCCGCGACCAGTCGACGACGCTGGCACTGCCGAGCCACCAGAACCGGATCCAGGTCCTGTTCGGATCGACCTACGGATCCAACGGCAAGACCACCTCGTCGACCCAGTCGGCGCTGAAGCCCAGCCAGTGGACGACGCTGATCAACCGGCTGTCGCAGATCCCCGAGCCGATCGTGCCGGTGCGGCCCAGCCGGTACGCGATCCACGAGCACACGCACTGATCAGTCGGCCGGCATGAGCGACGTCCGCGCGGCGTTGTTCCGGTTTGCCCAGATCGAGGTTCCGTGGCTGCTGGGTCCACCCGACGGCCGCTACGTGCTGCGTCCCGACAACGCGCCAGGCGCGGATGTCTCCCACGTGCTCGTGCTGGCGAGCGTCGGCGCTGGGCGCCGCGGGCGACTGCGACGCGACCGCCCGCGGGAGACGTCCGCCGAGCCCGAGCCGACCGCGGTGATGATCGGTCGCGCGACGATCATCGACGGTGGTGCCACGCTGGCCGACGACGACAGCGCGCGGGCCTGGATCCGCCATGTGGGCGAGGCCGAGCTTGAGGCCGCGCTGGTGGCGCTCAACCGGATGCTGAGCGCGTTCCGACGAGTCGCGGCCGATCCGTACGTGACGCCCGTCGCCCGCGCCGGGCTGCTGGTCGCGCGGCTGGGCTACGGCACCGGCGAACAGGTCGCCGACGGCCGCTGGGAGCAGGCGATCGGGCTTCCGACCGGCTCGGCCGGACCCCGGGGGCGCCGGCGCGAGAACGCGTCGCAGGCACGACTGGCTGCGGCGCTTGGCGCTCGGCAGCGGCTGCTGGTGTGCGAGGAGCTGGTGCTGCGGGCCCGGCTCGACCTCGATCACGGGCGCCCGCGCGAGGCGGCGCTGCAGCTGCTCGTGGCACTCGACGCGGCGCTGTCCGAGCTCGGCTCAGAGCCGGCGGAGCTTGGCCTGGGAGAGCGCGTCCAGCACCTACGCGGCCGACGCGAGGCGGTCGCGGCCGCCGCGCAGGCCGCGCTGGGTGCCGACCCGGCCGATCGCGAGCAGCGGACCGTGCGCGAGACCGTCGAGCAACTGCAGGCGACGCTGCGGGCGCGGGCGGCGGCGCTGCATTAAGGACGTCCTCCGATCGGCGTCAGCGCCGTCGCGCGCGCCGGCGGCGTGAGAGTACGCTGCGATCAGTGGCACAGAGCCTCCCCGACGCCGTCGCGCCGTACCCGGACATCTCGTCGAAGGCCTATGAGCACCCGGCCGACCGCGCCGCGACCGCGGCGCTTCACTCGGTGCCGGGACTCGACACGGTCGTCCGGCGGCTGGTCGAATACGGCTATGAGCGCTCGCTGCGCCAGAGCTTCCTCGGCGATTCGCTGAAGATCTCCGAGCGCCAACTGCCCGAGCTGTACGCCTCCTACCGCGGCGTGAACCGGATCCTCGACATGCCGGGCGAGTACGACCTGTATGTCAGCTCCTCGGTGTTCTGGAATGCGATCACGATCGGCTCGCGCAACCCGATGCTGGTCGTCGGCTCGGGCCTGTTGTCGAAACTGTCAGCCGGCGAGCAGCGGACCGTGCTCGCGCACGAACTCGGTCACATCCTGTCCGACCACGTGCTGTACACCACCGCGCTGCAGATCCTGCTGCGCGCCGGCAGCTCGATCCCGATGATCGGGCTGCCGCTGGTACCGGTCCGCGCGGTGCTGCTCGAGTGGATCCGCGCCGCCGAGCTGAGCTGCGACCGCGCCGCCGTGCTCGCCGTCCGCGACCCGCAGATCGTGTGTCGCACGCTGATGGTGCTGGCGGGCGGGATTCGCGCCGACGAGCTCGATCTCGACGCCTTCATGGCTCAGGCGATGGAGTACGACAACTGGGAGGACGGCCACGACCGCGTCCGTCGCTTCTTCAACGAGATCGGTCGTACGCACGCCAACGCCGTTCGCCGCGTGTCGGAGATCATGCGCTGGGTGCAGAGCGGCGAGTACGACCGGATCCAGCGCGGCGAGTACCGCAAGCGCTCGGACCCGGTCGACGCCCGCGAGGAGGCCGGCGACGCGTTCGACTATTACGCCGAGCGCTTCCGCGCCCTGTTCCGCGAGCTCGGCGACAGCCTCAATGACCTCGGCAACCAGATGGGCAACATGAGCTCTCAGGTCGCCGACTGGCTGCGCAACCGCGGCTCCTAGCCTCCGCGCGCGCCCGCGGCCCCGGCTTGCACTCAGGCGCCCGCGTGGGGTCTCCGTGTCCGAACGCGGTCGCGTGGCGACCGCCGCGCCCCCACCCCACCTGTTCGGCGAGCGCTCCGCGTTCGACGCGGATTCCTCACGCCGCTCTTGACAACGGAATAGTTTCGATATATCGTTACTACATCGCGATACAGCGATAGATATTCGAAACGACGAAGGGACAACTTCATGACAGGTGCATACGCACACGAATGGCCAGGGCAGGGACCCTGGGGACAGCAGTACAGCCGCGGACGCGGCATGGAGGAAGAGCGCGGCCGTCACGGTCGTCACGAGCACGGCCATCGCGGTGGCTCTCGATGCGGCAAGGGTCAGAGCGACCTTGAGGCGCTCGCGAGCTGGGTGCTCAGCCGAGCGGGCAAGGGTCCGCGCGGCGGTCGTGGTCGACCAACGCCCGAGGAACTCGAGCAGCTGATCGCACTGCGGCGCATGTGGGACACCGGCGGACCGGGGTTCGGGCCGCGCGGCGGCCGCGGACGCGGTCGTGGACGCGCCCGCCGCGGCGACGTCCGGCTCGCGGTGCTGCGGCTGCTCGCCGAGGAGCCACGCAACGGCTATCAGCTGATGCAGACGATCGAGGAGCGCTCGGGCGGCCGCTGGCGGCCGAGCCCGGGGTCGATGTACCCGACGCTCTCACAGCTCGAGGACGAGAGCCTGATCCGCTCGGTCGAGGCCGACGGAGCCAGGCAGTTCGAGATCACCGACAGCGGCCGCGAGCACTTGCAGACGCGCGCCGAGGAGTCCGATCCATGGACTCCGGCCGATGAGCGCTCCGAGCACGCGATGGCCGAGCTCGGCCCGCTCGTGATCGGGATCGGCAAGGCGGTCTGGCAGGTCGCCTCGGTCGGCACCGAGCAGCAGCGGACGCGCGCGATCGAGCTGCTCGACGAGACGCGTCGCGGTCTCTACGGGATCCTCGCCGGGGACCCCGACGACGATGCCGAGGCCGACGACGACGGGGTCGGCTACTCGGATGCGGGCTCGACGGAGATGCCCGCCTCCGATGGCGAGGACACTCCGCCGGAGGGCTAACGTTGTAGCCGTGGCGCTACCGGCACTCGACGAATCATCCGCTCGGGCGCCGGGCGCCCCGGCGATCTCGGTCGCGGGCCTCACCAAGACGTACGGAGAGGTCCGCGCCGTGCGCGGGATCGAGTTCGAGGTCGCCGCCGGCGAGGTGTTCGGGTTCCTCGGACCGAACGGAGCCGGCAAGTCGACGACGATCAACATGCTCTGCACGTTGACCAAGCCGAGCGCCGGCTCGGCCCGCGTCGCCGGGCACGATGTCGTCTCCGAGCGCGACGATGTCCGCCGCCACATTGGCCTCGTGTTCCAGGACCCGACGCTCGACGGCTACCTGACGGCCCGGCAGAATCTGGAGCTGCACGCGGAGCTGTACGGCGTGCAGTCCGAGCTGGTCGAGCCGCGGATGCGGCAGGTGATGGAGATGGTCGGCCTCTGGGAGCGGCGCAATGGGGTCGTCGGCACGTTCTCCGGCGGGATGCGTCGCCGGCTGGAGATCGCGCGCGGCCTGATGCACGCACCGCGGGTGCTGTTTCTCGACGAGCCGACGATCGGGCTCGATCCGCAGACCCGCCGCTCGATCTGGAGCTACATCCAGCAGCTGCAGGAGCGCGAGGAGATCACGATCTTCATGACCACGCACTACATGGACGAGGCCGAGTGGTGTGAGCGGATCGCGATCATGGACCACGGCGAGATCGTCGCTCTGGATACGCCGGCCGCGCTGAAGGCGGCGGTCGGCACCGATCGCGTGACGATCTCGACCGATGACAACGAGGCGGCGATCACGGCGCTCCAGGACCGCTTCGGTCTCGACGCACAGGTGTCGGAGGGCGCCGTCGTGTTCGGCGTGACCGCCGGCGAGGCGTTCGTGCCGCGCCTGTTCGCAGAGCTCGAGCTGCCGATCCGCTCGGTGGCGGTCAGCCGTCCCACGCTCGACGACGTGTTCATGTCCTACACCGGTACGACGATCCGCGACGCCGAGGAGGACGCTGGCCGCGCCCGTAACCGGATCGCGGCCCAGATGATGTCGGGGGCGCGGCGATGAGCACGGCCACCGACCCGAGCCAGACCGCGGCGACCTCGGTCGCGGCGGGCGAGTACGAGGTCGTTCGTGTCCACGTCCCGCGGCGCTCGGTGCGATCGGAACTGCGCGCGATCAAGGTCGTCTGGAAGCGCGAGCTGATCCGCTACTTCTCCGACCGGCTGCGGATCGTCACCGCGCTCGTGCAGCCGCTGCTGTTCTTGTTCGTGCTCGGCTCCGGGCTGCAGCAGCTGTCGGCCGCCAGCACCGACGGCGTCGACCTGAAGACGTTCCTGTACCCGGGGATCCTGGCGATCTCGGTGCTGTTCACGGCGATGTTCTCGGCTGCCTCGATCGTCTGGGACCGCGAGTACGGCTTCCTGCGCGAGATGATGGTCGCACCGGTCCGGCGAAGTTCGATCGTGATCGGCAAGTGCCTCGGGGGCGCGACCGTCGCCTCGACCCAGGGCGTGATCGTCCTCGCGCTGGCGGGCACCGTCGGGGTGCCCTACAACCCCGTGATGATCATCGAGGTGCTGGTGCTGCAGATGCTGCTGGCGTTCGCGATCACCGCGTTCGGGGTGATGATCGCCGTCCGGATCAAGCAGATGCAGTCGTTCATGGGCGTCACCCAGATGGTCCTGATGCCGATGATGTTCATCTCCGGAGCGCTGTTCCCGGTCGTGTCGCTGCCGCTGTGGCTGACGATCCTCAACCGACTCGATCCGCTCACCTACGCGGTCGAGCCGATGCGCAGCGTCGTCTTTGCTCACGTCGCGATGTCGCCCGCCGCCCGCGCCACGCTGGACGCTCCGATCACCTGGTTCGGCTGGGCGGTGCCGTCGCTGCTGGCAGCCGCGGTCGTCGTGTTCCTCGGGCTGTTGATGTTGGCGATCGCCATCTGGGAGTTCAGCGCCGGTGATTGATCGGCGTGGTGGGGTGCCGCCCCGGCCGCCGGACCGTTCGCCGCTGACCACCCTCGCTGGTACGTTTGCACCGTGAGCGACGGCGCACCTGGTCCGCAGCAGACCGTCCGTCCACCAGGGGTCCGCGCCCGCTGCCTGCATAACCCCAGGCACGAGGAGATCGAACGCCACATCCACGACGACGGGTTCGCGTGGATCGACCTGGAGAACCCGACCGACGAGGACCTCGCCGAGATCGGCCGACACATCAAGCTGCATCCGCTGACGCTCGACGACGCCAAGACCTTCCGCCAACGGCCGAAGATCGAGGACTACGACGACTACGTCTATACGGTCGTGTTCGGCGTCGATCCGGGTACCGAGGTGGGCGGGCCGCTGCTGCGCGAGGTCCACATGATCATCTCGGGCACGGCGGTGGTCACGATCCACCGTCGCCCGAACGACGCGCTCGCCGAGCTGCGCGAGCGCTACAACCATCAGAAGGTCCGCTCCGAGCAGTTCCTCGTGTACCTGATCCTCGACGCGGTCATCGGGACCTTCCTGCCGGTCCTGACCCGAGTCGACGACCAGATCGACACACTCGAGGAATCGGTGATGGAGTCGACCAGCTCCCAGCAGCTACAACGGATCTTCTCGTTGCGGCGCGATCTGGTCGCGATGCGGCGCGTGATCACGCCGATGCGCAACATGTTCCAGCGCCGCGCCGACCACATCGCCGAGCTGCCCGGCCTCGACACCGACGACAAGCTCTACTTCCGGGACCTCTACGACGAGCTGATCCGCTTCTCGGAGCTCGTCGATTCCTACCGCGACCTGCTTTCGGGCGCGACCGACATGTACCTCTCACAGATCGCCAACAAACAGGGCGAGATCAACAAGCAACTGACGATCGTCGCCACGATCTTCCTCCCGCTCGGCTTCTTGACCGGCTTCTTCGGGATGAACTTCACCTACCTGACCGGCTCGGTGATCAACCACACGTGGGCCTTCTGGGTACTTGGGGTCGGGCTGCTGGTCGGGTCGGTGATCGGTCTGATGATCTGGTTTAGACGCAAGCACTGGCTGTAGCCCGCTACACGCTCAGCCCCGCTCGCTGGTCGGGATGGCGATCGCCGGGGGCGTGCGGCGCCGGCGCGCCGCCCCGTAGCTTGGGGCGCTGCGCGGGCGGCACGTACGGCGGCGCGATCCCGACCACAAGTGCAGCGACCGCGGTCTGTTCGAGCTCGGCGACGCGCAGTCCTCCGGAGTCGATCAGCCCGTCGACCCGGGCGATCCGGCGCGAGCTCTCGAAACCGCTCGGTCCGCCACTGACCTTCCTGACCGCGCCCGACCATCCAGGCGACCGCTTCATCGAGCAGCGTCAGCAGCCACTCGGTGTCACGCACATCACCGCGGCGGATCTCGAGCATCGTTCGCAGTCAAGCAACGCCAGCGGCGGTAGCGGCCGCTGCCGGGTTGGTCCTGCGACCTGCGACCGGCGACCGGCGACCGGCGACCGGCGACCGGCGATTACACGGTCGCCGGCTCAGACACCCGCCGCGGCAGCAGCGTCTCGCGCGCGATCACGAGCCGCTGGATCTGGGCGGTGCCCTCGTACAGCTGCAGGATCTTCGCGTCGCGCATCAGCTTCTCGACCTTGTACTCCTTGATGAAGCCGTAGCCGCCGAACACCTGCACGGCGTCGGTCGTGATCTCCATCGCCGAGTCGGCGGCGAACCGCTTGGCGTGCGAGGACTCGATCGTGTTGCGCTTGCCCTGGTCGAGCAGGACGGCTGAGTTCCAGGTCGCCAGACGCCCCAGGTGCAGCTTGGTCGCCATGTCGGCGATCATGAACTGGATCGCCTCGTGCATCGCGATCGGCACGCCGAACTGGACGCGCTGCTTGGAGTACTCGACGGCCATCTCCATCGCCGCGCGGCCGACGCCGACGCCCATCGCCGCCACCCCCGGGCGGGTACGGTCAAGCGTCATCATCGCGATCTTGAAGCCCTTGTTCTCCTCGCCGACGAGGTGGTCGGCCGGAATCTCGACATCGTTGAAGCTGATCGTCGCGGTGTTGGACGCACGCTGACCCATCTTGTCCTCGTGCTTGTCGACGACGACACCGGCGTCACGCGGGACGATGAAGCAGGAGATGCCGCGGTGACCAGCCTCCTTGTCGGTCTTGGCGTAGACCGTGTACCAGTTGGCGTACTCGCCGTTGGTGATGAAGCACTTGGAGCCGTTGATCACCCACTTGTCGCCCTTGCGAACCGCGGTCGTCTTCATCCCCGAGACGTCGGAGCCGGCATCGGGCTCGGTCAAGCAGAAGGACGCCAGCACTGGCGCCTCGGCGAGGCGGCCGAGGTACTCGCGCTTGAGCTCCTCTGACCCGGCGATCATCACCGGCGTCGACGCGAGCCCGTTGCACGACAGCGAGGTGCCGATCCCCGAGCATCCCCACGCGATCTCCTCCTCGATGATGCAGCCTTCGAGCAACGACAGGCCGGCGCCGCCGTACTCGGCTGGAAGATGGGTGTTCATCAAGCCCAGCTCCCACGCCTTGGTGAGGATCTCGGCGGGCCAGGTGCCCTCGCGGTCGTAGTCCCACGCGACCGGCCGGATCTCCTTGGCGGCGAAGTCGTGCGCCATCTCGCGCATGTCCTGCTGCTCTTCGGTCAACGTGAAATCAATCATCGCGTTCTCCCTTCGATTGACTAGTCAGTCAACAGCCCTCGGGCAGAGCATAGCGACACCCGATGTGCCGGAGTGCAACCCGCCGGACCTCGCGCGGCGCCGCGCTCGAACGGGCGAAGCTCGACGGCTCGGACCGAGGGTGTGTACGGTCGCGCGTCAACCGGCCGAGGCAGACAGCCCCGGCCAGCCATGGTGTGAGGAGGAGCGATGGGATCATCGGGGTCGGCGCTGCAACAGATCCGGATCGCGCAGGCGGCGGCTCGAGCGGCCGCCGAGCCGACGACCGACGCCCCGCTGACCCGCCGACGGCTGCTGCAGGCCGCCGCGGCGACGGCCGTCGGGCTCGGGGCGCAAGCCGTCGCGCCGGCGCACTCGTTGGCGCGCGCGGATCGAGACGCCCGGGTGGTCGTCGTCGGGGCAGGCATCGCCGGGCTCGGATGCGCCTACCGGCTGTGGCACGACCACGGGATCCGCGCCGACGTCTACGAGTGGTCCGATCGGGCCGGTGGACGGATCCGGACGCTGCGCGGTCACTTCGACGACGGCCAGCTGGTCGAAGAGCACGCCGAGTTCATCAACCCCGAGCACACCGCGACGCTCGCGCTCGCTCGGCGGCTGGGACTCGGGCTCGACAACACCGAGCGCTACCCGCGGGGTATCGACCCCGCCCAGCAGACCTTCCGCTTCAACGGCCGGCCCTACCCCCAGGCGGCCGTCAACCGCGACTGGCAAAGGTTCGGCTACGCGCTGTTCAAGCAGGCCGCCGCGAAGGCCTCGTGGCCGACCACGTATCGCCGCGGCACCCGCTGGGCGAGGGAGTGGGACCAGCTGTCGGTGACCGAGTGGCTCGATGCCCACGTGCCCGGCGGGGCCACCGGCGATTTCGGTCGACTGTGCGCATCGGCGATCCTCGACGAGTACGGCGGCGCACCCCAGCACACGTCGGCGCTGAATCTCGTCGACCTGCTCGGCGCCGACAGCAGCCGCCGCGGCGGCCTACAGCCGCGGTCGGCGCCTCAGCTGGACGGCGGCAATGAGAAATGGCACATCCACGGCGGCAACGACCAACTGGTCTCGGGCATCCTGCGTCGGCTGCCGGCCGGCGTGCTGCACCTCGACCACCGGCTCGTCGCGCTGCGCGAGCGAGCGGACGGACGGGTCGTCTGCAGCTTCGCTTCGGCAGGTAGAACCCGCGAGGTGATCGCCGATCGGGTCGTGCTGGCACTGCCGTTCACGACGCTGCGCCAGGTCGACACCCGGGCGGTCTCGATCGGCGCGCTGCATCGCCGCGCGATCGACGAGCAGCCGATGGGAAGCAACGCCAAGTTCTTCGCGCAGTTCTCGGCGCGGGTCTGGAACCAGCATCGTCAGACCGGCAATGCCTACACCGACACGCTCGTGCAGGGAACGTGGGACGCGACCGACTACCAGGCCGGACCGGCGGGAGTCCTGGCGGCGCTGCCGGGCGGAACCGTCGGGCTGCGGTGGGGTTCTCGATACGGCCTGCGCGGCCATCGGGGCAACCCGCCCGAGCGGATGGTCGCCGACCACCTGCGCAGCTTCGAGCAGTTGTTCCCCGGGTCGCGCTCGCGCTTCAACGGCAAAGCATTCTTCGTCTGGTCGGCCGGCGACCCGCACATCCTGGGCGCCTACTCCTACCTCGCGGTCGGCCAGTACACCGCGTTCAACGGCATCCAGGGACGCCAGGAGGGACGCCTGCACTTCGCCGGTGAGCAGACCTCGATGAACTTCCAGGGCTACATCGAAGGCGCGTTGCGCAGCGGCTACCGGTGCTCGCACGAGATCGTCTCGGGCGCCGCTCGCCAGCGGTGAGCTGATACGCGACACTGGTCGGGTCGTGCAGAGCGCATTCGTGTTCGTCGTGGGAGGCGTCTGCGTCGTCGGCGTGCTCGGAGCGATCGTGGCGGTCCTGACCTCGCGCCGGGACTGGGCGCAGTACGGGTCGCAGCGGCTGACGCTTGACTCCGACGCGCCCCGTGGGCACGCCGCCGCGCTCGAGCGCGACGAGGAGCTGCGCCAGATGCTCGAGGCCCGCAACGCACGGCGGCGCCGGCGCGGTGAGCCCGAGCTCGACGTCGAGGCGGAGCTCGCGCGACTGACCGCGCTCACCCGCGTCGATGACGGGTTGCGCGAGGAGATCCGCCAGCTCGTGATCGCGCGCAACCACCGGCGCGCTCGCCGCGGTCTGGAGCCGCTCGACGTCGAGGCGGAGATCGCGCGCGAGCTGGCCGCACTCAGCGACCTCAGGTAGGGCCTGGCGCGTCGGCGCCCGACCGTCTACTCTGCACGCCGAATGGCTGATCCGCTCCTATTCGAGCTCGCGGAGCTCGCCAACCGACCGGGTACGTACTTCAACCCACAGACCGAGGTTGTCGTGATCGTCGACGACTCACCGGAGCTTGACTCCGAGGTCTTCAACATGGAGAAGTACGAGGGTGCCGACTGGGTGCTGATCTCCGATGAGACCGCGGTCGACGAGAACCGCCGCGACGAGCTGCTCGAGGCATTCCAGGTGCACCTCCATGCGGGGTCCGCCGAGAGCGACCCCGACAACGAAGAGCCCGACGAGGTCGAGGACGACGAGCAGGACGCCGGGCGCGAGTAGCTCGTAGTGCCCCTGAAGGCGTGAGCGCGCGCAGTTGGAGTCCTGGAGGCGTCCGCGCACGACCGCGCGGGCGCTCGTTCGCCGCAGCGGAACTTTGGCGAACTCGCCGCAGCGGAACTTTGGCGAAAACCTGCGAATTATTCGCACCCTTTCGCCATCGTTCGCGCCCGGGTCACCGCGCGTGTCGTAGACCCTGCGGGCGCCGCCGGAGGCGCTACCAGGTCGACGCGGTCGAGCTGCCCGAGCCCGAGACCGCCCCGCCGAGCCCGAGCCCGAGGCGGTCAAGCCGGCCGCGCAGCTTGCCAAACGGTTGCGCCCCGCTCGGCGCCGTGATCGGCCGCGGGTTGCGCAACGGTCGGTAGTCCAGCGTGGCCGCGACGGCAGCCGAGTGGACGCCGCTCATCGACGCCAGCGCACCCGTCACCGGCACCCGCAGCGACAGGGCGATCCGCCGCAGCGTGTGGTCGCCGCGCGCGACGAACAGCTCGACGGTCGGGTCATGCACGGCCGCGGCCAGCTGTCGGCGCTGCGCCGGCGAGAT
Organism: uncultured Solirubrobacteraceae bacterium; assembly: GCA_963714245.1. Taxonomy (GTDB): domain Bacteria; phylum Actinomycetota; class Thermoleophilia; order Solirubrobacterales; family Solirubrobacteraceae; genus Palsa-465. The sequence goes on along the minus strand of CAVQNR010000006.1, from coordinate 215,325 downwards.
CGCCGACCCCAGCTTTGAGTGCTCAAGCGCCGCATGTCGGCTCAGCAGCCGCTGTAGATCGGCCAACAGCGCGCCGACGTCGACCCGCGCACTGACCTCGGTCGTGGCGACTCCGTCGACGGTCGCCTCGCCGACGATCTGTGGATCGCGCAGCCAGTGCAGCGGGGTGATTCCGAGTTTGGGCAGCGCACTCGTCGCACCGGCCGCGGGCAGCGACCGCCGCAGCCGCGCCAGCTGCGACGCGGGCACCCGGTACCAGCTGCCGTCGTAGCGAACGTACGCGGCATCGGCGGTCGTGATCAGCCCGACTGACAGCTGTTGGGAATCTGCCGACAGCGCGATCGTGAAGTCCGTGTCGGGGACGCGATCGGCGTTCGTCTGCTCAAAGCGCCCGTTGAGCGAAACCGTCAGCGGGCCGCTCAGCGCCGTCGAGCCGGCCGGTGTGACCTTGGCGCGGAGGACTATGGCGCCGCTGTGGAGACGGCGCGAGCCGATCCGGCTCTCGTGCAGCAATCGCCGGGCGGACGATGCCGAGCTCGAGCCGGTGCCCGCAGCCTGCCCGCCCGCACATGCCGCGAGTGTCGCGGCGCCGAACGCCGCAGCAATCGCGATTCCCCCGATGCGCCTGAGCCGAATCTCCATGCGCTGCCCGAATGTACCATCGCGCTGGTGCGACGGTGCCTGTTGGTGTTGTTCGTCCTGCTCGCGCTCCCGTGCTCGGCGACGGCCGCTCCAGTGCTGGTGCTCGGTGCAGATGGTCATGCGCACGAGCGTGATGACCGGTTCCTGCCCGCGGCCGCGGCCACCCCGGCACCGATCGGGCTGGCGCTGCACGCGACCGCCGCGTCGCGCGCGCGCCGCCACGCGTCGCCGCTGACGGTCAGATCCGTGCTGTCGCGGCTGCGTCGCGATCGCTCGATCACCCCGGCCCATTACCGCCGCACGCTCGGCGCATTCGACGCCGCGTTGCGAACCGAGCGCCACCTGCGTGGAACCCGCCGTGCCGAGCTCGCGGCGGTCACCGTCAACGTCCACGCGATCGCTGCAGCGGGCGAGCTCACCGCATCTCGGTTGGCGGCGTTGACCGCGACCCTGAACGCCAACCGGCGCTGGTGGCGTTCGAACGCCGCGCCGCTGCCCGATGCGAGGATCGAGTTCGCCGGCTCACAACTGGTCTGGGAGTACTACCCCGGGCAGGGACTCGAGCTGCAGGTGCTCGGCACATTCGGCCGCGCCAACGCGATGTACACCGCCGGCCCCGCGCACTACCCGGCGATGCGACGGTTGCTGGCGCAGATGATTCCGCTCGCTTCGCGACGCGGCGGCGGCAGCACCTGGGAGTACTACTTCGCGTTCGGCGGAGGGCAGCCCCCATGGACCAGCGCGATGGCGCAGGCGACCGGCCTGGAGGCGCTCAGCCGCGCCTACCTGGCCACGCACGATGCGTACTACCTGCACGTGGCCGCGTCGGCGCTGCGGATCTTCCGCCGGGCTCCCCCGGTCGGTGTCGCGGTCCCGACCCCGCGCGGGATCCGTTTCGTGCAGTACTCGTTCGCGGCCTCGCTGTCGATCCTCAACGCCTTCCTGCAGACGCTGATCGGCCTTGACGACTACGCGAACGTCAGCGGCAACCGAGTCGCGCGGGCCCTGTTTGCCAGAGGCAACGCGGAGGCGATCGCCGAGGTCCCCGCGTTCAACACCGGCGCCTGGTCGCTGTATCAGCCCGGCCGCGAGGACACGCTCAGCTACCACCAGCTGGTCACCGGCTTTCTGCGCCGGCTGTGCAAGCTGACGGCGGTGCGGGTCTACTGCAGGACCGCCCGCGCGTTCGCCGCCGACCTCAAGACGCCCCCGTCGCTGACCGATCTGACGACCGCGGCCAGCCCGCGCCGGCCGTTCGCGCTTCGGTTTGAGCTGTCGAAGGTCTCGCACGTCGGGATCGTCGTCACCAACGCAACCCGCACGGTGTTCGAGACGAGCGCGAGCTTCGGCTACGGCGTTTCGTCGTTCACGATTCCCGCGCTGGCGCCGGGCAACTACCGCGTCCGGCTGGCCGCGACCGATCTCGCCGGCAACTTCCGGCGGATCACCCGCGGATTGACCGCCAAGCGCGGCCGCGGCGCCGCGCGTCCGTAGACTCGCCCCGTCATGGGCCCGCGGACGATCCTCTACACCGGGAAGGGTGGCGTCGGCAAGACCTCGGTCGCGGCCGCCACCGCCCGCGCGTGCGCGGCCGCCGGGCACAGAACCCTGATCATCTCGACCGACCCCGCGCACAGCCTGTCGGAGTCGCTGGCGGTCGACTGCGGCGGCGAGCCGACCGTTGTCGGCGGCGGCTTGTGGGGCCAGGAGGTACGCGCCCAGGAGGAGATGCAGCGCCATTGGTCGGGGGTGCAGGAATGGCTCTCGGAACTGCTCGTCGAGCGCGGTGTCGACCGGATCTCGGCCGAGGAGCTGACGGTGCCGCCGGGAATGGACGAGCTGTTCGCGCTGCTTCGACTGCAGGCCCATCACGACTCCGGCGAGTGGGACACGGTGATCGTCGATTGCGCCCCGACCGGCGAGACGCTGCGGCTGCTGTCGTTTCCCGACGTCGCCCGCTGGTGGATCGACAAGGTGTTCCCGTTCGAGCGCCAGATCATCGCCGCGGCCCGGCCGTTCGCCCGCTCGCTGCTGGACATCCCGCTCCCGAGCCAGGCGGTGTTCGCCGACATCGAACGGCTGTCGCAGAACCTGATCGCGATGAACGAGATCCTCCGCGACCGCGAACGCTGCACGATCCGGCTGGTGATGAACCCCGACCGGATGGTGATCGGCGAGGCGATGCGGACGTTCACCTACCTGAACCTGTACGGCTTCGCGACCGACGCGGTCGTCGTCAACCGCCTGTTTCCGGAGTCGGTCGGCGACTACTTCGCCGCTTGGCGCCGGGTGCAGCAGGACAACATGGAGCTGGTCGAGTCGGCGTTCGCGCCGGTGCCGGTGCTGCTCGCGCCGTACTTCGAGCAGGAGGTGGTCGGGCCGGGCATGCTCGATCGGCTGGCGGGTGCGTTGTTCGGCGACGATGACCCAGCCGCGGTGTTGTTCGGCGAGACCGCCCAGTCGCTCGACGTGCTCGACGACGGCGCCCGTCTACGGCTGACGCTGCCGTTCGTCGACAAGGGCGACATCACGCTGCGCCAGATCGGGCTCGAGCTGGTCGTCTCGGTCGACGGCCAGCGACGGACGATCATGCTCCCGCCGGCGATGGCCGCGATGCGTCCCGGCGCCGCGACGTTCGAGGATGGGGCGCTCGAGATCAGGTTCAGTGGCTGACCCGAACGCCACCGACGACGGCGATCGCGAACGATTGCAACGGCTCGCCGAGCGGTTGGACCTCGCCGCCGAACGGGCCGAGCAACTGCTGTCGGAGTCCGTGCGCGCGGCGGCGCCGGGACGCCCGCCGGCGGCCGGCTGGCAGCGCGCCGACGACAGCGGCGAGCGGCGCGCCGGCTGGCTTGCGCCCGACGAGCTCGAGCTGCTGCTGACCGTGCTGGCGGGCATCCGCGACCGGATCCCACCGGAGCTGCGCGAACGACTGGCCGACGCGGTGCGCGAGCTGTTGACGGCCGTGCGGGCGCTGATCGACTGGTACCTGGAGCGGATCGAACGCCGGCCGCGAGGGCCGTCGGAGGTCCACGACATCCCGATCATCTGACGCTCGGCGACCGCCGCGGCTCCTAGACTTGCCTGTCGTGCCTCGGACCCCGCGTCGCAAGCACGGCCGGAGGACGCTCGCTGCGGCCGCCGCGGCCGGAATGCTGATCAGCCTGTTCGCGCCGTGGTATCGCGAGTCGGTTGTCGCCCGCGGTGTCAGCGGCCTGGAGACGATGACGCTCACCCGCACCGGGTGGAGCGCGTTCGGGTTCACCGAGGCGGTCGTGCTGATCGTCGCGCTGGTGGCGCTGATCGTCCTAGCCGCGGCGGGGGCCGATCGCGCCGCTCGGGCGCGAGCCTGCGCCACGATCGTCACCGCGCTCGGCGCGATCGCGTTCGTGGTCGTGCTCGCCCGGCTGATCACGGCCGGCACAACCAGCCACGGCGCGCTCTCGGCGACGATGACCTCGCTGCGCTGGGGGATCTTCCTGGCGCTGGGCACAAGCGCACTGCTGAGCGTCGGCGGGCTGCGATTGCTCGCCGGGGCCCGGGTGCCCTCTGCCCCGCCGGCCGCCGGGCGGGTGTCCGCCAACGCCGCCGCGACACGGCGGCGCGCGCCGCGCAGCCGCGCGCGGCCGGCCACGCCGCGCGGTGGCCCGTCGGCGATGCCGCGACGGCCCGTGCGCCCGGAGCCCGCGCCGGTGCCCAGCTCGGCGCCGCAGAGCACCAGCGAGCGTCCGCGCGGCGAACGTGCGCGCTGGGACGACCAGGCCGGCAGCTGGCTCGACTTTCCGGAGTGAACGCTCAGCCGGGCGCCGCGATTGTCGCGAGGTCGACCCCGCCGGGACCGAACGCGAAGTAGGCGCTGGCGACCGCGATCATCAGGATCCCGATCAGGATCAGTGCCCGCGAGCGCAGCAGGTGGCCGGCGGTTCCGATCACGAACCCGAGCACGAGCGCGAGCAGCGTCAGGTGCGCATCGGACTGGACCCCGGTGACGGCCGACAGCGCAAGCACCAGCGCAGCCTATATTTGTCGCGACGGCGAGCCGCCGGCTGCGCGACATCGATGACCGACACGACAATCCAGCCAACTTCTGTGCAGGACATCTCCGTGGGACTGCGCGAGGCCGGTTACCTGGCCGGCGAGTCGACCGCGCTGGTCAGCTTTCTGGCGACCAAGCTCGGCAAGCCGGTGCTCGTCGAGGGCCCGGCGGGCGTCGGTAAGACCGAGTTGGCGAAGGCGCTCTCGCGCTACCTGCAACGCACGCTGGTGCGGTTGCAGTGCTACGAGGGCCTGGACGAGGCCAAGGCGCTGTATGAGTGGAACTACCGCAAGCAGCTGCTGCGGATCCAGGCCGAGGTCGGCGACACCGGCTGGTCGGAGGTCCAGGAGGACATCTTCGGCGAGGAGTTCCTGCTGCCGCGGCCGCTGATGACCGCGATCGCATCCGAGCAGCCGGTGGTGCTGTTGATCGACGAGATCGACAAGACCGACCAGGAGTTCGAGGCGATGCTGCTCGAGCTGCTGTCGGACTTTCAGATCTCGATCCCCGAGCTCGGGCGGATCGAGGCCCGCACGCAGCCGGTCGTGCTGCTGACCTCCAACAACACGCGCGAGTTGACCGAGGCGCTCAAGCGGCGCTGCCTGTACCTGTGGCTCGACTACCCCGAGCTCGAGCACGAGCTGGCGATCGTGCGCCTGCACAGTCCCGACCTGCACGAGGCCGTAGCCCGGCGATTGGTCGAGATCGTCGGTCAGATCCGCGAGCTCGACCTCAAGAAGCCCCCGAGCATCGCCGAGTCGATCGACTGGGCGCGGGCGCTGCTGCTGCTCGGCGCCGACGAGCTCGACGACGACACGTTCCGCAAGACGATGAGCGTGATCGTCAAGCACCGGACCGACCTCGACACGGTCGCCGCCCGGGTCGGGGTCACGCTGCAGGCGGCTCGCGATGGGGCGGTCTGAGACGGGCGCAGGCGACGCGCCGGGCGCCGGGCGCACCGGCCCCGGCAAGCTGTACGCGAGGATTCCCGAGCGTGCGGTTGACGGCTTCGACGGCCAGCTGCTCAGCTTCGCCGAGGAACTGCGCTCCGAGCACGTCGCGATCGGGACCTCGGAGCTGCTTGACGCGTTCGCCGCGCTGACCCACGTCAGCTGGACCAGCCGGGACGACTTCAAGGAGGCACTCGCGGCGACGCTGGCGAAGTCGCCGGAGGATCGGCAGGTGTTCGAGCTCGTGTTCGACCGGTTCTTCTTCCGCGCGGCCGAGGCCGAGGCCGCGCGCCAGGAGATCAAGGAGGGCCCGCCGGCTCTGTCGGCCGACCTCGACGAGCTCGACCTCGATCTCGAGGAACTGCGGCGGCAGATCGCCGAGGCGCTGCGCGACGGCGACGAAGCGACGCTGCGCGACCTCGCCCGGCTCGCGATCGCGGCGTTCGGCCGCGGCGAGGGCTCCGGCGTGCTCGGCGTCGACGTCCAGCGGATCCGCCGGGCACTCGGGCTGCGGACCGAGCCGCAGCCGACCCTGCCCGACGACGACCCGCGGCGCGACGGCGTCCCCCGCGAGCAGTTGCGGCGCTTCGAGCAGCAGCTGCGCCGCGAGCTCGAGCGCGACATGATCGAGCGCACCCAGAGCCTGCCGCCCAAGCGCCCGCTGTCCGAACTCGATCGGGCGCTGCCGACCGGGCCGGTGCAGGATCTCGCGGCGGTGCACCGTGTCGTCGCCCAGCTCAAGCGTCGGCTCGCGACCCAGGGAACCGAGCTGCGCGGTCGCAAGCGCCACGCCCACGTCGACGTGCGGCGCACGATGCGGGCGTCGCTGCAGTCCGGCGGCGTCCCGATCGAGCTGCGTTACCGCCCACAGCGGCCACGGCGCCCGGAGATCTTCGTGCTCTGCGACGTCTCGACCAGCGTCACCAGCGCCTCGACGTTCTTCCTCAGCGTGCTGCACGCGCTGCACGACTCGTTCCGTAAGTTGCGCTCGTTCGTGTTCATCGAACGGATCTCGGAAGTGACCGATGTGTTCGAGCGCGAGCGCGATTTCAAGACCGCCGCCGAGGCCGTCTCGCGCGATGCCGGCGTCGCCGACGTGTCCGGCTACACCGACTACGGACGCGTCTGGACCGAGTTCCTAGCGACGATCGAGGACGAGCTGCATCCACGTGCGACCGTGATCGTGCTCGGCGACGCGCGGACCAACGGCCGCCCTCCCCGCGACGACGTGTTTGCGCAGATCACCGCCCGCGCCGGACGCACCTTCTGGCTCAATCCCGAGCCGCGGCTGTACTGGAACTACGGCGATTCGGTGATTGCCGCCTATGCCGAACACTGCCAGGCGTTCGAGTGCTGGCGCACCGATCAGCTCGAGGAATTCGTCAAGGCGCTCGCGCAGCCGATCGCCGCCCGATGACGAGTGGCGCCCGTCGGGGGCGCAACTCGGCCGCAAATGTGGTGTTCTGATGGTTCGTGGGTGTGCCTAGACTCCCGCGGCTCGTCGTCGCTCTGATGGCGGCGGCAATGCTGCTCGCCGTACTGCCGTCGGCCGCGCCGGCGCATCCCCGCGCGCGCCACGCGGCCCAGTCGGCGCAGGGTCTGACGGTGCGCGGAGACCAGCTTTATGCCGGCTCTGAGCCGTTCGTCGCCCGCGGCGTCCAGATTGTCGGCCTGGTCGCCCCGCCGTCAGATCTGTGGGGCAAGTACGTCGCCGCCGGACAGCACTTCGGTCGCGCCGAGCTGCAGGCGGCGGTCGCCGATCACGCGAACCTGGTCCGCTTTCAGTTCTCCGAGTACGGGCTGGACCCGGCCAGCTCGGAGTACTCGGCCGCGTACGTCGCGTCAGTCAGATCGGCGGTCGAGCTGGCGCGCTCGCTCGGTCTGAAGGTGCTCGTGTCAGTGCAGTCGGAGTCGGCCGCCGGCATCCAGGCGCTCGGCAAACGCTGCCCGCTGCCCGACGCCGGGGTGCTGACTGACTGGAACGAGCTGGCGTCGATGTTCAAGGCCGACCCCGGCGTGATGTTCGAGCTCTACAACGAGCCGGGATTGTCGGCCAACGCGGCCAGCTGGTCGAAGTGGCTCAACGGCGGGCCGATCACCTATGGCACCGACGGCACCGAGTCCTGCACCGCGATCGGAATGCAGCAGCTCGTCGACCAGATCAGGGCCGATGGCGCTCGCAACGTGATCGTGCTGCCGGGTGTCGGTGGCGAGACGAACCTGTCCGGGGTGCCCACCGTCAACGATCCCGCCGACCCGTCGGACCCGCAGCTGGCCTACGGGGTCCACTACCCGAACCTGCCGCTCGGGGTCCGCTCCTGGGACAAGGCGTTCGGCAATCTCTCGGCTCGCCTGCCGGTGATCGTGACCGAGTGGGACGGCGCCGCGATCACACCGGCGTGCACCTCGGGCTCCCCCGCCCAGAGCGTCGAGCTGCTCGCGTATCTGGCCAGCAAGCGGATCGGCCTGGTCGGCTTCTCGTTCGACCTGCCCGGGACGATCGTCAGCGACTACTCGTACGCGCCGACGACCTACTCCGGGAGCTTCACCTGCAAGCTGGCCGGGCCCGGCCCCGGCCAGATCCTGTTCGGCGACTATGCGGCCGAGGCGCGCGCACAGGCGTCCGGGGCGCTGTCGGGCCTCTCAGGCCCGGCGTCCTGGTTGGTGTCGCGCGGCGACGCCCAGCGGCTGCTGTCGGCCACTCCGGGCCCATCGCAGCTGCTGTTCAACACGCCGCAGACGCTCGTCACCGGCGCCGGCGTGGCCGCCGCCGGCCAGCTCGGGCTCTCAAACGCGGTTCCGACTGCGACCTTCACGAACGAGACGGTGCTCGCCCAGCGCGTCTCAAGTCAGACGCTGGCGCCGGGAACCGTCGCGGTGCAATACGCCCCGCGGCTTCACGTCACACCCGTGCGCCAGCTGGCCGATCCAGTCAGCGCCTTCCAGCAGGCCGCGCTCGTCGCTCACAGCCACGGGCTGCTGCTGGTCGGGGCGCCGTCGCTGGACATGGTCAAGGCGCTGGCGCCGCAGCTGCGCAAGATCAAGCTGACCAACAAGTTCCTGCAGCGCCGGATCGCCGCCACGGCGGCGCGCTACAGCGACGTGTACGTGATCCAGGCGCAGTCGCTTGAGCGCCGGCCGACACGCTTTGCGGCGTTCGTGCGCGAGGCCGCCGCGCAGGCGGTCAACGCGCACGGGTCGGTCGAGCTGCTGGCCGAGATCCGCTCGAGCGCCGCCATCTCGGCCCCGACCGCGCCGATGCTCGAACGCGACCTCAGCCGCGCCGGCGCATCGGTCTCGGGCTACGTGCTCGATGACCGAGCCACCGCCGGTCGCCCATCCGACGGCGCCGTCAACCTGGTCAACTCGTTTGCCCGACGGGGGCTGAGGTAGCATCTTCACCGCAAGTTGACACCAGGGGAGCTGGCGGGCAGGCCGGCTGAGATGGCGCCAACCGAGAACGAGTCCGGCCCGGCGCAGACCCTTCGAACCTGTGGGGTAATGCCTACGTAGGGAGCGATGCGATGATCGAGGCTCCGTCTCAGGCGTCTCGCGGGCTTAGTCCAAACCGAGCCGACGATCTCCAATACGTTGTGCAGCCGATCGCGGTCACCGGCGTCGGGCGAACGTTCCGGCGCGGTCGCCGGCCGCCGGTGCACGCGCTCGCCGACGTCTCCCTGCACGCTGCCCAGCGAGAGACGGTCGCGGTCGTCGGCCCAAGCGGCTGTGGCAAGAGCACGCTGCTCGAGCTGATCTGCGGGCTGCAGCGTCCCGACGTCGGATCCGTGCAGTGTGCGCCCGCAGCACTGATGCCGCAACGTGATCTGCTGCTGCCGTGGGCGTCGGCGCTGGACAACGCGGCGCTGGCCCTACGGGCTCAGGGCCTGGACCGGGCCCGGGCGCGTGCGCTGGTGGCGCCGTGGCTGAAGCGCTTCGGGCTGCAGGAGTTCGCCAGCTCGCGCCCAGCCGAGCTTTCGGGCGGGATGCGCCAGCGGGTGTCGTTCCTGCGCTCGCTGCTCGCCGGCAAGCCGGTGCTCGCGCTCGACGAGCCGTTCGCGTCGCTGGATGCGATCACCCGCGCCGAGATGCAGGGCTGGCTCGCCCACGTGCTCGAGGCCGAGCCGCGAACGGTCGTGCTCGTCACCCACGACGTCGAGGAGGCGGTGCTGCTCGGCGATCGCGTCGTCGTGCTGTCGGGACGCCCGGGCCGGGTGCTCGCGACCGTCGAGGTCCCGTTGGCGCGTCCGCGGCAGCGAACCGACGCGGCAGTCGTACAACTGCGTGAGCAGATTCTCGCGACGCTCGGGGTCGGGTCGTGAGCGCACTCGTCGGACGCGCGGTGCGCGCGGTGGCGTCACAGTGGCGCGCGCTGCTGCTGTTGGTCGCGCTGATCGGCATCTGGGAGCTGTACGTCGACCTCGGCGGCGCCGACCCGCTGATCCTGCCCGCCCCGCACGCGGTCGCCTCGTCGCTGTACGACGACCGGGCGCTGCTGTGGTCAAACTTCCTGGTCACCGCCGAGGAGGTCGTGCTGGGGATCATCGTGGCCGCGATCGCGGCGCTGGCGTTCGCGAGCGTGATGCACTTCTCGACCACCGTCCGCCGCGCCGTCTACCCGCTGCTGATCGCGTCGCAGACGATTCCGATCCCGATGCTCGCGCCGGTGCTCGTGTTCTGGCTCGGGTTCGGGATCCTGCCGAAGCTGATCGTGATCGCGCTCGTCTCGTTCTTCTCGATCGTGATCACCACCTTGGCCGGGTTCGCCTCAGTCGATCCGCAGCTGTTGAAGTTGGTGCGGACGTTCGACATGTCCCGGCGGCGGACGTTCATGCAGGTCGAGCTGCCGGCCGCTCTGCCGGGCGTGTTCACCGGCGCCAAGATCGCGGTGATCATCGCGGTGATCGGCGCCGTGTTCGCCGAGCAGGCGGGCGCCAACGCGGGGCTCGGCTACGTCTTCACCGAGGCGCTGCCGCAGCTCGACACAGCGCGCGCGTTCGCCGCGGTCGTGGTCCTGTCGTTGTTCGCGATCCTGCTGTTCTGCCTGCTGACAGTGGCCGAGCGCCTGGCCGTGCCCTGGGCGGTCGCGCAACCGATCGAGATTGGAGAAACGATCCGATGAGACGAACGATCGCGCTCGCGCTCGCGGCCCTCGCGTCGGCGGTGGTGCTCGCGGCCTGTGGTGAGAAGACCGATCAGATCGGCCCGGGCGACTCGCACGCCAAGAACGTCAGCCTGATGCTCGACTGGTTTCCCAACGCCGACCACGTCGGAATCTACGAGGCGATGGCCAACGGCGACCTGAAGGCCGCCGGCATCGACCTGCACGTCGAGACCCCGCCGAGCCCGAGCGCGCCGCTGGCGCTGCTGGAGGCCGGCAAGGTCAACGTCGCCGTCTCCTACGAGCCCGAGGTGATGCTCGCCCGCGACCACCGGCAGACGGTGCTGTCGATCGCGGCGCTCGTGCAGCGACCGCTGACCTCGGTGATCTCGGTCGGCTCCGAGCACATCACGCACGTCTCACAGCTTCGCGGCAAGACCGTCGGCACCGCCGGGATCCCGTACCAGACCGCGTATCTGGACACGATGCTCGGCCATGCGGGCGTGCCGGTCTCGTCGGTCAAGCAGGTCAATGTCGGCTCCAACCTGGTGCCGGCGATGCTGTCGGGCCGCGTTGACGCCACGCTCGGCGGCTACTGGAACTACGAGGCGATCGAGCTGCGCCAGCACCACCGCAAGCCGAACGTGATCCCCGTCTCGGCGGGCGGCGTGCCGTCCTACGACGAGCTGGTGCTGGTCACCACCGAGAAGTACTTCGCCAGCCACGTCAGCCTGCTGCGACTGCTCGTGCAGGCGCTCGGGCGTGGTTATGCGGCGGTTCGCGCCAACCCGCAGGCCGGCGTCAACGCGTTGCTCGCCGCCAACTCGTCGCTTGATCCGACGCTCGAGTCCGCGGCGGTCCGCGCGACCCTGCCGGCGTTCTTCCCGGCCGACGACAAGCCGTGGGGCTGGCAGTTTCAGCCGCGCTGGAACGCCTACGGCAAATGGATGTACGACAACCACCTGATCACCCACCTCGCCGCCAGCGCCTACGCCTCGACCAACCAGCTCTTGGCGGGCCAAGGCCCGTAGCGGCAGCGGGCGGGCGGGCGGGCGTCGCGGCGCCCGCTGGAACGCCCGCGCCCGTTGCACCGGATCTCTATGGCCAAATACTTGCGATATGCGAGTTTTGGCCACACCGGATTCCGCGGCATGACGCGGCGTTTCGTCAGGCCGCGAGCTGCCTCGCCGCGGCGCCGCCCAGCCCGGTCCCGTGCGACGCCAGCGCGTGCACGCCGGCCAGCGCCGCCCAGCGCCCGTACGGCGCAAAGAACCGGGCCACCTGCTCCTCATTTGCCCGCGGCGCGGGTCCGCCGGGCGGCCCGTCGTAAAGCAGCCGCCCGACAAGCTTGAGGTAGGCGAGATCCCCGGCGGGTAATTGGTCGAGCCGGCCCTGGCCACGCAGCGCCAGCGTCTGCACCGTCCAGGACCCGATCCCGTTGATCGCTCGCAGCCGCCGCCAGCCCCGCTCCTGTGCGGCCGGATCGGGGCTGTCGAGATCAACCCGTCCGGACGCGACCTCGCGGGCCGCCCGTCGCAGCGCCAGCGCGCGTCCCTCGGTCAGGTCACACCGCTGTAGCGCCGCCGGCGCCTGCCCGGCGAGCGTCGCCGCCGCGGGCCAATCGCGCAGCCCGGTCCTGGCATCCCGGGGTCCGAGCCGGGCGATCATCCGACGCTGGATCGCCGCGGCCCGCTCGTACTCGATCAGCTGCTCGCAGACCGCGAACGCGAGCGCCTCGAACGGGTCTGGCCGGGCCGACGGCCGCAGCCACGGACGTGCCCGGACCGACCGGCCGATCAGCGGGTCATGCCGGTAGCGCTCGTAGAACCCGCGCAGTTGCAGGTCGACGCCGAGCGCCCGGCGCATCCGCTCGATCCCCCAGCCGGCGAGCTCCTCGCAGCCCGCCTGGGCGCCGAACAGGACGCGCTGCGAAGACAGCGCCGTGACCCGGATCACGACCGGCTCACCGTCGCGGTGCAGCAGCCGGTGCAGGACCTTGCCCCGCATCCATGCGAGCCGGTCGAGACCGAGCCGGCGTGGCATCGCAAACGGCGACGGCGGCGTGACCTCGACCCGGACCTCGACCGGGCCGGTACTCACCTGCCCGGTTTGTCGAGCAGGTGGATGTCGACCATGAACCGGCGCGACGCGACGATCTCGAACGCCTGGCCGCGCCGAGCCGAGCGCCCCGCCGCGCGTATGCGTTGCCTGCGGGCACCCTGGCGGCGCATTAGCGCCAGCGCGGCCGCGCCGGCGACAAAGCTCGTGGCAGCGACCGCGACCGCCTGCGCCGCCGGCATCACCGCCGGAGGGGACGGCGCCAGCGTGCGGACCTGGGCCAGCACCGGCACCCCGTCGACGGCTTGTTCGAGCTCGGCGAGCTCATCGGTCGGCATGTGCAGCTCGTTGGTCATCGAGTCCGACATCTTGACAGCGATCGCGGTCGCCAGGCAACTCGTGGGTCTCCCGCAAACGTTGCACCCGCAACGTCGGCTCCGGATGACGCCATGCGGCGTCCTCGGATCTCGATGTGGCTGTGCCACACCTTTGGACCAACGGCTTCGCCGTCGGTGCCCGCGTCCTGGCCTGACGGCCCCCGGACCTCGCCCTTTCAGGCACAACGTCTCCGGGAGACCCACTAGTGGGCCCAGGGGCGGTCACAGACAACACGCCGGAGCGCTCCCCCCGATCGGGGGTAGCGAGTGCCCGAGCGCCCCGGGCCGCTCTACATTGGGTGCGATGCTCGACGTCTTCGCCAAGGCCCGCGATCACGAGCGCGTGCAGCAGTTTCGAGCTGCCCGGGAGATCGACATGGTGCCGTACTTCCGCGTGCTCGAGGGGCCGACGCTGCCGATCGTCGAGATGGAGGGCCGGCCGCGCGTGATGCTCGGCTCCAACAACTACCTCGGGCTGACCGGCGACGAGCGCGTGCGCCAGGCCGCGCTTGACGCGGTCAACCGCTACGGCACCGGGATCACGGGCTCGCGGTTCCTGAACGGCACGCTCGACATCCATCTCGAGCTCGAGTCCGAGCTCGCGCAGTGGCTCGGAACCGACGACGCGCTCGTGTTCACGACCGGCCACCAGGCGAACGTCGGCGCGCTCGGGACGATCCTGACACCCGGCGACACGGTGATCGCCGACTCGGGCGACCACGCGTCGATCCTCGACGGCTGCATGCTGTCGGGCGCGAAGGTGCGCGGCTTTCGCCACAACCGACTCGACCTGCTGGAGAAGCGCCTGCGCGCCGCCGAGACCGACGGAGGGGGCGTGCTGGTCGTCGTCGACGGCGTCTTCTCGACCGAGGGCGACGTCGCCCCGCTGCCGGAGATCGCTGACCTGTGCGGACGCTACGGCGCGCGGCTGATGGTCGATGAGGCGCACGCGCTCGGCGTGCTCGGCTCCCGTGGTGCCGGCACCACCGAACTGCTTGGGGTCGAGGACCGCGTCGATCTGCGGATGGCGACGTTCTCGAAGTCGCTGGCCTCGTGCGGCGGCGTGATCGCCGGCCCGGCGGACATCGTCGAGTTCTTGCGTGTCCAGGCGCGCTCGTTCATCTTCACCGCGTCGGGGGTGCCGGCGGCGGTCGGCGCGGCGTTGGCGGCGGTCAAGATCTGCCGCTCGCCGGAAGGGCCGCCGCTGTTCGCCGCGGTACTCGACAACGCGCGTTACCTGCATGACGGGCTGGCGCAACTCGGCTACGCCGTTGTCGCGCCGACGGTGCTGGGTGACGGCACCGAGATCGTCACCCCGGTCGTACCGGTGCTCGTCGGCGACGACTGGAAGGCCGGGCTGCTGTGGAAGGCGCTGTACGACGCCGGCCTCTACGTCAACGTGATGATTCACCCGGCGGTGCCGCCCGGAAGGGCGCTGTTGCGCTGCAGCGTGATGGCGACCCACGACCGGCCGACGCTTGACCGCGCGCTCGACACGTTCGCCGACGTCAAGCGCAGATTCGAGGCCGAGCACGGGCCACTGCCCGCCGCCGACGTCTGACCGCGGTCGAGTCTCGAACGTCCGTCCACTGCTGCCCGACGGGCAGCGCCGGCGCGCGATTCCCACTGCTGGCGCGCCGTCCAGGCCCTGCCGACCTCGTGCAGACGTGGAGAAGCATCAACGGCAACAAAGAAAAAGGGCGCTCTGTGCGCATGTCACCCCAATGTGACATTGCTGTGACTCGTTCGTTGTTCTAGCTTGCGCGGAGTCGCACCGCAGCCGGTCAGTGAGATGGCGCGGCGGGCTCGGACGGGAGCGTCGGCCAGCGACATCAACACAAGACCGAGAGACCGGGAGTCGCTCGAAACGAGTCCCTTGGCCGGGGCGGGGGTGCTGCGTGGCGCCACCCTCCGGTGAAATGTCAAAACGTCCGCCTGCGCGGATCTGATGAAACCTGGGAGTGAGTGCGCCTGATGACGGATACCGACCGGAAGACCTCCGAGCCACAACGGCTGCGTGCCCTTGAGCGGGCCAACGAGATCAGGCTCCAGCGCGCCGCGCTCAAGCGCCGGATCGCCGCTGGCGAGCTGTCGGCCGCCGAGGTCATCTTGGAGTCGCCGAAGGCTGCGGAGAGCTGGTCGGTGGGCGACCTGCTGATGAGCCAGCGTCGCTGGGGGACGACCCGCTGCCGTCGTTTCCTCGCCCGCAACAACATCACCGAGACCAAGCCGATCGGGACGTTGACCGACCGCCAGAAGCACCTGCTGGCCGACTCGCTGGCGCCCGCACTCGGCGAGGTCCGCGATTCGCGTGCGATCGAGATGGCCGTCGCCTGACCGGCGCCTCGGGCCTCAGATCTGGATCCCGACCGGCGCGGGTGCGGCGCCGGCAAACAGAAAGAACCAGATCGTGAAGGCAACCAGCGAGATCCCGGCGCTGACCACGAGCACGCCCTCGAGCATCGCGTGACCGGGATCCAGGTGGCCGCGCGCGACGCAATTGGACCGGTACAGGTCGCTCAGCCCGGTCAGCAGCGACGCGAGCGCGAAGATCGTCACCACCACCCCTCCGAACGCGACCGCGAGCGCGACGCCGAGCGATTGCGTCGCCCCCTGGATCTGCGCGCCGATCCACAGCCACGCGAGCGGGGTCCCCGCCCACAACACGATCGAGCCGATCACCATGATCGCGATCACGAGCACCGCCCCGGCTCCGGTCCGCAGTAGCCGTCGCATCGCCGGACCGCTCAGCCGCTCAGGGTCGTGACCGCGGGCCACGACCCCCGGATAACGGACAGCCCGACGACAGCTTGACCTGCCACCATCCCATCAGCATGCCAACCGGGCCCAGCCGAGGGCTCACGTGCCACACGCCGCAGCCGGGCTCGCCCAGCTCGCGACACGAGATCCGCGCGAATCGATAGCGGCCGGGCTCGAGCCGCATCCGCGCCAGCAGCTCGCGCTTGTGCGCCTGCTCGTCGGCCGCGGCCCGCATCTGGGCCTGCGCCCGCGCGAGCCGGCCGGCAAGCTCGTCCCGGACCTGCTCGAGCTCGCCGAGATCCAGCAGCCGCGGTCCGCCGACCGCGGCCGGCGGCCGCTGCAGCGGGCCGGCGCGCATCTCGAATGCGGTCACGAACGCATCGGCCAGCAGGCGCTCGAGCTGGGCGACCTGCGCCCGCAGCGTCCGCCGCGCCGCGGCCTCCGCGTCGTTTGAGACTCGCGGGCGCTCGGTTTGCGGCCCGCGTGGCCCGCGTGGCAGCCCAACAACCGGCATCGTCTGGCGGACCCTATCACCGGCTCGGCGGTCAACCCGCGAGCTCGTCGGCGGCGATCGCGAGCGCCTCCTGCAGATGGATCTCCGGCACCCCGGCGACGCCGATCGCGTACAGCACCACCGCCTCCCCGGCGACCGGCGCGCTGCCCGGCAGCGGCTCGCCGAACACCGGTGCGTGGATCGTCGTCAGGTCGCGGACGACCAGCGAGCCGCGCGCCCGCCCGGAGCTGTCGGCGAGCCCGATCCCGAGACCGGGCGGCGACAGATCAACCGCCGCGCCGGCCAGCGGCCAGACCGGGACCCCGGTCTCGATGAGCGCGACCAGGCAGCCTCCGGCGACCGCGTCGGCAGCGTGGAACTCGCCGTCGAGCAGTCGCCGCACCATCGCTCGCTCCAACGGGATCCGGTCGACGTCCGGATCGAGCCCCAGCTGGCGATAGCAGGTCCGGTAGGCGCGCGGGATCGGGTGCGTGCGCAGCGCGACGACGCTTGCTCCGTGCTGACGGTCAGACAGCGCGCGCAGCCGCGCGACCGGCGGCCGGCCGCCGGCGGCGGCCACCGTCTGCCAGCTCAGCCGCAGCCCCGGCAGCTCGCGTGCGATCCTCGGATCGACCCAGCCATGCTCGCCGTTCATCGGCCGCGATCGGTGACCAGCAGCCGCCGTACGTATGGCGCCAGCGCGGCGGCGGTCTCGAAACGTTCCCCGACGAGGCGCTCGGCGACCACGCCGCCACGGTGCGCGAGCTCGACCATCGGACATGCGACGAGCCCGTACTGCTCGCCGACGCGGCCGTCCTCGTCGTAGCCGACCGGGATCGTCCAGCCGTGCTTGGCGATGAGCTTGGCGGTCGCCGTGTGGCTGGCGTTGACCGCCACCGCGAGAAACTGCACGGAACTGCCGGCGAACCGCCGTGAGAGCGTCTGTAGCGCATCGACCTGCCGCTCGCACGGGCCCCCGCCGAGTACGAACAGCGACAGCACAATCGGTCCGCGGCGGGCGTCGATGCACAGGTTCAGCGCGCGCGGGTCGTGGCCAGCCAGCGTGCACGGCGGGTGCAGGTTGGCGGCGCCCTGCAGGCTGCTGTTCGCCAACGGCGCCGCGAACCACCGCAGGCGATGACCGGCGCCGACGCCGGTCGTGCGAGTTCCGTGGGTGACCAGCAGCGCGACCGACACCGCGACCACGACGGCCAGGCCGATCGCGCCGATGATCCACTGATAGCGGCGCGTGTCGACGGCGGTATCGGGCCGTCGCGGCGGTCGCTCCGGCGCCTGCAGCGCGGCGTCCGGGTCAAGACGGGTCAGCTCCGGGTCATCGTCGTGCTCGCGCACGTGTGCTCACCCGACGCCGACGCGCGGACGCTGCGGCGGGACCGTCGCGACAGGCGACGGCGACGGATCGGGCGACCGGCGCCGCTGCCGCTCGCTGAGCGCGAGCACCGCCGGCAGCACGACCAGCACCCCGACCAGCGACACGGTCAGGTCGATCAGCGTCACCACCCCGAACTGCCGCAGCATCTCGATCCGCGAGACGACCAGCACCGCGAACCCGGCGATCGCCGTGACGCCGGAGGTCAGCACCGCCGCGCCGGTCAGCCGGTAGGTGCGCTGCAGCGCCGCGCGCGGATCTCGGCCCGCCGCGCGCTCGGCCTCAAACCGTTCGGACAGCAGCACGCTGAACTCGGTCGAGATCGCGATCACGAGCGCACCGAGAGTGGCCGACATCGGGTTCAGCGGAATCCCGATCGCGAACACGACCAGCGCCGACCAGCCGGTGGCGAGCACGATCGGCACGATCGGTGTGAGCGCCCGCCGGACGCTGCGCAACACCGCGAGCAGCACCAGCGCGACCGCCAGCAGGCCGACGATCAGCATCTCGGTCCGCCGCCAGACCGACGACAGCGACGCGTTCGCGTCGCCGGCCAGCACCGGCAGGCCGGTCAATGTCGCCGACACTCCCGGCGGTGGATGCAGTCGCGCCCGCATGTAGTCGATCACTCGCTGCTGGCGGGCCAGCGGCATCAACCGGATCCCGAACGCGAGTGTCGCCGCGCGATGGTCGGGCGTCAGCACCGCGCCGGAGAAGTACCGGGGCACGGTCTCAAGCAGCGCGCCGATCCTCGAGCGCGTCAGCCGCCCGGTCGAACCGGAGGCGGTCTCGAACAGGTCGGGCAGCGACAACGCGGGACACAGCGTCGCCTGCGCGCAGCCGCGGTTGGCGTGATCGCCGAAGTGGCGCAGCAGCTCGCGCCGGTAGGCGCTCATCCAGGCGATCGTCGCGGGCGATGCCACGTCGCGTCCGCGAACGAGCAGGTCGAGCTCACCGGAGACGCCGGTCACGCGCTCGAGCGTGCGCAGATCGCGCAGCGCCCGGCTGTTCTGGGGGACGAGCTTGGTGATGTCTGACTGGATCGGGGTCTGACCCGAGACGGCCCAGCCGGCGGCGGCGAGCGACGCGGCGAGCGCCAGCACCAGCACCGGCCGGCGCGCCGAGCCGGCGACCGCGACCCCCGGCAGCGGCGCCAGCCGATCGAGCCGCAGGCCGCGTCCGGCGTCGCCCAGCAGCTGCCGCGCTCCGCGCACCGACGGCGCCAGCAGCGCCCAGAGCCGAGCCGGCGCCCGGCCGATGGTCGCCGTCGCAGCGCGCGCGGGCGCTCGCCCGCTTGCCCGCCCGCGCGACCCGAGCACAGCGCCAAGCACCGCCGCGCCGGCGGTCAGCGCGCACACCAGCGCGACCGCGACGCCGGCCACCAGCACCAGCGCAAACCCGCGCACCATCGGCACCGGCGACAGCTCAAGCGCGCAGAACGCGGCGATCGTCGCCAGCGCCGCGGTCACCAGCGGCGGGCCGCCGATGCCGGCCGCGAGCACGACCGGTCCCGGTCGCGCGTCGGCGAGCTCGGCCACCCGCGCCTGGAACTGGACCGCGTAGTCGACCGCGAGCCCGACCAGAATCGGCAACACCGCGATCGACGCGATCGTCAGGCGCGCGCCGAGCGCCGCCAGCGCCCCGAACGTGATCCCGACGGTCACGACCGCGACCGCGAGCGGCAGCAGCCGCAGCCAGACCGCGCCGGCGCCGCGGCCACCGCGGCCGCCGCGGAACACGATCAGCAGCACCACCGCCATCACCGCCAGCGCGACCGCCAGCAGCGCACCGATCGCGCCGGTCACCTGACCGGCGAGTTCGTCGGTGACGACGGTCTCGCCGGTGACCGTGTAACGGCCGCCATGCCCGAGCGCGAACCGCGGCATCGACACCGCCCGGCGGATCGCGTCAATCGCCCGCGCCTGCTGGGCGTCGCTGAGTGACTGACGCAGCCGCACCGAGATCAGCGCCGCGTCGGCCGTCGCGAACAGGTAGTGGAACCTCGGCGCCGGCGTGGTGCCGTCCGCAGCAAGCACCAACTGCTTGAGGAACGTCTGGTCGCGCACCGACGGCGCGCGGTCGACGCCGGTCGCGCCGGCGATCCGCTCGAGCCGCGCGAGCTGACGCTGGCCCTCGCTCGCGGCTGCCGCGCGCGCGATCTGCTGCGCCTGGGACCGGCTTAGGCCGCGGCTGATCGCGAGCTTGCCGGCGGTGGTCGCCGCCGCCCGGTCGGCGGCCCGGGCGGCCGCCAGCGTCGTGCGCAGATCGTCGTTGACGGTGCTGACCGCGTGGTTGAGAAATGTGCCGGGTCCGTACACGACCTTGACGGCCCGCGCGCGCATCAGCTCGCCGCAGGCGCTGTCGGCTCCGCCATAGGCGGCGTGGGAGCCGGCCGCCACCGGGCGGTAGGCCTCGACCCGTGCGTCGAAGCTGTCGTATTGACCCGCGAGGCACGCCTCCAGCTCGGTCACACGCCGCAGCTCGGCGGGCGCCAACAACCGCGTCAGCGGCGTCGAGATCAGCACCTGGACGCCGCCGGCGCCGAACAGCCGCTGCTCGGTGGTGGTCGCGCGGTAGCTCGGCGCCGAGCTTGAGACCAGCGTGTCGATCCCGGTCGACGGGCGCAGCCCGAGCGCCAGCACGCCGCCGGCGATCGCCAGCGCGAGCGTGATCCCGACGGTGATCGCCGGACGGCGGACCGCTGTACCGGTGAGCCGCCGCAGCGCCCCTGAGATCGGATGCCGGGCGCCCGGGGGCAACGGAGTCAGTCCATCGTCAGCGGACCCTGCGACTCCCCCGACAGAAACTGGCGGATGAACGGGTTCTCGGAGTTCAGCATGTCCTCGGCCGGTCCCGCCTCGACGACACGGCCCTTCCACAGCACGTTGATGTAGTCCGCCACCCTGCGGGCGCTCATGATGTCGTGGGTGATCACGCAGAAGGTCGGCAGGTGCTCCTTCTGCTTGGCCTTGGCCTCGTCCATCATGTCGCGGTGGATCTCGAGGATCAGCTCGCCCAGCAGCGCGGTGCGGACCGGGTCAAGGCCCGAGTCGGGCTCGTCGAACAGCAGGATGTCGGGTTCAAGCACGAGTGCCCGCGCGAAGCCTGCGCGCTTGCGCATCCCGCCCGAGAGCTCGTTGGGCATCTTCAGCCGGGCCGAGCCGAGTCCGACCTCGTTGAGCCGCCGCATGACGGTCTCCTCGATCTCGTGCTCGCCCTTCTCGGTGTGCTGGCGCAGCGGAAAGGCGACGTTGTCGAACAGGTTCATCGACCCGAACAGGGCGCCGTCCTGGAACAGCAGCCCGAACTTCTTGCGCATCTCGAACAGATCGTCGTCGCGCATCTCCGGAACCGATTTCCCGTGCACCAGCACGTCGCCGCGATCGGGGTACAGCAGCCCGACCATGTGCTTGATGCAGACCGACTTGCCGGTGCCCGACGGCCCCAGGATCATCGACACCATTCCCTCGGGCAGACCCATGTTGAGTCCCTGCAGGATGTGCGAGCGCCCGAACGACTTGTAGGTGTCGACGAACTCGACCGCGTCGGGCTGACCCGACGGGTAGACCTTGTAGGTGTGCCAGCGGTACTCGTCGGGCTCGGTCCCGTCCGGCGGCGACGGCCGTGGTGGCGCTTCGTCGACAACCGACACGCGCGAGCCCGAGCGAGCGACGCTGCGGCTCGCGTCCGCCGGCTTGGGCGCCGGGTTCAGCGGCGCCGGAGCGCCGTCGGTCTGTGGCTGGTCGTCGTCGTCGCTCATCGCTCCCTCAGACAGGAATGTAGTGGGCCTCAAGCATCTATCCGCCGATCGGCGCCCGTGGGTTGGCGCCCCAGAACAGCTGCGTTCCGAGCATCCCGATCAGGTGTACGGAGACGAGGTTGACGACCATCGACTTGGCCGTGGCCGTACCCACGCCGACGGGACCGCCACTGGCGTTATAGCCGTAGTAGCAGCCAACGATGACGATGACCACGGCCATCGCCATCGCCTTTATCAAGCTGAATAAGACGTCGGTCGGGTTCTGAAATTGCCAGAAGATCAATAAGAAGCCGCCCGACGAGACGTACCCGAGCTGCTGCACGACCGCCAGGTAGGAGGCGAAGAAGCCGGCGCCGATCGAGCACAGGTAGACGAACGGAAGCACCATGATCGCGGCCAACAGCCGGGTCGCACACAAAAAGCGCATGCCGCTGATCCCCATCACCTCGAGCGCGTCGATCTCGTCCGAGATCCGCATCGAACCGAGCTCGGCGACGATCCCGGTCCCGACCTTGGCGGCCATCATGTAGCCGAACACGAGCGGCACCAGCTCGCGCAGATCGCACCAGGCCGCGAACACGCCCGAATACGCCGGCGTGCCCTCGCCGTAGGTGAAGTAACCGCCCTCGATCCCGCACTCGAGCCCGATGATGAACACCAGCCCGAAGATCACCAGCGTCGAGGAGACGATCAGGATCCCGGCCTGGCGCAGCGCTTCGCCGAAGAACTTGAACACGCGCAGGCTGACGATGTCGCCGAACATCCGCCCGGCGAACCGGGTCATCTCGCCGAAGCTCTCGATCCAGCCCTTGGGTGTCGTGACCAGCTCGTTCATCGGGTGAGCGTCATTTCACGATCGTGGTGATCTCGGGATGGGTCGCGAGCAACGTCTGCGTGAACGCGTAATTGAACGCGAACACACCGAGGAACGCGATCACGACCGCCTGGTTGACGGCCCGGCCGACCCCCTCCGCCCCACCCGACGCGGTCATCCCCTTGTAGCAGCAGACGATCGCGATGATCGCACCGAACAGGGTCGTCTTGACCACCGACCCCCACAGGTCGGTCGTCTCGGCGTTGTTGAAGAAGGTCGCGAAGAACGGCCCGAGCGGGGCGTGGTTGACGAGCGTCGCGGCGATCCCGCCGATCACGCCGAAGATCAGCGCATACACGTCGAACAGCCCGGTGACGAGCATCAACGCGAGAAACCGCGGGACGACCAGGTTCTTGACCGGATCGACCCCGAGCACCTGCAGCGCCTCGAGCTCCTCGCGGATCTTGCGCGCCCCGAGGTCGGCGGTGATCGCGGTGCCCGCGACCCCGGCGACCACGATCGCGTCGACGAACGGAGCGAATTCGCGCACCGACGACAGCACGAAGAAGCCGCCGAGGCGGTCGATCGCGCCGAACAACACGAGGAAGTTGGCGCCCTGCAGCCCCGGCGCCTCGTAGCCGAACGCGATCGTCGAGATCAGCAGCGGAAACCAACACAGCCGCAGTGCGAACAGGAACTGCCCGACGAACTCCGGCCCGTACGGGTACGGAGGCCTGATCGCCGAGACCAGTGTCCGGCCGGTGAGGATGATCATGTTGCCGACCTCCTCCAGCGCCGACCTGGTGGGCGCGAAGGTTCGTTCGGCGACGGCTCTGAGCAACGGTTGTGTCCTCCCTGAACGCGCGTTGCACCGCCGGACGGCGCAACGGCGCACAGCCTACGTCACCGGCCTACCGAGCACCACCACCAACTGCCCCACCGCGGTGGTATGTTGGCCGCGGGTTGCACGGGAGGAGAACGATCGGCGGGGTGCTGGTCGCGGCGGCGCTGGCGATCACGGGCTGTGGCGGCTCGAGCGGCTCGAGCGGCTCGAGCGCCCCGGCCACCACGACGAGCTCGGGCGATCGTGCGTACACGGTCTCGGTCCCGACCGCATCGTTCACCGCCGTGCAGGCGCTGGCACGGCACGAGCAGTTCGTGATCGAGGTTCACAACAGCGGCCATCGGGCGCTGCCGAACGTCGCCGTCTCGATCTGCAACACCACCTGCGCCGCCGGCGCGCCGCGCGGCCAGGGCACGACCGTGGAGCCGTTCTCGTATGCGATTGATCGGGCCCCGAACCTCGCCAATGGCTCGCGGCCGATCTGGATCGTGCTGCGAGCGCCGAGCCACTGCGGCTATAGCTGCCGCAACCTCGGCCCCGGCGGCGCCGTCACCGCGTACTCGAACACGTGGGCGCTCGGGCGACTGGCACCCGGCCACAGCGCCCGCTTCGTGTGGACGGTGACCCCGGTCAAGGCGGGGCGGTTCACGGTCGCCTGGGAGGTCGCTGCGGCGCTCAGCGGCGACAACCGCGCGGTGCTGGCCGACGGCCGGCCCGCGGCCGGGGTGCTGCACGTGCACGTCTCAGACCGAGCCCCGCAATACGTCGTCAAGCCCGACGGTTCGGTGACCACCAAGCATTGAGTGCCCGGCCGCGGGGCAGTGGGCCGGGGCCGTGGCCGGGGCAGCGGGCCGGGGAAGGTGAACGCCGGAGCCACCAAGCGTTCTCTCGGGGTCTCGCGGCGTCCCCGGGCCGCGCGTCTCGGTCTCCAGGCGTCTCGCTCCATGCGCCGCGTGCGTCCTCTCCAGACCTCGTCTGCGGCGTCCCCAGGCCCCACGTGCGGCGTCTCCGGGCCCCGCGTGCGGCATGTCTCCAGGCCCCGCGTGTGCCGTCTCCAGGGGCCCCGCGTCCGCCCTCTCCAGACCCCGCGTGCGCCATCTCCAGGGGCCCCGCGTGCGCCGTCTCCAGGGGCCCCGCGTGCGACGTCTCCAGACCCAGTCTGCACCTCTCCAGACCTCGCGTGCGCCGTCTCCAGGCGCCGCCTGCGCCCACCCCGGCTCGCGCAGCCCCCTCCTGACCCCCACGAGGCGGCGTGATATATCACCCTTTGCCCCCGCCCGGCCGGGAGCAAACGGCGTTTCAGGACACCAGGCGTCCTCAAAATCCGTTTGCCCTCGCTGCGGATGAAGCAAACGGCGATATATCACCGAGTCCGAGGCGGGGCGGGCGGGGCGAGGTCGGACTCGAATCCGGAGGTCCGCATGCTGGCTGCCGCGGGCGCGCGGGGCTGCCACGGCCGCTGCCGCCCGACCGCCGTTGCCGAGACGTGTGCGGGCACCCCCGACGCTTGCGGGCACCCCGGAGACGTGCGCGGGCACCCCCACCGCTTGCGGGCGCCCGGAGACGCGTGCGGGCACCCCCGCCTCGCCGGAGCCACCGCCGCTGGCTCTCCGACCCTCGCCCGGCGCCGGCCGATCGCTACCCGTCGCTGGACGAGGCCCAGATGTTGATCGAGCCGTCGATCGCGTAGCGGTCGATCTCGGCGAGCTCGTCGCCGGAGAAGTCGGGTCGCGCCAGTGCGGCGACGCTGTCCTGAAGCTGGGCGACGCTCGACGCGCCGACCAGCGCGGAGGTGACGCGGTTGTCGCGCAGCACCCACGCGATCGCCATCTGCGCCAACGACTGGCCGCGGCGTGCGGCGATCTCGTTGAGCGCGCGAACGCGCTCGACGTTGGCCTCGGTGATCAGCTGTGACGAGAAGTGCAACCCGCGCCGCACGCGCGAGTCCTCCGGGATCCCATCCAGGTACTTGTCGGTCAGCAACCCCTGGGCCAGCGGCGAGAACGCGATGCAGCCGATCCCCTCACGCTCGAGCAGCTCCAGCAGCTCGGGCTCGATCCAGCGGTTGAACATCGAATACGACGGCTGATGGATCAGCACCGGGGTGCCCATCCGGCGCAGGATCGCCGCGGCTTCGAGCGTGCGCTCGGGGCTGTAGCTGGAGATCCCGACGTAACGCGCCTTGCCCGACCGCACCGCGGTGTCGAGCGCGCCCATCGTCTCTTCCAGCGGGGTGTCTGGATCGAACCGGTGCGAGTAGAAGATGTCGACGTGATCGAGCCGCATCCGCTGCAGCGACTCGTCGAGGCTGTCGAGCAGGTACTTGCGCGAGCCGTGGTCGCCGTAGGGACCGGGCCACATGTCGTAACCCGCCTTGGTCGAGATCACGAGCTCGTGGCGCAGGCTCGAGAAGTCCTCGGCGAAGATCCGGCCGAAGTTCGTCTCGGCGGAGCCGTACGGCGGCCCGTAGTTGTTGGCGAGATCGAAGTGCGTGATCCCAAGGTCAAAGGCACGTCGCAGGATCGCGCGGCTGGTCGCCAACGGCCGGTCGTCGCCGAAGTTCTGCCACAGCCCGAGCGAGATCGGCGGCAGCTGCAGGCCGCTGGCGCCGCAGCGGCGGTACTCCAGGTGCTCGTAGCGGCCGTCAGCCGGAACGTACACCGAGCGGGGTCCGATGTCGGCATCCGAAGACACGCCTGCACTAATACCACGACAACCGTCCGGCCCGGTGCCGGGTGCTCCATCGGGCCGAGGGTTGACGCGATCGATTTGGCCATTGGGATAGTGACCCGCGCCAGCACGTCGCCTAGCCTGAGGCTCACTCTCCACGAGTACGTCCATCACGCCTGCCCTCTGCCGCCGGCTCAGGCGATCGAAAGGAACCACAGACACCCATGCCCATCCGCCAGCAGAACGTCCTGGCCGCCAAGTGGAGCCCCAACGGGGAGGCGCTCGGCACAGCCGACCTGACCGTCTCGGACAACCAGATCTTCGGGAACAACGTGTTCAGCCCGGCTGTCCAGCGCCAGCGACTGCCCAAGGACGTGTATCGCAGGCTCTCAAAGACGCTCGCCACGGGCGAGGCGCTCGACACCTCGCTGGCCGACTCGGTCGCGCTGGCGATGAAGGAGTGGGCGCTGGAGAAGGGCGCCACCCACTACGCGCATGTGTTCCAGCCGCTGACCGGGCTGACCGCCGAGAAGCACGACAGCTTCTACGCGCCGACCGGCGAGGGCACCGCGCTGCCCGAGTTCTCCGGCAAGGAGCTGATCCAGGCCGAGCCCGACGCGTCCTCATTTCCGACCGGTGGCGTCCGGGCGACGTTCGAAGCGCGCGGCTACA
Source organism: uncultured Solirubrobacteraceae bacterium (assembly GCA_963714245.1). Taxonomy (GTDB): domain Bacteria; phylum Actinomycetota; class Thermoleophilia; order Solirubrobacterales; family Solirubrobacteraceae; genus Palsa-465. Next base: position 188,758 of record CAVQNR010000006.1, on the reverse strand, counting down.
CCGCCTGGGATCCCACCAGCCCCGCGTTCATTCTCGAGAACCCCAACGGCGCGCTGTTGTGCATCCCGACCGCGTTCGTCTCCTGGACCGGGGAGGCGCTGGACAACAAGATCCCGCTGCTGCGTTCGATGGACGCGCTGTCGAAGTCGGCGATTCGGGCGCTGCGGCTGTTTGACAACTCGCACGCCGAGCGCGTGTTCACGACCGTCGGCCCCGAGCAGGAGTACTTCCTGATCGATGAGCAGTACTACTTCGAGCGCCCGGACCTCGTCACCACCGGCCGCACCCTGTTCGGCGCCAAGCCCCCCAAGGGCCACGAGCTCGACGACCACTACTTCGGCTCGATCCCCGAGCGGGTGCTGGCGTGCATGCTCGAGACCGAGCAGGAGCTCGCCAAGCTCGGCGTGCCGATCAAGACCCGCCACAACGAGGTCGCCCCGTCCCAGTACGAGGTCGCGCCGATCTTCGAGAACTCCAACGTCGGCGCCGACCACCAGCAGCTGACGATGCAGATCATGCAGAACGTCGCCCGCCGCTACGGGCTCGTCTGCCTGCTGCACGAGAAGCCGTTCGCCGGCGTCAACGGCTCCGGCAAGCACAACAACTGGTCGATGGGAACCGACGACGGCGAGAACCTGCTCGAGCCGGGCGACACCCCGCACGAGAACCTGCAGTTCCTGTTCTTCTGTGCCGCTGTGATCCAGGCCGTCAACAAGCACCAGGGGCTGCTACGAGCGTCGATCGCGTCGGCCGGACAGGACCACCGGCTTGGCGCCAACGAGGCGCCGCCGGCGATCATCTCGATCTTCCTCGGCGCGGAGCTCGAGAAGGTCTTCAACGCGATCGAGCGAGGCGAGTCGGGCGAGTCGACGCCGGAGTCGTTCCTCGGGCTCGGCACGCCGGTGCTGCCACCGATGCCGATGCACGGCGGCGACCGCAACCGCACCAGCCCGTTCGCGTTCACCGGCAACAAGTTCGAGTTCCGCGCGCTCGGCTCCAGCCAGTCGCTGTCGCTGCCGAACACGGTGCTGAACACGATCGTCGCCGAGGCGATCGACTACCTCGCCGAGGAGCTCGAGGACGCGCTCGAGGCCGGCACCGAGCTGGAGGCGGCGCTACCGCCGATCCTGCAGCGCAGCTACGCGGCCAACAAGCAGGTGGTGTTCGGCGGCGACAACTACTCCGAGGACTGGCACGCCGAGGCAAGGTCGCGCGGGTTGCTGAACCTGCCGGCAACACCCGATGCGCTCCCCTACCTGCTCACCGACGACACCGTGACCGTGTTCTCCAACTACGGGGTGCTGTCCGAGCGCGAGCTCGAGTCGCGTTACGAGGTGTCGCTCGAGCAGTACTGCACGAAGATCAACATCGAGGCCGAGACGGCCGCGGCGATCGCCAAGACGATGCTGCTGCCGGCGTCGGCCCGGCACCTGGCGCTGATGCTCGGCGCTCAGCTGGGCGAGCTCGCGTCCGAGGTCGAGGGCCTGATCTCGACCTTGGTCGAGCGGATCGCGACGCTGGAGAACGCCAACCTGGCGCCCAACCAGCCCGAGGAGCTGCTCGAGCACGCCAAGTACATCCACGACACGACGGTCCCGGCGATGGACGGCGTCCGCGAGGCGGCCGACACGCTCGAGAAGGTCGTCGCCGACGATCTCTGGCCGCTGCCGAAGTACGCCGAGATCCTGTTCGTCAAGTAGCTCAGCGGGGGCGAGCGGAGTGGGTCGGCTGCGGCCGCCCGCTCCGCTCGCGAACCGCCTGCCAACGAAACTTGCGCGCGTCTGCCGGGTTTTTCGGTACGGTGAAGGCCCGTATGCTGCTTGACCGCGACCATCGCGGCAGCCGTCGTATCCGGGCGCTCGGGGGCCGGCAAACGCTCCCCGCCGTGCTCGCAGTCGTCGTGGCGCTGACGGTCACGGCGCTGTTGGACTGCGCCGGTACGGCGCTCGCCGGCGGCGGTGCGCCGCTGGGGGGCCACGCTGCCCACCACCACCATCGCGCCGCGCACCACCATCGCGCGCGCCACCATCGCGCGCGCCACCATCGCGCGCGCCACCATCGCGGCGCGGCCCCCGTCAACCCGCTGCATGGTCGCGCGATGTGGATCTGGGAGCTCGGATCCACGTCGGGCGGCAACCTCAAGACGATCCTCTGGCGCGCGCACCACTACGGCATCTCGACCGTGTTCGTGAAGTCCTCGGACGGGTCCGAATACTGGTCGAGCCAGTTCAACCGAACGATCGTGCGAGCCCTCCGTGGCGGCGGCCTGAAGGTGTGCGCATGGCAGTACGTGTACGGCGCCGCCCCGGTCCGCGAGGCCGACCTCGGCGCTGCCGCCGTGCGAGCCGGCGCCAACTGCCTGGTGATCGACGCCGAGGCCCAATATCAGGGCCGCTACGCCGCCGCGCAGACCTACATCGAGCGCCTGCGCAGCCTGATCGGCCCGCGGTTCCCGCTCGCGCTCGCCGGCTTCCCATACGTCGACTACCACCCGTCGTTTCCATACTCGGTGTTCCTTGGCCCGGGCGGCGCCCAGTACAACGCGCCGCAGATGTACTGGAAGGCGATCGGCACAACGGTCGGCGCCGTGTTCGCGCACACCTACGCCTACAACCGCATCTACCGCCGGCGGATCTTCCCGCTCGGCCAGCTGTACTCGCAGCCCTCGATCGGCTCGATCGAGCGATTCAGATCGATCTCCCGGGCGTACGGTGCGACCGGTGTGTCCTGGTGGGACTGGCAGTCGGCGAGCGCCGCCGGCTGGCGCGCGATCTCCCAGCGAGTCGGCGACATCGCCGGCTTCCATGCCTACGACGGTCTTGCCGACCTTGGCCGCGGCGCGTCGGGCGACCCCGTCGTCTGGGCTCAGGAGCATCTCGTCGCCGCGGGCTTCCCGGTCAAGATCAGCGGCGAGTTCAAGCTGCGCACCTACGATCAGGTGGCCGCCTTCCAGGCCCGGCACCATCTCTCGACCGACGGCGTGATCGGACCGCAGACCTGGGCGGCACTGCTGCGCTATCGGCCCGTGCACGTCGATTGGACGATGGCCCGGCACCTCGACGTCGCCGGGCAGATGCGCGCCGCGGCCGCCTCGATCAGCGCGGGCCAACGCCCCACGCTGCGACTGCCGCCACCGTTGTCGGCGTCTGAACCCACACGCCGCAACGAGATCCCGGCGTCGCTGGGCGCCGGGCGGCCGCTCAGCCGTTGAGCACGGTGCCGGGCTCGATCCGCTCGGCGCCTGCGACCTCGAGCGACACCGAACCCTCGACCGTCACACCCGCTCCGAACGTGACGTCGCCGCTGACCAGCAGCCGCTCGGCCGCGCGCAGCGACGGCGGCCCGTCCGGGAACCGTGCCTCGAACGCGTCGATCAGCTTGTAGAAGCGCTTGTCGAGCTCGACGTACGGCAGCTGCGTCGCCCGCTCGGGCAGCGGCGCAACGACCATCTCATCGGAGATCGTGTACACGTCGGAGCGCAGCACGAGCAGGTCGTCGGTGGTCTTGACCGGCGCGAACCGCGTTCGCGGCACGAGCAGCAGTTCGGCGCCCGCGAAGCTCTCGATCGCGGCGCCCATCGCCGACTCGAGCTGGATCACCGCGGGCGAGTCGCCGTCGCGCGGGTCGACGGTCTTGCGGTTGACGATCAGCGGCAGCGACAGGATCCCGTCGGTCTCGTGCAGTCGCGCCGCGAGCACGTCCAGATCGACCCACAGCGTGTTGGTGTTGTAGTAGCGCCAGCGCCGGTAGTCGCGAAACGACTCGGCGTCCTCGGGCGGGGTCTGGGCGGTTTCGCGCAGCACCAGCTGTCCGTCGGCACGCCGCCGCGCCACGTGTCCCCCCTTGCGGTCGGCCTCGGTCCCCTGCACGACCTCCATCAGGAACGGAATCTGGCCGGCCGCCATGTGCGCGACGATCCGTGGGTCCAGCTGCGCCCCGAGGTTGTCGGCGTTGGAGATCATCGCGTAGCGGATTCCGCGCTCGCGCAGCGCCGCCAGCATCCCCGAGCGTCGCAGCGCCCCATACACGTCGCCGTGGCCGGGCGGGCACCATTCCAGCGCCGGCGCCTGCGGCCAGCTGATGGGCGCGAGCGTGTCGGCGTCGAGCTTCGGGATCATGCTCTGCAGAAAGTCCGGCGCCAGCCCGTCGTTGCCGACCCCACCGAGCGCCAGCGCCGCCAGCGTCGGGTCGCGCGTCGCCGCCGAGTCCATCAACACGAGCGGCAGCGCGACGCCGTACCGCGTCCGCAGCGCCTTCGCCTGCCCGACGATCACGTCCAGGAACGTGTGCCCGTCGTGAACCTCGATCAGCGACTTGGGCTGCTGCAGCCCCATCGACGTCGCCAGCCCCCCGTTGAGCTTGATCAGCGCGGTCTGCGCGAGCGCCTCGCGCGGGTCGGCCTCGGGCAGATCCTCAAACGCGGGCGCGTCGCCGGCGGGCTCCAGGTCGGCGGTCGCCAGCAGCGCCTCGCCACCTGACCGCAGCCGACGGTAAGCGTCCTCGAAGCTGCGGATCGCCTCGTCCTGCGCACCGGCTTCGCGCATCTTGTCCGCGGCCTGGCGCAGACCGTCATGCTCGTCGCTCATGCCCGACATTGTGCACGCAACGCGCCACCGACCGCCACCCGCGCGCCATCTCGCGGCGCGACCTCAAACGCCCCGTCGGGCATCTCCGCGGCCGCTGTCATCAAACCCAGCACGTGGCCGCCGAAGCCGCCGCCGATCAGCCGCGCACCGAGCGCGCCCGCGCCCAGCAACCGTTCGCGGGCCGCCTCGACCGCGGGCGTCGACACCTGATAGAGGTCGCGCAGGCTGACGTGCGATTCATCCAGCAGCCGCGCCACCGCCGGCAGGTCGCGGGCGCCCAGCGCCGTGACCGCGCGGCGGACCCGCTCGTTCTCTCCCAACACATGCAGCGCCCGTGCGCGCAGCGGCTCGGGTAGCCGCTGTGCCTGCTCGGTGCTCGCCTCGCTCAGCCACCGGACGCGGAGCCGCTCAGACGCCCGCTCACACTCAGCCCGGCGCTCGTTATAGCCGGCGCCGGCGGCATTGGAGTGGCGCTCGCCGGAGTCGAGCATCACCAGCCGATACCGACCGAGTCCCAGCGTCACGGTGGTCACCGACAACGTCGCGAAATCGATCAGCACCGCCTGCCCATCGCGGCCGCACAACGAGGCGAGCTGGTCCAGCAGTCCGGTCTGCGCGCCGGCCCACCGGTTCTCCACGCGCGAGCAGGTGCGCGCCAGCGCGATCGGATCGGGCTTCGGATCGCCCACCAGCGCCGACAGCGCGAGGCACAACGCGACCACCAGCGCCGCCGACGAGGACATCCCGCCACCCTGCGGGACCGTGCCCGAGATCCCCAGCTCGGCGCCGTTGGGCAGCAACGTGCCGTCGGCCGCCAGTTCGGCGACCGCACCGCGCACGAACGCCCGCCAGCCCGCGACGCGCTCGGGTGCGTCGCGAGCGAACCGATCGCGCTGGCCGAGATCGTGCGCCGCAGCGACGATCGTCGACCCAGCGGTGGGGCGGGCGCTGACCGTTACGCCGTCGGCGATCGCGAACGGGAGTGCCAGACCGCCGTTGTAGTCGGTGTGCTCGCCGATCAGGTTCACCCGGCCGGGCGCGAACGCCTCGACCGGCCACACCGCCTCAGCCACCCTGTACGCTCCGCTGTGTGATCGCCCACGACATCCTGCAGCCGACCCATCTGCTGCTGATACTGCTCGCGGTGCTGCTGGTGCTCGGTCCGAAGAAGCTGCCCGAAGCGGGTCGCTCGATCGGCCGTTCGCTGCGCGAGTTCAAGTCCGCGACGTCGCTCGAAGCGCCAGCGGCGAAGGCCGCCGACGGCTCAGAGCCGACCGACCGCGGCACCTGAGCCCGAGCCGAGCGCGCGCAAGCGGATTCGCACGTCGGTCCCCCCGCCGCTGCGCGGGGTCAGCACCATCTGGTCTGACAGCTCGCAGATCAGCGACAGCCCGATCCCGAGCCCGCCGCGATCGGAGTCGGCATCGACGCCACAGCCGTCGTCGGAGACGGTCACCTCGATCTGCCCGTCGGCGCTCGCCGCCTCGATCCGGATCTCCCCCACCCGACTCGGATAGGCATGGCGGACCGCGTTCGTGACCGCTTCGGAGACGGCGAGCCGGAGATCGTCGACCGCCTGCTCGCGAGCGCTGGCGGCGTATGCGAACCGGGCGACATCGCGCCGCGCGGCCGCGACCGATCGGGGTTCGGCCTCGTAGCTTCGAGAGAACGATTGCATCGCGGCGCCCGGCATGTCCCTGTTTTACCCCAGCGGCGAGCAGGATACGCGCTCCGAAGCAAACGATCTGCGACCAAACCTTCTCACGCTCGTGTCAAGGTTTTGCTACGGTGCTGTCTCGATGCGTGACTACCTGCACGCGATCCGCGAGCGAACCGTCGTATTCGACGGCGCGATGGGCGCCACGCTCGAGCAATTCGAGCTCAGCCTCGAGCGCGATTATCGCCTTGCGGGCCGCTGCCACGAGGCGCTCGTGCTCAACCGCCCGGACGTGATCGAGGGTGTGCATCTGTCGATGCTCGACGCCGGCGCGGACGTGCTCGAGACCGACAGCTTCCAGGGCTCGCGACTCAAGCTCGCCGAGTGGGGACTCGAGGACCACACCCACGAGATCAACCTCAAGGCGGCCCAGATCGCACGCCGCGCGGCCGGCGAGCACCGGTTCGTCGCCGGCTCGATCGGCCCGACCGGGTTTCTGCCGGCATCGGATGACCCGACGCTCGGTCAGGTCACGTTCGCGCAACTGCACGAGGTCTTCACCGAGCAGGCCGCCGCGCTGATCGAGGGCGGCAGCGACCTGATCATCATCGAGACCACGCAGGACATGCTCGAGCTCAAGGCGGCCGTGTTCGGGATTCGCTCCGCGGGCGCCCGGCTCGGCCGCGAGCTCCCGATCCAGTGCAGTGTGTCGCTGCTGCCCCAGGGGGGCAAGATGCTGCTCGGCACGGACGTCAGCTCCGCGCTGGCCACGCTCGAGGCGCTGAAGGTCGACGTGATCGGGCTGAATTGCTCGACCGGCCCCGAAGACATGCGCGACGCGATCCGCTTCCTCGGCGAGTCCAGCTCGCTCCCGGTCCACTGCATCCCGAACGCCGGGCTGCCGCTGCAGGGACCGAACGGCGAGACGATCTTCCCCGAGCGGCCCGGACCGCTGGCCGACGTGCTGGGCGAGTTTGTCGAGCGCTACGGCGTCTCGATCGTCGGTGGCTGCTGCGGCACCACGCCCGAGCACATCGCCGCGATCGCCGAGCGGGTCCGCGAGCGGGTTCCCGCCACACGCCCGCCGCGTCGCCCCGCCCACGTCAGCTCGATGATCGCCGCGACGCCGCTGGTGCAGACGCCCCGCCCGACGCTGGTCGGCGAGCGCGTCAACTCGCAGGGATCGCGCAAGGCCAAGGAGATGCTGCTCGCCGACGACTACGACGGCCTGATGACGGTCGCCGAGGACCAGGTCACCGGTGGCGCCCACGTGCTCGACATCTGCGTCGCGCTGACCGAGCGCCAGGACGAGGCCGAGCAGATGCGCCGGGTGGTCAAGGGTGTCTCGCTGACCCAGCCGGCGCCGCTCCAGATCGACTCGACCGAGCCCGACGTGATCGAGACGGCGCTCGAGCAGATCCCCGGCCGCGCGATCGTCAACAGCGTCAACCTCGAGGCCGGCCGCGACAAGCTCGACCGGGTGGTGCCGCTGGTCAAGGCCCACGGCGCGGCGCTGATCGCGCTGACGATCGACGAGGTCGGGATGGCGAAGACCGCCGAGCGCAAGCTCGAGATCGCCCAGCGGATCACCCAGCTGTGCTGCGACGAGCACGGGCTCGATCCCGAGGACCTGATCTTCGACTGCCTGACGTTCACGCTGACCACCGGCGATCCCGAGTGGAAGCCGTCGGCGGTGGCGACGATCGAGGGGATCCGGGCGATCAAGCAGCAGATCCCGGGCGTCCAGACGTCGCTCGGCGTCTCCAACGTCTCCTTCGGCGTCGGGCTGCCGGCGCGCAGCGTGCTGAACAGCGTGTTCCTGCACCACTGCGTCGAGGCGGGGCTCGACCTGGCGATGGTCAACCCGAACCACATCACCCCGTACGCCGAGATTCCCGATCTGGAGCGCGAGCTCGCCGACGACCTCGTGTTCGACCGCCGCGACGACGCGCTGGAGCGGTTCATCGCGCACTTCGAGTCCAAGGGCGCGTCCGAGGACGAGGGCGCCGGCGCCGGCCGACCCGACCGAGGGAATGGAGCCCGAGGAGGCGCTGCACTTCCACATCCTGCGCCGCAAGAAGGAGGGCGTCGAGGACTGGATCGACCGCGCCGTCGAGAAGATCGGCGCGGTCCCGACGCTCAACACGGTGCTGCTGCCGGCGATGAAGGAGGTCGGCGACAAGTTCGGCGCCGGCGAGCTGATCCTGCCGTTCGTGCTGCAGTCGGCCGAGGTGATGAAGAAGGCCGTCGCCCGCCTGGAGAACTACCTCGACAAGCTCGAGGGCTACACGAAGGGCACGGTCGTGATCGCGACCGTGTTCGGCGACGTCCACGACATCGGCAAGTCGCTGGTCAACACGATCCTGACCAACAACGGCTACACCGTCGTCGACCTCGGCAAGCAGGTCCCGATCTCGACGATCCTCGAGGCGGCCGTCGAGCACGACGCCACCGCGATCGGGCTGTCGGCGCTGCTCGTCTCGACCTCCAAGCAGATGCCGGCCGCGGTCCAGGAGCTGCACGCGCGCGGGCTCCCGTACCCGGTGCTGATCGGCGGCGCCGCGATCAACCGCAACTTCGGCCTGCGGATCCTGTATCCCGAACGGCCCGGAGTCCGACGACGTCTACGAGCCGGGCGTGTTCTACTGCAAGGACGCCTTCGAGGGCCTGGCGAAGATGGACCAGCTGATCGACGCCGACGGCCGCTCGGCAGCTGGTCGCAGACGTCCGCGCCGCCGCCCAGCGGCTGCGCGACCAGCCCGTCGCGCCCGACGACGACGCGCCGCCGGTCACCGACGACTCGGTCCGCAGCGCCGCCGCGGTCGACGTGCCGGTCCCGACGCCACCGTTCTGGGGCGTGCGCGAGCTCGAGGTCCCGATGGACGAGATCTACCGCCACCTCGACACCCACGTGCTGTTCAAGCTGCACTGGGGCGGGCGCGGCGTCAAGGGCGAGGCCTGGCAGAGCTCGTCCGCGACGACTTCAAGCCGCGGCTGGAGCGGATGTGGCGCGAGCAGACCTACCTGCATCCGCGCGCGCTGCTCGGCTACTTCCCGTGCAACGCCGACGGCAACGAGCTGATCGTCTGGGACCCGGCACTCGCCCGGCGAGAGCGTGAGCTCGAGCGACTCGTGTTCCCGCGCCAGCCGCGCCACGACCGGATCTGCCTGGCCGACTTCTACCGGCCGCTCGGGCTCCGGCGACGTCGACGTCGTCGCGCTGCAGGCGGTCACCGCCGGCGGCGAGGTGACCGAGCTGATGGCGTCGCTCGAGGCCGACGGCGAGTTCGCCGAGCAGCTGTTCGTCCACGGGCTCGGCGTGCAGACCGCCGAGGGCATGGCCGAGTGGATGCACGGCCGGGTCCGTAGCGATCTCGGGATCGAGCCGGCGCAGGGCCGGCGCTACTCCTGGGGCTACCCGTCCTGCCCCGAGCAGTCCGAGCTCGAGAAGGTCTTCCGGCTGCTCGACGCGCCGTCGATCGGCCTGTCGCTGAGCGGCGGGTTCGCGGTCGAGCCCGAGCAGTCGACGCTGGCGATCGTCGCCCACCACCCGCAGGCGATCTACTTCGGCATGCGCTCCGGCCGCCTGCAGCCGATCGAGCGGACCGCGGGCGACGAGCTGATCGCCGGCACCGAGCGTGATCCCGACGCTGCTCGATCGACCTTCCCGACTCGGATCCGGCTCTCAGCTCGCCGCCGCCGGCGACGAGGGCGAGACCGCGAGCGCACCGGTGTCGGCCTCGGCCTGACGCGGCGGGTCGCGGCGACGGGCGTCGGCGCCGCTCGCCTATCGGTCGAGCGACCGGTCGGCGAACGCCGAGCTGCTGTGCCACCAGCCGCACGATCCGCTCCGGGTCGGCGCGCAGCTGCCGGTAGGCGACGCGCATCACGACCCAGCCGGCCGCGATCGAGCCGCTGGTCGCGATCGCGGTCGTCCTCGAAGCCGTGGCGGGTGTCGTGGGTGGCGCGGCCGTCGAGCTCGACCGCGACCCGCCGGTCGCGGCCAGACGAAGTCCGGCGCGCAGCAGCGGCCCGCCGTCGCCGGGATCCACGTAGGCGTTGCACTCGGGCTCGGGGCCGCCGATACGCCCGCCAGACTCGGACGAAGCGGTCCTCGAGCGCCGACTCAGTCGCGTCGTGCTCGACCCGACGCCGAGCTCGGCCCGGAGCCGGCCGCGCCGGGCGCCCCGGGTTGCGGCGGCACTGCTCGAGCGATCTGCGTTCACGTCGAGCACTCCGCTGCAAGTCGGCCTGATCAGCGCCCGGGCGAGCTGCCGCGCGCGAGCACCGCCGCGAGGTCGAGCATCGTTCGGGCGATCGTCGTCACCGGGATGCAGTCGACGCGATCGACGTCGGCGTCGCTGAGGTCAGCGAGCGGTGCAGCTCGACGCCGGCGTGCCGGTGCGGCCATCCGCCCGGCGACGATCACGTCGATCCTGGCGCGGCTGGTCGGCCGCAGCTCGTGCAGGTGCGCCGCGGAGCGGTGGATCAGCGCCGCGCCGTCGCCGCAGGCCAGCACGGCGGCCAGCCAGCGGCCCTCGCGCGACAGCAGCCGCCGCGGAACCAGCGCGTAGACGCCGTGGTGGACGCGAAACAGCCGCTGCGCGTCGGTCCGCAACTGCAGCGCCCGCGGCCCGATCCCAGCGCGCATGCCTGCCGCAGCGCGAACACCCCGTGCTGGCGCGTCGCCAGCTCGGCGAGCTGGGCATCAACAGCCATACTGTGGCTTCGCTTATGTGCCCCAGCTCGCGTCGGTGACATCGTCGAGCCATCAGCGTTGCAGCCGGGTGGTCACAGCTGGGGTCGACCGGATGTCAAACGTCTGTAGCGACTCTGCCTCGCGGCGACGGGCTGAACCCGCGCGCTGCCGTCAGAAGGTCTGGCGACGACTTCGGAGCCGCGCGAGGACCGCGACGACCGTTGCGGCCGCGCCGGCAGCTTGACCGGCGTGGCGTGCATCGCGCGCATGCGCACCTCGCGCCAGGACATGCCCTCTTTGAGCAGCGCCGGCGCGCCCATCAGGATCGCGGTCGCGACCTCGACCGCCTGCAGGATCACGCCGTAGGCGACGCCGGTGGCGAAGCCGACGTGCCAGCCGGCGTGCAGCACGGCCGCGCAGGCGGCCTGGAAGACGCCGAGGTTCGCCGGCGTCGCCGGCAGCGCCGCGGTGATGTTGACCGCGAACAGGACCGCCGCCGCGGCGGCCAGCCCCGCCTGGTGCTGAGAGCCCGAGTGCGACCAGCAGCACGTAGCAGGAGAGCCACTGCAGCGCCCAGGCGCCGAGCTGCGCGAGCGTCGCGATCGCGCCCAGCTTCGGGTTGCGGAACACGACCAGGCCGGCACGGACACGGACCATCGCGCCGCGCGCCGACGCAAGCGCCACCTGGACACGCGACGCGAGCGGGAGCCGACCGCGCTGCTGCGCAGCACGAGCGGCGCGAGCAGCACCAGCGCCAGCAAGATCGCCGGCGCGATCGCCGCGATCAACAGCGTGTTCTCATGCCCGGAGAACAGATCGACCGACGAGAACATGACCGCGCCGAGGATCGATCAGCGCGACGATGTTCAGCAGCGTCTGCGAGACGACGGTGCCGAGCACGATCGGCATGTTCTCCCGCGGCCGGCCGGTTCGCCGGGCGACCACGAGCGCGCGCGACGGCTCGCCGAGCCGCGCGGGCAACGTCGAGGACATCAGCACGCCGATGAACGTGCCCTGCATCGCATCCGCCACGCGAGACCGCCGACTTGGGCAGCGCCGCGCGCAGGATCGCCAGCCACGAGACGCCGCGCTCACCATCGCGGCGCACATGATCCCGAGCCCGAGGAGCACGAACGTCGGGCGCGACGCGACCAGCGCCGAAACGATGTTCTGCATGCCGATCGTCTCCAGCGCCTTACCCAGACAGCATCGCACCCAGCGTCACCACCGCGAACGCCAGTCGCCGCGCCGCGGTCACCAGTCGGTCGGCGCGCCGACCGGCTTGGGCTCAAGGCTCGGCAGCCGCCGCGCGGGCACATGCGGCCGCATGTCGGCGGCCTTGACGCCGACCGCGACCGACACCCGCTGCCCGAGACCGACCGGCTTCGGCGTCTCGATCGCGTCCTCGTAGGCGCCCATCACGTCGGCGGCGACGTGCGGCCAGGCGAACCGGCGGACGTCGGCGGCGGCGGCGCGGGACATCGCGACGCGCCGCTCGGGCTCGTCCCAGAGGTCGCGCAGCGACTCGGCCAGCGCCTGGGGGTCGGCGGGCGGCACCAGCATCCCGTCGACACCGTTGCGGACGACGTCGCGGTAGCCGGCGATGTCGGAGGCGATCACCGGCGTCCCGGCCGCGAACGCCTCGGTCAGCACCATCCCGAAGCTCTCGCCGCGCAGCGACGGCGCGCACAGCACGTCGGCGGCCGCCAACTCGACGCGCTTCTGCTCATCGTCGACGTTCTCCAGCAGCCGCACGCCCGAGACGTCCATCATCAGCGGCTCGAGCTGCTCACGGGTCGGGCCGATCACCGTCAGCTCGCTCGGGACGTGCTCGTGCAGCGCCTCGAACGCACGCAGCAGCAACGGCAGCCCCTTGCGCTCGACCGCCTGGCCGACGAACACGATCCGCAGCTTGTCGCCGATCGGGCGTCCGGCCCCCGCCAGCGCGGCCTCGTCGATCGTGCACGCCGTTGGGGATCACGCGGTAGTGGCCGCCGAAGAACCGCCGGCCGGTCCAGGCGGCGGCCTGCGAGACGGCGATCCGCACGTGCAGATGGTTGAGCACCAGCCGCGCGCCGAACATGTTCGCGATGCCGTTGGAGAACCGGTTCTCCGAGAACGAGTGGAAGGTGCCGACCAGCGGCAGCGGCGTGAAGTCCGACGCGAACCAGCTGGTCAGCGGCGCCACCGGCTCGTGGATGTGGACGACGTCGTAGCCGCCGGTCCGCAGCTCGCGTTGGACCTTGGCGACGCCCTGCGGCGTAATCGACAGGTTCGAGACCGCGCCGTTGGCCTTGATCCCGACGGTCCGCCCGAACGGGATCACGTAGTCGGGCAGCGGCGCCGGTTGGGCCGGGCACCGCGATGCAGCGCTTTCGACGTGAAATCGGCCGGGTCGTACGGCGCGAGCACGCGCACCTCATGGCCGTCGGCCATGAACTGCTGCGCCAGCGCGTCGATATGCCTCGTCACTCCCCCTGGATAGCTCCAGGAATACGGCGAAACGAGGGCAACCTTCATGCTCGTCATCTTACCCCTGTACCCCACAAGACAATCGGGGTTTCAGCTGGCACAGGCGGTCTTATCATCGCAACCGAAGATGAGGACACGCCACTTCGTCAAATACACCTTCCTGAAGGTGGATCCTGCTTGGCGGCGGCTCGATTCCGCCCAGCGGGCCGAGCACAAACGCGAGTTCGTCGCCGCCTGTGAGGATTTCGCCGACGGCCACCTGCTGCGGGCGTTCTCGCTCGTGGGCACCCGCGGGGACGCCGACCTGATGCTGCTCAGCCAGGCGCAGAACCTCGACCGGATCCATGAGTTCCACGTCGTCCTGCAGCAGAGCGGGCTGATGAAGTGGTGCAGCACGCCGTACTCGTTCCTGGCGATGACCAAGGAATCGGAGTACTCGGACGAGTCGCGCCTTGAGGTACGGCCGGCGCACGGCAAGTACCTGTTCGTCTATCCGTTCGTCAAGACGCGCGACTGGTATCTGCTCGACGCCAAGGAGCGCTGGCGGATCATGCAGGAGCACATCAAGGTGGGCGAGCAGTTCCCGTCGATCGACCTGAACACGAGCTACTCGTTCGGACTCGACGACCAGGAGTTCGTGGTCGCGTTCGAGTCCGATGACCCGGGGGATTTCCTCGACCTCGTGCAGAAGCTGCGGACGACCGAGTCGAGCGCGTTCACCAAGCGTGACACGCCGACCTTCACCTGCATCTCGTGCTCGCTGGAGCGCGCGCTCGGCTCGCTCGACGGCGAGATGCTCACGATCGGCGCCTAGTGGGTTGCCGGAAGACCCACTAGTTCACAAGACGTTTCCGGAGGCTGGCTCCGGGTACGCTAGGCTCGCATCGATGCTTGAGTCCTCACCCATTTCCGGAGCCTCGTACTGATGCGTCAGGGACCGCTCGCCGGCCGCTATCCGGCCGTCGCCTCGATGGTCGTGTTCGCGCTCGTGCCGTACCTGGCACTGTCGGGCGCGCTCGGCCCGATCACGCCGAGGATCACGTCCGACCTGCACATGAGCTTGCAGACGTTCAGCCTCGGGCTCGGGATGGCGAACGCCGCCTACGCGGTCGGCACCGTGCTCGCGGTCCAGTTCGCGGCGCTGCTGCCGCAGCGACGGATGATGGTGCTCTACGCGACCGTGCTGGTGATCGGCTCGGTCCTGACCGCCTCGGCCAGAACGCCGGCGATGTTCATCACCGGCCACATCCTCCAGGGCCTGTGCACGAGCCTGCTGCTGATCGCCGCCGCGCCGCCGCTGTTCCTCGGGTTTGACTCCTCGAAGCTGCGCCCGACCGCGGTGATCATGAACATGTGCATCTTCGGGGCGGTCGCGCTCGGGCCGCTGATCGGCGGCATCCAGGCATCCGCCGACGGCTGGCGGCCGCTGTTCTGGATCGTCGTCGGAATCTCGGCGCTGGCGCTGCTGCTGTCGGTGCTGACCTTCGAGGACGCGCCGCCCGCCGATCCGACCGCGCCGAAGGACGTGCTCGCGATCGGGCTCGCGGCGGTCGGGGCGGGGCTGGCGTTCTTCGGCGCCTCCGAACTCGACACGCACCCGTTCCTGTCGCCGATCACGATCCTGCCGCTGCTGGTCGGCCTGGCGCTGATCGTCGCGCTGATCGTCATCCAGTGCACGAGCAAGCGGCCGCTGCTGACGATCCGCGACATGCTGACGAGCACGATCCCGGTCGCCGGCATCGTGATCGCGCTGTTCGCCGCGGCCGCGTCGGTGTCGGCGATCGAGCTGACGTCGAGCATGCTCGCGCCGCTGCACAGCCCGCTGCATCTCGGGCTGCTGTACCTGCCCGAGTTCGCCGGAGCGGTGATCACCGCGATCGCGCTCGGGGTCGTCTTCAGGCACAAGGGCCTGCACTACC
The DNA here is from genome assembly GCA_963714245.1 of uncultured Solirubrobacteraceae bacterium. Classification (GTDB taxonomy): domain Bacteria; phylum Actinomycetota; class Thermoleophilia; order Solirubrobacterales; family Solirubrobacteraceae; genus Palsa-465. The sequence goes on along the minus strand of CAVQNR010000006.1, from coordinate 173,425 downwards.
TGCCGCTGATCGGCATGGGGTTCCTCGCCGCCGGCATCCTCGCGTTCCGGCTCCAGCTGCCGCCAGGCAGACGATGACGCTGGTCGGCTCGGGCCTGACCGGGATCGGCGTCGGCGCGACCGTCGCTCCGGCGCTGTTCGTCGCCGGCTTCTCGCTGCGCGCGCTCAACCTGCAGCGGGTGTTCGCGATCGTCGAACTGATGCGCGCCGTCGCGGCGTTCATGATCGCGCCGGTGTTCGCCCACTTCGCGGCGACGGTCGGCACGCAGCCGTACGGCGGCATCGGGATCGCGCTGTGGATCGGCGCCGGGCTGGCAGTCGCGGGCGCCGTGATCGCGGTCGTCCTCTATGCGCTCGGCCCGGCGCGGGCGCAGGCGCCCGACATCGAGCCGTTCCTGGCCGGCGAGGCGCCGGCCTGGTACTCGCCGCCGCTGCTCGGGAGGCTGCGTGAGCGGCGCCTCGCGGAGGTGCACTCGTGAGTGACGGCCCGGTCGTGATCGCCTATGACGGGTCCGCCTCGGCCAGCTGGCGATCGCGGAGGCCGGCGAACTGCTGCAGCCCCGACCGCGAGGCGCTGGTCCTCTGCGCCTGGCAGCCGTTCGACGTCGGCTTCATGCCCTACGGCGACGAGCCATGCAACGCCGAGGACGCGGTGCAGGTGCGCGCCGCCGCCAAGGAACCGCCGACCACGGCGCGGAGCTGGCGCGCCGCACGGGCTTCATCGCCGAAGCGGCGAACGCGATCGGCGCCGATCTGGAAGGGGATCGTCGAGGTCGCCGAGGAGCGTGACGCCGGCGCGATCGTGATCGGCTCCCACGGCCACGGCCGGCTCGCCGGGATGTTGGTCGGCAGCGTCGCCGCGTCGGTCACGGCGCACTCGACGCGCACCGTGATCATCGCCCACCCCAGAGATTGAACGGGTGGGCGCATGCGCCCACCCGCCGGCGGCGCATGCGCCGCCGGGACGGAGCCGCATGCGGCTCCGTCGAACGTCAGCTAAACCGCCGAGACCTGCTCCTCTTCCGCGACGCGGAAGGAGGAGCCACAGCCGCAAGCGGCGACCACGTTGGGGTTCTCGACCTTGAAGCCGGCCCCCTGGAGCCCGTCGACGAAGTCGATCACCGAGCCGCGCACGTACGGCAGGCTCGGGTTGTCGACCAGCAGCCGGATGCCCTTGTCCTCGAACACGGTGTCGCCGTCTCGCTGCTCGTCGAACGCGAGGGCATACTGGAAGCCCGAGCAGCCTCCGCCCCGCACCCCGACCCGCAGCCCGGCGGTCTCGGCGACGGCATTCTGGCCGGCGAGGAACTCGCGAACCTTCTCGGCGCTCTTGTCGGTGAGAGTGATCATTGCTTCACGAAGTATAGCGATGGGCCCTCGCTACGCTTAGGGCGTGTCCGCAACCCCGCAGGAGCTCAAGGAACGGATCGAGGCGGGCATCCCCGGGTCGGTGGCCGAGGTCACCGGCGACGGTCACCACTTCAACGCGGTGGTGTCGCACCGGCGTTCGCGGGCCTGATCGCGGATCGCCCAGCACCGGCTCGTCTACGACGTGTTCGGCGCCGAGGTCGGCGACCGTATCCATGCGCTCTCGATCCAGACCTACCACTTCGCCAACTCCAGAGGAGGCCCGATGAGCGACCAGCCCTCAACCCGATGCGCGACGCGATCCAGGAAGCGATCGGCGAGAACCCGGTGATCCTGTTCATGAAGGGCAACCCGGACGCGCCGGCGTGCGGCTTCTCCGCGCGCACGGTCGCGATCCTGCAGTCGATGGGCGCGCGCTTCGCCGCCGTCGACATCCTGCCCGACCCGCGGATCCGCCAGGAGCTGTCGGCGATCTCCAACTGGCCGACGATCCCACAGCTGTTCGTCGGCGGCGAGCTGATCGGCGGCTGCGACATCGTCTCCGAGATGTACGAGTCCGGCGAGCTGTTCGAGACGCTCGGCATCAAGGCGCCGGCCGAGGTCGCAGACGTCGCCGAGTCGGCCAACGCGCCGCTGTCGATCGAGAACCGGCTCTAGCCAGCCGCGGTCGTGGCGCAGCGCTACAGGCGCTGCGCCACGACGACGGCGTCCTCTGGGCGCTTGACCAGACGCTGCTGCCCTGGCACGAGCGCTGGCTCGAGCTGCGGGGCGCCGACGGCGTCGCCGACGCGCTCAAGCGCCTGAGCATCCGCGGCGCGCCGCTGATCGGCGTCGCGGCGGGCTACGGGGTCGCGCTCGAGCTCGCGCTCGACCCCGGCTCGCTGCGGCGCGCGTGCGAGACGCTGATCGCCGCCCGACCGACCGCGGTCAACCTCGCCTACGCCGTGCAGCGCGTGCGCTGGCGGCGGCCGACGGCCCGGCTGCGGCGCTCGCGCAGGCGCACGCGATCGAGCGCCAGGAGATCGCCAGCGCCGATGCGCTCGCCGCCGACGGCGCGGACCTGCTGCAGGCGCTCGGGGTCCGCCGGGTACTGACCCACTGCAACACCGGAGCGCTGGTGGCGCCGGGCCGCGGCACGGCGCTGGCGCCGATCGCCGAGCTGCACGAGCGCGGCGAGCTCGAGCTGGTGCTCGCCGCCGAGACGCGGCCGCTGCTGCAAGGCGCGCGGCTGACCGCCTACGAGCTCGGCCGCCTGGGGATCGAGCACGCGGTGATCGTCGACGGCGCCGCCGCCGGGCTGATCGCGCGTGGCGAGGTCGACGCGGTGGTCCTCGGCTGCGACCGGGTCGCGGCCAACGGCGACGTCGCCAACAAGGTCGGCACCTACGGTCACGCGCTGGCGGCGCCGCCGCGCAGATGCCGTTCGTCGTCGTCGGCCCCTGCTCGACGATCGACCCGGCGACCGCGTCCGGCGCCGAGATCGTGATCGAGCAGCGCGATCCCGCGGAGATCCTCGGCGTGCCGGCCGACGAGGCAGGCGGCCGGTTTACCGTCGCCCCGCCGGGCAGCGGCGCCTGAACCCGGCGTTCGACGTCACCCCGTCGGCACTGGTCACCGCGCTGGTCACCGAGCGGGGCGTCGCGCGGCCGGTCGACCGTCGCTCGGTGGGGGCACTGCTGCGCGCCTGAACCGCAGGTGCTCGACGATCCGGCGCGAGTCGCAGATCGGCTCGCCGTCGAGCACCAGCAGCGGCACCCGGCGCTGGCCCGAGAGTGCCTGCACCTCGTCGCGCTCAGGACGCGCGCGGCGCTGCGGCACGCGGACGACGTCGACCGCGATCCCGTCGCGGCGCAGCTGTCGGGCGACGCGGCCACACGGACACAGCCAGTCAGTCGGCGTCGTGCATCGATACAGCGTCGCCATCGGTCCGCCGCGCCGCGATCGGCGGCCGCGCTCAGCGCCGGCGCTTGCGCCGGCTGCGGCGGGTCAGGATCCCGGTGATCCCGGCGATCCCCCCGGCGAGCACGAACCCGGCGGCGGCGGCGCCGATCAGCACCTCGCGCTGGTGGACACGCAACTGGCCACGCCAGTCAGTGAGCCGCAGCACCTCGGTGCGCAGTTGCTCGACCGCGCTGCCGAGCTCGACCCGGTGGGCCTCGATCGAGCGCCGGATCTCCTGCGGCGAACGGACCGGTTGCGCCTGCGTCGCCATCAGCGTCCCACCTTCTCCTGAACCGTTGCCTGGATCTTGCGACCCTCTTCGATCGCCATGTCGGGCGTCGGCGGGCCCACCTTCAGCTTGCGAACCGCGAACAGCACCGCGACGACCGTGAGCACCAACAGCAGCACCATCACGATCAGGAAGCCGAGCCAGACCGAGTCCAGCAGCGAGTTCAGCCCCCACGCGAGCGTCTCCAGCGCGAAGATCAACCAGAAGAACCCGAACACGGCGCCGATGATCGCCGCGACGCCGCCGCGTCCGAGCGTCTTGGCCTTGACCGTGACCTCGGCCTTGGCGAGCTCGATCTCCTCGCGGACGAGGACCGAGACCTTTTCCGAGACCTGCTGGACCGCGACGCCGAGGTCCGACACCTTTGGGTCCTCAGCGGCCAAGACGCTTCGCGATCAGGGCGACTACGATCCCGCCGGCGGCAGCGGCGCCGACGCCGAATTCCGGCCGCTCATCGAGCTTCGCCTTGACCTTGTCGATCGCCGACGGCTCGGTCTGTGGCCAGGGCTCGGCGACCGGTGGCGTCGGCGGCGGGATCGGCGGCCCCGTCGGCGCTCGCGCGGGCTCGGAGACGGTCGTGCCCAGCTTGACGGTGTCCGAGCTGGGCGTCCTCGTGCTGGGCGGTCGGCGGATCGACGACGCGTGACGTCTCGGTCACCGGCTCGGCGCCGGGGACCGGCGGGCTCTGCGGCTCATCGGTCACTCAGGCGGCTCTTCGCCGAAGATGCGCATCCAGATCAACCGCCGCCAGACGCGTCGCGGCGAGGCTTGCCAGCGCGCCGATCGCGGCCACGATTCCGGACCAGACCAGACGCTTTATGAGCGGGCTCTCCGTCATCGCGTCCGCATTCAATCAGACTCGCCCACAGCCGGTTGATCGCGGGTCTGCAGCCCACCGCAGATCATGTCGACGATCATCGCCTTGGCCTGCTCGAACTCCGGCTCGCCAGTTCGCCGGACTCGAAGATCCAGCCGGTCAGCAGCTGCTCCATCGCGCCGTAGAACGTCTGCGCGGCGAACGACGGCGTGATCTCCGAGCGGAAGCTGCCATCGGCCTGCGCGGCGGCGACGATCCGCGCGATCCCGCCGTAGGCCTCGCGGATCTTGGCCAGGTGGGTGCAGCCCGAACGTGTTCGCGGCGCGCGTCACCTCGACGATGATCACCTTCATCACATCGGGATCGCGGCGGTAGGAGTCGATGATGAAGGCGGCGATCTGGGCCAGCTTCTCGCGTGCGGAGCGGCCCGACTCGTCGGCGTCGGCGATCGCGGCGAGCATCACCTCCCAGCGCTCGAGGAACACCGTGTCGAGGATCTCCTCCTTGGAGGAGAAGTAGTGGTAGACGAGCCCGTAGGCGACGCCCGCCTCGTCGGCGATGTCCGACACCCGGCAGGTGTGAAAGCCCTGGCGCGCGAACACCCGCACGGCGGCGTCGAGGATCTGCCGGCGTCGCTCGATCGCGGCGACGGTCACGACCGGGCTCCGTCGGCCGCCGCGAGCGCGTCGCCCACGCTCCAGTCATACGCCGCCGGAACTCTGCGCGGCAACGTCGGCAGCCGCCGGCGGATCCGCTGCTGGGCGACGAAGTCGAGCTCGGCGACGATCACGCAGTCGGTGTCGGGCGCGCCGGCGAGCACGACCCCCCAGGGGTCGATGATCAGCGACCGACCGCCGGAGCGCAGGCCGCCCGGGTGCTCGCCGATCTGGTTGGGCGCGATCACGAAGCACTGGTTCTCGATCGCGCGGGCTCGGATCAGCGTCTCCCAGTGGTCGCGCGTGGTCGGCAGCGTGAACGCGCTGGGCACCGTCAACAGCTGCGCTCCACGCAGCGCCAGGATCCGGTAGAGCTCCGGATAGCGCAGGTCAAAGCAGACGCTCAGTCCGGCGCCGGTGCCGTCATCGAGCTCGGTGGTGACGATCTCCTCCCCGCCCCGGTACAGGCTCGCCTCGCCGTAGACGGCGCCATCGATCTCGACGTCGAACAGGTGGATCTTGCGATACAGCGCCGCGATCTCACCGCGCGGATCGATGTGCACGCTCGTGTTCGAGAGCTTTGCGTCGCCCTCGATCCGCTCGCTGAACGAGCCCGCGATCAGGTCGATCCCGAGCTGCGCGGCGCTCGCCCGCGCCCACGTGATCGCGGCGCCGTCAAGCGGCTGGGCGCCGGCGAGCATCTGCTCGCGTCCGCCCATCACCGTCCAGGTCTCGGGCAGCACCACCAGCTCGGCGCCGCGGCCGGCAGCCTCGCGCACGAGCCGGTCGGCGGTCTCCAGGTTGCGGTCGACGTCGTCTGAGGCGTTCAGTTGAATCGCTGCGGCGCGCATGCGCCCCTCCCTTCGACGAACAATTCGACTGACGAGTCAGTCGACGATAGCGCCGTCGGCGGCTACCGCAGTTGGGACGTTGTCACTTTGATCGCATGACAACGTCCCGGAGCGGCGCGCGCAACACTGTCGGCCTGTGATCTCTCTGCGCGGTGTTGGCCTGAGTGTTGCCGTGGCGCTGTCGGCGCTGCTGTGCGCTGGTGCGGTGCCGCTTGGCGCCAGCGCGCACGCCCGAACGCGCGCGGTGTCGCGGGTGCCGGGCACCGGATGTCCGGCGTTTCCCGCCGACAACGTCTGGAACACGTCGATCCGCGGGCTGCCGGTCGACCGCGATTCGCGACGGTGGCTGGCGACGATGGACTCCGCCGCGACGTATCTGCACCCCGACTTCGGCCCCAACCCCGGCGGCGTTCCGTACGGGATCCCGTGGCAGCGCACGCCGGGCCACCCGCGGTTGGTGCACGTCGGCTTTCAGTACGCGAGCCAGAGCAACCGCGGGCGGTATCCCTTCTCGGCGCGGACCCCGATCGAGGGTGGCGCCAACGCGGGCGGCGATCGCCACGCGTTGATGGTCGACCCCGCGAGCTGCGTCCTGTACGAGCTCTACGACGCCCGTTACCACCCCGGCGGCCGGTCGACGGCGGGCTCGGGTGCGATCTGGAACCTGCGATCAAACCGGCTGCGCCCGGCGGGCTGGACCTCGGCCGACGCGGCCGGCCTGCCGATCCTGCCCGGCCTGGTCGACTACACCGAGGTGAAGTCGGGCCGGCTCGATCACGCGATCCGCGTCACCGCCGCGACCACCAGCCGCCGCTACCTCTGGCCCGCCCGCCACGAGGCGGGGTCGACGGCAAGCCGCGACGCTCCGCCGATGGGCGCGCGGTTTCGCCTGAAGCGCAGCTTTCATCTGCCGGCCTCGCGCTGCGCCCGGGCCTGCCAGGTGGTGGTCACGGCGATGCAGACCTACGGGCTGATCCTCGCCGACAACGGCAGCAACTGGTACTTCGGCGGCGCCGCCGACCGGCGCTGGAGCTACCGGATGGTCGACCAGCTCAAGCAGATCCCCGCGAGCGCGTTTGTCGCGGTGAACGAGCGCTGTCTGATGATCGCACCGAACTCCGCCGCGGCGCGGCAGCCCGGTACGCCGGGCTACCGGCGCGCGTGCGGCCGTTAGGGGCCCTCTTCGTGCTCGCCCCGGACCTGTCGGCGCTGCCCTACCGCGGCCGCTTCGGCGACCGGCGCCCGGCGGCGCTGCAGTGGCTGGCGCTGCCGCCGGCACCGATGCCCGCGCGGCTGCGCACGCGTCCGCTGAAGGCCTGGCGCTACGTCGGCGTGTTCGGTCCGGAGCTATCGGTGTGCGCGGCGCGGGTGCGGATCGGTCGCGCCCGCCAGTCATTCTGGGCGGTCTGGGATCGCCGCACGTGGCGGCTGCATGGGCGGACGCAGCTCCTCGGCTCAGACGTGGCGCTCGAGGTCGGCTCGCTGTCGGTCCGCAGCCGTGAGCTCGTGATCGAACTGCGCCTCGATGAGCAGCCGGGCATCGAGAGCATCTGTCGCAGCGGTGACGGCTACGGCTGGACCCGCAAACAGGGCGGGATCGCCGCTCGCGGGGTTGTGTCGCTGCCGGACCGCGTGGTCGAGCTCGACGCCCGTGCGGTGATCGACGACACCGCCGCCTACTACGAGCGCCACACCCGCTGGCGCTGGTCGGCCGGAGTCGGGCACGCCGCCGACGGCCGGGCGCTGGCGTGGAACCTGGTGCAGGGCGTCAACGACCCGCCGTGTGGCTCGGAGCGAACCGTGTGGGTCGACGGGGAACCGTACGAGCCGCCGGCGGTGGCGTTCGACGACTCGTTGGGCGCGATCGGCGAACTTCGCTTCAGCGCCGAGGCCACCCGCGCCCGCAACGAACAGCTGGTGCTCCTGCGCAGCCGCTATCGCCAACCGTTCGGCCGCTACCACGGCTCGCTGCCGGGCCCCGAGCCGATCGTCGTCGCCGACGGCTTCGGCGTCGCCGAGGATCACGACGTCTACTGGTAGTGCTCAGCCGGCGCGGGCCTGGCGGCGCAGTTCGCCCTGCAGCAGCTTGGAGTGCATCGCGCCGATCAGCTCGCGCAGCGGCTCGGCACCGGACGCGACGATCCGGGCCGCACGCTCGACGTCGAGCTCGCCCGACAGGCGCTCGAGCAGCACCGCGACCTCCTCGCGGACGAGCGGCTCCAGCGCGGTCCGGTAGCGCAGCACGTCGTACACGGTGAACCCGAGCGCCTGCTCGTAGCCGCCGGCGCGAAAGCGGCTGATCGCCTCGATGATCGCCACGTCGTCGGCGTCGTAGCCGCGTCGAGTCGGACTCAGCACATCGAGCTGCTGCAGCCGCTCCAGCACGTTGGCGGGCAGCTCGTAGGTGTCACGCACGACCGCGCGCGAGACACGCCCACGCTCGCGCAGCTCGTCCGCGTGCTCGGCGATCCGGTCCTCGAGCTCGACCAGCCGTGCGGCCCGGTCGGGGTCGGCGCCGACCAGCTCGCGGATCACCCGCAGCGGCATGAACCGCTGCTCCTGAAGACGCTTGACGAGCTGGATCCGGGCGACGAACGACTCCGGGTACCAGGCCATGTTGCGGCTCGTGCGCACGACCTCGTGATCGGGTCCGAGCACGCCCTCACGCAGGTAGTGCTTGATCGTTCCGGCGCTGACACCCGACCGCTGCGCCAGCTCCGACATCTTCAGCATCCCGTCGGTCGACATCGTGCTCAGCCCGACATGAACGCCCGGCCGGGTGCCGTGCCCCGGTCGGCTCGCTTGACGACCCCCTCGGCGTGCAGGCGCGCGATCGCCGCGGCGTCGTAGCCGATCTCCGCGAGCAACTCGTCGGTGTGCTCGCCGAGCGTCGGTCCCGGGGCGCGCGTGGGGTCTCCGGGCGTGCGTCCGAGCTTGATCGGCAACCCCAGCAGCCTGACCGCCTCGGCCGCGCCCGGCTGTGCCAGCGCGACGACCATCTCGCGCTCGCGCACGAGCTCTGATTCGAGCGCCTCATCGAGCGACAGCACCGGCTCCAGACAGCAGTCGTGCTCGGCCGCGAACGCGACCCACTGGTCGCGCGTGCGGGCTCCGAACAGCTCGCAGACCTGGCGGTGTGACTCCGAGCCCGGCGACTCAAACGCGGCCCCCGCGAGGTCCGGGCGCGCGACCCCCTCGCACCACGCCTGCCAGAACTTGGGCTCAAGCGCGCCAAGCGACACCCAGCCGTCGGCGCAGCGATACGGCCGGTAGCAGTTGTACCGACCCGCGAGCGTCAGCTCGCCGCGAGCGGGCGGCTCCCCGGTCGCCAACAGCTCGGCCGCGACCATCGCCAACCACGACAGCGCCCCGTCGAACATCGAGCAGTCGACCAGCTGACCCTCGCCGGAGCGATCACGTTCGCGCAGCGCGACCAGGATCCCGACGGCGGCCATCAGCGCGCCGCCGCCGAGATCGGCTATCTGTCCGGCGGCCTGGATCGGCGGGCCGTCGCGCTCACCGGTCAGCCCGAGCAGCCCACCGCGGGCCAGGTAGTTGATGTCGTGGCCGGCACGGTCACGGAACGGACCATCCTGGCCATAGCCCGTGATCGCGCAGTAGACCAGCCGCGGATTGTGCTCGCGCAGGCGCTCGTACCCGACCCCGAGCCGCGTCATCACGCCCGGGCGAAACGACTCGAGCAGCACGTCGGCGTCGCGCACGAGCGCGAGCAGCACCTCGACGCCGTGCTCGGCCTTGAGGTCGAGCTGGATCGAACGCTTGCCGCGGTTCAGCGCCAGGAAGGGGGCGCCCGCGGCGCTGGGCGCCACCCCTTCGTGATGCGGCGGCGTCCAGCGCAGGTAGTCACCGGCGCCGGTGTCCTCCACCTTGATCACGTCCGCGCCGAAGTCGGCAAGCAGGCACGAGCAGAACGGCCCGGGCAGCAGCCGGCTGAGATCGAGCACGGTCAGACCCTGCAGCGGCAGGCTCATGCCGCCAGCCCGAGCAGCGTCCGTGCCTCCGCCACCGTTGCCGGGCGCCGGCCGCAGTCCTCGGCCAGTCGGCGTGCGCGGGCGACCAGCTCCCCGTTTGAGCGGGCCATCGTCGCGTCGGGCAGGTAGAAGTTGTCCTCCAGCCCGACCCGCACCGAGCCGCCGAGCGTCAGCGCCGCCGCGACCATCGACCACTGCCCGCGACCGATGCCGATCACGCCCCAGTGGTGGCGTTCGTCGGGCCAGGCGGCCTGCAGGTTGTCGGCCATCGCAGCGAGATTGCGCGCCGTCGCCGGCACGCCGCCGGTGACGCCCATCACGAAGTCGGCGTGCAGCGGCGCTTGCAGCAGCCCCATGTCGACCAGCGGCGCCAGCGAGCCGACGTGCCCGACGTCAAAGCACTCGTGCTCGGGCTTGATGCCGAGCTCGCCCATCGCCCGCAGCAGCTCGACGATCTCCTCAAACGGGTTGGCGAATACGAAGTCGAACACGAAGTTCTTGCGCGAGCGCGAGTACTTGGCGTAGTTGAGCGAGCCCATGTTCAGCGCGGCGACGTCGGGGCGACACTCGCGCAGGTACTCGACCCGGGTCGCGACCGGGACGCCGATCGTGCCGGTCGAGAAGTTGATGATCGCGGCGTCGCCGACCTCGGCGACGATCGCGTCGCGGATCGCGCGGAAGTCCTGCACCCGATATGACGGAGCGCCGTCGGGCGAACGGGCGTGGATATGGATCTGGACGCCGCCCTCGTCGACGATCCGTCGCGCCTCGGCGGCGTACTCGGCGGGCAGGTACGGGATCGCCGGGCACTGATCGCGGTTGGCCAACGCGCCGGAGATCGCGCAGGTGATGATCGCGGCGTCGTCGACGCTCATCGGCCGGGCCGGTGGGTCGCTCTCACACCGGCACCACGCCGGAGCGCTTGAACGGACGCTGCACCCGCTTGCCGGCTGCCATCTCCAGCGCTCGGCAGATCGTCGCGCGCGTCTCACGCGGGTCGATCACGTCGTCGATCATGTCGTTGCCGGCAGCGACGTAGACGTCGATGATCTTGCGAAACTCGGCGATCAGCTCGGCCCGCTTGGCGTCCGAGTCGTCGGCCTCCGCGACCTGCTTGCGGAACACGATCTCAACCGCGCCCTCGGCCCCCATCACGCTGATCTCGGCACTCGGCCAGGCGACGATCAGGTCGGGCTCGAAGGCGCGGCCGCACATCACGTAGTAGCCGGCGCCGTAGGCCTTGCGCAGCACGACCGTGATCTTCGGAACCGTCGCGTTCGCGGTCGCGTAGAGCATCTTGGCCCCGTGGCGGATGATCCCCGCCTGCTCGACCTTGGTCCCGACCATGAACCCGGGGACGTCCATCAGGTACACGAGCGGGATCCCATAGGCGTTGCAGAGATTGATGAAGTGCGCCGCCTTGTCGGCCGAGTCGTTGTCGAGGATCCCGCCGAGCTGCTTTGGCTGGTTGGCGACGATCCCGGCCGGGCGGCCGCCGAATCGCGCCAGACAGGTGATGATCGTCCGCGCGAACTGCGGCTTGAGGTCAAACCAGTCGCCGTCGTCGACGATCCGGCGGATCACCTCGTACATGTCGTAGGGCTTGCGGTTTGACTCGGGCAGCACGTCGAGCAGGTCGTCGTCGGCCCGATCGATCGGGTCGGCCGTCGGGCGGATCGGCGGCGGCTGCTCGCAGTGCGAGGGGAAGAAGCTCAGGTACCGCTTGATCTGGGCGATGCAGTCGGGGTCGTCAGCGACCTCGAGGTCACCGACGCCGGATTTGCGGCAGTGCACGCGCGAGCCGCCGAGCTGCTCCTGCGTGACCTCCTCGCCGACCGCGGCGCGGACCAGGTGCGGTCCCGCGAGCGCCATCGAGCCCCGGCCCTTGACCATCGGCACGAAGTCGGCGAGCCCGGGGATGTAGGCGGTTCCGGCCGCGCACGGCCCCATCAGCGCCGCGACCTGTGGGATCACGCCGGAGTTGATCACCTCCTCGCGGAACAGGTGGCCGGTGCCGGCGAACAGCGATCCGACCGCCTCCTGGATCCGCGCACCGGCCGAGTCCAACAGCCAGATCAGCGGGATCCGCTTGCTCAGCGCGAGCTCGCGCAGCCGTGTCACCTTCAGTTCGCCGGTCATCCCCATCGAACCGGCCATCACCGTGAAGTCGTAGGCGACGACCGCGGCCAGGCGTCCGTCGACCTTGCCGTAGCCGGTGATCACGCCGTCGGCCGGCGCCTCGCGGCCGTCCATCGCGCGCTGGGAGAAGTGCGGTCGGCCATGGATCCCGAGCTCGGTGAAGCTGCCGTCATCGATCAACAGCGCGAGCCGCTCTCTCGCGGTGAGCTTCTCGGCGGCGTGCTGGACATCGATCTTCGCCTCACCGCCGCCGAGCCGCAGGCGCTCACGGCGAGCCGCGAGGTCGTCGGCAAGCGGGCGTAGGAGGCTGGGGCTGGTTGGCGAGTCGGTGGCCACGGGCGGTCGATGCGTCGGACGGCAACTGAGAAGTGAGTCGTCTCACTTCCTACTCTGGCACGAGGCCGGGCGATTCGTCAACGACGGACAGCCGCTCGCCGTGACGATCTCGGCCGACGCGGACCCCCACGATGCCGCGTACGCCACTATGGACAACGCGACGCGTCCCGCTTGTCAGCGGCGGCACGGTCACAGCACCGACACTGCCCGGCGGTGCCGGGAGCCCCAGCGAGTCTTGTCGACGCACTCGGCCCTGGTCGGCTCGAGGCGCATTTCCAACCCGTCGTCGACTGCCGCACCGGCGCGGTCCGTGCGGTCGAGGCGCTGGCCCGATGGCGCACAGTGCACGGCACGCTGGTCGACGGGCTCGCGCTGGTGGCACTCGCCGAGCGAGCCGGGGTCTGCCCGCAACTGGACGCCGAGATGCTGATGCTGTCGGTCACGCAGGTCGCCGCCTGGCGGCGGCTGCCGCGGCTGGGCACGCTCGAACTGCACGCCAACCTGTCGCCCGTCAGCCTGCTCGAGCCCTCGCTGCCCGCCCGCGTGGCTCGGGTCTGCCGCCAGGCGGGGCTGGCGACCGGAGCGCTGTGGCTGGAGCTGACCGAGACCGCCGCGATCGATGACCTGCCGAGGGCGGCAAGCGTCCTGACCCGCCTGCGCCTGCTCGGGGTCCGGATCTGGGTCGACGACTTCGGGGCGCGCTACGCGTCGCTGTCCTACCTCAAGCAGCTGCCGATCGACGGCGTCAAGATCGACCGCTCGTTCATCAGCGACATCGAGACCAGCGACACCGGCCGGGCGATCGTCGGCGCGGTCGTGGCGATCGCCTCGCGGCTGGCGCTGCGAGTGATCGCCGAGGGGATCGAAAACGAGCAACAGGCCGAACTGGTCCGCGGGCTCGGCGTCGACGCGACCCAGGGCTTTCACCACGGGGCGCCGCAGCACGCGACCACGATCGACGCCGCCGCGCCTCACCCGCTCGCCGCCTGAGCGATCGCCGGCGGTTCAGCGGCCCTGCCACTCCGGCTCGCGCTTCTCAAAGAACGCGCGCACGCCCTCCTGGATGTCCTCGGTGCTGAACGCGAGCGTCAGCTGCGAGCGCAGGAACGCGATCGCGTCCTCGAGCGCCATGTCCTGCTGGCGGTACATCGCGTCCTTGCCGAGCTTCATCAGCACCGGCGACTTGCTTGCCAACCGCTGCGCCCACTCGTCGACCACCGCGGGCAGCTCGGCCGCCGGGACGACCCGGTTGACGATGCCGATCCGCTGCGCCTCGTCGGCCGACAGTTGCTCGCCGAGCAACATCAGCTCGGCCGTCTTCTTGCGCCCGACGTTGCGGTAGATCAGCGCCATGATCATGAACGGGAACAGGCCGACGTTGATCTCCGGCGTGCCGAACCGGGCGGCGTCTGAGGCAACGATCAGATCGCACGCGAGCGCCAGCCCGAGCGCGCCGGCGAGCACATGTCCGTTGGCAGCGCAGATCGACGGCTTGCCGAGCTCACCGAGCGCGCGGAACACGGCCGGGAAGCGCTCGTTGGCGACGTGCTTTGCGACCAGCGGGAGTTCGGCGGAGAACCCGGTCAGGTTGCCGCCGGAGGAGAACACGCGGTCGTGGGTCGAGGTCAGCACCAGGCAGCGCGCGCGCTCGTCGCCGCGGACCGTGTCGAGCGCGTCGAGCAGCTCGGACAGCAGCTCGTCGGAGAGCGCGTTGCGGGTCTGCGGCTGGTCAAGCGCGATCGTCGCGACGCCGGCGTCCGACAGCGCGTAGGTGATCGTTTCGTAGGCCATCGCGCCACAGCGTACGCGGCGACGGTCGAAGTGAGGAGTGGAAAGCTCTACTGTTCACTTTGGGCGTTTTGCCGCAACCGACTCCGGGAGAGATCCGATGGCCACCTCCGACGTGCTCAAGCCCGACCACGGGTCCGCCCGCCGGCACTTCATCTTCAACGACGAGCACGAGCAGCTGCGCGAGTCGATCCATCGGTTCGTCGTCGCCGAGTTACAGCCCCACGCCGAGGAGTGGGAGGAGACGACGTTCCCCGACTCGGTGTTCTCGCGGATGGGCGAGCTCGGCCTGCTCGGCCTGGACAAGCCCGAGCGCTACGGGGGTCAGGGCGGCGATTACTACACCAGCCTGGTGCTGGCCGAGGAGCTGGCCCACGCGCAGTCCGGCGGCCTGGTGATGGGGGTCGCAGTGCACACCGACATGGCGATGCCGCCGATCCTCGCGTTCGGCTCAGAGGAGCAGAAGCAGGAGTGGGTGGTGCCGGCGATCCGCGGCGAGAAGATCCTCTGCCTGGGGATCACCGAGCCCGACGCCGGCTCCGACGTGGCCGGCATCAAGACCCGTGCCGTGCACGATCCCGACGCCGGCGAGTACGTGATCAACGGCTCCAAGACCTACATCACCAACGGCCACCGTGCCGACCTGATCGTGCTGGTGACCAAGACCGATCCGAACGCCGGCTATGACGGCTTCACCCTGTTCCTGGTGCCGATGGACGCCCCCGGCGTGATCCGCGAGCAGCGGCTGCGCAAGCTCGGGATGCACGCCTCCGACACCGCGCTGCTGGCCTTTCAGGACGTCCGCGTCCCCGAGTCCGCCGTGCTCGGCCAGGTCGGCAAGGGCTTTTACCACATCATGTGGGAGCTGCAGGGCGAGCGCCTGATCGGCGCCGCGGGCGCGGTCGCGGGCGCCCAGAACGTGTTTGACCGGACGCTCGCGTACGCGCTCGAGCGCCGCGCCTTCGGCCGCCAAATCGGCCATTTCCAGGTGATCCGCCACAAGTTCGCCGAGATGGCGACCAAGATCGAGACCGCGCGGCAGCTGGTCTACACGACCGCGTGGCGGTTTCAGAACGGCGACTACCCGGTGCGTGAGATCTCGATGGCCAAGCTGCACGCCTCGCGGATCGCGGTCGAGGTCGCCGACGAGTGCATCCAGATCCACGGCGGCGCCGGCTACATGGTCGAGTACGGGATCGAACGGGTCTGGCGCGACCTGCGGCTCAACCGGATCGGCGCCGGCACCGACGAGATCATGCTCGACGTGATCGGTCGCTCCTACGGGCTCTGACCGGTCACCCCGTCGGCCTCCGGAGTAGCGTTCTGCTCCGAAACGACCGAGGAGAGTCAGATGGCAGACGTACAGGTGACGGTCACCGACAACGGGCCCTACCAGGTCGCGGGCGCGATCGAGCTCGTCGACGCCGACGGCAACGCGATCGCGACGAAGGGCTCGACGGTGTTCCTGTGCCGCTGCGGCGGTTCGACGAACAAGCCGTTCTGCGACGGTACCCATTCGAAGATCGGCTTTGAGGGCGCGATCGCCGCGGTCGCCGACGCGGACTCCTAGGGCGCGGATCACGCGTCCACGCGCGGTACGCTCGCGCCTGTGGAGTCAACGCGGGGAAAGCTGTTGATCGCCGGACCGGGGCTGCTGGATCCGAACTTTCAGCGCACCGTCGTGCTGATCGTCGAGCACACCGACGAGGGCGCGTTCGGACTGGTGCTCAATCGCCCCTCCGAGACGACGGTGATCGAGGCGGCCGACGAGCTCGATCGCTTCGTCGACGGCGAGGACACGCTGTTCATCGGCGGCCCGGTGCGACAGTCGGCGCTGATCGTGCTGGCCGAGTTCGACGACGCCGAGGATGCGGCACTGGTCGCGTTCGAGGACGTCGGCGTGCTCGGCGAACACGGCGAGCAGGCGCCGCCCGACACCCGCCGCGGGCGCGCGTTCGCCGGCCACGCGGGCTGGGGACCCGGTCAGCTGGACACCGAACTGCAGCAGGGCGACTGGATCCTCGAGCCGGCCCGGCGCGAGGACGCGTTCTGCGCCGAGCCGCTCGAGCTGTGGGGGTCGGTACTGACGCGCAAGGGCGGCAGCTACGCGCTGGTCGCGCGGATGCCGGACGACCCGTCGATGAACTGACGGCGACGATGGCTCACGACCACGGACACTCGCACGGGCCGTCACGGGAGACCGAAGCCCACGCGCTGAAGACCGCGCTGGTGCTGATCGTGGCGTTCATGCTGTGCGAGGTCGTCGTCGGCGCGCTCGCCTCGTCGCTGGCACTGCTGTCCGACGCGGCGCACATGCTGACCGACGCGGTCGCGCTGGCGATGTCGCTGACGGCGGCGCGGCTGGCGGTGCGACCGGCCGGCGGCACGATGACCTACGGCCTCGGGCGCGCCGAGATCCTCTCCGCGCAGGCCAACGGCGTAACGCTGCTGGTGCTCGGCGTGCTGATCGTGGTCGACGCGATCAGCCGGCTGATCTCACCCCCGCAGGTCGCCGCGCTGCCGGTGCTGATCGTCGCGCTCGTCGGGATCGTCGTCAACCTCGTCGCCGCACGCGTGCTCGCACGCGGCTCGGGCGAGCAGCGCAGCCTCAACGTCGAGGGCTCCTATCGGCACATCGTCACCGACCTGTTCGGCTTCATCGCCACCGCGATCGCCGCCGCGGTGATCCTCGTGACCGGCTTTGACCGCGCCGACGCGCTCGCCTCGCTGTTGATCGCCGCGATCCTGCTGTACGCGTCCTACGGGTTGCTCAAGGAGTCCGGCCGGGTGTTCATGGAGGCCGCGCCGGCGGGCATGGAGCCCGATCAGATCGGGCGCGTGCTCGCCGCCCAGAACGGGGTCGTCGAGATCCACGACCTGCACGTGTGGGAGGTGACCTCGGGCTTTCCGGCGCTGTCGGCGCATGTCGTCGTGCGTGCCGACGACGACTGCCACGCCGTCCGCCGACGCCTGCAGCAGCTGGTCTCCGAGCAGTTCGGGATCACGCACACGACGCTGCAGGTCGACCACGAGGCGGGCGACCAGCCGCCGCTGCAGATCGAGCTGCCCGATCCGGAGGCGACCGGGCCGATCACTTAGGATCGAGCGCATGAAGCTGATCAAGCCGGGGCCAGATCACGAGGTCCCGCGCGGGCTCGTCGGCGGCGCTGAGATCTCCCAGGCGACGGCCGGCGCGCACAACATCTACATGGGCCGCTTCCGCGTCCCCGCCGGCGCGCGCTCTCGCCCCCACTACCACGAGAGCTGCGAGAGCACGCTCTACATGCTGTCCGGCGGCGTGCGGATCCGTTGGGGGGATCAGCTCGAGCAAGCGCTCGAGGTCGCCCCGGGCGACATGCTGTACGTGCCGCCCCGGGTCACCCACATCGTCGAGAACGTGTCTGACGCCGAGCCCGCCGAGTACGTCGTCGCACGCGACTCGCCGCTGGAAGACGCGGTCGTCGTGCCCTGGGCCGAGCAATGACCGAGCGCGGCGACGCGCGGCTCACCGGGGTCGGCGGTCTGTCGCTGTACGCGCAGTGGTGGCGCCCTGAGGGGTCGCCGCGCGCGCTGATCGTGCTCGCGCACGGCGCCGGCGAGCACTCGGGGCGCTACCAGCACGTCGCCGAGCGACTGGTCGGCGACGGCTACGCCGTGTACGCGCTGGACCATCGGGGCCACGGGCGCTCCGACGGTCGCCGGGCGCTGATCGATCGGGTCGATCATGCCGTTGCCGACCTCGACTCGCTCGTCTCGTTCGCGTGCCAACGCGAGTCGCAGTCGGCGATTTCGATCGTGATGATCGGCCACAGCATGGGCGGAATGCTGGCGCTTCGCTACGCGCTCGCTCATCAGCAACGGCTCGACGGCCTGGCCCTGTCCGGGGCGCTGGCGTCGGTCGACACGTCGCGGGCGCTGCGGATCGTCGGACACGCGATCTCGGCGGTCGCGCCGGCGACGCCGCTGATCGGGATCGACGCGACGCTCGTCAGCCGCGATCCGGCGGTCGTGCAGGCCTACCTCGACGACCCGCTCGTGCATCACGGCAAGCTGCCGGCCAGGACGGCGGCGGAGATCGCCGATACGACCGACGCGTTCGGCGAGCAGGTGCCCGAGATCACGCTGCCGGCGCTGGTGATGTACGGCACCGAGGACCGGCTCTGCGCGCCGGCCGGCAGCGTCATGCTCGGCGAGCGGCTCGGTGGCCTGACGACCGTGATCCCGTACCCCGGCCTCTACCACGAGATCTTCAACGAGCCCGAGCGTGAGCTCGTGCTGTCGGATCTGTGTGGCTGGCTGGACGGCCGCGTCGCCGCGTCTCAGACGTCCGTCTGATCGCCGGCGGCGCGCCGCGCGCGCTTGGGACCCAGCCGGGCCAGCTCGGAGTGCAGCTCGCGGATCCGCTCGAGGATCACGTCGGCGGCCTGCTGCTGGCGCTCGCGGGTCGGTTCGAACTCCGCCTCGAAGCGCAGCGGCTCGCCGTAGCGGACCACGACCTTGGGAAACTTCAGCCGCCTCAGTTGCGGACCTGATGGGAGCCGAGGATCGCGACCGGAACGACCGGCGCGCCCGACTCCAGCGCCAGCCGGCCGATTCCGGGACGCGCACGCTCGGCCAGCTCGCCGTTGCGCGAGCGGCCGCCCTCGCAGTACATGCCCAGCGCGCCGCCCCGGTCGAGCACCGCGAACGCGGTCGCAAACGCCTCGTCGTCCGCCGCGCCGCGGCGAATCGGGAACACGCCGCCGTGACTGAACACGTATGAGGGGACCGGTGAGCCGAACAGCTGGGACTTGGCCATGAACTGGATCCGGCGGCGCACGAACGCACCGGCGAAGAAGTGGTCCATGAACGAGGCGTGGTTCGGCGCCAGGATCAGCGCACCGGCGGGGACGTTCTCGGAGCCGATCGATCGCGCGCGGAACGCGGCCAGCGCATAGGACACGGTGAACGTCCGAACCAGCTCGTACACGTGTCCCTCCGGCCCGTGGTCACGAGTGCGAGCATGGAACCGGTCGAAGTACTCGGCCGGCCGCTCGTCGCGGTAGCGCTGCTGTTTGAGCTGGACGTCGGGCATCGGTGGCGCCGCCGAAGATACCCCCGCCCGGCCCGATCGGACCGGTGATCAGCCCTGCAGCGGCAGCACCAGCGTCGGCCTCTCGATCTCGTGATCGTCGGAGATCGAGAGCACCGCGGTGCCGATCGCGAAGAACTCGATCACGTGCGAGCCCCAGCCGTGGCTGCGCTCGATGATCCGCGCGCCGACGATCCCGTCCGCCTTGGCATCGTCGGCCTCGTTCTGCATCCGCTCCATCGCCAGCTCGCGCGCCTCGTAGAGCGCCTGGGTGAAGTTCGGCATTTCGACGTTGCGCCCGATCTGCTTGAGCGAGGAGAGCATCCCCTGGCGGGCGACGTGGTAGACGCAGTTGCCCATCACCAACCCCGCCGGACGGTAGCCCGCGCGCAGCAGCGTCGCGAAGTCCTGTCCGGACAGGTCGGAGGTGAACGGGCGACCGTTCGGGGCCCGGTGCAGCTCGCCGGCCCGATGCCTGACCGCGGTCCCGACGGCGATGAACTCGGCCAGATCGGCGCCCCAGTCATAGCGGCCGATCTCGAGCCGGACGCCGACGATCCCGTCGGCCCCGAGCTGGTCGGCCTCCTCTTCCATCCGCGTCATCGCCAGCTCGCGGGCGTGGTACATCGCCTGCGTGAGCACGCTCATCTCCTGGCTCTGGTTCCACATCGCCTGCTGGTAGCCGATGTGGTAGATCGAGCTGCCGAGCACCAGCCCGATCGGCTCAAAGCCGGACTCCTTGACGAGCAGGAACTCGTTGACCGACAAGTCGGAGGTGAAAAAGCCGCGCTGCACCTCCTGCTTCATCCGCGCGATCCGCTCGCGCCCGGACGCGGGGATCCCCTCCAGCGAGCCCGACTCGTAGGTAGCGGCGTGCGGCGCGTCTGCCGGCGCGACCTCCGCGCCCTGCGGTGGCGGTGGCTTTGAGTCGTCGTCGCGACTGAAGAACGGCATCGCTACTCCTGTTCGTTCGGGGCTGGCGCGTGGGCGCCGCCGATCCGCTCAGCGTACGTGACCCGCAGTCCGGGGCAAACGGCGCGGTTGGGGGAAATGGATCCCCCACGGGCCAAGATCACCCAAGGCCGCGTCAGCGCGGGTGCGCGATCAGGCGCCGCAGCAGCGACTCGGCGCGATCGAGCTGGTCGAGCTCGAGGTACTCGTCGGGGCGATGACCCTGGGCCATGTCGCCCGGGCCGCAGACGACGACCGTGCCGCCCAGCGTCCGTTGCAGCAGCCCGGCCTCGGTGCCGAAATCGACCGCGCCGCCGGCCTCGCCGGTTCCCGCGATCGCGGCCAGCTCGGCCGCGGCGCCGGCCGGCCGGTCGCCGGGCGGCCGGTCGCCGGGCGGTTGGTCGCCGCCTTCGAGCGGTGGGTAGTCGATCACCGTTGCGAGCTCGACCCCGGTGTCGGGATCGATCGCATGCATCTCGCGCGCGGTGGCATCGACCGCCCGCTCGATCAGTCGCCGCAGCTCGCCCGGGTCCTCGCCGGGCAGATACCGCAGCTCGAACGCAAAACGGCACAGGTCGGGCACGATGTTGACCGATACGCCGCCGTGAATCGGGCCGATGCTGACCGTCCCGTACGGCACCGCGAAGCGCTCGTCCTGGCGACCGTCGAAGCGCAGCCACCGTTCCAGGTCACCGAGGGAGACGATCAGCCGCGCCGCGTAGGTGACCGCATTGACCGCCTCGGGCGCGCGCGCCGAGTGACCGGTGCGACCGTGCACCACGACCTCGAGCGCGAGCTTGCCCTTGTGGCGGTCGACGACCCGCAGCCGGGTCGGCTCGCCGACGATCGTCAGCCACGGACGCTCGATCTCGTGGCGCAGCTGCGCCAGCAGCGGTCGGATCCCCTGGCAGCCGATCTCCTCGTCGCTGGAGAGCACGACGTGAACGGGGCGCTGGAGCGCCGTCGGCGCGACGCGGTGCACCGCGGCGAGGACCGCGGCGACGAACCCCTTCATGTCGGCGGTGCCGCGTCCGTACACGCGTCCGTCCTGCTGTCTCAGGCGAAACGGATCAGTGGTCCACTCCTGTCCCTGTACCGAGACGACATCGGTGTGCGCCGACAGCACCAGCCCGCCAGCGCCGCTGGGGCCCAGCCGCGCGTGCAGGTTGCGCGCGTCCGGACGCGCGCCGGTGGAGATCGACACCTCCGCGCCGGCGGCCCGCAGCCACCCCGCCGCGTAGTCGATCAGCTCGCCGTTCGGCGATCCGGCGACCGTCGGCATCGCGACCAGATCGGCCAGCAGCCGCTGGGCCGTGATCGCCTCAGCCGGCATCGGCACGCGACAACTCCCGGCGGCAATGCTCGACGAACCCGCTGATCACGCGGGTCGGCGCGAGCGCCGCCAGCTTCGCGATCCCGAGCCGCATCGGGCGTGGCTCGCCCGCGATCGGCACGACCGCGAACGGGCGGCCGTCGAGCGCGCGGTCGGTCACGGGGCGGGCGTTGACGATCGAGTAGCCGTAGCCATTGGCGACGAGCGTCCGGATCGCGTCCGGCTGACGCGATCGATGCGCGATCGACGGGCTGACCCCGGCCGCGACAAACAGCCCACGGAAGTACTCGCGACTGTGCGGCAGGTCGAGCAGCACCAATGGCTCGCCGGCAAGCTGCTCGAGCGTCACCTCGTCGCGGCCGGCCCACGGGTGCGCGGCCGGGAACATCGCGTGCGGCGCCAGCGTCGCCAGCGGCTCGAACTCGATGTCGGCAGCCAGCTCGAGGTCGTAGGTGAGCGCCAACGTCAGGCTGCCGGCGCGCAGCCGATCGAGCAGTTCGGCGGCACCGGCCTCGGTCAGTGCCAGCCGCACCGCCGGGTTGGCGTCCAAGAACGAGCGGCACAGCGACGGCACGAATAGCGGCGCGATCGTCACCAGGCAGCCGAGCTCGAGCATCCCCGACAGATCGTTGGTCAGCTCGGCGGCGAACCGCTCGAGCTCAGCCGCCGTGCGCAGCAGCTCGCGGGCGCGCACCAAGAACTGCCTGCCGGCGCTCGTCGGGTGCACGCCCTGGGCGTGGTGGCGGATGAACAGCTGCACGCCGAGCGACCGCTCCAGCTGCGAGATCGCCGACGACACCGACGACTGGGCGACCGGAATCGAGAGCGCGGCCTCGGTCACGCTGCCCGCATCGCAGGTCGCGACGAAGTACTCGAGCTGGCGCATCGTGAAGCGGGTCGACATCGCGAGCCGCAGTCTGTCAGCGCACGGGATGGTCCAGGCGTTTAGTCGTCGCCCGGCACGCCGTAGGACGGTGCCGCCCCCGGATCCAGCGCTCTGGCGACGTAGTCCTCGGCCTGAGGTCGGTACACGTCCCAGACCGTGGCCAGCCGCTCGATCGGGTGCTCGTCCCAGTCGACCCGCAGGTCCACGATCGGCCATTGCGGCGCGCCGGTGATCAGCATCCCGGCCGAATGCACCGGTCCCGCCTCTCCGCCGGCCGCGACCGCCGCGCGCAGCGTCGCGATCAGGCGATCGCCGAGCTCGGCGCCGCGGCCGTGCTCAAACGCCCCGACGATCGCATCGAGCACCGCCTCGTCGGCGAGCAGGTTGCCGGCCGCGGCGCAGCCGACGCCGATCCGATGCCCGTTGGTACCGAGTGCCGCGGCGCCGGTGTAGGCGGCCGCCTCGCCGGCGGCGTTGAGCACAACCAGTTGGCGATGCTCGATCTGCGGCGCCGTCGCGACGATCGCGTCCAGCGCGACCGCCGGCGTGCGCCCGCCCGCCAGCTCGTCGAGCAGCAGCGGCCCGAGCCGCGGATCGGTGACGTTCTGTGAGGCGGCGACGCCGATCCGGGGCCGCGCGTGCGCGCAGCGCGCGGCGACCGCCGGGCTCGACGAGGACACGACCATTCCCAGCCGGCCGGTCTGCTCGCAGCGCCCGAGCAGCGAGAACGTCACGGGCGCGGGCGGTCCGCCGGGATCACGGCGGTCGCATCGATCTCGACCAGCCACTCGGGCCGGGCGAGGGCGCTGACCACGATCCCGGTCGAGACCGGATGCACCCCCTTCAGCCAGCGTCCCATCACGCGGTAGACCGGCTCGCGGTAGCGGGGATCGATCAGGTAGACGACGACCTTGACGATGTCGCGCAGATCGCTGCCGGCCTCCGCCAGCAGCATCGCGATGTTCGCCATTGCCTGCTCGGCCTGCGCCTCGACGTCACCGACCCCGACCGACTCCGAGGTATCGAGGTCCTGGCCGATCTGGCCGCGCAGGTAGACCGTGTCGCCGGCGACGACCGCCTGACAGAGGTCGTTGTCGAGCCCCTGCTCGGGGTAGGTCTCACGGGTGTTGAACGGGCGAATCCGTCGATGCGTGGTCATCTGAAGTGCTCGCCGGGCCGCTATTCGGTCAGCATCCGCTCAAGCGCCGCGCGAGTCGCCTGGCTGCGGCTGGCCTGCTCGGCGAGCGCGCGCGCGAGCTGCGCCAGCCACTCGTCGGTGTCGACCGGCTCGGTCTTGAGCACGATCCCGCCCGACAGCCGCGCGCGGCTGGTTCGTACGTCGGCACCGTCGCGCTGCAGCCGCAACCGCGTGTCGCCGGCGTCGACGGTGATCTCGCGAACCTGCTTGGCGCGCAGCATGCCGCCACGGCGGTCGACCTTGACACCGTTGGGCAGAGCCTGCTCGAGCTTGACCGCCAGCGCTTCGACGAACGCGCCGAGATCGCTTGAGTCGGCACGCAGCGATGCCGTCACCAGCTCGATGTCCAGCTCCGGCTCTGTCGGTTCGAGCGCCATCCTCGCGCCGTCCAGCGTACCTGGCCAATATCCTCTGGCGCGTTCACAAGGCCCGGAGGAGGAGGAGCTCGTTGATCGAGATCGAGGCGCACATCACCGGCACGGTCTGGAAGGTCGAGGTGGCGGTCGGCGACACGGTCGATGAGGGCGATGCGGTCGTGATCCTCGAGTCGATGAAGATGGAGATGCCGGTCGAGGCCGAGGACGCGGGTGTGGTGCGCGAGATCCGCTGCAGCGAGGGCCAGTCGGTGTCCGAGGGTGACGTGATCGTTGTCCTCGACGAGTGATCAGGCGCGCGGCGGTCGGCTGCTGATCGACGAGCCGGCGTCCGGGGTCGCGCGGCTGACGATCTCACACCCGGCCAAGCGCGGGGCGCTCGATCGCCCGATTCTCGATGCGCTCGTGGCAACGCTGGCCGGGCTCGACGCCCGCTGCGTGATCATCACCGGCGAGGGCACGACGTTCTCGGCCGGATACGACCTTTCGCAGCTCGGCTTGGTCGATGCGGACACGGCACCGAACCTCGCGCCGATCAACGCCGCAGCGCCGTTCGAGGACGCGCTCGACGCGCTCGCGGCCCATCCCCACCCGACCGTCGCGGCGCTCAACGGCCACACGATCGGCGGCGGTCTCGAACTGGCGTTGGCCTGTGACCTGAGGCTGGCGGCCGCGCCGATCAGGCTCGGGATGCCGCCGGCCAAGCTCGGCCTCGTCTACTCGGCCGACGGGATCCGTCGTTTCATCGAAGCGATCGGCGCCCCGCGGACCCGAGAGCTGTTTCTGGTCGGCCGGCGGATCGAGGCGAACACCGCACTGGATTGGGGACTCGTCAACGCGGTCGTTGCGGCCGACCAGCTCGCGGCCGAGGCGGTCTCGCTGGCCGCTGAGATCGCCGGCAACGCGCCGCTCTCACTGACCGGCACCAAGCGCGTGATCGCGGCCGTGCTGCAGAGCCGGGCCGCGCTGGATCCGGGGGTGGCCGACGAGCTCGACGAGCTTCGTCAGCGGTCGTTTGCCTCCGCCGACTTCCGCGAGGCGTTGCGGGCGTTCGCCGACAAGCGGTCACCGAGCTGGGAGGGCCGATGAGCGATTGGTCGGCCGAACGGCTCGGGCCGCCGGACGGCACCCCGCTGGTGGTGTTCATCCACGGCGGCTTCTGGCGCGCACGCTGGGACGCCTCGACGATCCGCGAGCTTGCTCGCCGCTGCGCGACCGAGCTCGGCGTGTCGGCCTGGAATCTCGAGTACCCGCGGGTCGGCATGGACGGTGGCGGCTGGCCCGGTACCGGCGACGCCGTCCGCGACGGGGTCGCGGCCGCGCTCGCCGAGGCGGGCGCCGGTGGCGGCGACCGGCCGGTCGCGCTCGTCGGCCACTCGGCCGGCGGTCAGCTGGCGTTGTGGGCGGCGGCCGAGCTTGCGTCGGTCGCGTTGGCGGTCTCGCTGGCCGGCGTCTGTGACCTGCGCGCCGCCAACGCCGATCGACTCGGCGACGGCGCGGTCGCCGAGTTGTTCGGGGGGCGCGAACCCACCGATGCGGAGTACGCGGACGCGAGCCCGATCCAGCGACTGCCGCTCGGCGTGCGCTCGCTGGCGATCCACGGCGACGCCGATGACCGGGTGCCGATGTCGCAGAGCATCGCGTTCACCGGCGCGGCCGGCGGCGAGTGCACGTTCGTGCAGCTGCGCCGGGCCGGTCACTTCGACGTGATCGACCCGCACGGCCCCGCCTGGCCGGCGCTCGAGCAGGCGCTGCGGGCGCTGGCGCCGGGCTAAGCGACGCGTACCCGATCGGATCCGCCGGCTGCCGGCGGAACCGGCCGGCCGTCACTCGCCGCCGGGGCGAAGCCTCAGCCGGCCGCTGCCTGGGCCTTGGCCTTGGCCTTGGCCCACTCGCGCTTATGGGCGCGCTTTCCCGCGTGCACATTGTCGCGGACGCTGTTTGAGCCGATCGCTCTCAACTCCGGCCGCGTGTGCGAACGCTGCGGCGACACGTTCGAGTCTGTGACCGACCGCGCGTGCTACTGCTCGAAACGGTGCCGCAACGCTGCGAGCGTCGAGCGGCTGGCCAGTCGATGAGCAGGCGCGAGGCACGCTTGCGCGAGCTGCTCAGCGAGTACCGGGCTGCTGGCGCGACGTTCGACGATGCCTATCAACGGAGTGTCGACCGGATCACGGCGACGCTAGGCGATGCTGCGCACGACCGCTGGCGTCGTCAATTCCGCTCGATCAAACTGGACTTGCGCCAGCATTTGCTGCGCGATACAGCGGCCAAGCTCGCAGCTGATCAGGCGTTGCACGAGGCGCGCGGTCGCTGCTCACGATGCGGCTCGAAAGGTGCTCACGTTGCCGTCGACATCGATTCGGAGCTGCTTGCCGCGCTGTGCCGTCGTTGCGCCAACCGAAAGCCAGCGCGGCTGTGATCCACAAGCGGTGTCCGCGTTGCAAACAGGTCATGCCTGCCGATCAGTTCGGCCAGCACATGCGCGACGTGCACAGACGCGGCTATGGCAGGGGATCGTCGACGTTGCGCCAACGCGCATTGGAGCGGGATGGTCACCAGTGCGTGAAGTGTGGCTCCGCCGATGATCTTGTCTGCCATCACCGCGATCACGATGCGCACGAGCAGGCCGTCGTTCCGCTCGATCGCGTTGTGATTCTCTGTCGCGACTGCCACACGAAGCATCATCGGCAAGCATCACCGCGCTGATCGCGCTCTACGCGCGGTCGATATGCGCCGTTCTGCGCTGTGGCCTTGGCACACCCGATCGGATGGGTCGTGCTCACCGCGTGGATGGCGTCACACGCCCGGAGCTGGTCTCACACGCTGCGATGCGGTCACTGTCCGATGGTCACCTGTCGATGGTCGATCAGCTTGTCTGCATCCACGACCGATCGCACGCCAACCGGCAACCAACAGACGGCCGTTCCGTTGTGTGAGCGCGCTGACGATCGCGACCACTTAGGCCGACCGAGCCACAACGCAGCTATCAACGTTGAGACCTGCTGTGCGGCCGTCTGCCAGCAAAGCTAACCGAGACATCGCCCACAGCGCACGCAAGGCCGCACAGCGCCGCACGACAACCGACCAGACGACGACGTGACTGTGTGCTGACTCCGACCGGTCGCCAACGTGACCGCAGACGGGCGCACAGCAGCACACACGACGAAGCGATCACAGCAGACGACGATGCAGGCCCCAAGGAGCTGCCACAGCGGCACTCTAGGTACCCGGGGCGGTTCCGATCACAAACCCAAAGCGGCGCGCCACGCGATGCTACGCGTTCGTCTGGAGAAAAACTCGCTTGAACTTTTCGTGTGCCGCGTGGTTGCGCCAACGGTTTTTAGGGGGGGATCGCCCGTGGTTTGGTCGGGGATCGCCGGTGCTGCATCGTGTGCCGACATGTGCCGGTGCCGGGACTGATCGCCGTTCTGAGCGATTGAAGGCCGGTCACGCGGGGGTCTGCTGCAACGTGGCGACGTCGGCCCGCGTGGCTAGTATGTGAAGCGTCTCGACTGTCCGGATCTGATCTCACACTCATTTCCAAGCATCGCGCCCCGTTTGACTCTGTTCAAGCGGGGCGTTTTGCTTTGCCGCCGGTCTCGGTGTCATCCTTGAGGCGTGGGATCGATACGGATAGCTCAAGGTGTCTACAGCGACTGACACCGCCAAACCTCGTCGTCGTCGGCGAATCGCGCCCGAGTTGAAAACTCACGTGCGCGTAATCATCGGCCTTCCCGCCCACGACGAACTACTACACGAGCTTGACGTCGACGTCTACCAGCTCGTGTGCGTCGCCGCCGCCGCAGACCACGCAGACGGCATCGCGTGGCCAAGTCAGGACCTTCTCGGGCACGATCTCGGCGTGCATCGCTCGTCAATCTCCCGATCGCTCACCCGACTGGACAACGCCAACTGGCTCGAACGCGAAGATCAGCGATGAGGGCCGCTGCGCGGCTGGATGCACAACGTATATCGGCCGCTCGTGCCGCCTGTGAAACCCCTATCGCAGGCCGCGCGACTAACCGCCGCTGCGCGTGGCCGAGCCCGCAAACGTATCCGCGAACACCGCCAGCGAAACAACCCATTCCTGACGTACGGACTACCCGATTTCATCGCGCTCGACGAACACGAAAAGACTCTTCTCAAAGTTAGTGTGCAGCAAGCCGAGCGAGAACTTCGGCATATGCGCCCGCCGCCGACATATGAGGCCGAAACAGACCTCCGGCGACGCGCTCAGGCGCCGACCGGACGGTCTGAAAGCTACACAGCGGTACTCCGTGATGCTTGCGCCAAGTTGGCGCTCTCGGCGCGTGGCTCGATAGTGAACATCGACGTGTGTTTCGGGGTTGCCGCATGAGCAATCAAGTGAGAAAGGATGAGGATGGGATCAACTAGGGATGCTTCGCCCGTGGCCGGTCCGCTGTTTCTGCAGGCGGCGGCCGTGCCGGTCGAGGGCGAGCAGGCGCGGCGGCTTTTTTGCCTACTGGCGGCGTACGCGGACGCTGGCGCTGAGCCGACCGTGATTGGGATCGCCACGCGCCTGGGGATTCACGCTGGACCCAAGCAGGCTGACGAGACCTGGCGCGAGTTTCGCGCTCGACGCCAGCGCGCCGTAAACCGCGTTGATCGTCTCCTAGCGGAACATTGGGACCGAGGTCACGAACGCTCGACCTTGAGCACGAGAGCGAACTCTGCAGCATAGGACTGCGCGTGCAGTAGCTCACAGGGTAGGTCCAGACGATCCAACAAAGTGAGAAACGTCTCCAGCTTCCAGACGTGGAAGTGGTGTCGGGCGTCAATGCGTTCGAATTCGTTGGCCCGCCGCGCCGCGGACTCGCCCTGGAGCCCCTCGATGTCGCGGGCCCACTCGAGATAGTGTTGCTTGGCGGAGCGTTGAGGACCCTCGCGATGGTCGGCTAGAACGTGCTCGGGTGACGTCAGAGAGCGTCGGACGTCAAAGGTCCGACGCCCGTCCGGCAGCACGATCAGGAGGTGGCCACCATCCTTCGTTACGCGCACCATACTGTCGAGCCCTCGGACCGGGTCAGGTAAATGCTCGAGCATGTGACAGGCAATGACAAAGTCGACTGACTCGTCTTCGATTCCCTCTAGGGTCGTGCTATCTGCAACGTGATCGATGTCAACCATGGAATCGGGCTCGACTCCGGAAGCACGGAGTGCTGGCCCCTCCGTAGCGAGTAGATCGACACGGGGCAATCGATCGACGTATTGTGAGGTCGCGTTCGGAGGTAGTCGCAGCGGGGCGGTGAGGGCTCCGATCTCGATCCCGTTCCCCCGCAGGTATCGACGAGCGAGGTCCTCGCGGTACACCCAGTGCGCGCGGTTTCCTGTGGCAAGAAACAGGTCACGGAACCGGAGATAGGCCCAGGTTCGTGCGACCCACAAACGCACTCGGGAGGACATAGCTGCCGTTAGTGGACGCGGTACTTCCATCGACAACAAACTGACTATCACAGCCCCGCCACAACGCGGATCCCTGCCTGGTTGAGGAGCAAGATCTGGGCGAGGAGCAGCTCCCGCGTCGGACGCCGGACGAATGATCGCCCTTCGTCGTGGAGCTACGGGCGATCCGGTCGACAAGATCGACGCCGATCAGGAGTCAGAGATCGGCGAGCAGACGCCGGGCGCAGCGCCCACAGAGACGTCGCCACCCGCCTAGCGTCGGTTGACCGCAGCCGCATCGCTCGACGGCGACTAGACGGCGCGCGTGGCGCTGGCGCGACGTTCTGACGGCCGCGCCGATCGGCAAGCGAAGCTGCTGATGGTCTGGCGTCCGTGCCACGACACTTAGAGATCTTAGGATCGAACACGGTCGGCGCTCTCAACGGCGAGA
Source organism: uncultured Solirubrobacteraceae bacterium (assembly GCA_963714245.1). Classification (GTDB taxonomy): domain Bacteria; phylum Actinomycetota; class Thermoleophilia; order Solirubrobacterales; family Solirubrobacteraceae; genus Palsa-465. Next base: position 143,579 of record CAVQNR010000006.1, on the reverse strand, counting down.
GTGGCGCTCATAACTCCACTATGCGCCCCACTGGTGGGGCCACCCTTTGGTACCCTTGAGGGCATGCCAGACCGAACCCCGCGCAAGCTCAACCTCCGCATGCCGCAAGATCTCAGCGACCGAATCGACGAGCTTGCGCAGGCGAACGGCGTCTCGAAAAACACGTACCTCGTGTCCCTGATCGCTGGCGCGGTCGGCTGGCAGCCACGCCTAGAAGAAGCCCCTCGCGACGCTGCAACGTCCGAGGGGCCGGATCGACTCAACTAACCGAAAGGATCAATCAATGCCAATCAACCTGCAGTCTATGTACCCCACGAAGGTGCCAACGCTCGGCGTCAACCAACCAGGGCCGGAGATCATCATCTCGGCCGACGAGGTCGCGCTCCGAATGAGCATCGGCGGCGCGGACATCGTCCGAGCTTGACGCCGAGCAGGCCGACGAGCTGCTCACCGCGATCACGGCCGCGCGCCGCGTCGTCGGAGTCCGATGATGGACGAAACAGCACGCGGCCGCCTGCGGCTCGACGAGTGGATCGGGCAAAACGTGCAGGTCGACATTCAGGCGCCGGATTGGACCGCGAGCAATCACGGTGAGCTGCGGTACAAATCGCAGATCTACCGCGTCGACGAGCGGATGATTCCGGAGCAGCAGATCACGCACATGCGCGCCTGCGACAACGGCACGGTCCGGTTGGCGCTCGGTCCGAATGGCGAAGTGGCGGTCACGGTCAGCCTGACTCAAGGTCGCGGCGTGTGAGCCCGCGCGAACTGGGCCGTACCGTGGGCCACCAGTGGGCCGATTGGGCGATGTCAGCGGCTCGTCGAGCGCGACGCCGACGGCGCGCTGACCGTGCTGCCGGTACATCACGTCGTCGACACGGGGGAGCTGACCGAGGGCGTCCGCGAGGTGCTGCGGACGGCCACGACGTTCGCGTTGCTCGACGTGTCGGAATCGGAGCGCGACGCGACCGAGGCAGAGATCGAGCGCGCGTTCATCGACGGCGTGCGGGATTACTGGCGCGAGACGACCGAGCTTGGCGCGAGCCGAAACTGAGGGATCGAATATGACCGAGCAGACAGCAGGCGTGGCGATCGTCTACGCCGCGAAGTCCACGACCGATCTTCACGGCTCGATCGGCACTCAGCTCGCCGACTCGCGCCAGCTCGCCGAGTCGCGTGGTCTGCGCCTCGTCGCCGAATACAGCGACGAGGCCGCGTCCGCGTTCAAGGCCGATCGCGGGCCGGGACTCGCGCAGGCGCTCGAGCACGCTGAGCGGCTCGCAGCCGAACAAGGCGCGTGTGCGCTGATCGTGCAGCACACCGACCGGCTGGCACGCGGCGATGGCGTGCAGGCGCGACACCTGATCGAGATCGTGCTCTGGGCGGCAAAAGCGGGCGTCGAGCTGCTCAGCTTGCAGGACCCGGAGATGGTCAGCGGCGGCGAGTTGGGCCTGCTGATGGGCGCGATCGGCGGCATGAGAAACCACCAGGACTCGAAGCGCAAAGGCGCGGCCGTGAAGTCGGGCATCAGGCGCCGCGCGGTGGACCGTCGCCAGTTCATCGGAGGTCGACGGCCGTTTGGCTACCGGCATCGCGACACGCGGCCGGACGGCGGCGGAACCGGGCCGCTCGTGATCGACGAGGCCGAGGCCGCGATCGTTCGGCGGATCTTCGCCGAGTATCTCGCCGGCTCGTCGCAACGCTCGATCGCGAACGGACTCAACGCCTCCGAGGATGGAAAACGGCCGCAGGTACCGACCCTGACCGGCGCTAAGTGGTACGCGACCACGATCGCCGGGATGCTCCAGAACGGGCTCTATGCGGGCCGTGTGACGATCGGCGACGAGAGCTATCCCGCCGTAGCCGCAGACGGCACGCCGACCGTTCCGGCGATCATCGACCCGGAGACGTGGCAGGCAGCCACAGAGCGCCGCACGACGCTCGCTCAGACGCCCGGACGCGGCCGAGGTCGACGCACGACCGGTACGCACCTCTTCACGAGCGGACTGCTGCGCTGCGGCTGTGGCGCGCCCATGTCGCCCGTCCGCAAGCGCACGCGAACGCCCGGACAGGATTACGAACGCTACGTGTGCACCAAACGGCTGCATCACGGCGTCGAGGCGTGCGCGCAACCGCCGGTCAAGCGCGAGATGGTCGACTCTGCCGTATGGGCCTACTTTCATCGCGTCGCGTTCGATATCGACGCCACGCGCGAGATGATCGAGCGCCAGACATCGGAGCGGCTCGACGAGGCTCGCACGCTGCGCCAGCACGCCAGCACGGAGCGGGACCGCGTGCAGGCCGCTCGTGACCGGATAGAGGCCGACTATCTCGCCGACCGGATCACGCCAGAGCAGTGGTCGCGGCTGGAGACCAAGCTCGACGAGCAGATCGCAGCCGCGCGCGCCGAGGCCGATCAGCACGAGCGCCAGGCCGCCGAGATCGAGCGGACCGTGAGCGAGTTCGACGCGGAGTCGATTCTCCTCTCGGAGCTGGCGACGCTGCGCAGCCAGATCGCGGGCGAGACGCTCGACGCCGGTCGCGAGGGCGTCAACATGTTCCGTGCGGCGCTGCAGCGGCTCTTCGCAGGGTTCGAGCTGCTGTCACCAGCTCACCGGTTCGGTAGTGGTCAGCTCGCGTCCGAGGGGCGCGCATGGCACTCCGAGCAGACATCGCTCGCGCTCGACGGCGGCCTGGCGCTCGTGCCGTACGTGCGGCCAGAGGTTGCCGACTACGCGGTCGACGACTTCACAGACGGTTTCCCGGCTGTGCGACGGGCGGCGCTTTCCCTCCGCGACAATTTCCAGGCGCGCTTGGCGGCCTGGTACTCGGCCAGCGCCTGGGGTGAATCGACGTCGCCGAGCGTCGGGTGCCACGGGACCAGCTCCCTCGCCGCCGCAACCCCGAATCGCTTCGAGAGCACCGCCCCGAGCGAGGTCACCTTCATCTCGCCGAACCCCGACAGGCCGGCGAGGTTGGCCCGCAGCTGGCCGGCGTCGGCCGCATCGGTCCAGACCCGCGCGGCATCACCGCCGTACTCGTCGCGGATCTGCACCGCGAGTTCGTGCACGCGCTTGGCCATCGCACCCGGGAACCGGTGGATCGCGGGCCGCTCGCGGAAGATCGGGTCCAGGTCGGCGGCAGCGACGGCCGCCGGATCGAGCGTGCCGAGCCGCTCGCGCAGCACCTCGGGACCGGAGAACGCCTTCTGCACGTGCACCTGCTGGTCGAGCGCGAACCCGACCAGGAGCGCAAACGGGTCGGATGCGAGCAGTTCGTTCGCCGCCTCGCAGTCGGTGAAGTACAGCCGCTCGGGCACGTCGTCGATCATAAAGCGCCGTCGCGACGAGCGTAGACGTACGTCCAGGTGGCGCATCGTTCGCCGCCGCCGGGGGTTATGGCGGTATGGACGGGGCACGTACTCGGGCACGGCTCGCGGTCGTCGCGGCGATCATCGGCACCGTGATCGTGGCTCTGGCTGGGGTGCCGAGGACCGCGGGTGCTCGCCCCGCAGCCGCGAGCGGCGCTGCCGGCGGAACTCTGATCGGCCGCGCGCTGGCGCCGCGATCCGCGGGTGCCGCGACCGGCGTCGCGGTCGCAGACGTGGCAGTCACCGCGACCGCCGCGAACGGCACCCGCTACTCGACGGCAACCGCGGCGAACGGCTGGTATGACCTCGAGCGTCTGCCGGCCGGGACCTACTCGGTGACGGCGACCGGCGCCGCCACCACCAGCGCCTCGGTAACCGCCCGCCACACGTCGACCGCGACCCTGCGGATGACCGATCCGGCCGCGACGATCACCGGCATCGTCCGGGCGAATGGTGCTCCGGCGCCGGGAACACCGGTCTCGCTCAGCGCCGCCGCCGGCTGCGCGACGGCCCCCGCGTGCGCAACGCAGACAGCCGCGCGCCCGGACGGTCGCTTCACGCTGCATGTGCCCGCCGGCAGCTACCGAGTACGGGCTCCAGACGCCGGCAGATCGACCGTCGCGCGGACCGTGACCCCGACCTCGGGCGCGGTCGCACGCATCCGGATCGCGCTGGCGCCGGCGCCGGTTCCTGCTGGGACCAGGCCGCACCGAGCCGGCCGCGACCTGCGCTGGTTGAACGCCGAGCGCGTCGCCGACGGCCTACCCGGCGGGCTGGTGCTGTCATCGCGTTGGTCGCAGGAGTGCGCCGCCCACGACCGCTACGAACGCGACAACCACGTGCTCGCCGCAACCGAGAACCCCGAATCCGACGGCGCCTCGATCGGCGGCGCCTGGGCTGGCCTGCACAGCGACCTCGGCAACGCCCGTTGGATGCAGGCGCAAAGCCCATGGGAGGATGCGCCGATCCACCTGCTGGCGCTGCTGGCGCCGAGTCTCAAGGTCGTCGGCATCGACGACAGTGGCGGCTATCAGTGCGTCACGACCTACCCCGGTCTGACCCGCGCGCCGACCAGGACCGACCGGATCTTCACCTACCCTGCCGCCGGCGCCAGCGGCGTTCCGACGTCCGAGCGGGCCAGCGAGTCTCCGTTTACCCCGGGCCAGTTCGTCGGGCTGCCGGGCGCGCGCGCGACCGGACGCGAGTTGTTCGTGTACCTCAACCTCGCCCACCAGTTCGGGCAGGCTCCCGTCGACGTGCTCTCGGCGAGACTGCAGACCCGTGGACACCAGGTCGCGCTGCGCTGGGTCGACTCGCAGACGCCGACCGTCGGCCGCTACCTCACCGGTGCGATCCTGATCCCGGTCAAGCCGTTGCGGGCGCACGAGCGATACATCGCCACCGTCCGCGTTCGCGACCGCTCCGCGACGATCACCCGCCGCTGGCAGTTCCGCACGCGCTGACCGCGGTCGCGGAGCCGTCCGGGGCGTCGCTTATCGTCGCGCTTCAACGATGCTCGAGATCCAAGCGCGGCTGGACGAGCTGACGTCGCTGGGGTTGCGACGACGTACGCGTCTCGTCAGCGGCCCCCAGGGTCCGCGCGTGCTGCTCGACGGCAGGCCGGTGTTGCTGCTCTGCTCCGAGAACTACTTGGGACTCGCCGACCACCCGCGGGTACGCGAGGCGGCGGCGCAGGCCGCGATGCGATGGGGAGTCGGTGCAGGCGGCGCCCGAACGCTGTCGGGGACGATGACGATCCACCGTCGGCTCGAACGGCGGCTGGCCGACTTCAGCGGCACGCGCGCCGCGCTGCTGTTCGGCTCGGGCCACCTCGCGAACATCGGCATCGTCGCCGCCCTGGCGCGGCCCGGTGACGTCGTCTTCGCCGACGCCGGCAGCCATCAATCGATCATCGACGGCTGCCGGCTCTCGGGCGCCGAGCTGTTCGCTTACGAGCACCGCGACACCGAGCACCTGCGCTGGGGGATCGAGCAGGCCGAGGGCCGTGGGGCGCTGGTGGTCACCGACGGCCTGTTCGCATTCGACGGCGAGCTCGCGCCGCTGGCCGAGATCGTCGAGTTGGCCAAGCGGTTCGGGCTCCGCACGGTGGTCGACGACACGCACGGCTTCGGAGCGCTCGGACCGGGCGGTCGTGGCAGCGCCGCCGCCGCGCAGGTGTCAGACCGGATCGACGTGATCGTCGGATCGCTGGCGACATCGCTGGGCAGCTACGGCGCGTTTGCCGCCTGCGAGGAGCCGATGGCGCGGTATCTGAGCGACGCCGCGGGCACGTTCGCGTGCTCCAGCGCGCCGGCGCCACCGACGGTCGCGGCGGCGCTGGCTGCACTTGAGCTGCTGATCTGTGAGCCGCGACGGGTCAGACGGCTGCAGCGAAACGCCGAGGTGCTGCGCGGCGCGCTCGTCGCCGAGAGGCTGCGCGCCGGCGGCACAGGCACGCAGATCGTGCCGCTGACGCTTGGTGACGGCGACAGCGCCCAGAAGCTCTGCGAGGCGGCGCTACAGCGCGGCGTGTTCGCGCAGGCACTGCGGGCGCCGGCGCTGCCCGACGTCGGCGCGGGGCTGCGCTTGACCGTGATCGCAACCCACCGCGACCGCGAACTGCGCGAGGCGGCTCAGACGATCGCGGCAGCTGCTCGGGCGGTCGGCGTGGACCTCGGGCGGGCGCCTACGGCGCTCGACACGCGTCTGTCCGCGGTCACCGGTCGACCCGATCCGGGGTCGCCATCGACGATCGTCACGCAACCCGCTCGGCGGGTCGTGTTCGACGGCGACGCGGCGCCGGTCCCCCGCGCGGCCTAGCGACACCAGCGACACCGCCGTGCCCTGGGACCCAAGCAGGATCGTCAGCGAGACCGGCGACACCCCTGTGAACGAGACGTTGCGTGGTTGCGTGGTGATCGGCACCGCCGCAGGCATCGAGGTGGCAACGGTCGCGGCGGCGATCGCCGCACGGTGGGCGGCCCAGGGCAAGGCGCTGCACGCCTGCCTGCCGCTCGTCACCGGGCTCCAGGACGCCGCCGATCCGGTTGGGCCGCGGGCCGCCGAGCTGCTGGCGCTGGCCAGCGGCCAGTCGGTCGCGGGGACCTATCTGCATGGCTTGGGACCGGCCGGCTCACCGCTGATCGCCGCCAAGCGCGCCGGCGCCGGGCTCCCCTCGGTGCGGGCGCTGACGCGGGAGTTGAAGGCCGCGACGCCGCCGGACGCCGTGCTCGTCGCCGCCGGTGTCGGGGGATTGCTCGTGCCGATCGGAGGCAGGTCGCTGTTCCGCGACCTCGCCGTCGGGCTCGGACTGCCGCTGGTCGTCGCCGCGCGGCCCGACACAGACCTCGTCAACCACACGCTGCTGACGTTGGAGGTGGCGCGGGCGGCGCAGCTGCGCGTAGCGGGCGTGGTGCTGACCGGCTGGCCGGATGCTCCGGATCGCGAACACCACGCCGATCGCGAAACGATCGAGCGGATCGGTCGCGCGCCGGTCGCGGGATTGCCGGCGGTCGCGGGCGCGGACCGTGACGCGCTTGCCCGAGCGGGCGCGAACCTGCCGCTCAAGCGTTGGCTTGGAATCTGACCGGCGCGCGGCTGCGCGCTGGTTGATCGGCGCGCGGTTGCGTCGCTGGTTGACCGGTGCGCGGTCGCGAGTCGCTGGTTGACCGGTGCGCGGTCGCGAGTCGCTGGTTGACCGGTGCGGTCGCGCGCTGCGCCGGTGGCGCCGAGTCAGTCCTCGTACGGCGTGAAGTCCGCCTTACGCGCGCCGCAGACAGGACAGAACCAGGTGTCCGGGATGTCCTCGAACTCGGTCCCGGGTGGGATCCCGCCGTCCGGGTCCCCCTCCTCCGGGTCATAGATGAACCCGCACGATTCGCACATGTATTTCATCGCGGCCGAAGCGTAGATGATCGGTTGCGCGGCCGCGCGAGCGTGGTGGCGCATCGCTCGTCTGGTCGTTGGCCCGATTGGGTTAGGGTCTGACCGTGAGCGCTGACAGCCTCGAGCCCGGCGTTGAGATCAACCCCGGCCCGGTGACCGTGCCGCGGCTGGCCGCGACCGTGATCCTGCTGCGGGGCGACGGCGGCCGGCTCGAGGTGCTGCTCGCCAAGCGCACACCCGCGGCTCGCTTCATGGCCGGCGCGTGGGTGTTCCCGGGGGGCGCAGTTGGCCCCGAGGACGGCAGCGATCAGCGGGCATTGCCCACCGCGGGCGCGCGCGAGCTCCGTGAGGAGGTAGGGATCACGTTGCCGATCGGCGCCGAGCTGCTGCCGTTCTCGAACTGGATCACGCCGCCCGACGTGCCGATCAGGTTCGATACGTGGTTCTTCTTGGCGGCCGCGCCGAGCGACGCCGAGCCGGTGGTGGACGGCAACGAGATCGTCGACGCCCGCTGGTTTGAGCCCGGCCAGGCGCTGTCAGCCGCCGCACGGGACGAGATCCTGCTGGTGTTCCCGACCGTCAAGCACCTCGAGCAGATCGCCGGCTTTGAGTCGGTGGACGAACTGCTCAGTCACGCCCGCGGACGTGAGATCCAACCGGTGCAGCCGCGCGTCCTGGGCAGTGGTGAGACCGCCCGGATCGTGCTGCCGGGCGAGCCCGGCTACGACGCCTGAGCCACGGTCCCGAGGTGTGCCCGCAGCCCGTGAGCTGGTTGTTGGTCAGATCGGCCGACCAGCGCTTGACAATCGCGCCCCGGTCCGGCGGGTAGAGCGGCTGCGTGCGCAGGATGGGTCCGCGACACGCTTGGTCGGCCCGAGCGCGAACGATGGCGAGAAGGTGCGAATAATTCGCACCTTCTCGCCAAAGTTCCGCCGCGCGCGCCGAGTGGGCGCAGACGCAGCGACGCCAGCGCGCCTGCAGCCCCAAGGTCCAGCGCGCTAAGGCACACCACGGCAGGCGCACGAATTACGCCTTCAGGACGACTCTAGGTGTGGCTGGAGAGGTTCGGCAGCCCGAGGTCTGCGAGCCATTGGCTGACGGTGACGTTCAGCTGCGTGAACTGGCCGGTCCAGATCAGCACCCCCATCAAGATCAGCACCGCGCCGCCGACGCAGATCACCAACGGGTAGTGGCGCTTGACGACCGCGAACGCCGACGTCGCCCGTCCGAACGCGAGCCCGGCAAATAGGAACGGCACCGCCAAGCCGGCGCAGTAGACCGCCAGCAGCAGCGCACCCCGGTAGGCCGATGAGGAGGTGCCGGTCGCGGTGATGATCGCGCCGAGCGTCGGGCCGGTACAGGGAGTCCAGGCCAGCGCGAAGGCGGCGCCGATCAGGACCGGTCCGCCCCGGCCCGCTCGCTCCATCAACTTGGGCGGATGCCAACTGCGGCTGAATGCCGGGAGCAATGAGGACAGCATGAACACGATTCCCATCGCGACGATCACCGCGCCCGAGATCTTCAGCGCGGTCTCGCCGGTCAACTCGATCCGCAGCGCCCGCTGGCCAAGCAGCCCGAGCGTGATGAAGATGAACGAGAAGCTGCCGCAGAATGCGAGCGTCGGCCCGATCACGCGGCCAGTGCGCAGCTCATCGGGGCGACCGCCGGCGACCGCCGACAGATATCCCGGCACCAACGGCAGCACGCAGGGCGACAGAAACGAGATCAACCCGGCACTGAACGCGAGCGGCAAACCGATGCCCGAAGCCGCATCCATTCCGCGCTCGGAGTCTACCCCCGCGGCGGTGCCCTCGACGCCGCTCGGTGCGCCGCTGGCAGCAGACGCTCGGCCAGCGTCGATCCGCCGCGTCGGCCGGTCCGATTATTTGACGAGCCACGGAACTTTTGACCGGGGGGGCCGTTAGAGTCCTCGGAGTCGATCTTGGAAGCGTCCGCACTCCCAGCATCCGTCGGTCTCGCCCGAGCGCGAATCGGAATCGGGGCCCCGCTGCTGCGGCTGCGCTCCGACGAGCAGCTTGTATCGCTGTTCCGGGCCGGCAACGACGAGGCGTTCCGGGTCATCCATGACCGCTACCGGGCGCGGCTGATCGCCTACGCGCGGCAGATGCTGTCCTCGTCGCCGGCCGACCCCGAGGATGCCGTCCAGGAGATCTTTGTCCGCGCCTACTCGCACCTGCGCTCCGACGGCCGCGAGCTGGCGCTGCGGGCGTGGTTGTATCGGATCGCGCACAACCGCTGCGTCGATGACCTGCGCCGGCCGACGGCGATCGCGACCGACGCGATCGATGAGGTCGGCGCTGCCGGCGCCAGCGACCCGCACGACCGCGTCGAGCAGCGTGATGCGCTGCGGCGTCTGATCACCGACGTTCAACGGCTCCCCGATCAACAGCGCTCGGCGCTGCTGATGCGAGAGCTCGGCGGCGTCACCTACGCCGATGTCGGCGCCGCGCTCGGGGTATCGGTCCCGGCGGTCAAGTCGCTGCTGGTACGCGCCCGGCTCGGGCTCGCGAAGGCGACCGAGGCCCGTGACACCGGCTGCGCGCAGATTCGCGAGGCCGTGATCACCGCACACGACCGCGGCGTTCGCGCGTCGGGGCTCGCCCGCCGCCATCTGCGCGACTGCCCCGACTGCCGTCAGTTCAGATCTGAGATGCGCGCCAGCAGCCGGCGGCTGGCGGCGCTGGTGCCGGTCTTGGCGGCCCGATCGCCGTATTCGCGAAGCTGTTGGGCGGCTCGTTCAGCGGCGGTGCTGCCGGTTCCACTGGCGCCCAGGGCGCCGCCGTCGGCACCGGCGCGGCGGTCGGCACCGGTACCGCGGTCGGCGGCGCGACGACCGTCGGCGCCACCGGCACGCTGATCGGCGCCGGTCACGTCGCGACGATGCTGGCCGCGGCCGTCGTGACCGCCGGCGGCGCGATCGGCATCCAGCAGATCGCGACTCCCGGCTCACATCACCACCGTCATCGGCTGTCCGCCACCCGTCGAGCCGAGCTCCGAAGCGACCAGTCCGGACGGTCCGATGGGGCGCCGGCCGACAGCCGCGCCAGCAAGATGATCGTCGCCGGCGCGGGCGGTGGGTTCCCGCTCGCGGCCGCGGTCGCCGCGCAGTTCACGAGCCGTCAGCGCGCGACGGCTTCAGGCCCGGCGACCAACCCGTCGTCGACCGCCGCCAAGCGAAGCTCACAGCTACCGCCGATCACCGAGACCACCGACCCGGACGAGTACGCGCCTCCGGGGGTCGTGGCGCCCGGCGAGACGACGACCGGCACCGGCGAGGCGACCGGCGCCTGCACCGACACCTCGACAACGACGACCTGCACCGGCACGAGCACCTGCGCGGTGCCGGTGGCGGATTCGAGCGCGAGCGCGTCGGTGAGCGTCGGCACGACCGCGCCCGGCACCACCGGCTCGACGACCTGCACCCCGACCGGCACCGGCGACTCGACGACCAGCACCGGCTCGACCGCCACCGGCTTGGCCACCGGTTCGACCGGCACCGGTTCAAGCGGCGATCCGACCGGGACGACCGGTAGCGGCACCGGTGCGGGCACCGGTAGCTCCAGCACGACGGGCTCAACCGGCGGCGGCTCGAGCGCCACTAGCGGCAGCGGCTCGAGCGTCACCGGTGGCGGCTCGAGCACGACCGCTGCCGGCGGCTCGTCCACAGACTCCAGCTCGAGCTCGTCGACCGACGGCGTATCCACCGGTCCGGGCTCGGTCGACGCCAACAAGACCGTCGATCCGTTCAAGAGCTCGGACAAGGCGAGCACCACGGCGGCTTTGAGCAGCACGGCCTCGGGCGTGTCGACCGGCTCCGGTGTCGGCGACAAGCGCGGTTCCTCGGCCGCGAGCAACGCGAGCAGCTGACGGACCCGCTCGCAGAGTTCGACCACGAGCGGCTGGCGATCCGATCCGCGGCGAGCGCTCGGGGTTGTACTGCGCGGTCGCGATCAACTCGACCGTGCTCGGACCGTCGCTCGGTGGCTGTCGGCTGTGGACCTATCGGACGGTCGGCGAGGGCGTCGCCGACGCCCTGCGACTGTCACGCGCGATGACGCTCAAGGCGGCGGTCGCCGAGCTGCCGCTCGGCGGCGGAAAGGGCGTGATCATCCGGCCCGCCGCAAGCGCGCTGTCGCGCCGGCGCCGCCACGATGCGCTGCTCGACTTCGGCGATCTGGTGCAGTCGCTCGACGGCCGCTACGTCACCGCCGAGGACGTCGGCACCTCGAGCCGCGACATGAGCGTGATCGCGCAACGGACCGAACACGTCGTCGGGCTCGCGCGGCGACGAGGAGGCTCGGGCGATCCCGAGCCCGCTGACCGCGCTCGGCGTACTCGAGGCGATTCTCGCCACCTGCGAGCGGCGGTTCGGAGAAGCATCGTTGCGGGAGCGCAGCGTCTGCGTGCTCGGGCTCGGGCACGTCGGCTCACGGGTCGCGCGACTGTGCGTCGACGACGGCGCCGAGGTCGCCGCATCCGACGTCGACCCGAGCCGGCGGCGCCTTGCCGATGCGCTTGGCGTGCGCTGGCTCGACCCGCAGACCGCTGCGGCCGCGACCACGTCGACGTGCTCGTGCCATGCGCGCTCGGCGGGCTCTTGACCGAAGCCACGATCGGCACCCTGCGCTGCCAGGCGATCGCCGGCGCCGCCAACAACCAGCTCGCGTCCGACCAGATCGCGGGCCTGCTCGCCGAGCGCGGATCCTGTGGGCGCCCGACTTCGTCGCCAACGCCGGCGGCCTGATCAACATCGCCGAGGAACTCGGCGACTACGGCTACCGGCCGGCAGCGGCGCGCGCTCGAGTCAGGTCGATCTCGCTGACGCTCCGGCAGATCTTCGCGCGCGCCGAGCGCGACGCCACACGCCGCTGGCGGCAGCGCTGGCACTCGCGCGCACGCACCTGCGCCGCGCCGCGATCGCAGGCTGACGGCGGCGACTACAGATTCGGTTCTGACAGTGTCAGCGAATCCTTGACCGGCCGCTGCACGCCGGCCGGGAGCCGGCCCTCGTCGGCGAGCTTGTCCAGGTGCGCTGCGAGCGTGACCGTCGCCGCCGGCCGCAGCACCTCCGGGCACCTCGGTCCAGGCGGCGTCGAGTAGGTCATCGATGCTGCGGGCCCCCAACTCGAGCGCCGCGACCAACCGCCGCTCGCGATCGAGCCGGTGCTCGATGTACTCGATCCAGGCTCTGCATGCGGCTCGGTGACAACGGGGCCGTGGCCGGGCAGCAACACGTTCGAGCTCAAACGCACGCAGGCGTGCGCAGCCCCTCCAGGTAGCCGTTCAGCGAGCCGGGGTCCGGGGCGATGAACACGCTGCCCTCGCCGAGTACCGCGTCGCCTGACAACGCCGCGCGACCCGAGATGAACGCGAAGTGATCCGGCGCGTGGCCGGGCGTCGCGATCGCGCGCAGTGGACCGAACTCGCTGCCGTCGACGAGCCGCACGTCCGCAACCCCGCGACCGGCCGCGAGCGGCACGTCGAACCGCTGCCGGATCGCGTCGACACCATCGGCATGGTCATTGTGGTCGTGGGTCAGCGCGATCCCGCCGAGACCGCCCCGCCGCTCCAGCTCGGACGACGATCGCGTCGCGGTGCTCGTCAAGCGCGGGCCCCGGATCGACCAACCAGCCGGGATCCGAGCCGACGATCCAGGTGTTCGTGCCGCTGAGCGTGAACGGGCCCGGGTTGGCGGCCCGGATCCCGACGATCCCATGGTCTGCGAGGTCCGTCCGGGGCACTGCTTGAATAGTCAACCATGGCGGAGCCCGCCGACGACTCCCGCCCCGCCGACGATACTCGTGGCGACCGGGACGATCACGGCGAGACCCCCGACAGCGGTTCTGGGGCCAACGCCGGCTCCGGTGATCGCGACTCGAGCGTCAGCCCCGACGGCGCCGACGCCGAGCGCCGCCAGGCCCAGGAGCGCTACGTCGCCGAGCGTGATGCGCAGGCCAGTCGCAGCCTGTGGCGCAATCTGATCGCGCTGATCGCGCTGATCGCGCTTGCGGTCGGCCTGCTGCTCGCCGTTCCCGGGCTGCGCACCGTCGCTCACCAGGTCTCGCGGATGAACATCTACTGGGTGTCTGGCGGGGTCCTGCTCGAGATCCTCTCCTGCGCGGGCTACATCCTCGCGTTCCTGCAGGTGTTCGAGCGCTCACCGGTGCGGCTCGGGGCGAGGGTCGCGCTGACAGAGCTCGCGTTCAACTCCGCGGTCTCGCTGGGCGGCGTCGGCAGCGTCGCGGTCGGTGCCTGGCTGCTGGTCGAGCGCGGCGGGGATCCGACCCGGGTCGCCGAGCGCTCCGGCAGTGCTGTTCCTGCTGACGACCGCGATCAATGTGCTGACGCTGATCGCGGCCGGCTTCCTGCTGTGGCTGGGCGTGCTGCCGGGCAATCAGAACCCGTGGCTGAGCCTGTACCCGGCGCTGTTCTGCACGGCCTGCTTCCTCGGCGTGCTGGCGCTACCGCGCTACAGCGAGCGACTCGCGGCCCGGCGTCGCCCGGGCAAGCTGAGGACGCTGCTGAAGGAGACCGCGATCAGATCCGCCTGACCCAGAAGGTGCTGTTTCGTTGGGACTGGCGAATCATCGGCGCGATCGCCTATCTGTGGTGCGACATCGCCGTACTGGTCGTCTGCTTCGCCGCGGCCGGGCCGGTCCCACCGATCGCGGTGATCGTGCTCGCCTACCAGATCGCATATCTGTCAAACGTGATCCCTGTTCCTGGCGGTATCGGCGTGCTCGACGGCAGCCTCGTCGGGATGTTCGCGGTCTACGGGGGCACGCCCGCTGTCGCTGGCGACCGCGGCCGCGGTCGTCTACCACGCGATCTCGCTGTGGGTACCGGCGCTGTGGGGTACGGCGGCGTTCGTGATCCTGCAGCGGACCCGCGATCGCCCGATCACGTTGCGCCCGTCGCGTGAGGAGCGCCGGCGACTGCGCCGCAAGCGGGCCACGCAAGGAGGTTGACCGCGATCACGCCTGGCCGTGGGCGCCGAGCACCGGCAGGTTGATCGTCGGCGTGTGACGATGCACGACGCACCCGGCGATTTGCCGTACGGGAAGGCCTCGGCAAGCGCGTTGGCGATCAGGTGCGCACGGGCCGCATACCCGTGGAGTAGTAGTGGATCCCATCGGGGATGAACCACTTGCTCTGCACCGCGCCGGCCCAGTCATAGACGCGCATGTCGTGCGGGTACTGCTTGCAGACCTGCAGCAGGTCGTTGTCCCAGGACTGCATCCCGGACTCCGCGTACGGCCCACTCGACAGCAGCGACTTGACGTTGACCCACATCACGTTCTGCCCGTGCACCGCGCGCATCATCTCCTGCATCCGCTGGACCAGCCCGACGCTTGAGCCGACCGCCACGTCGGCGGTGTCGTTGGTGCCGAGCGCGAACACCCAGCACCCCTTGTAGCCACTCTTGATCAGGTCCTGCACGGTCGTCAGTGCGTTGACGGTTCCCGGCAGTGTCTCGTCGATCGAGGTGCCGCCGGTCACCCGCATGAATGTGTGCTTGACGCCGACCCGCGCGTACTGGGCCGGAATCCGCTGCGCCGGATCGGGCAGGTAGTCGCTTGAGTCAAGCCCGTCCGAGGTCGAATCGCCGATATGGACCACCGAGGTGCACGCGGTGTGCAGCTTGCCGTCGACCTTCGTGGTGGAGCCCGAGCGCTTACCGGCGGCGCCGGCGGCGGCCTGCTTGCCGGTCGCGCCCGCCCCTGCGCCCTTCGGGTCGCCGCCGCCGGTCGGCGCGCCCGGGCCGAGCAACCCGGCGCTGGCGCTGTGGCTGCCACCGGACGGCACGGTCGCTCCGGCCAGCCCGGCGATCGCAAGCGCGAGCACGATGCTCGCCCCGAGCAGCACATAGCGCGCGCGCCGACGCTGTTCGTAGGCACGCAGGCTGACCGAGTGCAGCGTCTCCCACCAGCGGCGAAGCGCGCCCTGGCGGATCGGCTCCTCGACATAGCGCCACGACAGCGCCGCGATGACAATCGTCGCCCCGACTTGAAGAATCGCCCGCCAAGCCTGCACCGAGTGTTGGCTGGCGGGCGTCGTCAGCACGATGATCGGCTCGTGCCAGAGGTAGATCGCGTAGGAGCGAACGCCCAGCCAGGCCATCGGCAGACAGCCGAGCACGCGGGCGAACCGACTCGAGGGGTGCGCGCAGGCGAGATCACGAGCACGGTGCAGATCGACAGCAGCACCAGGCCGCCCTGATACAGGAAGGCCGAGTACTGGCTCGTCTGCCAGATCAGCAGGAAGATCCCGATCAGCCCGAGGACGCCGAGTCCGTCGAGGATGTTGCGAGCCCCCGGCGTGATCTTCGTCGTCAGCGCGCGGCTCGGCCAGATCATCGCCAGCGCGGCTCCGCACAGCAGCCCGAACGCCCGCGTGTCGGTGCCCTCGTAGATCCGGGTGTGATCGAAGCCCGGGTGGTACATCAGCGCCATCTCGATCGCCGAGATCGTCGCGAGCACGAGCGTCGCGGCCGCCAGTCGCGGCCGCACCGAAATCGAGCGCCGTCGCTCGTGGATGAACCGAAGACCGAGCAGCAACACCCATGGCCAGATCAGATAGAACTGCTCCTCGACCGCCAGCGACCACAGATGGCTCAGCGGTGACGGTGGCCCGAACAGCTGGAAGTACGAGATGTGCTGGCCGATCTGCCACCAGTTGTTGACGTACAGCAGCGCCGACACGGTCTGCCCGCGCACGTCGCCGATCTGCGAGGAATGCAGCAACGCAACCCAGATCGAGACCACCGCGAGCATCAGATACAGCGCCGGCAGCAGCCGGCGCGCGCGGCGGATCCAGAAGTCGGCGAGCCCGAGCGAGCCGCGCTCCCAGGCGGCCAGCAGGATGTCCGTAATCAGGTAGCCGCTGAGCGTGAAGAACACGCCGACGCCGAGCAGACCTCCGGGCGCCGATTTGAGCCCGAGGTGGTACGCGATCACGGCCGCGACCGCGACCGTCCGCAGCCCGTCGAGGCCCGGCATGTAGCGAGCAGACTTCTTGGTCGGCTCAGGCATCGGCGCCCGCGCTCATCACCCGCGTCGGTCCATGCTGGATAGTGGTCGCATTGATCGGCTCATCCGCACGAGCACCCGCCGACGAGCGCCCGCTGAAGACGTGTTCCACAAACACGGAGTCGGCTCCTGCCGGCCGCGTGCGCCGAGAGCCGATCCCACCGCACGCCTGCCGTTAACGCCGATACCGGCGCCGGTCTAATCAGGACAGGGTAGTGCCACGGGCGGCGGCGATGACGAACCTCGGTTTCGCGGTCGGGGGCGGCGCACGCGAGCCCGGCGACGACGGTCGTGCGCAGCCCGGCGCGGCACACTGATGGCGTGACGGGGTCAGGCGGTCGACAGCGCGCACCGGCACGCGCGTGGTGGGTGTTTGCGATCGGACTGCTGGCGTACTCGGTGGCGGTCTTCCAGCGGGCGTCGCTGGGCGTCGCCGCGGTGGAGGCCCAGCATCGGTTTCATACGACCGCCGCGGCGTTGAGTCTGCTGAGCGTGACGCAGTTGGTGGTCTACGCCGGGCTGCAGATCCCGGTCGGCACGCTGCTCGACCGGATCGGCTCACGCCGGCTGATCGTCGTCGGCGCGCTGGTGATGGCGCTCGGTCAGACCGTGTTCGCGACCGTCGATACGCTCGGGCCGGCGGTGCTCGGACGGGTCCTGGTCGGCGCCGGCGACGCGATGACGTTCATTTGCGTGCTGCGGCTGATCCCCGCATGGTTTCCCGCGCGCCAGGTGCCGGTGCTCTCGCAGCTGATCGCGATTCTCGGCCAGGTCGGCCAGCTCGCGGCCGCGTACCCGCTGATCGCGCTGCTGCAGGCCGAGGGCTGGACCACCTCGTTCATCATCGCGGCCGCGGTCGGATTGGCGGTCGCGGGGATCGCCGCGGCCGGACTGCGCAACACCCCGCCGGGCACCTTCGCCCCGGCGGCGGTCGGCGTCGAGCAGGTGCTCACCCGACTCCGGCACGCCTGGCAGGAGCCCGGCACCCGGCTCGGGCTCTGGACCCACTTCGTCACCCAATTCTCCGGGGCCGTGTTCACGTTGCTGTGGGGCTATCCGTTTCTCGTCCAGGGCGAGGGATGCAGCCCGGCACAGGCGGGCCTGCTGCTGACACTGCTGGTCGTCGTCGCGATGCTGTTCGCGCCGGTGCTCGGCCGGATCGCGATCCGCTGGCCGTTTCGCCGCTCGGTGCCGACGCTCGCGATCGTCGCGGCGACCGCCGGCGCCTGGACGCTGGTGCTCGCCTGGCCGGGGCGGGCGCCGATCGAGGTGCTGGTGCTGCTGGCGGTGACGTTGTCGTCCAACGGCCCGGGCTCGGTGATGGGATTCGATTACGCCCGCACCGAGAACGAGCCCGATCGAATCGGGTCGGCGAGCGGCATCGTCAACGTCGGCGGGTTCGTCGCCACGCTGTCGACGACGGCGCTGATCGGGATCGTGTTGACCGTTTCGGGCTCAGCAGCCGGCCACTACACGCTCGCGGACTTCAAGCTGGCGTTCAGCGTCCAGTACCTGTTCTGGGCGATCGGGCTGGTGGCGGTGCTCCGCAGCCGGCGGCGTCTGCGCACGGTCCGCGGCCTGCAGCTCGACCCGTTTCATCGCGCCGTCGCGCGGCAGTGGCGTGACCGCCGACGCTGAGCCGTCACGCCGGCTCGAGACGGTCGCGGTCGCCAGTGAGCGTGTCTGGCTCGTTGATCGCGACCGGGCGACGCCCGACCCGCGGGCGCCGCCCTGATCGACCCCGCGCTAGCTCAGTTGAAGCTCACCTTGCCGGATCCCATGATCGACTGATAGCTGCCGCCGACCTTGTTGCTGTTGAAGTTGCACCCCTTCGCGGTCTTCGGGGCGACTCCCGCGAACGTGACCGTGATCATCAGCTTCCCGGAGATGCCCGCGTAGGCGCCGGTGCCGTTGCCAACCGTGACCGGGCCCGTTGCCGAGAACGAGAGCGAGCAGTTGGTCCTGTTCACCGTCGGTCTGCCGTGGTTGAGCTTCTTGTCCAGCGCGGTGGCGTTGACGATGAAGCCGCCGTGCCTGAGCTTGACCTTCTCGAAGCTGCCGTTGGGGTTGACCTTGCCGTTGGCGTTCTCGGAGACCGTGGTGCCGTAGTCGCCGATCGCACCGGTGATCGTGATCCGGCCCTTCGTCGAGGACGTGTTCGTGACAAACACGCGGATCTTGCCTCCCTTCGATGGCGACGCGGCCAATGCGGTGGTGCCGACTCCCAGCACGCCCGCGGTGACCGTAACCGCCAGCACGAGCTTGCGAACACTCATCTGATGCCTCCCCGTCCGTCCTGCGTTGATCGATGGACGGACCGAAACGTCGCCCAGCATCCTGCTGGGAGCGATAGGTCTCGGAGATCTGCGCCCCCCGGCGCGCCCGGCCCTCGCTCAAGCGTACCGGATCGGCGTTCGCTCGCGGGCGATTCGGCCAGCCGGGTCGGCAACCAACCGAACCGAGCTTGACAGGCAGCCGGACGGCTGCATATTATTGGCACCCTGTTGGCTGCCAATTCCCAAACCGACGACGTCTTCCGCGCATTGGCCGATCCGAGCCGACGGCGGCTGCTCGACAGCCTCAACGAGCGCAACGGCCAGACGCTGCGTGAGCTCTGCACCGGCCTCGAGATGGCTCGCCAGTCGGTCAGCAAGCACCTGGCGGTGCTCGAGGCGGCCAATCTGATCACCACCGTTCGCCGCGGCCGGTCAAAGCACCATTACCTCAACGCGGCGCCCATCAACGAGATCGCCGATCGCTGGATCACCCGGTACGAGCGGAGCCGAGTACACGCGCTCGCCGATCTCAAGCGAGCACTGGAGGACAGCCCGATGGATCGGCATTCGTTTGTCTACACGACGTACATCCAGACGACCCCCGAGCGGCTCTGGCAGGCATTGACCGAGCCCGCGTTCACTGACCGCTACTGGTCGATGACGTTTGACTCCGACTGGAAGCAGGGCTCACCGATGACCTGGAACATGCGCGAGCTGTCGATCGCGCACCCCGAGCAGATTGTGCTCGAGTCAGAGCCCTACGAGCGGCTCTCATACACGTGGCACACGTTCACCGACGAGTGGGCGAACTCGATGCAGTTCTCAGACGACGCGCGTGAGCGCCTGGCCAGCGAGCCGCGCTCGAAGGTCACGTTCGAGATCGAGTCACTCGGCGAGCAGGTGAAGCTGACGGTGATCCACGACGAGCTCGAGCCGGGCGGTCTGACCGCCTCGATGATCAGCGCCGGCTGGCCTCGGGTCCTCGCCAACCTCAAGACGCTGCTCGAGACCGGCGAGACGCTTCCTGACATCCAGCAGAACACCCCGGCCCGGCTCGGGCTGACGCGGTGACGGCGCGATGGCTCCGACCCTCACCGCGTCGGTGGCGATGATGGCGGCGATGATGCTGCCGAGCGCGATGCCGGCGATCGTGCGTCGCGCCAACGAGCGCGACGGCATCCGCGCCGCGCCGCGGTTCGCGGGCGGCTACCTCGCGATCTGGGCGTTGGCCGGCGTCGTCCTGTGGCTGCTGTATCGACCGCCGGCCACACTCGGCACCGGCGCGCTGATCGTCGGCGCCGGCCTCTACGAGCTGACGCCGCTCAAGCGCGCGTGCCGCCGGCGCTGCCGCGAGCGGGTCGACTCAGGCCTGCGGTTCGGTGTCTACTGCGCCGGGTCGAGCGTCGGACTGATGCTCGTGCTTGTCGCAGTCGACGTGATGAGCATCACGCTGATGCTTGCGATCGCCGCAGGGCTGCTCGCCCAGAAGCTGCTCGCACCCCGACCCGCCTTTGACGTTGCCCTGGCCTTGGCGATCATCGCCCTCGGCGTTGCCGTCGCGATCGCCTGACACCACCAAGGAGAGACGACATGACCACCCACCCAACCGCTGATCGCGAGCAGTGGCTCGCGGCCCGGCTGCGGCTGCTCGAGGCCGAGAAGGAGCTGACCCGCCGCAGCGACGCCGTCGCCCGTCAGCGCCAGGAGCTGCCCTGGGTCCCCGTCACCAAGGACTACCGCTTCGACACCGAGACCGGCCCGGCAACGCTCGCCGAACTGTTCGGTGGGCGCTCGCAGCTGCTTGTCTACCACTTCATGTTCGGACCCGAGTACAGCGCAGGCTGCCCATCGTGCTCGGCGATCGCCGACGGCTTCGACGGCTTCGCGGTTCACCTCGAGCACCACGATGTGGCCCTGGTGGCGGTCTCACGGGCGCCGCTACAGGCGTTGCAGGACTACAGGCGTCGGATGGGTTGGAGCGTTCGCTGGGTCTCGTCGAACGACAGCGAGTTCAGCTTCGACTTCAACACCTCGTTCAGTGTCGAGCAGCAGCGCTCTGGCGCGGTCGACTACAACTTCCGCGAGGTCGACACGACCTGGTTGCGTGGAGCCGACGAGCGTCGCGGCGTTTCCACGCAAGCGGCGATGTCCGGGACCGATACGGCCACCTACATACGCGAGCAACCAGGGATGAGTGCGTTCGTGCTGCAACGCGGGGTCGTCCATCACACCTACTCGACCTACTCGCGCGGGCTCGATGGCCTCTGGGGCATGTACCAGTGGCTGGATCGGGCGCCCAAGGGCCGCAACGACGACGAGGTGTGGTGGCGCCGGCATGACGAATACGAGCCGACGCGCGTTGCGCCCTGAGCAACGGTCGGGTCGGTTGGATCGCTCGCCCGCGGGCACTGCTGCCGGGGCCGCGCGCCTGAGCAGGCGCCCGATATAGCGGCCGATCGCCGCCCCAGGTCGCCGTCGTTGCGCGTAGCACGCACCGGGGCCGATCGGACGCGCTACCAGAGAAATCGGGGCGCCCGGATGTGAACCGGGGACCTCACCGGGGCGGGCGGGGACGACGTTCCTGCGCGGTAGCGCGCGCCGGGGCCGATCAGACGCGCTACCAGAGAAATCGGGGCGCCCGGATGTGAACCGGGGACCTCACCGGGGCGGGCGGGGACGACGTTCCTGTGCGGTAGCACGCGCCGGGGCCGATCAGACGCGCTACCAGAGAATCGGGGCGCCTGGATTTGAACCGGGGACCTCATCGGGGCGGGCGGGGACGACGTTCCTGTGCGGTAGCACGCGCCGGGGCCGATCGGACGCGCTACCAAAAGAAATCGGGGCGCCCGGATTTGAACCGGGGACCTCACCGACCCGAACGGTGCGCGCTACCAGGCTGCGCCACGCCCCGAATGCGAGCACTCAGTGTATCGACGGCGCTGCGGTCCGCTGCCCTGACAGCCCCCGGCGGGGCCGCGCGGTGGCGACGACACCGGCGCGACCGGAGGATCAGCCGCCGCCGAGCAGCTTGCCTGCGGCCCCGGAGCCTTGACTGACCGTGCTGCCCGCCGTACCCGCCGTCTGCGAGACCGTGCTCGACGCCTGCGAGACCGTGCTGCCCGCCGCGCTCGACGCCTGCGAGACCGTGCTGGCGGCCGCCCCGGAACTTTGACTGACCGTGTTGCCCGCTGTGCTCGACGCCTGCGAGACCGTGCTGCCCGCCGCGCTCGACGCCTGCGAGACCGTGCTGGCGGCCGCCCCGGAACTTTGACTGACCGTGTTGCCCGCTGTGCTCGACGCCTGCGAAACCGTGCTGCCCGCCGTACTCGACGCCTGCGAAACCGTGCTGCCCGCCGTACTCGACGCCTGCGAAACCGTGCTACCCGCCGTACTCGACGCCTGCGAAACCGTGCTACCCGCCGTACTCGACGCCTGCGAAACCGTGCTACCCGCCGTACTCGACGCCTGCGAAACCGTGCTACCCGCCGTACTCGACGCCTGCGAAACCGTGCTACCCGCCGCCCCGGAACCCTGACTCACGGTGCCGCCCGCGGTGCCCGCCGCCTGCTTGACGGTGGTGCCGAGCGAGTTCGTCGTCTGACTGACCGTGCTGCCGGTGCCCGGGGCGACCTTGTTGGCGATTGAACCGACCATGTTTCCGGTGCTCTTGACGGTGTTGCCCACGGTGCTGCCGGTGTTCTTGACCGTGTTGCCCACCGCGCTGCCGGTGCTCTTGACCGTGTTCCCCACGGTGTTGCCGGTGTTCTTGACCGTGTTCCCGACGGTGTTGCCGGTGTTCTTGACCGTGTTGCCCGACGGTGTTGCCGGTGTTCTTGACCGTGTTGCCCACGGTGTTGCCGGTGCTCTTGACCGTGTTCCCGACGGTGTTGCCGGTGTTCTTGACCGTGTTCCCGACGGTGTTGCCGGTGCTCTTGACCGTGTTGCCCACGGTGTTGCCGGTGCTCTTGACCGTGTTGCCCACGGTGTTGCCGGTGCTCTTGACCGTGTTGCCCACGGTGTTGCCGGTGCTCTTGACCGTGTTGCCCACGGTGTTGCCGGTGCTCTTGACCGTGTTGCCCACGGTGTTGCCGGTGCTCTTGACCGTGTTGCCCACGGTGTTGCCGGTGCTCTTGACCGTGTTGCCCACCGTGTTCGTCGTCTTGTTGACGGTGCCGCCCACCGTGTTGCCGAGCGTCCTGCCGGTCTGCCCAGCGGTATTGCCAACCGCGCCAGCGACGCCGTGGCCGCTGCCCGACGTGGCGCCGGCATCGGAACCCGAACCGACCTTTGGATGGCCACCCGGCGCGCCCGAGCCGCCGTGGGTATTCGCCTTGCCGCCGTTCGTGTTACCGACGCGACTGATCGAACGGCTGCCGCGCTTGCGCGTCGCGCCGCCAAGCGACCGCAGCTCGCGCGCATGCGCGATCCTCGCGGCACCCTGACGCTGAGCGCCCGCGCCGGCGTGCTTGAACGTTGGCGGCGCGGTGGCACCCGCGCCCAGGGAGCGCCCGGCGCCGTTGCTGACGACGGGCCTGGACGGGGACAACGCCGGATGGTGATCGGCCGCGAGCGTGATCCCCCCTCCGACACCGAGCGCGACCACCGCGGCGGCGATCGCCACCGCGCCCGCGCCGACCGAGGAGCCGGCCGCCGCCGGAGCGATGACGCCGGCCGTCGCGGCGGCCTTACCGCCCGCGGCGGCCTTGCCACCGGCAGCGCCGTTGCGAGCGCCGTCTGGCCAGAGCCTGCGCAACAGCCCGAAGGGCAGCAGCGCCGCGAGCTTGTCGGCGACCGTCCGCGGCCGCAGCAGCCGCTCGTCGACGCCGGCCATCAGTGCGTGATGGCGGCAGCTTTCGCAGTGGCCGAGGTGCTTGGTCACACGCCCGCGCTGTTTGAGCCCGAGCCGCCCGGCCGTCTCGAGCTCTCCGGCGGAGATCGCGTCGACGATCTGCTGGCAGCGCCGTCCGCTGGCGAGCTCGTCGTACTCGACGCCGAGCTTGCGCCGCGCTCGGAACAGGCTGCTCTCGACCATCTGCCGATTCATCGACAGCCGGTCGCCGATCTCGTCGTAGGAGAGCCCCTCGAACTCGCGCATCACGAGCAGTCGGCGGTGGGTATCGGACAGGCCACCGAACGCGCCCCGGAGATCATCAAGCCGCTGGCGCGACTGCACCGCCTCGTCGGGCGTCGGGACCAACGACAGCATCGGCCCGCCGGCGGCTGGAAGATCGTCATCGACGCCGGCGGCCACCACGGGCCCGCGTGTGTCGCGGCGGAACTGGTCGATGCATGCGTTCTTGGCGATCGCGTACAGCCACGGCTGCAGCGTGATCTCCTGATCGCTGCGCCGCAGCTGGCGCAGCGCCGAGATGAACACCTCCTGCGCGACGTCCTCGGCGCGGCCATGGTCATGGACCCGGCTCAGGACAAACGCGAAGATGCGCTGGCGATAGCGCGAGTAGAGCTCCTCGAATGCGCGGTCGTCGCCACGCCGCACGGCGCTGACCAGATCGGTCTCCGAGCGACGCGCGATTGCGGGACGAACTTCAAGAAGCTGTGGCAAGTCTCCTCCCAAGCGAGCGGACGACTACATTCCGGTGCTACCCGCGACCGTATCGGCTACATCCCTGTAGGTTCAAATTAAATTTCTCCTAAAGGCCGCAAATGGCGCGGCAACTCGCCTAAAAAAGCCTGCCCAGCTGCAAATCAGGCGTTGTCAGCGTCCGAATCGCGCGGCATACTGATGACCATGTAGTGATCATCAGCGAGAGGAGAGCACCCCGTATGGCGAACCACCTGACGCCCACCGAGCTTGCACGTGAAGCCGGTCTGGAGCGGCGCGATGTCATCTCCAAATGCGTCGAACTGGGCGTCCCGATCTTCAACGGTCGAATCGACAAGACCCTCTTTCTCTCGAGCATGCGCGAACCTGGCGCCCAGCAGGTCCAGGGTCAGACAGCGACCGCCTGAAGTCTCCGCCGCTCGGCGCCCGGCGCCGACGGCTCGCTCGGCCGGCGCGCAACGACGCGCGCCGGCGGGCGCAAGCAGCGTCCCGGATGTGGGCAGATCCCTGGGAGACGGTGCTACGTCGCGGCGGACTGACGCAGCAGCGTCGCGGTCGTCTGCTCGAGGATCTTGCGCCATGCCCGCGTCGACTCGCGCTCGGCCTCGAAGTGGCTCACGATCCGGCGGACGCGCTCGGCCGAGATCTCGATTCCATGCCGCGCGCAGATCTGCTTGAAGCGTGGATAGTCCTCCGCGAGCTGTAGCGTCACCGACTCGAAGCCGTGGCGCGCGATCGCGACCCGTGACGTGAAGTTCATCACACCGGTGTGAAACATCAGCTCGTCGTTGGGATCCGGCTCGATCAGGATGATGTCCACGCCCGGATAGCGCTCCTCCCAGCGCTGCGCGAGCTCGTGCAGACGCTGGTGGGCGAGCAGCTTGAACGCCTGGTAGCCGATCTGCGGAAAGCCCATCTGCGAGACGCGTCGCCCGGGCGAGCCGGACTGCTCGATATCGCCGACATACGGCACCAGTGGGTTGACGACGACCACCAGCTTCGCGCCTGCCTCGACGGCGATGTCGAGGTTGGTGGTCGAGACGAGGCCGCCGTCGACGTAGACACGATCCTTGATCTTGACCGGCTTGTAGACCATCGGGATCGCGCAGGAGGCGGCGACGGCCTTCGAGATCGGGACGTCGTCGAGGCCCTCGGTGCCGAACACGACGCGTTCACAAGAGTCCAGGTCGGTGCCGGTCAAATACAGCTCGCGGTCGAGATCGCGGAAGTCGTCGGAACGACCCGCCTCCGACAACACGTCACGTACGTAGCGCTCGAGCCCGCCGCCTGTATACAGCCCGGTCGGCAGCGCCTCGGCCAGCGCCAGCATGATGTCCATCGCCGAGACCTGACCCAGGTCGCGGGAGATCATTCGCGCCAGGCTCAGCAGCCTTAGCGGAAACCGCGCGCCACGGGTCAGGAACTCCACGTAGTTGGGCCGCAGCATCGCGTGCGCGCGGGCGTCGGGCAGCTGCTCGCGTCCCTCGCGCACGATCGCCTGCATCATCTGCTCCGGCGTGACGCCGTTGGCGACCGCCGCCCCGACGAACGAGCCGGCGCTGGTGCCGACGTAGATGTCGAACTCGTTGATCGAGTGGCTGACCGACAACAGATCGAGCGCTCGCAGCGCGCCGATCTCGTAAACGGCGCCGGTGAACCCACCGCCGCCCAGCACCAGCGCGGTCTTGGACCGCCGCCGTGCCCGCCGTCCGCCGCCCGAACGCCGTCCGCTCGGACGACCGCGCGTCGACCCATCGCTGCCGGAGCCGCCGGCGGCGCCCTGCTCGGTGAGCTTGACAACCTTGCCCATCTTTAGCTGATGTTAGAGATCGCCACCGCACAAACCGCGCGGCGCGTGCCGCCTCGCCGCCCGTCACACTGAAACCACCTGGCGAGCGCAGCTTTCGGGGCGCCGCTGGGTTCACACACGTGATGCGCTCGCTTCCCGCCACGCTGCTCGCCGTTCTCGCGCTGGCGCTCGCCTCGGCCGGCAGCGCTGCCGCGGCCGGCTCCGGCGGTGGCGGTGGCGGTGGCGGGTTGGCGCCACCTGCCCACCTCAGCGCCAGGGCCCGAGGCGCTCAGCGCACGCTCGGCCGCGCACTGCGCCGCGGCATGCACCAGGCAGGCTCGCACAGCGGCGCCGAGGTCGTCAATCTCAGCACCGGCGCCGCGCTCTATTCCGAGCACGCCAACGTCGGGCGGCTCCCCGCCTCGGTCCAGAAGCTCTGGACGACCTCGACGGCGCTGGCGCTGTTCGGACCCGGCACCCGCCTGCACACGACCGTGCTCGGCAGGGGCCGCACCGTCAGCGGCGTGTTCAGCGGCACCCTGTATCTGCGCGGCGGCGGCGACCCGACATTCGGCTCGGCCTCGTTTGACCACAGCCACTACGGCACCGGCGCGTCAGTCCAACAGCTCGCGGGGCGACTCAAGCTCAGCGGGATTCACGCCATCGTCGGCCGGATCGTCGCCGACGGCTCATGGTTTGATGCCGACAAGGGGACGCCCGCGACCGACAATCGCCCGTCGATCTGGGTCGAGGGCGAGCTCGCCGGTCTCGACTACAACCGCGGTTGGGCCAACGTCGACGGCAGCGTCTACTACCGACACCCGGTGTACGAGGCGGGGCTGCGGTTCCGCGCCGCGCTGCGCGGCGCCGGGATCCGCCTGATCGGCTCGGTGCGGGTCGGGACCGGCCACACTCCGTCGACCGCGCGGGTGTTGGCGAGGGCGCCTTCGCCGACGATCGCGCAGTTGGTTGCGCTGACCAACGCCCCATCGGACGACTTCTTCGCCGAGACGCTGCTGAAGGACCTCGGCGCCCGCTTCGGCGCCGCCGGCAGCACCGCCGCCGGCGCGGCCGTCGTTCGCCGCCATGTCGCCACCGCGTTCCGGTTGCATCCGAGGTTCAACGACGGCTCCGGCCTGAGCTACGACGACCGCAGCACGCCGGCGCAGGTCGTCAAGCTGCTCGGCGATCTCGCCGGCGATACGCCGTTCACGCACTCACTGGCGGTGGCGGGCGAGACCGGCACGCTTGCCGAAGAGATGCAGGGCACCTATGCCCAGGGCCGCTGCCGCGGCAAGACCGGGACCCTGCAGGCGGTCTCGAACGTCGTCGGCTACTGCACCGCTCGCGACGGCGACACGATCGCCTACGCGCTGCTGATGAATGCGATCAACCCCGACTACGCGCATCCGATCCAGGATCGGATGCAGGTCGCAATCGCCAATTACGACGGCTGACCGTCGCCGGCGTCATCGTCGGCCGCCTTGGCGGGCAGCTCGCCGCCGTCCAGCAGCGTCAGCAGGCCGGCCTCGTCGGTAACCGTGACGCCAAGTTTCTCGGCCTTGGCGAGCTTTGAGCCGGCGCTGTCGCCGGCGATCACGTAGCCGGTCTTGCGCGAGACCGAGCCGGTGACCTTGCCGCCGGCCGCGACGATCCGCTCGGTCGCCTGCTCGCGGGTGAGCTCGGGTAGCGTCCCGGTCAGCACCAGCGTCTGGCCTGCCAGCGGCCCCTCGCCCGGCGCCGGCCCCTCGGCCAGCAGCTGTAGCCCGCGCTGGCGCAGCGCCTGCACCAGCGCGACCATCGCCGGGTCCTGCAACTGGTCGTGGATCGCGACCGCCATCTTCGGACCGACCCCGGGTGTCGCCTCGATCGTCTCGGGGTCGGCCGCCATCAGCGCATCGATCGTCCGGAACTGCTGCGCCAGTGCGCGGCCGGTGACGTAGCCGACCTCTTCGATCCCGATCGCGAACAGCACTCGACCGAACGGCTGCTGTTTGGAGGCCGACAGCGCGTCGATCAGCTTGCCGGCGGACACCTCGCCGAACCCCTCGAGCGACGCGACCCGCTCGGCGTCGAGATCGTAGAAATCGGCGGCGGACTGCACCCACCCGAGCTCCATGAACAGCGACACCTGCTTCTCACCGAGCCCGTCGATATCCATCGCCCCGACGAAGTGCTTGAGCAGCTGCCAGCGGCGCCCGGCGCAGTCACGGTTCGGGCAACGGGTGAACACCGACCCCTCGGGCTTGACCGTCGGCGTGTCACACACCGGGCAGCGCTCGGGCGGCCGCGAGGGCGGCGGACGATCCGAGCGCTCGGCGACGTGCGGAGCCGGCGAGAGCACCTGCGGGATCACGTCGCCGGCACGTAGCACGATCACCTCCTCGCCCGCGCGAATGTCCTTGCGAGCCAGGTCCTCCTCGTTGTGCAGCGTCGCGAGCTTGATCGTCACGCCCGCGACGTGGACGGGTTCGAGGATCGCGTACGGGTGCAGGTCGCCGAACTTGCCGGGGTTCCAGCCGATCTCGTTCAGGCGGGTTACCGCGGTCGTCGGCGGGAACTTCCACGCGACCGCCCAGCGAGGATCGCGCCCGACGACGCCCAACCGCCGCTGCAGCGCGTACTGGCTCACCTTGACCACAACCCCGTCGATCTCGAAGTCCAACGAGCCGCGCCTTCGCTCCCACGACAGGCACTGCTCGACCACCTCGGCGTCGTCGGTCATCCGCCGCACGTCCGGGTGGACCGGGAAGCGATGCGCACGCAGCCACTCCATCGCCTCCCAGTGAGACTCGAACGAGATCCCGTCGGTCACCCCGATCGCGTAGGCCCAGAACGACAGCGGCCGCTCCGCCGCGAGCTTGGGGTCGAGCTGACGGATCGTCCCCGCCGCGGAGTTGCGCGGGTTCATGAACGTCGACAACCCGGCCTCGGCACGACGCTCGTTCAGGGCAGCGAAGTCGGGGAGCGACATGTACACCTCGCCGCGCACCTCGACCATCGCCGGCGGATCGTCGATGTCCAGCCGCAGCGGCAGCTGGCCGATCGTGCGCAGGTTGTGGGTGACGTCCTCACCGATCTCGCCGTTGCCGCGAGTCGCCCCGCGCTGAAACAAGCCGTCGCGGTAGATCAGCGAGATCGCGAGCCCGTCGATCTTCGGCTCGGCGACGAACTCGAACGCGGGATCCTCGATCCCCTCGCGCGCGAGGTGGCTGCGCATTCGCCCGATCCACGCCTGCAGCTCGTCGGCCGAACGGACGTTGGCCAGCGACAGCATCGGCTCCGGATGACTGACCTTGACCAGATCGGAGACCGGCTCACCGCCGGTTCGCTGGGTCGGCGATTCCGGCGTCAGCAGCTCGGGATGCTCGGCCTCGATCGCGCGCAGCTCATCGAGCAGCGCGTCGTAGGCGTCGTCGCCGATCTCGGGGTCGTCGAGTACGTAGTAGCGATAGCCGTGGTGCTCGAGCACGGCCCGCAGCTCGACCGCGCGCGCGGCGGGATCGACCGGTTTCGCCGGAGTCATCCATTTGAATCCTAGGCTCCGAGAGCGACGGATTCTGCTGCGCGATCGGGCGCCCGGGCACGCACGGCCCGGCGACCGCATGGCGCGTAACGCCCTTTGCTGGACGACAGACGAGCGCAAAGGGATTAACAGGACCGCTAGGGTCCTCGATCGCCCTTCGCCCGGCGATCCGGCCAAGCAAAGGGTGATATATCACCCCGGGCCCCCGGCCCCGGCCCCCGGCCCGGGTCGCGCCTCGCTCGCGCCGCTGGGGCCGCTGGGGCCGCTGGGGCCGCTGGGGCCGCTGGGGCCGCTGGCGCCGCTGGGGCAGCGCACGCCACGCCGCCGCAGCAGCTCGCCACGGCCCCCCGCGTCCCGTGCGCCCCGACCGCTACGCGCCGCCGAGCTCGGCAGCCGCGGGTGCCAGCAGCCGCTCCAGCCCGTAACCCGAGAGCCCCTCGATCCCCTCCGCGAAGGTGAGGTCGAAGTGAATCGGCGTGACCGCGATCTTGCCCTCCTCGACCGCCGCCAGATCGGTGCCGGTCTGCGTGCGATCGAAGTCGGCGTCACCGTAGATCCGGTACTGGCGCCGGCCGTCGTGCTCGGTGCTCAGCAGCGACAGCTCGTCGCGATAGACGCGCTTGCCCAGCCGCGCGACCGTCACCCCGTTGGGCTCGCCGCCGGGAGCGTTGATGTTCAGCAGCGTCCCGGCCGACAGCGGCAGCTCGCGCAGCTCCGCGACCAGCCGCGCCGTGAACGCCGCGGTGCGCTCGAACTCGAACGCGAGCCCCGAGCGGAAGTCGAGCTCGCGCGCGACCGACTGCTGCGAGACCGCGATCCCGGGCAGGCCGAGCACCAGCGCCTCGAGCGCGGCCGCGACCGTCCCCGAGTAGGTGATGTCGTCACCGAGGTTGGCGCCGTGGTTGATGCCCGAGACGACCAGGTCGGGGCGGAAGTCCTCGATCAGCCCGAGGTTCGCGAGTCGCACGCAGTCGACCGGCGTGCCGTCGGTCGCGTACCCGACGGTCCCGTCGCCGAACTCGACCTCCTGCACCCACAGCGGCCGCCGGGTCGTGATCGACCGGGCCATCGCGGAGCGGTTGCCGTCGGGCGCGATCACCGCCAGCTGCACCCCGGGGATCGTGTTCAGCCGGCGCCGCAGCGCCTGCAGCCCGTCGGCCTCGATCCCATCGTCGTTGGTCAGCAGCACCCGCATCGCCACCATGCTATGGACCCTCGTCGGCTTCAGCCGCTCGGTCACACCCGGATGCGCTCGACCGCGACCCGGGGAGCTGACTCCGTTCGGCCCCCCTGGGTCGCGGCCATATAAGCGCCGACGCCCCCTCTGTAGGAGGTATCTTAAGCTTTGAGTAGGTTTAACCGCGCCACATACATTCGTTGAGGTGCGGGATCTGACAATCAACTGCCGACGAGCACCCGTTTGCCGTCGTAGCCGACCCCGATCAGCTCGAGCCCATGCGGCGGCGCGGTGACGCCGGCCTCCGCCCGCGGCCGTCCCGCCAGCAGCGCCTCAAAGGCCGCCGGCGAGCGCCTGCCCTGGGCGACCTCGAGCATCGTCCCGACCAGCACCCGGATCATGTTGCGCATGAATGCGTCGGCCTCGATCGCGAACTCGAGCAACCCCTCGTCCGCCCATGACCACGCGGCGTACAGCACCTCACGCGTGAACCGGACGTGCGCGGTCTGGGTCGGCGTGAACGCGGTGAAGTCGTGCGTGCCCACGACCGCCGTGGCGCATGCCGACAATGCGTCGAGATCGAGGCGCTGGGGCCAGTGCACGGCCCGGCGTCGCCAGAACGGGCTGCGCGCGGACCGGGTCAGCAGCCGATAGCGGTAGGCGCGACTGGTCGCGTCAAAGCGCGCGTTGAACCCGGCCGGCGCGGGCGCGCAGTCGAGCACCGCGAGATCGAACGGCAGCAGCGCGTTCAACGTCTGTACAAGCGCGGGCGGCCCCTCGTAGCTGGCGACCTGCCCAGACGCGTGCACACCGGCATCGGTGCGTCCCGCGACCGTCAGCGCCACGTGCTCGACGCGCAGCGCGATCGCCAACGCCCGCTCGAGCTCTCCCTGCACCGTGCGCAGGCCCGGCTGGGCCGCCCAGCCCGCGAACTCGGTCCCGTCGTATTCGACCAGCAGCCGCGCGACGGCGCCGTCCGCCCGCGGGGGGTGGGTGGGCGGAGCGCTCAGACGAGCTCGAGCAGGACCATCTCGGTCGAGTCCGACCGACGCGGGCCAAGCTTCAGGATCCGGGTGTAGCCACCCTGACGCTGCTCGTAGCGTGGAGCGATCTCCTCAAACAGCTTGTAGACCGCGAACTTGTCCTGGCCGAGCGCCGACAGCGCCTGGCGACGGGCGTGCAGGTCGCCGCGCTTGCCGAGCGTGATCAGCTTCTCGAGCTCGGGCTTGACCGCCTTGGCCTTGGTTTCGCTCGTCTTGATCCGCTCGTGCTCGATGACCTCCTTGGAGAGGTTCATCAGCAGCGACTTGCGGTGCGAGGCCGAGCGGCTGAGTTGGTATCGCTGACGCTGATGGCGCATAGGTTCAGGAGAGAATAGCTGGGGTGGTGGGGCGGGAGGTGAGCCCTAAATCGACCGAATTAATCGTTGCGGAGCGCCAGGCCCCGCGCGTGCAGGGTCTCGATCACTTCGTCGATCGACTTCTTGCCGAAGTTCGGAATCGCGTTGAGCTCGCCCTCGGTCTTGGACACCAGGTCTCCGACCGTCTGGATCCCGGCGCGCTTGAGGCAGTTGTAGGAGCGGACGCCGAGCTCGAGCTCCTCGATCAGGATGTCGTCCATCGCGTTCGGGGCGCGCGTGGCGGTCCCGCCGGAGCCGTTGACCGCGCCCTGGTCGAGCATCCCGGCGGCGTTGACGTCGCGCAACTCGACCACGCGGTCGGCGTCGGTGAAGATCGCCAGCTGCGAGATCAGGATCTCGGCCGCCTCACGCAGCGCCGCCTGCGGGTCGATCGACCCGTCGGTCTCGATGTCGAGCGTGAGCTTGTCGAAGTCGGTCTTCTGGCCGACACGAGCCTGCTCGACGTTGTAGGCGACGCGCCGCACCGGCGAGAAGATCGAGTCGATCGGGATCACGCCGATCGGCTGGTCGGCCGACTTGTTCTCCTCGGCCGGCCGGTAGCCGCGCCCGCGTCCGATCGTCAGGTACACCTCGAGCTTGGTCTTGCGCTCAAGCGTCGCGATGTGGGCGTCGGGGTTGAGGATCTCGACGCCGGAGGGCAGGTCGATGTCCTTGGCGGTGATGTCCCCGGGGCCGGTGACGACCAGTGGCGCCTCGATCTCGGTCGCGTCGGAATGCATCCGGCAGACGACTCCCTTGAGGTTCAGGACGATGTCGGTGACGTCCTCCTTGACACCCTGGATCGTCGAGAACTCGTGCGCGACGCCCTCGATCCGAACGCTGGTCACGGCCGCGCCGGCGAGCGAGGACAGCAGCACCCGCCGCAGCGAGTTGCCGAAGGTGTAACCGAAGCCCCGATCCAGCGGCTCGATCGTGAACGATCCGCGCGTGTCGTCGGCCGACTCGGCGGAGATTCGGGGGACTTGGAAGTCAAGCATCACGCGTTCCTAACATCGTGTTTTTGGAGGGGGCCGCCGAGGGCGGCCCTGTTTTCGAACGCCGGCGGGTCCTCGCGGCCCCCGGCTGGAAAACTCGTTACTTGGAGTACAGCTCGACGATCAGCTGCTCCTGCACGGGCGCGGCAATCTCACGCCGCTCCGGCTTGCGGAGCACCTTCGCGGTGAGCGACTCGTGGTCGGCCTGCAGCCACGCCGGTACCTGCCCGGTCAGCTCGGTCGCGTCCTGGATCACCTGGCCCGCGGTCGAGCGCTGGTGAATCGCGATCACGTCGCCCTCCCGCAGCTGATAGCTCGGGATGTTCACCCGGCGGCCGTTGACCGTCCAGTGGCCGTGCAGGATCAGCTGGCGGGCCTGGCGCCGCGAGGCGGCGAACCCGAGCCGAACGAGCACGTTGTCAAAGCGGCACTCGAGCATCCGCAGCAGGTTCTCGCCGGTCACGCCGGACTGGCGCGAGGCCTTTGAGTAGTAGATCCGGAACTGGCTCTCGAGCACGCCGTAGTAGCGCTTGGCCTTCTGCTTCTCGCGCAGCTGGACCCGGTATTCGGACTGCTTCTGACGACCACGGCCGTGGTCGCCGGGCGGGTAGGACCGCCGCTCGACGCCGCACTTGTCGGTCAGGCAGCGCTCGCCCTTGAGAAACAGCTTCTGTCCCTCACGCCGGCACTGCTTGCACTGTGGACCTGTGTCTCGAGCCATCGCTCAGACCCTCCTGCGCTTGCGCGGACGGCAGCCGTTGTGGGCCTGCGGGGTGACATCGCGCACGCCGGTGACCTCGAGACCCGCGGCCTGCAGCGAGCGGATCGCGGTCTCGCGGCCCGAGCCGGGGCCCTTGACGAACACCTCGACCTTTTGCAGGCCGTGCTCGAGCCCCTTGCGGGCGGCCGCGTCGGCGGTCACCTGCGCGGCGAACGGGGTCGACTTGCGCGAGCCCTTGAAGCCGGCGCCGCCGGCGGACTCCCACGCGATCACGTTGCCCTCACGATCGGTCAGCGACACGATCGTGTTGTTGAACGAGGTCTTGATGTGCGCCTGGCCGACGGGGATGTTCTTGCGAACCCGCCGACGGCCGCGCTGGGGACGACGAGGAGCGGGCATTACTTCTTACCCGCCTTCTTCTTGCCGGCCACGGACAGGCGCTTCGGGCCCTTGCGGGTGCGTGCGTTGGTCTTCGTGTTCTGGCCGCGGACGGGCAGGCCGCGCCGATGGCGCAGGCCGCGGTAGCAGCCGATCTCCTGCAGGCGCTTGATGCTCTGCGAGCGCTCACGACGCAGGTCGCCCTCGACGATCACATCGGCGTCGATCAGGTCACGGAGCTTGACGACCTCGGCCTCGGTCAGGTCGCGGACCTTGCGGTCGGGCTCGATCCCGGTCTTTGCGAGCAGCTCGTTGGAGGTCGAGCGACCGATCCCGTAGATGTACGTGAGGCCGATCTCGACCCGCTTGTTGAGGGGGATGTTGATCCCGGAGATGCGCGCCATCGCCCTACCCCTGCCGCTGCTTGTGACGGGGGTTGGAGCAGATCACGAGCACCCGCCCATTGCGGCGGATGATCTTGCACTTTTCGCACATCGGCTTGACCGAGGGACGTACCTTCACGCTGAAATCACGCTCTTTTAGCTGGAAGTCTTTCTGTGGATTCCTCGCCGTGGCTCTGGCGACCGTTGCGGTCGCCGCTACCCCGGCGAAGCGACGGCTTCAGCGTCTCAAGGCCCGCTGAGGCCGCAGCGAGGGATGTTAGCAACGTCGGGCGATTTGTCCGTCCGACGCGCCCGCTAGCACTCGACGTGGGCTCGACGCCGCCGAAACCGGCAGAACGTCAGGCGGCAGCTCGGCCCGAGGACGGCTCGTGCCACGGGGTCAGCACCCGCGGCCCGTCGCTGGTGACGGCGATCGTGAACTCGAAATGAGCCGCCAGCGACCCGTCCTGGGAGAAGATCGACCACTGGTCGTCGGCGACTCGGATCGCGTGCCGGCCGGCGGTCACCATCGGCTCGACCGCGAACACCATCCCCTCTTCGAGCTCGACCCCCGAGCCGGGCGCGCCGTAGTTGGGGATCTGCGGATCCTCGTGCATCTCGCGGCCGATCCCGTGCCCCACCAGCGAGCGCACGATCGACAGGCCCTCGGCCTCGACGTGGGTCTGGATCGCGTGGCCGACGTCGCCGAGGTGATTGCCGAGGACGCATTGGGGCACCGCGATCATCAGCGACTCCTCGGTCACCCGCAGCAGCTTCTGCGCGACCGGGCTGATCGGTCCGACCGGGAACGTTCGCGCCGCGTCCGCGACCCAGCCATCGAACACGACGCCGATGTCGATCGAGAGGATGTCGCCGCGCTTGAGCTTGTAACGGCCCGGGATGCCGTGCACGATCATCTCGTTCGGCGAGGCGCAGATCGAACCGGGGAAACCGCGATAGCCCTTGAATGCCGGGGTGGCCCCCTGCGAGCGAATGAAGCGCTCGGCGGCGGCGTCGAGCTCGGCGGTCGTGACCCCGGGCCGGACCTTGCCCTGCAACAGGTTCATCGTGCGGACGAGGATCGCGCCGGCGGCGGCCATCCGCTCGATCTCCTCCGGTGACTTCTTCACAATCATGCTGCGGTTCAGATTAGGACGCTCCGCGTGGCTGCGTCAGACGTCCTCTTCGAGGCGCAGCGTCGCGATCACGGCGCGGATGTGGCCGTGCACATCGGCGGGCTCGCGGGTCCCGTCGATCCGCCGCAGCAACCCGCGCGCGTCGTAGTAGTCGACCAGTGGCTTGGTCTTGTCGTGGTAGACGACGAGCCGGTTGCGGATCACGTCGGGCTTGTCGTCATCGCGCTGGATCAGCCTCGAGCCGTCCTGGTCACAGACACCCTCGTGCTTGGGCGGATCGAACTCGATGTGGTAGTTGTGGCCGGACTTGACGCACACTCGGCGACCCGACAGCCGGCGGATCAGCTCGTCGTCGGGCACGTCGATCAGCAGCGCCGCCGTCACGCGCCGGCTGAGCTCGGCCAGCTGCGCGTCCAGCGCCTCGGCCTGTTCGATCGTGCGCGGAAAGCCGTCGAGGATGAACCCGTCCTGGGCGTCTGACTGTTTCAGCCGCTCCCCGGCCATCGCGACGATCAGATCGTCGGGCACGAGGTCGCCCGCGTCCATGAAGCCCTTCGCCTGCTTGCCGAGCTCGGTCTGCTCGGCGACGTTGGCGCGCAGCATGTCGCCGGTCGAGATGAACGGCAGCTGGAAGTCGGCCTTCAGCCGGTCGGCCTGGGTTCCCTTGCCGGCCCCCGGAGGCCCGAACAGGATCAGATTGAGCTCGGTCGCCATCGGAGGCTCACCACTGTATCGGGCGCGCGCCGCGATGCGCCCGCTGCGACTCACCTGACCGCAAGTGGAGGCTTACGCACCTATAGATGCTGTAACCCTCCAACCGGCCCGGGCCGGCCGGCTATTTCAAGAAGCCCTCGTAGTTGCGCATCATCAGCTGCGCCTCGAGCTGCTTCATCGTGTCCAGCGCGACCCCGATTACGATCAGGATCGAGGTGCCGCCGAAGTTGAAGCCCGCGCCTGTCTGTGAGATCAGGATCGTCGGCAGCGCCGCGACGACCGCGAGGAAGATCGCGCCCGGGAACGTCAGCCGCGCGAGGATCCGATCCAGGAACTCGGCCGTCGGCCGCCCCGGTCTGACCCCGGGAATGAACCCGCCCGCCTTTCGCAGATTGTCTGCCTGGTCGACCGGGTTGAACGTGACCGCGGTGTAGAAGTAGGTGAACACGAGGATCAGCAGGCTCTCCCCCGCCACGTACTGCCAGCCGCCGGGCGAGAAGAAGTTCGCCATGTGGGTCCAGAAGTCGTTGCGGTTCTTGCCGATCAGCTGGCCGAGCGTCGGCGGGATCGCCATCACCGAGGCGGCGAAGATCACCGGGATCACGCCGGCCATGTTGACCCGCAGCGGCAGATACGTCTGACCGCCCTGGGTCATCCGCCGTCCGATCACCCGCTTGGCGTACTGGATCGGGATCCGGCGCTGGCCCTCCTGCACGAACACGATCGACGCGACGACGCCGATCGCGATGAACGGCATCATCACCTTGAAGGTCTGGTTCGGGCTCGTCCACCACGAGTTCAGGCCGCTCGGGATCCGGGACACGATCGAGGCGAAGATCAGCAGCGAGATGCCGTTGCCGATCCCCCGTTGGGTGATCAGCTCGCCCATCCACATCAGCAGCATCGTCCCGGCCGTCAGCGTGATCACGATCAGGAACACCTTCGGGAGCGTGAAGTTGGAGATCAGCGTCACGTTCGCCTGGCTCTGGAAGCTGCGGAACAGGAACACCTCGCCGATCGACTGCGCGAACGCGAGCGCGACCGTCAGGTACCGCGTGTACTGGGTGATCCGCTGCTGGCCGACCTCGCCCTCCTTGGAGAGCCGCTCCAGCGACGGCACCGCGACCTGCAGGATCTGCAGGATGATCGACGCGGTGATGTACGGCATGATCCCCAGCGCGAAGATCGCCAGCCGCCCGAGCGATCCGCCCGAGAACAGGTTGAGCAGTCCCAGGACGCTGTTGCCGCCCAGCTGGTTGGAGATCGCCTTGATCGCCGACGCGTTGATCCCCGGCGCCGGAATGTAGGTCCCGAGCCGGTACAGCGCCAGGACCGCCGCCGTGAACAGGATCTTGTTGCGGATCTCCGCGACCCTGAACGCTCCAAGGATCGTGCCGATCATCGCGGCGAAAGCCTCAGGCGTCGATCAGCTGACAGGTGCCGCCGGCGGCCTCGATGGCCTCCCTGGCGGACTTGGAGAAGCCGTGCGCCGCAACGGTCAGCGCCTTCGAGATCTCGCCATTGCCGAGCACCTTGACCGGAATGTCGCGGCGGGTCGCGACACCCGCGGCCCGCAGCGTCTCGGGCGTGACCGAAGCGCCGACGTCAAAGCGGCGCTCGAGGTCGCTCAGGTTGACCGGCTGGGTCCGCGTGCGGAACGGCTCAAACGGCATCGACTTCTTCATGTTCGGGCCGCGCAGCTTGCGCATCCGCATATGGATCGGCATCTGGCCACCCTCGAACCGGGCGCGGTCC
The DNA here is from genome assembly GCA_963714245.1 of uncultured Solirubrobacteraceae bacterium. Lineage (GTDB taxonomy): Bacteria > Actinomycetota > Thermoleophilia > Solirubrobacterales > Solirubrobacteraceae > Palsa-465. Next base: position 105,462 of record CAVQNR010000006.1, on the reverse strand, counting down.
TTGGCGCCCGAGCGCGAGCCGTAGCCCTTCTGGCCACGACCGGCGGTCTTACCGGTGCCCGAGCCCTCGCCGCGGCCGACCCGCTTGCGCGACTTGCGCGAGCCCGGGGCGGGCGACAGGTTGTGCAGCCCGACGCGCTCCGGCGCCTGCGACGGATCGGGAGAGGAACCGGTGCTCATGACTCCTGGACCTCCACGAGATGACGGACCTTGTGGATCATCCCCCGCGCCTGCGGGGTATCCGAGAGTTCAACGGTCTGGCCGATCCGGCGCAGGCCAAGCGAGCGCAGCGTGTCGCGCTGGCGCTTGTCGCACCCGTTGCGCGACTTGCGCTGGGTCACCCTGAGGCTCACGAGACACCCGCGGTGTCAGGCGCCGCGACCACTTCGGTCTCGGCCTCGAGATGTTCGCCCTCGTCGGGCTTCTCGGTGAGACCGAGGACAGCGTTGATCGACAGCCCGCGCAGCTCGGCGACCTCGTCGGGGGTACGCAGCGACTCAAGCCCGGCCATCGTCGCCTTGACGAGGTTGATCGGGTTCTGGGAGCCAAGGCTCTTGGAGAGGATGTCGTGGATCCCGGCGAGCTCGAGCACCGCGCGCACGCCGCCGCCGGCGATCACGCCGGTACCGGGCGAGGCCGGCTTGAGGAACACCCGGCCGGCGCCGAAGACGCCGGTCGTCTGGTGGGTGATCGTCTGCCCGTGCTTGGGGACGCGGTAGAGGTTCTTCTTGGCCCGCTCGACGCCCTTCTGGATCGCCACCGGGACCTCGTTGGCCTTGCCGTAGCCGATCCCGACCACGTCGCGCTCGTCGCCGACGACGACCAGCGCCGTGAACGAGAAGCGGCGGCCGCCCTTGACGACCTTGGCGACGCGGTTGATCTCGACCACGCGCTCCTGGAGGTCCAGGCCCTGCGCTGAAACTGTGCGATCTTTTGCCATCTGAAGTCTCGGAGGGTAGCGGGGAGAGTGTTGGTCTGAGGTTGGCGCCGCGGGTCTGCTAGACGGTCAGGCCGCCCTCGCGGGCGCCCTCGGCCAGTGCTTGGACGCGTCCGTGGTACTTGTAGCCGCCGCGGTCGAACACCGCGGACTCGACGCCCGCGGTCTTCGCACGCTGAGCGAGCAGCTCGCCCGCCTTGTGGGCTTGGTCGAGCGGTTTGAGCGAGCGCAGCTCGGGCTCGGTCCAGTTGACGGCGGTCAGCGTCAGCCGGGCATCGTCGTCGATCAGCTGCGCGGAGATGCCGCGGTTGGAGCGAAACACGGAGATCCGCGGGCGCACCGCGGTGCCGCGCACCTTCGCGCGGACGCGGCGGCGACGGCGCAGGCGCGCCGCGGGCTTGGTCTTGACGGTCATGCGCGCTTACCAACCTTCCGGGCGACGTACTCGCCCTCGTAGCGAATCCCCTTGCCCTTGTAGGGCTCGGGCTTGCGCTGCTTGCGAATGATCGCGGCGATCTCGCCGACCTGCTGCTTGGAGGCGCCGCGAACCGTGATCCGGGTCGGCTGTGGCACCTCGAAGTCGATCCCCTCGGGCGCCTTGATCGAGACCGGGTGCGAGTAGCCGAGCGCGAGCTCGAGGTCACGACCCTTGAGCTGCGCGCGATAGCCGACGCCCTGGATCTCAAGGCGCTTCTCGAAACCGTCGGTCACGCCCGTGACCATGTTCGCGATCAGCGTGCGGGTCAGCCCGTGCAGCGCGCGGTGCTCGCCGCGGTCGGTCGGTCGGTTGACGGTGACGGTGTCGTCGGACTGCTCGACGATCATCGCGCGGCTGATCCGCTCGGTCAGCTCGCCCTTGGGGCCGTTGACGATCACGCGCTCGGGCTCGATCGCGATCGTCACACCCGCGGGCACGGAGATTGGTTGTCTGCCGATTCGTGACATCTGGGTACTCGCTCCTACCAGACCTTGGCCACGACCTCGCCGCCGATGCCCGCCTGGCGGGCCTCGTGGCCGGTCATGATCCCCTTCGAGGTCGAGATGATCGCCGTTCCCATCCCGCCCTGGATACGCGGGATGTGGTTGTGATCGACGTACGTGCGCTGCCCGGGACGCGAGACTCGCTGCATCCCGGAGATCACCGGCTTGCGGTCCGCCGTGTACTTCAGCGTGACCGTCAGCTCTTCACCGGGCTGGTCGCCGGCCGGCACCTGGACGTCGTAGCCGTCGATGTAGCCCTGCTCGGACAGGATCCGGGCGAGCTCGCGCTTGAGCCGGCTCGACGGGAGCGTCACGTCCTGGTGCTGGGCGCGCGCGGCGTTACGCAGCCGCGTGAGGAAGTCGGCGACTGGATCGGTCATCGACATCGCGTCACCAGCTCGACTTCGTCATGCCGGGGACATAGCCGTTGTGGGCGAGCTCGCGTAGGCAGATCCGGCAGACGCCGAACTTGCGATACACCGCACGGGCACGGCCGCAGCGCCGGCAGCGGGTGTAGCCCCTGGTCTTGTACTTGGGTGTCCGCTGCTGGCGGATACGCTGTGAAAGCTTGGCCACTGTGCTCCTCTACGCCTGTGTGGTCACGGTCGCCGGGTTGCGACCGTCCTTGGAGAACGGCATCCCGAGTGCCTCGAGCAACGCGAACGACTCCACGTCGGAGACGCCGTTGGTCGTGATCGTGACGTCCAGGCCACGCACCTGGTCGATCTCGTCGTAGTCGATCTCGGGGAAGATGATCTGCTCGCGGATGCCCATCGTGTAGTTGCCGCGGCCGTCGAACGCGCGCGGGTTCAGGCCGCGGAAGTCACGGATCCGCGGGATCGCGATCGACATCAGCCGGTCCAGGAACTCGTAGGAGCGATCGCCGCGCAGCGTCACCGCGACGCCGACAGCCATCCCCTCACGCAGCTTGAACTGGGCGATCGACTTGCGCGCGCGACGGATGCTCGGCTGCTGACCGGTGATCGTCCGCAGCTGGTCGGTCGCCGCCTCGAGCACCTTGGAGTCCTGCTTGGCGTCGCCGCAACCCATGTTGACGGTGATCTTCGAGATCTTCGGCGCCTGCATCACGCTCGAGTAGCCGAACCGCTCCACCAGCCGGGGGCGGATCTCATCCAGGTATCGCGTCTTCAGTCGTGCTTGAGCCATCGTCCTAATCCAATCTCTGTCCTGAGCGCTTGGCGACGCGCAGGCGCTTTCCGTCAACGACCTCGATCCGAACTCGGGTCGGCTTGTCGTCGGAGGGGTCGATCAGCATCACGTTCGACACGTGGATCGGGCCCTCACGTTCGATCACCCCGCCCGCGGTCTGACCGGATGCGGTCTGCTGCGGACGCTGGTGTCGCTTGATCATATTCAGGCCCTCGACGAAGACCTTGTCCTTCTTGGGATCGACGCGCAGGACCTTGCCGCGCTTGCCGCGGTCCTTACCGCCGATCACGATCACCTGGTCGTCGCTGCGAATCCGTGCGGGCATCAGAGCACCTCCGGGGCCAGCGAGACGATCTTCATGAAGTTGCGCTCGCGCAGCTCGCGCGCGACCGGCCCGAAGATGCGAGTGCCGCGCGGGTTGTTCTGCGCGTCGATCAGCACCGCGGCGTTCTCATCGAAGCCGATGTAGGTGCCGTCGTCGCGGCCATATGACTTCTTCGTGCGCACCACGACCGCGGTCACGACCTCGCCCTTCTTGACCGCCCCCTGCGGGTTGGCGGACTTGACGGTGGCGGTGATCGTGTCGCCGACGCCGGCGTAACGGCGCCGGGAGCCGCCGCGGACGCGGATCACGAGGATCTCGCGGGCGCCGGAGTTGTCGGCGACCCGCAGCCGGGTCTCGTTCTGGATCACTTCGCCCGCTCCACGACTCCGACCAGCCGCCAGCGCTTGGTGCGCGACAGCGGGCGGGCCTCGCGCACGGTGACGGTGTCGCCGATGTGCGCGTCGTTTGACTCGTCATGGGCGTGCAGCGTCTGCGAGGTGCGGACGATCTTCTGATAGCGGCGGTGGCGACGCGCGAGGTTGATCCGCACGGTGATCGTCTTGTCGGCCTTATCGGAGACGACCACGCCTTGGCGGACCTTCTGGGTCCCGGCGACATGCTCGCGCGGCGGCGTCGCGGCGGTCTCGTGTGCCGAGGCCTTCGCCTTGGCGGCCGCCTTCGCGCGGCCCGCGCGGCGTTCGGTCGCCTTGGCCGCGCGGCGCGTGTCCCGTTCGGCTTGGCGCTCGGTCGCGCTCACCGGTCCGCGCTGGCGCGCCTTGGCGGCCTTCCCGGCGCGTTCGCGGGCGCGACGCTCCCTCGGCGCCAGCCGCTCTTGCGGCTCGGCGGGTGCGGACGCCTCGACGGCGTCGTCGGCGCTCGCCTGGGCGGCGCTCTGGTCGACGGCCTCCGCCGCGGCCTCGGTGGGCTCGGCGTCAGGTGTCGTCTGTTCGATTGTCGTGTCCTCGGATTCAGCCATCTCGTTACTCAGCGTCGATGTCACGTTGTCTTGCCACCGTCAGCGCCCGCGCGATCTCGCGCTTGGCGCGCCGCAGGCTGGCGGTGTTGTCCAGCTCGCCGGTGGCGTGTTGAAAGCGGAGCCCGAACAGCTCCTTGCGAGCGGTGTCGATGTGCTCGGCGAGCTCCACCTCGGAGTAGTCGCGCAGGTCTGCGGCGCGGGTCATCAGGCGTCCTCTCGCATCACGAACTTGGTCCGCACCGGCAGCTTGTGCCCAGCCAGGCGCATTGCCTCACGGGCGAGGTCCTCGGGGACCCCGGCCAACTCGAACATCACGCGGCCGGGCTTGACCACCGCGACCCAGCCTTCGGGCGAGCCCTTGCCGGAGCCCATGCGGGTCTCGGCGGGCTTCTTCGTGTAGGGCTTGTCGGGATAGACATTGATCCAGACCTTGCCGCCGCGCTTGATCTTGCGGGTCATCGCGATTCGGGCGGCCTCGATCTGGCGGTTGGTGAGCCAACCCGCGTCCATCGACTTCAGCCCGTACTCGCCGAACTGGACCTTGACCTGCCCGCGCGACAGCCCGGCCCTGCGGCCGCGATGCTGCTTGCGATGCTTGACGCGCTTGGGCGACAGCATCAGCGAGCACCTCCGCCTGCGCTCGGGCCGGTGCCGCCGCCACTCGGGCGCGGACCGCGTCCGCCGCCACCCTGGCCACCACGCCCACCGCCGCCCGGGCCGCGACCGCCGCCGCCACCCTGACCGCCGCGAGCACCGCCGCCACCGCCGCCGCCATAGCCGCCACGACCGCCGCCGCCGCCACCCTGACCGCCGCGGCCACCGCCGCCACCGCCAAAGCCACCACGACCGCCGCCGCCACCCTGGCCACCACCGCCAAAGCCGCCGCGACCGCCGCCGCCGCCACCCTGACCGCCGCGACCACCGCCGCCCTGGCCACCACCGCCAAAGCCGCCGCGACCACCACCACCGCCCCCGCCGCCGCCGCCACCCTGGCCACCGCGACCACGGCCGCCCTGACCACCGCGACCGCGACCGTCGCGGCCACGGCCGTCGCGGTTGCGTCCGTCGCGGCCGGATCGGTCGCCTCCGCCAGCCGGCGGAGCGGGCTCGTCCATGACCGTCAGATCGGTGCCGGTGTAGCCCTCGGGCATGATCTCGCCCTTGTTGATCCAGCACTTGACGCCGATGCGGCCAAACGTCGTGCGGGCCTCGTGGAAGCCGTAGTCGATGTCGGCGCGCAGCGTGTGCAGCGGTACGCGACCGTCGGAGTAGCCCTCGCGGCGCGCCATCTCGGCGCCACCGAGCCGGCCGGAAACCTGGACCTTGACGCCCTTGGCGCCCGACCGCATCGCGCTGGTCAGCGCGCGCTTCATCGCGCGACGGAACGCGACCCGGTTCTGCAGCTGCTCGGCGATCGACTGGGCGACCAGCCGGGCGTCGAGCTCGGGACGCTTGATCTCGAGGATGTTGACCTTGACCTGCTTGCCGGTCAGCTCGTGCAGGTTGCGCCGCAGCGCGTCGACCTCCGAGCCTGACTTGCCGATCACGATGCCCGGCCGCGCGGTGTGGATGTTGATCTCCACCTCGGTCGCGTTCTTGCGGATCGTGATGTCCGACAGGCCGGCGTGCGAGAGCCGCCCGACGATGTGCTCGCGGATCAGCGTGTCCTCGTGCAGGTAGTCAGCGAAGTGCTTCTCGTTGAACCAGTTGGACTTCCAGTCGTGGATGTAGCCCACGCGCAGTGATTCGGGATGAACTTTTTGACCCATGGCGTTGTCTGTCAGTCCTTCTGCTCAAGCAAGATCGTCAGATGGCTCGTGCGCTTGCGAATCCGCGTCGCGCGACCCTTCGCACGCGGCTGAAAGCGCTTGATCGTCGGTCCCTCGTCGGCGTGCACCGCCTTGACGTACAGGTCCTCGCCGACGAGCTCGTGGTTGTGCTCGGCGTTCGCGATTGCCGACTCAAGCAACTTGCTCCAGTCGCGTCCGATCGCCCGCGGCGTGACAGCGAGGATAGCTCGCGCATCGACGACCGACTTGCCGCGAAACTGGTCACACACGAGCCGCGCCTTGCGGGCCGAGGATCGCACGAACTTGGCCTGCGCCCGTACCACCGGCGCCGGCAGGCTCGGGTCGCGCTGACCGCCGCGCCGGCGTGACCGCGTGGGCGTCGACGGAGCGGGCGCCGCAGCCTCGGCCTCGGTCTCGGTCTCGGTCCCCTGATCGTCCTCGTCGTCGTCGGAGTCCTCGTCGTCCTCAGCGTCGTCGTCCTCGGCAGCCGCCTCGGGCTCCTCGGCGTCGTCGTCCTCGGCAGCCGCCTCGGGCTCCTCGGCGTCGTCGCTCTCCTCTTCCGCCTCGGCGACGGGCTCCGGCGCGGAGTCGGCCGCCGGCTCCGCGTCCGGTCGCGGGGCCTCTACAGCGTCATCGGCAGCAGGCACGTCAGCGCTTCCGGACGCGGCGTCGGCGTCCGTCGCAGCTTTCTCGGAGACCGCGTCGGCCTCCTGCTCACGATCCTTGTCGGGCTCTTCGCTCATCGCCGCTTACCCGTTCCCGCGTGCCCGCGGTACAGCCGCGTCGGCGCGAACTCCCCGAGCTTGTGGCCGACCATCGACTCCGAGATGAACACCGGCACGTGCCTGCGCCCGTCATGGACGGCGATCGTGTGCCCGACCATCTCCGGGAAGATCGTCGAGGTCCGCGACCAGGTGCGCAGCATCCGCTTCTCGCCGGAGGCGTTCATCGCCTCGATGCGGCCGATCAGCCGCTCGTCAACGAACGGCCCCTTCTTGCTGGAGCGACTCATCGCTTCTTACCCCTTCTGCGTCCGCGCACGATGTACTGATCGGATTTCTTGCCCTTCTTGCGGGTGCGATAGCCGAGCGTCGGCACGCCCCACGGGGTGACCGGATGCCGGCCGGGCGTGGTGGAGCCCTCGCCGCCGCCGTGCGGGTGGTCGACCGGGTTCATCGCGGTGCCGCGCGTCTGCGGGCGCACGCCCATGTGACGCTTGCGGCCCGCCTTGCCGATCTTGACGTTCTGGTGATCGGAGTTGCCGATCGTGCCGACGGTCGCGCGGCACTCGGCCCGGACCATCCGCATCTCGCCCGACGGCAGTCGCAGCGTCACGTAGTCCCCGTCCTTGGCCAGCAGCTGCACGCCGGTGCCGGCCGACCGCGCCATCTGGCCGCCGCGGCCCGGGGTCAGCTCGACGTTGTGGACGATCGTGCCCGGAGGCATGTTCGCGAGCGGCAGCGCGTTGCCGACACGGATGTCGACGCGCTCGCCCGACTCGACCGTCGCGCCGACCTGCAGCCGCGCGGGCGCGAGGATGTAGCGCTTCTCGCCGTCGGCGTAGTGCAGCAGCGCGATGTAGGAGGAGCGGTTCGGGTCGTACTCGATGTGCGCGACCTTCGCCGGCACGCCATCCTTGCGGCGCTTGAAGTCGATCCTGCGGTACAGCCGCTTGGCGCCGCCGCCGCGGTGGCGGGCGGTCTTGCGGCCGCGGGCGTTGCGCCCACCCGACTTCGTCAGGCCTTCGACGAGCGACTTCTCCGGCTCGTCGCGCGTGATCTCGGCGAAGTCCGGATAGGAGACAAACCGGCGTCCCGGAGAGGTCGGCTTTGGCTTGCGGATCGGCATCGCTACTCCCCGGTCTCGAACGCCTGGAAGATCGGGATCGTGTCGCCCTCGCGGACCTGAACGATCGCCTTCTTCCAGTGGCGGGTGCGACCGGCGGTCTGGCCGCGGCGCTTGGGCTTTGATTTGACCGTCGCGGTCCGGACCTCGACCACCTTGACGTCGAACAGCTGCTCGACCGCCTGGCGGATCTGAGTCTTGTGCGCGTTGTCGTGCACGCGGAAGGTGTACTTGCCGGCCTCGGCGAGCACGTAGGTCTTCTCAGAGACGACGGGGCGGATGATCACCTGGCTGGGTTCCATCACGCCTCCTTGGGATCCTCGGTTGCGGCCCCCGCCCCGGTCGCACGCCCGACCAGGGTCGGCAGCGCGGCCTCGGAGACGAGCAGCGACGCGGCGCCGACCACGTCGGCGACACCCGCCTCCAGTGCGGGCATCACATCGACGCGCGCGAGGTTGCGGAACGACAGGCCGGCGTTGGCCTCGTCGTCGGTGAGCAGCACCAGCGCGGGGAATGCGGCACCCCACTCCGACAGCAGCTCGGCGGCATCGCCGGTCGATGGCGCGTCGAAGCTCTTGACGGCGTCGAACACCGCGATCGAGCCGCGCTGGGCGTGCGCCGACAGCGCGCTCGCCAGTGCCGCGCGGCGTGCCTTGCGGTTGACCTTGACGGTGTAGTGGCGCGGGCTCGGGCCGAACACGGTGCCGCCGCCGGTCCAGATCGGCGAGCGCGAGGAACCGGCGCGGGCACGGCCGGTGCCCTTCTGGCGCCATGGCTTGGCGCCGCCTCCGGAGACCTGTCCGCGGGTCTTGGTCGAGGCGGTTCCCCGGCGGCGGGCGTTGAGCTCGGCGCGCACGGTCTCGTGCACCAGCGACATGTTGAACGCGGCGCCGAACGCGGCGTCGTCGAGCGTCTGCGTACCGCCGCTGAGCTTGGGTGCGGTGCTAGCCATCGGTCCGCACCTCCACGGTCGAGCCGGTCGGCCCGGGCACCGCGCCGCGGACCAGCATCAGATTGCGCGGTGCGAGGATCTCGACGATCTCAAGCCCGCGCTGGGTGACGCGCTTGCCGCCCATCCGACCCGGGCCACGGATGCCCTTCTGTACGCGCGCCGGCCAGGCGGAGGCGCCGATCGATCCGGGCGCGCGGACGTTGTGGGAGCCGTGGCTCTTGGGGCCCGAGGAGAAGTTGTGGCGCTTGATCGTGCCGGCGAAGCCCTTGCCCTTCGACTTTCCGGAGATCTTGACCTTGTCGCCGACCGCGAACGAGTCGACCGTGACGGTCTCGCCGACGAGCAGCTCGCCGGCCTCGTCGCGGAACTCGCGCACGTGGCGGTGGGCGGAGGCGTCGGCCTTCTTGAGGTGCCCGAGCTCGGGCTTGGTCAGCGACTTCTCCTTGCAGGCGCCGAACGCGAGCTGGACGGCCTCGTAGCCGTCGCGGTCCAGCGTGCGGATCCCGGTCACGGGGCACGGACCGGCCTCGAGCACCGTGACGCGCTCGACGCGGCCGTTGTCGAGGAACCGCTGAGTCATCCCAAGCTTCTTGGCGAGGATCGCGGACATCGGACTACGACGCCAGCCTGATCTCGATGTCGACGCCGGCCGGGAGGTGGTCCAAGCGCTGCAGCGAATCGACCGTCTTGGGCGTCGGCTGATGGATGTCGATCAGCCGCTTATGGGTGCGGATCTCGAAGTGCTCGCGCGAATCCTTGTCCTTGAACGGCGAACGGATCACGCAGTACACGTTCTTCTCGGTGGGCAGCGGCACGGGACCGGAGACGCTCGCGCCGGTGCGCGTCGCCGTCTCGACGATCTCCTTCGCCGCCGTCTCGATCGCCGTGTGGTCGTAGGACTTCAGGCGGATCCTGATCTTGTTCTGAGCGATTGTTGCCACGAGTTGTTTCTTCTCAATGAAACGAGTCCCGCTCGCCCGAACCTGCCGGGCTCCGGGGACTCGCCCCAACTTTCGTATCTGACGTGTCTTGAATGAACCCGGGCGGCGGGCCGATGGCCCAACCGCCCGTACGGCGAATGCGCTACTGGATGATCTCGGTCACGACGCCGGAGCCGACCGTGCGGCCACCCTCGCGGATCGCGAACCGAAGACCCTGGTCCATGGCGATCGGCTGGATCAGCTCGATCTCCATCTGGACGTTGTCACCCGGCATCACCATTTCCGTGCCCTCAGGCAGGTTGGCGACGCCCGTGACGTCGGTCGTGCGGAAGTAGAACTGGGGCCGGTAGCCGGTGAAGAACGGCGTGTGACGGCCGCCCTCCTCCTTCTTGAGGACGTAGACCTCGGCCCTGAACTTCGTGTGCGGGGTGATCGACCCCGGCTTGCACAGCACCTGGCCGCGCTCGATGTCCTCGCGCTTGGTGCCGCGGAGCAGGCAGCCGGCGTTGTCGCCCGCCTGTCCCTGATCGAGGTTCTTCTTGAACATCTCGACGCCGGTGACGACCGTCGAGGTGGTCGGGTTGATGCCGACGATCTCGACGGTCTCGCCGACCTTGATCACGCCGGACTCGATCCGGCCGGTCGCGACCGTGCCGCGGCCGGTGATCGAGAACACGTCCTCGACCGGCATCAGGAACGGCTTGTCCAGGTCGCGGACGGGCTCCGGGATGTAGGTGTCCAGCGCCTCGGCGAGCTCGAGGATCTTGGCCTCGTGCTCCTCGTCGCCCTCGAGCGCCTTCAGCGCGGAGCCGATCACGAACGGGATGTCGTCGCCCGGGAACTCGTACTCCGACAGCAGTTCGCGGATCTCGACCTCGACGAGCTCGAGGAGCTCGGGGTCATCGACCATGTCGGCCTTGTTCAGGAACACGACGATGTACGGCACGCCGACCTGACGGGCGAGCAGGATGTGCTCACGCGTCTGGGGCATCGCGCCGTCGGCGGCGGACACGACCAGGATCGCGCCGTCCATCTGCGCGGCGCCGGTGATCATGTTCTTGACGTAGTCGGCATGCCCGGGGCAGTCAACGTGGGCGTAGTGACGATTCGCCGTCTCGTACTCGACGTGCGAGGTGGCGATCGTTATCCCGCGGGCCTTCTCCTCCGGCGCGTTGTCGATCGAATCGAACGACCGCACCTCGGTCCCGTCTCCGTACTTGTCGTGGAGCACCTTGGTGATGGCCGCGGTCAGCGTCGTCTTGCCATGGTCGATGTGACCGATGGTGCCGACGTTCACGTGGGGCTTGCTGCGCTCAAAACTGGCCTTCGCCACTGTGGCTCTTCCCTTCTTGCTTTCTGATGTTTCGCTCGCCCGAAATGGACGAACCCATCCAGGGTATTAGTTTTCCGTCCGGCATAGCTGCTAGCCGGGGGTGCTGCGATCGCGTCAGGCGGCTTCCTGCTCTCCGCCGAGCTTGTCGGCGATGTTAGAAGGCACCTCTTCGTAGCGATCGAACTGCATCGTGTACGTCGCGCGTCCCTGCGTATTGGAGCGCACGTCGGTCGCGTAGCCGAACATCTCGGCGAGCGGAACATGCGCGGAGATGACCTGCGCGTTGCCGCGCTGCTCCATCCCCGAGATGTGGCCGCGCCGGCGGTTGAGGTCGCCGATCACGTCGCCCATGAACTCCTCGGGCGTGACCACCTCGACCGCGAAGATCGGCTCCAGCAGCACCGGCTTGGCGCGCTGAAGCGCTGCCTTGGCGGCCAGCGAGCCGGCGACGCGGAATGCGATCTCCGAAGAGTCGGTGTCGTGGGACTTGCCGTCGGTCAGCGTGATCCGCACGTCGACCACGGGGTAGCCCATCCGGGGGCCGTTGGCCATCGCGTCCTCGATGCCCTTCTCGACCGCGGGGATGAACTCGGTCGGCACCGAGCCGCCCTTGACCTTGTTGACGAAGTCAAAGCCCTCGCCTGGAGCCGGCTCGATGTCGATGTAGACGATGCCGTACTGACCGGAGCCTCCGGTCTGGCGCACGAGGCGGCCTTCGACCTTCTGCGCGGTGCCGCGGATCGTCTCCCGATAGGAGACCTGCGGGCGCCCGACGTTGGCGTCGACCTTGAACTCGCGCATCATCCGGTCGACGAGGATCTCGAGGTGCAGCTCACCCATGCCGGAGATCTCGGTCTGACCGGTCTCCTCGTTGGTCTGCACCTGGAAGGTCGGATCCTCCTCGGCCAAGCGACCGAGGGCGACCGACATCTTCTCCTGATCAACCTTCGTCTTGGGCTCGATCGCCACCTTGATCACCGGCTCGGGGAAGGTGATCATCTCGAGCTTGATTGGCTTGTCGGGCGCGGCCAGCGTATCGCCGGTCGTGACCTTTTTGATGCCGACGCCCGCGGCGATGTCGCCCGCGTAGACCTCCTGCAGCTCCTCGCGCTCGTTGGCGTGCATCATCAGCAGCCGCCCGATCCGCTCGGTGCGGCCGGTGGACACGTTCAGCACGCGCGAGCCGGCGGCGAGCTTGCCGGAGTAGACACGGAAGTAGGTGAGCTTGCCGACGTAGGGGTCGGCCATGATCTTGAACGCGAGTGCCGCGAACGGCTCATCGTCGGAGGCGTCGCGGTGGGCCGGGACGCCTCCGTTGTCAGATCCCTTCTCGGGCTCCAGGCCCTGCACCGCGGGAACGTCGAGCGGGCTCGGCAGGTAGTCCAGCACCGCGTCGAGCAGCGGCTGAACGCCTTTGTTCTTGAAGCTCGAGCCGCAGAGCACCGGCGTCAGCGCGATCTGCAGCGTCGCCGTGCGGATCGCGGCCTTCAGACGCGCGACCGGGACCTCCTGGTCCTCGAGGATCATCTCGAGCAGCTCGTCGTCGTATTGGGAGACCTCTTCGAGCAGATGCTCGCGGGCGGCGGCGGCGGCGTCGGCCATGTCAGCCGGGATCTCGGTGACCTCCTGCTCCTTACCGAGCTCGTCCTTGTAGATGATCGCGACGTTCTCGACGAGATCGACGATTCCGGAGAAGTCGCCCTCGGCCCCGATCGGCAGCTGGATCGGCACCGGATGCGCGCCGAGACGATCGACCATCGTCTGCACGCCACGCTCGAAGTCGGCGCCGATGCGATCCATCTTGTTGATGTACGCGATCCGCGGCACGTGGTACTTGTCCGCTTGGCGCCAGACCGTCTCGGACTGGGGCTCGACGCCGGCGACCGAGTCAAACAGCGCGATCGCACCGTCGAGCACCCGCAGCGAACGCTCCACCTCGACGGTGAAGTCCACGTGGCCCGGGGTGTCGATGATGTTGATCCGGGAGTCGTTCCAGGTGCAGGTCGTCGCCGCCGAGGTGATCGTGATCCCTCGCTCCTGCTCCTGCTCCATCCAGTCCATCACCGCGGCACCCTCGTGCACCTCGCCGATCTTGTAGGTGCGGCCGGTGTAATAAAGGATGCGCTCGGTCGTCGTCGTCTTGCCGGCGTCGATGTGCGCCATGATTCCGATGTTGCGAGTCTTCTCGAGCGTGAACGTGCGTGGCATGGGTGTGAGGGTTCGTGGTGGGGCTGGCGGGCGTTTCGGTCCTCAGCGCGGGCATGAAAAAGGCCCCAACGGGGCCCCGATCACGACGCGGCTGTCGGCTCCGGGCGTGGACTAGATGTTCGGCGTCTCCATGGCTGGATTCTCCGCGTCCGGGCACTGGCGCAGATGAACGCGTCCCGACCCGAGGCGGACGTCGAATATAGCAGGCCCGGGGGGCCCTCAAAGGCCTCCGAACCGCCCTCGGACGGACCTTACGCCAGGCGCTCGGGGCGCTGGTTACGGGCGATCCAGGCGACCGTTCTGGTGGGCGCTCTGATGCTCGTGATCGCCGAGTTTGAGCCGTTGTTCCAGGTCCGCGCCGGCGACAGCGAGATCGTCGTGCGGACGGTCTCGGCCGGGGACCATCACTCCTACGCGCTGTTGCCGGTCGCGGTGCTCGCGATCGTGCTCGCATGGGCGCTGGGACGCGGCGACCGGCTCGACGCCGCGGTCACGGCGGCGCTCGCGCTGCTCGGACTGGCGGCGCTCGCGATCGCGCTGGTGGGCGACCTGCCCGAAATCCATCGCAGCGGGCTGCTCGGCACGGCGGCGACCGGGCTGCGCAACGCACGGACGGTCGCCGGGTCGGCGCTGTATCTCGAGACGCTCGGCGCGATCCTGCTCCTGATCGCTGCCGCGGCAATGCTCGCGACCGGCGTCGCTGTCCGCTTGCGGACCCCCACTCGGGGGGCTCCGGGGGGCGAAACGTCCGGTTCCTGACCGTCTGGCCCAAACCCGATGTTTGAGAGTGGGCCCGACGGTACATTAACCAAACGCGAGGGTTGTGCTGCCGCAGCCCCCGGTCCCGTGCGGTGGTCAGCCCTCGCGTTTTACTTCTCTCGCTGGACCCTTGCGACTCGCCCCGAAGGCGGGCACGAGTGATCGGCCTCAGCGTCTCATCTGCTATCCGCGCCGGACGTCGGAACGTCGGCTCAGGACAAGGATCGCAACAACGCCGTGAAGCTCAAGGGATGTGCTTCTGCGCGATTGGGTGACGCCGCAGGGGCGCCGTGCGCCGTGCGAGGTAACAGCGGGCGCTACCAGCGATAGTGGGCGAACGCCCGGTTGGCAACCGCCATCCGGTAGACGTCGTCCTTGCGCTTGTAGGCGTTGCCCTGCTGTTGGATCGCGTCCAGCAGCTCGTTGGCGAGCTTCTGAGCCATCGTGCGCTCACGCCGCGCACGCGAGAACTGGATCAGCCAACGGACCGCGAGCGTCCGCGCGCGGCGCGCCGGCACCTCGACGGGAACCTGATAGGTGGCGCCGCCGACGCGACGGGAGCGAACCTCGAGCGTCGGGGTCAACGTCTTGATCGCCGCCTCCAGCTGCTCGATCGGGTCCTTGCCCGAGCGCTCACCGACGATCGCCAGCGCGTCGTAGACGATCCGCTCTGCGGTGGACTTCTTGCCGTCCTCCATCACCTTGTTGATGACCTGGGAGACGAGGCGGTTGCGGTTGATCGGGTCCGGATCGATCTTTCGGACCTGGGCGGCTGCGCGACGGGGCATCGGCTACTTCGCCTTCACGCCGTACTGCGAGCGCGCCTTCTTGCGGTCGCCGACGCCGGCGGCGTCAAGCGTTCCGCGGATCACCTTGTACCGGAAGCCCGGCAGATCCTTGACGCGGCCGCCACGCACGAGCACGACCGAGTGCTCCTGCAGGTTGTGGCCCTCGCCGGGGATGTAGGCGCCGACCTCCATGCCGTTGGTCAGGCGGACACGGGCGACCTTGCGAAGTGCCGAGTTCGGCTTCTTCGGGGTGACCGTGTACACGCGCGTGCAGACGCCGCGACGCTGCGGGGCGGCAACCTTCTTCTTGCGCCCCTTTCCGGACTTCAGGCCCGGTGTCGCAAGCTTCTTCTTCGGGACCTTGCGCCCCTTGCGGATCAACTGACTGGTGGTCGGCATGCGGCCGCTGAATGTAGCAGCACGGCCTTATCCGCAGAGGTGCTCACGGAGATGCGCAACCCCTAGGTTGCGTTATCGTGACGTCTCATGCGGATCCTCGCGCTGTACGACATCCACGGCAACATCGAAGCGCTCGAAGCGGTGCTCGCCGATCCCCGAGCCCGCAGCCCCGAGCTGGTGGTCGTCGGCGGCGACGCGGTACCGGGCGCGTTCTGTGTCGAGGTGCTCGACCGGCTCGACGCACTCGCCCGGACCGTTGAGCTCGCGTGGGTGCGCGGCAACGGCGAGCGCGAGGTCGCCGATGCCGCCACCGGCTCACGCGTCCCCGAACCCGGGCCGGCCGAGATCACCGCGCAGGCCACCGCGACCCGGCTCGGCCCCACGTGCGCGACCGCGCTTGCCCAACTGCCGCTGACGGTCCAGCGCGACGGCGTTCTGTTCTGTCATGCCACCCCGCGACGGGACGACGAGTTCGTCACCCGCGCCACCCCGATCGAGCGCCTCGGCACCGTGCTCGCGTCCGTGACCGCCCCGCTCGTCGTCGCCGGCCACACCCACCAGACCGACGACCGCACCGCCGGCACCACCCGGTTCGTCAATGCCGGCAGCGTCGGGATGCCCTACGAGGGCGACGGCGCCGCCCGCTGGCTGTGGATCGAGGACGGCGACCCGCAACCGCGCAGCACCGGATATGACGCCCGCGGCGCCGGCGAGCGGATCCTCGCCACCGGCTGGCCCGACCGAGACTCGATCACCGCCTCCCTGATCACCCCCGCCGACCCGGCGCAGATCACCGCGATCTTCGAACGCCTCGCCCCCAAATAGTCCCACCCAAGGGCAAGGTCCCACCCAAGGGCAAAGTCCCACCCAAGGGCGAGGTCCCATGCAAGGGCGCCCGTCCCGAGCGGGGTGCGCGCAGGGTCGGGTGGCCACTGCGCGAGCGGTCGCGCCGCCTGAAACGACGCGACCGCTGACTGTTGCTCAGGCGCGCTTCCGCTCGCGCAGGGGCCATCGGACCCGAAGCGCGAACCACCACAGCGTCAGGCCGGTACCCCCGCCAACACTTCGTCGACGTCCGCGTGCGCAATCCCGAACGTCTCGGCAACCGGCGCGTAGGTGACCTGCCCGCCGGCGACGTTGACGCCGAGCTTGAGCCCGGGGTCCTCCCCGACCGCCTTGTGCACGCCGACGCTCGCCAGGTGCACGACATACGGCATCGTCGCGTTGGTCAGCGCGTAGGTCGAGGTGATCGGCACCGCGCCCGGCATGTTCGCGACGCAGTAGTGGGTGATCCCATCGACCTCGTAGGTCGGGTTCGTGTGCGTGGTCGGCTTCGAGGTCTCAAAGCAGCCGCCCTGGTCGATCGAGACGTCGACGAGCACCGCCGACTTCTTCATCAGCGACAGCTGCGCGCGCGTGATCACGTGCGGGGCCTTGGCGCCGTGCACGAGCACCGCGCCGATCACCAGATCGATGTCCGGCAGCCGCTCCTCGATCGACAGCGTCGACGCGAAGCACGTATCGGCACGGCCGCCGAAGGCGATATCGAGCTCGCGCAGCCGGTCGATGTTGCGATCGAAGACGAACACGGTCGCCTCCATCCCGATCGCGATGAACGCCGCCTGCATGCCGACCACGCCGCCGCCGATCACCATCACGTTGGCCGCGGCGACACCGGGTACGCCGCCGAGCAGGATGCCCCGGCCACCAAGTGGCTTCTCGAGCATGAACGCGCCGGCCTGGGTCGCGATCTTGCCCGCGACCTCCGACATCGGCGCCAACAGCGGTAGCCGCCCGCGGGCGTCCTCGACGGTTTCATAGGCGATGCAGGTCGCGCCCGAGTCCATCAGACCGCGCGTCAGCGGCTCCTCGGCGGCCAGATGCAGGTACGTGAACAGCGTGTGATGCGGGCGCAGCCGCGCGACCTCGACCGGCTGGGGCTCCTTGACCTTGACGATCAGGGTCGCTTCGCTGAACACCGCGTCGGCGTCGGGCACGATCGTGGCGCCCTGGGCGACATAGGCATCGTCGTCGATCGACGAGCCCTCGCCGGCACCCGATTGCACGTACACCTCGTGGCCGACGTCGACCAGCTCGCGGACGCCGGCCGGCGTCAGCGCGACCCGATACTCGTCGGTCTTGATCTCGGTAGGGACTCCGACCTTCATGCCACCAGCTCCCGTCCTCGCAGGGCCAACCAGAACTCGATTCGGTCGCGGGCGCTTGACAGGTTGCGGCCGGTCAGCTCCTCCACACGCCGGATCCGATAACGCAGCGTGTGCCGATGGCAGTAGAGCCGCTTGGCAGCTCGCTCCCACTGGCCGTTCTCTTCGATAAACGCTTCCAGCGATCGCATCAGTTCACCTCCATAGTGTCCTTCTCCGGCCTCGATGGGCCCGAGGATCGAGTCACAGAACAGCCGCAGAGCCTCATCGTCCTGCAGCGACAGCAACAGCTGGAACGAGCCCAGCTCCTTGTAGGTGGCGACCTGCGCCTTGCCCACTCCGACGCTCGACGCCGACCCGTTGCGATGGGCCGTCCCCGAGCCGTTGACCGATTGGGGCGAACCGCGGTCGGGAGCTCCGACGACACCCAGCGCGAGCGCCTGGGCCGCACATCGCGCCTCGTGAAAGCTGCGCCGCGCCTCGGTCGATGCGACCGACCTCCCGACACCGATCCGCAGCGGCGACGGCGTCTGTCCGATCGACGCGGGCAGCCGGTCGGCGACCCCGCGCGCGAGCGCGAACAGCTCCTCCTCCTCCATTCCCGCGACCAGCGCGCACGTGAACGAGTCCAGCGATGCGACCAGGCAGCGGACCGCGTCTTCGCGCAGCGCCGATGCGAGCGCGTTCTCGATCACCGCCGGCGAGCCGCGCCAGCCCTCGGGATGCTGGACGGCGATCGAACCGACCTGCTCGCCGATCCCGAACGGCGCCAGCCGCCGGGCGAGCTCTGGACCGGTCAGCTCACCCTGCGCCAACGCTGCCAGCACGTCGCCGGCCAGCCGACGCTCGGTGTCGCCCGCGACGCGCCCGCGCAGCAACTCGAGCGCGACGATCGTCACCGCCTGATGCAGCGTCAGCCGGTCGAAGTCCGACAGCGGGCCGGAGTCCTTGATCGCCACCAGCCACGCCTCCGGGACGCGTTCGCCGCCGTTGCGGGCCGGCTCTGAACCGCCGCCATCGGCCGCGACCGGCAGTGCCAGGGACCGGTCGGCGAGGTCGCCGTGGCTGGGCAGAAACGCGCGCGCCTGCAGCCGGCGCTGCAGCAGCTCGGCCTGCAGCTGCGTGACCGCATCGCCCTCCAGCGCACGGCGGAACTCGCGCTGCACCAGCGGCCGCCCACGGGCGTCGAACACGAGCACGGCCGCGCCGATCTGGGTCGACAGCGTCGCGGCGAGCGCATCCAGACCGCGCTCGGACAGCACGACGCGCTCAAGCCGCTCGTGAGCGGCGAGCGCTCGGCGCAGGACCGCGTACTGCTCGTTGACCAGCTGCGTGAACGCGGCCTCGGTGACCGCGATGAACGGCAGCTCGTACGGAATCTCGAACACCGGGAACTCGCGCGCGGCGGCGGCGGCCAGCAGTGCCGGCGGCACCTTCGGGTGCGCGAACCCGGTGCCGAAGCCGAGCCCCGCCAGATGGTGGTCGGCGAGCCGCGCGACGAACTCGCGCTGGCGCTCGGCGGTGTCGAGCTGCAGCCCGGTCGTCAACAGCAGCTCGCCGCCCGACAGCCAAGGCGTCGGGTCATCGAGCTCGGAGATGTGTACCCAGCGGACCGGTACGTCCGTCGCTGACTCTCCGGTCAGCAGGCGGACGTCCAGTTCCGAGAGCAGCTCTGAGACGGTGAGCATCGCTCGTCGTCGTTGAGGCTGCGGTTGGGTCTGCTCAGCCGTTGGCGCGCATCAGCTCGCCGGCGCGCTCGAGGATCGGGTGCAGGGTCTCGACGATCTCGTCGAACTGCTCCGGCCCCGCGATCAACGGCGGCGACAGCTGGATCACCGGGTCGCCGCGGTCGTCGGCGCGGCAGATCAGGCCGTTGCGATACAGCTCGCCCGACAAAAAGCCGCGCAGCAGCGTCTCGCTCTGCTCCTCGGTGAACTGCTCGTCGGTCTCCTTGTTGGGCACGAGCTCGAGCGCGTAGAAGAAGCCGGTGCCGCGGACATCGCCGACGATCGGCAGCTCCAGCAACTGCTCGAGCTTGGAGCGCAGCAGGGCCTGATTGGTGCGCACGTTTTCGAGCACGCCTTCGGATTCGAGCGCGTCGATGTTGGCCAGCGCGACTGCGGACGACACCGGGTGACCGGCGAACGTGAGCCCGTGGTAGAAGCTCGTGTTGCCGTGCAGAAACGGCTCCGCGACGCGGTCTGAGGCGATCATCGCGCCCATCGGCGCGTAGCTGGAGGTGATCCCCTTCGCGGTCGTGATCACGTCGGGCACGTAGTCGTACTTGTGACCGCCGAACCACTCACCGAGGCGGCCCCAGGCGCAGATCACCTCGTCGGAGATCAACAGCACGTTGTACTCGTCGCAGATCTCGCGGACGCGTTGCCAGTAGCCCTCGGGGGGAACGAAGCTGCCGCCCGCGTTCTGGACCGGCTCCATGATCACCGCGGCGACCGTTTCGGGTCCGAGGAACTCGATCTTCTGGGCGACGGTGTCGGCCAGCTCGGAGGCGCTGAGCCCATGCGGCATCCGGAACGTGTTCGTGTTCGGCACGTGGTAGGCGCCGGGCGCAATCGGCTCAAACGGCGTCTTCAGCGCCGAGATACCGGTCGCCGAGAGCGCGCCGAGCGTGGTGCCGTGGTAGGCGATCTCGCGCGCGATGATCTTCGTCTTGAGCGGGTTACCGGTGACCTTGTGGTACTGGCGGGCGAGCTTGATCGCCGACTCCACCGCCTCGGAGCCGCTGTTGGTGAAGAACACCCGGTTGAGGTCGCCGGGGGCGAGGTCGGCGATCCGCGCGGCCAGCTCGATCGAGCGCGGGTGCGCGTAGGACCAGTTGGTGTAGAAGCCGAGCTGCTTGGCCTGGTCGGCGCCCGCCTGGGCGATGTCGGCGCGGCCGTGGCCGATGTTGACGCAGAACAGGGCCGAGAGCGCGTCGAGGTAACGCTTGCCATGCTCGTCGTAGACGTAGCAGCCCTCGCCTCGGGTGATGATCGGGATCTCGTGCTCGTCGTCGTAGGACGACATCCGCGTGAAGTGCATCCACAGATGGCGGCGTGCCATCTCCTGCAGAGTCGACCGCTGGGTGCCGACCAGTTCCTCGGTGCTAGCCATGTCTCTCCTCGAAAGGACCGTTTGCCGTTCTGTACAACCTATCCCGGCATCCCCCGGCACACAACTCGACGCTGTGGCGAAGATCCCGGGAACCACTTAGCCGATTCGTCGAAGCCGGGTTCGAGTCTCACTGCGGTAGCGTCTCGACACCGATGCGCCTGCACCATCACCGAGAGGGCGAGGGGCAGCCGCTCGTGCTGTTGCACGGGATCGGCAGCCGTTGGCAGATGTGGCAGCCGGTGCTCCCGGCGCTGGCCGCCGAGCACGACGTGGTCGCGCTCGACCTGCCGGGGTTCGGCGCCTCCCCGATGCCGCCCGCCGGCACCCCGGCAGGCGTGGACTCGCTGTGCGCGCTGGTCGCGGACTTCCTCGACGAGCTCGGCCTCGATCGGCCCCATCTCGCCGGCAACTCGCTCGGCGGACTGATCGCGCTCGAACTCGCGCGTCGCGGCCGCGCGCGGTCGGTCTGCGCGATCTCCCCGGCCGGCTTCTTCAACCGCGTCGAGATGACCGGCGCGCGGGGGCTGCTGTGGTCGACCGCGCGCGTCACCCGCTGGCTGTCGCCGCGCGCCAACGGCCTGATCGCCCGGCCCCGCGCTCGGGTCCTGTTGATGAACGGTTTTGCCGCCCACCCGGAGCGGATCCCCGCCGACGACGCGGTCGCGATGACCGCCGACTTCGCTCGCGCGCCTTGGTTTGACGAGACGCTGCGGGCGGTGGCGCCATGGGACACCGGCGCCGGCCAGCTCCCCGGTGATGTCCCGGTGACGCTGCTGTGGGGCGACCACGACCGCCTGCTGTGGCCGTGGCAGGGCAGACGCGCGGCCGAGCTGTTGCCCGGCTCGCGATTGGTCTCGCTCGCCGGTTGCGGCCACCTGCCGACGTTCGACGATCCGCGACTGGTCGCCGAGCAGATGCTCGCGGCGAGCGCGGCAAGCGTTTCCTGACTCGCCGCCGACCGTAATGTCGGCTCGGGTGGCGCGGCTGTGCTCAGACGGCCGGCGCCGGCACCGCGGCGGCGCGCACGGGCGCCGGCGTCAACCAGGCGGCGCCGAGGACCAGCAGGAACGCCGCGCATTCGAGCGCCAGCATCACCGGGTGGCCCGACAGCGGATCGCCGAACACGACGATCCCGCCGACGATCCCAGCGACGTTGGCGGCGGTGCCGGTGACCGCGATCACCGGCACGGCCTCACCGTCCTGCAGACCCTTGGCCGAGCAGTAGAACGCGGCGATCGAGGCGATCACGGCCAACAGCAGCCACGGCGACGGCAGCCCGAGCAGTCCATGCGCACCGACCTCGCCCGAGATCGCCTTGGTCGCGACGTCGGAGACGCCGAACAGGATCCCGGCGGCGGCGCCGAGCATGAAGCCGTGGTGCTGAGCAGGCGCGCCGATCCGGGGGCCGATCACCAGCGCCGTTCCGGCGATCAGCAGCACGCCCTCGAACACGACCATCGCGGGGACCGAGAAGCGGGAGTGGGCGCCGTGGACGGCCGGCAGGCTGACGCCCAGCAGCAGCAGTCCGATCGCGGTCAGGATGATCCCGCCCCACTGACGCCGCGAGATCCGCAGTCCGAACATGCGCTCGGCGATCACCGCGAGCAGCACGACTCCGCCGGCGAGCACGGCCTGCACAAGCGAAAGCGGCGCGACCGACATCGCCGCCACGTGAAACAGCCAGGCACCGGTCGCGATCAGCATCCCGATCGCGAACAGCTTGCGGGAGTACAGCTGGCGCGCGGTGCGCAACGGATGCCGGACGTCCACCGCCGGCGCCTGGCAGGCGCCCCGGTGCTTGTAGAGGAAACCGACGTTCGTAGCCAGCGCACAGGCGCTCGCGAACACGACGCCGAGAATCAAGTTCATATACGGGGGGATCTCACGGGTTGGGGACTGGCGCGTGTCGGCCGGACGACGTGAGCCGCCTGCGTGCGGCACCGTCTGCGCCGCGACCGGTCAAGTGGACTGCTCGAGCGGCACGCGGCCAAGGTACGACCTCAGCGCTGCAACTACACCCTGACGAGCGAACATAAACACAGGCTATGCACCGAGCAACGGTTTCCGACCCTCCGCCTCCGCTGCTGTTGCTGGACATCGACGGCGTGATCTCGCTGTTCGGATTCGACCTGCGTCGGCCCCCGATCGGCCGCTACGCGATGATCGACGGCCACCTGCACTACCTGTCGACGACTGCTTCGAGCCTCGTCGCGGAGCTGACCGAGCTCTACCAGCCGGTCTGGTGCAGCGGCTGGGAGGATCGCGCCGACTCGCACCTGCCGTCCGCGCTCGGGCTTCCCGCCGGGCTCGCGTACTTGCGCTTCGGCGACGGCGACGGCGGCCGCGGGCGCGACGACAACGCCCGGACGGCGGCGCCACTGGAAACTGGACGCGATCGACGCCTTCGCCGGCCCCGACCGCGCGCTCGCCTGGCTCGACGACGCTCACGACGACAGCTGCGCCGCATGGGCCACGCAGCGCCACGGCCCGACGCTGCTGGTGGCCACCGATCCCGCGGCCGGCATCACCGCGACTCACGTGCGAGTGCTGCGCGAGTGGCACGCCGCCACGGTCGGGTGAGAACGGTGGTGCACGCCGCGGGCCGGGATCACTCAAACGCGCCGTGACGGCCTTCGCCGGCGCGAAACCGCTGCAGCCCGTCGGCGACGTCGGCCAGCGATCGCAGGCCGTGCGCGAGCTCGTTGGCGAGCGCGTGGCGCTCGCACATGTCCTGCTGCTCGAGCGCCGACAAGCGGTCCTGGCGCAGGCATGTCTGCGGAAGTCGCGCCAGCACGGCGGCGAGCTGCTGGGCGGCCGCCAGACTCTCGCCCGCCGGCACGACGCGGTTGGCGAGTCCGATCGCCAGCGCCTCGTCGGCGTCGACCGCACGACCGGTGAGGATCAGATCCATCGCCCGGCTGAGACCGATCAGTCGCGGCAGCCGGACGGTTCCGCCGTCGATCAGCGGCACCCCCCAGCGCCGGCAGAAGACCCCGAACACGGCGGTCTCGTCGGCGACCCGGAGATCGCACCACAGCGCCAGCTCCAAGCCGCCGGCGACCGCATGGCCGGAGATCGCCGCGATCACCGGCTTGGACAGCTGCGCGCGCGTCGGCCCCATCGGGCCGTCGCCCTCGTCGCCGAGCCGATTGCCGTCCGGCGTTCCCGCCGCGTACAGATCGGCGCCCGAGCAGAACACGCCTCCGAGGCCGTGCAGCACCGCGACCGAGGCCGACTCGTCGGCGTCGAACTCGGCAAACGCGTCCGCCAGCGCCGTTGCGGTCGGGCCGTCGACGGCGTTGCGTCGCTGCGGGCGGTGCAGCAGCACCGTCGTCACCGGTCCGTCGTGGATGAGCTGGACCGCGTCGCCCGCGCTCATCGGTCCCCGCCCGAGCCGACCGCACGTCGCGCGAACACCCGCAGCGCCGCGACGACCTCGTCGGCGTTCGGCTCGCCCATCGCCCGACGGCGCCAGCGGTCCGACCAGGGCCTCGCCGCAGGCGCCGACGAGCGCGGCCGCGGTCAGGCTGACGTTCTGCTCCGGGATCTCCCCGGCCTCGATCCCGCGCGCGAGTACCACCGCGATCCGCTCGGTCGACCGGGTCCGGTAGGCGAGCCGCTCGGCATCGACCCGCGGGTCGACCGGTTCGGCGAGCAGCGCCCAGGCGAGCCGCCGGTTGCGCAGCGCACGTTGCGCGAACGTGCCGAGGATCTGCTGGACGACCTCGACCGCAGACGGCCGCTCGCCGAGCGGCGCGAGCGCCGCCGCGATCGCGCGATCCTCGTGATCGCAGACATCTCGGAACACCTCGACGAACAGCTCCTCCTTGGAGGTGAAGTGCCGGTACAGCGTGCCCGCCGCGACCCCGGCCCGATCGGCGATCGCCAGCACCGAGGTGGCGCCGTAGCCTCCCTCATCGATCAGCTCGCGAGCGGCGCGCAGCAGCCGCTCGCGGGTCCCGCTGGCGATCGCGCTCACGTTGGCAGCGCCCGTTCGACGATCGCCGCGGCGTCGACGCTCGGCCGGCAACGTCCCGTACACCCGACCGCCCGCGCCGTCGCAGCGCGCGGCGCAGAACGCATCGGCGACCGCCGGCGGCGCATGACGGACGAGCAGCGATCCCTGCAGCGCCACCGCGAGCTCCTCGACCAGCCGACGCGCGCCGAACTGGCCCTCGAAGGACCGCTGAACCGGATCGGTGCCGTCGTCACTGACGAGCACCCCGAGCCGCTCGCGCAGGCGCGCAAGGTGGCCGTCGAGCCGGCGGTCGGCGCCGGCGGCGAGCTCGCACTCGGCGATGAACGCGTCGAGCCCGTCGCGCTGTGATCCGATCGCGCGCAGCACGTCGAGCGCGGCGACGTTTCCCGACCCCTCCCAGATCGAGTTCAGCGGCGCATCGCGGTACAGCAGCGGCATCGCCGACTCCTCGACGTAGCCGTTGCCGCCGAGGCACTCGAGCGCCTCCGACACGTGCCCGGTGGCGCGCTTGGCCACCCAGTACTTCATCACCGCGGTCGCGAACCGCCGAAACGCATGGTCGGAGGGCTCGTCGTAGCTGTGGGCGACCCGCATCGCCGCGGCGGTCGCGGCCTCGGACTCGATCGCCAGGTCGGCGAGTACGTTGCGCATCGCCGGCTGCCCGGCCAGGAGCTCGCCGAACGCCGATCGGTGGCGAGCGTGATGGGTCGCCTCGACGGTCGCGCGGCGCATCGCGGAGGCCGAGCCGAGCAGGCAGTCCAGGCGCGTGTGGTTGACCATCCGGATGATCGCGGGCACGCCTCGGCCCTCCTCGCCGACCAGGCTCGCGGCGGCGCCGCGGAACTCGACCTCCGAGGACGGCAGCGAGCGGGTGCCGAGTTTGTCCTTGAGCCGCTGGAATTCCATCCCCGGGCCGCGCTGCACCAGAAAGCACGAGAGCCCCTCCGGGGCCTGCGCGAGCACGAGGAACACGGCACACGGCGGGTACGAGCAGAACCACTTGTGCCCGTGCAGCTCGTAGACGCCGTCGCCGACCGGTTCGGCGCGGGTGATGTTCGCGCGGACGTCGGAGCCGCCCTGGCGCTCGGTCATCGCCATGCCGGCCAGCGCGCCGTGTTCGTAATCGGCCGAGGTCAGCCGCGGCTCCCACCGCGTGGCCAGCTCGGGTGCGCTCTCGCGCAGCGCCGGCACCGCCGCGTATGTCATCGAGACGGGGCACATCACGCCGGCGTTGGCGTTTGACCACAGCATGAACATCGCCGCGCGGACGACGTGCGTGCCGGGACCGGGGTCACGCCACGGCAGCGAGTGGATCCGGCGCTGGACCGCGCCGCCAAGCAGCCAGTGCCAGGACGGGTCGAGCGCCACCTCATCCACGCGATTGCCGAGACCGGTCGTGGGTCTGCAGCCGTGGCTCGTTGCGCTCGGCGCGACGGCCATGCTCGTAGGCCTCGACGCCACCGGCGGTCGTGCCGGTCTCGCGGACAAGCTCGATCCCCCAATTCCCGCCCCCGCGCTCGAGCGCCTCGCCCAGCGCCAGATCGGCTCCGAAGTAGTCGATCGGCTGCAGCGGCGGCGCCTGGTTGAGCACCAATCGGGCCGGATCGCCCGTCTGCGTGATGGCCATCGCAGGGCTCCTCTCGTGCGGTGAACTCGGATTCACAGAATACGGCACGGGCAGTCTCGCGCTGACCCCGACGCCGAGCGCGCTCTGCGATCATCGATCCGACGAGCGCCGGCTGCCGACAGGAGGATCCGATGACCGAGACCACCCAGATCGACGAGCTCGCCGGCGACGCGCCGGCCGACAGCGGCCCGGCCGAGGTCCGCGCCGCGCTGGCCGCCGCGGCCGATGCCGCGCCCGACTGGCGGGCACTTCCAGGCGAGCAGCGCGCCGCGGTGCTGCGACGAATCGCCGACCTGCTCGACGACGCGGTCGAGCCGCTGGTCGCCGCGGCGGATGCCGAGACCGCGCTCGGCCACACGCGCCTGACCGGCGAGGTCGCCCGGACCACCGGACAGCTGCGGATGTTCGCCGACCTCGTCGCGCATGGGTTCGAGCTCGACGTGATCATCTCGGAGGCCGACGCGACCACCGCCCGGCCGGATCTGCGCCGGATCCAGCGGCCGCTCGGGCCGGTCGCGGTATTCGCCGCGTCGAACTTCCCGTTCGCGTTCTCGGTCGCGGGCGGCGACACCGCGTCGGCGCTGGCGGCAGGCTGCCCGGTCGTCGTCAAGGCCCACGAGGGCCACCCGCGCACATCGCAGCTGACGACCGCGGTGATCGCGCGAGCGCTCGCCGACACCGGTGCGCCCGCCGGAACGCTGCAGACGGTCTACGGGGTTCAGGCGGGGCGCGCGCTGGTGCTCGACGAGGCAATCCGCGGGGTCGGCTTCACCGGGTCGATCCCGGGCGGCACCGCGCTGATGAAGCTGTCACAGGAGCGCCCGGATCCGATCCCGTTCTTCGGCGAGCTCGGCAGCCTCAACCCGATCGTCGTGCTGCCGGACGCCGCCGGCGCCGACCCGGTCGGGTTGGCCGAGGGGTACGTCGGCTCGCTGACGCTCGGCGTCGGCCAGTTCTGCACCAATCCCGGGCTGGTGTTCGTGCCCGAGCACGAGCCGCTGCTGGACGCGATCGCCACCGCCGTCACCGCCGCGAACGGCTCGACGATGCTGACCGAGCGGATCTATGACCAGTTCGAGCGACTGATCTCAGAGCCGGCCTGGTCAGAGCTCGAGCGGCTCGGCGCGGGTAGCCCCTCCGACGGTCACTGGGCACCGGCGCCCGAGGTTCGACGGGTCGGGCTCGACACGTTCGCGCGCGAGCTCGATGCGCTCGCGATTGAGCGGTTCGGCCCAGCCGGCCTGGTCGTCACCTATCGCGAGCTCGACGAGCTGCTCGGCCTGCTGCCGACGCTGCCGGGCAGTCTCAGCGGCGGCGTTCACGCCGCCGCCGGCGAGCTGGAGCTTGCCGGACGGGTCGCGCAGGCGCTCGTCGACAAGGTCGGGCGACTGATCTTCAACGCGTGGCCGACCGGCGTCGCGGTCTGCTGGGCGATGCACCACGGCGGGCCGTGGCCGGCGAGCACGGCACCGTCGACGACGTCGGTCGGCGCGACCGCGATTCGCCGCTGGTGCAAGCCCGTCGCCTACCAGGGCTTCCCCGACGAACTGCTGCCGGCGGCGCTGCAACGGGCCAACCCGCTCGGGCTCGAGCGGATCACCCAGCCATGAGCGTCGCGTTCGCGATCACGGCACTGGTGATCGTCGCGATGCCCGGCACCGGCGCGCTGTACACGATCTCCACCGGGATTGCGCGCGGCGCCCGCGCGAGTGTCGTGGCGGCGGTCGGCTGCACGCTCGGCATCGTCCCGCATCTCGTCGCCGCGATCACCGGCACCGCCGCGCTGCTGCGGGCCAGCGGCGAGGCGTTTGAGGCGGTCAAGTTCGCCGGCGTCGCCTACCTGCTGTACATGGCGATCCACACCTGGCGCGATCGCACCCCCTTGGCCGTCGAAGACGATCGCGCCGATCGGCCGTCGCACCGGATCGTCAGCTCGGGGATCCTGATGAACCTGCTGAACCCGAAGCTGACGATCTTCTTCTTCGCGTTCCTGCCGCAGTTCGTGCCGACCCACGGCTCCGATCAGCTCGCCGCGATGCTCGAGCTCAGCGGCGTGTTCATGGCGATGACGCTGGTCGTGTTCGCGCTCTACGGGTTGTTCGCGGCGGCCGTGCGCCGCCACGTGATCGACCGGCCGCGGATCGTGCAACGGATGCGCCGGGCGTTCGCCGCGTCATTCGTCGTGCTCGGCGCCCGGCTCGCGTTGACGACGCGCTGAGCGCCGCAGCGAGAACGCGTACGCCAGCCCCGAGATCGCGAACATCACCGCGGTCGCCAACAGCCAGCGGATCAGGTAGTCCGGCGGCGACATCCCGGTGGTCGCCTCGAACGTCGGCGTGTCGGCCTTGAAGATCAACGGCGCGAACACGATCAGCAGCAACCCGCTGAGCAACGCCGGCGCTCGGATGTACGCCCGGTTGACGCGCGGCGCGATCGGCGCCAGCGCGATCCGGTCAAGCACCCACGCCAGCGGCAGCAGGATCCACTCGAACGCAAGCGTCGACGCCACCGCCCAGATCGCGATCCCGCGGGTGTCGAGGTCCGCCTGCAGCCATCCGGCGATTCCCGCCGCGACGATCGCCAACGCGACCACCGTCGCCAGCAGATGCAGCGGTTGCGCACCGTAGAAGCGGCGGACGCGGCTCACGCGCTGACCACCTCGGCGAAGCCCACCTCCGACACCCATTTCAGACAGTTGACCGCGATCGCGCCGGGGACGATGATCCGCGCCGGAAAGCCGTGGTCCAGTGACAACGGCACGCCGTTGACCGTGAGCGCCAGCAGCGACTGCTCGGCCGAGACCTGATTTGAGGCGAACGTCGCGGTCGCGCCGTCGAGCGACTGCACGAGCATCGCCGGCGCATCGGGTGACCCAACCGCAGCCGCCAGGTCCGACAGGCGCACGCCGGTCCAGGCCTGGGTCGTCGTCCACCCCTCGCGGCAGGCGAGCGGCAGCGAGTAGGTGTGCTGCTCAAAGGTGCGCTCGAGCTCGTCGCGCGTGAACACCCGATGATGACCGGCCGGTCCCGAGACGTGTAGGCGCCATTGCGTGATCGCGTGATCGGGCAGCCCCAGCGACGCCCAGGTGCCGTTGATCGGAAACTGGTTGGGACCGGTGCCGGGCACCGAGCCTCGCGGCAGCAGGAACGCCAGCGAGCGGATCGGCCACCCGACGGCCTGGGCGATCCCCTGGATCCCGAGCAGTGCCGCGGCGATGCCGGCGGTCCCAAGCAGCGCCCGGCGCGACAGCGACGCGGGCACCGGCTCGGATGGCACCAGTGAGTCGGGCACGACCGTGGGGTCCTCCGGAGGCTCGGCGACGGTATGCGCGAGGTCGGTGCCGGCCACCTCGAGGATCGCGCTGCGGTCACGCAGCGAGGCGCGCAGCTTGCCGAGCTTCAGCCCCGAATGCAGGAGGAACGCACCGAAGAACACCCACGCGCCGTAGAAGTGGGCCGCGGTGAAGTCGAAATGGAACGGAACCCAGTACTCGACGAACAGCAGTCCGGTGACGATCTCGAACATGATCCCGCCGACGAGGAACACCAGCGACAGCCGCTCGAGCGCGTGCGAGAGGCTGCGAAACGGCGGCCACAGGACGAACCTCGGCATCACCGACCACTGCTTGACGAGCACGAACGGGATCAGCGCCAGGCCGAGCGAGACGTGGGTGGCCTGGACGACGGCGTACAGCCACGACGGATGCGCCGGCCAGGTGAACAGATAGAA
Organism: uncultured Solirubrobacteraceae bacterium; assembly: GCA_963714245.1. Taxonomy (GTDB): domain Bacteria; phylum Actinomycetota; class Thermoleophilia; order Solirubrobacterales; family Solirubrobacteraceae; genus Palsa-465. The sequence continues at coordinate 75,445 of CAVQNR010000006.1, read as the reverse complement.
GTCGAGCGGGCTCCGGGATCGCCCCTGCAGCGCGACGTTGCCGTTCAGCCAGGGGTTATAGGCGGCGTTGGACAGCAGGCCGGTGACGAACACGATCGGCATGCCGGCCAGCAGCACGACGCTCAGCGCCGCGGTCATCCACGGTCCGCGCAACGGGCTGCGCCACCGTGACGCCAACCCGTCCGGTGCGGGCGTCCGATCCTGTGCCGGCGCGTCCCCGCCGGGCTCGGCACCTACCGACACTTCGTCTCCCTACGCGGCGATCGCTGGTTCGTTCACGACGGCGAGTGCGTCGCGACGTAGGCCATCATGATCCCCATCACGTCCGATTCGGCGATCGGACTGTTGTAGAAGCTGCGCAGCGAGAGCACGTCGCCGGCGTGGATCCTCGCCAGCGGCGTTCCGGTGCAGCCGCTCATCGCGTCGATGTTCTTCATGTAGGCCGGATTCACGCCGTAGCCGGCAACCGAGTTGCAGACCAGCCGGTGGTCGGTCGTGTCGGTCAGGCTGATGTGGGTGCCGTAGTCATGCACGTGGCCGGCGATCGCGACGATCCGGCCGGCGAGCGAGGCCGGCACCGTGTAATGCCAGACCGTGTCGGAGCGACCCTTCGGGATCGCGTACTCGGAGTTGCCGCACTCGTTCTCGTCGAGCCACATCGGCGTCAGCGCCTGCAAGTGGGCGGATGCGGGAACCCAGTAGTAGGTCAGCTGCGGCTCCACCTTCTGCGCGTGCATGCTCATGTTCATCAGCTCGGCCAGCATCGACCAGTGCTCGTCGCCCGAGACGTAGTAGCCGTAGCCGCGTGGGAAGACGATGTCGGTTCGCTCGTTGCCGGATGCCATCACCCGCTGCGGCCAGCGGGGGCAGGTCGCGTCGCGCGCCGAGTCGTTGAACAGCACGATGTGATGCATCATCACGTTCGTGTCGTAGTTGGCGACCTTGCCGTCCGGGTACACGAAGTCCGGGACGATCGCGACCAGGTAGCAGTTCGAGCACGGCGGCTTCAGGCCATTGCTCCAGAAGTCCTGCATCGCCCCGCCCATGTTGAACATCGACTTCGGCATCGGCATCGACATTGGCATCGCCGCGACCTTGTCCGGTCCATAGCGAGCGGTCGTCACGTGAACATCGCCGGGCTTGACCAGTGCTGCATGGAAGCGCCCGCCGCGACACCGCGACGAGATCGCCGAGATCCGGCCCGAGACGGTCGCGATGTCGAACCGTCCGCGCACCGTCGCCGAGCGCTCGGCGAATCGGCCCGCAAACACGCCGTCCGCGGTCGTCAGCGACGCCGTCGACCGGCTGCACGCGACGCGCACGGTGGCGCGCAGCGGAGCGTGATCGCTGCCGCTTGCGCGGACGTGAATCGTGACCTTGGCGCCGTCGGCGGTCCGACCCGCATACACGCCGCCCGGCAGCGGCAGGTTGCCGCGCTGCAGCACCCGTCCAAACGATGCGGGCGCGACGGTCAGGGCCGCGAGCATGCATGCCGCGCACGCGACGGTGATCCCCAACCAGCGAGTCCTCTGAAGCATCTGTGTCGTCCTCTCACCCAACGGCCGTGCGGGCACCGTAGCGAACCGATCAGCTCGCCGCGGCAGCTGTCTTGAGCGTCTCGGACGCGACCCGGTCGGTCGCGTCGTGGGTACCACCGAGCAACCGGCGCGACAGCTCCGCGCGTCGGAAGAACAGCGGCGCGTCGTGCTCCCAGGTGGCGCCGATGCCGCCGTGGACATTGATCATCGCGCGGGCGGCGAAGTCCAGCGCCTCGCCGGCGGCCGACCGCGCCGCGCTCGCCGCCAGCGGGAACTCCTCGGGTGCTGACTCCCGGGCCCAGCCCGCGTAGTACTGCGAGCCCGCGGGCGTTCTCCAGCCGGCGCAGGACCTCGGTCAGCTCGTGCTTGATCGACTGGTAGGAGCCGATCGGCGCGCCCGAACGTGTGGCGCTCCTTGGCGTACTCGACGCTGACGTCCAGACAGGTCTGCACCGCGCCGATCGACTCGGCCGCGATCAGCGCGTGCGCCAGGTACCAGGCGTCGGCGAGCGTCCTGTCGTCGACCGTCGAGCCGCGTGCCGCGCGCGCCCGCGAGAGCGTGACGTGGCCGAGCGGGCGGGTCGCGTCATAGCGCCACAGCGACTCGATCTCGACGCCGTCGAGCATCGGGGCCGACGCGCGACCGCGACCGGCTCGCCCGGCGTCGGTCACCGCGACCACCACCAGCAGCTCCGCGCCGGGCAGATCGGGCACGAACGCAGACCGCGCCGTCGAGCACGACCGCGTCGCCGTCGACGCCGAGCCCGCGGCGCCTCGGCGCGGCCCGCGCCGGAGCGCGGCTCGCACCGTCCAGCGCGGCTCGCAGATCGCTCGGCGGCCGCGCGGGCACGTACACCGGCCGCAGCTCGCCGGCGGCGACCGCCGGCAACGACTCGTGGCCGGCGGCGTCGAGGATCGACGTCGCGGGCAGCAGCCCCAGCAGCGGCACCGGCGCGAGCACGCGGCCGCACTCCTCGGCGACCAGCATCGCGTCGAACGCACCGAGCTCGGCGCCGCCGTGGCGCTCGGAGATCAGCAGCCCCGGCCATCCCGCCTCGACCGCCGTCGGCCACAGGTCCGGGCGCTTGGACTCGTCCTCGAGCGCGTCGCGAGCTGCCTCGATCGTCTTGACGCGGGCGAGCGTCCCGCGGGCCGCCTCGCGCAGCAGCTCCTGCTCGTCTGACAGTGCGAGGTTCATCGCGGCGCCCCCTGGGTCTCGAGCGCGCGCAGCTCCGAGAACGGCACGCCCTTGTCCAGCCGCGGCTCGGACGGCAGCCCGAGCACGCGCTCGCCGATCGTGTTGCGCAGGATCTGCTCGGTACCGCCGGCCGACTTCAGCCCGGGCAGGAACGAGATCAGATAGCTCCAGTCGCCGTCGTCGGCGAGCGCGTCCGGCCCGACGATGTCGGCGCCGAGATCGGTCGCGGTGATCGCGGCGTTGACCATCGTCACCTTCGCCAGCCCCGCCTCGGGTCCCGGGATCTGGCCCCGCGAGCAGCTGGGTCAGCATCCGGTAGCCGTTGAACCGCACCGCGGTCAGCTCGGTCATCACGTGCCCGAGCCGAGCGCGCATCTCGGCAGTCGCGCGCGAGCGGTCTCGTCGCCGCCATCGTCGCGCGCCAGCTGCCGCCGGCGAGCCGAAGTTCTCTGAGCCGAATCCGATCGTCAGCCGCTCGAACATCAGGATCGTCATCGCGGCGCCCCAGCCGTTGCCGATCCCGACCGACGACCGCGTCGGGCTCGACCACGACGTCGTCGAAGAACACCTCGTTGAACTCGGCCTCGCCGGAGATCTGGCGCAGCCCGCGGACGGTCACGCCGGGCGCGTCCATCGGCACGACGAACATCGTCAGGCCCTTGTGCTTGGGCACGTCGGGGTCGGTCCGCGCCAGCAGCATCCCGTAGGACGCGAACTGGGCGTTGGTCGTCCACACCTTCTGCCCGTTGAGCGTGAAGCGGCCGTCCTCGCCCTGGCGCGCGCGCGTCTGCACCGCCGCCAGGTCCGAGCCGGCGGCCGGCTCAGAGAACAGCTGGCACCAGACCTCGTCGCCGTGCAGCAGCGGCCCCAGGTACTCGGATCTTCTGCTCCTCGGAGCCGTGGGCGATCAGGCACGGCCCGAGCATCCCGATGCCGATCACGTCCAGGATGCCCGGCGACCCCGGCGCGTGAGATCTCCTGGTTGGCGGTCACCTGCTCGATCGCGCCCGAGCCCCTGTCCCCCGTACTCCTTGCGGCCAGGTCACGCCCGCCAGACCGGCCTCGCGCCAGTCGGCGCTGCCACGCGCGCCGCGCGCCGATGTACTCCGGGTCCTCGCTGGAGCCCGAGCGCGGGGGCGCCGTCGTGCTTGTGCTCGTCGAGCCACGCGCGCGCGTGCGCGCGAAACTCGGCCTGCTCGGGCGTGTCGTCGAGGTCCAAGGCGGTCTCTCCTGGTCGGGTGTGGACGGTGCCCGGGCGATGTGAACCGGGATTCACGAGGTTATCGGCTCGGGCCGCGCGACCGCGTCGGCGGGCCGGTCGCGGCCGGCCCCGGGCCTACGTCTGGGTGGCGACTGTCGCGATTCGGCCGCGGCGACGACTGCGTGGCGGCTCAGCCGCCGCCGCTGACGCTGCCGGAGCCGGATGAACCGCTGGAATCGCCCGAGCTGCCGCTCGTCGGTGCGGGGGTGGATGTCGGAGCTGGGGTCGGCGCCACCGGGGTCGATGCGGGGGGCGTGTAGGACGGTGTCGTCGCCGCCGGCTGCTCGGTGGGCGCCGTCGCCGCCGTCGTCTCGGTCGGCGCGGTGTAGGTGTCGGACACCACCGGCGCGCTCGCGGTCACGACGGTCGTCTTCGGAGCCGGTGTCGAGATCGTCTGCAGCGCGCTCGCATGCGCCGCCGCGGCGCCGATCCCCTCAAGCCGGGAGCGGCCGGCACGCAGTGCCGTGAGCTCGGCGTTGGTCTGAGCGACGGCCGCCGATGCGCGCGCCACGCCGTCGCGCCCCGGGCTCACTCCGGCCGACGAGGGAGCCTGCGCGGCGGCCGCGAGCGGAGCGACCGAATGGGCGTGGCCCGAGCTCGTACCGCTCCGGGCGACGACCGCCACCCCACCGATCACGACCGCGAACACGGCCAGCACCGAGGCAACGAGCAGGTCGAGGCGCCGCGCCTTCGCGGTCCGGACCGCCGAGCGTTCGCCGCGGCTGATCGCGGAGCTTGAGTGTTCGGTGCTCAAACTCGACATTCGTTGGAGGCGCAGCCTATCGCTTGGCGGTAGCCTGTCGACGTTGATTTGGCGACGGACCGCCGCAGGCGGGCGAGGAAGGTCTCATGTTGCGGACATTTGATGGATCACTGGCCCCTCGCGCCGTCGTGTGCGTCGCGCTGACGGTCGCGTGCCTGCTGGTAATGAGTGCGACCGCGTGGGCGGACACACCACCGAGCGTCGCCGACACGACCCAGAGCCCGCCGGCCGCCGTCGGTGACACGATCACGCTCACGCAGGGCACCTACACCGACGAGGACCCGGGCGGCACCGGCACGATCACCGACACCTGGTTCGATTGCAACAACGCTGCACCGGCGACCGTGCTGCTGGACTGCGTCGAACTGCAGAACGGCGGTCTGACCTACCAGGTGCAGGGCTCCGACCAGACCACCTTCAGCCATAACTACATCGTCGTGTTCGAGTCAGACAGCGCACTGTTGACGGGTCCGGCGCCGACCGACCCCGGAGTTCAGGTCGCGGCACCTCCGGTGGGCCCGTCGCCTCCGACCGATCAGGCGGCACCGTCGATCGCCGGCTCTCCGACGATCGGCACGCAGCTGACCGCGGTGACCGGCATCTGGAGCGGCGGCTCGCCAACCGGATATACGTGGGAGCGCTGCGCCAGCGACGGATCGAACTGCGTCTCGGTGGCCAGCGGCGGTAGCTACCCCCTGACGCAAGCCGACGACGGCGCGCAGATCGTGCTCGCACAGGCCGCGAGCAACGGGGGCAGCTCCTCCGCCACCGCGTACTCGTCGCTGTTCGGGCCGATCACGCCGGCTGACTCGCCGCCGGATCCACCCAGCACATCCGGCTCGCCGACGATCTCCGGCCACACGCAGCTCGGCGCCCTGTTGTCCGCCAAGCCGGTCAAGATGAGCAACAACCCCAGCTACAGCTACCAGTGGCGTCGCTGCGCCAACGCCAGCTGCAGCGACATTCCCGGCGCCACCGGCACCGGCTACACCCCCACCCCCGCCGACATCGGCGACGTGCTCGCATTTCAGGAGACCGGCACCAACGCCGGCGGCAGCCGTGCCGCGCAGTCGGCCAAGTCCGCGATCGTGACCTCCCCGACCAAGACGTCCTTTCAGGTCAGCCCGAGCAACGTCGTCGCCGGCCAGACGGCGACGCTGATCGCGACCGTCACTTCCGAGACCAACCTCGCGCCGCCGGCCGGGACGGTCACGTTTGAGCGATCCGGATCGCCGATCTCCGGCTGCGCGTCGGTCACGACGAATCCGTCCGGGGCGAGCGCAACCGTCACCTGCACGACCACGTTTCCGGGCTCGAGCTCGAAGCTCAGCGCCGAGTTCGCGCCCAAGCCGGGGGCGCTGGTGACCGGCTCAAACAGCACCACCGTCGGCTTCAACGTCGGCCGGGCGGCGACCACGGCGACGATCTCGGTGCCCAACCGCGCGACGCTCGGCCGGCCGGTGACGCTGACGGCGAACATCACGCCACAACCCGGCACGGGCGGGAGGCCGCCCTCCGGGAACGTCGTGTTCCTCGACGCCGGCAAGCCGATCGCCCACTGCGACGTGGCGCTGTCGGATAACCGCGCGCGGTGTCGCGCGACGTTCGCCAGGCTCGGCCACCAGTCGATCTCGGCGACCTACCTCGGCGACAAGAACTACGCCGGCTCGTCGACCCATCTGCACCCGCTGACCGTGTCGGCGGCCAAGCCGAGCGGATACGTCACCTCGCTGATGGCGTGGACCTTCGCCTTCGAGCCGACCTACACCCGCGTCACGAAGCTCCAGGTCACCGGCCTGCGGCCGGGCGTCATGATCTCGCTCCGGTGCACCGGCAGTGGCTGCCCGATTCACCGCTACGTCGATCGGATCAGGCGCAGCGCCTGCCACGGACGCCACCACGCGTGCCCGAGCGTCAATCTCGCCAAGCGACTGGGTGGCCGCCACCTCGCTGTCGGCAACAAGCTCACCGTACGGCTGACCCATCGCGGTTGGGTGGGCAAGTACTACCTGTTCGCGATCAGGCACGGCCGCCAGCCGAAGATCAGGACCGCCTGCCTCGCGGTCAGCGCCGCCAAGCCCGGCGGCGCCTGCACGCCGCGGTGAGCGCTCAGCGCAGTCGCCGGCGCTGACCGCGCATCCGGTCGGGCCGAGCGACCTTCACGGCTCGCCGCCGCGACGGCGCGGCTCGATCTCCCGGGTCTGACCCGTTCTGTGACGAACCGTCGTCTGACGGCTCCTGCGGCGGTTGCTGATCTGGGTCGCGGGTGTCAAGCAGTCCCATGTCGCGCATCAGGAAGATCACGAAAGCGAGCAGCCCGCCGCCGATCAGGACGGTCGCGACGGTGTTGCCGACGCCGTTGGTCAGCGCCGCCGCGCACAGCACCCCGGCGAGCACCGCGGCCGCTGCGAGCACGTAGCGAAGCATTCGGTGGTCGCGGCGGCTCATCGGTTCCCATTCTGCCGAATCCCGGGCGATCGGTTGCAGCCGGCAGCCCCGGATCGTCCGCGCCGGCCCGCTTCGCTCAAGCCGGGGACCGGTGCGCCGATACCGCTGTGGTGTCGATTCGCAATCATCGCGCGGCGTCGATCGGGGTCGTGGTTGCGGCGGCGCTCGCCGCGCTGGCGTTGGCGCTGACGGCGCTCACCGCCGGCGACACGGCCGCCGCACGCACGTCGCAGAAGGGCGCCTCGGCCCACGCCGCGCGTCACCACAAACGCAAGCGCCATCGCGGTCACGCCGATCGCCACCACCACAGACGCCACCACCATCACCGGCGTCACCGGCGTCACCGCCACCACCATCACCACCAACCGCGCGCGCACCACACCACGACCGGCAGCGGCGGCGCGTCGTCGCCCCCGAAGCAGTCCGCGACCCCATGGCCGGCAGGCGACCCGCTCGGCGGCGATCGCTTCTACGTCGACCCGAAGGACTCCGCGGTTGCCGAGCAGCAGCAGCTCAAGCACGCCGGCGACAACGCCGAGGCGGCCTCGATCGCCAAGCTCGCCGGCCGGCCCGAGGCGATCTGGCTGACCGACGACTCCGCGCCATCGGCCGTCCCGCAGGTGATGAGCGCCGCCGCGGCCAGCCATACCGTGCCGGTGTTCGTCGCCTACGACATCCCCTGGCGCGACTGCGATCAGTACTCCGTCGGGCGGCGCCTCGAGCGCCGGCGACTACGAGGCGTTCATCGATGCGCTCGCCTCCGGACTCGGGCAGGGCAAGGCCGTCGTGATCGTCGAGCCCGACGCGCTGTCGGAGATGAGCTGCCTGTCGAGCTCACAGCAGCAGACCTACGAGCAGCTGATCGGTTACGCGGCCCAGCGACTGGACACGCGACGCCAACGCCGAGGTCTACGTCGACGCTCGGCAACCCCGGCCTGGCAGCCGGCCGCGAGCGAGGCGTCGGCGCTGCGCGATGCGCTCGGAAGCACCCGCGCCGGGTTTGCGGTCAACGTCTCGAACTTCTACCCGACGGCGGCCGACATCGCCTACGGGGACGCGATCTCGAAGACAGACCGGCGGCCGGCACTTCGTGATCGACACCTCACGCAACGGCGGCAACGTCGCCGCCGGCCAGTGGTGCAACCCGGATGGCGCGAGGCTGGGCACCGCGCCGACCACCGACACCGGCCACTCGCGCGTCGACGCATTGCTGTGGATCAAGGACGTCGGCGAGAGCGACGGCAGCTGCAACGGCGGTCCGCCGGCCGGTCAGTTCTGGCTGTCCTACGCGCTCTCGCTGGCCGACGGCTGAGCCGCTCGCAGATCTCGGCCGGCGACTCAGCGGTGGCGGTTGCGCACCAGCGACAGCGCGTATGACGGCCACCAGGTTCCCGCCGAGGGTTGCCCCGGCCGGCAGACGCCGTCGGACTGCGCCCGGGTACTTGACCCACAGCAACGCGTCGACGCGGGCGATCGACAGTGTGCGTCGTCGGCGGGTGGCCGAGCGCGCGCCCGGGCGGATTGCACCACTCGTTCACGCCGGTGCTGCCGGGCGGCGGGCCGTTGCCGTTGCGGCTGCGTGTCGATCACGAAGTGGGCTGCCCTTCAGCCAGCCGCGACAGGCGTCGTCCGTACGCGATCGATTGGGCGGTCGAGTAGAAGTTCGCGACGTTGACCGCAGAAGCCGGCGTCGTGCGAGATCCCCGACAGATACAGCGGCTGCGCGATCTGCGTCGGCGCCAGCCAGCCCGCCGTGCCGGCATCGAGGTAGATGCGCGCATGCGGGTCGCGGTGCAGGTCATCTTGCTCGCGTCCGCGAGCATGCCGTAGCGCTCGTGCGCCCCGTCGGTGCCGATGCATCCCGACGCCGCCTGGTCGATCGCATCGGGCTCGAGGATCACGATCACCGGGTGGCTGCCGATCCCGCGCGTCGACCTTGCGCACCCACGCCAGGTAGGCGGGCGCGCTCGGCGCGCCGCCGCCCGACAGCCCGTGGCAATCACGATCGGGGATGTTGTAGAGCACCAGCTGCGCGACGGCGTGCGCGCGCAGCAGCGCCATCGACGATCGCGGCGGCGACCTGCCTGCGCCGACTGACCGGCGCCGGTCAGCCACTTGGCGGTTGGCTGGCGCGCGATCCGGGAGATCAGCGCGAGCGTCGGCGTGGTCGCCGCGATGGCGCCAGATCGCCACCTGGGCACTGCGCCGGTGTGCTCGGGTTGACCCATAGCCGCAGGCGGCCGAGCGGACCGCCGCCGCCGATTGCCGTCCGCGGTCCGCGTCATCGACGTCGTCATCGTGGCCGTGGCGGTGCGGCTGGCGCCGGCGCTCGACCCGCACGCGGCGCACAGCAGCGCGACCGCGACCGCGAGCGCAACCGCGATCGGTGCGCCGCCGATCGGCTCGCGCAGCCGCATCACCAGACGACGGCGTCTATCAGGAGATCTTCACCCATCGTGCCACCGAGGGTACGCCCCGGTGGTTGTCGACGAACAACATGTACCAGCCGTTCGGCACCAGCCCGGCTCCCGCCGGGACCGTCAGCTTCACCGAACCGCCCGCGCGCGTGATCGTCAGCGCGATCGACCGCTGCTGGACGTCGGTCACATGCGTCACCGAGCTCGGGTGCATCAGTCGCGCCTTGACGATCGAGCCGGATCCGGCGTCGTGAACGTCGCCGTCTCGCCGCGGCGCAAGCTGCTCGGGCCGCCGGTCAGCGCCGGCCGCGAGCCGTGGTAGAGGTAGGGCGGGCTGTAGATCGAGATCTGCTTGTGGAAGATCTGCGGCTCGGTGTCCGACTTGTTGCCGAACAACGGATTGCCGCCGAGCGTCAGGATCCGCCCATCGGGCAGCAGCAGCCCCTCGGAGTGATAGTCGCGCCCGACCAGCGGATTCGGCGAGGTTTGAGACCGAGACCGCTGTCCGGCATCCACATGTGCGCGGTCATCAGGTCCGATCCGTGCATGCCGCGGTAGTAGCGCGAGCCGCCGGAGATCACGACGCCGTCGTTCGGGGTGATCACGACCTCGGGGTAGCGGGTGCCGATCGGCAGCTTGCCGTCGGGCTTCCAGCGCGGCCGTTTGCTGTCGAGGTCGACGACGTCGATCCGGCCGGTCGACAGCCGCGACTGGCCGACGCCACCACCGCCGATCGACCGCGTAGCGCTGATCCTGGGCCGGCGGCAGGAGAATGCTGCCGGCGGTCTCGAGCTCGTTGGGGTCCTGGAGCCCGGCGGTGACCGGCCGGAAGCTGTTCGTGTGCGGATTCCAGATGCCGGGATCGCGCCATGACTTCGTGTCCAGCCCGTAGCCGGCGTTGGCGCCGGTGAAGAACAGATCGCCGTTGGGCATCAGGAACAGCGCCGGGTAGGTCGGGAACGAGTGCTTGAGCTGGGTCTGAATCGTCCAGCGATGCGTCTTGAGGCTGAACTGCTCGGACTGGCCCGTGATCACCTGGCCGAACCCGTTCAGGCCGGAGACCGCGAGCACGTTGCCGTCCTTGAGTCCGACGAGCGTCGGGTACCAGCGCGCGATGTTCAGGTCAGAGACCCGCTGATAGCGTCTCGGTGTGAATGTTGAAGATGTAGGACTTGCGGCGTGCCCCAGTAGTTCTGCTCCTCGCGGTTGATCGCAAACGCGCTCGCCTGCAGCTCTCCGGCCACGCGCGCCGGAACGCCGAGGACGGTGTACTGGCGCTCGACGTTTGAGACCGGGCCCTGACCTCTGCTGATCGCCGTGACCCATTCCGGCGTGTAGGTCGGCTGCACGAGCGCCGGCCGGTGGCGATTGCCTCGGCGCAGCACCCGGGCCGGCGGCAGGATCGGTTCGAGCTCTCGCGCGATACAGCTGGCCGGTTGGCGAGTCGAACGTCGTCCCGGCCGGCAGGACGACGCGGCGCGTCGAATGGTTGGCCACCGTCATCACGCCGGCGGCGTATTGGATCTGGTCGGCGAGCACCTCGTAGCGGGCGGTGCCGCCCGCGATCAGCACGTTGCCGTCGGGCAGGATGTAGTGGCCCGAGCAAAACATGTCGTACGGCGTTGGGATCTTCTTGAACGTGTTGTTCGCCGGATCGAACACGACCGACTCGAACCGGCCCGCGCGGAAGTTGCCGATGTCGTTGCCCGACCCGGCCATGATCAGCACCTTGCCGGTGTTCAACATCACCGCATGGACGGCGTTGATCCGGTCATTGACCGGCATGTTGAGGTTCGTCCAATGGCCGTACTGGCGCTTGTAGCCGGTGGTGTTGATCCTCCAATTCAGATAGACCGACTTCGCGAAGCTCAACACCGGCGGCCCGTTGACCGCCGAGCAGCGCGGCGAGCAGCACCGCTCCGACCGCGACCTGGGTCCGGATCCGCCGGCGGCGGCGGTGCGACGGGCTCGGCATCAGGCGAGCTCCCGGGTCGGGACCGCGGTCGTCGTGTTCTCGGCGACCTGCGGGCCGCTGCGCCCAGCGGCACTCCTGATCATGCCGGCCCGCGCGCCGGCCTCGGCGCCGGCCTTGGAGAAGCGCAGCCGGACGCGCTGGCCCACCGAGATCGCCAGCGGCGCCAAACAGACGCCGATCAGCATCGCCGACCACCAGCGCATGCTCGACTCCGGCCGATCGACCTCGAACGAGCCCACCAGGGCGGCCGCGAGCATCGCCGCCCAGCCGAGATGCAGCCGGAAGGTCCGGATCCGGTCAACCGACGCCAGGTCGCCCTTCGGCGTCACCACGAACCGGTCTGAGAGACCGAGCGCGCTCTGCACAAACGCGACGACGTAGATCGGCGCGGCCATCACCGACATGCCCATGCCGGCCGCCCCGGAGGATCCGGGCTCCTCGTGCGGCGAGACGTTGTAGCGCCGGTTGGATGCGTATAACGCGAACTGCACGAACGCCAGATCGACGTAGACCGCGATCCAGACGTGGGGGTTGACCACCACCCCCTTGGCGCCGAGCACCAGGTAGATCGTGCAGTTGATCGCTCCGAGCACCCAGGCGATCGCGGCGGTCGGATAGTAGGACGTGATCAGCGAGTAATGCAGTCGCGGCCCCCACCGCAGCGTTCGCATGCTGCGCCAGAAATGACCGCGGAAGTTCTCGAACGTTCCCCTGCTCCAGCGGTGCTGCTGGCTGAAGAAATCGGTGAAGTTCGACGGGCCCTCTCCGACCGCGAGCACGTCGGGCGTGTAGACCGAGCGCCAGTTGCGCCCGGTCCGCGCGTCGGCGGCGAGTGAAACGCGAGCGATGTCGCAAGATCCTCGGTGATCGAGTCGCGCAGCCCGCCGACCTCGCACAGCGCCGAGATCCGGACCGCGTTGTTGGTACCGACGAGCATCGGGCACCCGAAGAAATTGCCGAGCCGTTGGATCAGGCCGTGGAATACGAACTGCTGGGATTCCGCGCCCTTGGTGACGAAGTTGTCGTAGTTGCCATAGACCTGAGGGCCGACCGCGAACGCCACGGCGGGATCGCGAAAGTACCCGAGCAACCGCTCGCAGAAGTTCGGCTGCGGCACGTGGTCGGGATCGACCGAGACGAAGAACTCGTACTCGTCCCCGTGCGCGTGGATCCAGGAGTTGTAGTTGCCGTGCTTGGAACGCGTCTTGAACGTCCCGGAGCGCTGGTTGTAGTGCTCGCAGCCGAACCGGGTGAAGTGATGCACGCCGAGCTCGGCGCACATCGCCCGCACGAACGGGTCGTCCTCCTCATCCAGCAGCCACACGTCGAGCGTCCCTTGATGACGGATCCGCGCGGCGGCCTGCAACGTCTTGCGGACCACCCCGACCGGCTCCTTCGACGGCACGATCGTCGTCAGGAACGCGACCCGGGTCCCGGGCTGCGCGCGCATCGGCACCGGGTCACGCGCCAGCGTCGACGCGATGCAGAGGCTCGAGACATTGATGAACCGAAACAGCTCGATCAGATAGATCGAGGCGACCATCACGATCGACGCGACCGCGAGCACCGGATCTGCCGACAGGCGCGGACGGTGACTCGGCAGCATCAGCCAGACGACGAACGCGGTCTGGATCGCCATCACCAGCGCCGTCCCAGCGAGCTGGCGCCGGGGTCGGGCGCCAGCCGGCCGCCGAAAGCGGACGGTCGGCGGTCCGGACTCGTCGGCCACGTCCTCGAACGGCCCCGCCAGCGTGCTGTAGCGCTCGTAGTCGTACAGCCGCATCTCGGCCGGCTCCGGGGTTGGCTCGTCGTCCTCGCCCGGGCAGCCGGGTTCGATGAAGCCGGGCCGGTGAAACACCGCCGGCTCGACCGCCTCGTCGTTAGTCGTCGCCGGGCCGGTCCGTGACGGTCGGCCCTGGTCCTGCAGATCGCCTCTGCCGTTGCCCATCAGACCCCCAAACGGCGCTCGTCCCAGCGCGCTTGCCACGGCTCGGGGGGTGGGCACCACCGAGCCCGTCCTCATCTTTAGTTGTTCGTCCGCGTCTCCGACCGAGCCCGGCGATGCATCCCGCAAAGCGAACCGACCGAAAGCGGACGGCCCCCATCAACCGTGCCCCGCATCTTCGGAAACACGGCAATGTTTAGCATAACCTCCCTATCTCAACAAAAGTTCGATGGCCGGCGACCCAGCCTCCCCCATCGGGCACGAGCTCGAGCACAAAAACGGGGCGGCCGCCGATTCGGCGACCGCCCCGCAGAGTTCCTGCCTACCGCTTTTGTGCCTACTCGTCTGACTCGTCGATCGGCAGATCGAGGTCGGCGAGCTCCTCGGCGAACCCCAGTGACGAGCCCGAGCCGATGTTCTCGAGATCGGACAGATCGGCCTCGATGCCGCCGCCGAAGCCGCTCAGCGACTCACCGTCGGTCAGCCCCAGCTCGGCCGCCAGATCGTCGTGGTCGAGCAGCCCGACCTCGTCGATCCCGCGCGGGAGCGGCTCGGTCGGCTCGATCTCGATCCGCCGGTAGCGCTTGAGCCCGGTCGCTGCCGGGATCAGCTTGCCGATGATCACGTTCTCCTTGAGACCGTTGAGCCGATCGGTCTTGCCCTCCAGCGCCGCATCGGTCAGCACCTTGGTCGTCTCCTGGAAGGAGGCGGCCGACAGGAACGAATCCGTGTTCAGCGATGCCTTCGTGATCCCGAGGATGATCTCCTCGGCCTGAGCGGTCTCGCCGCCCTGCCGCCTCGACCTCGCCGTTGATCCGCGCGTACTCGTGGCGGTCGACGAACTGGCCAGGCAGCAGGTCGGTGTCGCCCTTCTGGTCGACCCGGACCTTCTTCATCATCTGGCGCACGATCAGCTCGATGTGCTTGTCGTTGATGTCGACGCCCTGGGACTTGTAGACCTCCTGGACCTCGCGGACGAGGTACAGCTCGGTCTCGGTGCGGTCGCGGACCGCCAGCAGCTCGTGCGGGTACAGCGACCCCTCGTTGAGCTGCGTGCCCGGCTCGATCATCTGGCCCTACTCGACGTACAACAGGGTGCGGCGCGGGAACGTGTTGCGATGCTCCTCGCCGCCCTCGTCGGTGATGACCACCGTGATCGCCTTGTCGGAGGACTCGATCGAGACCTTGCCGCCGACCTCGGAGATCTTCGCCAGGCCCTTCGGCTTGCGCGCCTCGAACAGCTCGACGACGCGCGGCAGGCCCTGGGTGATGTCGGCGCCGGCGATGCCGCCCTGGTGGAACGTACGCATCGTCAGCTGGGTGCCCGGCTCGCCGATCGACTGCGCGGCGATGATCCCGACGGCGTCGCCGATCTGGGCGATGTTGCCGGTCGCCATCGAGCGGCCGTAGCACGCCTGGCAGACACCGGTCGGGCGCCTCGCACTTGAGCACCGAGCGGACCGGGATCCGTGATGAGCTCGCCCTTGGCGGTGTCCTCGGCGAACGACTCGACGATGTCGGCCGCCTCGGCACGGTCGATCTCGACCCCCTGCTCGACGATCACCCGGCCGCGCTTGGTCGTGATCTCATGTGCCGCGATCCGCCCGATCAGGTCGCTGTTGCGCCGCCCCGGTCGGACGCAGCGCGTGCGTCTCGGGGTCGTTCTCGAGCTCGGACACCGGCATCTCGATGTACTCCTCGGTCCCGCAGTCCTCCTGGCGGATGATCACGTCCTGCGAGACGTCCACCAGACGCCGGGTCAGATACCCGGAGTCGGCGGTCCGCAGCGCCGTGTCGGCCAGGCCCTTGCGGGCGCCGTGGGTCGAGATGAAGAACTCGAGCACGCTCAGGCCCTCCATGAAGTTGGCCTTGATCGGCCGCTCGATGATCTCGCCCTTCGGATTGGCCATCAGGCCGCGCATCCCGGCCAGCTGGCGGATCTGGGAGAACGAGCCGCGGGCGCCGGAGTCGGCCATCATCGCGATCGGGTTCAGCGGGGTCAGGTGTCGCGCGCAGCGCCTTGCCCGACCTCGTCGGTCGCCCGATCCCACAGGTCGGTGACCGCCTCGTGGCGCTCCTCCTGGGTGATCTCGCCGTCGAGGTACTTGCCCTCGATCCCGGCGACCTCGTTGTCGTAGCGGCCGAGGATCTCCGCCTTGTTCGGCGGGGTCTGGACGTCGTTCTTGGAGAACGTCACGCCGGCGCGGGTCGCGTACTTGAAGCCCACGTCCTTGAACGCGTCGAGCACCATCGAGATCGAGCTCGCGCCGTACTTCTGCACGAGCTGGTCGATCAGGTTGGTCGTGTCCTTCTTGCGCATCGACCGGTTCATGAACTCGTACTCGGCCGGGTCGAACTCGTCGCCAAGCGCCTCGGCCAGCGCCCGCTCGATCGCCTCGTTGTAGATCACGCGCCCGACGGTCGTCAGAACGTGGCCGCCCTCCAGACCCAAGCGGCCGGTACTCGGCCAGGTCGTGGAGCTTGCAGTCACGCCGTGCTCGTAGGACCACTCCGCCTCCGGGGCGGTGCGGAACACGTGCGGCCGCGGCTCGATCTTCGACGGGTCCATCTTCGCCAGCTCGTCCTCGCTCGGGCCGTAGGTCAGGTAGTAGGCGCCCAGCACCATGTCCTGCGACGGCGTCGCCAGCGGCTCGCCGTGCGCCGGGGACAGGATGTTGTTGGCCGACAGCATCAGGATCCGCGCCTCGGCCTGGGCCTCGGCCGACAGCGGCAGATGGACCGCCATCTGGTCGCCGTCGAAGTCGGCGTTGAACGCGTGGCAGACGAGCGGGTGGACCTGGATCGCCTTGCCCTCGACGAGCATCGGCTCGAACGCCTGGATCCCGAGACGGTGCAGCGTCGGCGCGCGGTTGAGCAGCACCGGATGCTCGTGGATGACCTCCTCGAGCACGTCCCACACCTCGGGGATCATCGAGTCGACCATCTTCTTCGCCGCCTTGATGTTCTGCGCGGACTTGCGCTCGACCAGGCGGGCCATGATGAACGGCTTGAACAGCTCCAGCGCCATCAGCTTCGGCAGACCGCACTGGTGCAGCCGCAGCGACGGGCCCGACACGATCACGCTTCGCCCGCTGTAGTCGACGCGCTTGCCGAGCAGGTTCTGACGGAACCGGCCCTGCTTGCCCTTGAGCATGTCCGACAGCGACTTCAGCGGACGGTTGCCCGGGCCGGTGACCGGCCGGCCGCGACGGCCGTTGTCAAACAGCGCGTCGACGGACTCCTGCAGCATCCGCTTCTCGTTGTTGACGATGATCTCCGGCGCGCCGAGGTCGAGCAGCCGCTTGAGGCGGTTGTTGCGGTTGATCACGCGGCGGTACAGGTCGTTGAGGTCGGAGGTGGCGAAGCGCCCGCCGTCGAGCTGCACCATCGGCCGCAGCTCCGGCGGGATCACCGGCACGGCCTCGAGCACCATCATCTCGGGCTTGTTGCCCGACTGCAGGAACGCGGAGACGACCTTCAGCCGCTTGACCGCGCGGGCCTGCTTCTGGCCCTTGGCGGTCTTGACCTGGTCCTGCAGGTCCTCGGACTCGGCCTCGAGATTGACCTGCTGGAGCAGATCGCGAACCGCCTCGGCGCCCATGCCGCCGCGGAAGTACTCACCGAATCCGTACGGCGAGCCGAACCGCTCACGCAGCTCGCGGAAGATCGTCTCGTCGTTGACGACGTCCTTGGACTTCATCGTCTTGAACAGCTCCCAGACGTCGCCCATCCGGGTCGCGGCGTCCTCGATGTAGGCCTCGGTGTCGTCGATCTCGGCCCTGGAAGCTCTTGCGCAGGTCCTTGAGCATCTTCTCGCGCTCTTCGTCGGACAGCTTGGCGACGTTGACCTCGAGCGTCTCGGCCCACAGGTGATCGTCGTCGGAGAAGTCACGGCCGGTCTTGGCCGACTTCAGGAACTCCTCGCGGCGCGCCAGCGACTCCTTGAGCTCGAGGACGCGCTCCTCCTTCTCGGCGGCGTAGGAGTCGAGCACCGCCTGGACCTCGTCCTGGAGCTTGTCGAGGTCACGCTCACGCGCCTCGTCATCGACCCAGGTGATCATCGAGGCGGCGAAGTAGAGGACCTTCTCAAGCTCCTTCGGAGCCATGTCGAGCAGGTAGCCGATCCGGCTCGGCACGCCCTTGAAGAACCAGATGTGCGATGACCGGGGCGGCGAGGTCGATGTGCCCCATCCGCTCGCGGCGGACCTTGGAGCGGGTGACCTCGACGCCGCAGCGCTCGCACACGATGCCCTTGTAGCGAACCCGCTTGTACTTGCCGCAGTAGCACTCCCAGTCCTTCGTCGGACCGAAGATGCGCTCGCAGAACAGCCCGTCCTTCTCGGGCTTGAGCGTGCGGTAGTTGATCGTCTCCGGCTTGGTGACCTCGCCCGAGCTCCACGAGCGGATCTGCTTGGAGGAGGCGAGGCCGATCTCGATTGCGTCGAAATTATTGATGTCGATCAAAGTGAATCCTTCAGTTCTTGAAATCGTGAGTTCGATCGGTTGTGGCGCCGCGACGCTCCCCAACTCCGAATCGGGCACGCGCTGGAGCGCGACCGATTCGGATACGGCAAGCGCCGCCGCACGTCATGCCTCGTCCTCTTCCTGCACACCCTTCGGCCTCGCCGCCGGCGACGCCGGCCTCGAGCATCTCGTCACTGTCGGTCGAGAGGTCCTCGGCGACCAGCTCCTCGCCGGCCTCGAGGTCCGGAGCCTCGGTCGCGGTCTCCTCGGCCGCGGCCTCAACGGTCTCGGTCGCGGTCTCCTCGGCCGAGGCCTCGACCGTCTCGCCCTCGTGCTCCTCGGTCTCGTCGGCCGCCTGGCCGTCGGTCGCGCGGACGCCCGAGAGGTCGATCCCGAGCTCCTCGGCCGCGCGCAGGAGATCGTCGTCCTCCTCGCGCATCTCGGCCCGCTCGCCCTCCTCGGAGACGACGTTGACGTCGAGCGCCAGCGACTGCATCTCCTTGAGCAGCACCTTGAACGACTCGGGGATCGACGGTTCGGCGATGTTCTCGCCCTTGACGATCGCCTCGTAGGCCTTGACCCGCCCGACCGTGTCGTCGGACTTGATCGTCAGCATCTCCTGCAGCGTGTAGGCGGCACCGTAGGCCTCCAGCGCCCACACCTCCATCTCGCCGAAGCGCTGGCCGCCGAACTGCGCCTTGCCGCCCAGCGGCTGCTGGGTGACCAGCGAGTACGGACCGGTCGAACGAGCGTGGATCTTGTCGTCGACCAGGTGCAGCAGCTTCAGGATGTACATGTAGCCGACGGTCACCTGCTCCTCAAACGGCTCACCGGTACGGCCGTTGAACAGGGTCGCCTTGCCCGACGCCTGCTCGCCGTCACGCCGGCGCTTGTCGACATCCATTCGGATCAGGCCGTTGGAAGCGGTGTGCTCGTCCTGCCAGCGGACCAGCGCCTCGTCGACGTCGGCGTCGGTCGCGCCGTCGAACACCGGCGTCGACGACGTACACCTTGCCGGCGCCGGCCGTCGGGCAGCGAGCCGCCGTTGGTGGCGTGCTTGCGCGCCTCCGAGCCGTCCTCGTACCAGCCGTTGGCGGCGACCCAGCCGAGATGGACCTCGAGGATCTGTCCGATGTTCATCCGGCTCGGCACGCCGAGCGGGTTGAGAATCACGTCGACCGGCGTGCCGTCCTCGAGGAACGGCATGTCCTGCTGGTCGACGATCTTCGAGATCACGCCCTTGTTGCCGTGGCGCCCCGCGAGCTTGTCGCCCTCGGAGATCTTGCGCTTCTTGGCCACGAACACGCGGACCAGGTCGTTGACGCCGGGCGGCAGGTCGTCGCCCTCGTCGCGGCTGAAGGTCTTGACGTCGATCACGACGCCGCCCTCGCCGTGCGGCACCTTCAGCGAGGTGTCGCGGACCTCGCGCGCCTTCTCCTTGAAGATCGCGCGGATCAGCTTCTCCTCGGCGGTCAGCTCGGTCTCGCCCTTCGGCGTGACCTTGCCGACGAGCAGGTCGCCCGACGCCACCTCGGCGCCGATCCGGACGATCCCGCGGTCGTCGAGGTTGCGCAGCGACTCCTCCGAACGGTTCGGGATGTCGCGGGTGATCTCCTCGTCGCCGAGCTTGGTCGTGCGCGCGTCGATCTCGTACTCCTCGATGTGGATCGAGGTGAGCTCGTCGTCCTGCACGAGGCGCTTGGACAGGATGATCGCGTCCTCGAAGTTGTAGCCCTCCCAGGACATGAAGGCGACCAGCAGGTTCTTGCCGAGCGCCATCTCGCCCATGTCGGTCGCCGACCCGTCGGCGAGCACGTCGCCCGGCGCCACCTCGGCGCCGACGTCGACGATCGGCTTCTGGTGGATCAGCGTCCCCTGGTTGGAGCGCATGAACTTCTGCAGCGGGTACTCGTCCTGCATCTCCGAGCCGTCGACGACGATCCGCTCGGCGTCGACGTAGGAGACGGTGCCCGGCTCGAGCGCGATCGCGACATCGCCGGTGTCGATCGCCGCGCGGCGCTCCATCCCGGTCCCGATCACGGGCGCGTCGGTGACCAGCAGCGGCACCGCCTGGGCCTGCATGTTGGAGCCCATCAGCGCGCGGTTGGCGTCGTCGTGCTCGAGGAACGGGATCATCGCGGTCGTGACCGACCAGATCTGCTCGGGTGAGACGTCGATCAGGTCGACCTCGTCGGGCGCGACCGTCACGTACTGACCGGCCTGGGTCCGGCAGAGGATCTCGTCACCCAGCAGATTGCCCTGATCGTCGACCGGCGTGTTCGCCTGGGCGATGATCTGCTCCTCCTCCTGGTTGGCGTCGATCCGCACGACCTCGTCGGTCACCTTGCCGCCGCTTGACCACCTGGTACGGGGTCGTGACGAACCCGTGCTCGGAGATCTCGGCGTAGGACGACAGCGAGCCGATCAGGCCGATGTTCGGGCCCTCGGGGGTCTCGATCGGGCACATCCGGCCGTAGTGGGTCGGGTGCACGTCGCGAACCTCGATCGGCGCCCGCTCGCGGGTCAGACCGCCGGCGCCGAGCGCCGACAGGCGGCGGCGGTGCCGTCAGCCCGGCGAGGCTGTTGGTCTGGTCCATGAACTGGCTCAGCTGCGAGGAGCCGAAGAACTCCTTCAGCGCGGCCACGACCGGGCGGATGTTGACGATCGTCTGCGGCGTGATCGTGTCGGCATCCTCGGTCGTCAGCCGCTCACGCACGACCCGCTCCATCCGGTACAGGCCGATCCGGAACGCCTCCTGGATCAGCTCGCCGACGGTCCGCAGCCGCCGGTTGCCGAAGTGCTCGTACTCGTCGAGGTGATCCTGGACGGGCTCGCGCGGCATCGACAGCGCCTCGGCCGCGTAGTCCTTGATCTCGGCGTCGGGCTCCTCGGGCATCTCGAGCAGCTTCGGCAGCGACACCAGCTCCTTGACCAGGGCGATGATGTCGTCGTGGGTCAGCGTGCGGCTGGTCGAGGTCGATGTCGAGCCCGAGCCGGCTGTTGAGCTTGTAGCGACCGACGCGCGTCAGGTCATAGCGCTTGGGGTCAAAGAACAGCTGGTTGAGCAGCGACCTTGCGCCGCGTCGACCGACGGCGGCTCGCCCGGACGCTGCTTCTTGAACAGCTCGATCAGCGCGCCCTCTTCGGTCCGGGTCGCCTCCGGATCCGCATCGACCGTGTTGCGGATGTAGAGCGAGCCGTCGAACAGGTTGACGATCTCGTCGTCGGTCGGCGTAGCCCATCGCCCGCAGCAGCACCGTTACCGGCAGCTTGCGCTTGCGGTCGATCCGGACGTAGACCCGGCCCTTCTTGTCGATCTCGAGCTCCAGCCAGGAGCCGCGAGCCGGCATCAGGTTCGCGATGAACACCTGCTTCTCGCGATCCTTGGGCTCCATCACGTAGGCGCCCGGCGAGCGCACCAGCTGCGTCACGACGACGCGCTCGGTGCCGTTGATGATGAACGTGCCGCGCTCGGTCATCCACGGGAAGTCGCCCATGAACACCGACTGCTCGCGGATCTCACCGGTCTCGCGGTTGATGAACGCGACCGTGACGGTCAGCGGGCGCGCGTAGGTCAGGTCCTTCTCCCGGCACTGCTCCAGGTCGGCAACCGGCTCGTCGAACGCAAACTCGCCGAACTGCACGGCGAGGTTGCCGGTGTAGTCCTCGATCGGCGAGATGTCGTCGATCGTCTCGCGCAGGCCACCGCCGATCGGGGTCGGTCAGCCATTCGAACGACTTGCGCTGAATATCGATCAGGTTGGGGACTTCAAGGACCTTGTTCAGACGCGCGAAAGACCGGCGCGTCCGGGGTGCATGAGCGGTAGCCAAGACGGCGACTCCTCGGGCGGTCGAGAGGGAGGCGAAAGGTGCGCTTCCCAGACCGGCGCGGGCCACAGAAAGCGCGACCAGCGAAGATAGCACACGGCGACATTGCCCTGTGCAGGACGGCTCAGCACTCACGGACCCCGTCCCTCGGCACCCCGCGTATGTGGCGCGGGACCGCTTGTGTGGACGGCTACGACTATCGGCTGGCCGGGGCAGTGTAGGCGGTTATCCCGCCTCGCACAAGTCCTCAGTGTGCAGCCGTTTCCTCAGACGCCGAGCGGACCCGAGTCGTCTCAGCGTGGTTCGGGTGGGCGCATGCGCCCACCCGCGGGCGGCGCATGCGCCGCCCGGCCGATGCCGCATGCGGCATCGGCTCATCTCACAATGCCGGCGCGGCGTCCGGCACGCGACGGGGACGCCGCGTGCTCAGCGGTATCCGTCGCAATGCCCTCGCGCGCCTGATCTGCGGCGCGATCTCCACGTAGCGCAACGCGAGTCGCCCGACTCGCAGGACGTCGCCATCGTGCAGCTGCGCGACCGTCACCGGCCGCCCGTTGACGTACGTGCCGCCGCTGGAGCGGTCGTCGAGCACCCGCACGGCGTCGGGGCCACCGCCGCGGATCGCGACGATCGCGTGCCGGCGCGAGACCTGGGGGTCCTCGAGCCTGACGTCGGCGACCAGCCCGCGCCCGATGTGCGTGATCGGCCGCGACAGCGCGATCAGGTACGAGCGGCCGTCATGGTCGACGGCCAGATACCGCCCCGGTGGCGCGACGTCCTGCAGCACCGCGCTCTCGCGCGTGCGATGGTCGAGCAGGTTGTAGGAGTCGGCCACCTGCGGGTGCACGGCGTCGAGCACACGCGTGTGGCGCTCGGCGGCGTTGGCGCGAACGCGCCAGAGGCGGTCGGCTCGCGCTGAGGAGGAGGGGGCGTGGAAGGTCATGTCGAGCAGCTCACCAGCCGACGCTCAACGTCTGCCCGCGGTCATTCGAAGAATTCCCGAAGCGACCTGATGTCCGGCGGATCCGGCTGCCGGGCGCGGATTGGGATGAATGGATCCGCCGAGGACCAAATCATCCCAACAGGGGGTGCAACGCCGCGGGTCCAAGGCTCTGACGTTGGGAGATATGGATCCACCACCGACCCAAATCGCCCAACTGGCGGCGCGCCAGCACGGGCACGTGACGCGGACGCAGCTGCTTGGGCTGGGGCTGACCCCGCCCGCGATCAAGAGCCGCCGCCGGCGCGGACTGTTGATCTCGGTCCACGACGGCGTCTACGCCGTCGGCTACCGCCGACGCGATCGGACCGCCAGCGCGATGGCCGCGGTGCTCGCCTGCGGCCCCGGCGCGCTGCTCAGCCACGAGTCCGCGGCCGCGCTGTGGGGTTGGCGCCGATGGCCCACGGCCGCGGAGGTGTCGGTGCAGGGCGACCGCCGGCCGCGCGGGATTCGCGTACACCGGACGAAAACGCTCCGACGCAATGACCGAACCCGGCAGCTCGGGATCCCGGTCACCGCACCTGAGCGGACCCTGCGCGACATCCGGCCGAGGCTGACCACCCCGCAGTTTCGCCGGGCGGTCTCGGAGGCGGCGTTCGCGCGGCTGATCGCCGATCCCGCGATCGCGCGGCTGCTCGGCGACGGCCCACGACCGACGCGGTCAACCCTGCAGGATCGGTTTCAGGTCGAGATCGTCGACGCATTCGGGCTGCCGCAGCCGCTGACCGACACGATCGTCAACGGCTACGAGGTCGACGTGGCGTGGCCGCTGCAGCGCGTGCTGGTCGAGCTCGACGGCCGCGACGCGCACGCCCATGAACTCGCGTTCGTCGCCGACCGCGAGCGCGACGCGGTCCAGATCGACCACGGCTGGATCCCGATCCGGCTGGCCACCGAACAGCTCGACCTCCGAGCCGCGGTGATCGCGCGTCGGCTGCTGGCGCTGTTACAACGGCGAACGCCGCACCCATGACGGGCGCGGCGTTCGCGCTGCTGCTGTGGTCTGAGCGGACCGAGTTACTTGAGCTCGACGCTCCCGCCGGCCTCCTCGAGGTCGGCCTTGAGCTTGTCGGCCTCCTCCTTGTCGACGCCCTCCTTGATCGGCTTGGGCGCCTCGTCGACGAGCGCCTTGGCCTCCTTGAGGCCGAGGCCGGTCGCCGCGCGGACGACCTTGATCACCTGGATCTTCTTGTCGCCGGCGGCGGTGAGGACGACGTCGAACGCCGTCTGCTCCTCGGCCTCCTCGCCGCCGTCGGCGGCGGCGGCGCCGGCCGCCGGGGCGGCGGCGGCGACTGCCTGGGCGGAGACGCCGAACGTCTCCTCCAGCGCCTTGATGCGCTCAGACAGCTCGAGCACGGAGATCGTCTTGAGCTCGTCGATCCACTCTTCTGTGCTAGTGGCCATGATGATTCCTCCTTAGTCGTCGGACTCGGCCGCGTCCGACGCGGCTGACGGTTCGGTTTCTGAAGTTGATTCGGTGTCGGGCTCGGCCGGGCCGCCGCCTCGGTTCGGTCTCCGCCGCGGCTCGGCCGGGGCCGCAGCCTCTGGCTCGGCTGGGCGCTCCTCGGCTCGGCTCGGCCGGCGCCTCGGCTCGGCGCCTCCTCGGCGGCAGCGGCCTCAGGGGCGTTCGGCCGCCGGGCCTCTCGGCAGCTCCGGCTCGGCAGCGGCTCGGGCTCCGCGGCGCCGGGCTCCTCGGCGCCTCGGCTCGGGCCGCCGCAGCGGCCGGCGCCTCGCCGCCGACACCAGGCCCTGGTCGGCGATCGCCTGCAGCTGGATCGCCAGCCCGCCGACGAGCGCGTTCAGCGTCCGGGCCAGGCCCGACAGCGGCGCCGCGATCGTCGCGACCAGCTGTCCGATCAGCACGTCGCGGCTCGGCAGCCGCGCGATCGACCGCATGTCGTCGGCGGCTCAGCACGCTGCTCGCCGAGGACGCCGCCCTTGAACTCCAGCAGGCTGCAGCGAACGGGCGGCGTCGTTGAGCGCCTTCGCGGCCGCGGCCGCGTCGCCGGACACGAACGTCAGCGCGGTCGGGCCGGACAGCATCGGCTTGATCGACTCCATGCCGGCCTGGTCGGCGGCACGCTCCGACAGCGAGTTCTTGACGACGCGGAAGCGTGAGTCGACCTCGCGCAGCCGCGAACGCAGCTCGGCCGCCTGGGCGACCGAGATCCCGCGGTAGTCGACCGCGAACACCGCGTCGGCGGACTGGAACTGCTCGGCGATCTCGTCGACGACCGCTGCCTTCTGGTCTCTGTTCATCTATTAACGCTCACTCTCACGAAAAACGCCCGCTGCATCAGGCGGGCGTCTCAGAGGCGAGCGCAACCGCACATGCGATCACACGCAAGGCGCAACAGGTGCTCGAGCTTCCGCCTGCTCCGGACTTGCGCGCGATGCGCCGCCGGAGGTCTTGGGCTTGGTCTCTTTGAAGTTGCTCACGCGATCCTACTCAGCGCGTGACCGTCACGCCGCGACCGGCTCCTCGACGATGTCGCGGGTCCGCGACGGGTCGACCTTGACGCCCGGGCCCATCGTCGACGCGAACGTGACCGAGCGGATGTAGCGGCCCTTGGCCGCCGACGGCTTGGCGCGCATCGAGCTCGTCGATCACGGCCGCATAGTTCTCGAGCAGCGCCTGCTCCTCGAACTCCTTCTTGCCGATCACGAGGTGGACGATCGCGGTCCGATCGGTGCGGTACTCGACCTTGCCGGACTTGGACTCGCTGACCGCCTTGGCGACGTCCATCGTCACCGTCCCGACCTTCGGGTTCGGCATCTTGCCGGCGGGCCCGAGGATCCGGCCGAGACGACCGACGATCGGCATCATGTCCGGCGTCGCGATCGCGACATCGAAGTCGTCGAAGCCCTCCTGGATGCGCTCGGCGAGGTCCGTCGCCGCCGACGACGTCGGCGCCGGCCTCCTCGGCCTCACGCGCCTTGTCGCCCTGGGCGAACACGGCGATCTTGACCTCCTTGCCGAGCCCGTTGGGCAGCGCGATCGTGCCGCGCAGCTGCTCGTCGGCGTGGCGGACGTTGAGCCCCGTGCGCACGTGCACCTCGATCGACTCGTTGAACTTCGCCGGGCCGAGCTGCTTGACCAGCGCGATCGCCTCAGACCGGCTGTACTCACGCGCGCGGTCAAAACGCTGCTTGGCGTCGAGATATGCCTTTCCGTGCTTGGCCATCAGACGTCGCTCCTGGCAATCCGTACGTTCATGGTCACGCCACCACTCCACGCCCATCGAGCGCGCGGTGCCGGCGATGATCTTCGCGGCGGCGTCGATGTCGTTGGCGTTCAGGTCGGACATCTTCTTCTCGGCGATCGCGCGCAGCTGCTCCTGGGTGATCTTCGCGACCTTGTCGCGGTGGGGCTCGGCGGAGCCCTTCTCCAGCGACAGCGCCTGCTTGATCAGCACGGCGGCGGGCGGGCTCTTGGTCATGAACGTGAACGAACGGTCCTCGTAGACCGTGATCACGACCGGGATCACCGTGCCGGCGTCGGACTGCGTCTGGGCGTTGAACGCCTTGACGAACTCCATGATGTTGACGCCGTGCTGGCCGAGCGCGGGGCCGACCGGCGGCGCCGGGCTGGCCTGTCCGCCGACGGCCTGCAGCTTGATCTGGGTTAGGACTTTCTTTGCCATCTCGTTTCCTAGTCGAGCGACCGGTTCAGGGCGCTGCCTCCTAGTGGATATGATCTTCTTGACCTGGTCGAACCCGACCTCGACCGGCGTCTCGCGGCCGAAGATCGAGACCAGCACCTTGAGGCGCTGGGCGTCCTCGTTGACCTCCGAGATCTCGCCGGAGAAGTCCGACAGCGGTCCGGAGACGACCTTGACCGACTCGCCGATCGAGAACTGGGCGCGGCTGCGCGGGCGCTCGGTCGGCTCGATGTTCAGCAGCCGGTCGACCTCGGCCTGGGTCAGCGGCACCGGCTCGGTGGCGGCGCCACCGACGAACCCGGTGACCCCGGGCGTCCCCTTGACCAGCGACCAGGTGTCGTCGTTCATGTCCATCTGCACGAGCACGTAGCCCGGCATCGTCCGCTTCTCGACGGTCACCTTCTGGTTGTCCTTCATCTCCGACACGGACTCGGTCGGGACCACGATCTGGCGCACCGCGCGCTGCTGGTTGAGCGAGACGATCCGGTGCTCGAGGTTGTGCTTGACCTTGTTTTCGTGGCCTGAATAGGTGTTGACGACGTACCAGCGGAACATTTCAGTGACTCGTTCTCGATCGACAGGGGGAACTAGATGGGGTGGCGGGGTGGGTGGTGACCGATTACCTGAGGATGAAGTTGACGACGTGCTGGGCGACCCAATCGCCACCCGCCAGAAACACGCCCGCGACGATCACGAAGCCGATCACGACTCCGGTGGCCTGCACCACCTGCGGACGGTCCGGCCACTGTACCCGGTGAAGCTCGCGCCAGCTTCCCTGCAGAAAGCGGACCAGCCGCACCGCCGGGCTCGGCCGATGGACGATCTCGCCCCCCGATCCCTCGCCGCCCGCACCCTCGCGGGTCGGGCGTCGCGATCGACCGCCGCCGCCGTCCTCACCGACCGCCGGGTCGCGATCGTCAGGACTCGGCGTCGTAGCCTAGCTCGTCGTAGAGGCCATCTTCGTCGGACTCCGGCGCTCGTCGTCGTCGCCGGCCGCGGTCGCCAGACCGGGTCCCTCATCCGAGGTAACCCGGCTGTCCAGCGATCGCGGGGGCGATTCGTCTGAGGCCACGGCGGTATCGATGCGGCAGAGGCTCAGCGCGTCTCGCGATGCGGCGTGTGGCACCGGCACCAGCGGCAGTACTTCTTCAGCTGCAGCCGCTCGGGGTTGTTGCGCTTGCTCTTGTTGGTCTGATAGTTGCGGCGCTTGCACTCCTCGCAGGCGAGGGTGGCAGCGATCCGCACATCTCCACGGGCCATGAGGCGCCCTTTCTGCGAAGAATCCGTTGTGGTCGAAGATCAGCGACCGAGCCACGGGCGTCAAAACGCACGCCACCCGGCGCTGGTCGGAGTGTAGCGCCGCCCGCTCAGGCTCCTCGCCGGCGCTGGCACGACGCCCGCGCCGCGCCGGCGCATGCTCGCGCTCGCCGGACTCCCCGCGCCGACAGCGAGAATGACGCGATGCTTCGGCTGATCGGTCTGATGATCTCGATCGGGTTCGCGGACTCGCTGAACCCCAGCACGATCGCGCCCGCGATGTACCTCGCCACCGCGCGACGCGACGCCCGCAGCCAGGTTGACGCAGTTCACGGCCGGCGTGTTCGGCGTCTACCTGCTCGGCGGGCTGGCGGTCGCGCTGGGGCCGGGCGAGCTGCGTGCTCGACCTCGTGCCGCACCCCCGGCCCGAGCTGAAGTACCTGTTCGAGATCATCGGCGGCGTCGTGCTGCTGACGCTCGCGGCGGTGCTGTGGTCGTTTCGCGCGCTGCTCGTCCAAGCGCGAGCTGCCGGAGGTCCACACCGACGGCCGCTCCAGCGCGCTCCTCGGCGCCACGATCACCGCGCTCGAGTTGCCGACCGCGTTTCCGTACTTCGCGGCGATCGCGGCCGTCGTCGGCTCCGGCTACGGCGTCTGGCACCAGGTGTTGCTGATCCTGATCTTCAACGTCGCGTTCGTGCTGCCGCTGCTGGCGATCATCGCGGATCCTGCAGTTCGCCGGGAACAATGCCAACGGGATGCTGACCGGCGCCCGGCCTGGCTCGAGCGACACTGGCCGGTCGCACTCGCCGCGATCGGCCTGATCGCCGGCCTGTTCTGCGTGTTCATCGGCGATCACCGGCCTGGTCGGTCTGCACCATTCGCACGCGGGTAGGGTCGCGCGGCGGCTGCGACGGATCGTCGCCCACTGAGCGTGCGCGATCAGCTGTCAGGCCGTGTCGGCCCGGGCCTGGCGCAGCAGCCGCGCATCGCCGGCCAGCCAGCGCTCGGGCTGGGCGCCCTTGAACGCCATGTACTTCGCGACGTCGGCGTGCGGAAGAATCAAGAAGCGCTCGTCAGCGACGCCCTCAAGACAGCGCCGCGGCGACGTCGTCGGGCTCGAGCACCGCTGTCGGCCATCATCGGCGCCGAGCCGACCGGGTCCTCCTCAGCGCGACCGGCCAGCATCGGCGTGTTGACCGCCTGCGGACAGACGCATGAGACCTTGATCCCCGCGTCGGCGTAGGTGATCGCCAGCCACTCGGCGAGCGCGACCGCCGCGTGCTTGGTGATCGAGTAGCCGAGCGCCGAGAGCTGGGTCAGCAGTCCCGCGGCCGATGCGGTGCTCACCAGGTACCCGTCGCCCCGGGCGAGTCATCTCGGGCAGCAACGTGCGCGCGGCCCACAGATGGGCCATCACGTTGACCTCCCAGATCCGCTGCAGCTCGGCGTCGTCGCGCCTCGGGGCCGCCGGGCGGCCCGCCGATCCCGGCGTTCGAGAAGAACAGGTCGACCGGGCCGTTGCGCTCGCGCGCGGTATCGATCAGCGCCCGATCTCCGACTCGCGCCAGACGTCGACCGCGACCGCCAACGCGCCGGATCACGGCGCCGCGGCAGCCTCGGCGGCGTCGCCGTCGAGATCGGCGATCACCACCCGCGCGCCGGCCGCGGCGAACCGCGTCGCGCACGCCAGCCCGATCCCGGACGCGGCCCCGGTGATCACGATGTGCTTGCCAGCCGGATCCATCCGCGCGCAGCCTACGGATGTTTGGCGACCGACGACCGGTCTGAAGGTTTGATTCATGGCTGGCTGCGTGGGTGTGCCCGCTGCGGTCGCGGTATCGATTGAGTTGATCGTTGACCAGCGCGAGCAGTCGGTGGCCTGATCGGGGCGTCGGACGACCGCGCCGGCGTTGACGTTGGGCTCGCGGATGTCCGATCGCTGCGGATCTCCGCGTGAGCGTGGCGGCGGTCTATGCGCCGCCCGCTCGAACCTTGTTGATCGCGTACACAGGGGATGTACGCAGATCACAAGGTTCGCAGTCGGTAGGTGGTGGCGCATGGTTCGGCGCCGACTCGGCGTGCGTGGCGGAACTTTGGCGAGAGCCTGCGAATAATTCTCACCTTCTCGCCATCGTTCGTGTTCGGGCCGCCGCGGTTCGCGCTCGGCGGCCGCCCGTGAACCGTTCGTCTGGGCTAGAAGCCGGCGGCTTTGCGCTGCCGGCGCGGCCCGTGCGTCAGGCGCCGCGGGAGCGGCACCGGCGAGAACTTCGAAACCGCCTCGCCGACGAGCATCCGCGGCGCGAGCTTGCCGAGCAGCTCCTGCAGCTCGAGCTGCTCGTCGTCGGTCAGCCGCGTCCGGCGGCCGTGGCCGGTCCGGATCAGCGCCAGCAGTCGGCGGCGCTCGTCGGATGACAGCCGCTGCATGTGATCGCGCGTCAGCAGCGCCAGCTCGGCGGCGCTCAGCAGGTACATCACCGGCACCCGCCGCAGGCCGGGCACGTTGCCGGCGACCTTGCCGGCGGTGCGTGTGACGAATCCAGACGGCATACCCACGAGTCTAGGATCGCGCCGGGCAACGGTCCGCAAGCAGACGTTGGAACGGGCCCGGTGTCTGTCAGACTGCCAGCGGTCGCGCATGGCCATGCGCGGCCCGTCCGCTGAGGTACCGATGTGTCCCAGAATCTCGTTGAGCTGATCCGCCGCCATCACGCCGTCGAGGCGCCGACCGCGCTCGACGTGCTCAAGCAGGCGGTCGAGGATCACGGCGAGCTGACCGACGACGACCGCCGGCGGGCGGCGGAGGTCTCCGGTCTGCCCGAGGCGGCGATCTACGGGATCTCGACGTTCTACGACGATCTGCTCGTCCGGCGCGGCGAGCGACACCTGCGCGTCTGCACCGGCACCGCCTGCTTTGCGGCTACCGACGACGCCCACGTCGAAGACCTCGAGCAGGCGTTTGGCCTCAAGCTCGGCGAGCGCTCGCCAGACGGCGCCACCAGCCTGGTCGAGACCGTCTGCCTCGGCTTCTGCCACTCCTCCCCCGCGGTCCGCGACGGTGAGACGATCGACGCCGGCGCCGACGTGGTCGCGCGCGTCCTCGCCGACGCCACCCAGGACGGCACCCGAGCCGGCGTGGCGCAGCCTGCTGGCCGAGCCGGTGCTGACCGAACCCGGCGAGTGGTCCGGCCTGCGCCGCGCACTGACCGAGCTCGGCGCCGACGAGCTGCTGGCGCAGGTCGAAGCCGCCAAGGTCCGCGGCCGCGGCGGCGCCGGCTTCCCGGCCGGGACCAAGTGGAAGTTCACCAAGGGCGCCAGCCATCCGGAGAAGTTCATCGTCGCCAACGGCGACGAGGGCGACCCCGGCTCCTACATCGACAAGTACCTGATGGAGCAGAACCCGAACCTGCTGCTCGAGGGGCTCGCGCTCGCGGGTTCGCGGTCGGCGCCGCGCACGGGTTCGTGCTGACGCGGTCGGAGTACCCGCTGCTCAAAGCCCGCGCTCGATGTGGCGATCGCCCAGGCCCACGCCGACGGCTGGCTGGGAACCGACATCCTCGGCTCCGGCTTTGACTTCGACGTGACGATCGTCGAGGGCGCGGGCTCCTACGTGGTCGGTGAGGAGACCGCGCTGCTCGCGTGCCTGCAGGGCCTGCGCGGAACCGTCTGCGGCGCGGCCGCCGTTCCCGGCCGAGCGCGGCGTGCTACGGCCGGCCGACGGTCGTCAACAACGTCGAGACGCTGCGAACATGGGCTTCATCGCCGCCCACGGCGCCGAAGCCTACGCGGCAGCTCAGCCCCGACTCCGAGACCAACGGCTCAAAGCTCGTCTGCTTCAACGAGCGGTTCGTCAACCCGACGATCTACGAGATCCCGTTCGGGATCAGTCGATGCGGGAGCTGTGCGAGGAGGTCGCCGGCGGCCTCAAGGACGGCCGTGCGATCAAGGCGATCCAGCTCGGCGGCCCGCTCGGCGGGATCCTGCCGGCGTCAAAGCTCGACACCGCGTTTGACTTCGACGCGCTCGCCGCCGAGGGCTGCATGGTCGGCCACGGCTCGATCCTCGCGTTCGACGACCAGACCAACATGCGCGACGGTCGCCACCCACCTGCTGCGCTTCGGCGCGCACGAGAGCTGCGGCAAGTGCTTTCCGTGCCGGATCGGGCTCAAGCGGGCATACGACGAGTTCGCCTCCGGTCGACAGGTCGACAAGCAGCGCTTCGAGCAGCTGCTGGAGGCGCTCGAGCTCGGATCGCTGTGCGCCCACGGCGGCGGCATCCCAGCGCCGATGCGCTCGCTGCTGACCCACTTCGCCGACGAGCTGGAGCTGAGCTGATGTCACTCACGGTCACGGTCGACGGCACCCCAGTCGAGGTCGCCAACGGCACCACGATCCTCGAGGCGTGCCAGCTCGTCGACTCGTGGGTGCCGACGCTCTGCTACGACGAGCGCCAGGCCCCGTTCGGCGCCTGCCGAGTCTGCCTGGTCGCCGTCAGGGCGCCCCCAAGCCGCTGCCGGCATGCACGACGCCGTGCCGCGACGGAATGGAGATCGACACCCACGACCCGACCAGCCGGCGGGTCGCGACCGCGGTCGTCGAGCTGGTGATCTCAGAGCTCCCGGCGGCGCCCGAGCCCCATACCGAGCTGGGCCAGATCGCAGACGGCGCTCGAGATCACCGACAGTCGCTGGCCAGGTTCCGGCCACCAGCTCGGCCACGACTTCCGCCACCCCTACCTCGCGTTCCAGCACGAGCTGTGCATCTCCTGTGGCCGCTGCGTGCGCGCCTGCGACGAGGTTCAGGGGGCGTTCGCGCTGACCGCGACCGGACGTGGCTTTGACTCCAACGTGACGGCCGGCCTCAACGCCGGGTTTGAGGACTCAAGCTGCGTCAGTCGTGCGGCGCCTGTGCCGACACCTGCCCGACCGACGCGATCACCGAGATCACACTGCTCGACGGCGTCGTCCCGGACCGCCCGGCCGCGACCACGCGATCGCGGCCGGCGCAAACGCCGCCAAGTCGCCGACGGCTAGCATCTGAATGACAGGCGATACCGAGGAGATGGCCACGATGAGCACGATCGACGCCGACCGGTTCGACAAGACCGTCACGACGACATGCGGCTACTGCGGAGTCGGCTGCCGGCTGGAGGCGCACGCCCGCCAGGGCCGGATCGTCTCGATCTCCCCCGCCGAGGACGGCCCCGCCAACGAGGGCCACACGTGCCTGAAGGGCCGCTTCGCGCACCAGTTCACCCGCTCGCGTGACCGCCTGACGTCGCCGCTGATCCGCGAGAACGGCGAGCTGCGGGTCGCCAGCTGGGACGAGGCGCTGCAGCGGATCGTCTCCGAGCTGACCCGGATCAAGGACGCCCACGGCCCGGACGCGATCGCCGGCCTGGCCTCGAGCCGCGCGACCAACGAGGACTGTTACGCGATGCAGCGGCTGATCCGCGCAGCGATCGGCACCAACAACATCGACAACTGCTCGCGCGTGTGCCACTCGCCAACGTCGTTCGCGATGCGCAAGTCGTTCGGTCTTTCGGGCGCGACCGGCTCGTTCACCGACATCGACCACGCCGAGGTCGCGATCCTGATCGGCGTCAACCCGACCGCCGGTCATCCGGTCGTCGGCGCCCGGATCAAGCAGGCGGCGCTGAGGGGCTGCAAGCTGATCACGATCGACCCGCGGCGGATCGAGCTGGCGGACTACGGGGTGCTGCACCTATCGCCGCGGCCGGGCACCAACGCCGCGGTCGTGCTCGGGCTCAGCCACGTCGTCCGTCGTGACGGCATGACCGACGCGGACTTCATCGCGCAGCGCACCGAGGGCTACGAGGCGCTCGAGGAAGTGCTCGACGCCTACACGCCCGCACGCCGTACAGGAGATCACCGGAATCCCGGCCGCGAAGCTCGAGCAGGCCGCCCACATCTACGGCGAGGCCGGCACCGGTTCGCTGCTGTGGGGCCTCGGCGTCACCGAGCACAAGTACGGCTCGGAGGTCGTCCAGCTGCTCTGCAACCTGGCGATGATGACCGGCAAGATCGGCAAGCGCGGCTCGGCACTGCTGCCGCTGCGCGGACAGAACAACGTCCAGGGCTCAGTCGACATGGGCGCGCTGCCCGACACCTACACCGCCTATCGCCGTGTCGACGACGAGGACACC
Source organism: uncultured Solirubrobacteraceae bacterium (assembly GCA_963714245.1). Taxonomy (GTDB): domain Bacteria; phylum Actinomycetota; class Thermoleophilia; order Solirubrobacterales; family Solirubrobacteraceae; genus Palsa-465. The sequence goes on along the minus strand of CAVQNR010000006.1, from coordinate 41,523 downwards.
GCGCGGCTGTTTGAGCAGGCGTGGGGTGTGCAGCTGTCGCGCCAGGTCGGCTACAAGATCCCGGAGATGTTCGACGCGGCGGTCGCCGGCGATCTGAAGGCGATGTATGTGTTCGGCGAGGACATCGCCCAGACCGACCCCGACACCGCGCATGTCGCAGCACGCGCTGAGCAGCCTCGAGTTCATGGTCTGCCAGGAGATCTTCGAGAACGAGACGACCAAGTACGCCGACGTGGTCCTGCCGGCCTCGGCGTTCCTGGAGAAGTGCGGGACGTTCGTCAACGCCGAGCGGCGCTTCCAGCTCGTCGAGGCGTCGATCGACCCGCCCGGCGGCGCCCGCACCGACTTCGACATCATCACGACCGTCAGCCGGATGCTCGGACACGAGATGGGCTGGGAGACGCCGTGGGACGCGCTCGACGAGATCTCGCGGCTGACCCCGCACTACCGCGGCGTCAGCTACGAGACGCATCGGCCGCAAGGGCCTGCAGTGGCCGATGCATCCCGACGGCAGCGATTCCCCGATCCTGTACGACCAGTACTTCGATCGACCCGGCGGCAAGGGCGCGTTCGCGGCGCTGCCCGTACAAGGCGCCCGGCGACGCCGCCGACCGCGAGTTCCCGCTGGTGCTCGTCACCGGCCGGCTGCTGCAGCACTACAACGCCGGCACGATGACCCGGCGGACCGGCAACGCCGAGCTGGTCGACCGCGACTGGCTCGAGATCCACCCCGACGATGCCGAGCGGCTGTGGATCTCCGACGGCGACACGGTCTCGATCCGCAGTCGGGTCGGGCGTACCGAGCTCGAGGCGACGGATCACCGATCGGATCGAGCGCGGGCCACGTGTTCACGACGTTCCACTTCCCCGAGACGCGCACGAACCTGCTGATCGGCCAATCCGCCGACGTCAACACGTCATGCCCGGAGTACAAGGTGGTCGCAGTCGACGTGCGGCCGATCGGTGAGCAGCCGGCTTACACGCCGCAGCTCAGCGGCGTCGCCTGACCGCGACGATCCGATCTGGCCGCCCGCCCCCGGCCGCGCCGGTTTCTGGTTAGATACGCCCAGCCGGGCGGCGGGACCAACCCCCATCGACCGAGGAGAGCTGTGTCCGCGTTGTGCAAACCACGCATGATCCTGGCGTTGATCGGCGCCTGCGCGATCTTCGCCGGCCCGATCGCCACGGCCGCCTCGGCCAGCGACAACTCGATCATCGCCGTCGTGAACCACTTCAACCCGATCATCAACAAGGACGAGCACAACATCCTCAAGCGCGAGCTCGCCTACCAGCAGAACCGCAAGGCGACCCCGGTCGTCAACTCGCTGCGCCACGAGGTCCGCGATCTGAACCGGTTTGCCTCACAGCTGCACCGGCAATCGGCCTCGTCGCGCACCGGCGCCAGGGGGCGCAACGACATCGTCTCCGGAACCTTGGCCGTCGCCAAGGCGTACACGACCTTCGCCAACGAGCTGCACGCCCACCCCAACGGCCTGACCAAGCAGCAGATCGCCGCCAACAAGAAGCTGGCGACGAAGGGGCGGCGCAACGTCAAGGCGGGCTTCAAGCTGCTGGAGCACACCGGCTGACGCCGTCGCCGTCGCCGTGCCGAGCGACCAGCTCGAGCTTCGCCGCGCGCGGCAGACGCTTGATCCGCGCCTCCTCGCGCCGAGCGGCGCTGCGGCTCTCCATCGGCACCGCCAGCGCGAGCGACGACCGGCAACCGACTGGCGGTGTAGCGACTGGCGCGCCCGGCCCGGTGGCGGGCGATCCGGCGCTCGAGGTCGGTCGTCCAGCCGGTGTACAGCGAGCCGTCGCGGCAGCGCAGCAGGTAGATCCAGGCCGCCGGCGCGGTCTCGGTCGCCATCACGGCTGCTTCGCCCTCGCGGTCGCGCTTCCTGCGCGCCCGACCTCGATCGCGGTCAGCGCGACCAACGCCGCGGCGCACAGCAAAAGCACCGGCGCACTTGCCAGCCGCTGCAGCTCGGCGAGCACGATCGGGGCCGCGAAGCCGACGTAGGTAAGCGCATAGAACACGGCGGTCAGCGACGCCAGGTCGTCGCGACGAGCGATCCGCTGGATCTCGAGCAGGCCGGAGACGAGGCAGATCCCGTAGCCGCATCCGAGCAGCGCCGCGGCCGGCACCACCAGCGGCCAGTTGCGCAGCGCGCCGGCGAGCGCGCCCAGCAGCGTGCCCAGAAAGACGGCGCCGAGCCCGGTCAGCATCCCGCGCACGTCGCCGGGCGAGTCGAGCCGGCGCGCCAGCGGCTGGATCGAGACCCCACACGCGAGCGTCAGCCCCGCGATCAGCGCCGCGAACCCGACCTCGAATGAGCCGGTCTGATCGCGCACCAGCGCCGGCAGCACCGCGAACGCGATCGCCGGCGCCGCGAACACCCACGGCGCGGCCGGGGCGACGATCCGAGCAAACCTCGGGTGCCCGGCCGACGGGACCCGCAGCAGCGTGCTCAGCGGCGGCGTCCGCCGGCGCTCGGTGACGGTCTCCGGCACGGCCGCCAGCAGCGCCAGCGCCACCGCCATCACGACCAACTGCGGCACGTAGGCGAGGATCAGCGGATCCGGCGCCCACTGCGCGACCAGGCCGGCGACCAGCGCGCCGAGCCCGAACCCGGCCGACAGCGCGACGGCGGCGCGGCGGGCGCCGGACTGCTCGCCGGCGGCGGGGTCAAACGGCGCGACCGACAGCTCCTTGATCTGAGCGGTACCGGCCGCGAACGCGGCCCCCGAGCAGACGCCGGCCAGAAAACGTCCGAGGTACAGCAGCCCGAGCGCGTGCTCGCCCGCGATCAGCGCGAGCGTCGCGAGCACCGACAACAGCCCCGAGGCGGCGACGATCGCGCGGCGCCCGCGCGCGTCAGAGACCGGTCCGAGCACGAGCAGCGCCGGGATCAGCCCGAGCGCGTAGACGCCGAACAGCGCGTCGGCGGTGCTCTGCGAGAGCCCGGAGTGCAGCCGGTAGGCGAGCAGCAGCGACGAGAACTGGTTGGCGCCCCAGGCGACCCCGAACATCACCCCCGCCACCCGCAGCCACGCGGACGGGCCGCGCGGGGGTGCGGGACGCAGGCTCACCCCGACAGCATGGCTCAGCCGGCGAAAACGGTGCCCAGCGGGCACCGACAACGGGGTCTGGTCGGGCGCAGATGACCCAGCCGCGACTCACCGCGAACGTCTCATGAACCTCGCCCAGACCGGTCGCGGCCTACAAGCACCCGCGGCGGGTGTGGCTCGTCGACGAGCTTCCCAAGGGTCCCACCGGCAAGATCCTCAAGCGCGAGATCGAGCCGGCGTCCGCGTCGTCCTAGCCGCCCGCCGACCGGATCGCCGACACGAACGGGTCAGCTCGCGGCTCGGGCTCGAGGCTCACCGCAGGGGGTTATTCGCCCGGATTGGCCGCGGGCGTGTCGTCGCCCCTGGCCTGGCGGCGCCGCAGCTCCTCCTGCAGCGCGTCCCGGTCGTCGTCGTCCCGCTCGTCGGGGGTGGCGTCCTGGCCCGGCGTGCCGAGCTTCTCGGCGGCTTCTCGGACCCTGTCGGTGTTGGCTCGGGGCTCATCGGGCATCACTTCAGGCTAGCCCCCACGCCGATCGCCGGCTCGCCGCTGTGAGGGTCACGTCACAGACCGCGCTGAGTAACCGCGGCCCGCGGGCAGGTTACGGTTCGTGTGAGCCGCGCTGAGCGCTACGCGAATCTTGCCGGCGTCGTCGTCCCGTTCGTCGGGGTGATCGCCGCGATCGTGCTGCTCTGGAATCGGGCGGTCAACGTCACCGACCTCGCGATCCTCGTCGTCTGTTACCTGATCACCGCGATCGGGATCACGGTCGGATTTCACCGGCTGCTGACCCATCGCGCGTTCGCCACCCACTCCTGGCTGGAGCGGACGTTCGCGGTGATGGGCTCGCTGTCGGTGCAGGGCTCGGTGATGGACTGGGTCGCCGACCACCGCAAGCACCACGCCCACACCGACGTCGAGGGCGACCCCCACAGCCCGCACGTCGGCCACGGCTCGGGCATGCGCGGCCTCTGGCACGCCCACACCGGCTGGCTGCTCGAGACCCAGGGCCAGGCCGACTGGCGCAAGTACGCCCGCGATCTGTACGACGATCCGGCGATGCGCACGATCGGCCGCGGCTTCCCGGTGCTGGTGTTCGTCTCGCTCGCGGTGCCGGCGCTCGCCGGCTACGTGCTGACCGGGTTCACGCTCGCGGGAGCGATCGGCGGGCTCGTCTGGGGCGGCCTGGTCCGGATCTTCCTCGTGCATCACGTGACCTGGTCGGTCAACTCCGTCTGCCACTTCTTCGGTTCGCGCCGGTTCGACATCGACGATCGCTCGACCAACGTCGCCTGGCTGTCGCTGCTGTCGCTGGGTGAGTCCTGGCACCACAACCACCACGCCTTCCCGCGCTCGGCGATGCACGGCCTGCGTCGCTGGGAGCTCGACCCGTCGGCCTGGATCATCGCCCTGCTGGAGCGCATCGGGTTGGCCTGGAACGTGATCCGGATCCCGCCCGAGCGTCAGCTCGCCAAGGCCGCCCCCGCGACGCAACCCTCCTGACCGGATCGGAGCGGCGCATGCGCCGCTCCGCGGTCGGCCGCATGCGGCCGACCGGCCCGGGCCGCATGCGGCCCGGGCTGCATGAGGATTCGGGTGATCTACGATGCTCGGGATGAGCGCTGCGAGATCGAACGGTTCCGGTGGACCGCTTCGACGTCGCGCCCGCCGCGTCCAGCAGCGTCGCGAGCGCTTGCCGGACGAGGCGAAGATCAACTTCGCCGCCGAGCGCGAGGCGGCCGGGATCGACCAGGTCCTGCGGTCGCTCGACGAGGAGCTCGTCGGCCTGGCGCCGGTCAAGCAGCGGATCAGCGAGATCGCGTCGCTGCTGCTCGTCGACCGCGTGCGCCAGCGTTTCGGCCTGACCGCGCCGCGGCCGAGCCTGCACATGTGCTTCACCGGCTCGCCCGGGACCGGCAAGACGACCGTCGGCATGCGGATGGCGGACCTGCTCAAGCGGCTCGGCTACCTCGACGAGGGCCAGCTCGTATCGGTCATGCGCGACGAGCTCGTCGGCCAGTTCGTCGGCCAGACCGCGCCGATGACCCACAAGGCGATGAAGCGCGCGATGGGCGGCGTGCTGTTCATCGACGAGGCCTACCACCTGTATCGCGACGAGAGCGGCAAGGATTACGGCCAAGAGGCGATCGAGGTGATGATGCAGGTGATGGAGAACAACCGCGACCAGCTGGTGGTGATCTTCGCCGGCTATCCGGAGCGGATGGAGGCGTTCCTGGACTCCAATCCCGGGCTGCGCTCGCGGATCGCGTTCCATCTGCACTTCGCCGACTACACCGTGCCCGAGCTCGACGCGATCGGGCGCCTGATGATGCGCCAGTCCGGCTACTACCTGTCCGACGACGCCGAGACCGCGTTCCATCGCTACCTCGACGCCCACCGCGCCGACCCCCGCTTCGCCAACGGCCGCACCGTCCGCAACGCGCTCGAGGCGGCCCGCTTCAAACAGGCCGCGCGGCTGACCGCCGACTCCGAGCGCGAATGGAGCCGCGACGATGCTGATGCGGATCGACGCCGACGATCTCGTGATCGCAGGGACTCGACACGCCCGAGATGGCCCGCGACCCGACCCAGATCCCGTTGCAGCGCTCCACCCAGCACTCCTACACCGGGGTCACCGGCCCGCGGTGAGCGTGAGTCGACGCATCGTGATCGCGTGCAGGCGCTGCTCGACGAGGCCGCCGCCGATCACGCGACGCTCGTGCAGCAGTTGCCCGCCAACCTGCAGGCGTCGCTGCCGGTCGACGCGCAGGGGGTGACCCGCGCGATCGACCTGCTGGCGGTGGGCGCCGGCCTGGATGCCGGCGCCCGGCGAGCGCTGCTGCAGCCCCACGCGGTCAACCCGGCGGTCCTGCACGCCCGCGTCTACGGCCCCACGCCGCTGACCCGCGAGACCGTGATCGGCTCGTTCGTCGAGGGTGCGCGGGTCCGCGCCGACGCGCTCGCGGCGCTGGCCGACGAGATCGGCGGCGAGCCGCTGGGGCGCCACGTGCGAGCGCTGCTGATCGCACATCCGCCGCCGCTTGAGGCCGGCGGCCCCGAGGTCGTCGCGGCGCTGCGCGCGACCTACGCCGCCCACGAGCGGGCGGCGCTGATCATCGCCGAGCGACTCGATCGCGACTGAGCCGATGGACGAGCCGCTGCGCGTCTACGAGACGGTCCTGTACGCGGCCGACGTCGATCGCACCGAGGCGTTTTACCGCTCGGTCCTGGGTCTGGGGGCGGTCACGCCGCCCGACGCGCACTCGGCGGCGCTGCGGCTCGGCGACGGCTCGGTGCTGCTGATCTTCGACCCGGCCCGCTCGGCGCTCGCTGGGCGGACGGTGCCCTCACACGGCGCGACCGGCGCCGGTCACGTCGCGTTGCGCGTTCCCGACGGGCAGCTGGAGCAGTGGCTGGCGCGGTTGCGTCGGCTCGGGGTCGCGCTCGAGCAGGATCAGCGGTGGCCCGGCGGCGGCCGCTCGCTGTACGTCCGCGACCCGGCCGGCAACTCGGTCGAGTTGGTCGAAGGCGAGATCTGGACCGACCGCTGACGTCGTCAGCCGGTGGTGGCGCCCGTCTTGGTGACAGTCGCGGTCGTCGTCGCGGTCGTGGTGCTGGTCGACGTCTGCGTGGCGGTCGTCGTCACCGTCTTGGTCTGCGGCTGGCCGGTCCTGGTGTGGGTGGCGCTCTTGGTGACCGTCTTGGTCGTCGTCTTCGCGTGGCCGTGGCCCTTGGTGACGGTGTCGGTGTTGCCGACACCGGCCGCGAGCCCGATCACCACCGCCAGCAGCACCCCGATCACGAACGCGGCCGCGGTCGCCAGCCACGGAAACGACTTGGGCGGGCGCAGATCATGGCCGCAACGCGGGCAGAAGTCGGCCCCGGCGGGGACCTGCAGGCCGCAGTTGGGACAGTTGACCTGGCCCGGCTCGTGACCGCCGCCGCGGCCACCGCCGCCCTGGCCACCGCCGCCGCCCTGGCCACCGCCGCCGCCCTGACGACCGCCGCCGCTGGCACCGCGCCCGCCGCGCTCCTCGCCGTAGACGCGAGTCTCGTCCCACTCGCTGCCGCCGCTGCTGCTCATGCCGCCTCCGGCGCCGACCGTCGCAGCGCCAGGCCGCCGAGCACCATCAGCAGCCCGCGCAACACGAACGCGATCCCGGCGAGCACCGCCAGCGTCGCCAGCGATTCCTTGGGCCAGCTGAGGATCACGATTCCGAGCACGAGGTCGACCGCGGCGCTGAGATAACCGAGCCCGCGCGACGGCACCCTGCCCGTCAGCGTCCGCGCCAGCGTCACGACGCCGGACAGCGACAGCAGGATCCCGACCGCCATCACGATCACGAGCAGCGTCTGGTCAGGCCGTCGGATCACGAGGATCCCGGCCAGGAAGGCGAGGGTCCCGACGATCGCATCGAGCACCCGCGAGCCCGAGTCCTCGTCCACCAGCGTGTGGATGATGCCGAGGATCCCGGCGCACAGCAGCGCGACGCCGGCGGCGATCGCGAGCACCAGCAGCGTCTCGTTCGGCCAGACGATCGCGACCACACCCGCGAGCGCGGTCAGCACGCCGGCGGTGATCGCAATCGAGCCGACCTGACGCGCACCGAGCAGGACCCAGGCGGATCTCGACTTGTCTGAGTCCGGATCGACGGTCATGCGGTGAAGTCGTCCTCGCCCATCTGCACGTAGAACGCGCGCGTGCTCTCGGGCTCGATGACCGCGTCGATCCGGTCGTGGCGAATCTTCTCCTGGGGCGCGATCTGTTGCAGCTGGGCCTCGGCCTCGGCCTCGCTGAGCTCGCTAAAGCCGATCGTGATGATCTCGCGATCGTTCATTACGTTCTGGGCCGAGACGACGCGCGTTGGAAAGTCGAAACCCTGATCGGGCAGCCAGGCCTCGCGGAAGTCCTCGTAGCTGCGGCCCTCGCGCAGCTGGCGAACCAGCACCGTGATGATGACCATGGCTGCTCAGTTCGTCGCCGACGCCGGCTCACCTGCCGATTCGCGGTGCTCGCCGCGGCCGTCAGGCGCGCAGCGCGGCGAGCACGGCAACCCCGACCCCGATCGTCACCAACCCGGCGATCTGCACGCGTCCGAGCCGCTCGCCGAGCAGCAGCCGGGCGCCGAGTGCGGCCAGCCCCCCGAACTGCGAGCCGAGCACGGCGGGGATCGCGATGCCGTGGCGAGCACCGAGCGCGTAGGCGAGGATCCCGACCACCTCCGCGACCCCGGAGCCGAGCGCGTAGGGCCACACCGGTCCCGGCAGCCTCAGCCGCCCACGCATCGCGAGCGGGAGCGCGACGGCCACGGTCCCGACGAGCCGTGCCGGCCATAGCGCCCAGACGACCGAGGTCTGATCGCTCGCGCGCGCGAGCGCGTACAGGTTGACCCCGAACAGCACCGCGGTCACCAGCGACAGCCCCACCGCGAGGCGGAGGTTGCGCTCGCCGTCTCCCTGCTGCTGATCGTCCCCGGCCGCCGACGCCAGCACGATTCCGATCGCGATCACGGCCAGCGTCGCCAGCACCCCGGCCGACGGAACCTGGCCGGTGAGCGCCGCGATCACGGTCGCGATCGCGCCCTCGGTCGAGCAGATCGCCGCCACCACGCCGACCGGGCCGACGCGCAACGCGCGGTACTCGAGCCAGAGCCCGGCGACGTTGCCGATCCCGGCGACCACGAGCCAGCCGATCGTGTGCGCCGACAGCGATCCGGGCTCGATGAACGCGAGCGTCGGCGCGATCACGATCAGGCCGAACACCATCACCCACGCGAGCGTCGCCGTCGCGCCGATCACGCGGCTCGCGACCGCGGCGGTCAGCGCCGTCGTCGCCCACGCCAGCGCCGCGCCGAGGCCGCCGAGCAGCCCGATCATCGGCTCGTCTCATCGCTTGTCCGCTCGCGGTCACGCATTGCCGGGTGCAATAAAGCGCACCCCGCGGGCATGCCGGCGGTGCCGTCGCCGATCAGAGCAGCCGCTCGGCGGTCTCGACGGCGTCGACGGCCTCGTACTCCCAGGCGCTGATCCGTCGACCGTGCAGCAGCTTCGAGGTCCCGCCGCTGAGCAGCGACGCGACCGCGCAGGTCAAGAAGCACAGCGCGCCCAGTGCCGTGGTCCCGTTGGCGGCCGCCAGATCGAGGATCGAGCCGGTACTCGGCACCAGGTAGCCGGCGACCGCCGAGATCCCGAACAGCACGCAGCCGAGCAGGTTGACCGCCGGCTCCCACCAGCCGGGGCCGATCCTGGCCGGCAGCCAGCCGTGGCGACGTGAGGCGCGATACGCGATCGCGCCCGAGACCAGGAAGCAAACCGACCCGAGCGCGTCGGGCCGCCACACGAGCCGGTCGTACTGGGCGTCCGAGATCGTGACATCGATCGCGTAGCCGGTCGTGAGGTTGAAGAAGAGCGTTCCCGCGGACTGGATGATCGCCGTCCACCACGCGGCCCGGCCACCGGGCGAGCGGTCGCGGTCGGGCCACGCCAGCAGGCTCTGCAGTGCGCCGCCGGCGGTGAACAGGATCGAGCCGACGAAGAACGTGATCGCGACCGCGTCGCCGCCGACCAGGTCGGCGTAGCCGGGAAACGGCCCGATCGCAAAGCAGCTCGACCCGAGCGCGAAGCACAGCGCCATCCACCGCGTGCGGCTCATCGCGTCGCGGCTGCGATAACCGGTCGGTGCACTGCCCGCGGATCTTGCCAGGTGACGGTCGCCAGGTGACGGGCGCAATTACGCGTGCGCGCGTGACGCGGGCGCAGGAGCGCAGGCGCGCGGCCCGAACTGTGCAGCTACACCGCCTGCCGCCGGCGGGTGGTTCTCACCCCTCGACCCGCCCGCACACCCATGAAAGCCACCGTCTCAATCCTCGCCTGCGCCGCGGCCTTCGCGATCGCGACGCCCGCCGCTGCTGCCGCCACCGGCGGCGGTGGCGCCTCGCTCGTGCCCGGAACTGCCCCGACCGCGCTGGCCGCCTCGACTCACACCTGCACGCCGACAGAATCATCGTTCACGTCGCTGACCGCGACGGTCACGGTGCCGTGTCGCGAGGCGCGCGCGCTGAATCGGTTCATGCTGCGCCACGAGTCGCTGGACCGCCCGTTCGTGCTGCACGGCCATCGCTGGCGCGGGAGGGTCTACTCGCGTGCCAATGACCAGACGTTCATGCTCTATCGCGACGGCGCCAAGAAGATCTGGCTGACCTACGGCGGCGAGGCGAGTTAGTCCTGGTCCTGGTCCTGGTCCTCGCCGTCTGGCTGCGGGCGCGGCAGCGGGTGCCCGAATGACACGACCGCGACCGGCTCGGCGTCCTCGGGGCGGGTCGCGGGGTCGACCATGCGTTCGCGATAGCCGTCGACCAGCGCGATCAACTGCTCGTTGAGCTCGGACATCTCGTCGGCGGTCAGGTAGGTCACGGTCGAGTTGTGAAAGTCGACCTTACGCCAGGCGGGCGGGTAGCTGAGCCGCTGCGCTTCCCACTCGCGCAGCCGCTGGAACTCGCGCTCGGCGTGCAGCTCGACCAAGGCCCCGATCGCGCGCTCGGCGTCCGGTCCGGCGTTCTCGTCGCGCGAGAAACGAGTGCCGACGGTTGCCAGCTTCCATGGACGCGCCCGGCCGCGGCCACCGCCGGCCTCAACCACGAACCCGTACTTCGCGAGCGTCTGCAGGTGCCACGACATGTTGCCCGGGCTGTCGCCGAGCAGCTCCGCCGCCTTGGTCGCGGTCAGCGGCCCGTGCAGCCGCAGCGCCTCGATCACGGCGAGCCGCACGGGGTGCGCCAGCGCCCGGATCGCGCGCGGGTCGGTGACGTCGCGGATCCCGAGCGCGTCCTGCGCGTCTGACAGCTGGTCGGGCTGGGGCGCCGTGTCGCGGTCGTCGTGTGCGGCGTCCGGTTCGGCGCCACGTGCGGCGCCGGGTGCGGTGTCGGGTTCGCGCGCTGGCATTCAGCTCGGCCGCGTCATCGGCTGCGCGTCGGTCTGATGGGCGGTGACCAGTCGCAGCCCCATGTCGATCAGCAACCAGCCGAGCTTGGCCCGCCTCGTCTGCCGCTCGATCTCGCCGAGCTGGTCGGCGGACACGCCGTCATGGCGGCGAGCGTCGAAGCGGAGTACCGGGCGGCTGCCCTGACCGGCGCCGGCGCGGACGACCGGGCCGCTGCCCAGACCGGCGCCGATCGTCGTGCCCGCGGCCCGCGCCTCGGCGACGCGCTGGTCGGAGAGCTGTTGGATCTGTCGCATGTGCATCATCACTGTACCCCTTCGTCGCAAGAACTCTTGTCGCAAGACTACTTGTCACAAGAGTTCTTGTCAAACGAACGCGAGGACTCCTTCGCAGCGATCGCCAACATCCGGGCGACCCGGAGGACTGGAGTGGGGCGTCAGTCTTCGAGTTCGCCGTAGCCGACCGCCCGGGCGGTCGCGGCGGTGTTCGCGACCGCCAGCACCGCGGCCGCGAACCCGGTCAGCGCCCGCGGGTTGTTCAGATCTCCCCAGTCATCGCTGCCGGCGGCGCTGAGCGCGCCGAGGCTCGCCGCGGTCCCCGTGACCTTCGACGCGGGTTCCTCGCCACCGTCGCTGTCGCCCCAGCCGCCGTCGCCACGACCCGCGGGCGAGCCGAGGCCGCCGGCCTGCACCTGCGCGACGAACGACCGCTGGATCTCGGCGAAGCTGTCGCCGATGTCGCCATCGCTCCGCTGCGATCGTCGACTGATCGAGGCTCGCGGATCCCCCGAGCCGGCCGCCGAACCGCGGCCCCTCGTCGGTGCCGTCGTCGGAGGGCATGCCGCCGGCCGAGCCGCCGCCGTCGGATGTGGGTGGGTCGCCGTCGGTGCCGCCCCCGCCGCCGTCAGTTCCGCCGCCGCCGCCGTCAGTTCCGCCGCCGCCGTCGGTGCCGCCGCCTCCGCCTCCGTCGGTGCCGCCGGAGCCATCGCCGCCGCCGCCGGTGGATGGGTCGCGCGGGTTGCCGTCGGCATCAAACCCGGTGACGGTCGTCGTCGTTCCGTCCGGCCCGGTCGTCTCGGTGATCAACACTCCACCGCCGTCGGCGTCGAACTCGACCAGGCTGGTTGAGACGATCGACTGGTCCGAGGTCTCCGAGTGGCCGCTCTGCAGCGAGACCGCACCGTCGACGGTCGTCTCTGACCACCCCTGCCAGCTGCCGTCGTCGCCGCAGCCGTAGTGACCAACGGTCTCGATCGTCCCCGACGAGCCCGATTCCCCGGTCGGGCCGATGTAGCCGCCGCCGCTGCAGCTCGCACTGTCACCGCTGTCATCGCTTTCGGCGATGCTCGTCTGCGTCTCGGCTGTGCCCTCGTCTGTGAACTCGGTGCTGGACTCGCTGCTCTGCTCGTCGCCGAACGTCGTGTCGCCGATCCCGGTCAGGCCGCCGTCCTCGCCGAACGTGGCGGACTGGACTTGGACCACGTTGCCGGCGCTGGAGCCGGTCGCCACCTGAGTCCGAGACGCCGCGCCCGCGCCAGTCCCGGAGACGCGCGTGACGACACCTCCGTCGGGGAGCGACTCCCGCCGCAGGCGACTGGTGCCGCCGACCGCGCCGGCGGCATCGGTGACCTCGGTCAGCGCCTCCAGCGTGCCGTTACGCACCAGTTCGCGGACGGTCGTGCGCGTCTGCATGCGGCGGCCCGAGCGCGCCACCAACTCGGTCACGACCCGTCCCGAAGCGATCCGCGACGCCGCGCTGCTGCCGTTGGCAAAGATCCACTGCGACGCCCGCTCGGGCGGTTTACCGCTCGCGCGCTCGACCACGTCGGTGCGCAGCGTCCCGTTCGGGAACACGCGCCGGGATCGCGCGCGCAAAGCGCCCGAGGCCGACAGCTCGGCGGCGAACGTCGCCCGCGCCAGGCCGTCGGGATACAGCAGCTGCTGAGTTCCGGCCTCCAGACACCGGTCCGGCTCGGCCACCACGACCCGCGCCGCGCTGCGCGAGTTGCCCTCGACCAGCGTGTGGCGACCCGCGGCCTCGTCAACCGCCGTCACCGCCCACGATCCGTCCAGCCAGCGTCTGACGCTGATCTGCGGCCCTGTGCGCCCGTCGGCCATCTGGCCCCCTCGCTCTGTTCGCCGGCGCCCGATCGGCCCCGGCTCGGTTCCCGTGCGGCAGCGTAACAGCGGGCTGGACGCCTGTCCGTTTTATCGATCGGCCGCCGGCGACCGGGCGCCGAGCAGCACGATCGCCAGCGGGATCAGCTGCAGCGCCGGTAGCGCCGGCCGGGCGTGTGCCGCCACCTCGAGCCCCGCTGCGGCGCCGATCACCACGGCCGTCAGGATCCCGAGATCACGATTCTGGACGGCCGACCAACGGCGGGCGCGCAACGCCTCGAGCGTCCCGGTCAGCGTGCCCGTCAGATACGTGGTCGAGATCGATCCCAGCCGCCGGACGGCGACGCTCTGGGTTCCCATCGCCGCCGCGAGCACGACCAACAGCGCCAACCGGACCGCGCGGCCCGGGTCGGGCGCCAGTTCCCAGCCGATCGCGAACGCGACCAGCAGCGCAGCCTCGCCCGCAAGCCGAGCGGTGGTCGCGCGCGGCCACGGCGTGCGCTCATGCGCAGCGCTCTGTTGTTCTGAGTCGCGAGCGGGCGCGGCGACCAGTGCTCCGAGCGCGTAGCCGCCGAGCGCGCACAGCGCGTCGACGAGGTTCGTCCGATCGCCGCGCGCGGCGCTGACTCCGAGCACGACCAGGTTGCCGGTGATGACGCTCGCGAACACATTGCCGAGCCGCTCAAATGCGGTCGCGTCGCTGACCCCGGTCACGAGGCCGAGCGCCATCAGCAGGTGCACATGCCTCGGTCGCGTGGCCCGAGTGCTAGCACGGACGCGACGCCGGCCGCGGGCTCAGCGAGCGGGCGGGCATCGCGGGTCGCGACCATAGAGGCGAGACCGCTGCTCGCCGGAACGATCCGCGATGATTCGTTGTATGGCGCACGGCTCCCGGATCGACGGCTGATCGGCGATGGACGCGATCGAGCAGCTGATCGCACGCCTGGACCGGGGCGAGGTGGTCCTGATCGACGGCGGCACCGGCAGCGAGCTGGAGGCCCGTGGCGTCCCGATGAACGGCGCGGTCTGGTGTGCCCTGGCGGCGCTTGACCACTTCGATGTCGTCCGCGGCGTCCACGAGGCCTACATCCACGCCGGCGCCGAGCTGGTCACCGTCAACACGTTCTCGGCGAATCGGATCGCGCTCGAGCCCGCCGGCCTCGGCGACCGCGTCGCCGAGATCAACCGCCGCGCGGTGCAGGCGGCACTGCAGGCGCGCGACAACGCCGCCGAGCGACCGGTGCTGATCGCCGGCTCGCTGTCGCCCGAGAATGGCCGCGGGATGCCGTCCGAGACACCCGACCACGAGCGGGTGCTCGCCTGCTTTCGCGAGCAGGTCTCGATCCAGGCCGAGGCCGGCGTCGACCTGTTCGCGCTGGAGATGATCCCCGATGGCCACTACGGCCGACCGGCGGCGCAGGCGGCGCTCGACAGCGGCCTGCCGGTCTGGCTGGGCCTGACGACCTGGTCGGCGGACGGCACCTGGCTGCTCCCCGAGTCACTCGGCGACCTGATCGAGTCGCTGCTGGACCCGGGCGTGATGGCGATCAACGCGATGCACATCGACATCGATGCGATCGTGCCCGCGATCGACCAGATCCGCCCCCATTGGTCGGGCCCGATCGGCGCCTACGCCCATCACGGCGATTGGCACGCGCCGCACTGGATCTTCAAGGACATCACCCCCGAGCAGTATCTGAGCGCCGCCCGCGGCTGGGTCGACCAGGGCGCCCAGATCATCGGCGGCTGCTGCGGGATCCGGCCCGAGCACATCGCGCTGCTCGCCGAACGGTTGCCGCGGGCGCTGGAGGGCTCAGCGCCGTAGGTCGATGTAGACCGCGAGTGCTTGACCCTGTCCTGGGGTTGGCGCCACGGCCCCGACCAGTCGGCGCCGCTCGCATGCGGTCGGTGGACCTAGTGTCGCGCGTCGTTGGTTCGGTGCCACAAAGAGGCGCCGCTGGGGGTGGCTGCCAAGGACGCAGAATCCGTGGTGTGGCCCTAGCCACACGGGGATTCGAGGACGCCGGCAGACGCCGCCAGAGATGCCTCGACTGTCACGAACGAGCGACGCGCGACACTAGCCTTGCAGGGCAGATGCCTGAACTTCCTGAGGCCGAGCGGGCGCGCCAGGTGCTGGGGACGGCCGTCGGGCGCACGATCACATCGGTCGACGACGAAGACACCTACGTGTGTCGGCCTCACCCGCCAGGTGAGATCGCCGCCGCGCTGGCTGGACACACGCTCGTCTCCGCCCACCGACGAGGCAAGTTCCTGTGGTTGGAGACCGACGACGGTCCGACACTCGGCCTGCATCTCGGGATGGCCGGCCGGATCCTCCTGGAAGACGACCCCACCGAGCGCTCGCGATGGGACCGGTTTGCATTGGGGTTCTCCGACGGGTCCCGCTTGGCTCTGCGAGACAAGCGCCGGCTTGGCCGGGCGATTCTGCAGCCCGATTTCAGCCACGTCGGTGCTGACGCCGCCGACGTTGACCGCAGTGACTTTCGCCGCCTCGTCGGCTCCGGGAACACCGCTGTGAAGGCCCGCCTGCTCAACCAGGGCGCGATCTCCGGCGTCGGCAACCTGCTGGCCGACCAGGCCCTCTGGCAAGCGCGGATCTCACCCGAGCGACGGACCTCGGAGCTGTCGGTGTCCGAGCTCGACCGTCTGCGTCGTGAGCTGCGAGCCGCGATCCGCTCCGCGCTGCGCCGCGGTGGGGTGCACACCGGCAACTTCGTTCAGGCGCGCGGCTCGGACGGGTTCTGCCCTCGCTGCGGTCACAGCCTGGCTCGCGGGCGCGTCGGGGGTCGCACGACTTACTGGTGCCCGGAATGCCAGCGGTGAGCTGACCCCGGGGGTTCAGCGGGCGCACGTCTCGCGCGCTCGTGACGCGGCGATCTGGATCGGGGCGACACCCCGTCACCGCGATCTCGGGCTCGGTGTCGACCTGACCGCCGGTCCCGCGCCCTCTCGAAACGGATGCCCCGGCTGTGGGCTGGGCGCCCCTCCAAGGGGCTGGGGTGCCCCCACGGGGGGAGCTGTCGGCGCCCCTCTACCGGGGGAGCCGTGGGCGCCCCTCCACCGGGGGAGCCGTGGGCGCCCCTCCACCGGGGGAGCCGTGGGCGCCCCTCCACCGGGGGAGCCGTGGGCGCCCCTCTACCGGGGGAGCGGTGGGCGCCCCTCCACCGGGTGGGTGATATATCGCCCTTTGCTCCCCGCTTCACTCGAGCAAACGGCGATTGAGGACCTCCTGGGTCTCGAATATCCCTTTGCACCCCTATGTGACGGAGCGGACGGCGTTACGCGACACCCGCGGGCTCAGTGCGGACTCGCGTATGAACACCCAGCTAAGGGGTGATTCAAACTGCGCGGCTCGGCGGCCGGCAGGCTGGTGATCGCCAACCGCGGGCTACGCCAGGCGGACGTCGGCGCGCCGACGACCAACCGCGCCGTTCACCGCCGGTAGCTACATCCGGACCGTCACCGCGGCATCTATCGCCCGCGCGTGAACTCGAGCCGCACCCGGCGCACTGTGACGGCCGAACGTGTCGATCAGCTCCTGACGGCTGTTTGATCTGAGCGTCCGCCTGGCCGGGCTCCGTGAGAGGATCAACCGGTGGCTATCGAGATCGAGTTTCGCAACGTCGACGGCGAGGCAGCCGCGATCGGCAGCGCCGGACCGCACACGCTGGTGGTCGACCGGCCGGCCGACGCGGGCGGACGCGGTGTCGGCTTCAACGGCGGTCAACTGCTCTACCTGGCGATCGGCGGCTGCATCTCCAACGACCTGTTTCGCGAGGCGGCAGCGCGCGGCCTCGAGCTGTCGACCGTCCGGGTTGTCGTCCGCGGGGACTTCGACGGGGATCCGGCGGTGTCGAGCCCGGTCTCCTACAGCGTTGAGCTCACCGGGGCCGAGGCCCCGGAAGAGCTCGAGGCGCTGGCCGCCCACGTCGACGCGATTGCGGAGATCCCGAACTCCGTCCGTCGGGGCACCGAGGTCAAGCTTGACCGCGTCAGCGTGAGCACGGACCGCTGACGTCCGCATCCGCGGTGTCTGGGCGTGAGCCAGCTCTCCTGGATCTGAGGATTTAGGTCCGCTTCCCGCGTCGGGACGGTCGCGAGACCCGCCCGGCGGATGGGAGAGCACCGGACTCGGCCGGCTCGTCGACGAACGCGGTGAGCGTGACGATTTCGTGGTCATATACGAGACCGGTCCCACCGAGCCCACCGAAGCTGAAGCCCACCCCCTCCCCGATCCCGACGGCCGGCACGCGCCGCAGCGGTGCGCGCAGGAGCAGCTCGACGAACTCACGAGCGTCGTCGAGCGATGGCGGTCCGACCTCCGGCGCACCGAGCGCGTCAAGCGCATAGCCCTGCAGCAGCGGCCCGTGAAGCGCCGCGAACGCCTCAACCTCGCTGACGTGATCGAGCACCACAAAGCGGCCGCCGATCGCGGCGAGCGCGCCCACCTGACCCTCGCACAGCTCGATCGAGCTCGTCATCTCACGCAACAACTCCCGGCGGTTCTCGAACACGTCGTGGATCGCGCGCGTCGATGACTCGACGCCATGACAGGCGCTCGTTGCATCGACCTCCCGCCACACCTCGCCCTGCGCCGCCGCCGGCGCGCCACCCGCCTCCAAGCCGGCGCGCGCCTGCGCGTTCTTCAGCCGTCGCAACCGCGGGTGACCCGTCTGCGGGGCCGCCGAGAACGCCTCGGCGCTCCGAGTCGCGTCCCAGCGGCCGGCCTCGACGCAGCTCACCGGAACCGTCAACTGGGTACGCGGGGTGACGAGCACCGACACATCGAGCGTGCGATTCTGCTGAGCGCCGAGCAGTTCCTCGCCCTCGTACAGGAGCACCGGGACGTCAAGCGGATTGCACACGAGGAGGTTGTTGACGGTCGCCCCATCCGGAAGCTCGGTGACCGTCGCGCCCAGCCCCACCGCGTCGGCGAACGCGACGAAGTGCAGCACCGGGGAGCCAGCGGCGACCAGCGGGAAGACCGTCAGCGGCCCGGCGACGACCGGCGCTTGCACGGTAAAGCGAACAGCACGTTGGGGGGCGATGGTGCTCATAACGGTCTCCTTTGGCGGGCGTCTAAGGAACTAGTCGCCGGCCGGCGGCCGAACCTGACATGCCCGGGTGCAGGCTCAACTGCCCCGCCCGCCCTGGTATCTGAGATATTCTGCGTCGTCTGGCGGGCCGGGGCCCGCATCCGGGACGGGACAACCTTGGGGGTCGGGTCATGACTGTGTCTGCTCGTAATGCTGCCGTCCGCGTCGGCGGGGTCGGCCTGATCGTGATCGCGATCTGGCTGTTCACCGCCCACATCGCGATCGGGCATGGCATCGGCGATGCCCGCATCGACAAGGAGCAGTACAAGAGCCAGGCGAGCCTGATCACCGCCGGCTACACCAAGGACGACGACTTCGCGGCCGAGATCGCCGACGAGAAGACCGAGTGTCAGCAGTTCAAGTCGAGCACCACCCAGGCGCGGGAATCGTGGAAGAAGACGATGAGCGAGCAGGCCGACTCGCTCGTTTCCAGCCGGGAGGACTGGGACACGTATAAGACCTGGTCGCTGCAGCTCGCCCCGAGCGCCGACCTGTACAAGAAAGCGAAGCTGGTCCGCGAGGCCAGCCGCAAGCTTGCGGTCGGGATCGGCTTCGACCAGGACGCCGACAACGACATGAAGTTCCAGAGCCAGGGCTACGAGGGCTTCTTGTGCACCAATTCCAGCTTGTTGAACGAGGCCAAGGGCGACCTGAGCAAGGGCAAGAGCAACATCAAGGATGGTCTGAAGGCGCTGAAGACCGCCGTCTGGGCGGAGCGCTGACGCGGCTGGTGTGGCCGCCAGTGGTCGCGGTACGGTTTGCTCGCTGACCTGTCACACCGGTCTTTCATCGTGAGCTTTCGAACCCGTTCCGACGATCACCTGCATCGTCTGTCTGACGACGAGTTGATCGCGTATGGGCGCGAGGCGCGGGCCGCGGGCGAGCTGGCTGCGGCACGGCGTGCGCTGTCGTTCCTCGTCTACGGCTTCGCTCCCGATGTCATGCGTCGGGTGACGCTCCGGGTGCCGGCGCACGTTGTCGAAGACGTCTCCCACGACGTGCTCGTCCGCGCGATCGCGTCGGCGTTCGATGGCCACTCGATTGGTCAATTCCGCAGCTGGCTGAACACGATCATCGACCGTGCCGCCGCCGATCACTTCCGCCGCGCCGCACGCCGCCCGAAGGAGTCGCTGCTGCCCAGCGAGCATCGCGACGAACAGGACGTCTGGGGCTCGGAGCCGGCGGTCGAGGACGAGGCGGCCGCAGTCGAGCTGCAGATCGTCGTCGACGATGTGCTCGCAAGCTTCAACCCCACCCATCGCCAGGTCATCGACCTGCACGTCTTCGAGGGCTACTCCGCACGCGACGTTTGCGACAGGATCGAGGGGATGAGCCAGGACAACGTCGCCCAGATCGCATCGCGCTTCCGAACGCGGCTTCGCGCCCGGCTCGAGGAGGACCAGTGAGCGACGTCGACCGCCTGCTCGCCGAATACGTCGCCGAGCACCGCACCGGCGCAGCCGCGAACCCGACCGCGTTCCTGGCGCGCGTCGAGGGCATCGAGCGTGACGAGCTCGCCGCGCTGATCGACGGCTACCTGAGCCGCGCGCCCCGCCAGCGGGTGGATCCAGCCGCCGCGCGCGATCCTCGGGCACAACGGATCGTCGACGAACTCGAACGATCGCTCGGCGGCAGGGCGGGGCTGTGGCCGGCGCTGCTGCCCGAGCTGCGCCACCGGGCGGGACTGAAGCGAGCCGAGCTCGTCGCGCGCCTGGCCGACAGGCTCGGGGTCGTTGACCATGAGCCGAAGGTCGCGACCTACTACCACCAGATGGAGCAGGGTCTGCTGCCGGCGCGCGGCGTCTCGAGCCGGGTGCTCGCCGCGATCAGCGAGATCGTCGGGGAGCCGGTGGAGTCGCTGCGCCAGGCCGGTGAGGCGCTGTCGCCGTTCGCCGGCGAGGCGCAGGCCGCGGCGGCGTTCACCCGGCTGGCATCGACTGAGTCTCCGCCCGAGTTCGCGTCGCCGGGAACGCCGGCCGCAGACGCCGAGTGGGACGAGGTCGACGATCTATTCCGGGGTGGCTGACGTCAGATGCCGGCGCCGCGCGCGACTGTCTCGATAGTTGGCCATGCCCGATTTCCGGGATCCATCCGCGCTTCGCCGGCACGCTGCCCTGACCGGCGACTCGCGTCTGGCCGAGTTGGTCTGCGCGCGACTCGCCGGTGGTGTGCCTTCGCGACCGGCCCGGCGCGCACTCGCCACGCTGCTCGACGTGCTCTGCCTACGCGAGCCGCCCGGGTCTGCCGATGACCCACCCGACACCGCCGCATCCCGCTGAAGCGCTCGCCGAGCAGTTCCTCGCGCGCGTTCCCTCCTACATCTGGGATGGCGAGACGTTGCCCGTCCCGGTCGAGGAGTTCGCCGACAGCTACGTGGGGCTGCTGGTGCGTGAGGTCGAGGACCTGCGCCGCGCTCCCGGTGCTCCTTCGCTGAGCGAGGGACAGACGCTGTCAGGCCTGCTGCTGCCCGACCGCGGCGAGATCTGGGTCAACGCCGAGGAGGCGCGTCAATGGCCGCCCCGGCGGCGGTTCACGATCGCCCATGAGCTCGGGCACTGGGAGATGCACCGCGGCGCGGAGCGAGCGGTGTTCTGTCGCTCAACGATGGTCGAGCCCGCGCCCGCGCCGGCGCCCACGTCGGCGCCCGCGTTGCCGCGCTCCGAGGAGGAGGCCAACGCGTTCGCGGCGGCGGTGCTGATGCCCAGCGGGCTCGTTCGCGAGCACTATGCGCGTGATCGCAGCGACTTCTTCGCGCTGTGCGAGACGTTTGGGGCCTCGGGAGCGGCGATGGGCCGCCGGCTGCACGCGGTGATCTCCGCAGCTGGGTGACCATGGCTCGTTCAGATCCGCTTGAGTAGCTCGACCTTCTTGTCCGTGAACTCCTCGTCTGACAGCGCTCCCTGCGCGTGCAGCGCCGCGAGCTCGCCCAGCTGCACAAGCGCACCGCCATTGGCTGGAATTGGCGTGCTGACCGACAGCGGCCTGAGCGCTCCAGGCTGTGGGACGGCGGTCGCAAGCCGGACGGGCAGCAGGTCGACGGTCCGCACCGCCTCGTCGAGCAGCGCTTCGTCCACGACGCTCTTGCGGGCGCTCGCCTGATAGAGCACCGATCCGCGCGCGATCACCGCCCGGCCGCCGTGTCGCAGCGCGTCGCGCAACTGCGGGTCGGCGCGCAGCGCCATCTCGGCGCGGTGAGCGGTCTGCGCGTCGGCGAACAGCACCGCGTCCAGTGTCAGGAAGCGGCTTCGGAGCTCCACGTTGCCATGCACGGGCACCCCACGCAGCGATGAGAACTGGTTGCGTGCCCACTCCTCAAAACCGAGGTCGCGGAGCGCCACCGTGACCTCGTCACACCAGGGATCCGCCGGCCCCGAGCGATGGCGGGCCGCCCGGCGTCCGCGAGCGACTGAGACACAGATGACCGCGATCACGACGACGGTGATCAACAGCGTCACGTACCAGTACTCGATCGCCAGCCCGAGCAGGATTAGTGCGAAAATGACGACGCCGCAGCCGCCCCCGCTCGAAGCGCCAGATCCGTGTCCTCGAGACCGCGACGTCGCCATGGACAATCAGTCGCGGCACAACCGCCGTTCCTGACGATGACCCCATCGCGATTGCAAGGAGATCCAGTTGACCGCCGGAGCGCAGACGCCAGTTCGCACCCATCGGATCGCGGTCATCCCCGGTGACGGCGTCGGGCAAGAGGTGATCGCCGCCGGTCTGACCGTGGTCGCGGCGGCGCAGGCCTCGGCCGGAGGCTTCGCGCTCGATTTGACCGAACTGCCGTGGGGCAGCGGCTACTTCCTGGAGCACGGCCGGATGATGCCCGGCGACGCCCTCGATCTGCTGCGCGGGTTCGACGCGATCTACCTCGGGGCGGTCGGCTCCCCGGACGTGCCCGATGACGTGTCCCTCTGGGGGCTGCTGTTACCGATCAGGCAGGTGTTCGATCAGTATGTCAACCTCCGACCAGTGACACTGTTTCCCGGTGTCGTCGGCCCGCTGCGTGACAAAGGCCCGGAGCACATCGACATGATGTGCGTACGGGAGAACACCGAGGGCGAGTACGCCGGTATCGGCGGCCGCGCCCACCGAGGTCTACCGGCCGAGGTCGCGATCCAGACCGACGTGTTCACCAGGACCGGCGTCGAGCGGATCGTCCGCTACGCGTTCGAGCTGGCCACCCGCCGCCGCGGCCGCCTCGCGAGCATCACCAAGTCCAACGCCGGCCGCCATGCGTTCACCTTTTGGGACGAGGTGGTCGCGCTGGTGGCGCTCGACTATCCGTCGGTCACCGTCGATCGCGTGCTGGTCGACGCTGCCGCCGCCTACTTCGTCACCCGCCCGGAGATGTTCGATGTCGTCGTCGGCTCCAACCTGTTCATGGACGTGCTGACCGACATCGGCGCGGTCATCCAGGGAGGGATGGGACTCGCCGCGAGCATGAACGTCAACCCTGACGGTGGCGTGCCGGCGATGTTCGAACCGGTCCACGGCTCCGCACCGGACATCGCCGGCCAGGGGATCGCGAATCCCACCGGCGCGGTGTGGGCGGGCGCGATGATGCTCGAGCATCTCGGGGAGCTCGACGCGGCGAACGCGGTGATGTCGTCGCTGCGCGGCGTCCTGGCCGCGGGCGAGACGGTCACGCGCGATTTGGGGGGCGACGCGGGCACGTCGGAGATGACCGAGGCGTTGGTCGCGGTCATCCGCCGGGAGCTCAAGGAGCGATCTGTCTCCGGCTGACGGCGCAGAGGCGCCGCCGTGCTGAACTGACGCGGCACCTTGCGGCACGGCGCGTCAGATCGAACTCGCCGGTGCGGAGCCCCCAGCGGTCGCCTCAGGCTTCGGGCGGACCGTCAGGCGCATCCTCAACCGGACGCTCATCCTCCACCGCCGGCGACTGCGCCAGTTCGCGGCGGGCCTGCTTGCGGATTTCCTTGTCGACGCGCCGCTCGCGCAGACGGCGTTCGCGGTTGAGCTTGGCCATCGTCGTCTTCTTCTTCTTACTTGAGGACATCATCGCCTCCCGGGTCGGGCCCAAGGACGGCTCCGATGCCGCGCTGGAGCGTGTCGTCTACCGCGTACGGCTGGCGGCGCCGGCGCAGTGCCGGTCGCCGCCGTAGGTACGGGCTCAGATGGTCGCGACGTTGGCCGCGGCCGGGCCCTTGGGGCCCTGCTCGGTGTCGTAGCTGACGCGAGCGCCTTCGGCGAGGGACTTATAGCCCTCGGCGTTGATCGAGGAGTGGTGAACGAACAGATCCTTGCCGGGCTCATCGGGCGTGATGAAGCCAAAGCCCTTATCGTCGTTGAACCACTTCACGGTTCCTGTGGGCATTTCTGTACTGCCTTTCGTTGGTGTTCAGCGAGTCTCAAAGACCGCTGACGAGCAACGAACTGGGGAACCGCGAAACATTGAAAATGGGCGAGCGGATGCTCGACCCTGCGCTGACGATAGCGGAGTGCAGCGACTTCAGCGGAAACCAAGCATCTCGCCGCCGTGCGGTCGCCGCCACCGAGGTACCGGGCAGCACTCCACCGACTCGCCTCCACGACGGAGATCTCGAACGATTGCCCCTCGCCGACCCGCCCGTCCTTCGCGCGGTGTCGACGCTCCGCCTCGCCGCGCGACACCCGGGATCCGCGCTGAGTGGCTCAAGCACGCCGACGCGGCGGGTGCTCGGCTGCCCGTGGCAGCGCTGCACGGTCCACTTCACTCGCGACTGTCGTCGCGGTGAGCGCGGCCCAGTCGCCGCCGCGCTGCGTGAGAGCTTCCGGGCCGAGAACGGGCAGGCGGCCAAGGAGCGCGTGACCAGCGTGCCGGAGCGCCTCGCGCCGGTCGCGCCGGTTGTCTGCGATCTGCGAGACGCCGCCGAGGACGAACTGGCCAAGCTTCTGCTCGTTCCCGCGCGAGCACTGGACCAAGATCCGCTCGACGAACCAGCCTCAGGCATTGGCGTCTTCTTGATCGAGGGCCAGGAAACGGTCGAGAACGTTGTGGGTGATCCGTTCGACGAACGGATCTCGGCGGATCAGGCCGTTGACCCACTCGCAGGAGCCGCAGTTGAACACAACACCGTTTCCGCGCTGGTACTCCACCATCATCCCGTTGCCCCGTGATGCGCGTTCCAGGGACTCGGGTGACAGGTCGCCGTAGAGGAGCTGGGCTTTGTACTCCAGTTCGGACTTGCCGCCCCACAGGATGGTGCCTCGGTTGGCGTGGTCCTCCTCCATTGACGCGAGTCCCATCGCCAGGATCTCGACGGTCTCGGGCGCGATCCCGTCGGCGCCGGTTGCGTAGGGCAGTCCATCGGTCACGGTGTAGTCCAGGCCGTCCACCTCGTAGGCGAAGACGTTGGCGGCCGCTCCGAGCTGGTCACCGTAGTAGAGGTCGCAGTCGGCAAACGCCCAGTGCCGTGGGCGATACACGGTGTATCCGCCTGACGAGCGAGGCGCCGCGGCGAACGAGCGGACGTAGATACCTCGGGCGCCGGTGGATCCCATCGTCCGTGCAGCTGGGCGTCTGATCAGCGGATCGTCCCAACACGTGGTCGCCAGCCAAACCCGCTCGGGGTCGCTGGCGGCCGGGTCATCCTCGGCGACGTTGAACTTGTAACAGACCTGGGCGGTCGCGTCGTTCTCCAGCCGGATCTGCCACTTGAAGTTGCCGGCGAAGCGCGCCAGCCGCCCTCCGCGATCGATCCAGGTGTCCAGCGTGTCTCGCATCGCCCATGACCAGTACTCGTCGTGGCCGACGATGGCAGCGCACCCATAGGGTTCAAGAATCCGCGGATCGCGCTCGAGGTCGTATTGGGTGAGCACGTCGATCGTGTAGCCCTCGCGTTCGGCCCAGCGCACGAACGGCGCCTCATAGGTCGCCCAGCCGGCGGACGCCACGTTCTTTGGGTAGCCGTAGGCGCGGGCCCATTCGAGCGTCGGGTATCGCGGCATCCAGCCGATCGGGGCCTCCTCGGTAAGACCCTTGCGCGGCGCACCGGCCGGCAGCCATACGGTTCCGCGCGCCCAGGGGCGCCGCAGACTGAGATCGGGGCTTCGCCCGTCGCTGAAACCTCGCTCGTCGATGCCCTGGTAGTGGTTTGCCCCGCCCCAGCCGTTGTAGGCCGTCCACGTGCACGTGCAGGCGATCAGCGCGATCCGGTCGGCGGTCGCGAGCTGCGGCATGACGGTGAACCAGTGCTCTGACCGCACGCTGGGGTCCGATAGCCGCGCCAGTTCGATGATGTAGCCGCCCGCGGGCCAGCTCTCGTCGATTGTCAGCTCTACGGAGACCGGCCAGCCACACCCGTTTCGCCAGGACGCGTCGTTGGTCGCCGGCGCTTGGCAGGAGATCATCACGTCATCGACGACGACGGGTGTGGCGCCGTCGCGGATCACGGTGAGCCGACAGCTTCCTTCAGCGCTGTCGAACGCGCTGATGCGGACCGTGTCGCCGGCTCGGTAGGAGAGCGCGTCGGTGTATGCCCAGATGCCCGGGTACGCGCTCGCGTGATCGCACCACCATTGCTCGACCGCGGTGAGGCGTTCAGCTGGGGAGATACTCATCGCTCCAGCGCTCGCCGATGAGATTTCGCTCGCGGAGGCTGTTGACTTCCATTTGATCGAAGCCGATCTCCGCGAGGATCGTGTCTGTGTGTGCCCCATATTTAGGGGCGGGTGTGAGAGCCACGATCGGGGCGCGCGCTGGCCGGATCGCGCACGGCGCGATCAGCTGGACCGCGTGACCGCTCGGGTGCGACTGGACTGACCCGAAGTTCAGGGTCTCGGCGCGGATCGCCTGACCGTGGTCCTCGTGGAGATACCGCCGTCGGACGTCGTCCATCTGCTCCAGCCGGGCGGCGCCGACATCAAGCTGCCGCAGGCGAGACAGCAGCACGTCGGTGGTCACAGCGCGAAATGCGCCCGCGAGCTTGTCGGCGAGTTCTGCTCCTCTGAGGTCGACCGGCAGGCTGAACTCCTCCAGCAGCCTGCTCAGCCGGTCACGCGAGCAGGCTAGGAAGATCCATCCGTCACGCGTTTGATAACAGTGGTAGGACGGCCCGTACCCCAGCGCCGCTCGGCCGCTTGGCTCATCAAACAGGCCCCTGTCCGGGTAGTCGAGCATGAACGGGAGCTGGATCAGCTGGCCCGCGGCGGCCAGTGATGTGCGGGCCGTGCAGCCAGAAGCCCCGCGCGATCGGGCGAACAGAGCGGCGGCGACCGCTAGCGCGCCGCAGTGCCCGCCCAGCACGTCGATCGTTCCGAAGTGAGCGTGCTCCTCTGGGGTGTCAAGACCGCCGCCGAAGCGGGTCGTGATCCCGGTCGCGGCCTGGACGGTGTCGTCATAGCCAAGCCATTGGGACCAAGGGCCCGTGGACGTGCCGCCCCAGGTATCGAGCCGGCACACGATCGTGTTTGGATCGATGGATGCCACGTTCTCGCGGGAAAGTCCCAGTCGCTGCTGCTGATCGGCGGTGCAGTTGATCGTGACTACGTCTGCCTTGGCCACGAGTCGTCTGAACACGTCGGCGCCGTGTTCGTCTCTGATGTCTGCGAGCAGGCTGTGCTTGCCACGATTGGTCTGCAGGCCGCACAGGATCGTGTTCCACGGATCAAACGTCGGCTCGAGCGGATCGAGCTTGATGATCTTGGGTCCGAACCGCGCGAGCGTGCCGGCGATCGTCGGCCCAGCGATGACGTTCGCCATGTCCAGGATCGTTACGTCATCAAGCCACGCCCTGGGCCGGTTGGCCACGGGAGGTCGCGATACCGCGTGCGGCGGCGTCTGCAGCCGGGCGAGTACCGACTCCCGGTCCGCGTCGAGCGCTGCGGCTGGCGTCGGCATGCGACGCGCGTCAGATCCTTCCATCCACGCGACCCTCCCTGGCTGCTTGAGCGGTCCGAGGCGGGGGTCGTCGAGCTCGAGGAGGAGCCCAGCCTGGCGTGGATGAGCCTCGTTGAGCCACTCCTGCGTGGTGCGATGCGCGGCGGCCGGTACCCGGCCCTCACCAAACACCTGCTCCCAGTGCGAGGCTGGCTTGGTTGCGAGCACCCCCGCGATCCTCGTGCTCAACCAGTGGTTCCAGTCTGCGGAGAGGGGGTGAGCGAAGATCGTGCAATCGACGCCGTCGGGCCAGTCCGAACTGGAGAGGTACGGATCGGCGGTCGGCACGCCTGCGCGCTCCGCCTCCTCCCAGAGCCCGAGCAGCTTCAGCGCCCGTACTGGATGCACCGCGCTGGACACGCAGGTCACCTGGAAGGGTCTGCCGTCCGAACAGAAGTAGCTGCGGTAGAAGGCATCCAGATATCCCTGCAGGTCGTCGTAGCTCAGGTCGAGGGGCTCCTGTTCGACACGGCGACGCTCGAGTTCGCGCTCGCGCAGGGACCGATAGCGGCGTGGGAGGTGGTCGACGTGCATGAGGTTGTACGCGAGACCTTCGGCCAGCGATGCCGCCAGCGGGACCTCGATGTAATCGCCTTGACCGTCTCTTTCTCGTGCCCGCAACGCCAGCACGACCGATAACGCGCCGAGCACCGCTGCATAGCTTGAAGCCAACGGCAGCGGTGAGAACGAGGGGTCGATCCCCATCAGGACACGGTTGAGGCCCATGTCGGTGAACTGTCCGACTGACGCGGCCACGACACCTTCCCAGGCCTGGACGTGAGCTCGCTCCGGGTCGGTGGACGAAAAGCCCGGAAGCGACAGGTACACCAGGCCGGGGTTCTGTTGGCACATCTCCTGGGGTCCGAGCTCAAGGCGAGCCATGACGTCCGGCCGGAAGTTCTCGATCAGGACGTCGGCCCGCGCGACCAGCTCCCGCGCGGTCACGCGGTCAATCGGGTCCTTGAGGTTCAGCGAGATGCTTTGTTTGTTTCGATTCAGCACCTGAACGGCCGCCGACTCCCACCGTGGACCATCGGGGGGATCGACTCGGATGACCTCCGCGCCCAGGTCGGCCAGCAGCATCGCCGCCGCGGGGCCGGCGATGTATTGCCCGAAGTCCAGAACCTGGATGTCTGACAGCGGAGCCGGTTCGTTGCCGTCGTTCATACGCGGCGCGCCAGAGCCTCAGCGCGGACTTGCCCGTCGGCTGACAGGTGCAGCGCTGAGTTGTATTGCATAATATGCGGAATCGTTGCGCTTAATGCGGTCAAACTACCAGTTTGCGCGACATAGGATCAACCCGTGTCCGACAGGGAGCCACGCTCCGACCAATCCCTCGCGAGCCCGGGGACGTCCCGTGGACCCGCGCAGCCGGTGCAGGCCGTCGACCGCGCGATGACCTTGCTTCGAACCGTCGCGACCAGCAGAGAGCCGCCCTCGCTCAACGAGCTCGCCAACGCGACCGGGCTCAACCGGAGTACGGCATGGAGGCTGCTGGCAACGCTGGAGAAACACGCGATGGTCGAGCTCAACCCGGCCAGCAACCGTTACACGATCGGTTACGGAGCCATGCAGGTCGGTGCAGTGGCCGATCACGGATCGCTGGTGCGACGCGTCAAGCCGGCCCTCCGCGAACTGCTCGATGCGACCGGAGAGCGCGTCAGTCTCGCGGTCGTCAGGGGCGTGAACCTCATCTACGTCGACCAACTGGACCCGGCAGACGGACCCCAGGAGCGATGGGTCGGCGCGCCGCTGGCGCTGCACGCGTCCTCGAGCGGCAAGATTCTGCTGGCCCACCTACCCCCGAGCGAGCGGGCGGGCGCCCTGCCCGGCGAACTACTGCGCTACACCCCGACGACGATCACCGACCTCGGCCGTCTCGAGACCGAACTCGCGGCCGCACGCGAGCGCGGGTACGCCACCTGTGTCGGCGAGGACGTGCGCTACTCAAACGGAGTATCGGCAGCCGCACTCGACGCGCAAGGACATCCGATCGCCGTGGTCAACGTATGGGGGATCGAGCAGCGCGTCCCCGAGCGGCGCTTTCCGGCTCTCGGCGAAGCAGCCAAGAAAACCGCAGAGCACGTCGCCGTGCTCCTCAACGCCAACGGCTGAAACGAGCTCGCGTCGAGGCGACCGGGCCGAGGCCGCTGGCGCTCTGCAACCGCGTTAGCGAGCTGTATCTGAGTCAGCGACGACGAGGTGCGATTCAAGACAATGAGGATCCAGGCGTGCGGACTTAGCGTGTACGCGTTGGAGCAATTGCAGTGGCGTTCGCAGCTGATCAGTGCTGCCGTCTGGCGAGTGTCGCCTACTCGCTGTCTGGCTGTTCGTCGCCGGGCCAGGAGCCGGTGAGGCGGGCGTAAGCGTGACGCGTCCCGTGGTTGACGATGCCGCGGATCATCGAGAAAATGACCCCTTCGATCGCGAGGGCCAGCAGAAGCTTGGCAATCGGCACGTCGCGGTGCTCGGGTTTCGGTGCTGCCTGGTCATCGATGACCCTCCAGAGCACGGCGAACAGCTTTTTGCCGATCAGACCGGCGATCAGGCTCGCCGCGAGACTGAACGGGAGGAAGGCAAGCTTTCCCATGGTTTCAGCGCCTTTCGGATGTCATCGGCGTCCCAGCAGCCGGCCGATCGCCAGCCCAATCATGAACGCCAACCCGACGGCAAACGGCAGCGGCTTCTCCTTGACAGTCGCCGTCAGCTGATCAGCACCGGCGCCTGCTGAGTCGGGCGCGGCCTGCTTGGCCTTGGCGGTGTATTCGTCGCGCTTGGTCTGGGCGGCGTCCTTGGCCGCAGAGATGCGGTTCTTGGCCTGGGCCTTGACGTCGGTCTTCTCAGCGAGCGCCTCGACGGTGTCACCGAGATCCTCGCGGGTTTGTTCGATGTCGGCACGGATCTGCTCGGGAGATCTCGTCTCGCTCGCGTCCGCGCCGTTTCCAGTCTCGTCGGTCATTGCCGACCCTCCTTGACATGCTGCTTAGTTGACTCGATATCCGCCTTCACGCTCTGCACCGACTGCTCGGGGATCGGCGGGGTGCCGGCCTTGACCTTGCTTTTGCCCTGCAGCGCCAGCAGGCCCGCGATCGCACCGTAGGCGACGGCCACGATCAGCCCGGCGAGCCAGCTGGTCATGATCAGGCTGAGCGCCAGGATGATCGCCGCGGTCAGCGCCCCGAACGCATAGAACCCGAACCCGCCGGCGGCACCGAACATGCCGGCGCCGAGGCCGACCTGCTTACCCTTGACCGTCAGTTCCGCCTTGGCCAGCTCGAGCTCCTGGTGCACCAGAGTCGCGGTCTGATCAGACGCCTCCTTCAGCAGCTCGGCAACCGAACGATCGCCCAATTCCCGGTCTTCACTGGTCATTCGAGCCTCCGTTTTCAACGACGTTCGAGTCCTCGACGACCGGAGGCACGTCCGGCTCCTCGACCGTCGGCGGTTGTGACTGATCATCTGGCTGGCTCTGACCCAACCAACCCTGAACTCGCGCCCGCACAGCCTCGTTACTGAGCAGCCAGGCTCCGACGCCGAGGATCGCCAGCGCAGCGATCCACCGCGGCCACCGCGATTTCGGCTTCGGCGGGGTTTCGCTCACCGCCCCCAGGAATTCGCCCGCTGCCGTCACCGCGTCGGTTACACGACGGCGCAGCTTGCGGTCCTGCACCGCCTCGCGAGGGTCCTGCCCGCGGGCCCGTTGATACGCCGCCCGGGTGGCGTCGGCGGCTTGGCGCGCAGTGGCCTGCACATCCTGGTTATCCAGCAGTTGCTGCGTGTAGGCACCTACCGCTGCCGCGCGGTCACTCACAGCCATACGTCATCCTTTCGATCAGAAGTGGTTGCATCTAGCTTCGAGAGTCATGAGCCATCCTGCGGGGGCTCAGAGCCCGGGGATGTCGCCGCCGAGCTTCGACAGCAGCTCCTGCGGGTTGAGACCGAACTTCTGCAGCAGGTCGGAGTGCTGGTCGGTGTCGACCTGGTCAGGCAATTCCTGCTTGGCCTGGTCGATGTGGTCTCCTTGGCCCTGCTGTTGGAGCATCTCGAGGATTTTGTCTTTGGGGATCTGCATCGTGTTCCTTCGTTGACGTTGGTATTCCGGGGTGTCCGGCATGCCGCCGCCGAGCCGACGACGAGGCTGGCAGCGCCCGGCGGCCTATTGGCAGGGGTTAGGCGGTTCGTGACCGTTTCTTGGTTTTGGGCGCTGAGCGCTCTTGGAGCTGGATCTCGCGCTCCGCGCCGGGGGTGTCGTCACGCAGCTGTTGAGACCGCTCACGCTCGGCGTTGATCTCGGCGCCGAGCAGGATCGCGACATTCGTGATCCACATCCAGACCAGGAAGCAGATGACCCCACCCAGCGTCCCGTAGGTCTTGTTATACGAGCCGAAGTTCGCGACATAGAACGCGAACGCCGCCGACGCGACCAGCCACACCACCACCGCCAGCACCGCCCCCGGGAAGATCGACCTCAAGCTGCGCAGCTTGGCGTTGGGCGACGCGTAGTACAGCAACGCGATCATCAACATCACAACGATCAGCAGCACCGGCCACTTCGCGATGTTCCAGACGGTTACCACGCTTGAGCCGATCCCGACCGCTGATCCGACCTTGGTGGCCAGCGGACCGGTCAACACCAGCGCCACCAACACCACCGCGAGCAGCAGGACCAGCACCAGCGTGACCAGCATCTGCAACGGCCGCAGCTTGATGATCGAGCGGCCCTCTTCGACCTCATAGATCACGTTGGACGCGCGCATGAACGCCCCGACATAACCCGAGGCCGACCACAGCGCCGCGACGATACCCGCGATCAGCAGAATGCCGGCGGTACCGCTGCTCTTGGTCAATCCCTGGATCGGGCCCTTGAACGTCTGCGCGGCGGACGCCGGCCCGATCGAGGTGACCAGCGTGGTCATCTCCCTGGTGACGGTATGCGGGTCACCGACCAGTCCGACGATCGACACCAAAGCCAGCAGAGCCGGGAAGATCGACAACATCGCGTAGTA
The DNA here is from genome assembly GCA_963714245.1 of uncultured Solirubrobacteraceae bacterium. Taxonomy (GTDB): domain Bacteria; phylum Actinomycetota; class Thermoleophilia; order Solirubrobacterales; family Solirubrobacteraceae; genus Palsa-465. The sequence continues at coordinate 9,393 of CAVQNR010000006.1, read as the reverse complement.
GGTCAACGCCGCCGCGGAATCGGTCAGGTTGTCCTCAGAGAACTCCGTCAGCGTCCGCTTCGCGGTCTGCAGCATCGACCCCTCGCGGGCATGCGCCGGCCCCTCGGGCCTCCGTCCCGAACGTTTCTGGTCATCGCCGTTCTGCTCATCAGCGGCGGTTGAGTCCCTGGCGCGACCGTCTTCGGTGGAGGCTTGTCTCGCGTCGCGGTCGGTGCGCGCCTGACCGGCAGACGAGACGGCTCCCGCGGTTCGTTCCGGAGTCTGGTTCTGGTCTTCCCGGCCCGTCCGTGGGCCCGGTTGCGCGCGACGACCGGCTGCTTGGTCGGGGCCGTTTGTAGCCGTCGGTTCGGCCTGGTCTGAGACATCGCGCTCGCTGGCCCAGGAATCGCCCTGACCTTCGGCGGTATCGGACATTGTTCCCTTTCTCAATTCAGCGGTTAGCGCGACTGCGCGGTTGACGGGCACGCTCTTGTAGCTCGGCAAGGTCAAGCTCGCCGAGATAGAGCGACGTCGCGAGGTAGAACACGCCTGCGCCGATCAGACACAGGATCGCGTCGCCGAAGCCGAACGCGATCCAGGCGGCGACGAACAAGAAGCCGATAAGCGCGGCGAGGTGCTTGGCGTTCATGACAGTTCCCTTCTGGTTTGACGGTCGTAGCCGGTCAGGGTCACGTTGACCGGAAGGCGCGGTAGTTCGTGGGCATCGAGATCGGCTCGAACGCGCTGGTGGACATCACGGAGCGTTTGGGCGGCTGCGCTGGCGCGCCTCGCATCGACGCCGACGGTGAGCTCTTCGTCACCAAGTCGGCCGCGGGCGTCGGTCACGTCGGGGTTGGCGCAGGCGGCGATCTCGGCGACGCGCTCGATCGCGCGAGGGGCGATCGTGCTGGTGCCGTGCGGTTGCTCGTCGAGGATGACCGCTCCTCGAGCCAGATACGGGCGCGGCCCCGCCTTGAATAGGAGGTAGAGAAAAACCACAAACGCGGTCAGGCCGGCGAGACCGGCGATCAGCCGCCGCAGCGTCGTAAAGTCGCTTCGTCTGAGGTCGGCGGCGTCGTCATACAGTGACCGGTACGCGCTCAGCGAGTTCACGGTGTGCGGTGAGACCTTGACCGCCAGCAGCACGACCATCAGCCCATACCACAGCAACAGCGCCCCAAGCACGACTGTCAGCAGCGCAACGAGATGAGCAAGACCTGGGGTGCGGAGGTTGACGCGCTGGCGGGTCATTGCACTCGCTTTCCGGATTCGCCGAGGCGGACTCGTACCCGGGGCTGAAGGCCAAATGGTTCGGTGATCGGTTGGACCGCCTGCTCAACGGCAGCCTGAAGCTCACGCGGGTCGGTCGTGCGAGTGCGGGTCGCGTTGACCTTCAGCGTTCCCCGAGTTCCGTGCCGCGACAGCGCGAACTTTGGACGGTTGATGCTCGTGGCTCCCCGCGCTGGCTCAGCCAGCGCGCGCGCCATCTCGCCCAAAGGTCGTCGGCGAGCCGCGATCACGCCGGTCTGAGCGTCCTGATCGAGGATCACCAACCGCTCCTTACGCCGTCCGAGCAGTCCAATCAGCAGCAGGATCCCCAGGAGCATCGCTCCCAGCCCGCACAGCAGCGCCAAGCCGGCGTTCGGTCCCGGCGCGGTGACCTGGTCCAGGAATCGGCCGACGTGGTCGCGGACGCTGGGCAGGTGAAGCAACCGATCCGGTCGCGCGGATCCCAGCCGGATCACCGCGTCGAAGCAGTACATCGCGACCGCCAGTCCGAACAACGCCAGCACCACCATCCAGATGGCGCCGACCATTCGCGCGAGTGCACGTAGCAGCGCCATCACCACAGCTCCTCGGCTGCGAGATCAGCAAAATGCACGCTCACGCCCGCCAGTTCGATGCCGGCGAGCCTCGCGGCTCTGACAACCGCCGCCCGAACGCGCTCACCCAACGGGTGCAACGACACGAGACCCGCGACCAGGCGCACCGACACCTCGTACCCGCCTTCCGGTGCGGCGATGCACATGACCCCTTCGAGTCGGCCGCCGGCGCCGTCGCCGGTCACGAACATCCCAGCCGTCCCGGCATCCATAGCGTGCACTCCGCGTACGGTCAACGCCGCTTGGCGCGCCGCCCGGGCGAGTCGGACGCGGTCCGATTCGCCGCGCGCGATCACGCCCGGGCCTGTTGCCTGTTGGCTGGACACTCACGAACGGAGGGCTACTGGACGCGCGCGGACTCGTCGTCGGACTGCTCATCGCCGGGGAAGTGCAGGTCGTTGACCGTCACATTGACCTCGGTCACGACCAGCCCGGTGATCCCCTCGATCCTGCGGGTCACGTTGTCACGGATCTGCTCGGAGAGCTTCGGGATCGACTCCCCGTACTCGACGACGATCGTCAGATCGACCGCTGCCTCCTTCTCCCCGACCTCGACCGACACCCCCTGGGTGCGCTGATCGCCGATCCCGACTCGCTGAGCGGCCGAGCCAAGCGCGCGGGCCGCGCCGCCACCGAGCTCGTAGACCCCGCCGACCTCACGAGTTGCGATGCTGGCGACCTTGGTCACCACCGCGTCGGCGATCGTCGTCGCGCCCTTCTCGGTCTGCAGCACACCCGTATCTCCGCCGCGCCGCGGCGACCGCGCTCCCCGACGAGGTCTCCGATCCCACTGCGCCCTGGGACCCCGTCCCGCCGCCCGCCCCTGTGCCCGTCGATGCTTCCGCCATCGGTCTACCTCCGTCGCTTGATTGATTTACGCTGACTCGGCGGCATCAGGCAGATCCGGCCGCTGAATGACTCAGCCGCGAAACGCCGCGGTGCTCGCCGCGTTTGCCGCGACGAGCACCTCCTGCTACTGAACCCGCCGAGTCAGCGGCTCGGCGATGCTTCATCCGCGCGATCGTTACCGCCGTGAGCGATCTCGCTCGGCGGTCTCGACCCCGTCGGTTCCCTCGGCCTCGATCTGCTCCTTGCGGACCTCCTCGGACACGTCTCGGTCCTCAGTCACGGTCTCGGTATCCATCCGCACCCGCTCCTTGGGAACCGTCTGCTTGTCGACCACGACCTCGTCCTCGTGCAGGACGACCTCGTGCTCCTCCTCGGAGATCCCCGGGCCGTCAAGCGCCTCGTCTCGGTTGGTGTCGGTGATCGGCTCGCGGTCGATCGTGACCTCCTCGCGGGAGACCGGAACGGTCTTGGTGACCATCTCAGTGACCACATACTTGCGCAGCCGCGCCCGACCCGCCTCACGCTGACGCGTCCCGACGCGTCAGCTCCTCCTCAGAGCGCGTCATCGCGTCATCAGTCGTCGGACCGCTGGTGTCGTGCCCGACTTGCTCGCGATCCAGATCGGAGCGCTCGCCCGCGGCACGGTCGGGCGCGATGCCCGACCCGTCCGGGGTGCCTGATCGATCGTGGTGCCCGGGCCGTCAGGGGTGCCCTGGGCGGTCGTCGATCCTTCGGCTGGTGTACGGGACGCCGTAATGCTCAAACAAGCGACGCTCCTCGGGCTCGGACAGGTCGGCGTCGTCCTCGACGCCCGGAGCGTCGTTGACCTGGTCCTTGGTCACGTCGGCGCGGACATCCTCGCCCGCCGGGGAGGCACCGGCGAGCGGCACAAAATTGGATTTGGTGCCGAACAGGCCGCTGGACACGGTCGCCCACTCAAGCTTGCCGGTTTCCGGGTCCTCGTAGACGTCGGTGATCTTTCCGATCTTTTCTCCGTCTGAACCGAGCATCGTCCGGCCCTGCCACTCGTATGCGTCTGTCATCTCAGGCATAAGTCTCCTTATCAAACTGGTGGTTACGATCGTATTTGGTGCAGCACTTCGCATCGGTCAGTCGCGACGCGAGTAGAGCCGGCCGGCAGCCGTAGCGCCGCGTCGGCACCCGAGCACTCGGTCCGAACGTTCAAGAACACCGAGTGTGAGGCCGATGAGCGCTAACTGGCGAAGTCCAGAACGTAACGACAGAAGCGTCTCAGATCTTTAACCGGCAAGTCGAACACGATATCTCAGTATCGCTTACTCACCCTCTCAGAGTACTGTACCCGGTAAACCGAGCAAGCTTCATGTCGGCCATCTGGCGAGGAGAATACTAAGTGAGTCAACGTGTTCCAGTTAAGCGCTGATGGGCCGGGTGCTACGCGCGTTGGCGAGCAGGCTCCGCAGCGACGCCGGCGCAGTGATGCCGCGCTGAACCGGGCCAAGATCCTCGACGCGGCCCGGAGACTGCTCGCCGATAGTGGCGACGCGAGCATGCGGTCGATCGCCGATGCGGCCGGCCTGGGACGCGGGACCGTGCATCGGCACTTCCAGACCCGCGAGGAGCTGATGGACGCGGTGCGCCGCCAGGCGCGCGATGACGCCGATTCTGACGAGGAGGACTACCTGCGTCCCCCCGGTGAGCTGGCCAACGTCAGCAGCACACCCCTGTCGGTCGCAGACGTCCTCAACAAGGTCGCGCCGTTTCAGCTCGGTGAGCAGATCATCGCCGAGGCGCAGCGCCTTCCCGGGATCTCCTCGGCGGCGCTGTACGTCGTGGATCTCGATGGTGCCAGCATGCAGCGCCTGGCCGGCGCGGCGCACCTTCCCGGCGCAGATCACCGTCCCGCTCGCGGTCGGGCCCGAGGTCCCGCGCGAGGGGGTCGCGGCGATCCGCGCGGTGTTCGCCGAGCTGCTCCCCGGCGCGACCGTAGCTCCGCTTCAGTTGCGCAGTCGCGCGATCGGGATCCTGCTCGCAGTTGGAACCGCGAGCGACCAACTACGCGACCTTGCGTCTGAAGCGGCGATCGCCCTGTCGATCGCACCCGCCTACACCGATTACATCGACACCGTCCGCCGGACCCGCCCGACCAGTCCTGCCGCCGAGATCCAGCAGAACCTGCTGCCACCTCGCATCGCCCGCGTCGGCGGAGCGACCCTCGCCGGGAACGTGCTGCCCGGATATGAGATCGGCGGGGACTGGTTTGACTACACCGAGAACCCACAAGGCACCTGGCTCGGGATCGCGGACTCCGCCGGCATCGGACCCGCCGCCGCCGCGATCGGCGCCGTGACCCTGGGAGCGTTTCGCTCCACCCGACGCCAGTCAGAGGACCCCGCCGAAAGCCTGCTCGCCATGCATCGAGTGCTGCTGCGAGCTAGCCGACGGCCACGCTACCTCCACGGCGACAATCGGACATTGGAACGCGCCCGCATCCACATTTCGCTGGGTGACCGCAGGCGATCACTCCCCTCAGCGCATCACGTCAGACGGCAAGCTCACGCCCCTCGACGGCGAGCAGCACCCCGAGCTCGGGGTCAAAGAGTTCCCTGACCGACCCACCACCAGCACCATCCGGCTGCATGCGACGGAGCGGCTACTACTGCTCTCTGACAGCCTAATCGACCCGAACACCGGCCTCGGGCTCCTCGCCATCGGACAGGCGATCGCCAAAGCCGACGACAACGCGGCGCCCGCAACGCTGCGCGCCATCGAGGACGCCCTGCGAGAGGCCCACCCTGAACATCTGGAAGACGACGCAACCATCATCGTCCTCGCTCCTAGCGGGATGCGCGGCGCCGGTGGCTGACCCCGTCGGCATAGATAGTGGCGATCGGGATCAGGCAACGACGTCGTGAGCACCACCGGCGCCGTCGGTCCGTAATTCAGGTGACCGCCGCCGTCGCCGAGATTGCATTTGAGCGCTCGGTCGCTCATGCTCGCACCCCGGCGCGACTCCATTCCTAGCTCGCACGGGACGAGGAGAGTTCATGCCAGATAAGGACGGAAACACCAAGGCCGACAGCGAGACGATCCCGGATTCGTCTCTGCATGCCTACGGCGACGGCCGCACTGAGGACATCAAGGGCGACAGCGACAAACTTGAGTCCGACGATCCGAAGGACCTGCAGCAGTCTGCGCTCGAAGGCGAAGACGAAGAGGGCGGTGCGACACCCAAGCACTAGTGGGCAACGTCCGGCCCGTCCCCGGCCGGCGACACGACGGGCCCACTGGTCGTGAGCCCGGCCATCAACGTGGGCGGTCGCGTTGAGGACGGCGCGTTTTGGACCCTGCGCTGTCAGCGATCTGCCGTCCCATGGCGCCAAGCATGATGGCGCGAGGGAATGCTGCGCTGGCCCCTGAGACGGGGACCCGCCGGTTGCACTAAACGCACCTGTCGGTCAATCGGATGCCTGGGCTTGGCTGCGGCCGATGGGGGCGGCCGCGACGGTGGCGGCTCTGGCTTGTCGGCCGGCGTAGACGTCTGCTTGAGCAAGGTCTCGTCGACGATGATGATGATGATGAAAGTCAACCCCGTCGGCATCGTGGTGAGGATGTCGTCAAGCGGCTCGTCGAGCGCACGCAGCGCGGGAACTGACAGGACCTGCCGGGCGAGCTCGTGGTCGCTCTTGGGACCGCACTCGTCCTCAGTGCTGAGGAAGCGAGAGTCGCGCGATCACCTGCTCGCAACGTGCAGACGCCGCGAGGTTCGTGGCAGCAGGGGCTGACGTGGCGCATGGTGGGGCGCCGCTGGATTGCTGCGGGTATGTGACAGGCCGGACCGGCCTCGAGGCCGGGCAGGGCAACGGTGGGAGGTCCGGCCTGTCTCAGAACCGAATCGTCGGATCAGAGAGCGCGTGTCAAAGGCAGCACCGGTCTCAGTAGAGCCCGAAGAGGCAGTAGTTGATGTTGGCGGTTCCTAGCTCGAGGCCGGGGGTGAATGCGGTGACTCCAAACGCCGTGTTCAGCGCGGTTGCTGCCGCCGGGGTCAACCGAGCGACGACTGGCCCGATCGTCAGCCCGTTGTATCCCAATCGGAGCCGCGCGCCGGATAGGTCGAGATTGAGGATCGTCACCCGTGAGCCGCCAACCTCCGCACTCAGGGTCGAGGAGGATCCCAGGTTGATGTCGAAGTTGGTCAGGTCGACCGTGGTCGAGCCGGCGCTGAGCGAGATCCCACCGCTGTGGGTGATCTGCCGCGTGACTGCGGCCTGCAGGAGGGGATCGGTGATCGGGAAGCTCACACCATTGGCGCCCGCCGACGCCGGTGCGACCGGGGCGACGGTCACGCCCAACTGCTGCAGCGCCGAAGCGGTGCCCGGATCGAGCGTAAGCGTGGTCGCGCCGTAGCTGCGCATATGCCCCCGCCAGTAAGCCTGACGCGCGCCGTGATGGGACCGGTAGTGCCGGTTCTGGAGCTGCACGCGCATATGCGGTCCAAGCTTCAGGGTCCGAGCGCCGGCCACGGCTGGGACGAACGCGGCCATCGCCACCAACGCCCCTAACCACGGTAGGCAACGACGTAGAACACGAACAGAAAACATGCACTGCTCCTCTCTTGACTGATTGCTGTCGTGAGAAGTACGAGCTGGATCGAGCGTTCGGTTTGAATTCTTCGCGAGCCCAGGCCTTGGCTTCGGGTAACCGCTACAGCGCCGCGCGCGCATCCGATCGTCCCGCGCGCCCGTATCTCGAAGTAGGGTGTTCCTCGTCGTCCACACGCCGACCGCCGCATCTGGTCTGGAATGCCCGCACCCCGCCGCCACGGCGCCCGCAGTGAACGTCGGCTCATCCGGGCCCTGCACCGGGGCGATCCCCGCGCCGCGGAGCTTGTCACCGAGTCCTACGGGCCGCTGCTGCGCGGGTTCCTGTCCGACACGCTCGAGGATCGCGACGCCGTTTCAGACGTCCTGCAGCAGACGCTGCTCGACGTCTGGCGCCGTGGGGCCGACTACGACCCGGAACGGGCGTCGCTGTCGACCTGGCTGCTGGTCATCGCCCGCTCGCGCGCGATCGACCACTTGCGCCGGCGCGTGCCGGAGCCGGTCGACCCCGACCGTCTGTCCGCGGTTGTCGACCGCGACCGCGAGGACGAGACCGCGGCGCTCCTGGAGCGCTGGCGGATGGCCGGGATGATCGCCGCGCTCCCGCGTGAGGAGGCGCACGTCCTGCGGCTGCGCTTCTACGAGGGGCTGAGCCAGCGCGAGATCGCCGAGCACACCGGGATGCCGCTGGGAACCGTGAAGATGCGCATGGTCCAGGCGCTCGAGCGGCTGCGCGGGCGGCTGGACGAGGAGGAGCGGCGATGAGCGGTGAGGACTGGCTCTCAGACCACGTGCTCGGCGAGGAGACCGAGTCCGACGCGGCCGAGGCGCGCCGCCGGCTCGACGCGGATCCGGCGCTGCGCGACCGCGTCGCGCGGCTAGCCGAGATCGCCGGCAGGCTCGACGAGCTGAGCCCCGCGGCCTGGGAGGTGGCCTCCGGCGACGGCGATCACGCGCCGGAACGGTCGAGCGCGTCACGCGGCTCCATCCGGCAGCGGCTCTCCCCCGCGCTCGCGGCGCTGCTGCTCGTCGTCGCGCTCGCGGCCGGAGTCGGCGTCGGGGCGCTGATCTGGAGCGGCGGAGGCGCCGGCGCCCCGGCTGGTCGAACCGTCGCGCTGCGGCCGCTGCCCGGCACGTCTCACAGCGCGACCGGATCGGCTGAGGTGACCTCGGGCGGGCAGCTCACGCTCCGGGTCGACCGCCTGCCCGCCGCGGGCGCCGGGCGCTACTACGAGGCGTGGCTGATGACCAACACCCGGCACCTGGTGCCGCTGGCCTCCTTCGAGGTGCGAAGGGCCGGCAGCGCCCGCGTGACCGTCCCGCTCCCCGCGCCGGTCGCCGGCTACCGCTACTTCGACGTCTCGCTGCAGACGGCTTCCCGTGGCACCGCCCATTCCGGGGACTCGGTGTTGCGCGGTTCGACCGCCGGCTGAGTGCCGGTCATGTCCAATGCGTTACCGGATCAAGTCTGTCGCCCTCCCTTGGCGAGCTCGGCGACGGTCAAAAGCGCGACGCTGACACTCAGGAGAACACGCGTATCGCTCCCTGTGGCCGCCAGACCAGACCTCCCGCTTGGCGGCGAGGGAGTAGCGAGGTTCTGGTACCCGGTGGCATTCCTAGAATCAAGCGGTGGCCACCTAAGCTGTCCTCTACGCATACAGCCTCGACCGACTGTCTGAGTTTTATGCCGAGTGCATCGGCCTCACTCTCGCTGAGCAGGGCGATGGCTATCGCCAGTTACGAGCCGACGCTCTCGTCCTTTGGCTAGTGCGCGGACAGGCGCCGGCCCCTCACCTTGACACTGACGGATCGGTGATTCGACGCTCCGATGGTGCACTCAAGCTCGGCTTCGCCGTTGAGAGCATCGACCGTGCCGCACGCTCAATCACGGTCTCGGTGGGACGGTGGCGCAGAAGAGCTGGGATTTCGCTGGCTATCGACGGCGAGACGCCGTCGACCCCGAGGGCAACGTCATCCAGCTGCTGGAGCCGCTCGCCGGTTAGTTCGGCTGCCGCATGATCTAACGGTAAGAGGTGCGAGATGAGGAGCGGTTGTCGGTGTCTTTGCGTGATTGCGTGGTCGCGGCCGGGGTCGCGACGGCC
>CAVQNR010000005.1:0-1258735 GCA_963714245.1 uncultured Solirubrobacteraceae bacterium | reverse complement strand
CGACCGTCTTGCCCGCTGCATCCAATCAACCCCGCCTAGAGTGCCTCACCGTCGCGTCCGGTCCGCCGCGTGACCAGCGTCTGCGTGGAACTACTGGCAGGCAATCCTCAGGTCGCTAGCCGTCGCGGTCCGCAGCCGGTGGGCCTTGCAGTTAAAGAGGGAATCCTTCGCCCTCTCCCCCAACGTACCGCCACCGGCCCTTCACGCGATGGGAGATATACATCCACTCGCCAGCCCCAGTCATTGCCTGGCCCAACGTCGAACGAGGTCGCCCAACCGCTGGACATCGAGACGCGCCAGCACCTCACCGCCTTGCAGTGACCGGTCACGCGCTTGAGCGGCAACGACCGCACGATCGCGTGTTTCGCCCGACCGGACGCAACCAGATGCGCGGCCGCGATCGCGGAGGTGAAAGCAACCAGCACCCCGACCAGCCCGACAACCAACGCTATTCGCCTCACGTCGGCCTCGCTCGATTCACAGCGTCCAGCGACGACGACGATCGTATCTGAAGCCAGGCGGGCTGAGGAACGCAGGGACTCGCCTCCCCCGACGCGCAGGCTGCGGTCATTCTGCGGTCGGCGGATCGCCGGAGGACGACGGCAGCAGCGAGCCGCGCGCTCGTCGGCCGACCAGACTATCCAAGCCCCTTTCCGTGTCGGAGTCATTGAACGGACGCTCGAGCTGATCTTGGAGGACACAAGACCTCCTGGCGGCGCGCTGGCCCAGCGTTTCGAAGCGGACGGAACTCCGAGCTCCGATAGGCTCCCGGACCTTGCAGACCTCATTTCGGGAAGGGATTGTTTTTGGGGGACGAGGGAGAGAAGGACAAGACACCGATGACGGTCGCTGACGCGTTCGGTCGACTCCGGTTGAGCACGTTGGTCGCGGTCGTTGGATTCGCCGTCGTTGCCGTGGGGTCGATCGGTCCTTGGGGAACGGTGGGAGCTTTGTCTGTGAGCGGCACCAAAGGCGACGGCGTCATCACGTTGGTGTGCGCCGCGGTCGGGGTACTCGCGCTAGCGCTCGGACGAGGCCGCACTGTCGCGGCGATCATCGCCGGAGTTGCTGCCGTCGTGGCGCTGGTCACGGCGGGCTATGACACCGTGCACATCGCCTACGAGGCATCGCAAATCACGCTGTTTGGCGTGCAGCTCGTTCACGCCGGCTGGGGTGTCTACGTCGTGGTGATCGGCGCGGCGATCGCATGTGGCGCGCTCGCAATGCGACTATCTGCGGCCCTGTTGCGTAACGCAGCGATCGTCCTCGCGGTGGCTGGCGCGGCTGGCGTCTTCGTCGCTGCCGGTGTGCTTGGGAACCGCAACGCGCACAGCTCCACACCGAGCGCCGCGTATCAGTCCACGACGACTTCGACAAACTCGACCCCGGTCGCCAAAACGGCCACCGTGACGAGCATCCCATCGACGACTGCAGCAGCGACCACCACCACGGCATCGACGACGGCGGCTCCGTCGACGCCAACGGAGCCAGCACCAGGGTCGAGCTCCGGAGGTCTGCGACCGTGTGATGAGAACGTCTCGGCAAATTCCGACACGTCCTGTGACTTTGCGTCGAACACGTTCTATGAGTACTGGCAGGCGACCGGCGGAGATCTCAGCCCGGGTCAGCGGTCCGTTGAGGTCTGGAGCCCGACAACGCAACAGAGCTACACGCAGATCTGCACCAACGATGGCAAGGAGGTCGATTGCACCCACAACAACGGCGACGAGGTGCGGTTCAGCGCGGCATCGATCATGGCCTATACCGGGGCAGAGGCGCACACATACGCCGCGTCGGGGAAACTCGGGCCTTAGCAGCGAGCGGGCAGCCCACACCGACGCACAGCGGCCTCACGACAACATGCGGCTCGCACGCATCCTCGACTGACTGCGCGCAGCAGTTGGCGGTCCGGACCGGTCACTGGGCTCGACGAGTCAGTTCTCGACGTCGCGACGGGACACGCAGCCAGGGAGAGAGATGCGTCTGACCCACCGTCGCCGCCGGCGCGGTGATCGCGATCGCGTTCTGTGCGGCCCTGGCCGGCACGGCGGTCGCCAGCTCCGCCGCACGGCACCGTAAGGCCCACTGCTCGCTGCCGGATGGTGACGAGGGAGAGACTGCGGTGCCGTTTCTAGCCACGGACGTCAACTGCAAGAAAGCAAGGCCGGTCGTCGCGACCGCCGTGCACCCGTCCGATACCGGGTCCGCTGTACCCGGGGCGTAAGGCGATCAGGTACTTCCAGCCGGGTTAGTACCCCGACGCTTTTCTATTTGGTCAATAACTCATCGATGGTGCATCATGCTTTCGGCGGTCCGTCAGGACAAGACGGCGGCGGGGTACGTCAACTTTAATAGAAGGCGAAGTGGGGGCTGTACAGCTGAAGCGTCGAGATGGGTGAGCGCATGGTGCTCGGCGGCACCGTGATCCGTGTGTTCCTGGACGGCGGTTGGTACGTGGGCGACGTTCTTGAGATGGGGGCTAGAGATGGAGACTTTCGACAAGGACCAGACCGTGGTGCAGGCGCCAAGGTTCTGCCCGGAATGCGGCCAGGCGGCTGGGAACGCGAACTTCTGTCCGGCCTGCGGGCACAACATGGGGTTCACGGCTTCGAACACGGTCGCTGACACGAACCTGCGGCCGCCGTCCGGCGGCGGGCAGAGGTCGCGGGGACGCGCCGGGTTCGTAATCGCCGGTGGCGTGCTCGCGCTGGCGGCGATCGCGGTCGCGGTGATCATTCTGCTCAACCACAAGAGCAGCAGCGCCACTACGGCGAGTGCGAACGCCAGCGTCACTTACAGGCAGCAGCTCCACAAGGTGCTGACGCCGGTGATCACCGCAAACCAGACGGTCTCGAACTCGCTGATCGGTCTCAACGGCGAGAAGACCGTGACCAACAGCGCCAAGACCCAGACCGCGCAGGCGCTGGCGGCGTTGACTACCGCCAGAGGCGGCCTGTCGGTCCTGCACGTGCCGGCTGCGGACACGGCGTTGGCTGGACATGTGCAGCAGGCGATCAGCGCCGACAGCGGATATCTGCAGGCGGTCTCCTCGACGCTGGCGACCCCGACCGGATCGGGCGGCAGCCAGCTGCAGACCTTGTCGACCGGGGCGCAGACGGCGATGGTCAACCTCGACCCGATCGTCTCGGGCGCGAGCGCGAGCATCACCGGCACCAGCAACCTGGTCAGCTGGAACCACGGGGCGGTCGACGCGCACAAGGCAGCGGTCCAAAAGGCCAGGAAGGCCGCGCAGGCCAGTGGTTCGAGCGCCAGCTCGGGCAGCGCCCAAGAACCGCCGGCCCAGTCGCAGACCACGCCCGCTCCGACCCCGCCGGGGTTGGCGTCGTGTGATCAGAACATCAGCGTCAACGCGAGCACAACTACATGTGGGTTCGCCGACGCGGTGTTCGCCCAGTACGCTGACGCGGTCCAGGAGAACGGCGGTCCGGTGTCGACGACGGTGACCGCCACCTCGGCGGCCACCGGCGACACCTACAACGACTATTGCGCCTACAACTCGACCAACCAGCTGGTGCAGTGCAGCCACGGGACGGATCTGATCGAGTTCCCCGAGTGGGCGGCAGCGGTCTACAACGGTTGACGAGCGCAGCATGAGCGACCGCCGCCGCCCGTGGTGGCGGTCGTCCAAACTGATCGCGGCCGTCATCTGCCTGGACCTGGTCGCGGGCGGGCTGCTGGTGTACGCGTTCACCCGGTCCTCAGGGCACACGCACCCGATCAACACGAAGGTCGCCCAGGCCGACCCGCCCAAGTACAAGGCGGCCGCCGACCCGGTGACCACGAACACCACCGCGACGACCAGCACGACGACGACCAGCACGACGGTCGTCCACCACCATCACCACAAGCAGCTGGCGCCGGCGACGGTGATGACCAATCCCGACCAGTCCCGCGCGCCGAAGGTGTCCGCCAACGACAAAGCCGAGTCCTCAGGCCCGACAGCAGGCCGCGGGGCGCTGGCTCCGAACGCGACCGCGTCGTTCAAGCGTCTGCGGGCACGGTTGGCGGGCGAGGCGCATATCGCGGTAGCGGTGCAGCCGCTGGGCAACGGGCGCATGCAGGTGTTCGGCGGAAACCCGCTGATGCCGGCGATGAGCACCTCGAAGATCTTCATCCTGGCAGCGCTGCTGGCCGACAAGGGCGGCGTGCGGCATCTCACTGCCGAACAGAAGGCGCTGGCGCGAACGGCGATCACCGAATCGGACAACGATTCGATCCTGGCGTTGTTCGGCGACCTCGAAGCAGACAAGGGCGGACTCCACGGCGCCAGCAAGTACGCCACCGAACTGTTGCACCGGGCCGGCGATGAGACCACCACGGTGTCGACCGGCCCGGTCCCGGCAGGGTATGCGACCACGTTCGGGCAGACCCCGTGGTCCCCGGCGCAGGAGGTCACGTTCTTCCGGGCGCTCGCCAACGGGTGTCTGATCCCGAACTCAGACGTCCGCTATGTGCTCGGGCTGATGCGTCAGATTATCCCGTCGGAAAGCTGGGGGCTGGGGTCCGCCGGGTTCGGGCATGTCGCCTTCAAAGGCGGCTGGGGCCCGCTCACCGGCGGCTACGGGGTCCGGCAGACAGGGATCATCGGCATCGGACGCAAACGGGTGGTGGTGTCGATCGCCGCCGACCCCGCGACCTCGTTTGAGACCGGTCAGCAGGTGCTCGATCAGATCGCATCGTGGGTGCGGTCAGAGCTGCGGCCGGTGTCACGGTCATCGGCCGTCTGCGCCGGCTGATCGCCACGGAAGGCGACCTGCGCGACAGGCGGACTACTTGGGTTGGCGTACGTGGAAGCGGAATGTTGTGATCGCGAGCATGTTGCATGGGCGCGCGGCGCCGCGGCTTGACTCCAGACAAGCGCAGACCCGGTTGTCACGCAGCAGCGTCATGCACAGCAGGGTGCACCAGGCCTCGAACGGCCGGCTGCCGCTCCCGACCTGCACCGGCCAATCCACCCCTTTGCTGTCCCGGCTGGCCGGAAGTCCTCGGCCCGGGTACACGTACTCGATGCCAGCAGCACGAGACAGGGACTTCGGGCACGCTCCGCGGGGCCACGGCGCCCAGATCACAGGGAACCCCGAACGGCTTCCGGTCACCAACATAGCGATACCAGCCAGGCACCATCTCAGCTGAGAGCCGCAGCGGCGGCTTCCGGTCATCGCGACACCGTCTCACATGGCCGGGCCGTTAATGATCCAGCCGGTCGATCACGGCTCCGAGTCAGGCTGGCCATCGAGCGTGAGCGGAGGGTCGGCTTGACCGCGGACGAGGATCAGCACGTCCAGGCCGACTTGGTAGTTGTCGGGAAAGCACAGCCGGCCGTCGGCGTCGACCATCTTGAAGTACGCGATCGTCGAGCAGTCGTAGATCGGCGCGGTGAACTGCGCCTCGATCGACGCGATCTCACCCGGCTGGGTCTCGGGGATCGGGTAGGTCCGCTCTGACCGGATCAGCCCCGGCCCCGCACGCGGACCTTGACGTTCGAGCTGACGACCGGCCCACGGAACCGAGCCGACGTTATGAATGCGCCAGACCTCCGAGATCTGTTCGCCGGGAGCGAATAGGGCGCCGAGCGCCAGCTGGCTGTCGATGAACAGCGACGCGTCCCCCGGCGTCGCCCGCGATACGCGCACGCCGGTGCGAGCGCTACGCCGGCGCACCTGCTCACGGTGCTGTTCGACGACCTCCATCAGCGACGACAGCAGCCCGTCGCCTTCGAACCGGTCCTCGTAGAAGTCGACCAGATCCCGACTAGGACGGGACTGTCCGAGCTCGACGCGGGTGATGTGACTGGGGCTGCACCCGAACGCATTCGCGGTCTCCGTTACCTTCAGATGACAGCTTGCTCGCATTTCGCGCATCGTCCAGCCGAGCAAGGTCCGGGGTCGGCGCGGATCCAACGTCGCTGTCATCACCGGACGGGGCATATGGACACGGCATCCTTGCAGTTTGTCAATAACGGTGGGTCCGGCATGCTGCCGCGATGACGGAAATGGGAGCCGCCCCGTGTCCCGGGTGCGCTGGGGCGGCACGCGATCCGGCAGGGTGACTGTCGGGGCAAGACCGCCGGTACGTTTTGGTGTCAGGTCTGTGCGGACACGGGCGTTGGGTGTGGCCTGCGCGTCCGTGCTGGAAGTGCTGGGGTTGACCGCGGATACGGCAGCTGCGCGGCGGTGAGCGGCGGCGTCGCCAGCTTCGACGACGCCACCTGAGCCCGTTACTAGTAGTGCGCGTAAAACTTGATCCAGGAATGGTGGCCGTTGCTGTAGCACGTCACCGGCCTAGCCCTGGGAAGGCACGTCACGTGGTACCAGCGTTCCGTGACCGGCGACCACACCGAGCCGCCGCACCTGTAGTCGTAGCGGCTGCAGTTACCAGAGTCGATTCCTTCCCAGAAAGTGTTGTCGATCCGGTTGCCAAACGCGCAACTCGTGTACATGCTGGCCAGCAGCGACCCGTGCCTGTTGTGGCACACGTGCTGCACCGGGTGAGTAAAAGGTATGAACGTCCGCGCTTGCGGTGGCGCTCGCCATGAGCGACGCACCGACTATCGCGGCTGCGATGAGCCCTCTGAGCTTCACTGATCCGCTCCTGTGTATTCGTCGCCGCCCGGCGCGTCAGAACGGCCGAACTGAACGCAACGCGACGTCCCGTCCCAGTCCGACGGTCCCGACCTCGGATCACCTTCGCCGTACCAGCTCTCCAGCTGGACTGGCGCGGATTCCCCGGTCGCACCAGACTGCTTATGCCCCTACGTGCGCACGACTTTACGGCAGTCCGATCACCCAGTCAAGAAACCCGTTCATCAACCTAGCCACGCACTCCCGGCTGCCGCTGCGCGAGATGATCGTCCCGGATCGAGCCGGCGCTCAGGTCATCGTCAGCCAGCCGGCGGGTACGGCAACGGCGCGGTGATCAGCGGCAGCATCGTCACCTGCGACAAGGTCACTGAAAGCCGGCGGCGGACAACAGGTCAACTATCGTCTGTACGCAGTCGTGGTGGGGGAAACAGCGGACCCCGGTCGATCCGCCGCTCACGCAAGAGCCGGCCGACCGTTTCGCCGTCGAGGTGAGCTCTGACGGTTCCGCGGGCACAGCGGCGTCGAACACCCCCAGCGGCGGGCCGGCGGTCACCTCCGCAGACTCGGGCCCGCGCGAACCATACGAGTGCGGGCGGGTCCTCAGCATGCAGGATCACCTCGAGCTGGTCATCGTCCAGCTCGAACTCGGCGTCCTCGAACACACCCCCCACCCCGGGTGCTGTCCAGCACCACCGCCGCCAGAGCGCCGGCGCCGACCTGGGCGCCGTACGCGGCCTCAAAGTTCGTCGTCCCACTCGTACGGGTCCTCGTCGGTCCCACGGCCGCGCCACATCGCATTCCAGTCGTCTGTCGAAAAGTGTTCCGGGTGCACCAGCATCGACTCGGTGCGGGTGATCGGAGACGCGCACCGGGCGGTCGGGGCTCCTGTCGAGCTGGTCGCGGGAGAACGGCTGTCCGTGCGGATCTGACGGTCACCGTAAATCAGCCCGCCGCTCGTGTTGTTGCCGTCGCTGGTGTTCTAGTGGAAGCAGACGTCATACGGATAGTGAACCCTTCGGCTTGTAGCGCGGTCAGCGCGTCGGTCGCGATGGCCACCGCGTGGTCGAGGTAGTCGTAGCGGACCAGCTGGTAGCTTTTCACTTTCGCGTCATGCCGGTCGCGGCGTCCGCGGCGCTCCTGGTAGTGCGCGACCGCCGCACGATTCGCTCATCGCGACCGTCGGCTCCCGCCGCACCGAATACGTGATCGAATGTCAGCGTCCGGAACGGTTCGGCGGTATCGATCGGACACGAGATCTTCACCGCGGGCACCTGATCACCGCCGCCAACCGCTTTGCGGCTGCTGCGGATTGCGCCGAGCTGATCGACGTCAGCTATGCGATCTGGCGCGAGCGCGGCTGACCCGGTCTCGCGCAGTGCGCGGCTTACATCTGGTCGACACTTGATCTGACTCTCCCTGCCAGCGGGTCGCCATAACTTGGTGCGGAAGCCAGGCGAGTGTGGACAGGCATTTCGGCTCGTCGCCGTTCTCCCTAGGCCGCCGCGACGCTGCTCGCGATCTCGAACAGTTCCTCGGGCATCGGCTCGGGGAGTTTCCACGTGAACGCGACAGGTCGCTCGCCGCGGTGATCGACATAGAGGACTGGTCCGAGGAACGTGAAGGGCTGCGTCCCGAGCTCCGATCGCTTCTTGTCTCGAACGAACAGCAGGATGCGGCCGCCGCGCTGTTGATGCTCGATCCACCGGCGTACCCGAGGCTGGGTGGGAGCTTGGGTGGACTGCGACTCCCAGTGGAATAGCTCGCGGTTGATCGCGTAATCCCGGTACATGGTCGTCGGCGAGTAGTCCCGTTCGGCCTTCTGCAAATCAATGAAGAACGCGTCGCACCGACCGTCAGATGTCGACGTCAGGCCCTCCCGTGAGGGCGGAGGCTTGACTCCAGTCGCGACGCCGAGGGCAGCGAGCACGTCGGGCCGCGTGTACTTGGCGTGAAGGACGAGCGGGACCTCAGGGGCAAGCTCCGACGGATGACTGCGTGTGCTCGACTCGCTATCTAGGAGCTCGAGAAGCTCTGTGAGCTCTTGACGCACGTCCGCTTCCCGCCAGAGAGCTCGGAGGAAGCCATCAAGCGAGGAGAACGACCTGTTACCCGACCCGAGGTTCCACGCGAGCATCGTCATGAGACGCCGGTGGCGCTCGTCAAGTGAGCGCGATGCCGGCGGCTCCGGATGGGCCAGAATTGAACCGTAGAAGTTGATCCGCTCGGGATCATCGACGTGCGTTAGACGGCTCGTGGCCGTGAGGGTCTGGCGCTCAAACTCGGAGTTCGACGGTCTCGACGTCCAGTGGCCGGCGTCCCGCTTCAGCAGCGTCCAGGACCGATTGCTCTTGTAGACGTCCTCCAGGCGATGGTCATGCGTGGAGAGAAACTCGGCGAGCCGGATCTCATCCGGCTCGCCTCTGAGATCGTCGACGAGCATCGACCAGCGCGAGCGACGAGCCGCGGACTTCAGATTGTCGAGGATGATCTCTCGGCTCTGTCGATCGAGATCGATTGTGCAGCCAGCGGGCAGAAATGGGAACTCGTCCTCGACCTGCTTGACGATCTTCCCGCGCCTTGAGTCGAGGATTGCCCGTAGCCGGTCCTCGAAGCGAAACCCGCGGTGCTGCTGGCCGATGAGGTCGATCACCGTGAGGCTGCTCTTGCCGCGCGCGCGCCGTAGTCCGCGTCCCAGTTGCTGGGTGAACACTGTCGCGGACGCGGTAGGGCGGAGCAACAGCACCGTGTCGACATCCGGAACATCGACGCCCTCCCCAAGCACCTCCACCGAGAACACACACCGCAGCTTGCCGGCCTTCAACTCGGACAGGCTGCGACCTCGAACCTCGTTGGAGTCGTCGCCGGTCAGGGCGATGCTCTCAAGTCCGGCCTCGGTGAACTTGCGCGCCATGTAGTGGGCGTGCTCCTTCGATACGCAGAAGCCGAGAGCGCGCATCCGGCCCGGGTCCAACACGATCCGCCGAACCGCCTCAAGCAACTTCGCCACTCGCATGTCGTCGCCGGTGAGGAGCTTGCTCAGCTCGTCGGATGCGTAACCACCGCGCCTCCAGGTCAGCTCGCGCAGATCGGTGCCGTCAGCGACGCCAAAGTACTGGAACGGCACAAGGAAGCCCTGATCGACGGCCTGCCAGAGGCGCAGTTCGACGGCGATGCGGTAGTCGAACCACTCGGTGATGTCGCGGCCATCGAGACGTTCGGGCGTCGCCGTGAGGCCTAGCAGCTCTCGAGGCTGGAGATGATTGAGCAACCGGTCGTAGCTCTCGGCCGCGGCGTGGTGGAACTCGTCGACAACGACTACATCAAAGGTGTCCGGGACGATCTCACGGACGCGAGCTTCCTGAAGCGACTGGATCATCGCGAACACCTTCCGTCCAGAGGCAACGCGACCGCGGCCGTGGATCTCGCCGAAATCTCCACGTCGGAGCACCGCCTGGTAGGTCCGAAGTGATTGCTTGAGGATCTCCTCACGATGAGCTACGAACAACAGCGACAGATCGCCGTGTCGGTCGATGAGTTGGCGATAGTCGAGCGCCGCGACGACGGTCTTGCCGGTGCCCGTCGCTGCCACCACCAGGTTCCGGTGCCGATTGTGGCGCTCGCGCTCGACCGTCAGAGCGTCGAGCATTCGCTGCTGATGCGGGTAGGGCCGGACGTCGAGGTTGGCGAAGGAGATTGTCGAGGCCTCTCCAAGCGATCGCCGGTCGTGCTCCTGGAGCGCGAGCGCAAGCGCGTCTCCGTTCAGGGCCGGATCGTAGAGCTCGAAATGCTCGGCGGCCCAATGGCTCTCGAACATCATTCGCACCCGGTCGATGACGTGCCCGGCATCCATCGACGAGAGCCGAACGTTCCACTCCAGGCCATCGAACAAAGCAGTGTGGGACAGGTTCGAGGAACCGACGAACGCCGTCGTCAGCCCGCTCTCGCGTTCCAGTAGCCATGCTTTCGCATGGAGCTTCGTTGTCCGCGCGTCGAGAGCGATCCGGACCTCAGCGCCGAGTGAGAACAGGTCGTCGATGGCTCGCTTCTCGGTTGCGCCCATGTACGTCGTCGTGATGACCCGGACGCGTCCGCCACGGTTCACGACCTCGGCCAGCGACTCTCTGAGGTGACGCACGCCCGTCCAGATCACGAACGCGCAGATCAGGTCGACTGAATCGGCTGTCGCCAGCTCAGCCTTCAGCTCGGAGCCGATGTTCGGCTGGCCCTCGGCGTTGACCAGGAGGTCGCTTTGGCTGAACGGCGTCGCGGGTAGAGGCGGTAGCTCGGCCGGCTGGCCTAACGGCGACCGCGGCTTGATCCCCGATAGCACTCTCGCCGGGGCCGAGACTTCGGTTCGTGCCCAGTCGTCATCGCCATCCACGAGCGGTCGAAGCAGACGGTTGAGGCGAGCGGCCTGCGCGTCGGCGCTCTCGTCGGTAGCGAGCTCTCGCGCGATTTCGGCCATCGCGTGCCTAGCAAGTCGCTGCGGCCCCTCGGCAGGGTCGAGAGCGACTTCCTCGCGGAACTCAGCTCCGAGTTGCTCGAGCAGACGCCGCAGCGCTTCCGTGATCAGATGGTCTCGGGGCCCCGGCTTCAACCCATCCAGGTCGGCCACGGCGAGACCCTACCGCGCCTCGCCGAGGATCGCCGATGGTTCGTAGAGTCGTGGTACGGATCGACGGTCGTCGGTTTACGCTCAGAAAGGTCGCTCCGCCTCGGCCGGCTCGCCCAGTCTGTGTAGTGATCTGCGTGCTGCGGACCTCGCTCCAAGAGGTCCCAACGAGGCGGAGCAAGGTTCCGGCGCACCGCGGGTGCACGTTGTGTGTGTCTGCCTTGGCGGGCTCGTCAACTGCGCCCGCTGGAGGTCCCGGAGCCGCTCGCTCGGCGGCCGGGGTGCGGAGCCGGTCGAGCGTGTCCAGTGAACCAAGAAGGCCGGTTCCACATCAATCCCGCGCGTCTTCCATTCCGAATCATCGCAGCCTGAAACCCAAATCAGCGCGTGATCCGCCGCGCTCGCTCGCGCATCGTCGAAGCGTGCGTCTACATCAGCCATGTTCATGTAGACGATCGTCTCCGACCTGCGCGCCGAGATGGCCGCCGACGGCGTCGGCGACAACTCGATCCTCAAGTCGCTGACCGTGCTGCAGTCGATCCTCCAGCGCGCGGTCGAGTGGCGGCGGATCGACCGCAACCCGGTCCGCGATGTCCGCAAGCCCAGCCAGGCCCGCAAGCGCGTCGTCCGCCCGTTGACCCCCACGTCGGTCGAGAGGATGCGCGCCTATCTGCTCCAGACCGACCGCCGGCTGGACGCGACGCTCGTCTCCGTCCTCGCCTACGCCGGCCTGCGACCGGGCGAGGCGATCGGGCTGCGCTGGCACGACCTCGGCGAGCGCACGCTGCTGGTCGAGCGCATCGGTCGCGTTCGGGGAGCTGAAGTCGACCAAGACCGCCTCCACCCGCTCGGTCCGGTTGCTCGGGCCGCTCAAGGAGGACCTGCTCAACTGGCGCGCGCACACCCGCCAGGGCAAGGACCTCGAGCTGATATTCCCGTCCCCTGACGGCTCGCCGTGGAACGCCGACCGCGTCCGCAACTGGCGCAAGCGCGCGTTCGCCGAGGCTGCCGTGCAGGCCGAGGTCCCCCGTGCCCGCCCATACGACCTGCGCCACAGCTTCGTCAGTCTGCTGATCGCCCAGGGCGCCACCGTCGTCGACGTCGCCCGCCAGGCCGGTCACCAGCCGACGATGGCGCTGTCGACCTACGCGCACCTATTCGACGAGCACGCCGAGGACGATCGCCGGCCCGCCGCCGAGCAGATCTGGGCGGCCCGCAACGGCCTGATCGAAACCCGGACACCGCAAAAAGTGCCCGTTTTGTGTCCGCCTGACCCCCCAACTTCGGATCCGAACACAGAACAACCCCGCCTGAGCGGGGCTTTTGTAGAGCCCTCTGTCGGACTCGAACCGACGACCCCTTCCTTACCATGGAAGTGCTCTACCAGCTGAGCTAAGAGGGCGCTGCGCCGGAGGCTACCGCGTCAGGAGCGAGAGACCGAGGCTCCCGACCCGCCGCGAAGACCGACTAGTGGCGGGGGCAGGATTCGAACCTGCGAAGGCTGAGCCGCGAGATTTACAGTCTCGTCCCTTTGACCGCTCGGGAACCCCGCCGAAGGCCCAGCGAGTCTAGCGACGGGCCGTCGATCGCCAGGGGTCGGCCGGGGTCGATCTCCCACTCCGCGTACTCGGGACCTGCCAGCCGGATGCCGTGGCACCCATCGACCTGACCCGACGGGATCAGCCAGCGGCGGCCGTCGGCGACGATCACGAACGGGGCACACGAACTCCGCGGGTCCAGCAGCGTGGCGATCCCGCTCAGCTTTGGTTGCCGGCTCGCGTTGCGACGGACACCTCCCAGCGACCTCCGGAAGGAAGGTCGCCGTCTTGACCTGGACGCGCTGTAGGCCGCGGCCATCGTCCCCGTCGGCGGCGAAGTCGAAGTGGCGCGGCGTGTGCATGACCGGCGCTAGCACGCACGCACCCTGGTCGATGAACGACACCGCGGCTGGCTACTCACCATTCTCAAATCGGCTATATAAGTTTGAATTAAAGTCGATTAGACTGAAATGATCCGAACAAAACGTTCCACGTCCGACGAAGCGCTACCGAACCTCACTAAGGTTGATGCCCAACGTTCTGCTTGAAACCGGCGTATTGCGGGCATACCTTCTCCGCGGGGTTAAGATGGCCTCGCTCCGATCCTCACACAACCGGGGGGAAAGTCATGGCGATAGACAAGCGCGAGCTCGACATGGTTGACGGGCGCGCAAAGCCGACGGGCAACCACCGAACGGCACGATGCTGGGTGCCCAGACTCCCGCGCCCGGGCGCCCGCACCGAGCCCGCCCGCACCGACGCCCGAAGCGGGCCAGAACCGGGCCCCGCGCGCGCCACACAACCCGCACGTATCGGGCACCTCAGCGTCCTCGACGCCCCGCGTCCCGGCGCGCACGAAGCGCACGAGACGCCGCGCACCAACGCACGCCACGCGATCGACCGATCGACGCTGCTCAAGCGTGCCGCGGTGGGCCTGGGCGGCATCTCCGCCGGCGGCGCCGCCGCAGCCGGCTTCGCGCAGGCCAGCGGCCAGCAAACCAGCGCCGCAGACCACCTCTCGCCCCGTGACAAAGAGGTCCTGCAGTTCGCGCTCAAGCTCGAGCACCTGCAGACCGCGTTCTACCGCGAGGCGCTACAGAAAAACAAGCTGACCGGCGAGGCCAAGCAGTTCGCGCAGGTCGTCGGCCACGAGGAGGACGAGCATCTCGCCTACCTCGAGCATGAGCTCGGCTCGGCGGCGAACCCCTCCCCGAAGTTCAACTTCGGCGACGCGACCACCAACGACAAGCGGTTCATCGCTGCCGCGGTCACGTTCGAGGACCTGACGCTCGCGGCCTACAACGGGCAGGCGGAGAACATGAGCCGACAGACGCTCAAATCGGTCTCGCGCGTGATCTCGGTCGAGGCGCGTCATGCGGCATGGTCGCGGAGCCTGGCGGGCAAGCTGCCCGCCCCGGTGCCCGCCGACGTGCCGATCACCGCCGACGCGGCGCTGAAGGCCATCCACCCCTATATGGCGTGATCCGGAGACGACCGTGATGCGCATAAGAGATATACGAGCGATGACCGACACCAGCCACGCCAGCCACACCAGCCACACCGAAACCGCCGTCACCCTCACCGAGGTCGACACCGACGGCGCCCTGCGCGACGCGATCGACCGGCTTCCCACCCGCGCTCGCTTCCTGCGAGACGCGGCCGTGGCTGCCCTGACCACAACCGTCGCGGCCGGCGCACTGCTGCCCGCCACCGCGCAGGCGCACCAACACGCCGCCAAGCACACCGACGCCAACGGCGACATCGAGATCCTCAACTTCGCGCTGACGCTCGAGTACCTGCAGGCCGCGTTCTACACCCAGGCCGAGCGGATCGGTGCACTGCATGGCCCGCTCGCCGAGCAGGCCCGCGTGGTCGGCTCACACGAGCGCGCGCACGTGAAGGCGTTCCAGACGACGCTCGGCAGCAAGGCGGTCAAGAGCCCGCACTTCGACTTCCACGGCACGACCGACAACCCGAAAGCCTTCCGGGCGACAGCGGTCGCGTTCGAGGACCTCGCGGTCGGGGCCTACAAGCAGCAGCTGCCGCTGATCCACTCCGACAAGTACCTCGCCGCTGCGGTTTCGATCCACTCGGTCGAGGCGCGGCACGCCGCCTGGATCAGGCTGTTGGCCGGGATCGTGCCCGCCGAGCACGCGTTCGACGATGCGCTGCCGGACCCCAAGACCGTGCAGATCGTCAACTCGACCAACTTCGTTACCCTGCACCTCCCCCACACGAGCGCCAAGCGCGCCCCGTCGTTCACCGGGTGATCGACCGGTTCGACCACACCGGAACACCCGCACGGACCCGGGCACCCCGAAGGACCCGGGCACCCCAAAGGACCCGGGCACCCCGAAGGACCCGGGCGCCCGCACGGACACGCGCCCGCCCGCGCGCACGCGCACGAGGCGCCTGCTGCGCCCGCGAGCGTTGATCGCCCCGCTGGTCGTGCTCGCCGGCGTCGGCATCGGCCTGCTGGTCGCTCCGCGCGCGCACACGACTCCACCGATGCACGCGCCCCCACCGACAAAACCGGCCGCCGACACCAGCCAACCCAGCGCCCAACTCCCGGCGCCCCACAACGGCTTCCACATCCCCAAGGCACACCAGCTCACGGCCCGACAGACCCGCGACGTCACCCGCTGGGCACCGGTGCTCCACGCGACGGCCGCCCACGCCCGCCCCGCCGCCAACAGCCCGGTCGTCACCGCCGTCACCGCGGCCACCCCCGAGAACACCACCAACCTCGTCGTTGCCGACGCCGAGACCACCACCCGCAACGGTCAAACCTGGGTCCACGCCGAGCTCGCCGTGCTCCCCGATGGCCGCACCGGCTGGATCCCACGCACCGCGCTCGGCGGCTGGTCGTTCGTCGACACCCGCCTGGTGGTCAACCGCGAGACCGAGCGGCTCACGCTCTACCGCGACGGGACGAGGATCTTCCAGACCCGGGTCGGCGTCGGCAAGCCCAGCACCCCGACCCCGGCCGGGCATTTCTACATCCGTGACCGTCTGACCGCATTCGCCAGCCCCGAGTACGGACCGCTCGCGTTCGGAACGAGCGCGCGCTCGGAGTTCGA
Source organism: uncultured Solirubrobacteraceae bacterium (assembly GCA_963714245.1). Taxonomy (GTDB): domain Bacteria; phylum Actinomycetota; class Thermoleophilia; order Solirubrobacterales; family Solirubrobacteraceae; genus Palsa-465. Next base: position 1,242,903 of record CAVQNR010000005.1, on the reverse strand, counting down.
GACCGACTGGCCCGCTGGCGGCTTCATCGGGATCCACGGAACCGACGAGCCGCAGTTGATCCCCGGCCAGATCTCGCACGGGTGCATCCGGCTGCGCAACGCCGCAATCCTCAAACTTGGCCGGCTGCTGCCGGTCGGCACGCCGGTGACGATCCAATGATCCGTGCGGCCCACCGCTCACCAGCACCGGCAGCAGCAGCGCTCGCCGCAATCACGCTCGCGCTGACGGCCGCCCCGGCGCTGGCCGACAAGAGCCCGCTGACCCACAAGTACCCGCTCGGCACCCAGACGCTGTGTTGTCAGTCGCACACCGCCACGACACCCACGCACACCGCCACGACCCCCAGAACCCCGCGCGCAAAGCCAACCACCCCCGCGCAACCCTCACACCAGACGACCGTCACACCCACTCACCACAGCAGCGGCATCCCGCTCTGGCTCCCGATCGGCATGCTCGCGCTCGCCTTCGTGCTCGCGGCCGTCAGCCGTCGCGTGAAGACCTCAGCGAACCGCGCACGGCGCGATTACCGCCCGCGCCCGGCCCTTCAAGCACGACCACCGCGGGACCGGCCAAACCGTCCCCGACCCGGATACAACCGCCCGCGGCTGCCCACCCCCGCGCAGGCCCCGGCCGGCCCGGCGAGCAACCGCCGGCCCAAGCTCCGCTACGAGCTCAGCCGCCGGGCGCCGGACCCCAACGCGCCCGAGCCACCACGGCTTGAGCTCGTCCCCAAGCACCCCAAAACCGACGACTAGCAGGCGTCGCGCAGCCGCTGGGCCTCCGGCAACGCCTCGAGCTTGCGCAGCGTGTGCGACTCGATCTGCCGGATCCGCTCACGGGTCACGTTAAACGCCCGCCCGACCTCTTCCAGCGTCAGCGGCCGCTCTCCGGTCAAACCGAAGCGCAGCTCGATCACCTCGCGCTCGCGCTCGGGCAGGGCCGCCAGCGCGCGACGCAGGTTCTCACGCCGCAGGTGGTCGTGGGCCATCTCGAACGGCGATTCGGCGGTCGGATCCTCGACGAAGTCGCCGAGTGAGGAGTCGTCCTCCTCGCCGACCGGCTTCTCCAGCGAAATCGGCTGCTGGGCCATCCGCCAGACGTCGCGGACCTCGCGGATCGTCATCTCGAGCTCGGCGGCGATCTCGGCCGCGGTCGGCTCACGCCCGAGCTGCTGGACGAGCTGGCGCTCGACGTGCACGACCTTGTTGAGCTTCTCCACCATGTGCACCGGGATCCGGATCGTCCGGCCCTTGTCGGCGATCGCTCGGGTGACCGCCTGGCGGATCCACCAGGTCGCGTAGGTCGAGAACTTGTAGCCACGGCGGTAGTCGAACTTCTCGACCGCGCGGATCAAGCCCATCGAACCCTCCTGGATCAGGTCCAGGAACGTCAGGCCACGCCCGAGATAGGACTTCGCGATCGACACCACCAGCCGCAGGTTGGCCTCGATCATGTGCTGCTTGGCGTCCATGTCGCCGCGCTCGATCCGGCGCGCGAGCGTCACCTCCTGCGCCGCCGTCAGCAGCTCGACCCGGCCGATCGACCGCAGATACAGGCGCAGCGAGTCGAGCGTCGGCTCGACGGTCAGATCCAGCTCGACCGCGCGCCGGCGAACCCCCGCCGACGCGGCCGAGTGTGAGCGCTCATCCGCGCCGCCCGCGCCGCCATCACCATCGTCACCGCTGTCATCGCGATCGAAGCCGGAGCCGTCGCGCGGGGCGCTCGCCTCCAGCCGAGCTTCCTCGGAGGCGACCGGCTGACCGTCGTCACCGGTCACGACGATCCCCTGATCGTCGAGGTAGACGTGCAACTCCCGGACCTGCTCCTTGGAGACCTCGGCCTCCTCCAGACACGCCTCCAGATCGGCGAACCGGAGCTCTCCTCGCTCCTGCGCCTCGGCGATCAGCGGCTGCAGCTCAAACAATTCGAAGACGGGCGTCTCGTCTCCGAGGAGCACGGTCTCATCAACGGTCACCAAGCTCGGGCTCCTCCATCCGTGTGGCCTCGAGAACAGCCTCGCAGCGGCGAAGCGGTCTCCCTCCCTCGTAACGGCTGCTACTAACCGAGTGATACCACAACCCGGCGTAGCCTTGTACGCGACCGATGCTCGCGCAACTGCTGACCAGGCCCGGCGCTCGTCTCGAGCTCGCCACCGTGCCCGATCCCGAGCCCGCCCCGGGCCAGCTGCGTCTGACGGTCTCCGCGTGCGCGGTCTGCCGCACCGATCTGCACCTGCGCGACGCCGAGATCGATGCTCCGAAACTGCCGGTGATCCTCGGCCACCAGATCGTCGGGCGCACCGACGACGGCCGTCGGGTCGGCGTCCCGTGGCTGGGCTGGACCGACGGCAGCTGCCGGTACTGCAGCTCAGCGCGCGAGAACCTCTGCGTCAACGCGCGCTTCACCGGGCGCGACATCGACGGCGGCTATGCCGAGCAGACGGTTGCCGACGAGCGCTTCTGCCTGCAGATTCCCGACGCGCTGAGCGACGTGCAGGCCGCACCGCTCCTGTGCGGCGGGCTGATCGGCTACCGCGCCTACCGGATGACCGGCGACGCGCCCAACATCGGGCTCTACGGCTTCGGTTCGGCCGCCCACCAGATCTGCCAGCTGGCGGTTCACGAGGGGCACACCGTGTTCGCGTTCACCAAACCGAACGACGCGCGCACCCAGCAGTTCGCCACCAGCCTCGGCGCGGCCTGGGCCGGCGGCTCCGACGAACCCCCTCCCGAGCGCCTTGACGCCGCGATCATCTTCGCCAGCGCCGGCGAGCTGGTGCCGGCCGCGCTCAAACAGCTCAATCCCGGCGGCACCGTCGTCTGCGCGGGAATCCACATGTCGCAGATCCCACCGCTTGACTACGACGACCTCTGGGGCGAGCGCTCGATCCGCTCGGTGGCCAACCTCACCCGCCAAGACGGCCGTGAGTTCCTGGCGCTCGCCGAGCGGGTCCCGGTCCGCACGACCGTCACCAGCTATCCGCTGCAGGACGCCGAGCGGGCGCTTGCCGATCTGCGCGCCGGCGCGTTTACGGGCTCGGCCGTGCTCACGGTCTGAGCGCCGCTAGCCTCACCGCCATGCCTCTCGTCCCCATGGTCATCGAGCGCACCGCCCGCGGCGAGCGCGAATTCGACATCTACAGCCGTCTGCTCAACGAGCGGATCATCTTCGTCGGGTCAGAGATCGACGACCAGATCGCCAACCTGGTGGTCGCACAGCTCCTGCACCTGGAGTCCTCAGACCCCGACAAGGACATCTCGATCTACATCAACTCGCCGGGCGGCTCGATCTACTCGGGGCTCGCGATCTACGACACGATGCAGTTCATCAAGCCCGACATCGCGACGATCTGCGTCGGGATCGCGATGTCGATGGGCTCGCTGCTGCTGACCGGTGGCGCGAAGGGCAAGCGTTTCTCGCTGCCCAACAGCCGGATCCTGATCCACCAGCCGTCGGCGGGCTTTCAGGGCCAGGCGACCGACATCGAGATCCATGCCCGCGAGATCATCGAGATCCGCCGGCGGACCGACGAGATCTACGCCCATCACACGGGACAGAACCAGGAGCAGGTCCACGTCGACATGGAGCGCGATCGCTTCTTCACGGCCGATCAGGCGGTCGAGTACGGCCTGATCGATCGGGTCATCGATCACCACTAGTGGTAGGGGCGGCTTGCGCCGCCCCCGTTGTTTGCGCAGCCGCACTCAATCGGTGGCACCGGGCCGCGCGATGTGCAACGCTGCGCAATCTTGAATCGTCGCTCAACTTATCTCCGGGTCGTGGTCGCGGCGATGCTCGCGTTGGCGCTGGGCGCGCCCGCAGCGATCGCGCACACGCTCCGGGTCGGGAGCCTGACGCTGCACCGCTGCGGCCACCATCGTGGTGGCGATCACGGCCCCGGCTGGTGCACGAAGGTCCCGCGTGCGCTCGACCCGCAGCTCAAGCACGGCCCGAAGATCGGGATCCAGACGCAGTGGATCCCCGCCCGCGACGGCCACGCGGTCGGGACGATCGTCGCCAACGAGGGCGGCCCCGGCTACCCCTCGACCGGCAGCTACGACGAGTACACCGGCATCTTCGGTCCGCTGCTCAAAGACCACAACCTGGTGCTGATCGACAACCGCGGCATGGGCGGCTCTTCGATCCTGCGCTGCCCGCGGCTGCAGCGCTTCACCGGCCGCACCTCCGGGCCGCGGTTCGCCAAGCTCGTCGGCGCCTGTGGCCGCTCGCTCAACCACCGCTACAAGCTGTCAAACGGCCACTGGCTGCATGCCTCTGACCTGTACGCGACCGCCGACGCGGTCGCCGACGAGGCGGCGATCCTGCGCCAGCTGGATACCGGCCGGGTGACGATCTACGGCGACTCGTACGGCAGCTGGTTCACGCAGGCGTTCATCTCGCGCCATCCCCGGATGGTCAACGCGGTGATCCTCGACTCGACCTATTACCTGCGCGGCCTGTCGCCGTGGTACGGCTCGTCCGGGATCGAGGGCCGGCGCGCGATGTTGCGCGTCTGCGAGCGCTCGATCGCCTGCAACGTGCATGGCGGCTCGAGTGCGGTGGCGCGGTTCGCCAAGCTCACCGGCGAGATCCGCGCGCATCCGATCAGCGGCACCACGCGGCTGGTCAGCGGCAAGCGCACGCAGATCACGATCACCACCCGCCAGCTCGCCGACCTCATCCAGGACTCCGGCACCGACCCGGTGATCCTGCGTGAAGCCGACGCCTCGGTCCGCGCCGCGCTCGCCGGCGACGACCTGCCGCTGGAACGGCTGATCGCCCAGGAGCAGGCGTTCAACCACGGCACCGAATCCCCGGTCTGGTTCGACGACGCGCTGTACATGGCGGTGTCGTGCACCGACTACCCGCAGCTGTTCTCGATGCAGGCCTCGCCGGCCGCCCGCGAACGGCAGTTCGAGCGCGCCGTCGCCGGCCATTCGTCGGCCGCGTTCGCGCCGCTGAGCACCGCCGAGTGGGTGACGATGAGCGGCTACTCCGAGCCCTATGACACGTGCCTTGACTGGCCCAAGCCGGTCCATCACGCGCCGGTCGAGCCGGCCAAGCGCACGGTGCTGCCAAGCTCGGTGCCGATCCTCGCGATCGGTGGCGACGTCGACGACCTGACACCGCTGTCCGATGTCCGCAAGTTCGCGCCGACACTCGGGCGCAATGTGCGCGTCGTCGACCTGCACAACACGGTCCACGTCACCTCCGAGGGCGACACCTACCTGTCAGACGGGATGCACTGCGCGCGCTTGATCATCGACCGGTTCACGGCCGACCCGCGCCACCTGCAGCGGATGAACGTCGCCTGTGCGGCGAAGATCCCCCCGATCCAGACCCCGGGCGCATACCCCCGCAAGCTCGCCGACGCTCCCGCCGCGACGATCGTCGACGGCCACGCGAGCCTGCGCGCCCGACGGCTGGCCTGGATCGCCGCCGAGACGGCCGGCGATGCCGCGATCCGCAACACCTACTCCTACGCCGGCGGCCCGGGTCTGCGCGGCGGCAACTTCACCGTCAAGACGCTGCCCGACGGTCGGATCCGCTTCACGCTTCACCACGACCGGTTCGTGTCAGATGCCGCGTCCGCCGGCACGTTCACCGAGACCCCCTCGACCGGCGCGATCGACGGCACCGTCACGATCGACTCAGAGCGCGTCCGCATCTCGTTCACGCAGGCGAGCGCATACGCGCTCGCGAGGCTTCGCGGCGCGACCCTGAAGCTCCCGTCGCCAGGGCCCTGATCAGGCCGTCGGCGCCGGTCCGATCTGACCCGGCCCGGTGCCGGCCATCTTCGCGGGCTTGGGCACCGTCGGCCGCCAGAGCGCCCAGGCCACCATCAGCGCGCCGAACACGATCATCCCCAGGCCGGTCCAGAGATTGATGTTGACGCCGGCGGCCTTGGTCTTGATGTGATGGGAGCCCACCACCCCGAGCACGGTCAGGATCACGCCGTAGAGGATGAACACGGACCCGATCAGCCGTCGGATGTCAAACCGGTTCGCCGCCTTGGCGACCGCGACCTCGTCGACCTCGGGCTCGCCACCCTCCGACGGTCCCTCGGTGCCGGGCACGCCGAACGGATTGTCTGGTTCGGTCATCGGTGCGTCCTCCTAGATGAAGATGATGTTCAGAGCGATGACACAGGCAATGATGAATCCGCCGAGCAACCACGGCGACCGCCACCACAGCTTGTCGCGCGGGTCGATGTCGGCCTCGTCATCGCCTTTGGCCATGCCCCACACGAGCCCGTCGAGCTCGGCGATCGGTTTCGGCTTGGTCACCAACGAGACCCCGACCAGCACCGCCGCATCGACCACGAACGCGATGATCGCCTGCCAGAAGCTCCCATCCAATGTCGCGGAGCCGAAATGGAAAATCGTGTTGTACGCGGCCAGGCGGTTGGTTGCGTAGGCGGCGGCGGTGCCGGCGATCAGGCTCCAGAACCCGGCCCACGGCGTCGCTCGCTTCCAGAACATCGCGATGATGAACGTCGCGAACAGCGGCGCGTTGAAGATCGAGAACAGCGTCTGGATGTAGTTCATGATGTTCCCGTAGCCCTTGGCGATGAACGCCGTGCCCACCGACACCAGGATTCCGGCGACCGTCACCCAGCGCCCGGTTCGCAGGTAGAACGCCGGGTCACGGTCTTTGGCCACGTACGCCTGGATGATGTCGTAGGTGACGACCGTGTTGAACGCGGTCACGTTCGCCGCCACGCCCGCCATGAACGCCGCCAACAGGCCGGTCACCGCGATCCCCAGCATCCCCTCCGGCAGGTAGTTGCCGATCAGGTGCGGGATCGCGGTGTTGTACGACTGGGACACCGAAGAACCGCCGAGCCCGTGGACGGTGACGACCGCGATCAAGCCGGGCAGGATGATGATCGCCGGCAGGAACAGCTTCGGGATCGCGCCGATCAATGGCGTCCGCCGTGACGCCGTGAGGTTTTTCGCCGACAGCGCGCGCTGGACCTCGGCGAAGTTGGTCGTCCAGTAGCCGAAGCCGAGCACGAAGCCGAGCCCGAACACGACCCCGATCCAGTCGGAGCCGAGCGTGTTGGTGTGGTGGTGGATCGCGAGGCCGTCCCACGCGTGCAGGCCCGCCTTGCCGAGCGGCGGGAAGTGCTCGATCTTGTGCTTGAGGCCGGAGATGCCGCCCACCGAGTGCAGCGCCACGAGCGTCAGCGGCAGCAGCGCGGCGACGATCACGAAGAACTGGAGCACCTCGTTGTAGATCGCCGAGGTCAGGCCGCCGAGCGTGATGTAGACGAGCACGAGCGCCGCGGCGATCAGGATCGCCAGCGTGATCGACCACCCCAGCATCAGGTGGATGATCAGCGCCAGCGCGAACAGGTTGACGCCGGAGATCAGCACCGTCGCGACCGCGAACGTGCCCGCGTTGAACGCGTGCGTGGGCTCGTTGAAGCGAAGTCGCAGGTACTCCGGCACCGAGCGGACCTTCGACCCGTAATAGAACGGGATCATGAACAGACCCAGGAAGACCATCGCCGGGACCGCGCCGATCCAGTAGTAGTGGACAGTGGGGACGCCGTACTCGGCTCCGTTGGCGGACTGGCCGAGGATCTCCAGCGCACCCAGGTTGGCGGCGATGAAGGCAATGCCGGTGATCCACGCCGGCAGCGATCGCCCGGACAAGAAGAAGTCCAGATCGGACTTGATCGACAGACGCGCGATGAACCCGATCCCGAGCACGACCGCGAAGTAGATGGCAAGGATGACGTAATCAACCGTGCCCAGCTGCAGCCTCAGCATCCAACTCCTCCTCCTCGAACCTGGACGCTGTGGCTATTCGACGCGGTGCTCGATGACTCCTAGCGACTCGACCTCGATTCGGATCGTGTCGTCGGTTTGCAACCATTGCGGCGGGTCCATCGCCGCGCCGACCCCGTTCGGGGTGCCGGTCAGGATCAGGTCGCCGGGGGCGAGCGTGCACGTCTGCGCGATGAACGCGACCAACTCGTCGCAGCCGAAGATCAGATCCGAGGTGCTCGTGTCCTGACGCAGCTCGTCGTTGACCCATGTGCGCAGCCGCAGGTTGCCGGGGTCGGGCACCTCGTCGGCGGTCGTGATCCACGGCCCGTACGGGCAGAACGTGTCGGCCCCCTTGGCCCGCGTCCACTGCGGCTCGCGCCGCTGCAGATCACGCGCGGAGACGTCGTCGGCGACGCAGTAACCGCCGATCTGACCGCCCGCTCCGATCACGATCGTCAGCTCGCCCTCGTAGTCCAGCCGCCTGACCACCTCGGGGCAGCGGATCGGCCCGCCGGGCGGCGCCACTGAGCCCGCGACCTTGACGAACACGATCGGCTGCTCGGGCCGCGTGCCACCGGTCTCCTCGACGTGGCGGGCGTAGTTGAGCCCGATCGCATAGACGGTGCCGGGATGCGGGACCGGCGCCAGCAGGGTCACCTGGCCAAGCGGCCACCCGCCGCCGTCCAGCGCTGGCTGCGCCTTGCCGGGGGCGCCGATGGCGAGCAGGTCGCGCACCCCGTCGGGACCGCCGAACGAGCGGACCCAGTCACCGTCGACGATCCCCGACCGCGGCTCGGCGTCGTCGGGCACCTGGAACGTCGCGAGCTTCATCGAGCGGCAACCCTATCCAAATGCCGATCGCCGACGTCAGCCGCCGGCGAGCTCGAGCAGCTTGCAGACCGTCGTCCAGTTGCGCGCGGTCGCGCCGGCGCCGAGCGGCTTGCCGACGACCGCGAGCGCGAGCTTGGAACGCGCGACCCCGGCCGGGTGGTAGGTGTACAGCTCGCGGCCGTGGTGGGCGAAACGCTCGTCGTCGTTGCTCAGCTCGCGCAGCTTGGCGAGCGTCGCGGCGTCCGGCGCGTTGGCGAGGAACGTCACCTGGTAGCGCTTGGGGTCGTCGGCGCCGCCGGCGATCGGATCGTTGTCGACGACCGCCTGCAGCTGGCGGCGGGTGCGGATCGCGACCGGCACCGCGAAGCCGAACCGCTGCTCGATCAGCGCGGCGAGTTCGCGTTCCAGCACGGCGGGCTTGGATGCCGACTCGAGCACGATGTTGCCGCTCTGCACGTAGGTCTGCACCTGCCCGTAACCGGCCTCGGTCAGCACCGCGCGCAGCTCGGCCATCGGCACACGCCGCTTGGGCCCGAGATTGATGCCTCTTAACATCGCGGCCTGGCGCACCATCTGAAGTGTATGTATGGTCGAGCCGTGGCCATCAAAGAGCCGGAGGCGCCCGAAATCAGGTCCGAGGCGGTGCTGGTCGCGACCGACGTGACGCGCCGTTTCGGCGAGGGCGACACCGCGGTGACGGCGCTCGACGACGTCTCGGTGACCGTGCAGCGCGCCCGGCTGACGGCGGTGATGGGCCCGTCGGGATCGGGCAAGTCGACGCTGATGCACATCCTCGCCGGGCTCGACAAGCCGACTTCGGGATCGGTCTCGATCGAGGGGATCGAGATCACCAACCTGTCCGACAAGGACCTCACCAAGCTGCGGCGCGACCACATCGGGTTCGTGTTCCAGTTCTTCAACCTGCTGCCGATGCTGACCGCCGAGGAGAACATCACGCTCCCGCTCGCGATCGCCGGGCGCGAGGCCGACCCCGACTGGATGGCGACGGTCGTGCAGGAGACTCGGCCTGGCCCAGCGTCTCAAGCATCGCCCCTCCGAGCTGTCCGGCGGCCAGCAGCAGCGCGTCGCGGTCGCCCGCGCGCTGCTCTCGCGCCCGACGGTGCTGTTCGCCGACGAGCCGACCGGCAACCTCGACTCGACCGCGTCCGAGGAGGTGCTGAGCTTGCTGCGCCAGTCGGTCGACCACAGCGGCCAGACGGTGGTGATCGTCACCCACGACGCGCACGCGGCGGCGATCGCCGACCGGCTGCTGTTCCTGTCTGACGGCCGCATCGTTCGCGACATGCCGGCCGCCGGCGAGGAGCAGATCCTCGAGGCGATGCGCGGTCTCGGCGGCTGACCGGGCCGGATGCTGAAGGTCGCGCTCAAGGGGCTGACGACCAGGCGGCTGCGCGGGGTGCTGACCGCGCTCGCGGTCGTGCTCGGAGTTGCGCTGGTCGCCGGCACATACGTGCTGACCGACTCGCTGCACGCCGATCTCGGCAACGTCTACAACACGATCTATCAGAACATCTCGGCGTCGATCACGGGCCGCAACGCGATCGACACCGGGGCCAACGCGGCCAACGGCGGCGACGTGCCGTCGTTCTCGCAGACGCTGCTGCCGCGCGTGCGCCGACTGCCCGGGGTCGCCCAGGCGGTCGGCGGCGTCTCGGGCACCGCCCAGCTCGTCATCGGTGGTAAGACCGTGTCGTTCGGCACCGGTCCGACGCTCGGCTTCAGCGTCGACCCGTCGGCGCCGCAGCTGAGCTCGCTGAAGCTCGTCTCCGGGCGCTGGCCGGGCGCGACCCAGCTGGTGGTCGACTCGAGCACGGCCTCCAAGAAGCACCTCAAGGTCGGTCAGCTGATCGGCGTCCAGGCCGACGGCCCGGCCCTGCGCCTGCGGATCTCGGGGATCATCAAGTTCGGCTCGGCCAACTCGCTCGGGGGCGCGACCCTGACCGGCTTCACGCTGACGACCGCGCAGCGGCTGTTCCGCAAGCCGGGCCAGCTCGACACGATCAACGTCGCCGCCCGCAGCAGCACCTCACCGCAGCAGCTTGTCGACCAGATCAAACCGATCCTGCCGCACGACGCCCAGGTCCGCACCGGCGCCGAGCAGGCCAAGACCGACACCAACTCGATCGACAGTTCGCTCGGATTCCTCAACACGCTGCTGCTGGCGTTCGCGGGGATCGCGCTGTTCGTCGGCGCGTTCGTGATCGCGAACTCGCTGTCGATCACGATCGCGCAGCGCACCCGCGAGTTCGCGACGCTGCGCACGCTCGGCGCGTCGCGCCGCCAGGTGCTGCGCTCGGTCCTGGCCGAGTCGCTGGTGATCGGCGTGCTGGCCTCGATCGTCGGGCTCGTGGTCGGGATCGCGCTCGCGCGCGGGCTGTTCGCGCTGTTCAACGCAGTTGGCCTGTCGCTGCCGTCGCACAGCACCGTGCTGCGCACCCGCACGATCGTCGTCTCGCTGATCGTCGGGATCGTGGTGACGATGCTCGCCTCGCTGCGACCGGCGCTGCGCGCGACCCGGGTCGAGCCGATCGCGGCCGTGCGCGAGGGGTCGCTGCTGCCGCCGGGACGGTTCGCGCGGTTCCGCACGCTCGGCTCGGTGGTGTTGATGGGGCTCGGGTTTCTCGCGATCGTGCTCGGGCTGTTCGTCGCGCACGGCACCGGCGGCGTGCTGGGGCTGATGGGCCTCGGCGCGATCCTCGTGTTCATCGGACTGTCGCTGCTGTCGGCCCGATTCGTGCCGTCGATGGCCCGAGTGCTCGGCTGGCCCGCGACCGTGATCGCCGGCACGATCGGCCGGATCGCACGCGACAACACGATGCGCAACCCGCAGCGGACCGCGTCGACCGCAGCGGCGCTGATGATCGGGCTGGCGCTGGTGACGCTGGTGTCGATGATGGCCGCCGGGATCATCGACAACTTCAAGGGCGCGGTGAACGCTCAGTTCGGGGGCGACTACGCGATCGTCGCGCAGAACAACTTCTCGCCGATCCCGATCGCCGCGGGCAACGCCGCGACCCGCGCATCGGGTGTGATCGCGGTCGGCGATATCCGCGCCGGGGAGGACAAGGTGTTCGGCTCGACCGACGACCTGACCGGGGTCAACCCCGGGATCGCGCTGACGATCAGCAACCACTGGATCCACGGTTCGCAGGCGACGATCGCAACGCTCGGTCCGACCGGAGCGATCGTCCCGCAGACGTTCGCCAAAAAGCATGGGCTGTCGGTCGGCTCGCCGGTGACGATCCTGACCCCGACCGGCGGCCGCGCCAGCTTCCGCGTGCGCGGGATCTTCAAGCCGCCCAACGGTGGCTCCCCGTTTGGCTCGGTGACGATCTCGGCGCAGCGCTTCGATCAGCTCTACCAGCAGCCCCAGAACCTGTTCAGCATCGTCAAGATGCGCGGCGGCGAGTCGTCGGCCAATGCGGCCGCGCTGCGGACGGCGCTGGCGCGCTACCCGGCCGCCAAGGTCCAGACCCGCGAGCAGTTCATCGACGGCCAGACGTCGGGGCTGAACTCGGTGCTCAACATTCTGTTCGTGCTGCTCGGCCTGTCGATCATCATCTCGCTGTTCGGGATCGTCAACACGCTCGTGCTGTCGGTGTTCGAACGGACCCGGGAGATCGGGATGCTGCGCGCGGTCGGCACCACCCGCCGCCAGATCCGCCGGATGATCCGCCACGAGAGCGTGATCACCGCGCTGATCGGCTCGGTGCTCGGGATCGCGCTCGGGATCGCGTTCGGCGCGCTGCTGTCGGCACGCGTCTCGCAGATCGACTTCGTGATCCCGGTCGGCAAGCTGATCGTGTTCCTGATCGCCTCCTGGATCGTCGGCCTGATCGCGGCGATCTTCCCGGCCCGCCGCGCGGCGAAGCTGTCGCCGCTGGAGGCGCTCGCCTACGAGTGAGCCGGGCGCGGGCGCGCGCGGGCCTCGCCGATGCCGGACACTGTAACCGTTGGTCACACTACGGGTTACTCTCCGTGTAATGACCTTCACTGCCGCTACGCGCGGGACCTCGCGCGCTATCGCTCGCCGCCGCCGCCGTGCCGCCCGCGAGGACGCGATCGTCGCCGCGACCCGGATGCTGTTCGACGAGCGGGGGCTGCAGGACGCGCGGGTCGACGACATCGCCCACGCCGCCGGGATCAGCAAGGCGCTGATCTACCGGGCGTTCTCCTCCAAGGAGGAGATCTTCGCGCTGACCGCGACGAGCTACCTGGATGAGCTCCGAACACTGACCGAACCCGCCGAGTCGATCACGGATGGCGGCGAGCGCCTGCGCGCGGTGCTGACCGTGTTTGCCGATTTCTGTGTCACCTATCCGGCGTTCCTGGACTGCGGCCTGTCGCTGCTGCGCCAGCCCGCGATGGAGCTGCGCGAGGTCCTGTCCGACGCCGCGTGGTTTCGCGTGTCGCGCGCGGTCGGCCGCTGCGTCGGCGTCGTCCAGCGCGCGCTGGAGCTGATCGAGGCCGACGACCCGGGCTTCCTGGCCGGCCGTCTGCTGACCCAGATGATGGGGTCGCTGCATCTGGCGCGAACCGGCGCGTCGCTACGCGAGCCCGTCCCGGGGGCGATCATCTCGGTCGCGCTGACGCCCGAGCAGGTGCGTGACGCCTGCGTCCGCGACGCCCTCGCCGTCGCCTTCGCCTTCGCGGGAGTCCGGGCATGAGGCCCGCCACCCGCACGCTGACGCTGCACGGCCACTCGATCCGCTACGTACAGGAGGGATCGGGGCCGGTCCTGCTGCTCGTCCACGGGATGGCCGGCGCGTTGGACACCTGGCGCGCGGTGACCGAGCCGCTGGCCCGTCAGGCGACGGTGCTGGCGGTCGATCTCCCGGGACATGGGTCGTCAAGCCACAACGGCGGCGACTACTCGCTCGGCTCGCTGGCGTCGTTCCTCCGCGACGTGCTGCTGGCACTCGGCCACGACAGCGCGACGCTGGTCGGCCACTCCCTCGGCGGGGGCATCGCGATGCAGTTCTCCTATCAGTTCCCGGAGCTGACCGAGCGCCTCGTGCTGGTCTCGAGCGGCGGGCTCGGGCTCGAGGTCAATCCGGCCCTGCGTGCCGCGTCGCTTCCCGGCGCCGACCTGTTCCTGTCGGTGACCGCCGGGGCCGCGCACCGCGCCGCCGGGTTCACCGGGCGGGTCCTGCGGGCCGGGCATGTCCCGTCCAACCCGGGCCTCGAGGAATTGGCGCGCAGCTACACCTCGCTGGCCGACGCCGACCGGCGCTCCGCCTTCCTGGCCACCGTCCGCAGCGTCGTCGGCCTTGGCGGGCAGACGGTCGGCGCCACCGATCGACTGCACCTGGCCAGCGAGCTCCCCGTCCTGCTCATCTGGGGCGAGCAGGATCCGATCATCCCGGTGGCGCACGCCCGGGCGGCCCACGAGCTGCTGCCGCACTCGACGCTGGCGGTGTTCGATCACGTGCATCACTTCCCCCAGGTCGAGGCGCCGCTGCGGTTCGTGACCGCGCTGCAGGACTTCTGTGCCACGACCGAGCCGGCCGTGTTCGACGTCGACGCCTGGCGGGCGCGCCTGCGCGTCTCCGACGCCGTCAGCTAAACCGTCTCGTCCCGATCGTGGGGTCTGAATCGGTCTGCGAGCGTCAGACGGCGCGCCAGATCAGCTACCGGAAGCTGCTCGCACCCCTTCTGGGGAATGCACGGACTCAACCACGCCGAACCGTCAGGGCTGGGACTTCGGCGACCAGTACCGCTCCGAGCGCAGGCATCGCGGCGGGGTCACGATTGAGCTGCCTGACGAGCACCTCGCCGCGACGCACGAGTAGCGCGACGACCGCCGCCGACCGCTCACTGGCCCAGCAGGTGCAGGAGCGGGCTGATGATCGAGTGAGGGTTGATACCGCCGTGGGCGGCGGCGAAGCGCTTGGCCTCGGCGGGACTGGCCAGGGCGAGCACGAGCTCCTCGCGACTGGTGTGCAGGTGGCAGGCGGCCTGATCCAGGACCTCGAGGGCGCCGCTCTGGAGCAGCCCGCTGATGCCGCCGATCACCGGGATCGACCCTCCGGAGCACGGATCGGCGAGCCGGACGGGTGTCGTCGCGAGGGCTCGCTCGGCGGCCGCGTACCCGACGGGGACGATCACCGCAACGAGCAGCAGAGCGAGGAGCGGGCCACGGCGCCGGGGGAGCCAGGGCCCGTCCCGCGAGCGGCCGGCGGTGCGGCCCACCGCCAACCCGAACAGCAGTACGGCAGCGAGCATCGCGAGTGCCCCGGTGATCACGAACGACCAGCGGAAGCCGCGTTTGATCACGTCGAGCACGACATCCTGGCTGCGGGAGCTGAACTGGTCGTAGACGACGAGATCCGCCCCGGAGAACTCGGAGCGGTGCGCGGCCAGCGCCGTTCGCAGGCTCGCCAGCGGCCGCGCTGCGCTGACCGCCGCAAACAGCGACGGAGCGAGGTGGAGCTTCTGCTGTGGCGACAGCTTGGCATCGAGCACCAGGGCGATGCCCTGCAACTGCGCCTGACGTACGCCCGCGTTCAGCTGGCTGGCGATCAGCGGTCCGATCGCGATCAACACCAGCGCGATCGCGGCATGCCGGACGCCGAGCAGCCGGCCCGCCTGCGCAGTCGTGTTCTGGGAGAGCAGCTCGCCGCTGAGCGCACGCAGCGCGAGACCGGCGCCGACCCCGGCGAGCAGCTGTGGCGCGATCGTCCAGCCCACGCCGGGCTGCGGGATCCAGGCCAGCGCGAGGATGCCGGATCCGATCAACAGGCAACCTGCGGTCGCCCGCCACACGGCGGGACCCCGAAGAGACGCGCCGGCGATCGCGGCGACCGGCAGCACGCTCACCGCCACCGCGGCCCGGATCGGGCTGATGCTCCAGCCGGCGATCAGCACCAGGACGAGCAGGAACAGCACCGCGCTCAACGCCGCCGAGACGCATCCCAGGGCGATCATCGCCACGCCCTGTGCCCCACGGCCGCCCACCCGCGCCCCTTGGACTGAGAGAACGGCCGGGCGCAGCGCGTCGGCGGGCCAGCGGAGTGCCAGCAGTGATGCGGCGGCGGCCACCGGGATCTGGACGATGAAGATCGCGCGCCAGTCGAACACCTGAGTCAGCACCCCGCCGATCGCGGGGCCGGCCGCCAGGCCCAGTACGGACGCCAGCAGCCACACCCGCGCGCCGCGTCCGCTGCCCTCCAGCAGCTCGAACGACGCGACCGCACAGAGGCCGCCGCCGGCGGCTCCGATCACGCGGCCGGCCAGCATCACATCCAGGCTGGGCGCGAGGCCGCACACCGCCCCGGCGATCGCCACCAGCGCAAAGCCGCCGCTCGCCAGGCGACGGGGGCCGACCCTGACGACGATCCGAGCGGCGAGCAGCGCGGCGACGGCCAGCACCGCCATGTAGACGAACAGGATCGCGGCGAGGCCGACTACCGACGTGTGCAGATCCACCAGGATCTGCGGCAGTGCCAGCGACACGATCGATCCGTCCGCCAGGACGAGCGCGACCGCGACGCCCAGCAGGGCTCGGCGTACTCCCGTCACGTGGTGCAACCAGGTGTCGTCGGCATATGAGAGGCTCCGGCTCCCCGAACAACGCTGGGCATAAAACGCAACTCCGGCTTGCGTTTTGTGCCCCGCTCAGGCGTAGAAGAGCGGTTCCTGGTCTGGCGCGGCGTCGACCGCGCGACGTCGGCCCCCGGCGCGGTGGCCGAGCGCCTCAGCCATGTCGGCCGCGATCGCCGCCTCCGAGCGCGAGGCCACCAGCGGCCGCTCGATCCCGTCCACGTGGACGAGCGTGCGCCGCCCGTCGCCGCGGTCATCACCCTCCAACGGCACCAGCGCGTAGATCCGGTCGGCGCGGACGAACTTGCCGTAGCCGAGCGGGACCATCGGAGTGACGTTGCTGGTGGCCGAGGCGCGCGCCATCCGGCAATCCTATGCCCGTGCGACGATGTCTCCCACGATGAGCCCCGAACCGACCGAGCTGCCGATCGCCTGCACGCTGCACGCAGGCGAGCTCGGCGAGCAGCAGCGCCGGTGGGCCGAGCTGATGCAACGGGCCGGCACGAGGCGCGTCGCCACCCCCGACGGGGTCGAGCTGCGGTTCGCGCACGACGCCACCGCCGAGCGCGAGTTGCAGCAGCTGGTCGCCACCGAGCGCCGCTGCTGCGCCTGGGCCGACTGGGAGATCGGCGCCGACGCGCACGAGCTCGTCATGCAGGCCCGCGCCCGAGCCGACGGCGCGCGCGTGCTGCAGTCGATGTTCCTCAGCGCGTCAGCGCCTTGAGCTCCGCCAGCGCGTCCATCCGCGCCGACCGCGAGCTGGGCATCAAAGCGAACCGTGGGTTCGTTTAAATGCCCAGCTGAACGTGGTCGATCATTCGCATCACGATCACCCAGCGCAACGCCACCAAAACGAGCTCAACGCCGACAGCTGCGGCGGCGCCGCCAGCGGCGACATCGCCGGCGACCTCAACGGCTTCCTGAAGTCGGTCGGCGCGGCAGCTAACCCGCGAGCACGAGCCCGAGCCGCGCCTCGAGCGCGACCGACAGCACGTCGCGCACCGCGCCGGCCTCGAAGCGCTCGACCAGTGCCGACAGAAAGCCCTCGATCACGAGCTGCTTGGCGATCTCCTCGGGCAGGCCGCGCGAACGCAGATAGAAGATCTGCTCGGGATCGACCTGGGCGACCGCGGCCGCGTGCGTGCAGCGCACGTCGTTGGCCTGGATCTCAAGCCCTGGGATCGCGTCGGCATGAGCGCGCTTTGAGATCAGCAGGTTGCGCGACTCCTGGAAGGCGTCGGTCTTCTGCGCCCCCGGGTCGACGATGATGTTGCCCTTCCAGACCGCGCTCGAGCGACCCTGCAGCACCCCGCGGAAGGCGAGGTCGGAGGTCGTGTGCGGCGCCGCGTGCTCCTGGGTGGTGTCGAAGTCGATGTGCTGACGGCCGCGGGTGGCGTAGGCGCCGGTGACGCGGGCGTCCGCCCCCTCGCCCGCAAGCCGCGTCTGCATCCGCACGTGCCCGCCGCTCGAGCCGAACCCGAGCGCGACCCAGTCCAGCGAGCCGGCGCGGCCGATCGAGGCGCGCTGGGCCCCGAAGATCCACGACTTCTCCGACAGTCCCTGGCCACAGACGTAGCGCAGCCGGGCGCCGTCGCCGACGATCAGCTCGGTGACGATGTTAAAGACGCCATCGAGATCCGACGCGCCCGACAAGAACTGCTCCCAGACCTCGGCCTGCGCGCCCTCTTCGATCACGATCAGCGTGCGCTGGTTGACCAGCGTTCCCGCCGCGGCCTGCACGGCCGCCAGCGAGATCGGCCCCGAGACGACCACGCCACGCGGCACGTAGACGTAGGTCCCGCCGCGCGAACCGGCGTCGTTCAGAGCCACAAACGGGTCATCGGCGGCGCCGATCAACGAACCGAGCAGATCAGCGGGCGCCTCGTCCAGCGAGCCGACGATCACCCCGTCGGGCAACGGCGGCGTGTCGAGCGACCACAGCGGCTCGACGCCACCGCCGGCCGACGGCAGGACCCGCTCGTACGCCGCCAGATCCAGCGACGAGATGTCGGTGAACTCCCAACCCGCCCGACCCTTGAAGGTCGGCAGCTGGAGTGTCGTCTCAGCCAATCGACCCCTCCATCTGCAGCTCGATCAGGCGGTTCATCTCGACCGCGTACTCCATCGGCAGCTCCTTGGTGATCGGCTCGACGAAGCCGTTGACGATCAGCTTGGAGGCCTCCTCCTCGGAGATACCGTGCGTCATCAGGTAGAACAGCTGGTCCTCGCCGACCTTCGAGACGGTCGCCTCGTGGCCGACGTTGACGTCGTCCTCGGAGATCCGGATCGTCGGGTAGGTGTCCGAGCGCGACTCCTCGTCGAGCAGCAGCGCGTCGCAGACGACCTTCGAGCGAGCGCCGTGGGCGCCCTTGGCGATCTCCAGCAGACCCCGGTAGGAGCCGCGGCCGCCGTCCTTGGAGATCGACTTGGCGAAGATGTTCGAGGTCGTGTTCGGCGCCGCGTGGATGATCTTGCCGCCCGCGTCCTGGTGCTGGCCGGCGCCGGCGAACGCGATTGAGAGGATCTCGCCGTGGGCACGCTCGCCCATCAGGTAGACGCTCGGGTACTTCATCGTCAGCTTCGAGCCGAGGTTGCAGTCGACCCACTCGACGGTGGCGTCCGCCTCCGCGACGGCGCGCTTGGTCACCAGGTTGAAGACGTTCTGGGACCAGTTCTGCACGGTCGTGTAGCGGATCCGCGCGCCGGGCTTGGCGACCAGCTCAACCACCGCGGAGTGCAGCGACGACGACGAGTAGGTCGGCGCGGTGCAGCCCTCGACGTAATGAACGTAGGAGCCCTCGTCGGCGATGATCAGCGTCCGCTCGAACTGGCCCATCGACTCCGTGTTGATCCGGAAGTAGGCCTGCAGCGGCATCTCGACATGCACGCCCGGGGGCACGTACACAAATGAACCGCCCGACCACACGGCGCTGTTGAGCGACGCGAGCTTGTTGTCGTTGGGCGGGATGATCGTCGCGAAGTACTCGCGCAGCAGGTCCTCGTGCTCGCGCAGCGCCGTGTCCATGTCGGTGAAGATCACGCCCTGCGCCTCGAGGCTCTCATTGACCTGGTGGTAGACGACTTCAGACTCGTATTGCGCGCCGACGCCGGACAGGAACTTGCGCTCGGCCTCGGGGATGCCGAGCCGGTCGAAGGTCTTCTTGACGTCCTCGGGCACGTCGTCCCAGGAGCGCTCGGAGCGCTCGGAGGCGCGCACGAAGTAGTGGATGTCGTCGAAGTCGACCTCGGCCAGCAACGGCGAGCCCCAGGTCGGCATCGGGCGGGCGAGGAAGTAGTCGAGCGCCTTAAGGCGGAACTCGCGCATCCACTCGGGCTCTGACTTGAACTCCGAGATCTTCGCCACGAGCTCGCGCGTCAGCCCCTTGGGCGCCTTGTACAGGTAGTTCTCGGCGTCATGGAAGCCGTAGCGCTCGGTGTAGTCGGCGTTGATCCCCCGCAGCTTCTGGTTCTCGGTCAGCTTGGGCTCGTCATCGCCGGCGGGCGGGCCGACAGGGGTATCGGTGATAGCCACTACTCCACCTCCAACTTGATCGTGTCGTCTTCGATGATCACTGCGAACGTTTCGACGGGCACGTACGCGGGCAACGTCTTGGGCTTTCCGGTCGTCAGGTCAAACCGCGACCCGTGGCGCGGGCACTCAACCGTGCACGCCAGCTCGTCGAACTCGCCCTCCACCAGCGGTCCATCGTCATGCGTGCAGCGGTCCTCGATCGCGTAGACCGTGCCGCCGCAGTTGAACACCCCGATCTCGAGATCCTCCCAGCGAACCAGGCGCTTGGAGCCCGGAGCGAGCTCGGACAGCGAACAGACGTCGATGATCGTGGACAAGGGCGTGATGAAAACCTAGTGCGGGGATCGGATTTCCACTGCTGAGTCTAGTGGGTCTTCGCCGGGCGACGTTCGCGGGAGGCCCACCGGCAGCTCATGTGATCTTGCCGGGGTTGAGCTGACCGGAGGGATCGACGCCCGTAAACAGCGCGTCGAGCATCGCCACGCCGGGCGCCGAGATGTCCTGCTCCAGCCACGGCGCGTGTTCGGTGCCGACCGCGTGGTGATGGGACAGCGTCGCTCCGTTGTCGACGAACGCCTGCTGGATCGCGGCCTTGATCGCGTCGTAGGCGACGAGCATGTCCGCGCCCGGCGCGGTCGCAAACGCGAACGTGAAGTACAGGCAGGCGCCCGACCGGTAGCTGTGCGACAGGTGGCACATGAGGTAGCCCTGCACGCGCTGGGCGGCGAACGCGCCGCGTGCGGCGGCGGTCACCGCCCGATAGACCGGCTCCAGCCGACTCCATGGCATCGCGGTCTCCGAGACGTCGCCGGCGGCGCCGCGGTCCAGCAGGAAGTCCCGGATGTAGGGGGTGTCGAACTTCTTTTGGTCATACAGCGCTCCGGGACCCGAGCCGATGCACAGTCCGCCGTGGCGCTTGACGATGCGCCCGACCGCGAACCGCTGCGCACTGACGTGCCGGCGGCTGCCCTCGTAGCCGATGAAGCCCAGGCACATCCCCCCGATGTCCCAGTGACGGCCGCGGATCAGGTACTCCTGCAGCGCCCGCGACTGCGCTCGGTCAACCGGGCTCGGAGCTGCTCGCATCGCAAACGAGAACGCGGTCTCGGCGGCGTCGGCGACGCGGCTGACCGACACCGGATGCTCGGATTGGGCGATCTCCTGCATCGCCGCCAGCCCGTCCCGAAAGGTCTCGAACAGATAGCCGAGGATCGTTCGCTGCTGCGGCAGCCGGCGGACCTGCACGGTCGCCTCGGTGATGATCCCCAATCGCCCCTCCGAGCCGAGGATCATCTCGCGGATGCTCGGCCCGGTCGACGCCGCCGGGATCGGCCTGACCACGACCGTCCCGCTCGGGGCCAGCACCCGCAGGCCCTTGGTGACGTCGGCGATATCGCCATAGCGGTCTGACTGCATGCCCGAGGAGCGGGTCGCGATCCAGCCGCCGAGCGACGAGTAGGTGAACGAGTCCGGGTAGTGGCCCAGCGTGAACCCGCGCGCCTGCAGCTGGCGCTCGAGGTCAGGCCCGAGCACGCCCGCCTGCACCCGGGCCAGCCCCGACTGGGCGTCCAGCTCGAGCACCCGCCGTAGCCGGCCGAGGTCCACCGAGACGACCGGGCGCGACTCGTCGGCGGACGCCTCCAGCGACCCCGAGATCGACGAGCCGCCGCCGAACGGGATCACGACCGCGTCGTGCTCGAGCGCGACCCGCAGCACCGCGGCGGTCTCCTGCTCGGTCCCGGGCCGCACAACGACGTCGGGCACGCGTGGCAGCGCGCCTCGGCGCTGCAGGATCAGGTCCCGGATCGACTTGCCGCGGGTGTGGACGACACGGTCATGCGGATCGCCCGAGACGAACTCGGAGCCGATCGCATCGACAAACGCCGACCGCAAGCCGTCGGGGAGCTTCGCTTCGGGAACGTCGAGCGATCCAAACGGCGGCGGCGGGTCGATCACCTGGGTGACGTCGATGCCGATCTTGTCGGCGATGAACGGACCGAGCTCGGGCTTGTCCTCGACGGTGAACCGCTCGGACTCGGGACCCCAGCCCCACCACTTCATCTCAGCCACCGGCGACCCCGTCGACGATCTCACGCAGCTTGGCGTTGACGAGATCGGGGCGGTGACCGAACGCCGAGCCGTGCCCCAATCCCGGCAGCAGGTGGAAATGGCCGTCGCCCGCCAGCTCAGCGACCTCGCGAACCCGCCGTGGCGGTGTCTGCACATCCTCGGAGAACGCCACCGCGTGCACCGGCGCGACGATCGACGGCAACAGCGGACCGGAGTCGTAGTCCAGGCACGCCTGCCATTGCGCGGCCAGCATCGCGCCGTCGCGGTCGGCGAAGTCGGCGGACACCAGCGGCTTGATCCGCTCCCAGGTCTCGTCGTCGCCGAGCGCGTCGGCGGGGAAGTACTGCATCGCGTAGTGCGCGGTCGCGAACGCCGCCGGCAACGTCCCGCCCTGCCGGCGAAAGTCGATCTCGGCCTGCTCCCACTCGCGGATGAAGCCGGTCTTGCGCACGCAGGTTCCCGTCACCACCGCCGCCCGGACCAGCTCCGGGCGATCGTGGGCGATCTGCACCGCGATCAACGACCCCATCGAGAGGCCGACCAGCACGACCGGGGGCGCGCACACCGCCTCGATCAGCGCAGCCAGATCGAGTGCATGCTCCGCGATCGACCAGGGCGGCTCGCGCTCGGATGTCGTCGCCCCCACCCCGCGCGCGTCGTAGGTGGTGGATCGGTAGGCGTCGTCGAACGTGGGCGTCTGATAACGGCGCCAGTTGTCGCCCGGGTTATCGCCCGCGGCCAGCCAGACGACGTCGGGGCCGGTACCGCTCTGGCGGTAGGCCAGTGTGGCCTGAGACACCGCCAGCGTCGCCGGCGCCGGTGTCATCGGGTCACGGACGCGCCGACTCCGCGGTGTCGGGCTCCCAGCCCGCAGCATGACCCAGCGACGCCGACTTGAGCACCTTCAACGACAGCAGCGCACACTTCAGCCGCTGGGCGGAGATGTCGATCCCGAGCAGCTCCAGCACGAACGAGCGGTCGAGCTCTCGTAGCTGCGAGAGCGTCATCCCGACGACCTCGTCAGACGCCATCGAGGCGGCCGCCTGCGAGATCGCGCAGCCGTGGCCCTCAAAGCGAACGCCGGTGATCCGCTCCTCAGCGTCGACGGCGAGCTTGACCGTCAGCTCGTCGCCGCAGAGCGGGTTGAGGTCATGAAACTGGGCGTCGACGTGATCGAGCTCGGGCTCCGGCGGGCTCCAGTTGTGGGGTCGCTTGTAGTGCTCGAGGATGTTCTCGCGATAGAGCTCTTCCATGGCTGACCTCTATAGCTGCATTACGCGCGCGACGCTGCCGAGGCCTTCGATCAGCCGGTCGACGTCGGCGAACGTGTTGAAGGCTCCGAACGACGCGCGGTTGGTGGCGTGGGCGCCGAGACAGCGCATCAACGGCTGCGCGCAGTGGTGGCCGGTGCGGATGCAGACACCCTCGCGGCCGAGGATCTCGCCGACGTCGTGAGGATGGGTCCCTTCGAGCACGAACGACACCAGACCGCCGCGGTCGCCCGCGTCGGCGGGACCGTGGATCGTGATTCCCGGGATCTCGCCCAGCCGCTGCAGCGCGTAGGCGGTCAGCGCCAGCTCGTGGGCCCGGATCTGCTCGATCCCGACCGACCGCACCCAGTCGACCGCCGCTCCAAGGCCGATCGCCTCGGCGATCTGCGAGGTGCCGGCCTCGAACTTCCACGGCAGGTCGGCCCAGCTGGACTCGGTGTCGCCGACGGTGCGGATCATGTGGCCGCCGCCCATGAACGGCGGCATCGTCTCCAGCAGCTCGCGGCGACCGTGGAGCACGCCGATCCCGGTCGGTCCGTAGACCTTGTGACCGGTCCAGGCGTAGAAGTCGGCGTCGATCTCGCGCAGGTCGACGGGCAGCTGCGGCACCGCCTGGGCGCCGTCGATCACGACCACGGCGCCGGCGGCATGCGCGCGGCGAGTGATCTCGGCGACCGGCACGATCGTCCCGAGCACGTTGGAGACATGGGCGAAGCACACCAGCTTCGGCGCGCGGGCCAACAGTGCGTCGAGCGTGTCGAGGTCGAGCTTGCCGTCCTCACCGAGCCGCACGTAGCCTAGTTCGGCGCCGACCTCGCTGCACAGCAGCTGCCACGGCACGATGTTTGAGTGATGCTCGAGCTCGGTGACGACGACGAGATCGCCGGCCGCCACGTTCTGGCGACCCCAGGTGTACGCGACGAGGTTGATCGAGGCGGTCGCGTTGGCGGTGAAGATCGTCTCCTCGTCGGTCGATCCCAGCCAGCGCGCGATCTGCCCCCGCGCGCCCTCGAACTGCTCGGTCGCCTCGACCGCCAACGGGTAGACGCCGCGGTGGACCGACGCGCGCGAGTCCCGGTAGTAGCGGTCCATCGCGTCGAGCACCGGGCTCGGCGTCAGCGATGTCGCCGACGAGTCCAGGTAGACCACCGGCCGGCCGTCGAACTGACGCCGCAGGACCGGGAACTCGGCGGTGACGTCGCGCAGCTCGCGGACCGCCGAGGACGCGGTCACGAAACCACCTCGGGCTCAGGCTCAAGCGCCTCGGTGATCCAGCCGTAGCCCTTGGCCTCGAGCTCGGTGACGAGATCGGGTCCGCCCTCACGGACGATCCGCCCGCGGTACATGACGTGGACGTGGCTCGGCTCCACCAGGTGCAGGATCCGCTGGTAATGGGTGATGATCAGGACGCCGAGGTCCGGCCCGGCAACCGAGTTGACGCCGTCGGCGACGACCTTCAGGGCGTCGATGTCCAGCCCGGAGTCGGTCTCGTCGAGGATCGCCAGCTGCGGGTGCTGGAGGATCAGCTGCAGGATCTCCATCCGCTTCTTCTCGCCGCCGGAGAAGCCCTCGTTCAGATACCGGCGCGACCACTCCTCCGGGGCGTTGATCTGCGCCATCGCCGACTTCACCGACTGCGCGAAGTCACGCAGCGAGATCGGATCCTCACCGCGGGAATCACGATGGGCGTTGAGCACCGTCCGCAGGTACTTGGTGACGGTCACGCCGGGGATCGATACCGGGTACTGGAACGCCATGAACAGCCCCATTCGGGCGCGCTCATCGGTAGCGGCCTCGGTGATGTCCTCGCCGCCCCAGATGACCTGACCCTCGGTCACCTCGAGGTTCGGGTGGCCCATGATCGCGTTGGCGAGCGTGCTCTTGCCCGAGCCGTTGGGGCCCATCAGGGCGTGGATCTCACCCTTGCCGACGGCCAGGTCGACGCCGCGCAGGATGTCCTTGTCGCCTGCGCGCACATGAAGGTTTCGGATCTCGAGATCTGGCATGTCAGTCCTTCTGAGTCGTCGGTCTGTCGATAGTTAGGCCGCGGTCAGCGGTTCGGCCGGCTCACGCGGCGGCTCGGAGAACTGAACGAGCTCGGCCAGCGTGGTCGCCTGCAGCGAGCGGATGATGCCGCCCTGGACGCGGGTCCACAGAAGCTTGGTCGCGCAGCCGCGACCGGCGTCGGGTTCGTGCGAGCACAGCACCCGCTCGGTGTGGTCTGAGACGAAGCACTCCATCGGCGCGATCGCGCCCTCGAGCGCCAGCACGACCTCGTCCATCGAGATCTGTTCGGCCGGCCGCGACAGCCAGTAGCCGCCGTGCGCACCGCGGGCGCTCATCACCAGGCCCGCCCGGCGCAGCCGCGCGACCACCTGCTCGAGGTAGGCCAGCGGCAGCCCCTCGGCATCCGCGATCGCCTTCAGGCTCGTCGGGTGCTCAGGCTGCTGGCGACCCAGCTCGATCATCAACCGCACGCCGTACTCGGCTTTGGAGGAGAAGATCATCGCGGCTAAATCCTACCACCGGGGTCGGTTTAGCCTTCGAGGATCGCGGCGTCCGCGCGCAACCCCCGGCTGCTGGCCAGACACCGATCCTTATAGGGTCCGGTCCGGAGATGCCCGGCTACCGGCTTGCGACAAACGGCGACATCGCAGAGGCGGCCGCGCATGCGACTCGAGCCGGCCGGCTCGGGATCGACACCGAGTTCATGTCCGAGGGTCGCTACCGGGCGCTGTTGTGCCTGGTGCAGATCGCCGTCGAGGCACCGGACGGGACCGGCGACCGTGAGCCGTCGATCCTGCTGATCGATTCGCTCACGGAGGTCGACGTGACGCCGCTGGCGCGGCTGCTCGGCGACCCCTCGATCGAGGTCGTCCTACACGCCGGACGCCAGGACGTCGCGATCCTGCGCCGCGCCTGGCAGACCGAGATCAACAACATCTTCGACACCCAGATCGCGGCGGGTTTCGCGGGTCAGAGCGCGCAGTCGGGCTACGGCAACCTGCTCGGCTCGGTGCTCGGGCTGCGGGTCGCCAAGAGCGCCAGCTACACCCGCTGGGACCAACGGCCGCTGACCGACGAGCAGCTGGCCTACGCGGCCGAGGACGTGCTGCACCTGCTCGCGCTGGCCGACGAGATCCGCACTCGGCTGGAGGGGTCGGGCCGGGTGCAGTGGGCCCGCGAGGAATGCCGCCGGCTGGAGTCGGCAACCGACCAGCGCGACCCGTGGACCGCGTGGGAGCGGCTGCCACGCTCGGGCCAACTGGACCCCCGCGCGCGGGCGGTCGCCCGCGAGCTCGCCGCCTGGCGCGAGCGGACCGCGTCGGATGTCGACCGGCCGGTCGGCTCGATCCTCGCCGACCCAGCACTGGTCGAGCTCGCCAAGCGCAAGCCTTCGACGGTCGAGGGGCTTGAGCAGATCCGCGGTCTGCATCCGCCCGTGATCAAGCGCCGCGGAACGGCGATCCTCGAGTCGATCGTGCGCGGGCGCGAGGCCGACCCGATCCCCCGCGAGGAGCCGCGGACGCGCTCGGACCCCGGCGACGCGCCGTTGATCTCGCTGTCGGAGGCGCTGCTGCGCACTCGTGCGATGGAGGCCGGGCTCGCCTACGAGTTGATCGCGTCACGCGCCGAGCTCGAGCAGATCGTCGCCGCGAGCCGGCGCGGCGAACGCGAGCCGGAGGTGCGGACCTTGACCGGCTGGCGCTCTGAGCTGGTCGGCTCCGACCTGCGGACGCTGCTCAGCGGCAGCGGCGCGCTGTCGTTGGGACCGCAGCGACGGATCGTGCTCACGAGATCCCCGTCTCAAGCGTTGCCGACAGCGCCGGCGTCTGACTGAACAGCTGGTCAGACAGCTTCCGTTCGATCCGCTGCGGGCGCTCGATCGTGCCGAGGTCGGCGGCCTCGAGGTCGTCGAGCGCGGTCGCGAACACGAGCCGCAGACCGCCGTGTGGCGAATTGGCGGCGCGCTCGGCGGTGGTGTACCCGTGCGCGAACGTCCACCCGCGCCGGCGCAAGAGCCGCAGTTCGGCCGCGCGCAGAGCGGCCGCGCTCCGATAGCCGTGACCGGTGACGACGAACTGCACCGCGCAGTAGGAGCTGGCCCCGGCGTCGCAGCTTCGGGCGTGCCCGACGACTCTGGTGCCCGGCACGAGTGGCACCTTGGCCAGGTCCGCCGAGCCCGGCGTGTGACCCTGGCCCCCGCAACCTGACAGCGCCAGCGCAACCGCGGCGACGCTCGCGGCCGACGGTCTGAGCGATGGGCAGCGCACCGCGCCGATCTAATCACCCGACCCCGATCGGGGGTCCTAACCTCGATCGCATGGCCATCGCAGACGTTCTCAACGACCCGGAACTGCTCGCGACCGAGTGGGACCTGAGCCCGCTTGTCGACGGCGACGAGGAGTCCGGGGTCAGCCACCAGCTCGATCAGGCGCTGCAGCGCGCCGAAGCGTTCGCCGCCGCCTACGACGGCAAGCTGGAGCAGCTCGGCGCCGACGGCCTCGCGGGTGCGATGCACGAGCTCGCCGAGATCTCAGAGCTCGTCGGCAAGGCGGGCTCGTTCGCGTCGCTGCGGTTCGCCACCGACTCCGACGATCCCGCGCGCGGCGCCCTGCTGCAGCTCGTGCAGGAGCGCGCCACCGCGCTGGAGACGAAGCTGCTGTTCTTCGAGCTGCAGTGGGCCGCGCTGCCCGATGCGCGGGCCGAGGAGCTGCTCGCCGACCCGGCACTCGGGTTCTGCGAGCACCACCTGCGCAGCGCGCGCCGCTACCGGCCGCATCTGCTGTCGGAGCCCGAGGAGCGGATCCTCGCCGAGAAGTCACTGGCGGCATCGAGCGCCTGGGCACGTCTGTTCGGCGAGCAGATGGCAGCGCTGCGGGTGTCGATCGACGATCAACCGGTGGTGCTCGATGTCGCGCTCAGCCGCCTGCTGGGCCCCGACCGCGAGGCGCGGCGACAGGCTGCCGAGGCGATCACCGAGGCGCTCGAGCCGGGGCTGCGGACGCGGGCGTTCATCTACAACACACTCGTCTATGACAAGTCGGTCGAGGACCGGTTGCGCTCCTACCCGAGCTGGCTGGCGTCGCGCAACCTCGCCAACGAGGCATCCGACGAGTCGGTGACGGCATTGATCGAGGCGGTGCGCGGCCGCTTTGACATCCCGCAGCGGTGGTATCGGCTGAAGGCCAAGCTGATCGGGGTGCCGACGCTCGCCGATTACGACCGCAACGCGCCGCTGCAGACCACCGACGTCAGCTACTCGTTCGCGCAGGCGCGAGAGTTCGTGCTCGACACCTACGACTCACTGTCGCCCGACGCGGGCAACGTCGTCCGCCGGTTCTTTGACGAGCGCTGGATCGACGCGCCGACGCGGGCGCACAAGCGCGGCGGCGCGTTCTGTGCCTACACGGTCCCGAGCGTCCACCCGTACGTGATGCTCAACTACACCGCCAACCGCCGCGACGTACTGGTGATGGCGCACGAGCTCGGCCATGGCCTGCATGCCGCGCTGGCCCAGCCACAGGGGATCTTTCATCAGCACACGCCGCTGACGACCGCCGAGACCGCGTCGGTGTTCGGCGAGGCGCTGACGTTCGGGCGGATGCTCGAGCAGGCCCCAGATGACCAGGCCCGGCTGGCGCTGCTGGCCGAGCAGATCGACGGCTCGATCGCGACGGTGTTTCGGCAGATGGCGATGAACCGCTTCGAGCACCTGATCCACACCGGCCGGCGCAGCGAGGGCGAGCTGTCGGTCGATCGCATCTGCGAACTGTGGATGACCAGCCAGAGCGATCTGTTCGGCGATTCGGTCGCGCCGTTGGACGGCTACCGGATCTGGTGGTCCTACGTGCCGCACTTCATCAACACCCCCGGCTACGTGTATGCCTACGCCTACGGCCAACTGCTGGCGCTGTCGGTCTACAGCCGCTACCTGGCCGAGGGCCCGTCGTTCGCCCCGGCCTACCTGGAGATGCTCGCGGCCGGCGGCTCGCGCAGTCCCGAGCAGCTCGGCACGATCGTCGGCATCGACCTCGCCGACCCGGGCTTCTGGGATTCGGGACTCGATCTGATCGAGCAACAACTGCGCGACGCCGAGCAGCTGGTGGCGCGGCGCGGCGACTGAACTTGTTTTTGTGGGGCCGCTGAACGCGGCCCTGTTTTTTCGTTTGCTGTCTCCGAGCTCAGTGGGCGCGGGCACGGCGGGTGCGTGAGCGCTCCTCCTGGCGCTCGACCACCTGCCCGATCAGCCTGATCACCTGATCGATCCCCGTCGCCTTGGCTTCGCCGCGCTCAAACGCGCGCCGCCAGTCGGCGACGTGACCCTTGGTCGCGAGCTCGTTGAACGCCGCGCGCGGGATCTCCAGCCGCACCTTGGCATCCGGCGCGATGTCCTTGGTGACCTTCGGGCCGGGCATCTCGATCCGATACATCTGGATGTCGCCGCGACCGCGCAGCTCGAGCCCGGCGACGAGCTTCAGCGGTGCGAGCGCCGGAACGTCCTCGATGAACCGCGTGATCGCGGTCTCGATCAGGCTCTTGGTGTCAGCCGCCAACCGCCGGCCCTACCGCCCGCCGGACTGCAGGGCAGCACCGCCGTCAAAGCCCGACACGACCACGGTGCCGTCGGAGCGGACCTGCGTGTGCACGGCCGGGCTCGGCGACTTCGAAGATGAGGTGGCGGCGACGGCGACCGGCGCGCTTGCTGCCGCGGCGAGCACGACGGCCCCCGCGACGACACGTCGGCGAATGATTGTGGCTCTGCGCGCATTCATCTGCTGGACCTCCAGCCGGTCGACACTCACCATTGAGCCTACCCGGCGCGAGGCCCGGACTCGCAAGGCGGGCGTCAGCGCTGCGCTCAGATCCTGTTGCGCTCCAGCAGCTTGCGGCCGATCACCATCCGCTGGATCTCCGAGGTCCCCTCGCCGATCAGCAGCAACGGCGCGTCGCGATACAGCCGCTCGATCTCGTACTCCTTGGAGTAGCCATAGCCGCCATGGATCCGCAGCGACTCCTCGACGCAGAACCGTCCGGCCTCCGAGGCGAACAGCTTCGCCATCCCGGCTTCGATGTCCGAGCGCGCACCCGCATCCTTGAGCCGGGCCGCGCGGCGGGTCAACAGCCGTGCCGCCTCGACCTGGGTGGCCATATCGGCGAGCTTGAACTGGATCGCCTGGTGCTGGGCGATCGGTTTGCCGAACGTGCGCCGCTGCTGGGCGTAGACCAGCGCCAGCTCGAGCGCGCGCTGCGCGATCCCGACCCCGCGCGCGGCCACGTTCACGCGCCCGAGCTCGAGCGCGTCCATCATCTGCGGGAAGCCG
The DNA here is from genome assembly GCA_963714245.1 of uncultured Solirubrobacteraceae bacterium. Taxonomy (GTDB): domain Bacteria; phylum Actinomycetota; class Thermoleophilia; order Solirubrobacterales; family Solirubrobacteraceae; genus Palsa-465. The sequence goes on along the minus strand of CAVQNR010000005.1, from coordinate 1,212,532 downwards.
CGGTTCAGGCCGGCGTCCTCACCGCCGAGGATGCTGTCGGCCGGCGTCCGGTAGCCGTTGAACACCAGCTCGGTCGACTCGACGCCCTTGTAACCCATCTTGCGAATCTGCGGCGGCACGTCCAGCCCCTGGTACGGGCCGGTGTTCTCGTGAGCGCCGGGCTCCTTTTCGCAGATGAAGCAGGTCATCCCGCGATGGCGCGGCTCGGCGTCGGGGTCGGTGCGCACCAGCGTGAACACGAGCGTCGAGCGCAGCCCGTTGGTGACCCACATCTTCTGGCCGTTGATCTCGTAGTCGCCGTCGTCGGTCTTCTTGGCCGAGGTCTTGATCGCCTGCACGTCGGAGCCCAGCTCGGGCTCTGAGAGGCTGAAGGCCGCGCGGATCTCGCCGGTGGCCATCCGCGGCAGGTAACGCTGCTTTTGCTCCTCGGAGCCGAACTTCATCAGCAGGTAGGAACCGATGAAGTGCGTGTTGACGATCCCCGAGATCGAGATCCACCCGCGCGAGAGCTCCTCGACGATCATCGCGTAGGTCGACAGGTCCAACCCCATCCCGTCGTACTCCTCACCGATCGTCACCCCGAACAGTCCCAGCTCGCGCATCTGCGCCACGATCGGCTCCGGGAACGCGTCCTCGTGGTCGTAGTGCGCGGCGTTGGGGATGATCTGCTCGTCGGCGAACTGACGCACCATCTCGCAGATCGCGCGCTGCTCCTCGGTGATCTCCTGCGGGTCGGTGTCGACAGCCATAACGCTCGTCACTGCTCCATGCCGCCAAGCGGCTCATCGGGATCGGTGTTCGGCGAGAATACCGGCGCTTCTCGAAAAGCGGCCTGCTACGTTCATCGGCCTCGCTTTCGCGATGAATTCGTAGGAATACCCTCCATTTGGGAGGGTTTATCAATTCGAGGAGGAATCACTGAATGAGGGGCTCCATCCGGGTCGGCCTCGCGGCGGCCGCCACTTGTTTCGCGGCCGCAATCGCGCCGGCTGCCGCGCTCGCGGCAAAGCCAAAGCCCGCCCATAAGAAGGTGTTCGTCGTCTGCAAGCACGGCTGCCGCTATACGACGATCCAGAGCGCGGTCAACGCATCGCGTCGCCACGCGACGATCGAGGTCAAGCCCGGTGCCTATTCCGAGGGCGTCGTCGTCTCCGGCCACCGGCACGACGGGCTGACGATCGAGGGCATGGGCAAAAAGCCGTCGGCGGTGTATCTGAACGGCACCCACGCGCGCGTGCAGGGCAACGCCGCCCAGAACGCGATCGAGGGCACCGAGGTCAACAACCTCACGCTCGAGAACATGAAGGAAGAGCACTACGCCGCCAACGGCTTCTTCATCAACAGCTGCCACGGCTACACGATGAAGAAGCTGGTCGCGGGGTTTGACCACGCCTACGGGATGTACGTGTTCAAGTGCGTCGGCGGCAGCATGACCCAGTCGATCGGCTTTGGCAACGGCGATTCCGCCTTCTACATCGGCGGCACCCCGTTTCAGAAAAAGCACCCCGTCTGGACCACGGTCTCCCATGACCGCGCCTACGAGAACGTGCTCGGCTATTCGGGCACCAACTCCAAGTACGTGAAGATCACCAACTCGCTCTTCTACAACAACGGCGCCGGCGTGGTTCCGAACACGCTCGCGTCCGAGCCGTGGGAGCCGGCGACCAATGGCATCATCGAGCACAACAAGGTCTTCTGGAACGACTTCAACTACTACCTGCCGGGATCGCCGGTCAAGACCGTCTCAGAAGGACTGGCCAACGGCACGCTGAACTACCCGACCGGCGCCGGCGTGATCCTGTTCGGCACGACCGGCTGGGTCGTCAAGGACAACCAGATCTTCGGTAACTGGCTGTTCGGCGGCGCGGCGTTCTCGGACCCGACGAACACCACCGGCAAGGCCGAGAACAACCACAACCGGTTCGTCGACAACACGATGGGCTACGGCGGCAAGGACCCCAACGGCGTCGACTTCTACAACGACGGCTCGGGCAAGGGCACCTGCTTTGAGAACAACGGGACCCATCCGACGCTGCAGACCAGCCCGACCGATCCGACGACGGTGCTGTACCCGACCTGCCCGACGACGGCCGGCTCGGGCACGGTGACCGGCGACAGCACGCAGGTCAACCTGCTGCTGAGCATCGCCGGCAAGCAACCGCCGCAGGACATGGACCAGTTCTGGCATCGTCATGCCCACGTTAAGCTCAAGGGCTTCAAGCCCTACGGAGGATGATCACGCAATGCTGAAGTTCAACCGTCGCCTGCCGCTCGCTGCGGCGACGGCGTTCGCGCTGACCGGGACCCTTGCGGTCCCGGTCGCCGGCGCGGCCGCCCGCCACTCGGCCGCCGCCGCGCACATCGCCAAGACCACGAAGCGCAAATCGGTCACCAAGACCGTCAAAGTCGTCGACGACTATTACTCGCCGTCGAAGCTGACGATCAAGGTCGGCGACAAGGTCAGGTTCGTCTGGTCTGACGACAACATCAGTACCCACAACGTGACGCTCGTGAAGGGTCCCAAGGGCGTCAAGCGCAAGCAGTACAGCTCACTCGACGGGTCGACGGACTTTCACTTCCAGCGGAAGTTCACCGTGCCCGGGAAGTATCACTTCCAGTGCACGATTCACCCGTCGATGATGAATCTGTATCTGACCGTCAAGAAGAAGTAGTCATGCGGACTGCGGGGGCACATCGATGAGTGGTTCTCCGATCGGCCGGCGCGGCTTCCTCGCTGCCTCAGCGGCGGGCGGGGCCGCGCTGGTGACGCTCGGCGGGCTCGAGTACCGAGCGGACGCCAAGATGGATACTGACGCGATGGCCGCGCGGATGCAGATGCCGCCGGCCGTCGCCGCGTATTACAACCGCCAGGCGCAGACCGGCTACGTCGCCGACCCGGTGACCAAGGCCGCCGGCGGCGGCAACGTGCGCGAATACTGGATCAAGGCCGTCAAGGTTCCCAACTGGAACATCGTCCCGACCCACCACGACGGGATGATGGACCGCCCGATCAAGGGCGACACGAAGATCACCGCGATCGCCTATCAGCGGTTCACCCCCGGCTTTCGCAAGCCGATGGGCAAGCCGTCGATTCCCGGGCCGCTGATCGACTGCAATGTCGGCGACAGCGTCGTCGTCAACTTCCGCAACGAGTGCGGCATGCCGGTGACGATGCACCCGCACGGGATCTTCTACACCGACGACATGGACGGCGCCTATCGGGGCAAGTACACCCCGCCCGGCGGCTTCGTCCAGAACGGGCGGAGCTTCCAGTACGTCTGGGAGGCCCGTGCCGACACCGTCGGCGCGTGGTTCTACCACGACCACGGCCCGATGGACCCGGTACCGGTGTTCAAGGGGCTGTTCGGCTCGCTGATCGTCCGCGACCCCTCCGCGCCGCGGCCCGATCGCGAGTTCTTCGTCTGCTTTCACTCGTTCACGCCGCCGTACATCAAGCTCGACGCCGAGTTCATGTGCATCAACGGCCGCGCCTACGCCGGCAACACGCCGACGTTCCGCGCCAAGACCGGCGAGTCGGTCACGTGGCACGTGTACGCACTCGACAACAACTTCCACACCTTCCACCTGCACGGTCACCGCTGGGTCGATACCGACGGCGGCTACATCATCGACACCAAGGCGCTCGGTCCGGCCGACGTGATCACGCTGAACTACACCGAGGACAACCCGGGCCGGTGGTTCTACCACTGCCACGTGTTCAGCCACATGCACATGGGGATGAACGGTTGGTACATCGTCTCGGAATGAGCGAGGCGCAGCTCCCCGGGTGGGGTGCATCCGTACGCCGAGCGACCGTCGCTGCGGTGGCGTTCGTGCTCGCGTTGCTGTGCGCCTGCGCGGTCGCGACCCAGGCCCGCGCCGCCGACGCCCGGATCGCGATCGGCCATTACCACTGGTCGCCCGAGACCGTGCACATCGACCTTGGCCAGAAGGTCACCTGGTACTGGGTCGGTCCGGACACGATGCATTCGGTCACCGGCTACTCCGCCAACGACCTCGGGATCGACTCCGACCCCGGCAATCCCGAGCCGATGCACAAGCTCGGCTTCACGTTCACGGTCGTGTTCAACAAGCCGGGCGTCTACCTGTTCCACTGCAAGCTGCACAACGTCGTCCACGGCGTGGTGATCGTCTCAGACACCCCGGGCAATCCGAATGACGATCCCGATCCGATCCCGAAGCTGAACGTCGATCTGACCCGCCCGACGATCTCCAACGTGTACTTCCGGCCGAGCCGGATCGGCCTGCGGGGCACGACGATCCACTACTCGCTCGACGACCGCGCGGCGATCGACGCCGAGATCTGGCACGTGCACGACGGCCACCGCGGCCGGTATGCCGGCTGGCAGGAGCTGCACGGTCACATCGGCTTCAACTACGGCCGATTCGCCGCGCGCGGCCCGCACTTCAGACCCGCGCCGGGTCGGTACATGGCGATGCTCACGGCGACCGACATGTTCCACAACGTCGGCAGGACCAAGCGCGTCTACTTCACGATCCACGGCCCGCCGCAGCGCCACACGGGCGCGTCGCACCAGCGACGCGCCGTGGGCGCGAACTCCTGACCCGCCGTCGCTCAGGCGCTCGCCGGTGCGCCCTCGCGGTCGGGCCGAGCGCCCGGATGAGCGACCGCAACCGCTCCGCTGCCACCGGTCAGGTAGCTCTCGACGGCCGCCAGGCCGCCCCGGACGATGCCCTGCTTGAACGCCTCGGTGTCGTTGACGTGCGGGATCGGCTCGTCGGGCACCGGCAGCTCGAGGAAGGCGCACAGCGGCTCCCACCCGTCGGCGGGCTTCCAGACCAGCAGCCGCTCGGCCGGAATCGTCGCGATCACCTCTTCGTTGTAGCGATCGTGGGCGGCGGCCAGCTGCTCGGTCGTCGCGTCGGGGCCGTTGGGGATCAGCCCCCCCTCGATCCCGCCGTGAAGCCACATCTCGCGGCACAGCTCGATGAACACCCGGTACTTCGGGTCGACGTCGGTATGGGCGGCGGTGATGTGGTCAAGCAGTCCGCCGCCGAACAGCATCGCCCAGATCGTCTCCTGCATCGAGCGCGCCCAGGATTCGCCGGTGCGCACGCTGAGCAGCACCTTGGCGTCGGGGTACATCTCGGCAAGCGCCTTGTAGTGATAGGAGCCGGGCCAGTCGATCGTCGACTCAAACGGCTCGATGATCTCCTGCAGCGCCGCTCGGTCGGTCAGCGCCGCCTTCCAGCGCGCCGCCTCGTTGAGGTCGGCGAACACATTCTGCATGTGGTAGCAGGGCGTCAGCCCGAGGATGTCCATCACGACCTTCTGGGTCGAGGTCGCGGTTCGCGGGAGGCCCGCACCGATCAGCTTCATTGGTTGACTCCGTGTGTGTTGGTTGATGACAGAACAGGCGCGGCCCGGCAGTGCCGGGCCGGATACGGCCACTCGCCTCCGGCTAGGAACCCGGATGTGCGAGCTCGGTCGCAGGCCGCAGATCGGCGGTCAGCTCGAGCAACATCGCTCCGAGCGCGTCGAAGCGATCGTCGAGGCGAAACGACGGTCCCGCGACGCCGATCGTGGCGCGCGGGCGCCCCTGCTCGAACAGCAATGGCACCGCGACCCCGGAGACGCCGTCGGCGAATTCGCCGTGCGCGACCGTGAAGCCGTGCTCGCGCCGCTGCGAGAGTTCGTCCAGCAGCGCCTCGCGATCCACGCGGCTGTGCTCAGTCCAGGCCGGCAGCGTTGCGCGCTGCAGCGCGGACTCGAGCTCGGCGGGCGTCAGACCGAGCAGCAGCGCCTTGCCGAGCGCGCCGGCCGAAATCGCGAAATGCCTGCCGACGAGCGGGCGCAGCGACAGCATCTGATCGCTGACGCGACTGCCGACGACGGTCAGCTCGAGCGCCTCCCAGTCGGGAACGGCAAGCATCACGGTCTCCCCGCTGCGCGCCGCCAGCGCATCGAGCGCCGGCCGGCACAGCTCGGCGAGGTCGAGCTCAGCGCGAACCACCGCACCGAGCTCGGACAGCATCAGTCCGAGTGCGTACCGGCCGCCGGGCTCGTGGCGCAGGAAGCCCGTGGCGACCAGCGATCCTGCCAGCCGATGCACGGTCGGCTTCGGCAGGCCGGTTCGATCGGCCAGCTCGCCGAGCGACAGCTGCGGCGCGGCCGCGGTGAACGCGGTCAGCACCCCACAGACCCGCTCGACCGATCGACCGGTGGCGTGCGTTTCGTCAGCCGAGACTGATCTCACCCGGCGAAACATAGCGAGGCTCGGACTCGGAAGACCGTCAGCGTCGCGACGCTAGCCGCGCGTGATCGTCGGATCCTCGTTCTGGGAGCCGCGCAGATGCGGCGAGCTGACGTGACCGTCCCATGCCGACGGCGGTCGTGGCTCGAGCTCGGAGTCGAGCTCGATCTCGACCTTCTCGTTGAAGAAGCAGACCCGGTCCCTGATCGCTCGGACCTCGTCGTAGGGGTCGCGGTAGTACCAGACGAGGTCGCGGCCGTCAAAGCCGTCGGGGACCGCGACCGAGTGGTAGTTGGCCATCCCCTTGTACGGGCACCAGCTGACCGAGTCAGACGGCGTCAGCGCGGCGCGCACATCCTCGATCGGCATGTACCAGCGGGGCGGAAGGCTGGTCTCGAACAGCGCCATCGCGCGGCGTGTCTCGGCCAGCAGCGCACCGCCGAGCGAGACCCGGATGTGGCGATCGGTCTCGAGCACGTCGACCCGGGTGTAGGGATCGCGCGGGTGCGTGTGGATCTCGTGGCTCTCCTCCAGCCAGCGCGTCATCCGGTGAAAGTAGAACGCGATCAGCCCCCGCAGCCGCGATGGCGCCAGTGGCGGCGGGTCCGTGTAGCTCCAGGCGCCGTTGTGCACGACCTCGTCGCCGGCGCGGACCGTGAAGTACGTCGCCTCGCCCTTGGTCGGCACGCTCGATGAGCGCGGCGACGGCTCCAGCAGATCGGTGCGCACGTCCTCGGGCGGGAAGTAGTACACCGGCTGGTGGCCGGACTCGTGCAACAACAGCGCGCGCCGGCTATCGGCGATCACGACGTCACCGAGCTGCACTCGGATCCGCTTCGGCGTCGGCTCCAGGTACAGCGCTTGACCGGCTCCCGGGCCCTCGAAGTTAAACGCCCCCGCCGGCTCCTTGCCGAGCGGTCCGGTGCCGGTCATCAGTCCCATCGGCGCGGGACTACTCGAGCACGACCGGCGCGGCCGAGCGGGGCGCCGATGCCGTGTCCCGCCGGAACGCCATGATCGCGGCCGGTATGAACGCCACCCCGAGCAGCACCAACGCCCACACGAACGTATCGCCGAACGCGCTCGCCAGTGGGCGGGCGATCACCGCGTGCTGGGCCGGCGTGAGGTTCTGCAGCGCCGCAAAGCCGTTGCCGCCGTGCTGGACGGCCGGGAGGAAGCTCAGCCGATCCTTGATCGCGGTTGACAGCAGCACCGTCATCACCGCGGTGCCGATCGAGGCGCCGGCCTGGCGGATGATGTTCATCGCGGTCGAGACGCGCGGGATCGCGGCTGGCTCCACCGCCTGCATCGCGGCGGTCATCGTCGGCATCATCGACAACCCCATCCCAAGCCCGAGCACGAAGCAGAAGCCGCACAGCAGCGCGTATGGCGTGGTCGCCGTCACGAACGCGAATGGCAGCAGCCCGATCACCAGCAACGGAATGCCGGCCGCGGGCAGATAGCGCGGGCCGAAGCGGTCGGTCAGCCGGCCTGCGATCGGCATCGTGATCATCGCGCCGACGCCCTGGGGAACGAGCAGCAGACCTGCCTGCAACGCCGAGGCGCCCCGGACCGACTGGTAATACAGCGGCACCAGCAGCAACGCACCGAAGAACGCGATCGAGAACAGCATGAACACGAGCGCCGACAACCCGGCGCGTGTCTCGGTGAACGTACGCAGGTCGATCAGCGGCGCCTTGGCGCGCCAGCTGTGGGCGAAGAATCCAGCGATCAGCGCCGCGCCGGCGACGATCGGGACCCACGCGCGGGCGTCGCCGAAGCCATACGACGAGGACTCCGCGAGGCCGTAGATCAGCAGCGCCAGGCCGGGCGACAGGAGGATCATCCCGAGCCAGTCGAGCTTGTGCGACGGCGACGGCTGGTCGGGGTCGAGCACGATGAACGCCGAGATGAAGGCGACGAAGCCGATCGGCACGTTGATGAAGAAGATCCAGCGCCAGGACACCGAGTCGACCAGGTAGCCGCCGAGCACCGGGCCGACGATCGGCGCGATCAGCATCGGCACGCCGAGCAGCCCCATCACCCGGCCCATCCGCTGTGGCCCGGCCTTCTGGGTCGTGATCGTCATCACGGCGGGCATGATCATGCCGCCGCCGATCCCCTGCAGCACGCGGAACGCGATCAGCGATTCGGCGCTCCACGCCAGCCCGGACAGCACCGAGCCCAGCGTGAACAGCACCAGCGAACCGAGATACAGACGCTTGGTGCCGAACCGGTCAGACGCCCATCCCGACAGCGGGATCACCATCGCCAGCGACAGCGTGTAGCCGGTGACGACCCACTGGATCGTCGTCAGCGACGAATGGAAGTCGACCGCGAGCCGATCGATCGCGACGTTCACGACGGTCGTGTCGAGGATCGACATGACGGCCCCGAGCAGCATCACGCCGGCGACGATCAAGGTCGCACGATCGAGCTCGGTCGGCTGGCCGGAGGAGTGTGAGTTCGAGACGGAATCAGCCATTCGGCGTGATGGTAGCGGACCGCCTGGTCCGCTTATAGGAGGGGTGTCGTTCGCGGTTCATTCAGCGGCTCCCAACAGTCCTTACCGGTCGTCAAGTAATCACTATCGTACAGATCACTTTACGCTCGTCAAGTGAATTTGGCCCGGTCGAGCGGCGATTGGGCGAAATGGGTCCACAATCGACCAAGATCGCCCAACCCCGCGGGCGGCGGGCCGCCGCGAGCGGGCCATCGGCCCGCCACCGCGCCGTGGCGCCGCCGGCCACGGCCCGCCACCGCGCCGTGGCGCGCGCGGGTCAACGGCTCGCCACCGCGCCGTGGCACACTGCCGGGCCGATGAACTTCGCTCGCGATGTCGTCGACGCGGCCCCGATCGGCGACCGCGCGCTGGTCGAGATCGACGCGAGTGGACGCCGCCGCGAGTGGACCTTCGGGGAGGTCTCCGACGCCTGCGCGCGGCTCGCCGGAACGCTCGGGGCGCGCGGAGTCGGCCGCGGCGACGTCGTGATGACGCTGATCGGCAGCCGCCCGCAGTGGGTGTTCACGATGGTCGCGTGCTTTCGAATCGGCGCGGTCGTGCTGCCGTGCAACGAGCAGCTGCGCGCCAACGACCTGCGGCTGCGGATCGACCACGCCCGGCCGACGCTGATCGTCTGTGACGAGCGCAACGCGGCCGAGTTGCAGGCGGCACTGGCGCTGACCGGCAGCGCCCCCGAGCCGACCGTGATCCTGATCCCGGATCCCTCGCTGCTGCACGCCGAGCCGGCGGCGGCGGTCGAGTTGGCGGCGACCGACCCATGTCTGATCACGTTCACGAGCGGCACCGCCGGCGAGGCGAAGGGGATCGTCCACGGCCAGCGTTACCTGCCCGGCCAGGCGCTGCAGGCCTCGACCTGGCTCGGTGCCCGCCGCGGCGAGCTCGTCTGGTGCACCGCCGCCAGCGGTTGGTCCAAGTCAGCCCGCAACGCGTTCATCGCCCCATGGCTGCGGGGCGCCGCGGCGCTGCTGCACGACGCCCGCTTTGACCCCCACCAGCGGCTCGAGCTGCTGGCCTCAGAGCGTGTCAACGTGCTCTGCATGGCGCCGACCGAGTACCGCGTGATCGCCAAGCGGGCGACGCTGGCGCCGCTGGCCGCACTGCGCGGCCTGGTCGCCGCCGGCGAGGCGCTCAACCCCGAGGTGCTGCGCGTGTTCTTAGACGGCGTCGGCCTGCCGATCCGCGACGGCTACGGACAGACCGAGACCGGTCAGCTGACCGGGGTCCCGGCCGACGGCGAGGTCCGCCCGGGCTCGATGGGCCGGCCGCTGCCGGGCGTCGCACTCGAGGTGATCGACTCCGAGCTGGTGCTGACCGATCCACGCACCGACCCGACGTTCTTCATCGGCTACCTCGGTGGCGAGCCGGCGCCCGAGCACGAGCCATGGCATACCGGTGATCGCGTGGTCGTCGACGACGACGGCTTCTTGTTCTTCGAGGGACGCACCGACGACGTGATCATCTCCTCCGGCTACCGAATCGGGCCGTTCGAGGTCGAGTCGGCGCTCGTCTCGCACGCCGCGGTCGCCGAGGCGGCCGCGGTCGCGGCGCCCGATGACGAGCGCGGTTCGGTGGTGCGCGCGATCGTCGTGCTGCGCGACGGCGTCGTCGGCTCAGACGCGCTCGTGTCCGAGTTGCAGGAGCACGTCAAGGCGCAGACCGCCCCGTACAAGTACCCCCGGATCGTCGAGTTCGCGCCGGAGCTACCCAAGACCGCCAGCGGCAAGGTGCAGCGCGCGCGGTTGCGCGCCCGCCGGGCCTCCTGATTGTCACCGCGGCCGTTGACCGCGTGCGGTGACCGTGTCCCGAGCGAGTTTGGCTAGCCTGCGACGGGATGCAGGGGCAACGTGCCGCGATCGCGATCCTGACCCAGATCACCGACGCCAGCTACGGCGTCTGGAGCCAGCCGAGCGTGGTGCTGCCGGCCGCCTACGTGATCGAGTTGCAGCGGGCCGGCGCGATCGCGCTGGTCGCGACGCCCGATCGCCACCTGGTCGACAATCCGGACGAGCTGCTCGATCGCGTCGACGGGCTGATCCTGTCGGGCGGTGGCGACGTCGATCCCGCGACCTACGGCGCCGAGCCGCATCCGCTGACCTCGCTGGTCAGCCCCGAGCGCGACGCGTTCGAGCTCGCGCTGACCCGCCGCGCGGTCGACCGCGACCTGCCCGTGCTCGGGGTCTGCCGCGGCATCCAGGTGCTCAACGTCGCGTTCGGCGGAACGCTGCTGCAGCACCTGCCCGAGCAACTCGGGCACGAGCAGCACCGGCGGGTGCCCGGCAGCTTTGAAGGCGCCGACCACGACGTCCGGCTGGTCGAAGGCTCGCTCGCCGCGCGCGCCGCGGGCGAGCTGGTGCACACGACCAAGTCCCACCACCATCAGGGGATCGACGCGCTCGGCGACGGGCTGGTCGCGACCGGCAGCTCGACGCTGGAGGAGCTCGTGGAGGCGCTTGAGCTGCCCGACCGGCGGTTCGTGCTCGGGGTTCAGTGGCACCCGGAGGCCGACGAGCGCAGCCGCGTGATCGGCGCCCTGGTCGAGGCGGCCGAGCGGGCTCGCGCCGAGCGCCAGCTGACGCCGACGTCGTGACGCTGGACGGCCGCACCGCGCTGGTGACCGGCGCCTCGCGCGGGATCGGGGCGGCGACCGCGGTTGCGCTGGACGCCGCCGGAGCGCGGGTCGCGCTGGCGGCGCGCGACGGCCAGGCGCTGCGCGAGGTGGCGCGCAAGCTCTCGCACGACCCGGTGATCCTCAGCTGCGACCTCGCGCTCGCCGATGAGCCCGAGCGGCTGGCGGCCGGCGCCTGCGCCGCGCTCGGCGGCGGCGTCGACGTGCTCGTCAACAACGCCGCCTACGCCCAGCGCCGGCCGATCGCCGATCACGACGCCGAGCTGATCGACCGCATGTACGCCGTCAACGTCCGCGCGCCGCTGCTGCTGATCCGAGCGCTGGTGCCGGCGATGATCCAGCGCGGCGGCGGCAGCATCGTCAGCCTGTCGTCGGTCTCGGGCGTGCTCGGCACACCGATGCGGTCGGGCTACGGCGCCACCAAGGGTGCGATCGACGCCGCCTCGCGGTGTCTGGCGCGTGAGCTCGGCCCCGATGGGATCCGCGTCAACACGGTCGCGCCCGGCGTCGTCGACACCGACCTGTGGGCGCGCAACAAGCAGATCCCCGGCGTCGTCGAGCAGGTCAACGCGCAGACGCCGCTGGGGCGCTGGGCGACGGCGGCCGAGATCGCCGATGTGATCGTGTTCCTGGCCTCCGACGCCGCTCGCTTCGTCACCGGCGAGACGCTGCGGGCCGACGGTGGCATGTCGACGACGCTCGGCCTCTACAGCGGCAACGTCTGACGCTCGCGGCGGCGTCGCCGGCCGCGGCGGCTCAGCCGCCGAGCGCGATGATCGCGTCCATCTCAACCTGCGCGCCCTTCGGCAGCGCCGCGACGCCGACCGCGACCCGCGCCGGCGGGCTGGACTCAAAGAACGAGCCGTAGACCTCGTTGACGGTCGCGAACTGGCCCATGTCGATCAGATAGATCGTCACCTTGACGGCGTCGCCGAGGCTCGCGCCCGCGGCCTGGCAGACCGCTGCGAGGTTCTCCAGGCAGCGCCCCGCCTGATCGCCGACACCGCCCTCGATCAGCTCGCCGGTGCGGGGGTCCAGCGGGATCTGACCCGAGCAGAACAACAGCTGGCCGGCGCGAACCGCGTGGACGTAGGGGCCGATCGCCTCGGGCGCGTTCGGGGCGGTCAGCGGTTCACGATTGGCGGCCATGCAAACTCTCCTCGGTGGTGCAGTGGATTCGCGCCACACAGTATTGGGCGCACGCCAGCGGGGTAGGCTCGCCGTGTCGATGGCCAACCGACTCGCCGCCGAGACCTCCCCGTACCTGCTCCAGCACGCCGGCAACCCGGTCGACTGGTATCCGTGGGGCGAGCCGGCGCTGCAGCGCGCCCGTGACGAGGACCGGCCGTTGCTGGTCTCGATCGGCTACTCGGCGTGTCACTGGTGTCACGTGATGGAACACGAGTCGTTCGAGGACCCCGAGATCGCGCGGCTGATGAACGACAAGTTCGTCTGCATCAAGGTCGACCGCGAGGAGCGGCCCGACGTCGACGCGGTCTGCATGGAGGCCTGCCAGGTGATGACGGGCCAGGGCGGCTGGCCGCTGAACGCGTTCCTCACCCCCGACCAGCAGCCGTTCTTCGTCGGCACCTACTACCCGCCCGAGCCCCGGCACGGAATGCCGAGCTGGCGCACGGTGCTGGAGTCGGTCGCCGCGGCGTGGGCACAGCGGCGCGACGACGTCCGCGAGCAGGGTGCCAAGGTGCTGGCCTCGCTCGGCGGCGCCTCGCGGCTGCAGGCATCCGAGGAGCCGCTCACCGCCACTCTGCTCGATCAGGCGGTCGATGGTCTGCGAGGCGGGTTTGACGGTTCGGGCGGCGGCTTCGGACGCGCCCCGAAGTTCCCGCAGGCATCGCTGATCGAGTTCCTGCTGGCGCGCGGCGAGCGCGAGATGTCGGGCTCGATGCTGCGCGCGATGGCGACCGGCGGCATCTACGACCAGGTCGGCGGCGGCTTTGCCCGCTATGCCGTCGACGCCAGCTGGACGGTGCCGCACTTCGAGAAGATGCTCTACGACAACGCGCTGCTCGCGCGCGCGTACCTGCACGGCTGGCAGGTGTTCTCCGAGCCGCTGCTGCGCCGCGTCTGCTGCGAGACGCTCGATTGGGCGCTGCGCGAGCTGCGCGGCCCCGAGGGTGGCTTCTGCTCAGCACTCGATGCTGACTCCGAAGGCGTCGAGGGCCGCTACTACGTGTGGACGGCGCCGCAGCTCTCAGAGGCGCTCGCGCCACTGGGGGGCGACGCGGCCGCCCGCGCGATCGCATTCTTCGGGGCGACCGAGCACGGCAACTTCGACGGGGCCAACGTGCTCGAGGGCCGCGGGCCCGAGCTCGATCCCGAGCTGTTGGGCGCGATCCGCTCGCGTCTGTACGAGGTCCGCGAGCAGCGGGTCCGGCCGGGGCTTGACGACAAGCGTCTGTGCTCGTGGAACGCGCTGATGATCTCGGCGCTGGCCGAGGCCGGCGCGGCGCTGGCGGTGCCCGAGTACCTGGCGGCCGCGGTCCGCTGCGCCGAGTTCGTGCTCGGTGAGATGGTGTCTGACGACGGCCGGCTGCTGCGCACCTACAAGGACGGCAGCGCGCGGATCGACGCCTACCTCGAAGACCACGCCTACCTGCTCGAGGCGATGCTGATCCTGTATGAGGCGACGCTCGATCCCCGTTGGTACCGGGAGGCGGTGCGACTCGCAGACGTGCTGCGTGATCGCTTCTCGGCGCCCGACGGCGGCTTCTTCACGACCGCGAGCGACCACAGCTCGGGATTTGACCGCCGCAAGGACCTCGACGACTCACCGATCCCGTCCGGGGGCTCCTCGGCGGCGTTCGGCCTGCTGCGGCTGGCCGCGCTGTCCGGTGTGCACGAGTACGAGACGCTCGCGCTCGGTGTGCTGCGGGTGCTCGCGCCGATCGTCGGACGTCACCCGCAGGGGTTCGGTCACGCGCTGCTGGCGCTCGACTTCTATCTGGCGCCCGTTCGCGAGGTTGCGGTCGTCGGCTCGGGCGACGCCCGAGCGCAACTGCTGGCCGTCGTGCGCGAGGCCTACCGCCCGCATCTCGTGCTCGCCGGCGGACCGGACGACGACGACGGGGGGGTGCCGCTGCTGCGCGGCCGCTCGCCGGTCAACGGCACCGCCGCGGCATACGTCTGCGAAGGGTTTGTGTGCCGCGCGCCGGTGACCGAGCCCGACGCGCTCGCGGCCGCGCTGTGAGCCGCGGCTCAGAGCACGGGTAGATAGCGCTCCAGCTCCCAGGGAGTGACCTGGACGCGATAGTCGTCCCACTCCTGGCGCTTGATCTCGATGTAGCGATTGAACATGTGCTCGCCGAGCGTCCGCAACACCAGCTCGGACTGGGCGGTCAGCTCGATCGCTTCGCCGAGCGTCTCAGGCAGCTGGTCGATCCCGAGCCGCCGGCGCTCGTCGGGCGATAGGTGGTAGAGGTTCTTTTCCATCGGGTCGGGCAGCTCGTAGCCGTGCTCGATCCCCTCCAGGCCCGCCTGGAGCAGCGCCGCGAACGTCAGGTACGGGTTGCAGGCCGGATCCGGGCAGCGCAGCTCCATCCGGGTCGTGCGCTCGCGACCCGGGTGATAGAGCGGGACGCGGACCAGCGCGGACCGGTTACGGCGTGACCACGCGACGTAGACCGGCGCCTCGTAGCCGGGCACGAGCCGCTTGTAGGAGTTGACCCACTGGGCGAAGATCGCGCTGATCTCGCGCGCGTGGCGCAGCTGACCGGCGATGAACGCCTTGCCGACGTCGGACAGGAAGTACTCGTCGTCGGGGTCGTAGAAGGCGTTCTCGTCACCCTTGAACAGCGACTGGTGGGTGTGCATCCCGGAGCCGTTCTCGCCGAACAGGGGCTTGGGCATGAAGGTCGCGTGCAGCCCGTACTTCATCGCGTATTCCTTGACCGTGATCCGATAGGTCATGCAGTCGTCGGCCATCTTCAGCGCGTCGGCGTAGCGCATGTCGATCTCGTGCTGGCTGGGGCCGACCTCGTGGTGGGTGTACTCGGTGTGGATTCCGAGCTGCTCGAGCGCCAGCACGGTCTCGCGCCGCAGGTCCGAGCCGGCGTCGAGCGTGGTCAGATCGAAGTAGCCGCCCTCGTCGAGCACCTCGGTCGATTTCGCATCGCGAAAGTAGAAGTACTCGAGCTCCGGGCCGACGTAGAAGTGGTCAAACCCCATGTCCTCGGCGCGCTTGATCGCGCGGCGCAGCACGTGGCGCGGGTCACCCTCGTAGGGCGTGCGCTCCGGGGTCAGGATGTCGCAGAACATTCGCGCGACGCCGGCCTCGTCGGGGCGCCACGGCAGTTGCACGAACGTCGAGGGATCCGGCTGGGCGATCATGTCGGACTCCTCGATCGCGTTGAAGCCGGTGATCGAGGAACCGTCGAACCCCATCCCGCCCTCGAACGCGTCCGCCAGCTCGGTCGTGTTGACCGAGAATGCCTTCAGCTGCCCGAGGATGTCGGTGAACCACAGCCGCACGAACCGGATCTTGTGCTCGGCGACGTGCGCGAGCACGTCGTCGGCGGTCAGCGGCTGCTCGCTCATCGCGCGCGAACGATATCTCTCGCCCACGACGCGCGCCGCGAGATCGGCTCAGCCGCCAAGCCAGCGTCTGGCCCAGCGCTCGATCTCGCTGAGCGCGGGCTCGAGCTCTGAGCCCATTTCCGACAGCTCGTAGCGGACCTGCAGCGGCGGGCCGGGGACGACCGTCCGGTTCACCAGCCCACGCGCCTCGAGCTCCTTCAGGCGCTCAGACAGCAGCCGATCCGACAGCTCGGGGATCGCCTGCGCGACCTCGGAGAAGCGCAGCGGCCCATCCATCAGCACGCTCAGGATCGCGCCCGTCCAACGCCGCCCGACAAGCTCGACGGCCTCGTGGTACAGCGGGCAGCAACCGCCGGCCGGGCGCTGCGTGACCTGCTCGGCGACGTCGCGCGCGCGGGTCCGATCGCCGGTGCCAGTGTCGGTCCCCATCGCCATATGCAGCTTATCCGTGCGGGCGCCGGCCGCGCCGTGATCGTCAGGCCGCCTCGAGCGTCCGGGTCGCGTCGCTGGACGCGTCGACCGGCACCTCGCCGGCGACGTTGATCATCGCCGAGAACGACTCCAGCGAGACCGCCGCGATCGCCTCGAGGATCTGCTCGTCCTCCCAGCCGGCCTCGCGTGCCTCCTCGTGCAGGTACATCGCCGGCCGGCCGTCGGTCAACAGCGCCTGCAGATATCGCAGCAGCGCCGCCTCACGCTCGTCCTTGGAGCTGAACCGCCGCGCCAGCGCGACCTCGTCGAGCGCCAGCCCGACTCCGCGGGCCGCACGCGAATGCATCGCGATACCGGGCTCGGACTGGTAATGCTCGGCGACCGCCAGCGCGATCCGCTCAAGCGTCGCGAGCGTCAGCGTGCCGTGCCGCAGCTCGGAGCGAAACCGGGCGTAGGCACGCAGCGCCGCCGGCGATCCGGCCAGCACGCCGAGGAAGTTGGGCAGCTGCGCGCCGGCGGACAGCGCGCCGCGCAGCACTGTGGCCGAGCCCTCGGGCGCCGTCAGGTCGTCGTGGATCTGGAATCTGCTCATCGAGTTCTTCATCGCTGACCGCCAAACGATCTGGGGTGGCAAGGCCGGATCGGCTTCGCTTTCACTTGAACACCTGCTTACCCTTCATAAGCGTAGCGACTTGTGCGGTCTTGCCACAAGCGCTTCATGTTGCCTTAACACGTTGTACGCGCCGGCCTAAGCCGCAGATCAGCGTTGTCGATGAACCGCGCGGCGATGCGCGGCGATCGCGTGGCCCCGGCAGCGCGAAACCGATTGGCGCAGGCGCGGGATTGCGATCGCATCGCCCGGCTGAACATAAGCCTCGGCGCGGACGAGCTCATACCCCCGCGCTTCCCGCGCGGGCGCGCGACAACCAATCTGCGGCGAAACGCGCTCAGTGACCGGCGGCTTCGGCCACGAAGCTCGCCACGTCCTGGGCGTCTTGGCCGGTGACCACCTCGGACGGCATCACGCCGTAGCCGAGGCAGGTCTCGCTCTGATCGGCGCCCGAGGCATTCGGCAGGCAGCCGTTGGCGATCGTATGCAGCACCGTCGTCCGATCGGGCCGGAGCAGATCGAGGTTCGGCCCGACCTTGCCGATCGCG
Organism: uncultured Solirubrobacteraceae bacterium; assembly: GCA_963714245.1. Lineage (GTDB taxonomy): Bacteria > Actinomycetota > Thermoleophilia > Solirubrobacterales > Solirubrobacteraceae > Palsa-465. The sequence goes on along the minus strand of CAVQNR010000005.1, from coordinate 1,195,002 downwards.
TTCGCGGCACCAAGCGTGTGACAGACGGCGCAGTGCTCGCCGAACAGCAGCCGGCCGGTCTTGGCCTCCGCGGTGAGACGGACGCCGCCGACCTGCTTGCTCGCGTTGGCGACGTTGCCGTGCAACATGACCAGCGGCAGCGCGATCCCGAAACCGAGCGTCACCAGCACGAACGCGATCCCCGTCACCGTGTTCGAACCGCGTCCGTCGGCCGACTTGGATGGCTCGGAACGGTTCGTGCGCACCCGGTTCAGGCCCCACAGCAGGAGCGGCACGAAAATCAGGACAATCGCGAGGACGACGACGATGACCATGCGGTCGGCACCTTATCGCGCCACGCCGCTGGACGCCGCGGTGAGCGCGGCCCGCGCGTGCTGCGCCGGTCATCGCCGCCGCCCCGATGCGAAGCTCATCACGGGCGGCGCAACCGCCCGGAAATCCTCGGCGACGCCGCCCCGCTCGCCGGCCTCGTCGGCGCCGGCCGCCGCGGCCGCCCGTTGCTCTGCCAGGCCGCGGCGAACCTGCTCGTCGAGCATCGAGAAGTCCTTGATCTCGGCGAGCACCCGGTCGGGAGCGTCGATCGAGCCGACCGTGTCGACCAGCACGTTGATCGCACCGCCGGCTGCCGGCAACTTCTCGAGCTTGCCCGAGACGAGCATCAGCGGCTCGGTCCGGACCGTTAGCCGGTGACGCTCGTAGACCGGCGGCGGGACGACCAGGTTGATCGTCCCGTACTCGTCCTCGAGCAGGATGAACACGACCCCGGAGGCGGTGCCGGGACGCTGGCGGGCGACCACCAGCCCGCCGATCCGGACCCGCCGGCCGTGCTCCAAGCGCTCCAGATCGGCGCTCGAGACGACCCCGGCACCGAGTCGCTCGCGCAGCAGCGCCAGCGGATGGGTCCGCGTCGTCAACCCGACCGTGTCGTAGTCGGCGAGCATCCGCTCCCACTCCGACAGCCGCGGCAGCGACGGCGGCGACGGCAGCTCGAGCGCCAGCGCCAGCTGGGTCCCGCCCGGCACCCGCCGGCCCGGCGTCATCACCCCGAGCTGCCACAGCGCCAGCCGCCGGGCCGAGCCCCGATCGGGCGATTGGCCGATTCCAGCATCTATAGGTTCTTTTTCGGCCAACCGCCCGCTCAACAAAGAGGTATCCGCCGCGCCCGCCTCCCTCGCCACGTCCACGTCCACGCCCACGCCCGCGTCCGCGCCCCTCGCCGCGTCCGCGAGCGCGAGCGCGTCACAGGCGCCCGACCACGCCAGCAGCGACAGCGCATCGGCGCCCGCACCCGCCCGCGACGCGAGATCCGAGAGGCTGCGAAACGGGCCGCCGCGCCGGCGCGCCGCGACCAGCTGCTCAAGTTCTTCGCGACGGGCACCACGGATGTAGCCGAGTCCGATCCGCACCCGCGGCTCGGGCGAGAGCACGACGTCGCACTCGACGTCTGACTCGTTGACGTCGGGCGCGAGCACCTCCATCCCATGGCGCTGCGCCTCATGCACGAGTGAGTCCGGCGGATAGAAGCCCATCGGCTGCTCGTTGAGCAGCGCGCACAGGAACTCGGGCGCGTAATGGACCCGCAGCCAGGTCGACTGGTAGGCCAGCAGCCCGAATGCGGCGCCATGGGCCTTCGGGAACCCGAACCCCGAGAACCCCTTGACCATCTCGAACACTCGCTCGGCGAGCTCTGCATCGACCCCGTGCTTGCGCCGCGCTCCCGCCACGAACCGCTCGTGGTAGGCCTCGATCGCAGCATCCGAACGTTTGCGGCTCATCGCCCGCCGCAGCCCCTCGGCCTCGCCGACCGAAAACCCGGCGAACGCGATCGAGACCTCCAGCACCTGGTCCTGGAAGATGATCGTCCCGAGCGTTTCCGACAGCACCTCCTCGAGCACCGGGTGCTCGTAGGGAACCTCAAACGACGGGTCCTCACGCAGTCGCTGCTTGCGGGCGATGTAGGGATTCACGGCACCACCCTGAATCGGCCCCGGCCGGACGATCGCCACCTGGATCGTGATGTCCTGCAGAGTCTCGGGCCGCGTGCGTCGCAGCGAGGCCATCTGGGCGCGGCTCTCGATCTGGAACACGCCGGTCGTATCGGCCTCCTGGATCACCTCGTAGACGGCAGGGTCGTCGTAGGAGATCCGCGCCAGGTCGACTCGCTTGCCGCGGAGTTCGGCGATCATCGATACCGCTCGCTCGACCGCCGACAGCATCCCGAGCCCGAGCAGGTCGATCTTCAGAAAGCCCGCGTCGGCACACGAGTCCTTGTCCCACATCGCGATCTGGCGACCTTCCATCGCCGCCGGCACGATCGGGCAGCAGTCGATCAGCGGCCTGGTCGCGACGATCATCCCGCCCGAGTGCTGGGACAGGTGTCGCGGCAGCCCGTGCGCCTGTTGTGCCAATCGCGCCAGCCACGCCCAGCGGCCGGTCAGCTCGCCGCGACCCGCGCCAGTGATGTCGGAGCCGACCTCCTTCGCACTCCATCCCTCCGAGCCGCGCGCGACCCGTTCGATCTCGCCCGGCGGCAGACCCAGCACCTTGCCGAGCTCACGGATCGCGCCCCGGGCGCGGTAGGTGGGAAACGCGGCGACCAGCGCCGAGCGGTCATGGCCGTAGCGCTCGTGCACGCGCGGGATCAGCCGCTCGCGGATGTCACGTGGGAAGTCGAGGTCGATATCGGGCAGTGAGGTCAGCTCCTCGTTGAGGAAGCGGCCGATCAGCAGCTCGTTGGCGACCGGGTCGACATGTGACAGCCCGGTCAAGAAGCACACGATCGAGGACACGCTCGATCCCCGGCCCCTCCCCGGCGGCAGCAGCGCCCGGGCCGAGTCCGGGCCGCGCACCTCGACCGCGACCTCGCGCGCCAACTGCAACATGTCGTGATGCAGCAGAAAGAAGCCCGCCAGCCCGAGCCGTTCGATGATCCGCAGCTCCTCCTGCAGGCGTGACCGCGCCCGCACTGCCAGCTCGGCCGACCCCGACGCGTAGCGATCGCCGATCAGCGCGCCGCACAGCTCCGTGAGCGTGCGCGTCGCGTCGATGTCCTCGGCGCCCGGGTACCGGTAGCCGAGGTCGTGATCGAGCTCGAATCGCAGCCGCTGGGCCAACTCGGCCGTCTCGGCGATCGCCTCCGGATACTCGGCGAAACGTCGCTCCATCTCCTGCGGCGAGGCGAGTACGTGGCTGAAGTTGCCGCGGCGCAACGGCTCCGACGAATCCAGCGCGGTGTGCGTGCGCACCGCCACGAACGCGTCCTGCAGCGGCGCCCGCGCGCGGATGTGCGCGTGCACGTCGCCGGTCGCCACGCACGGCAACTCGAGCCGCCGTGCCAGCGACGCCAGCCGGCGGTTGCGGGCGCGGTCGTCTGACAGCAACGGCCGCTGCAGCTCGACCCGGAGCCGGTCGGGGCCGAATGCCTCTCGCAACCGCCGCAGACCGGCCTCATCGTGCACGCCGTGCAGCGCGCAGCCACTGAGACAGACCAGCCCCTCCGAACATGCCAGCACCGTCTCCAGCGCTACCGACGGGTCAGACGGCGGCGCTCCCGGCCGCCCGTCCCGCGTGTGCGCGTGCGCGCACGTGAGCAGCCTGCAGAGGTTCGACCAGCCGCGACCGTCTGCGACCAGCAACGTCAGATGTCGGCCATCGTCGAGATCGAGCTCGGTTCCGTGGATCGGCCTCAGCCCCAGCGCCCGCGCCGAGACCGCGAACTCCATCGAGCCCGAGACCGTGTTGTGATCGGTCAGCGCCATCGCCTCGTGACCCAGCGCCAGCGCGGTCGGCACCAGCTCGTCGGGCAGCGACGCCCCGTCCAGAAACGAGAACGCCGAGTGCGCGTGAAGCTCCACGTAGGTCACGAACATATGTTCGCATATGGTCCCGACGCATCGCTGCGGCCCGCTAGCCCCCGCTCGACGGGCCACCAGCGATCAGCGACAGCTGGTTGCCGGCGGGGTCGGTCACCAGTGCCTTCGTGACCCAGCCGTTGTCGGTCGGCTCCATCAGCACCGCGCCGCCGAGCGCGGCGACGCGCGCGACGGCGGCGTCGAGATCGGCAACCGTCACGCCGAGCACGACGCGCCGCTCGTCGGCGTCGGTGATCGCACCGCCGATCCCGGCCGCCTCCCGGTCGACCATCGAATAGCCCTCGCCGCGCGACTGGATCGGCCAGTCGAGCAGCTCGCGGTAGAACGCCGCGACGCCGGTGTCATCGGGTCCCTGGATTTCGAAGTGAGCGATGCGAGCGGGCATGAACGTTCCTTTCAATCGTCGATCTGGAGGTCCAGGCGCAGCGCGGCGATCACGGCCTCGACCCGCTCCGGGTCGGCTCGATAGCGCCGCTGTGTCCCCGACGCCTGCAGCCGCACCAGACCGGTCGTGCGCAGCACCCGGAGATGCTCGGACGCCGTCGCCGGCGCGATCCCAAGCGTCTCGGCGAGCCGCTCCCGGCATCTCGCCGGCCAGCGTGAGCCGCAGGATCGCCCGGCGCGTGTGGTGCGCCAACACGCGCAGGCAGTCGTCGAGGTGGTCGATTTCCGCTGGCACCTGGCTACCAGAACTTATTTCGCCAACTCACGAATACAAGACCTGGCGGCCAGCCGCGGCAGTCGCCCGATGGCAGCCACGCCGATCCCGCCACGGCCGAAACACAAATCCAAGAAAATTGGCCTTGACTTTTGATTAGTCACTGCTAATTTCCTCGCCAAGTTAGTTAGTAGTCACTAATCACCTGGAGGCTTATCAGTATGTCGGACTCACGCAAGCGCGCTTGGACCCTGGGGATCGTCTCACTCGGGCTGTTCATGGTCGTGCTCGACAACCTCGTGGTGAATGTCGCCCTGCCGAGCATCCACCGCGACCTCGGCGCCTCGATCCAGGCGCTCGAGTGGACCGTCAACGCCTACACGCTCGCCTACACCGTGCTGCTGCTGACCGGCGCCGCGCTCGGCGACCGGTTCGGGCGCAAACGGATGTTCATCGCGGGAATCGCGCTGTTCACGGTCGCCTCGGCCGGATCGGCGCTGGCCCCGACGGCCGGCGCGCTGATCGCCGCACGCGCCGTCCAAGGCGTCGGCGCCGCGATCGCGACGCCGCTGACGCTGACGCTGCTGGCCGACGCGTTCCCGCCCGATCGCCGCGGTCTGGCGATCGGCATCTGGTCGGGGATCAGCGGCATCGCCGTCGCGCTCGGACCGCTGGTCGGCGGCGCGATGACCCAGCTCGCCTCCTGGCACTGGGTGTTCTGGATCAACGTCCCGATCGGGGTGGCACTGGTGGCGCTCGCCGCCGTGCGACTCACCGAGAGCCACGGCCCGAACCGGCGCCTGGACCTATCCGGGCTGGCGCTGGGCTCCGCTGGGCTGTTCGGAATCGTCTACGGGCTGGTCCGCAGCCAGTCGCTCGGCTGGGGCTCGGCTGAGGTGATCGTCGCGCTCGTCGCCGGGGCGGCGCTGGTGATCGCATTCGTGATCAACGAGCTGCGCAGCGAGGCGCCGATGCTGCCGATGGAGTTCTTCGCCAAGCGCAGCTTCACCGTCACCAACGTCGTCTCGCTGTCGATGTACTTCGGCATGTTCGGGTCGATCTTCTTCCTCACCCAGTTCATGCAGAACGTGCTCGGCAACTCGCCGCTGGAGGCCGGGGTCAAGCTGCTGGTCTGGACCGGCGCGACGATGGTCGTCGCCCCGTTCGCCGGGATCTTCTCCGAGCGGTTCGGCGCCCGCGCGTTCATGGTCGCCGGGCTCGGGCTGCAGGCGACCGCGCTCGGATGGCTGGCACTCGAGGCCAGCGCGACGATGAGCTACGCCAGCATGATCGGCCCGTTCCTGCTCGCGGGGACCGGGATGGCGCTCGTGTTCGCGCCGTCGGCAAACGCGGTGCTGGCATCGGTGCACTCCGACCAGGCCGGTCAGGCGTCAGGCGCGACCAACACGATCCGCGAACTCGGCGGCGTGCTCGGGATCGCGGTGCTGTCGACGATCTTCACCTCGCACGGCGGCTACACGTCACCGCAGGCATTCGTCGATGGGCTGACACCGGCGATCTGGGTCGGCGCGGGGGTGATGGCCGCCGGCGCACTGGTGGCGCTCGCATTCCCGTTCAACAGCCGTCAGACGGCACTCGAGCAGGCGCAGGTGGAAGCCGACGAGCGTGGTCGGGCGACGATCGAACCGGTCACGGCCTGAGCATCCCGTAGGATCGAGTCGAGATGGCGATCACCTCCCAGGACTCGAGTGAGACCCGTCAGCGCGTTCCGGCATCCGAGCGCCGGGACGCGCTGATCGAGGCGGCGCTGCACGAGTTCGCCGAGACCGGCTACCACGGCACGCCCGTGGACCGGATCGCCCGAAACGTGGGCGTCGCCCAGCCGTACGTGTTCACCCTGTTCGGCTCCAAGCGAGAGCTGTTCTTGCAGGCCGTCGAGCGGTGCTTTGAAAACGTCCACTCGCTGCTCGCCGACGCCGCCGCGACGTTCGACCCGGCGGTCGCGCTGCCCGACTTCACCGCGCTGGCCCCAATGGCCAACGCCTACATCGACCAGCTGGACGCCAACCGCGACGTGCTGCTGCTCCAGCAGCACGCCTATGCGGCCTGCGGCGACGACAAGATCCGCCCGCGCGTGCGCGCCGCCCACGAGCGGCTGATCGCGCAGGTCAAGCAGCTGTCGGGCGCCGACGACGAGCGCGTCGAGGAGTTCTTCCGCTACGGAGCGTGGATCAACGTCCGCGCCGCGCTGGGGATCGAGGACCCGTGCCAGCAGATGCACTGGCACATCGACGATCCCGAAGCGGGCACCGGGCCCAAGAAGTAAGCCGCCCGCCAGCTCGCTAGCGCGGCGTGCCTTCGGGGTGGCGCGGCAGGCCGTCGTCGGGGATCGACTCCCACGACGCCGCATCGGCCGTGAACTGATGCGCGGCGGGCCGCACGCCCGGGTCGCCGTCGAGCACGCCGAGCCGGACCCCCACCCCGCCCTCGGCGTTGCGCGAGAACATCGCCGAGCCGCAGTCGCCGCAGAAGAACTTCTCGGCGCCGTCGGGCGGGGGCCAGGACCGCAGCCGGTCCTCGCCGCGGAGGATCCGGAACGCATCCGGAGCGACGCGACCGTTCGGCGATGCGGCCGTCCCGGTGCGGCGCTGGCAGCGGGTGCAGTGGCAGTAGCCGGCCTCGAGCAGCGGCTCGGTCAGCTCGAACTGGACCGCGCCGCAGTTGCAGGTGCCGGTCAGCGAGTAGCTCATGCCGCCACCCGCTGACCGAGGTCGCGCTCGGGCTCGATCCGCCAGCGGGCGGCGACCGAGCGCAGCTGCTCGTCGAGCGTCCAGCGGTCGGGCTGCTCGTCGCCCTCGAACTCGGGGTTGGCGCCCTTCAGTGCCATCGAGCCGGTGTTGTCGCCGAGCGCCCGGATCGCCGCGACGTCGTCGTCGGCCAGGCGCTGAGCGGCCGGCAGCGCCGCCAGCTCGGCGCGCTTGTGCTCGATCGAGCGGGCGTCGGGACCGACCTCTTGGATCAGCGTCGGCGCCGTGCACGCGACCGGGCCGTGTGCGAGGTTCCACTGGCAGGCGAGCTGGATCAGGGTCAGCTCGTTTCGCCGGGCGATCGGGCGCATCGGCGCGATCCGCTCGCGGCCGGCCTCGATCCAGCCGGCGGGCCGAAAGCCGCGGTGATCGCCGCGGGCGAGCTCCGCGCCCGGGAGCAGGTCGTCGAAGAACAGTCCGCCGTAGTCGACCACCCGGGTGATCAGGCTGACGTTGGCCGCGGCGACGGCGTCGAGCACCAGCTCGCCGGGCCACGGCTCGAGCGGGTTGAGGATGATCATCGCCCAGTCGAGCAGCTCGCCGTAGCGCTCGAGGCAGTCGATCAGGTCGAGCGTGAAGCCGTTGGCGGGACCGGGCGCGACCCCGATCATCGACGTCAGACCGGCATCGCGCAGCGCGGCCATCCCCTCCCAGACGCTCGCGTGCGTGTAGCCGATCCGGTCGGGGTTGTGCAGCAGCAGCAGGTCAAAGCGGTCGATCCCGCAGCGCTGCAGGCTGCGCTCGGTCGCCATCCTCAGATAGTCGGCGTATCCGCTCGGTTTGCGCAGCGACGGGTCGGTGAACCGCGGGAACCCCTTCGGGCCGTTGCGCTCGCCGTCATAGAAGTCGTGACCGACGGCGCCGACGACGCAGTAGCTGTCACGGCTGGCGCCGCCGGCTGCGAGCGCTTGGCCGAGCATCGCGTCCGCTTCGCCGGTGCCGTACACGTCGGCGGTGATCACGGTGTCGATGCCGTCGCCGGGGGCGATCAGCCGCTGGAACCGTTCGTCGTCGATCGGCTCCCCGAAGTGCATGAAGCGACCGCCCGACCAGGTACCGACCGCGACGCGGCCGGGCTGCATGTGGTGCGCCATTCCGGCGAGTCTACGGACCCGCCACCGCGCTCCTCACGAGTCGCCGAGCAGCAGCGGGCCGCGATCGGGTTCTCGGTATCGACCTTGGCCGCGGTCAGTCACGAGCGGTCGGGATCTCGGCGATCACGCCGGCGGCCGCGAGGATCGAGCGCAGCAGCGCCGGCAGCGTCTCGTCGCGCTGATCCGCGGCGGGATCGGGCACCCGGCGGGCGCCGGCGGCCAGCTCGGCGGGCGTGAACCACCCGACCTCGGCGATCTCGTCATGGTCGGGCCGCGGCACGCCGCCGATCACGCGGCCGTCGAACACGGTCGCGACGAACGCGACCCGGTCGCCGTTCGGGTAGGTCAGGACAAACTCGGGGCCGCCGATCACGGCGCGGATCCGGGTCAGCGCCACCGTCAACCCGACCTCCTCCTCGGTCTCGCGGCGGGCCGCGTCCTGAGGCGACTCAAACGGCTCGACGCCGCCGCCGATCGCCTGCCAGGTGCCGGTCTCGGCACCCCGGGCGAGCAGCAGGCGGCCATGCTGGTCCCAGATCAGCACCGTGACGGCGGGGATCAGCAGCAGCTCGTGCCCGATCCGCTCGCGGATCTGACGTAGGTAGGGCGAGATCGCCACGCCGCCAATCTAGTGGGCCTCCCGCAGACGTTGCACCCGAAACATCGGCCCCGGATGACCCACTAGGCGAGCGATGGGCTCGTCGGCCTCGCTGTTCTCGCTGCTCTATTCATTACATTCTTTGTGGGTTTTTATTACACGAATAGTGTGTAATATTAATTGGAATGATGGCCTCACACCAGGCGAGCGGCGACCTGTTCCCAACGGACTCGCCGATCCCGGCCAGCCAGATGATCGGCCGCCGCGACGACGTCGATGAGATCGCCGCGGCGCTGCTGGGCGCGACCAACCTGATCGTCGCCGGACCGCGCCGGACCGGTAAGACCAGCGTCTGCCAGGCGGCGATCAATCGCGCTCGGCGCCGAGGCTGTTACACGGTCTCGCTCGATCTGTTCCGGATCGCCGACGCGGCCGAGTTCGCCGAGGCGCTGGCGCTGGCGGTGATCGCGAATCGCTCGACCGCGCATCGAATCGTCCGTCGCGCTCGCGAGCTGGGGCGCGCAGCGCTGGGCGCGGCCCAGGCGACGGCGATGCTCAAGCTGCAGAGTCAGTTGGGCGAGGCGATCGAGCTCGCGCTGACGCCCGGGCTGGCAGCCGAGGACCCCGAGCGCGCCCTCGATCTCGCGCTGGAGCTGCCCGAGCGCGTCGCCGTCGCCGACGGCAAGCGCCTGGTCCTGTTCGTCGATGAGTTCCAGGAACTCGCCGGAGAGCGCCGGCCCTACGGCGATCCCGACCAGGTGACCAAGCGGATGCGCGCGATCTTTCAGCGCAGCACGAGTGTCAGCTACCTGTTTGCCGGCAGCCTCGAGCATGTGATGCGCGACCTGTTCGCCCCTGGGCGACGCGCGTTCAGCGGCTTCGGCGGCTTTCACGATCTGCGACCGATCCCGGCGTCGGCCTGGCGCGAGGGCCTCTCGGAGCGGTTCGCCGCCGACGAGCGGACGATCGGACCGCTGGCCCTGGAGCGGCTCGTCGAGCTCGGCGGCGGGCATCCCCGCGCGACGATGCTGATCGCCCAGCAGACGCACCTGCTCTGCGCCCAACTGCAGCAGCCGGAGGTCGACATCGATCTCGTCACGCTCGGCTTCGAGGCAGCGCTGAAGCTCGACAACGCAACGCTCGAGCAGTCGGTCGAGTCGATCCGGCGCCTGCACAAGAACGCGTTATTGGTCGCGCGTACCGTCGCCGAGGGCAACCCGCCGCCGAAGCGGCTGTCACCGGCGATCCGCAGCCGCGTGCTGACCCTGCTCGAACGGGCCGGGATCATCGAGCACGTTCGCCGCGGGCAGTGGCGAATCGTCAACCCGTTGCTGCAGGAGTACCTCAGACGTGCCGACCCGCTCGCGATCGGTATGCGCAGATGATGTGTCATCTTTATACAATTTTTGTGTAATTAGAGTGGACGGGCGGCGTGAGCTTCGCGCTCGGTTGGTGATGTAGTGCTGCTGGGCGATCCGAATCGCCAAGGGATGCGATCGGGCGGCGCCACGGCGCCAGCGGGGCGGCGCCAGCGGGGCGGCGCCAGCGGGCGGCACCATCGGGCCGGCATCGCGCCGTCGAAGCTCGATCAACGCTGTCGCCACCACCTCCCGCTGCGCAGATCGCAGAACACCACCTCGTCGCGACCATCGACCGTGACGATCTCCCAATAGAAGCGGCGCAACGGCTTCTCGGTCCACCAGCGGTCCTCGATCAGCCAGGACTCGCGAACCGCATCGACCTCACGCCCGTCGACCACAAGCGGCCGGCCGTGATCGTCGGCCCGAACCGCGACCCGGGCTGGAACGCTCAGGCGGCGGGGCCCGGACATGCGGCCCTCCTGCGCGGCACCGGATATCGCCGGTCGATCAGGCGATCCAGGCGTGCAGCCGCCCAACGCCGGCCGATCGGGCGATCCAGGCGTGCAGCCGCCCAACGCCGGCCGATCGGGCGATCCAGGCGTGCAGCCGCCCAACGCCGGCCGATCGGGTGATCCAGGCGTGCAGTCGCCCAACGCCGGCCGATCGGATGATCTGGCATGAACAGGCCGAATACAGGCGAAAAGGTGGGGACTATCCCCAGTGATTCGCCAGTATTCGCAGCGCGCACGATCACCCGCAAACCTCGGCCAGTATTCGCAGCGCGCACGATCACCCGCAAACCTCGGCCAGTATTCGCAGCGCGCACGATCACCCGCAAACTTTGGCCGGTATTCACAGCGCGCACGATCAGCCCTCAAACGGCGCCAGCACCGCCCGTCGCTCCGGGAAGCGGGATCCGGGATCGACCTCGAGCACCCGCATCGCCGCCTCGGGGCCGGCGGCAACGCGTGCCTGGCGGATCGCGTCACGCAACCGTGCGGCGCGCGCCGCCGCGGGATCGTCGAGCAGCGTGCGCTGATCGGCGGCCGGCGGCCCGAACCGCTCGACGGCGAGCCGCAGACGCTCGGCAGGCGCGGGCATCGACGCCAGCCGCGGCGCCAGCGCGAGCCGCATCCGGGCGGGATCCGACAGCGCCTCCCGGAACACGATCTGCTCACGCCAGGTACCACCCTGCTCGACCAGTGCCGCGGAGATCACGACCGAGCGCAGCGTCCGACCACGCCGCTCGCGGCGCGCGAGCAGGCGATCGATCAGCAGCCCGAGCGCGCGCTCGAGCTGCATCCCCGAGGCCGCCTCGGGCAGGTCCAGCGACTCGCGCACGTACTCACTGGCAAGCCGCGGTGACAGCCCGCTGTCGCCGCCGCCGGCGAGCTCGTGTGCGATCAGCCCGAGCCGGCCGAACCGATCCGCGAGCGCCGCCGGCGCCAGCGCCGCCAGCTCACCGAGCGTCCGGATCCCGAGCCGCTCGAGCGCCTCGGGCAGCTCCGCCAGCGCCGGCCGCGCCCGCAAGAGCGCCACCGGCAGCGGCGCCAGGTACGCGCGCGCGAGCTCGCGATCGGCATCGGCCATCCCGCTGAGACCGCCAGACCCGCCCCGCCCGAGACGATCGGCATCGGCCATCCGGTTGAGACCGCCAACCCCACCCCGCCGCAGGCCCGGGCCACGCCCGACGATCTCGGGCCGCCGCGACCGCGCCCGGCCGGCCGCCGCGACCGCGGCGAACCGGGACGGCGCGACGCCGAGCCGCACCGGGATCCGCAGCGCCACGCGAACCGCCCGCAGCACCCCCTCGATCCCGTCGTACAAACGCAGCAACCCGTCGGCCGCAAAGCACGCGAGCCCCGGACGTTCGGGCTCGACCGCCGCGCCGATCGACTCCAGCCGCACCAGCAGCCGCTCCCACGAGTCGGCGACACCGGCCGGATCGGGCGCCACCAGCGTCAGCTCCGGGCATCGCGAGAGCGCTTCGCCGAGCCGCATCCGCGGATGGATGCCGAACGCCTCGGCCGCCAGCGACACCTCTCCGACCTGCTGGACCCCACCCGCCTCAGGCGCGAGCGCGACCGGGCCGCGCAGCAGTTCGGAGCGGTCGCCGAGGGCGGTCGTCAGCTCGAAGCGGGGGATCAGCACACAGGCAACCATACGAACACATGTTCGCAGATGATGTGGATGGCACCCATCCGCTGTCGTCCGCCGCGTCGTGCACGATGCCCGACCCGTGCCCGCTGCCCTCAGACGCCGATCGGAGACGACCGCGCTGCGCGGCTGGCAGCGGCGCGCGCTTGCCCAGCTCGAGCTCTGGCAGCGCGATCCTCGGCGGCCATTTTTGATCTCCGCCGCGCCCGGCGCCGGCAAGACGCGGCCGGCGCTCGAGTTCGCGCGGACCCAACTGGCCGACGGGCGGGCAAGCGCAGTTGTGGTCGCGTGCCCGACGGCGCCGCTGACGCGCCAGTGGGCGCGTGCGGCCGACCGACTCGGGCTCGATCTGGCCCCCGATCACGCCTCGCCGCGACCGCCGGCGGGCTTCCACGGCGTTGCCGTCACCTACGCCCGGGTCGCGCGAGCGCCCAAGCGCTGGGCCGCCGCGCTGCCGCGGGACACGTTGGTGATCACCGACGAGGCCCACCACCTCGGTGAGGAGCTGACCTGGGGCGAGGCGTTCGCGACCGCGTTTGCGGCCAGCGACCGCCGGCTGCTGCTCTCCGGCACGCCGTTTCGCTCCGACGCGACCCCGATCCCGGGGGTCAGCTACGACGCCGACGGTGTCGCCGAGCCCGACGTCGCGTTCACGTACGCCGAGGCGGTTGCCGACGGGGTCTGCCGCCCGGTCCGGTTCGTCGCCTACGACGGCACGCTCTCGTGGCAGTCCGGCGATGACGTGGTCGAGGCCGGGTTTGAGACGGTGCTGTCGACCCGCGAGGCCAGCCGCCGCTACCGCACGGCGATCTCGACCGAGCTGCCCGAGGGGCTGCCGCGAATCCTGCGCGAGGCCGACGCGAGGCTGCGCACGACCCGCCAGGACGGCCACCGCGATGCCGGCGGTCTGGTCGTCGCCGCCGACTCCGCGCACGCCCGGCAGATCGCCAAGCTGCTGCACGACGCCACCGGCCACACGCCGGTGGTGGTGCTCCACGACGACAGGCGCTCGGCCACACGGCTGGCCGAGTTCACTCGCTCCACCGCCCCGTGGATCGTCGCCGTCAACATGGTCTCCGAAGGGGTCGACATCCCCCGCCTGCGGGTCGGTGTGTATGCGACCGCGGCCAAGACGCCGATGATCTTCCGCCAGATCGTCGGCCGGTTCGTGCGCGTGATCCCGAGCCACCCGCGGGAGCCGAGCTGGCTATACGTACCGGCCGACCCGGTGCTGCGCGACCATGCGAGCACGATCGAGCGCGAGCTGAGCGCGCCGCTGCGACGCCACGGCGAGAGCGATCCGGCCGCGCTCGATGACGAGCGAGCGCAGCGCCGCGAGAGCGAGCCGTCGCCGACGCCCGAGTTCGTGCCGCTGGCCGCTGACGTCGCCTCGCAGTTGACGCTGTTCGGGGGCGCCGAGCCAGTCGCGCCCGCGCCCACCCGCTGGCAGACGGCCTCGACCGAGCCCGAACCCCAGCCCCAGCCCCAGCCCGAGCCCGAACCCGAGCCGGGCCTCGCGGACCGTCAGGCCGCCACCGCGCCGGCCTTCGAGCGGCGGGCCCGACTGCGCGAGGAGCGCCACCGGCTCGTGTCCGAGCTGCGCCGGCGCGACGGCTCGAGCCACCGCGAGATCAACCAGTGGGTCAATCACAAGGTCGGGATCGCCAGTGTTGACCGGGCGACGATCCCCCAGCTCGAGCGCTCCGTCGAGGTACTGATCAAGCGACTGAGCTCGCGGCGCTGAGTCAGCCGTTCCCCGGCGGGCTGGGCGATCTATATGCTCGCGCCGTGGCTCCCGACCTCACCGACCTCGCGATCGACGGCGTCCGCACGCTGCATTCGCTCGGCAAGCGGATCCCCGGCGCCGGCGGCCTGCTCGCCGACTCACTGCCGGGCGCGGTCAGGCGGCGGACGATCCTGGTCACCGGCGCCTCGTCGGGGATCGGCGAGGCGACCGCGCTGAAGCTCGGCGCCGCCGGGGCTCACGTCCTGCTGGTCGCGCGCACGCGATCCAAGCTCGAGGAGGTGGCCATCCAGATCGAGGAGCTCGGCGGCCGCGCCGACGTGCACCCGTGCGATCTGACCGACGTCGATGACATCGACCGGATGGCCGAGCAGGTGCTCGACGCCCACGACCAGGTCGACATCCTCGTCAACAACGCCGGCAAGTCGATCCGCCGCTCCGTGGACCGGTCCTACGACCGCTTCCACGATTACCAGCGGACGATGCAGCTCAACTACTTCGCGCCGGTCAAGCTGATCCTCGACTTGCTGCCGGTCATGCGCGAGCGTGGGTTCGGGCACATCGTCAACATCTCCTCGATCGGGCTGCAGGTCAACACGCCCCGCTTCGCGGCCTACCTGGCCTCAAAGGCCGCACTCGACGCGTTCAGCCGCTCGATCGGTCCCGAGGTGATCGGCGACGGCGTGCACCTGACGACCGTCTACATGCCGCTGGTCAAGACGCCGATGATCGCGCCGACGAAGATCTATGACCGGATCCCGACGCTCAGCCCCGAGCAGGCCGCCGAGATGGTCACCGAGGCGATCCGCAAGCGGCCGAAGCGGACGGGCACGACGCTGGGCAACATCGGGCAGCTCACCTACGCGATCGCGCCGGGAGCGCAGGACCTGATCGTCAACCGGGCCTACCAGCTGTTCCCGGAGTACGACGGCAAGCGCGACCGGCTTCACGACGCCGAGCAGCGCGCGTTCGCGCAGGCCACGCGCGGCGTGCACTGGTAGCGGCCGCGCTGTAGCGGCCCACTCTCACCCTCCACCTGAGGGTGAGAGCATGGGCCGGGAACCCCTATGCGAAGGCGATCGAGATCGGCTCCGAGCTGATCCCCAGCTCGACCGTCGAGAGGACCGTGTTCGAGCCGGTGTCGATCACAGAGACCGTGCTCGAAACGTTGCCGGTCACCCACATCTGGGTGCCGTTGGCCGAGATCCCGGTCGGGATCCGCGAGACCGAGATCGTGCCGGTCACCGCTCCCGACTTCACGTCGATCGCCGAGACCGTGTCGTCGCCCGAGTTGGTGACATAGGCCGACGAGGAGTCTGGGGTGAACGCGACGTTCCACGGCGTCGCCCCAACCGCGATCCGGCCGGCGACCTGCTTGCCCTTACCGTCGAGCACGAGCACCCGATCGTTGAGCGAGTCG
This sequence comes from uncultured Solirubrobacteraceae bacterium, assembly GCA_963714245.1. Classification (GTDB taxonomy): domain Bacteria; phylum Actinomycetota; class Thermoleophilia; order Solirubrobacterales; family Solirubrobacteraceae; genus Palsa-465. The sequence goes on along the minus strand of CAVQNR010000005.1, from coordinate 1,179,330 downwards.
GCCACGAACACCCACTTGCCGTCCGGCGAGGCGGCCACGCCGTGCGCCTGCGCGCACTCCTTGGTGGCGAGCTTGGCCTTGCCGCTGGCCGCCTCAGCGACGTACAGGCCCTCCGAGCAGGTGGCGAACACCCGCTTTGAGTCGGGACTGACGGCCACCACCTGCGGCGCCTGCCCGACCTTGATCGTGTCGACCACGGTGTCCGAGCTGACCTTGATCACCGAGACCGAGTCCGAGCCGCCGGGACCCGCATCGGGACCGGTGTTGGCGACATAGGCGCGGGCCCCGTCGGGCGAAACGGCGACGCCATGCGGGTAGACGCCCACGACGATCGTCGCGCCCGCCTGCGTGCTCGCAGCTCCGACCAGCGAGGAGACCTCGAACGAGGAGACGAGGTTGGTGCCCGACTCGGTCACGTACAGCTTCGAGCCGTCGGGCGTGGCGGCGATCCCGTACGGGTTGGTCTCTGAGACCATCGCGCGGACCCAGGTGAACGCGGCGGCGTCGATGATCGCGATCCCGCCGGCGTCGACCATCGGCACCCAGGCGTAGGTCGCGGTCGCGCTCAACGGCTTGTTGAGATGCTTTTCCATCAGGCCCGGGAACTGCGAGTCGCGGTAGCGCAGCTGCTCGAAGTCGCCGGCGTGGTTGGTCCGGTTCTCGATCAGGCGCGAGGTCGTGTTCGGCATCGCGCGCTTGCCGTTGTAACGGTGCTTGAAGGGCTTGGCGTCCTGCTCCCACTGCGGCCGACGGTGCTTGTCCTGCTTGGGGAACGGCTGGATCGCGCCCGGAGGCGTCGCCGCCGGCAGGTTCTGGACCTCGTACTCGGCCTGCCAGAAGCGCTTGCTGGTCTCCGGCAGCGCCGGCGCCTTCTGCGGCTTGCCGCTGCCCATCCCGAGCGCGGACGTGAGATCGCCGAACGTCTGGCGCCGCCAGGCCGAGATGTTGGGCTCGGTCACGCCGGTGATCGTCTCCAGCAACTGCAGCACCGACGTATGGTCGAAGTTCTCGGTGGCGACGTAGCCGCCGACGGTCCACGGCGAGATCAGGATGCAGGGCACGCGGATGCCGCCGCCGATCGGCTGGCCGTCGACGAACTCATCGGCGGTGCCCACCGGCGGCAGCGGCGGCACGACGTGATCGAACAGCCCGTCGTTCTCGTCGTAGTTGAGGATGAACAGCGTCTTGGCCCAGACATCGGGGTTGGACGCGACCGCCTCGATCTTGGACGCCATCCAATCGGCGCCGGTTGCCGGCAGGTAGGCCGGGTGCTCGGACTTGCCCGAGGTCGGCACGATCCAGGAGACCGTCGGCAGCTGGTCGTGGACCGCGTCGTACTCGAACTTGCCCGGCTGTGAGATCGTCAGCCCGCGCTCGTACAGTCCCGAGCCCGGGCTCGCGCCCTGAAAGCTCTGGAAGTACTCGAGCACGTTGGTCCCGTAGTCGTCCTCCTCCTGGTACAGCTGCCAGCTGATTCCGGCCTGCTCGAGGCGCTCGGGGTAGGTGGTCCAGCTGTATGGCGGGGTCGGGACGACGTTGGTGATGATCGGACCGCCGGCGGTGCCGTTGGGGTCGTTCCAACCCGTCATCAGATACATCCGGTTGGGCCAGGTCGGACCGAGCAGCGAGCAGTGGTACCCGTCGCAGATCGTGAAGCTCTCGGCCAGGGCGAAGTGAAACGGGATGTCGGCCCGCTCGTAGTAACCCATCGTGAACGGACCGTTGGTCTGCCCGTCGGCGCCCAGATGCGCCATCACCCAGTTGTCGTTGGGGGCGGGGATCGATCCCGAGCTCGGGAGCGTCGTCGGGATATCCAGCGACGAGTGTTGGACGCTCCAGGCGTGGCTGGTGGACGGGATCGCCTGCGAGCTGGTCGACTTCGTGTCCAGGTGCCACGGCAACAGGTAGCCGTCGGGGTTGGCGTAGCCGCCGGAGACCGTCGGCGTGATCGGGGCCGGCTGGTAGAAGACCGACTTGCCCGAGGGCAGCGTGATCGCGTTCGGATCGGCGAACCCGCGGACCCCGGCAAGCGTGCCGAAGTAGTGGTCAAACGAGCGGTTCTCTTGCATCAGCACGACAACGTGCTTGATGTCCTTGGGCGTGCCCTTCAGCGGCGCCGCGGCAACCGCTTGGCGTAGGTTCGGCGGCAACAGCGTCGACAGGGCGCCGGCGCCGGCAACGGCGGCGCCGGTTGACAGCAGGTGTCGTCGAGTGATCTCGGGCATGCAGCATGCTCCCTTCCGGGTCGGAGACGATGCAGGAGGGGGCGGCCGAAGCGGGGCCGCTCCAGTAGTCAAGGGCGCGTTCGAATGCAGCGCCCGCGGCGATCGTAACTCCGGTTCGGAGGACCTCTGTGAACGGTCTGTGACCTGGACAGATGTGGATCACCGGCCGCGGGGATTGCATCCGAGGGGGAAACTGCGCAACAATCGAGCGGTCGTTCTGTTGTTAGTAGCGCCGAGTCTCCGGTCAGCCGAGCCGGAGAGCGGGGAGCCCAGGTAGTCGGGGCGAGTCCGGCAGTGATCTGCCGGTAGCGCGTCAAGCGCGAGCCCGTCAGCTAACTCCGTAGGCAATCGGCAACCCGACCCCGGAGCAACCGTTTTGCCGATTGCGGATACCCGACGCCGACTGCTGGCAGTGACCGTGGCCGCGCTCGCGACGCTGCTGATCGCGGCGACCGCGGGCGCCACAGCGACCGCAGCCACCTCAGCGAACGCCGTCACCACCGCAGCAAAAGCCGCCACGACAGCCACCGCAACGACCCCCAGAACGGTCAGCTACGACGGCGTCCGCATCCACGTGCCGGCAGGCTGGCCGGTGTTCAGACTCGCCGACCACCCGGGCACCTGCGTCCGCTTTAACCGTCACGCCGTCTACCTCGGAACGCCGGCTGCCGCGCAGCGCTGCCCGACCGATCCGCTCGGGCGCACCGAGGCGATCCTCGTCTCGCCGCGATCGACCCCGGGCGCGACCAGCCTGCTGCCGAACACCAGGGCGGGCGAGACCGCCGCGCGTATCGTCGCCCACGGTGGCGTGATCACCGCGACCTGGAACCGCCACCCCGGCTTGATCCGCCGGGCGCTGGGGATCGCCTCGCTGCGGTCCGCCGGCGCGCGCTTCACGCTGCGCCGGGCCCCGTCGCCGATCGCCCGGCGACGCACACACGCCCGCGACGCAACCGCGGCCGGCGCGCTCAAGCGCGGCGGCGCGAGCAGCCCGGGCGGCGTCTATACCGGCCTGGGCTTTGACGCGTGCTCGGCCCCGTCGCAGAGTCAGATGAGCGACTGGCTGTCCTCCCCGTTCCGGGCCGCGGGCGTCTACATCGGCGGCGTCAACATGGCGTGCTCGCAGCCGAGCCTGACGAGCAACTGGGTCAGCAAGCAGAGCGCCGCTGGGTGGCACATCATCCCGATCTACGTCGGGCTGCAGGCGCCCTCCAACAGCTGCGGATGCTCGCCGATCTCGCCGGGCGCGGCCGGTTCGGAGGGCGCCGCCGCCGCGACCGACGCCGTGCAGCAGGCCGAGGCGATCGGGATCGGGTCCGGCAACCCGATCTACGACGACATGGAGGCCTACGACCGCACCACCACGAACACGACCGCGGTGCTCGCCTATCTGAAGGCGTGGACGAAAAAGCTGCACGCCGACGGGTATCTGTCGGGGATCTACTCCTCCGACGGCTCCGGGATCAAGGACCTGGTCGCGCTGTACGACGGCTCCTACCCCGAGCCCGACGACCTCTGGGTCGCCAGCTGGAACGGGGAGCAGTCGACGGCGGACTCGAACATCCCGACGGCGGACTGGTCTGACCATCAGCGGCTGCATCAATATCGCGGCGGCCACACCGACCACTACGGCGGCGCCAAGCTCAGCATCGACTCCGACTACGTCGACGCGGCGACCGCGGCGGCGGGGTCGGGCTCGACCACCGCGACCCCGGCCGCGGCCCCGTCGCTGAAGGTCACGCCGCTGCCGAACGGGACGCTCGACGCGGCCCCGAGCTGGAACGGCGAGAGCGGGGTCAGCTCCTGGCAGCTGGAGGGCGGCGACTCGCCAACGGCGCTGACCACGCTCGGCCGCCGGATCAACGCCAGCCACGCGACGTCGATCAACGTCCGCAACTCGTTTGCCTACTACGACGTGCTGGCGCTCGGCGCCGACGGCCAGACGCTCGGCAGCTCGGGCGTGATCGCGACTCCCGCCCATGTCGCGATCTTCGGGCGCAATGCCTTCGTGCCGCGCCGCGGCCAGGGCGGCGTGCCGGTCGCGTGCTTTGAGACGACCCCGTGCCGGGTGATCGTCAAGGTCCGCTACGGCCACCAGCTCGTCTCAAAGACCGGTCCGGAGCGGATCGCCGCCGGCGGCGGCGTCGCCCACTTCGCGCTATCGGGATCTTGGCACGCGATGATCGCGCAACATGGCCGGCTGCCGGTCACCGTTCGGGTCAACGCAACGGGCGCCGGGCACGCTTCGCGGGCGCTGGCGCTGGTCGCCTACTCGACCACCGGGCCGCGCCCGAAGCCGCGCTCGGTCCCGAGCGCGCAGATCAAGCTCGTCGGTGGGATCGAGTTCGTCTCGCCCAGCGGGTCAGGCGGCGTGCTCGCGGCCTGCGTCACGACCACCCCGTGCCAGGCGACGACGACGATCCGAGCCGGCCGCCGTGTGATCGCACGGACCGGTACCGAGCGCCTCGGCGCCGGGATGGTCGGCTACCTGCACTTCACGCTGACCAGACCGGGCCACCAGCTATTGGCGCGCACGACCTCCAACCTGCTGCCGGTCACGGTCAGGATCGCCGGCCAGGGTCTGACGACCAGCGGCGGCGCCGGCACCTCGGCGGCGCAGATCACCGCCGGTCAGGTCACACTGACCGCGTTCTGAGCGCTCAGCGCAGCATCCCGCCGACGGTCTCGCGGACGAGCTCGCTCAGCTCCTCCGGCGGTATGTTGCCGAGCAGCTCGGCTCCCGCGAGCAGCCCGCCCATCACCGCGAACAGCGAGCACGCCATCCGGACCCGCTGCGCGGCCGGGATCATCGGGCTCGACAGCAGCGCCCGGGCCTGCTGCTCGAAGTCGTCGTTCTCGGCCTGGTGGCGCTCGTTGTCGGTCAGCGCCTGCAGCGCGTTCTGATTGCGCTGGTGCATCTGCAGCAGTTCGCGGTTGTCGGCGGCCGCGGTGATCAGCCCGTCGATGACGTCGGGCCAGGCGGCCGCGCGGGCGGCGTCGTCGGGCAGCGCCTGCAGCTGCGAGAGCAGCTCCCGGCCGAGTGCGTGCAGTCGCAGGTGCAACTCCAGGAGGATGTCCTCCTTGCGCTCGAAGTGGTAGTAGAGCGCCGCCTTCGTGGTCCCCAGACGGTCGGCGATGTCGCGCAGCGAGGTCGCGTCGTAGCCCTGCTCGGTGAACAGCTCCTGGGCGATGTCGAGGATCCGCTCGCGAGTCTGCGCGGCCGATCCCCGCCGTCCCATCCGGGGCTCGCTTTCGGCGTCGGTGGTCATCGCGACGAAAGTTTACTTGACGATCGACAAGTGATGTGTACGATCACCACGACAGATTACTTGACGACCGGTAAGGAGACTTACGAGATGGACCAACCGATGATCGAGGCAGCGGGATTGCGCAAGCGATTCGGCTCCACCCTGGCGCTCGACGGGCTCGATCTGTCCGTGCCGCGCGGCCGGATCCTCGGCGTGCTCGGCCCTAACGGCGCCGGCAAGACGACCGCCGTACGGGTACTGACGACGCTGACCGAGCCCGACGCGGGCAGCGCGCGCGTCGCCGGGCACGACGTCGTCAGCGCCCCCGACGCGGTCCGGCGCTCAATCGGCGTCACCGCCCAGAGCGCGACCGTCGACGAGGTGCTGACCGGCCGCCAGAACCTGGTGATGATCGGCCGGCTCGGTGGGCTGCGCCGGCGCGACGCCCGTGCCCGCGCGGACGAGCTGCTGCAGCGGTTCGGGCTGGCCGACGCCGCCGACCGGCCGCTGCGCGGCTACTCGGGTGGGATGCGGCGCCGGCTCGACCTCGCCGCCGGCCTGGTCACGCGACCGCCGGTGCTGTTCTTAGACGAGCCGACGACCGGCCTTGACCCGACCAGCCGCGCGCGGATGTGGGACGTGATCCGCCGGCTGGTGGCAGACGGCGTGACCCTGCTGCTGACGACCCAGTATCTCGAGGAGGCCGACCAGCTCGCCGACGAGATCGTCGTGATCGACCACGGCCGGGCGATCGCCCGCGGGACTGCCGCCCAGCTGAAGGCCGAGATCGGCGGCGCGACGCTGCACGTGACCACGCCCGAGCCGGCCGGTGAGGCCGCGCTGGCGGCGCTCGCGATGCTGGTCGCGGGCGAGATCAGCGTCGACGGGCTGCGCATCGCGGCGCCGGTGGCGCCGCGCCCCGGACTGGCGACCGACATCGTCCGCGCGCTGGACGAGACCGGGCTCGCCGTCGACGACATCGAGGTCCAGCCGCCGTCGCTGGACGAGGTGTTCTTCGCGCTGACGGCAACGACCACCCCCGACTCGCAGGAGCTGCTGGTATGACCACCGTTTCGATCACCGCCCGCCGCACCCCCGCGACGATCCTGCGCGACTGCGTCGTGCACACCGGGCGCAACCTGATCCACATCGCGCGCGAGCCGCTGCGGCTGTCGGACGTGACGATCCAGCCGCTGCTGTTCACGCTGCTGTTCGTCTACGTGTTCGGCGCCGGTGTGTCGCTGCCGCACGGCGGCTACACCGACTACGCGATCGCGGGGCTGCTGGCGCTGAACCTGACGACCTCGGCGGTCGGGACCGCGGTCGGGCTCTCGACCGATCTGGCGACCGGCGTGATCGACCGCTTCCGGACGCTGCCACAGTGGCCGTCGGCGGTGCTCGTCGGGCGCTCGGTCGCGGATCTGATGACCGCCGTGGTGTGCACCGCGATCGTCTGCCTGACCGGACTCGTGGTCGGGTGGTCGCCGGGCGGTTCGGCGCTGCAGACCGCGGCGGGGCTCGGCGTGATGCTGCTGTTCGCCTACGCGATGTCGTGGGTCTGCGCGTGCATCGGGATCGCCTCCAAGGACGCCGAGTCGGCGCAGAACCTCGGCCTGATCCTGCTGTTCCCGCTGGCGTTCGTGTCAAACGCGCTGGTGCCGACCCAGCACATGCCGGCGCTGCTGCGCACGATCGCCGACTACAACCCGGTCAGCGCCGTGACCGCAGCGGCGCGGACGCTGCTGCACAACCCCAACCCGTCGGCGACGATCGACGCGTGGCCGATGCAGCACCCGGTGGCCGCGTCGCTGATCTGGTCGATCGGGCTGATCGCGGTCGCGGCACCGCTGGCGGCCGCGATGTACCGCCGCCGCACCCGCGATTAGGGCTCCCGATGGAGATAGTGGTGGGAGTGTGGTGAGTGGCTGGGGGTGGCTGACGACGGGCGCGGGATGAGTCGATGCGGAGCATCGGTGATTCCCGCGCGTGGCGTCAGACGCGTCCAGACGCCGCCACAACCCACCAATAGCTCCGTCGGGGGCCCTGAGCGCTGTTCCCGGGCGGTGCATGCACCGCCCGGCCGACCGGCGCATGCGCCGGTCGGGGCGGGGCCGCATGCGGCCCCGCCTACCCGATGATTCTGATCAGGTCCTCGGCGCCGACGTTCCCGCCCGAGAGCACCACCCCGACCCGTCGGCCGGCGACATCGACACGGCCGGCCAGCAGCGCCGCCAGCCCGGTCGCGCCGCTCGGCTCGACGACGAGCTTGCAGCGCTCCAGGCAGAAGCGCATCGCGTCGACGATCTCGGCGTCGGTGACGGTCACCACGTCATCGACCAGCCGCTCGATCACCGGCCAGGTCAGCTGTCCCGGGGTCGGGGTCTGCTGACCGTCGGCGATCGTGCGCCCGACCGTCACCCGCTCGCGCCGCCCGCTGCGCAGCGACCGCGCGACGTCGTCTGAGGCCTCGGGCTCGACGCCGATCACACGGCAACCCGGAGCCAGCGCCTTGATGACCGTCGCACAGCCGGAGATCAGTCCGCCGCCGCCGACCGGCACGACCACCAGGTCGGGTTCGGCCGCCTGCGCCAGCAGCTCGAGCGCGACCGTCCCCTGCCCCGCCATCACCGCGTGGTTGTCGTACGGGTGTACGACGGTCAGCCCGCGCTGCCGCGCCAGCTCGGCCAGCAACTGCTCGCGATCCTGCGTGTAGCGATCAAACTCGATCACCTCGGCTCCGTGCGCGTCGGTGGCCGCGCGCTTGAGCGCGGGCGCGTCGGTCGGCATCAGGATCACCGCGCGACCGCCGAGCAGCTCGGAGGCGATCGCGACCGCCTGGGCGTGGTTGCCCGAACTGGCGGTGCAGACGCCGCGCGCCCGCAGCTCCGGGTCCAGCCTCGAGATCGCGTTGTACGCGCCGCGGAACTTGAACGCGCCGCCGCGCTGAAACAGCTCGGGCTTGAGCGTCACCTGCGCAGCGAGCCGCTCGTCGAGCGTGCGCGAGGTCTGCACCGGCGTGCGGTGCGCGATCCCGTCCAGTCGTGCCGCCGCGTCGCGAACGTCCGCCAGCGAGATCAAGACGAGACGTGCGCGTCACGCATCAGCTGCCCGACCGGCACCGCCCGCAGGTGCCCGGCCCGCAGCCCCGCGATCAGCTTGCCGAGCACGACCTCGAGCTGCGCCTCGTCGCCGACGTTGATCGAGATCATCTCGCCGGGACGCAGCGTCCCGAGCGTGTCGTCGGCGTCGTGCAGCGAGACCGCGCCGGCGACCAGTCGTCCGCCGTCGTGATGGGCGAACAGCCACTGGCCGATGCTCGGTCCGCTCGACGCGTACAGGAAGTGGCGGCCGTCGCCGGTCCGTCCGACCACCTGGTGGAGCTCGTGGTTGGTCTCGACCCAGCGGACCAGCCCGCCCTTGGGCAGCTCTGGCAGCGCCTGGTCGTTGTCGGCGACCAGCACCGCGGCCTGCTGCCCCGACAGCTCCGAGGTCTCAAACGATCCATGGATCCGCTCGGCCGCGAGCAGCCGCGCGATCGGCGCCATCGCCGACTGCGGCGCCTGGACGATCACCCCGACCTGTTCGCGATCGGTCGCGACCGCGGTCGTCGGCCGGATCCTGGTGAAATGCGAGACCAGCGAGTAGGCGGCGCCGGTTCCGAGCGTCAGCGAAACGGCGACGAACAGCGTCGCCAGCGCCGCGCTCGCGCGGACGGTGCGCAGTCGCCAGTTCGCCAGCGGCCGCGTGCGCCGTTCGTCGGACACAATCAGGGCGGCGGTCTCGGGGCGCCGCATAAACCGGTCATCGGGCTCGGGGCGTTGCGCGAGCGCCGTCTGCAGTGCCGGCGCCAGCTCGGCGCGGTTCGGCACGACCTGCGCCAGCCCGAATCGCTGCAGCGCCTCGTTTGACGCGCGCACGTGGCCGTAGCCGAACCCGTAGGAGATCACCGGACAGCCACGGATGATCGCCTCGAGCACGGTCAGGCCGGCGGTCGAGTGGATCAGCGTGTCAGAGGCGGCGAGCACGTCGCTCATCTGGTCGGTGAAGCCCATCGCCCGCAGCCGCGGCTCGGAACCGAACCGGGAGCCGACCCGGGCGTGGAGCTTGTCGTTGCGTCCGCACAGGCACAGCACGGTCGCGTCGGGCACCTGGAGCGCGGTCTCGGTCGCGCCGATAAGGTCGCCGACCCCCCAGCCGCCGCCGGAGATCGTGATCACCTTGCCGCACTGCGGCAGCCCGAGCGCCGCCCGCGCGTCCGCCTGGTTGCAGGGGTCGTCGAACTCGGCCGAGGTCGGGGGCTTGGCCCAACGTACGCTGCCGGGACCGGCGATCCGCTCGACCTCCTCGACCGACTCGGGGTGGGTGATGAAGTGCAGGTCGATCCCCGGATGCGCCCAATAGTGCAGGCCGGCGAGGTCGGTGATCGACGAGTAACAGGGGATCTCGAGCTTGCCCTTGCGGCGCAGCTCACCGAGGATCGCGGTCACCCCCGGATAGGTCGAGACGATCAGATCGGGATCGTGGGCCCGGATCAGCCGCAGCAGACCGCGGTGGCCCAGCGTGTACAGCAGCCGTTGAGCCAGCCAGCGGGTCGGGCCGCGCATGAACAACCGGTACTGCAGATCAAACAGCCACGGCAGGTAGGTGAACAGGAACGCCGAGTTGCCGCGCAGCATCGCGGTCAGGATCGGCCCCATCGCCGGCAGGCCGTTGACGATCGAGATCTGGCTCTCGCAATCGCGCGCGCGAAACTCACGGGCGACCGCCCGAGCGGGAAGATCGTGACCCTCGCCGATGTCGGCGGAGATCACCAGCACGTTTGGTTGGTGGGGCTCGCCGACGGCGGCGAGCTCACCCAGCTGCGCGAGCGATCCCGGAGTTGCCGTTCCCGTTGCCATGGTGGTTGCCGTTGCCGTTGCCGTTGCCGTTGTGAGCGGCCTGCTCGCGACGCCATTCGATGTACCTGCGCACGCCCTCGGAGAACGGTGTCTGCGCCGTCCAGCCGAGCTCGGCCCGCGCGCGGAGCGACGAGACGGTCTTGCCGCCGAAGTCCCCCGGGCGAGCGGGCGTGTACACGATCTCGACGCCGCCCATCAGCTTCTGAATCGTCTCCGCGATCTGCTTGATCGTGACCGACTCGTCGGACGCGAGGTTGTAGACGCGATTGGCGGCCACCTCGTGCAGCCCTGAGGCGACCCCGTCGGCGAGATCCTCGACGTAGACGAACTTGCGTGACTGCTGGCCATCGCCAGACAGCGTCAGCGGATCTCCCGCCAGCGCCTTGTTGACGAACGCCGGGATCACCGCCGCCTCGCGAGCCCGCGGGCCGTAGGGGATCCCGAAGCGCAGGATCGTGTAGTCCAGCCCGTACAGCTCCCGGTAGGCCTTGCAGTACAGCTCCCCGGCGAGCTTGGTCGAGGTGTAGAGATGGCTCGGCGGCGCCAGCAGCGTCTCCTCGTCGACCTCGTCGGGCGCGCAGTCGGAATAGACCCAGATCGTCGACGCGTACGCGACCCGGCTGATGCCGGCCCGGCGGGCGGCTTCGAGCACCGCGGCGGTTCCCCGCGAGTTGACCAGTTCGGCGTCCTCGGGCTCGGCGTGGACGTCGTTGACGTCGGCCATCGCCGCCAGGTGGGCGACCGCGTCGCAGCCGACGAGCGCTCGCTCGAGCGCCTCGCGGTCGGTGATCGAGCCGATCACGGTTTCGACCTGATCGGCGTGCCAGGGTGAGCGCCGCAGGTCGTAGATCACCGGCTGGTGGCCGCGGGCGGCGAGCTTGTCGACGACATGCGAGCCGATGAAGCCCGAGCCGCCGGTGACGAGGACGCGCATCACGGTCGGTAGTACAGCGGCACGCACGAATGGTTTCGCGCGACCCAGTCGGAGTTCGGCAGTTGCACGTGATTGCCCATGATCCGGTGGCAGGGATCGTCGTACACACGGCCGGTCGAGCGCTCCAGCCAGTCGAACACGATGTACTTGTACAGGCCCGAGACCATCCCCTCGGGCAGCTCGATGCGGCCGGGGTAGATCGGATCGAGCTCGGTCCGCGCGACCTCGTTCTTGTGGGCCACGATCTCCGGCAGCCGCTCGGTCTGGATCAGCCCGAGCGCGGCCGTGAACTCGCTCATCCGGAAGTTGAGGCCGTCGATCTTGTAGTCGGGCTTGCCGTAGTTGCGATACAGCCGCGTGTGCTCGATCAGCTCCGGATGACGCGAGACGAGCACGCCGCCCTCGCCGGTCGAGATCGTCTTGGTCGCATACAGCGAGTACACGCCGGCATCGCCCCAGCTGCCCGGGCGCCGCCCGTTCCAGCTGGCGCCGTGCGCGTGTGCGCAGTCCTCGATCAGGAAGATCCCGTGCTCCGCGCAGTAGGCGGCGATCTGCTCGATCTCAAACGCGATGTGACCGCCGATGTGCACCACGAACGCGGCGCGTGGCGTGTGGCGCTCGGCGGCGCGCTCGAAGTCGCTGAACGACATGCACAGGTCATCGCGGTTGCAGTCGACGAACTGCACCTCGGCGCCGGCGCGGATCGCGGCCATCGGCGTCGCCATGAACGTGTTGGACGGGCACAGCACGGTGGCGCCCCTGACGCCGGCGAAGTCCAGCGCCGACAGCGCGCCGCCGGCCCAGCCGTTGAGCGCGACCGCGGGCACGCCGTTGTGCTCTGACCAGGCCTGCTCGAAGCGGCCGTTCATCGGGCCTTCGGCCCAGCGCTCGGAATCGAGCACCTCGTCGATCAGCTCGTGCAGGCGCGCCCGATCGCGATGGTCAAAGCCGATCGCGAAGCGGGCGTGCTCCGGAGTGCTCGGCTGGGCAGCGGTAAGTGAGGTCTGATTCATGTGTTGTCGAGGCTCCTGGCCGCCATCCACCCCGGGTACCGCGATCGCGGCGCCCTCGGACCCGGCCCAGTCAGAGGATCGTGCCAGCCAGTGTGACCTCTGGCAACCACGTCAGCAGGCAGCACGGTACAAAGTTTGCGCGACGCCAGCGTCGTGAGGATCAGCGCAAGCGCGCCGGCGGTCCGTTCGTGCGAGCGCTGCGCACTGTAGAAATCGGCGTCATGCAGGAGAATCACGTCACCGGGGAGGATCGCCCGGGTCGCCCGCCGGGCGATCCGATCGGGCGTCGTCAGGCGCCGCCAGTCCTTGCCCCAACGTGACCACAGCAGCGGCCTCAGACCGGCGGCGCGGACCGCTCGCAGCCCGCCGGCGCTGTAGATCCCGTACGGGGGGCGATGCCAGATCGGGGTCGCGCCGGACGCATCCTCGATCGCGGCCGTCCCGCGGGCGAGGTCATCGACGACGGTCCGGGGCGCCAGCCGGGTCATCAGCCGGTGGCGGTCGCCGTGCAAGGCGACCTGGTGGCCGGCGTCGAGCACTCTGCGCAGCAGCTGCGGACGGCGGCGCACCTGCTCGCCGACGACGAAGAACGTCGCCAGCGCACCGTGGCGATGCAGCAGCTCGAGCATCGCCGGGGTGCCCTCGGGGTGCGGGCCGTCATCGAACGTCAGCGCCACGCCGCCACCCCCGGCCATCAGCCGCGGCAACCCGTGCGCACGCCCGGCGACCCGGTTGACGGGCGCCAGTGGCAGGGTCGCGTCGACGAGCATCGGGCATGTATAGCGGGGTGTGAACGATGTGTCTCGCGGCTCTAACGTGACAGTGATGGGCGTTTCGGAGTCCAGCGTGTTCGATGGCGCGGTGACGATCCGCCATGTTCGGTTCGCCAACCCCGAAACCGGTTGGGCGGTACTCGACGCGGCCGCGGCCGACGGCACCCCGGTGGCGCTCGTCGGCCCGCTCGTACACCTCGAGCCGGGCGAACGGGCGAGGGTGACCGGCGAGTGGGTGACCGACAGCCGCTTCGGCCGCCAGGTCAAGGTCGCGCAGGCGAGCCCACTGACCCCCGAGGATCCCGATGCGGTGATCGCCTATCTGAAGCGCGTCAAGCACATCGGCTCGCGCCGGGCCGAGCGCCTGGTGGAGCTGTTCGGAGCCGCGGACCTGTTTGAGCGAGTCGATCGGGACCCCTCGGCGGCGTTTGCGGCGGTCGGGCTGCGGGCCGGGCGCGCCCGGGCGGCGGCCGAGTCCTGGCAGGCGCTGCGCGTCACACGCCGGCTGCATCTGCTGTTGGCGCCGCATGGGCTGGCGTATCTGTCGACCCGGATCCACGAGCACTACGGCGACGACGCGCACGAACTGCTCGAGGCCAACCCGTATCAGCTGACCAGCGTGTTCGGGGTCGGGTTCGCGACGGCCGATCGGATCGCCCGGTCGGGTGGGCGCGAGGCGGCACCCGACGAGCGCGAGCGCGCGGCGGTCGTGTACGTGCTGTCGGAATCCGAGCGCGGCGGCTCGACCTGCCTGCCGCTCGGGACGCTGCTCGAGGCGTGCTCGCAACTGACCGGCGACCTGGTCGCCGAGCGGATCGTCAACGGCCTGGTCGACGACGGGCGGCTGGTGCGCGAGGACGACTGGGTCTACCGGCGGGTGACCGCCGAGCTCGAGGCGGAGCTGGCGACGCAGGTCGCGGCGCTGCTGAGCGCCGACGGGTCGCGGCGGCTCGCGCGCCAGCAGCCCGACGCTTCGGCGCCGATCGCGACCGTGGCGGCCGGCGGCGAGCTCACCGACGAGCAGGCGGCCGCGATGCACGCCGCGCTGACACACCGTCTGTCGGTGATCACCGGCGGGCCGGGCACCGGCAAGACCTCGTCGATCCGCTCGATCGCGGCTGCGGCAGCGCAGCGCGGCGCCAAGGTGATGCTGGTCGCGCCGACCGGACGCGCGGCGGTGCGGATGAGCCAGGCGGGCGGGCTGAAAGCGAGCACCGTGCACTCGGCGCTGCAGTGGATCCCCGGCGAGGGCCCTGCCCGGGACCACGACGACCCGCTGCCATGCGACCTGCTGATCGTCGACGAGACCTCGATGGCCAACCTCGAGCTGCTCGTGATGCTGCTGCGCGCGGTCGCGCGCGAGACGCACGTCGTGCTCGTCGGCGACGCCGATCAGCTGGCACCGGTCGGCGCCGGCAAGCCATTCGCCGAGCTGGTCGCGTCCGACGAGGTGCCGACCACGCGCCTGACCCACATCTTCCGCCAGGTGGCCGACTCGATGATCGTCCAGGGCGCCCACGCGATCCGCCGCGGCGTCGCGCCGGAGTTCACGGTCGCGGACGGGATGCGCCGTGACCTGTTCTTGATCGAGCGCGGCGCCGCGCGCGACGCGCTCGCCGAGATCGTCTCGCTCGTCTCCGAGCGGCTGCCGTCGCATTACGGCGTCGATCCGGTGCGCGACATCCAGGTGTTCGCGCCCGTGTACCGGGGCGAGCTCGGGATCGACGCGATCAATGAAGCGCTGCGCGCCGAGCTGAACCCCGACGGGCGGAAGGTCCGCGGCGGCCGGCTGCGGATCGGCGACAAGCTGATGATGACCGGGCGCAACCTGCACGAGCTCGGGCTGATGAACGGGACGCTGCTGCGTCTGCTCGACGAGGTCACCGCCGGAGCGTCAGACGACGAGGACGAGGACGAGGCGCCGAGCGGCGTGCAGCGCGACGGCGCGCGCGGCAGCGCGGGCCGTGGCGCGGGCGGCGGCGCGGGCGGCGGTCGCGGTCGGCGGCATGATGACCCCGCGCTCGTGCTTGCCGCCGACGACGCCGTCTTCCGGCTGGCACCCGAGGACGCAGACAGCCTCCGCCTCGCCTACGCCTGCTCGGTCCATCGCGGCCAGGGGATCGAGCTCCCGGTCGCGGTGATCGTCGCCCACCCGGCCTGTGGCGCGTACTTTCTGCGGCGCGAGATGCTCTATACCGCGGTCACCCGTGCGAGCGTCGCGACCGTGATCGTCGGTACCCGCGGAGTGGTCGCGCGGGCCGCCGCCACCGCCGACACCGGTCGCCGCCACGGCCGCCTCGCCGAGCGGCTGGCGGGTGTTGACGGCCGGCTCGCGGGCGCTGCGGCGCCGCCCGTTGCGCGCGCTCCCCGACACCCTTAAGACATCGATTGGGATGAATGGATCCGCCATGGCCCAAGATCCCCCAACGCCGTCCGCAGCTGCCTGTGCCCCGCGAGCGCCGATACCCAAGCCGCCCGTGACCCCCTGTGCCCGCGAGCGCCGAAACGCAAGCCGCCCGTGACCGCCTGTGTCACACGAGCACAGATCCCCCCACCACATCCCGTCCGGCACTAGTTAGGGTCACCTAATTAGGGTCCCCTAATTTCTGATACGGTCGCGACATGACGATCGACCCGACCGCCGGATCCGCGGCCCCATCCGCGCCGGCGCAGCGCCGCGACGCCGTCCCGCAGCTGCGCACCTCGCCAAGCGAGTGGGCGCTCGTGCGCACTGTCGCCGACCCGCTGCTGACCCACGACATCGCGCTCGCGCAGCTCTCGCAGACGTTCGCCCGCGATGGCGCCCGCTCGCTGCTGGACGCGCTCGACGACGCCGCGCGTCCCGCGTTCGGGGTCGCCGGCGAATGCCTCCTGCGCCAGGCCGACGCGCTCGCCGAGATCATCACCAACCGGCTCGGCCTGCGATCCGACGACGACGGCTTCGAGACGCTGCTGCTCGGCCCGGCGCTGCAGACGCGCCGCGCCGACCCGCTGTTGCTGGCGGCGCTCTGTCACGAGCTCGGGCGCCGGGCCGGCCTGCGCAGCGTCGTTGCCGGCGGTGAGCGGTTCTGCTGCGTGCTGACCGACGGCGAGCTGGCGCTGCCGATCTGTTTCGGCGAGGCACCGCATGGCAATCGGCTCGACGTCTCGTCGCTGCGCGCCTACTGCGCGCATGAGCTGACGCTGGCGGTGCTCAACGCGATCGCCGAGCATGCGCCCGACGACCCGGCCGCCGCCGCCACGCGGGTGCGCGACGCCGCGTTCGGCGATCTCGACTAGCTGAGCCAAACCATGGCGCAAACACCCTGGAGGGTTCACCCGAAAACGCATCAGCTCCCGAAGAACTCGATCAACAGCCGGTTGACCAGCTCGGGCTCGTCGTGGGCGACCCAGTGGCTGGCGCGCGGCACCCACGCGACCCGCTCGAGGTTCGGCACGTCGACGGCGTAGGGCACCGCCAGCTCGGCGCCGAGATGCCGGTCGCGCTGGCCCCAGATCACCAGCGTCGGGGCCTCGATCACCGGCAGCCCACGGCCCGAGCCGGCGCGGCCACGGCGAGGCGAGAACGCCGCCCGGTAGTAGTTGAGCATCGCGGTCAGCGCGCCCGGCTGCGACCACGCGTCGACGTAGCGCTCGAGGTCGGTCTTCGTGAACGCGCCCGGACGGGCGTCAGCAAACGGCCGTCGCAGCGCGGCGTACTCGCGGGCGCTCAGCAGCCGCTCGGAGATCCCACGCAGCTGGAAGAAGCCCATGTACCAGGACCTGCGCAGCTGACGCAAGGTGCGCATGCCCTCGAGCATCCGGCGCGGGTGCGGCACGTTGAGGATCGCCAGCCGACGCACCGCCTGCGGGTGCAGCGCCGCCGTCGCCCAGGCGATCGCCGCACCCCAGTCGTGACCGGCCAGCAGCGCGCCGCCGTCGCCGCCGCCACGCTCGGCGATCAGGTCGCGGACGTCGCCGGCAAGCAGCTCCGGTGCGTAGGCCGCGACCCCGGCAGGCCGCGACGAGCCGCCATACCCGCGCAGGTCGGGTGCCACGACCCGATACCCCGCCGCCGCCAGCGATCCGAGCTGGTGGCGCCAGCCGTACCAGAACTCGGGGAAGCCGTGCAGCAGCACGACCAGCGGACCCTCGCCAAGCTCGACGTAGTGCAGTCGCACCGCGCCGAGCTCCGCGTCGCCGTGGCGCAGCTCGTCAAGTTCGCTCATCGGCGGAGGATCGCGGATTTCGCCGCCGGGTACGCTGTCGCCCAGTGGCGAGCGACGGCCTGCTGTCGGGTCTGTTCGAGGACGAGCGCACGCTCGTCACCGCCGCGCCGCCGCCACGCGGAGCCGACGCGATGAAGGCGGTGCTCAACCGCGAGCCGTTCTCCGATCCGGACTGGATCTATGAGCGCAAGCTCGACGGGATCCGCTGCATCGCGATCTGTGACGGCGAGGCGGTCCGGATGCTGTCGCGCAACGATCTGGAGCTCGGCGGCCGCTACCCGGAGATCCGCGAGGCGCTCGCCGCGCGCGCCGGCGGGCTGCGGCTGGCGCTCGATGGCGAGGTTGTCGCGCTGGATCATGGCCAGACCAGCTTCGCCGCGCTGGCGGGCCGCGGCCACGCGTACGTCCCGGTCTTCTATTACGTGTTTGACCTGCTGTGGCTCGATGGCTGCGATGTCCGCCCGCTGACGCTGCGAACCCGCAAGCGGCTGCTCAAGGCGGCGCTGCGCTTCGAGGATCCGCTGCGCCTGTCGACCCATCGCAACCGCGACGGGGAGGCGATGTTCGCCGACGCCTGCCGTCGCGGCTGGGAGGGCGTGGTCGCCAAGCGCGCCGACAGCCGCTACAGCGCTCGCCGTTCGCGTGACTGGCAGAAGTTCAAGTGCGAAGCCGGGCAGGAGCTCGTGATCGGCGGCTTCACCGCGCCCAAGGGCTCGCGCGTCGAGTTCGGCGCGCTGCTGCTCGGCTACTACGACGGCGACGCGCTGCGCTACGCCGGCAAGGTCGGCACCGGCTTTGACGGCGACACGCTGCGCGAGCTCGGCGCCCGGATGCGCGAGCTGGCGACCGGCAGCTCCCCGTTCGCCGATCCGGCTCAGGTCGCAGAGCGCGGCGTCACCTGGGTCAAACCGCAGCTGGTGGCGCAGATCGGGTTCACCGAATGGACCGGCGCCGGTCGGTTGCGCCACCCCCGCTTCCTCGGCCTGCGCGACGACAAGGCGGCGAGCAAGGTGGTGCGCGAATCATGACCGACGGGACGATCACGATCGGTCGCCGCGAGGTGACGATCAGCCACCCCGACAAGCGGCTGTTCGCCGACCCGCCGATCACCAAGCTCCAGCTCGCGCGCCACTACGAGCGGGTCGCCGGGGCGATGCTCCCGCTGGTCCGCGACCGGCCATTGGCGCTGCAGGCGTTTCCGGACGGGATCGAGGGCAAGGGCTTCTTCATGAAGTCGGTCCCGAAGTACTTTCCGGACTGGATCGCGACCGCGACCGTCGCCAAGCGCGGCGGCACGCTCACCCAGGTGCTCGCCGATGACCCGGCGACGCTGGTGTACCTCGCCGGCCAGAACGTCGTGACCCCGCACATCTGGCTGTCACGGGCCGACGAGCCCCACCAGCCCGACCGCCTGATCATCGACTTCGATCCGTCGCCCGGCGTGAAGTTCGCCGAGATCCGCGCCGCCGCGCGCGACGCCGGCGAGCGCCTGCGCGAGCTCGGGCTGGCGACGTTCGCGATGGTCACCGGGTCGCGCGGGATCCACGTCGTATCCCCGTTGCGCCGCGGCCCTCAGTTCACCGAGGTCCACGGCTTCGCCCGCGCCGTGGCCGAGCGAATGGTCGCCGACGATCCCGACCACCTGACGTTGGAATGGCACCGCGACGAGCGCGGCCGCCGGATCTACGTCGATGTCAACCGCGTCGCCTACGCCCAGCACGCGGTCGCTCCCTACGGCGTGCGGCCGCGCCCCGGAGGGCCGGTGGCGATGCCGATCGCGTGGGCGGAGCTGTCTGACCGCAACCTGCGTCCCGATCGCTGGACGATCGCGACGGCGGCCGACCGGCTGCAGTCCGAGGGCGATGCCTGGGCCGGGATCGCCCGTCACGCCCGCCGGCTGCCGGCGGCGCCGCAGTGACGGTAGTGTCAGCGGGCGATGGACGACGACCGGCAACGGCCGATCCTCGCGTCTGATGCCGAGCGCGAGCGCAGCGTCGAACTGCTGCGCGAGGCGGTCGTTGAGGGCCGGCTGACACTCGAGGAGTTCTCCGCCCGGGTCGAGTTGGCCCAGTCGGCGCGAACGGACCTCGAGCTGGCGACGCTTGCGCGCGATCTGCCGACGCCGCGAGCCGACCGCGCCCCGAGCACCGCGGCGCAACCGGCGGGCGAGCGCCATCGCGCGATCTTCGCGCGAATCTCGCGCCGCGGACCATGGGCGCTGGCCGCCCGCTCGGGCTACAGCTCGTGGTTTGGCACGATCGACCTCGACCTGCGTCAAGCGCGACTGTCGGCCGACGAGACCGAGATCGAGATCTACAACCTGTTCGGGACCGTCACTGTGATCGTTCCCGACGGGGTGCAGCTGACCGTTGACGGGGGCGGCCCGTTTGCCAGCCAGGTGATCGACTCACCCGAGGCGGCCCCGGTCCGCGACGCGCCGAAGCTGCGGATCCACGTCTCCGGCCCGGGCGGCACCCTGCATGTCCGCAGCCGGCCGCCCGCCGGGACGATCGAGAAGCTGTCGGGCGCGATCCGGCAGCTGCGCGGCGAGCTCGGGCCCGGCGATCTCGGGCCCGGCGATCTCGGGCGCGGCGATCGGACCGGCGGCGGTTGAGCGGCGACCGATGCTGGTCGCCGTCACCGATCACGCCGCCGAGCGCTTTCGCCAGCGGGTGCGTGGGACGCTCGACGCGAAGTCCGAGATCGCCGCTCGCGTCGCCCGCGCCCGGGCCGCCGGCAACACCGAGCCGGGCGAGCGCGGCGCGCTGCTGGTGCGCGACCTGCAGCGCCGCGGCCTGGTCTACGTCTGCCGTCCCGAGCGCGACGAGCTGGTCGTGCTGACACTGTGGGAGCAGGGCGACGAACCGCTCGTGCCCAGGCGCTTCACCGACGCGCTGCGACGTGACGACGATCGCGTCGGCTGACCCGCCTTGGCTGACCCGCCGGGAACCGTGCCGTCCGTGAGCGATCCAACAGGAGCCCGATGCACGACAAGATCAACCTCGCCGAGAAGCTGGCGCTGCTCGATGCCCCCTACGTGCCGGGGATCATCGGCCACCTCAACGACTACAAGCTGCAGCTGGTCAAGGTCAAGGGCCCGTTCGTCTGGCACAAGCACGACGAGACCGACGACTTCTTCCTGGTGATCCGCGGTCGGCTGACGATCCATCTGCGCGACCGTGACGTGACGCTCGAGCCGGGCGAGCTGTTCGTCGTCCCACGCGGGGTCGAGCACTGCCCCGACGCCGAGCACGAGACCGAGGTCCTGCTGATCGAACCCGACGGGACGGTCAACACCGGCGACGCCGGCGGCGACCGGACGGCCGAGCCGCGCGCGCTCTGAGCTCGACCGGCCTTGACGAGCCGGGCGGGGGGTCGGTGCTCGGTGCCCGCAGCCACGTTCGGGGGGCCGGGCGGTGCTCGGTGCCCACAGCATGTTCGGGCCGGCGGGCGGCGCTCGGTGCCCACAGGCACGTTCGGGCCGGCGGGCGGACTCGGGGGTGCTGCGCGCCCTTTGCTCGACGACGCATGGTCGCGAAGGGATATTCAGGACCGTGGGCGTCCTGGATCGCCGTTTGCTCCGGGTCCCAGGGAAGCGGATCGTGATATATCACCCGGCGCGCCGCGGGGGATGGATCGAGGTTTGATTGGTGGTACTCGCGGTGGGTCTGCGTGCTCCTGTCGCGGTTTCGATCCTTCGGTGGGAACGCGGGACCGCACGCGACCCGCTTTCGATCGGCAATGCGCCTGTCGGCCGGGCGCTGGTGCGCTGCCCGCTCGAACTGCGTACACAGGGGTTGTACGCAGATCACAAAGTTCGCAGCCGTCCCCCCCAGACCGACACCGCCGACGAGATCCTCGAATCAATCAAACGCTGCTGCGAACGAATCAGCCTGACCGCACACTAGGCTCGCGCCGATGAGCAACCACTCACTCCCCACCCGCCCGCTGGGCGACTCGGGCATCGACGCCTCGATCGTCGGGCTCGGCTGCAACAACTTCGGCCGGCGGACCGACGTCGCCCGCACCCGCGCGGTGATCGACGCCGCGATCGCCGACGGCGTCACCTTCCTCGACACGGCCGACATCTACGGGCCCGACGGGCTCAGCGAGGAGCATCTCGGCGAGGTGCTGCAGGGACGGCGCGACCAGGTCGTGCTCTCGACCAAGTTCGGGATGGACATGCATGACGGCCAGGGCCCGCGCGGCTCGCGCGCGTACCTGATCGACGCGGTGCAGGCGTCGCTGCGACGGCTGCAGACCGACGTGATCGACTACTACTGGTACCACCAGCCCGACGGCGTCACCCCGATCGAGGAGACGCTCGGGGCGCTGCACGAGCTGGTCAGCGCAGGGACCGTCCGCGCGATCGGGGCCTCGAACTTCTCGGGCGCGCAGCTGCGCGAGGCCGACGCGGTCGCCCGCCGCGAGGGGCTGACCCGCTTCACCGCCGTGCAGAACCAGTACAGCCTGCTGCACCGTGACGACGACGCCGACGCGTTGCCCGCGTGCCGCGAGCTCGGGATCGCCTACGTGCCGTTCTTCCCGCTCGCATCCGGGCTCTTGACCGGCAAGTACCGCCGCGGCGAGCCGGCGCCGGCCGGCACCCGGCTGAGCGCCAGCGCCGAAGTCGCGACCGACTCCCAGTTCGATCTGCTCGAGGCGCTCGAGGCATACGCGCGCGAGCGCGGCGTGTCGCTGCTGCAGGTGGCGATCGGCGGGCTGCTGGCCGATCCTACGATCGCGACCGTGATCGCCGGCGCGACCCGGCCCGAGCAGGTCGACGGCAACGCGACCGCGGCCGGCTGGATCCCGGCCGGCGACGACCTGTCGGCGCTGCGCGCGCTGCTGGCCGCTCACCCGCGCTGAACTCGCTCACCCGGGCTGAACTCGCTCACCCGGGCTGAACGCTCACCCGCGCTGAACTCGAGCCGGCCCGGGCGTCGAGCGATCACAAAGCCCCCGGCGCCGGCCGGGCCTCAGGCGATCGCCAGCGCGACCGCCCCGGCGGCGATCAGCACGCTCGCCGCGACTCGCTTGGATGGCATCCGCTCGCCGAAGACGGTCGCGCCGATCAACGCGCCGAACACGACGCTGGTCTCCCGCAGCGAGGCGACGACGGCGAGACCGCCACGGGTCTGGGCCCAGAGCACGAGCCCATAGGCGAGCACCGAGATCGCGCCGGCCATCGCCGCCCGTCCGAGCAGTCCGGTCGGGATCCCGAGCGTGGCCCGATCGCCGCGCAGCCGCGGCGCCAGCCCCCGCCGCCAGGCCCACACGATCGCCACGATCGAGCCCTCGGCGACGAACAGCCAGCCGACGTAGCCGAGCGCGGTGCCGGAGCGACGTACCCCGAGCCCGTCGAGGATCGTGTAGCTCGCGATCGCCAGGCCGGTCAGCGCCGCGGGCGCCAGCCCACCCCGCGCCCACGAGCGACCGGCCGCGGCTTCCCCGGACGCGGGCCCGGCCACCCCCAGCCGCCAGCCGCGTCCCGGCGATTGCGCGCGCCGCAGCGCGACCCCGAGCAGGCCGGCGCTGAGCGTCACCAGCCCGGCGACCTGCCAGGCGGTCAGCCGTTCGCCGACGACGAGCACCGCGAACAGCGCCACCGTCGGCGGCGAGATCCCGCGCGCGAGCGGATACACCTGGTTGAAATCGCTGTCGTCGTAGAGCGCGATCAGCAGCAGGTTGTAGACGCCGTGGACGACCACCGAGCCGATCAGGAACGGCAGTGCGGCGTCGCTCGGTGACGATGCCAGCAGCGCGATCGGCAGACACACGAGCGTGCTGGTCAGGCCGAGCACGGCCATCACCGCGAGGCGATCGTCGAGCGACTTGACGATCGCGTTCCAGCTGGCGTGCAGGGCCGCTGCAACGACGACCAACACGATCACGATCACGACGAACCTCCGGGCACGGGGACGGGTGCCCTCGGGGCTTTTATCCCGTCAGGTGTGGCCGGCGCGAGTCAGACTGGCCGGCTGGCGCCGCTCGGTCCAGACCCGCTCGCCCTTGTGCGTGTGGACGGCGACGGAACCCTAGGCGCAACCACAAGCTGCGTCTCAGCCTAACAGGCGGCGTACCCTCGGAACCGATGCAGCGAAGCGGCTCGCTCTGGATGCGTCTGTTCCCGGCGCTGTGGATGCGCTGGGTGGTTTCGATCGCGGTTGCGGTCGCGGTGCTCGCCGGGCTGGTCGCGTTCGTCGAGCACAACAAGGACTACGGCTCGGAGGCGAAGGGATCCAAGGCGTCGCTGCAGCGGGAGGCGCAGGAGGCCGAGGTCGTCGTCGGCGCCGACCAGGTCCCGCACACGGTGTCGGTGAGACACGGCCGGTCGGGCGAGCAGACGATCGCCATGGCGGTCCGCGCCGACATGCTGCACCGGATCCAGATCGGCAACGTCGACGGCCGCCTGCAACACGTCACCTGTCAGCGGGCTGGGGCCCGCCACGGTCGCGTCGCCTACCACTGCGTCGCCATCGCGCAGAGCGTCAGATACCCGTTCGTCGGCGTGCTCAGCACCGCGACGCACCGCGTCACCTACTGCAAGCGCGACCTGCCGCCGATCCCGTCGGAGAACATCCCGGTCAGCCCGCGCTGCCGTCTGTAGGGCCGCGGCACGGGCTCGCGCCCGCGGCAGCTCAGCGCCAGCGGACCGCCTTGGCCCGGTTCGAATGCGGCGCGAACACGATCGCGGCGATCTTCGCGTGCTTGGGCAGCGAGAACGCGACGCAGCCGGTGCGCACGTCACCGCTGTAGATCGCGGACTCGAAGTCGACCAGCTGCGTCTCGCAGACCCCGGAGGTGACCGACAGCGGCGTGGCGTCGGCGCCGGCGGTCGCCAGCTGCAACGACCAGTCACCCGAGGCGGTGCTGTCGTAGGTCGCGCCGCCAACGACCGCGATCCGCACTTGCACGCCGACCGGACGGGTGCCGGGCACGACACTGGCGCCGTGGTAGACCAGCGGGTCGAACACGTGCACGGCGGTCACGTGCAGCTGCGAGCCGTAGGCGGTCAACACGTGAGTGGTGCCGATCGGCGCCGGTCTGGGACCACGCGGGTGGTGATGGTGCGGCGCCGAGTGGGTGCTCGTGCTCGTGCGACGACGTACGTCGACGTCGACGTCGACGTGCTCGAGCGCGAGGTCGTGGTGGTGCTGTGGGCCGAGCCGTCAGACCCGCAACCGGCGACCGCGCTCGCGCAGCTGAGGGCAAGCACGAGCAGCGTGCATCTCAATCGGATCCGCGACATCGACCGGCGAAAACTTAGAGGTTCGGCGAACCGGAGTCAGACCATGATCGCCGTGTCATGGCGCGGGCGGCGCCCGCATGCTGACACGGCGATCACCGTTGTCGGTCGGAACTGCCTGCCCCATTCGGGGCGCGCCCCAACGTTTGCAGGCCGGTGGCCCGTACGTCGCGAGGCCGTCGCCGGCCCGAGATGGCTTGTGCTGATTGCAACCAATGGTTTATATCGCAACTGCGGCCCTGATCGGCGGCCGCTCGAGCACCGGCACCCGGGTGACGGTCGCGTCCTGCCACGGACGCAGGTAGCGGCCGTCGAGCTCCACCTCGAGATCGCGGTCGATCCGGTGCTCGACCGCCGCGAGCACGGCGTAGGCCATCTCACCGAGTGCCCGCAGCGGCTGGTGGCGGTTCTGACGGGTCCCGAGCTCGCATTCGGCCAACGCGTCGAGTCCGCGCGCCCGCAGCGCATCGATCAGCACCGCGATCTCGACGCCATACCCGACCGGGAACGAGCACCGCTCAAGCAACGCGCGGCGCGCGGAGAACTCGCCGGCGAGCGGCTGCGCGAAGCCCGCCAGCTGCGGCACATGAAGGTTGAGCAGCGGGCGCGCCATCAGCTCGGTGACGCGCCCCCCCTCGTGCGCGAACTTGACCCCAGCGGCGTCGAGTGGACGGTCAAACGCCCCCTTGACAAGCGCCAGCGATGGGTCGGCGAGCAGCGGCCCGAGCAGCCCCTGCAGGTGGCCTGGCGTCGGGTCGGCGGTGTCGCCGTCCAAGAAGCAGACGAGCTCGCCGCCGGTCGCGCGCAGCGCTCGCCACATCGCATCTCCCTTGCCGAGCGCGGGACCGAGCTGGGCTTCGAGCTCGTCCTGCGCGAGCACGCGCGCGCCCGCGCGTCGCGCGACCGACGCGGTTCCGTCGCCGGAACCGGCGTCGACGACGACGAGCTCGTCGACCAGCCCGAGGCGGCGCAGCGGCGCGACCGCGTCCGACAGGACACCGCCGATCGTGCCGGCGCACTCCTTGGTCGGCACGATCACGGTCACGGTCGTCGACCCCTTCAGCCGCGCCAGCCGTTGCGGCGAGAAGTCAGCGGCGCGAAACCGGCGCCGCGCATACCAGGAGGCGACCGCCTCGGCGCGCCCGACCTCGCCGGGGTCCGGGCGCGGCGCGGGCTGGGCTCGGTAGACGTGCATCACGATCGATTTTCCCACGGCCGGGGTGACAGCTAACGTCCGCGGCGTGGCCGACTGGGAGCAGGTGCGGACGCTAGCGCTCGCGTTGCCCGACACCGACGAGCGCCAGCCGCGCCGCTGGCGCGTGCACGGCAAGTTGTTCGTACTCGAGCGCCCGCTGCGACGCAGCGACCTCGAGGAGCTCGGCGACGACGCCCCCGACGGGCCGATCCTCGGCTTCCGCGTCGAGCACCTCGGCGCCAAGCAGGCGCTGCTGTCAGACGATCCGGCGATCTACTTCACGACCTCGCACTTCGACGACTTCCCGATGGTGCTGGCGCGGCTGGATCGACTCGCGGGTGGCGAGCTGCGGGAGCTGATCGTCGAGGCCTGGCTGGCGCGGGCGCCGAAGCGACTCGCCCGGCAGTACATCGACACCCACTTCGAGACGGGAGATGACGATGGCGTATGACGAGCAGCTTGCCGACCGCGTGCGCGAGCTGGTCGCCGCGAGCGGCGTCTTTCACGAGCAAAAGATGTTCGGCGGGCTGGCGTTCCTGGTCGGCGGGCACATGGCGGTCGCCGCCAGCGGCGGCGGCGGGTTGCTGGTACGCGTCGATCCGGCGCAGACCGACGCGCTGATCGCCAAGCCGTTCTGCGGGCCGTTCGAAATGCGTGGCAAGTCGCTCGACGGCTGGGTCAGGGTCGATGCCGAAGGGGTCAGGACCAAACGCCAGCTCGCGCCCTGGGTCAGCCGCGGCGTCGCCCACGCCCGCTCGCTGCCCCCCAAATCCTGACCGGGCAGCGAGCGATTCCGGGGCCGTCCGAGCTCAGATCTGCACGACCATCAGCACGTTGGCGTCGTGGTCACGGAACCAGAACATCGGCGGCACCGGGCCGCCGAAGCGCGCGACCTCGGCGTCGACATCGATCCCGGCCTGCTTCATGCTCGCGTGGGTTGCATCGACGTCGTCGGTGGTGATCGTGATCCCGGTCTGCAGCCCACCCTGGGTCTCGGTGCCCTCGGGCGGGGGCGCCAGCGCGATCCCGCTGGTGCCATCCGGCGGGTACACCTCGATCCACCGGTAGCCGCCGCCGAACGGCGTGTCGGTGCGTTTCTCGAAGCCGAGCTTGTCGACGTAGAACTCGACCGCGCGGTCCTGGTCTGGGCACGGGATGCAGACCAGATTCAGCTGCTTGAGGCCGTTGTCGGGCATCCGCTGCTCCTTTCGTCAGTTGGATTGCACCTGATCAGACCCCGCACCGCAAGCGAACTCATCGCCAGATGTGAGCCAGTC
Source organism: uncultured Solirubrobacteraceae bacterium (assembly GCA_963714245.1). Lineage (GTDB taxonomy): Bacteria > Actinomycetota > Thermoleophilia > Solirubrobacterales > Solirubrobacteraceae > Palsa-465. The sequence continues at coordinate 1,152,310 of CAVQNR010000005.1, read as the reverse complement.
GCCAACGGCGGGTAAAGATCACCTCAGGGACACCCGCAAGCTCTCACCCACGGAGGCAACGACGATGAACGCCGAGTACGAGGACCGGTGGATCATGTGCACGCCCGACGAGATCCGGGTGCGGGGCTATTACGTCCCCTGGGGTACCAAGCACATCCCCTACTCGACGATTCGATCGGTGCGTCGCGTCAACCTGGGGCTGTTGACCGGCCGCGCGCGGCTGTGGGGCACAAGCAACCCCGGCCGCTGGGCGAACCTCGATCCGCGCCGGGCCGCCAAGACGGTCGGCTTCGACCTCGATCTCGGCGGCCCGATCAAGCCGCTGCTGACCCCCGACGATCCCGGGGCCTTTGAACGGGTGCTGCGCGCGCACGCCGGCACGGGGGTCGTGCTGGACGGCTCGAGCCGCAGCTCGTTCGTCTGACCCGAACTACGATCGCGATGTGGCCGCCGCCCAATCCCCCGCGCTTGGAGCGGGCACGATCGCGAGGATTCCGTCGCCCGCGCTCGTGGTCGGCGGGATCGCGTCGGTCCAGTTCGGCTCGGCGATCGCGACCAAGATCTTCGACGAGGTCGGCCCCGGCGGCGCCGTCCTGCTGCGATTGACCACCGCCAGCGTGCTGCTGTGCGCGGTCGTCCGCCCGCGGCTCTCGGGCCGCTCCCGTCGCGAGCTGGCGCTGGCGGCGCTGTTCGGGCTCGTGCTCGCGGCGATGAACATGACCTTCTACCACGCGATTGACCGGATCCCGCTCGGGATCGCGGTGACGCTCGAGTTCGTCGGGCCGCTCGGGGTCGCGGTGCTCGGCTCGCGCCGGCGGCTGGACCTGCTGTGGGCGGCGCTCGCGGTCGCCGGGATCCTGGCACTGACTCACGGCGACACCGGCGGTTTGGACCCGCTCGGGGTGATCCTGGCGCTCGTCGCCGGCGGCTGCTGGGCCGGCTACATCCTCGTCAACGCCCGCGTCGGGCAGGCGTTCGCGGACACGAGCGGGCTGGCCCTGGCGATGGTCGTGGCGACGCTCGTATCGCTGCCGATCGGCATCGTCGAGGGCGGCTCGGCGCTGCTGTCGCCACACGTGCTCGCGCTCGGCGCCGCGGTCGGTCTGATGTCGTCGGCGATCCCCTACTCGCTGGAGCTGGAGGCGCTGCGCCGAATGCCGACGCACGTGTTCGGGGTGCTGATGAGCCTCGAGCCGGCGGCCGCCGCGCTGGCCGGCTTGCTCGTGCTCGATCAGGGACTCAGTGGTCGCGAGCTGTTCGGGATCGCGCTGGTCGTCGCCGCCTCGGTCGGTGCGTCGTTGGCCGCGCGACGGCGGCCGATCGCTCCCGCCACCCCCTGACGCTCGGACGGCCGGTCAGCCGTTCTGCCGACCGCCGAGGCCGCATGCGGCCTCGGCCCGACCGGCGCATGCGCCGGTCGGCGGGTGCGCGCATGCGCGCACCCGTTCCTCAATTATGCGGACCGTCGGTCCGTTTATGCTATGGTTGTGGACGCAACCAATCCCCCGCTCAAGGAGCCACCGATGTCCGTCACCACCGCGCAGGACCGTCTCACCGGCAACTGGCAGTTCAACCCCGTTCACTCGTCGGTCGAGTTCTCGGTCAAGTATCTGGTCGCGAAGTTCCGCGGCAGCTTTGAGCAGGTCGACGCGAGCCTCGCCGACGGCGTGCTGTCGGGCTCGGCCAAGGTCTCGTCGATCAGCGTCAAGCAGGAGAACCTGGTCGGCCACCTGATGGCGCCCGACTTCTTCGATGCCGAGCAGTACCCCGAGATCTCGTTTCGCTCGAGCTCGATCGAGGCCGACGGCGACGAGGTCACGGTCGACGGCGAGCTGACCCTGAAGGGCGTCACCAAGCCGATCCGCGCGACCGGCACGCTCGAGGGCCCGACCGAGGACTTCATGGGCAACACTCGGCTCGGCTTCACGCTGCAGACCACGATCGACCGGACCGCGTTCGGCGTCAGCTGGAACGCCGACCTGCCCAAGGGCGGCAAGGCCCTGGCCGATCAGGTCACGCTGACCGTCGAGCTCGAGTTCAACCAGGCGTAGCGCCGGCGCCCGTCAGGAGGACTCGATGAAGATCCTGGCCATCTCCGGATCGCTTCGCCGGGACTCGCACAACACCGCTCTGCTTCGGGCGGCAGCCGAGCTGCTGCCGTCCGAGGTGGAGCTGGAGATCTACGAGCGACTCGGCGAGCTCGGTCCGTTCAACGAGGAGCTCGTCGCGCAGCGGCCCGCGGCGGCCCAGCACCTGTGGGACGCGATCGACGCGGCCGACGGCGTGCTGATCTCGACCCCCGAGTACAACCACTCGATTCCCGGCGTGCTCAAGAACGCGCTGGACTGGATGTCCCAGCCGTTGACCGAGTCGCCGTTGCGCAACAAGCCGGTGGCGGTGATCGGCGCGTCGACCGGCATGTTCGGCGCCGTCTGGTCCCAAGCCGAGACCCGCAAGGTGCTCGGCGCGATCGGCGCTCGCGTGGTCGATCGCGAGCTGCCGGTGGCGAGCGCCCACGAGCAGTTCGACGAGCACGGGCGGCTGTCGGACGCCGAGCTCGAGGCCGAACTGCAGACATCACTGCAGACGCTGGTCGAGGCGATCGACGCCCGCACCGGCGCGCGACGCGACGCCGCCGACACGGGCGCGGCGTTAGCCTGAGGAGCACGGTGACCGACTCGACCCTGACCCCCGTGGCGGTCGCGTCGGTCTCGCTGCCTGTCGTCGGGCAGCCGCGCGAGCGCTGCGACGCGGTGCGCAACCGCCGGCGGATCCTCGACGCCGCGCGCGCGATCGTCGCCTCCGACGGTGCCCGCGGGCTCTCGATGAACGCCGTCGCGGCCGCGGCCGGCGTCGGCAAGGGAACGATCTTCCGTCGCTTCGGCGACCGCGAGGGGCTGCTGTTCGCGCTGCTGGACGAGGACACGAGCGCGCTCCAGGACGGGTTTCTGTCAGGCCCCGCGCCGCTGGGGCCCGGCGCGCCCGCCGCCAAGCGACTCGAGGCGTTCGTGCTCGCCTATCTGCGCTTCGAGCTGCACCATCTGGAGCTGTTGATCGCGGCCGACCGGGGCCAACCCGAGGCGGCCTCACCGGTGCTGTCGGCATTCGGAGTCCATGTCGCGACGCTCGTCGCCGAGATCGACCCGACCGTCGACGCCGAGGTGATCGGCTGGCTGATCCTGAGCTCGCTGTCGCCCGGCGCGATCCGCCGCCTCACCGAACGGGGCGTCTCGCCAGAGGCGCTCGAGCGCTCGGCGCTGACGCTCGTGCGCGGCATCGCTCGGGCCAACTCCTGCCCCGAACTTAGCGGGGACTAAGGACGACCGTCCAAGATCAGCTCACGATGCCCGCTCTGACGATGATGATCGCGCCGACGACCGACGGCTGGGGAGTGTTTCTCTCAGACGGTCGCGAGCTCGCGAGCTTCCGCGGGATCGCCGCCCGGTGGCAGGCGCTGCGCTATCTGGCGCGCCTGACCAACCGGTAGCGATCGGCTTGCGCGGCGGTCAGGCGGCCGCGGCGGTGAGGCCCGCCGGCTCGCGCGGCTCGGACACCGCGCCGGCCTGCGTCACCCGCTCGGGTGGCAGCGCCAGCACCGGGCGTCCGGTCATGTGCAGCAGGTGCAGGGTGACGCTGCCGAGCACGATCCCAGCCACCGGCGAGTGACCGCGGGTGCCGAGCACGATCAGATCGACGTCGAGCTGGTCTGCCAGCCGCGCCAGCGGCCGGGCGGGCTGGCCGTTGCCGCGCACGACGTGCACGGTGGCGTCGATCCCCTCGGCGTGCGCGAGCTGCGCGGCCTGCGCGCGGATCTCATCCGTCAGCTCGCGCTCGGTCACGAACACGTTTTCGCCGCGTAGGCGCCCGCCGCCGGGAATCCGCTCGATCACGTGCACGACGTGCAGCTCGCCGCCGGTGGCGAGCGCCTGGCGCGCCGCGTGACGCAGCGCGCGATCGCCGTGCTCGGAGCCGTCGGTCGCACATAGGATGCGCTGGTACATGTGATCCTCCTGAGGTCGTCCACTGCTGGTACGGACAGGATCGAGCAGCGGCGGCCGGCTTGGTATGGGGCCGCGACCCCATTTGCGCAGACGGGTCGGTTCAGGCGTGCCAGCCCGCTGGGTCGACGCCGCCGGGGACGTCGGCCGCCGGGTCATACGGGGCCCGCGTGAACACGAACGAGCCGAGATCGAGGTGCGAGACCGTCCCGTCGGGGCGCCGCAGCACCCGCAGCGGCTCGCCGGTGTGATAACCGTCGAGCCCGATCCACTCGTCGGGACCGGTCGGCGTAAAGCGCGACTCACGGCCACGTCGGAGCGGCGCGGTCAGCTCGAGCTGATCGCCGTGGGCGACCAGCACGTACGGGCTGGGCCCCCAGTACCAGGCGCCGAGCAGTTCGAGCACACCCTCGGGCGTCGGCTTCGGCGCCCATGGCTCGGGGATCCGCGGCTCCTGCGCGGCGAGGATCGCGAGCAGATCGTCGCCGAGGTCGGTCAGGCCGCTGGTCGCGTTGCACAGTTCGACGACCGCATCTCCGTCGGCCTGGACGGTGACGCCGGCCAGGAATCCGGGCATCGAGCCCCCGTGGCCCCAGGCGCGCACGCCATCGTCGTTGGTCAGTTGCAGACCAAGCCCGTAGCCGACGATCCACGACTCGTCGCGGGTGTCGACGATCACGCGCGGCTCGCGCATCTCGGCGAGCGTTTCGGCGCTCAGCAGCTCGGGCCCATGGCCGCCGAGGAACGCCGCCCACCGTCCAAGGTCTGAGACGGTCGTCCACAGCTGGCCGGCCGGCCCCATCGCGCCGGCGTCGTGCTCGGGCTCGGGCAATACGAGATCGGCCCAGGGATGCACCGCCAGCCCCGGCGCGGCGGGCGGTTGCGGGCGGGTGGTCGTCCGGGTCATCCCAAGCGGCGTCAGCAGCTCATCGGTGACGACCTCGTCCCACGGCCGGCCCCGCAATGCGGCGACGAGCGCCCCGAGCACGCCAAAGCCGACGTTGGAATAGTGAAACCGGCGCGCGGCGGCAAACCGCATGCCCCCGCGCAGCGTCGTCTCGGTCAGCTGCTCAAACGGGCCGCCGGGTGTCCGCTCCCACCAGGCCTCACCGGTCTCGGCCCGCAGCCCGGCCGAGTGCGACAGCAGCTGCTCGATCGTCACCTCGGCGATTCCGGTGTCGGGCAGGAAGCGGCCGATCGGGTCGGCGAGCGCGAGCGCGCCCTCGTCGCGCAGACGCATCACGCAGACCGCGACGAACGTCTTCGTGATCGAGCCACACCGGTACTGGACTTCGGCGTCCGGGGTGACGGCGTCGACCGTGCCGCGGCCACCGCTCCAGACGAGCTCGCCGTCGCGCAACAGCCCGGCGACGACCGACGGCAGCCGCTGCTCGGCCTGCTCTGACGCGAGCCGCGCCAGCAACCGCTCGGCTGTCGCTGGGGCGATCATCCCGCCGCGACGCTACCGCAGATCGGGTCACCGAACGCCCGCGGTTGCCTCAACCTCGCGCGCACGCGTCGCGCACGGCAGCCAGCTCGTCATCGACGACCGCCAGCTGGCGGGCGACCGCGCCGGGCTGGGTGGCCGGGTCAAAGAACAGGGTCAGCGCGTACTCGCTGCCGTCGCCGTTGGGCAGCACGCGCGTGAACGCGCCGCGGCTGTGGTCCTCGGCGGCGACGAAGTCGACCGTGCCGCCCCGTCGGTCGACCTCGACCACGATCGCGAACTCGCCGCCGTCGTGGCGCCGTACCAGCAGTTGCCCGTCGCGTCGCGTGATCGCCGGGGCGAACGCCGGCGCCCAGCGCGGCAGGTTGTCGGGGTCTGAGACGAACGCGACGACGGTCTCGGGTCCAGCGTCGATCGCGATCGATCGGGTGTGGGCTTGCTGGAGATTAGTATGCATGCGCAGATCATCTATGTTTGCGTATTATCTGTCAAGTCGTATTGTGCCGGGCGATGCCCGCCGCTGACCGCGAGCAGGACCTCGGCGCGCTGTTTGCACAGGTCACCCGCCGGCTGATCGCCGCCGAACGGCCGCTGCTGCAGGCGCGCGGAATATCGATGTGGGCCTACGTCGCGCTGACGCGGCTGGCCGAGGGCCCGGCCTCGACCCAGCAGGCACTGGCGCAGCAGATGGGCTACGACAAGACGCGGCTGATCGCGCTGCTCGACGAGCTCGCCGCCGCCGGGCTGATCGAGCGCCGCCCGGACCCCGATGACCGGCGGGCCCGGATCGTCGCGCTGACCGACGCCGGCCGCGCGCGCTACCGAGCCACCCGCGACGACATCCGCGCGATGGAGCGGTCGTTGTTGGCGGATCTCGACGAGCGCGACCGCCGAGTGCTGCGCGCCGCGCTGACCCGGCTCGCGGACGCCGGCGAGTGACCGCCGGCGCGCGTAGGATCGGCATATGGCTCACCAAACTGCCTTGCCGGTACCGTTCGTCGGGCGACTCGCGTCGGCGCGTTCTGACTCGTCGACATGGTCACTGTGGTCCGAGGACTCGCTGCTCTCGATCGGCTCAAAGGGCTCGATCTTGTCGATCGGCGCGACCGACTCGGTGCTGTCGATCGGCTCGATCGGATCGGCCCTGTCGGCGGGCTCGATCGGCTCCGCGCTGTCGATCGGCTCGCTCGGATCGGCGCTGTCGGCGTTGTCGATCGGCTCCGCGCTGTCGATCGGCTCGATCGGATCGGCGCTGTCGGCGGGCTCGATCCTGTCGGCCGGATCGATCGGATCGGCGCTGTCGCTGCGTTCGGTGCTGGCGGTGTGCTCGCGCGGGGCTCCGCGCGACGCCGGCCGCGACTGACGCTGACGCAACGCTCGCGCCGGCCGCGCCGGTTCGTGATTGGTCGTCTGGGCGGCCCCGGCCGTCCGGGTCACCCTGGGCCGCGAGATCGCCACTTGACATATTCCGTTATAGGCATATGATTGCCGTCATGGCACGAGCCGCGACCACCACCGACGCGTTCAACGCGGTTGCCGAGCCTCGCCGTCGAGCGATCCTCGATCAGCTCGGCACCGGCGAGCACTCGGTCAACGAACTGGTGGCGCGTCTCGAGCTGGCCCAGCCGCAGGTCTCCAAGCACCTACGGGTGCTGCGCGAGGTCGGCGCCGTCGATGTCCGCGAGGACGGACGCCAGCGGCTCTACAGCGTCAACGCGCGGGCGCTGAAGCCGATCCACGACTGGGTGTCCCGCTACGAGCGGATGTGGTCCGCGCGCTTCGACGCGCTCGACACGGTGCTCAATGAACTCAAACGAGAGGAAGGCAACGATGCAGGCGACGACGTATAACGCGACGGTCACGCTCCCGGCCGAAGACGAGATCTTGATCACCCGCGAGTTCGACGCCCCGAAGGCGCTCGTGTACCGGGCGTGGACCACGCCGGAGCTCGTCAAGCGCTGGTACGGCGCAGGCCACGGCGAGGTCACGGTCGCCGAGATCGATCTCCGGGTCGGCGGGCGCTGGCGTTACGTCGTCGCCGACGCCTACGGGTTCAGTGGCGAGTTTCGCGAGCTCCTGCCCGACCAGCGGATCGTCTCGACCGAGACCTTCGACGGCGCGCCCGACGCCGAGGCACTGAACACGCTGACGCTGACCGAGCGCGGCGGCGGGACGACGATGACTGTGCTGGTCAAGCACCAGAGCCAGGCCAACCGCGACGCGCAGCTGCAGGCCGGAATGGAATCGGGGATGAATACGGCGCTGGACCTGCTCGAGCAGGTCGCGCGCTCGCTGGCCTGAACCGGCGCCGGATCAGCTGCGCCGGGCGAGCGCGACGACGACGTTGGCGGTGCTCGACACCTGCGAGGCGTCGACAGCGTCGGGCACCGGCTCGGTCCGCCAGGTCGCTCGCGAGCCGTTGCCGAGCTCGCCCTCGAAGTTCAGGCCCCACGCCCACAGCCGGCCGTGGCGGGCGATCGCGTAGTTCGCGCCGCCGCCCGAGCCGACCGCGACGAACCGGACATGACGCGGCTCGGGCAGCTGGAACGGAGTCACGCGGTCGGCGGTGTGGCCGTCGCCCAGCTGCCCGAAGTCGCCGCTGCCCCACTCCCACAACGAGTGGTCGGCGAGCAGTGCGATCGTCTGGCCGTTGTTGGTCATGCTGCCGCCCTGAAACACCCTGACCACGGGGTCGGGCAGGGGCACCCGGACGGCGGATGCGCGCTCGGCGCGGTTGCCGTCACCCAGCTGACCGCCGGAGTTGTAGCCCCAGTCGTAGTAACGGCCATCGGCCAGCAGCGCCCCGGCGTCGGCGTAGCTGGAGGTCAGCTGCACGATCCGTCCGGCGGGTAGCCCGCGCACCGAGACCGGCGTCGAACTACCGCGCCCATAGCGGTTGCCGCTGCCGAGCTCGCCGTAGCCGTCCACACCGCAGCTCACGGCCCGGCCGTCCACGTCGTAGATGGCATGCATCTGTGCGCCGGCGGCGAGGCTCACGTCCGGGAGCGCAAGCCGCACCGGAGCGTCCACCAGCCCGGGCCTGCGCAGGCAGAACTGGCCGGCCTGATCGTTGCCCCACGCCCATACGTGGTCATCGGTGTCGATCGCGATCGCACCGTCAAACGGCATCGGGTTCGCCAGCCTGGCGATCCTGACGCCGGCCGGGAAGCGAACCCGGACCGCCGAGGTCGAGAGCGTCGGGCTGGCGCCGTCGCCGAGTTCGCCCTGGGCGCCGGCGCCCCAGGCATATACGCGCCCGGCGGTCGTCAGCGCGTACCCGTCGGAGTTGGAGGTCGCGACCTGGCGGACGGTCCCGGTGATCCCGCGGACGGGCGTCGGGCGCCGCACGACCCGCGCCGGGCCGCCGCGATACCAGCCCCCGAACGACGCCGACCAGCCATGGTCGCCGACCGTGCCGGCCGGATCCGCGCCGCCGTAGCGGCCCCAGTCATAGACGGTGCTGGCGGCGTGCCCGGGCGGATCGCCAGCGACCAGCTCGGTCGACACCCGATCGGCCCTGCCGACGTTCGCGACCGTGCCGGTCCGCGCCTGACCGACCGTCCCGCAACCGGCGATCACCGAAGCCGCCGCGATCACACCCAGCCCGGCCAACAGCGACTTCGCGCGCATCTGTGTTCCCATCCGCCGGTCTGCCGCCGGCCCGGTCAAGGACGAACCCGGCGCGCACGCTACGGCACCAACGTTAGGCGTAGGCGAGCCCTCCGTGAGAGCTACATAAGCTCCGTGTCAAGTCGCGCCCGCACCGTCATCGCGGCACCTCGATATGCACGTGACAGCGTCGGGTAGCCTCGACCGACGATCAGCGCGCGCCGCGCGAACGGGTCGTCAGCGCCGCGATCGCGCACAAGGCCATGAACGAGAACTCCGCAGTCAAGCGACGAGCCGCCACGGTCGCGATCGTCTCCAACAGCTGCCTGATCGTGATCAAGCTCGCGGCCGGGATCCTGACCGGCTCGATCGGGATCCTCTCGGACGCGGTCCACTCGCTGATGGATCTCGTCGCGTCGGTGATCTCGCTGCTGTCGGTCCGCAAGGCCGACGAGCCGGCCGACGCAAGTCACCGCTACGGGCACGAGAAGCTCGAGGATCTGTCCGCGGGCGCCCAGGCGATCCTGCTGCTGATCGGCGCCGCGTACGTCTTCTACGAGGCGATCCGCCGGCTGATCACGGGCGGCACCGTCGAATCGATCGGCGTCGGGATCGTCGTGGTCAGCGTCGCTGCGATCGTCAACCTGCTCGTCTCCGCCTACCTGCGGCGCAAGGCGCGGCTGACGGGATCGACGGCGCTGGAGGCGACCGCGGCCGACCTGCACACCGACGCGCTGGTGTCGATCGGGGTCGCGGTCGCGTTGGTGATCGTCAAGCTCACCGGGATCCGCTGGATCGACCCGGCCGTCGGCCTCGCGATCGGGATCGCGATCAGCGCCACCGGGATCCGGATCCTCAACGGCGCCGCGCGCCGACTTGCCGACGAGACGCTGCCGCCGGCCGAGCTCGAGCGCCTGCAGCAGGTCGCGCGATCGTTCATCGGCAACGAGGTCGCCGGCTACCACGACCTGCGCGCTCGCCACGTCGGCAACGCCCACCAGGTCGACCTCCACCTGCAGTTCACCGACGGCACCAGCCTCAGGCGCGCGCACGAGATCTCCCACGAGATGCAGCACGCGATGGCCGGCGAGCTGGCCGGGACGACGGTGCTGATCCACCTCGAGCCCGAGGAGCGGATCCGGCCCGACCGCTTCCAAGCCGGCGACCCGGCCGCGCCGAGCTCGGTGCAGTCGACCCGCACGAGCTAAGTGGGCCCGCGCTTGCTGCCTCGCGCTGCGGGCGCGTGACATGATCGATCGATGGCGAACCACGACGAGCATGCGGCCAAGGCCGGCGACGGGGTCATGATCGAATGGGCCGACCATGTCGCCGAGCACGATTACGACGCCGCCGCGGCCTACCTCTCGCTCAAGCTCGGCGACGAGGCCGTCGCCAAGGCGGTCAAGCGGCTGCGCAAGGCCAAGCTCACGACCCGGCGCGCGAACGACATCCTCCGGGCCTCCGGGCTGGCCCCCGCGCCGCTGGACGACCCGGGTGTGATGAAGGATCTGGTCAAGGCGATCGAGCGCAAGCCGCTGAGCCCGGTGCTCGTGATCGGCGGCAAGGACGCGGCCGATATCGCCGACGGGTTTCACCGCGTCTCGCTCGTGTACCGGCTTGACCCATACACGCCGGTGCCGCTGAAGCTGGCCTGAACCGTCGAGCGCGACCGGGTCGCCGCGGTGCAATGGTGGCGAATCGGTGGGGGCTATCCCCAGTGATTCGCCGGTATTCGCGCGCGGTCGGTTGAGCGCTCCCGGCCGCGACGGTCAGGCAGGAGGTGGCCGAGCGCTTCCGGTGCGGGGCGGTCAGGCAGGCGGTGGCTTGGTCTGCCAGGCCCCGATCGCCTCGAGCTGGGCGCTGACCCGGAGCAGCAGGTCCTCTTTGCCCAGCCCGGCGACCAACTGCACGCCCAACGGCCAGGGTTCGCTCTGATCGTGGACCGGTAGCGAGATCGCCGGCTGCCCGGTCACGCTGAACGGTGCTGCGAAGGCCCAGATGCGTTGGAAGCGGGGCAGGATCGTGAGGGGGTCGAGCGGGTCGGGCGCGAGCTCCGCCAGCGGGGCCGGTGGCTCTCCGGTGGACGGCGTGATCAGCAGGTCGTGGTCGGCCCACCACTGGGTGATGGCTGCGGTATAGGCCCGTTCCCAGGTTTGGCTGGCGGCGTAGGCCGCGTCACTGGTCGCCGCGCCGGCGGCGGCCATCGCCCATGTGAACGGCTCCACGTCGCCCGGAGCGAGCGGACGGCCGATCGTCGTCGCGAGCGTGTCGAGCATCCGTGAGAGCTCGCGCGCGCTGCTGGTGAAGTGATGCTCGAGAAAGGCGTCGTCACACAGTCCGGTGGGGCCGCACTCCTCGACGTGGTGGCCAAGCTGCGCCAACGCCTCCGCCAGCCGATGCACGGCCCCGACACAGCGGGGATCAACGGCAAGCCCGGAGGCCTCGAGCTCGGTGGCGATCCCGATCCGAAGCTCGCCCGGCGGGCGGCCGAGCATCTCCACGTAGGAATCGGCAGGCGGATCCAACCGGTAGGGGTCCTCCGGGGCCGGACCGCCGAGCACGTCGAGCGCGAGCGCGGTGTCTCGCAGGCTGCGCGTGATCACGTGCTCGACCAGGTTCGGATCGACGATCGGTGCCGTGGACGTGCGCCCGCGCGATGGCTTGAGCCCGACCACTCCGCACCAGGCAGCCGGGATTCGGATCGACCCACCGATGTCGCTGCCGTGTGCGATCGCGACGACACCGGCCGCGACCGCGGCCGCGGCCCCACCGCTCGACCCTCCAGTCGATCGGTCGAGGTCCCACGGATTGCGGGTCGCGCCGAACCCCAGCGGCTGCGTGGTCGGCTGACAACCGAACTCCGGCAGGTTGGACTTCCCGATCACGACCAGCCCCGCGGCCCGCATCCGCGCGCCCAGCACGGTGTCCGCCTCGGCCGTCGAGCCCAGCCCGCGCAGCAGCGCCGAACCGGCAAAGCGCGGCAGGCCCGCCAGGCAGGCCCCCGCATCCTTGAGCAAGAACGGCACGCCGCGCAACGGTCCGTCGGGTAGCTGCGGGTCCGCCGCCGCCGCCAGGCCGTATTCAAACAGCGGGATCGAGACGGCGTTGATGACCGGATTGACGGCCTCGACCCGCTCGATCGCCGCCTGCGCCAGCTCGGTCGCCGTCACCTGCTCGGCCCGCACCAGTTCGCTTTGGCTGGTCGCGTCCAACCACCGCAGATCGTCGATCACCCGAACAGCTTCGCACGCGCCTGCGCTCGACGGCCGCGGCGGTCAGGCCGAATCGCTCACCTGGGCAGTTGGTCACCCGCCTGCTCGCGGACCATGTACTCGGCGTACCAGTCGGGCCAGTCCGGATCTTCGCGGCCGATTCGCGCTTCGTGCTCGCCATGTGCAGCTGCCGCGCGCGCCAGCGCTTTGGAGAGCTCGCTCGCCGATTCAAACCCAGTGGGCGCGGGGTCGACTCGCCCAGGCAGCCGCGAGGTGATCTCCTGCATCAGCCAGATGTTGCCGTCGGGATCCGCGAACGAGGCGAACGAGCCGTAACTCTGACGCTGCGGCGCGGGGCCGCTGATCCGGTCGCTCGCGCCGGCGGGATGAAAGCGGCCCCCGATCGCTCCCTCGTGGAACACCTCGCTGACCTCGGCACCGCGAGCGATCAGCTCCGCGCGTGCCGCCTCGATGTCGGACACGATCAGGTAAAGACCGCTGGCCGAGCCGGGCGCTGCCGAGGTCAGGTCCGTCCCGAACTGGATCGAGCACCCGGAGCCTCGAGGGTTGATCTGGATCAGGCGGAACCCGTCACGGGCGACGTCCGCGTCGAGCCTCCAGCCGAGGCGCTCGTAGAAATCCTTCGCTCGGTCGATGTCGGACACGGGGATCACGACGACCTCCAGCCTCAGGTCGGTTCCCTGCGCTCCGGCCGTGTCGATCGCGGCCTCGCTTGTGTCTCGCTCACTGGGCATGTCGGTCTCCGTTGGTCGCTTGGCGGGTGCTGCGCTCGAGCTATGAAGCCGCCCGGGATTCAGCGTCTGGGATGGGTGCGGCGATAGTGGCGCGCGAAACGGACGCGGTCGCCGCACGCCCGCGAACACCAGCGGCGCCGGCCGTGGTCCTGGATGAACAGCCGGGTGCAGCCATGGGCCTCGCAGGCGCGCAGCCGCTCTCCAGAGGCGCCGAGGAGCGTTTCGATCGCATTCTCGGCCAGGCTCGCCAGCGCGACCTCGAGTGCCCGGGAGTCCGAGGACCGGGTCGTCTGGCGCCGTGGCCCGCCGGTTCCCCAGACCAGTCGTGGCCAACCCGGCGCCCGCTCGGCGGCGTGATTGAGCTCGGCGAGCGGGCCGTGCGGTGGGCGCTCGCCGGCCACGCGAGCGGCGAACACAGCACGGATCGCGGTGCGCAGCGCCCGCACCGCCGCGAGATCGTCGACCGAGGCCTGGGTCGCAGGCAGCCCACGGGCGCGTAGCCAGCTGACCAGCGCCGGGACGTCAGCGAGCAGGTCGAGCGGGCGGCCGCGCGGTGACAGCTCGGTGTTCACCAGCGCCAGCGCGATCGAACGGTCCTCTCCGGGAGCGGGGGCCACGTCGACTCATGTTAAACAGAGCGTTTGACGCGGACCACCCGGGAGCGGCGGTCGCCGCTCCCGGAGTCCGCTGCGTGACGCGTCAGCTGACGACGATCCCGAACGGGGTCGCGCCGGACGGGAGCGACGCCGGCGAGGACGGCAGCTCGGTCAGCCCGCCGCCGTGAACGGCGAACGCGCTCACCTGGTCGGCGCCCTGGTCGACGACGAACAGGGTGCCGCCGTCGGGGCTGAGACGGGCGTCGATCGGGGCCAGGCCCGTCGGGTTGCCGCGGAACTGGGTCGCACCCAGTGAAGTCAGCGACCCGTCGGGGCCGATCGCGAACGAGGAGATGCTCGGCTGCGCGGTGTTGACCGCGAACAGGAACCGGCCGTCGTGGGAGATCTCCACCCAGCACGGGGCCGTCTGATCATCGGCGAACGGCGAGGCGCCGATCGATTGCAGCGAACCGTCGAAGCCGACGTGGAACGCCGAGACCGTGCCCGCGCCCGGCCCGTTGTGGGCGTTGGAGACGTACAGCTCGTTCGGGTCGGTCGGACGGAACTCCGAGCCGAACGGTCCGAGGCCCTGGGCCGAGTACGGCGAGCCGGGTGCGGCGTGCAGGCGCCCGAACGGATCGACGGTGAAGCTGTCGATCTGCGAGGTGTTCACGCGCGTGCCCACCAGCCGGGTCCCGGTCGAGTTGAACAGCACATCGCCGGGCTGCGAGGCGTCGGGCAGTGCGACGGTCGATCCGGGGATCGCGTGCAGCCGCCCGTCCCAGCCGAGCCGGAAGCCGGTGTAGTTGCTGTTGGTGGCGCCGGCGTTGGCGACGTACACGAGGTCGCCGTGGACGGCGATGCTGACCGGCTGGTCACCACCTGAGGCGACGGTACCGCCCGGCACCGGGTGCGGGATGCCGTCGTCACCGACCGCGAGCACGGAGACCTGGTCAGAGCCCGCGTCGACGGCGAGCAGATAGCGGCCGCCGAAGGCCGACTGCAAGGCGCCCTGCGAGCCGGTGCGGGTGCCGGTGCCGGCGCCGCCGGTGGCGACGGGCGAGCCGGGAAGCGGGACCAGTCCGCCGTCGCGCCCGCGCTGGAACGCGGCGATCGTGTTCGAGCCGGCGGTGTTGTCGTTGACGTAGACGTCGCCGCCCCGGTGCCAGAAGCCACGATCGTGGCGCTGGTGGGCGGATGCGGCCGCCGGGGCGAACAGGGCGGCGGTCAGGCCGACCCCGGCAAGCACTCGAGAGAGCACGCGCATGCGGTGATTCCTTTCGGATTGGGGGAATGCGAGCATGCGGTCGAACCTAATGCTGAGTTATTACACAAGCATTATCTGCGCCGGCCCGCCCCGGTCGGCCTCCTGATCGTCGCGGCCGACGCTGAACATTCGGTGAACGGTTCTCGCGCGCCGGCCGCCGGCTGCGAGAATCGACCGATGCGCACGCCGTCACGTGGCTCTGTGCTCGTCGTCGACGACGAGCCGACGATCGCCGAGGTCGTCGTCCCGGTACCTGGAGCGCGCGGGCTATCAGACCACCATCGCCCACGACGGCGACGAGGCGCTCGCCTGCGCCGAGCGCGGCCGCCCGGATCTGGTCGTGCTCGACCTGATGCTGCCCGGCGTCGACGGCCTTGAGGTGATGCGCCGCCTGCGCGAGGACGACCGGCACCGCCTGGGGTGATCCTGCTGACGGCCAAGGGCGAGGAGTCCGACCGGGTGATCGGCCTGCGCCAGGGCGCCGACGACTATGTCGTCAAGCCGTTCTCGCCGGCAGAGCTGGTGGCACGCGTCGACGCGGTGCTGCGCCGCGTGGAGCGGCCGGTCGAGGATGCCGACCCCGCTCGTCGTCGGCGAGATCGGGATCGATCCGGTGTCGCGCGAGGTGACCGTCGCGCGACGAGCCGGTGACGCTGACCCAGCGCGAGTTCGACCTGCTGCTGTTCATGGCCCGTCACCCGCACCAGGTGTTCTCGCGCAACCAGTTGATGGACGCCGTCTGGCAGTACTCGTTCTACACCGACACGTCCACGGTCACCGTCCATATCCGGCGGCTGCGGACTCAAGCTCGAGCGCGACCCGGTCCCACCCGCGGCATCTGGAGACCGTGTGGGGCGATCGGCTACCGGTTCGCGCCGTGACCGCTCGCTCGGCCGGCGGGCGTCTGACCTCGATCCCGCGGGGCTCGGTCCGCAGCCTCGTCGGGCCAGTTGATGCTGTTGGCATGCGTGACCGTGGCACCGGTCGTCGCCGGGTTGATCGTGCTCTCGACGATGATGGTGATCTCCGACCACGCGGTCGTGCTGGTCTCCGCGATCGTGGTCGCCGCGGCGCTGCTCGCGGTCGCCGGAGCGTGGTTGTTCTCCCGCACACTGGTGGCCGATCTCGATGCCGTCCGCGACGGGCTGGAGGCCGTCGGTGCCGGCGATCGCCGGCTGCGGATCGAGACGTCGGCCAACGAGGACCTGGCCCGCGTCGCGCATGCGGCCAACGCGATGATCGACCAGTTGGTCGGCGAGGAGCAGGCGCGCGATGCATCGGACTCGGCGCGGCGCCATCTCGTCGCCGCCGTCTCACATGACCTGCGCACGCCGCTGACCTCGCTGCGCTTGCTCTCCGACGCGATCGGTGACGACATCGTCGACGGACCCCAGCGCCACGACTACCTGGATCGGATGCGCCGCCAGATCGACACCCTCGGCGCGCTGATCGACGACCTGTTTGAGCTCTCCCGGCTGGAGGCGGGCGACATCGGCTGGACGCTGGAGCAGGTTCCGCTCTCCGGGCTGGTCGACGAAACCGTCGCGGCGATGCGCCCCCAGGCGGACGCCAAGCGGGTGACGGTCTCGGCCAGCCTGCCTGACCGCCTGGCGCCCGCCCGCGCCAACCCCGAGAAGCTCCAGCGGGTCCTGTTCAACCTGATCCAGAACGCGATCCGCCATACGCCCCCCGACGGCTCGGTGGTCGTCCGCGCCCGCCCGGCCGCCAGCGGTGTCGAGATCGAGGTCGCCGACACCGGCGAGGGGATCGCGGCCGCCGATCGCGAGCGCGTGTTCATGGCCTTCTACCGCGGCGCCGAGGACGGCGCTCGGACCGGCGACCGCTCGGGGCTCGGTCTCGCGGTCTCGCGGGCGATCGTGGAGGCCCACGGCGGACGCATCTGGATCGCGGACTCCGCCCAGGGCGCGCGGATCCGCTTCAGCTTGCCGTTCGCCGCCGCGCGAGAGATCACGTCCGAGGCCGGATCCTTCGCGCGCTGAAACGCTCGCGGCTTCGATCACGCGCGGCGGCCAGCAGCTGGTCGCCCGCGAATCATTAAGTGCCCTCGGTCGGCGCCAGCAGCGAGGTCACCTGTGCGGCGTTCAATCTGATGTGAGCTCGCAGGAGGTCATGCGCGCGATCGAGCTCGCCGGAAGACAGCGCCCGCCAGACGACCGCATGTTGCTCGACGAGCTCATCTGGGGTCTCGGTTTCGCGGTAGGCGACCGACAACGTCGCGAGGTAGAAGCGCAGCTCGAAGCGCAGGCTGTCGAAGTACTGGTCCAGCCGCGGGCTGCCCAGCAGCGAGACGACGGCACCGTGGAAGCCGAGGTCGTGTTGGACGGTCTCGATCACGACACCGCGGTGGGCAGCACGGTCGAACGATTGCAGCGCCCGCTCCACGCCCCGCAGATCCGTGTGATCGCCGATCGAACGGATCGCTGACAGCTCCAGCAGCTCGCGGACGCGATAGAGGTCAGCGACGGCGTCCAGGTCCAGCGCACGGACGACCATGCCGCGGTTGACCTCATGCGCGACCAGGCCGGTCCGCTGCAGCATCAGCACGGCTTCGCGCACGGTGTTCCGCGAGACGCCGATCTGGGTGGCGACGGCGCTCTCGCGGATCCGGGCGCCCGGCGCCAGGGCGCCTGAGACGATCGCCTCCTGCAGTGCGTCGGCGATCTGCTCGGTCGTGCGCAGCTGCGAGACGGCGAAACTCCGCAGGCTCGGCAACTCGAGCGGGTTCACTGGACCTTCTCACGGTGCTCGACGTCGGACGGCTGAGGCGCGTCGGCGATCAGCTGGCGCGTGTAGTCGTCGGCGGGCTTGTCCAGGACTCGCGCCGTCGTGCCGCGCTCGACAATCCGGCCAGCGCGCATCACGATCACCCGTTGCGCGATCGATCGGACCAGCGGCAGGTTGTGCGTGACGAACAGGACGCTGAGCCCCACTTCGCGCTGGATCTCGGACAGGAGCGTGACGATCGCGGCCTGCACGGAGACATCAAGTGCGCTCGTGACCTCGTCGCACAGCAGCACCCGCGGCTCGCAGATCAGCGCCCGCGCGATCGCGACTCGCTGGCGCTCGCCGCCGGACAACTCGTCCGGATACCGATCGGCGTAGCCGGCGGGCAGCGACACCCGCTCCAACATCGCTGCCACGCGTACGGCCCGGTCCCGTGAGCCGTGCGCCAGCAGCGACAGCGGTCTGGCGACCGCCTGGCCGACCGTCCGCCGCGGGTTGAGCGATCCGTACGGGTTCTGGAATATGTATTGGATCTCGCGGCGCGCGGACGTTGGGCGTTGCTCGGTCGACTTCTCCAGCCGCGTGTCATCGAGCCGGATCGACCCCGACCATTGCGAATGCAGGCCGGAGATCGACCGCGCGACGGTCGTCTTACCGCTGCCCGACTCCCCGACCAGCGCAACGCACTCATGGGCGCCGATCGTCAGTTCGACATCGTGTACGACCTGGTGCTCGCCGTAGCCGGCGTTCAGCCCCGACACGGCGATCGCCGGCGCAGCCGCATCCGCCGCCTCGGACACGACCACCCCCCGGACAGTCGCTGCCACCTGCGCCCGCGACTCGCGGATCCGGATGCACGCGGCCTCGTGCCCCGGCCCAACGGACTCGGAACGTGGCATCGCGACGTCGCACTCGGCAATGGCAATGGTGCAACGCGGGGCGAATGGGCAGCCCGGCGGCCGCGAGCCCGGCGCCGGCGCGCGACCCGGGATCGCCGTCAGCTCGCGGGCTGCGTCCAGCCGTGGCGCCGCGGCCAGCAGCAGCCGCGTGTACGGGTGGGCGGCCGAGCGGAACAGGTCGGCGGTGGCGCCCAGCTCTACCAGCCGCCCCGCGTACATCACCGCAACCCGGTCGACGAAGCTGGCGACGACCGACAGGTCGTGGGACACGTAGAGTGCTGCCGCGCGCTCGAGCTTCGTCATCCGGCGTACGGTCGCGAGCACGTGCGCCTGGGTGGTGACGTCGAGCCCGGTCGTCGGTTCATCGAGCACGACCACGGCGGGCCGGCAGGCAAACGCGATCGCCAGCGCGACCCGCTGCTGCTGTCCGCCGGACAGCTCGTGCGGATACCGACGCGTGAACGCGGGGTCGGCAGGCAGCGAGACCTCGGCGAGCACCTCGGCGACTCGGGCGCGCCGGGCCTCGTCGCTGCGCCCCCAGCCGTGCACGCGCAGCGCCTCCAGCAGCTGGATCCCGATCCTGCGCGCCGGGTTCAAGGCCGAGCCGGGGTCCTGCGGTACGTACGAGATCGTCGCGCCGCGCAGACGACGACGGTCACGCGCACCCAGCGCCAGCACGTCACGCGACCCGACCGAGATCGAGCCGCCGGCGATCCTCGCTCCGCTCCGCTCGTGACCGAGCAGCGCCAGACCGACGGTCGTCTTGCCGCTGCCGGACTCGCCCACCAGTCCAAGGACCTCCCCGGCCACGATCGACAGGTCGATCCCGTCGACGATGTCGGCGCCGCGAGCGCTACCACCCGTCAGCTCGATCCGCAGACCGCGCACGGCCACCGCCGCGGCAACCTCGCTCTCGGGCACCGACACTCAGCTGCCCCGGTCAATCCGCGCCGCGGTCCGCGCCAGTCCGTCGCCGACCAGCCCGATGCCGACGGTCAGGACCGCGATCGCGATCGCCGCCAGCAGCGCCGCCCATGGCTGCAGCGTCAGCGCCGTCGCATTCTGAGAGACCATCGTCCCCCAGTTGGCCTGGCCGGCGCTGGTGGTCAGGCCCAGGAACGCGAGCGCGGCGATCAGCTGAATCGCGTACGTCAGCCGAAACGTCGTCTCGACCACGAGCGTGCCGATCACGTTGGGCAGCAGCTCGACGAACAGGATTCGCAGCCGGCTGTCGCCGATCGATCGGGCGGCAGCGATGAACTCACGCTCGACGACCGACGCGGCGGCGCCGCGCATCACCCGCACGGTCCGTGGCATCGTCGTGAGTGCGACGGTGAGGATGATCAGCCACTCCTTGGGCCCGATCGTCGCCATCGCGATCAACGGCAGCAAGATCTGTGGGAACGCCAGCAGCACGTCGGTGACACGCAGCAGCGCGTCGTCGACCCAGCCACCCCGCAGCGCCGCATAGAGCCCGATCAGCAATCCGGCGCCGACCCCGAGCACGGTCGCGGCGCCGGCGCTCACGAGGATCGGAGCGCCGCCGTCCAGGAAACGCGACCAGACGTCCTGCCCGAGGTAGTCGGTGCCAAACGGTGGATGCGTGGCGGCGGTGGCGAACGGTGGCCCGACGAACGCCGTCGAGCTGTGCGGGGCCACCAGCGGCCCGAAGACCGCGATCGCGATCAGCGCCAACGTCATTGCCAGTCCGATTCGCGTTCGCCATAGCCGCAGCGACCGACGCATCAACCCAGCCGACCGCCGCGAGCCGCCGAGCTCGCCCACCCCGACGCCAGGGACACCCGCTTCCAGCCCGGTCGCGCTCATTACAGTCGCGTCCGCAGCCGCGGCGTGACCAGCAGCGTCGCGATGTCGGCGAATAGATTGGTGACGACGTACACGCCGGCGATGATCATCGTGATCACCTGGGTGGTCGGGAAGTCGCGGTTGAGCACGGCCTGGGCGAGCGCCTGGCCGATCCCGGGGTAGGAGAACACGGTCTCGACCACGATGATCCCGCCGGCCAGATACGCCAGATTCAGCGCGATCACCTGAAACGCAGGCCCGAGCGCATTGGGGAACGCGTTGCGCACGACGACGACGCGCTCGGGGACGCCCTTCAGCCGCGCCATCTCGATGTAGTCGGACTCGAGTACCTCGATCATCGATGCCCGCGTGATCAGCGCGATGTTCGGTGTCACCACGCACACGAGCGTCGCCGCCGGTAACCAGACCTCCGACATGTGATCCCACGGCTGCGACGACGGCGGGATGATCGAGATCGATGGCAGCACCGTCAACACGCTGGTCGCGAGCAGCGCGATCAGGAACAGGCCGACCACGAACTCGGGAATCGATGCGAGCGTCCGCATCACGAATGACGAGATCTCGTCAAGGATGCCGTCGCGGTGCATCGCGGCCCACGAGCCGATCAACAGCGACAGCGGGATCGAGATCGCCGCGGCGACCAGCACGAGAAAGGCCGAGTTCAGCAACAGCGGCGAGATCGACTGGGAGATCGGCTTACCCGACGTCAGTGAGGTGCCAAGATCGCCGTGCACCAGGCCCTTGGCCCAGTCAAGGTACTGGGTGATCGCCGGCCGGTCGAGTCCGAGCTGGTGCTTGAGGGCGGCGACGGCGGCCGGCGTCGCCTGCTTGCCCAGCTTGGCCTTGGCGGCGTTGCCGGGCAGGATCTGGGTCGCCGCGAAGACAATGATGGAGATCGCGACCAGCGTGAGCAGCGCCAGCACGACGCGCACCAGCACGTAGCCGGCGAGACCGCGCGGGCGCCGGAGATGCGGCCGCCGGCGTGGGCCGGCGCTCGTTACCGACGGTCCGGGGTCAGACGAAGTAGACGTCGCCGAAATGACGGCCGTAGTAATCGAGGTTGAGGGTCCCGCGGTTCTTCTCGAAACCGCCGACCTTGTTCGAATACCCGTCAACGAGATTGTCGAAGAACGGGATCATGTAGCCGTTGGTGTTGAACTCCTCCCGCATCATTTCGTGCTGGATCTCGGTGCGCTTGGGCCCGGCCGGCTCCGCCAGCGCTTGCTGATAGAGCTTGGCGAAGTTCGAACCCTGAGGTGGCCAGTACGTCTCGTTGTAGGGAGCGCTCTTGAGCTCTGACTGCGCAACCTGCGGGAGGTACAGACGGGTGCCCCAGAAGTCGGGCGAGAAGGTCCACTTCTGGAAGCCGTTGTTGAACGTGGTCGCGTCCAGCACCTGAACGTTGACCGAGACGCCCGCTCCCTTGGCCTGTTGCGCGAACACCTGGCACATCTCGTTGAGCCCGGTCGCGACCTCCGAGGTCGGCAGGTTGATCCGCAAGTCCGACTGGCCGGCGGCCTTGAGCAGCGACTTTGCCTGCTCGAGATCCTGCGTCCGCTGCGGCATGCTCGACAGATAGGCGGGATCAAATGGCGCGTACATATCGTTGGCGATCCGCCCGTAGCCGGCGAGCGCCTGCTCGAGCAGCTGCGGACG
Source organism: uncultured Solirubrobacteraceae bacterium (assembly GCA_963714245.1). GTDB lineage: Bacteria > Actinomycetota > Thermoleophilia > Solirubrobacterales > Solirubrobacteraceae > Palsa-465. The sequence continues at coordinate 1,130,299 of CAVQNR010000005.1, read as the reverse complement.
GTCGGCGATCAGCTTGAACGCCTGGCGGACCCGGACGTCGGTGAACGGCTTCTGGTCGATCCGCATGCACAGGACCAGCCAGCCGCCGCCCTCGTTGTTGAACAGCACCAGGTTCGAATGGGTCTGGATCAGCTTCGCGGAGGAGTACGGAACGTCGGCGATCGCGTCCAGCTGACCGGAGATGAGGCCGTTCATCCGCGCGTTGGCGTCGTCGACGTCGACGATCGTCACCTGATCCAGGTACGGCTTCGGGGCGTCCCAGTAGTTGGCGAAGCGCGAGTGCACCGACTGCTGGCCCGGCGAGAACGACTCGAGGCGGAACGGGCCTGTGCCGACCTGGCCCTGCTTCCACGACCGCCCGGTGTTCGTGTACCCCTCCGGAACCATCGTGGCCGTGTATGAGGCGAGGCCGTCCGGGATCGTCGAGTCCGGTTGGTGCAGGCCGATCCGCGCGGAATACTTGTCGAGCTTCTTGAGATCGTTCGGGTTGACCGAGGTGACGCTGGTGCCGCCGTCGAGGCCCAGCTTCTTGTTGCACAGGCGCTTGAACGAGTAGATGACGTCGTCGGCGGTAAGCGTCTTGCCGTTGTGGAACTCGACCCCTTTGCGGACCTTCACGACGTAGGCCATATTCCCGTCGCGCTCGAGCGACTCCGCCAGCCCGGTCATCGTCAGCTTGAAGTCCCGGTCGTACTCAAGCAGCGGCTGCCATCCGGTCACCAGCCGCGCCTGGTCGATCTTCGCCAGGTCGTTCTGAGCATCCATGATGTCCTTGAGCCCGTTGCCCTCGACCCCGACGCTGAGCTTGCCACCGTGCTTGATCTGGTTCGCCGGGACCGTCGTCGAGCCCGAGCTCGAGCTGCCCTTCGAGCTCGAGCCGCCACATGCGGCCAAGCCCAGCCCCGCAAGCGTCGCGCCACCCGCGGCCAGCGCCTGACGTCGCGTGATGTGGTGCTCGTCGTTGAAGCTCGGATCGATGTTCACGGTCCCGCCTTTCCGGATGCGACGTGTCGGCTGAGGAATGAAGTGCTCAACTGTTGACAAGTTATGCGGTGGCCCCGGCGCCGTCAATACCCTGCGGCACGTCGCTCACTCGCGTCCTTGCGTCGCCCGCCACGATGACCGTCCGCAGCCGAGCGCGTGTGTCGATCCTGAGAACGGGCGTGAACGAGCACGCGTCGGATCGTCCCGCCGACGAGTGGCCAGCTGAGGCCCGCCGGCAGATGGTCAGACGACGCTGAAATCCACGACAGCCGACGCGACAGTGCCCGGGCCACGACTCGACGGCAACGAACACCGTCTCGTCGTCGGCGGGTCAGCCTTTTTGGGTCATCGCGTAGATGCCGAGCACGATCACGCCGACGACGATGATCGCGCAGACGCCGGCGATCGCGTAGCCAACGATGCCGGAGGCGCCTTCTTCGGTGTCACCGGAAGCGCCGACGCCGGCGTACTTGAGGCCGAGCAGCAGGAATCCGTAGACGACGACGATCCCGCAGCCACCGATCAGTGCCACCACGACGATCTTCCAGATCGCGGACCAATCGATGATGGGGTCTCCGAAGATCAGCATCTCTGTCCTTTAGATGGCGGCGGGCGCGGGCTCGCGCTCGAATGCGCCTTCGGCCTCTTGTTCGGGCGTGACGTGGGTTCGATCGAGGTCCTTGGCGGTGACAGCGGTGCGCCGTGAGATGAACCACAGCGCGATCGCGATCACGATCGTGATCGCGACGATCACGATCGAACCGACGTCGCTGTTTGATCCGAAGATGTCGGCGATCTCCCACGCCCCGGCGGCGACGATTCCGGCCGCCGGGATCGTCAGGACCCAGGCTGACACCATCTGTCCGAACACGCTCCAGTGCACCGGCTGCCGCTTGCCGATCCCCGCGCCGGTGACCCCACCGGAGACGACCTGGGTCGTCGACAGCGGGTAGCCATAGTAGGAGGACGCGAGGATCACCGATCCGCTGGCCGCCTCGGCGGCGAAGCCCTGCGGTGACTCGATCGACGTGATTCGGTTGCCCATCGTGTTGATGATCCGCCAGCCGCCGGTGACGGTCCCGAGCGCGATCGCCGTTGCGCACACGAACTTGACCCACAGCGGCACATAGAAGTGGTTGGGGTCGATATGCCCGGTCGAGATCAACGCCAGCGCGATGATCCCCATCGTCTTCTGGGCGTCGTTGGTCCCGTGGGCCAGAGACACCAGCGCGGCGGAGCCGATCTGCCCGTAGCGGTAGCCCTTCCTAGCCTGACGGTCCCCAAGCGTCGGACCATCGCGTAGGCCGCGAAGGTGCCAAGTGCGGCCACGGCGCCACAGATGAAGACCGCCAGCACGGCCGGTGCGACAACCTTCTCCAGGATCCCGTGGAAGCTGACCGCGTGTGACCCGACCGCCGCCACCGACGCTCCGACCAGCCCGCCGATGATCGCGTGACTCGAGCTGGAGGGAATCGACAAACACCAGGTCGTGAGGTTCCAGATGATCGCTCCCAGCAACCCCGCCAGCACGATCTCCAGCCCACCCGCGCTGCTCGTGACCGACGGATCGACGACCCCCGTGGCGATCGTCGCCGCAACGCTGATCGAGATGAACGCGCCCAAGAAGTTCAGACACCCGGACATGATCACCGCGACGATCGGCTTCAGCGCCCCGGTCGCGATTGACGTCGCGACCGCATTCGCGGTGTCGTGAAAGCCGTTGGTGAAGTCAAACGCGACGGCGGTCGCGACCACGACCACCAAGAGGAAATTTGATCCCATGTCGAGCCGGAGCTTCCCAGGTCCGCATGGCGCGAATGTGAACGAGTTGTGATCTTCAGCCGCTGCACTCGCTCAATGCCCTCGGGATTTGAGAGGCTGAACGGCACAACCCCGACCGACGGAGCAACCTCATGCTTTTGATCGCCTATGACGGTTCACCGGACGCCAAGGCCGCGATCCAGCACGCCGGCAGGCTGATGCCCAATACCGCGGTAACCGTGCTGACGATCTGGGAGCCGTTTACGACGATGCTGGCCAGAACGCCGGAAACGCTCCGGGCGCTGGCGCGGGTGGACGACGCCGAGGCGATCGATCGCGAGTCGCTCGACGCTGCCGAGAAGTCCTCCAAGGACGGGGTGGAGCTCGCACGCGAGGCGGGGCTCGACGCCACCCCATCCAGCACGCCGCTCAACGGCAGCATCGCCGACACGATCATCGCGCAGGCCGACCGCCTCGATGTCGACGCGATCGTGATCGGCTCACGCGGACTCACCGGAATGGCGCTGCTGCTGGGCAGCGTGTCGCTCGCCGTCGTTCAGCGCGCCGACCGAACCGTCGTGGTCGTCCCCTCGGCCGACGTCGCCAAACAACGTCAAACCAAGCTCGACCAGTAGCCCGGCACCTGCCGTTGGTGACTGCAACAGCCGGCGTCCAACTCGGCCCGCGGTCGCGCCTGGTCGTCGGGGTTAGGCGCTGGGGCCACTCGAGGTTCTCGCGCCTGCGGAGTGGGTAATACGGTCGTTGCATGAGACAGCGAACCGCAGCGATCAGAGCAACGCGTGGCGACTAGCAAGCTCGCGCCGGCTCTGGACTACTACCTGCTGGATGAGGGGCTCTCCGATCAGGAGCGAGCGATCCGCGACCGGGTGCGGGCGTTCGCAGACGTCGAGGTGCTCCCGATCATCAACGACTATTGGGAGCGGGCGGAGTTCCCGTTGGAGCTGGTACCTAAGCTTGCCGAGCTCGGCATCGCCGGGACCACGATCGAGGGACATGGGTGCCCGGAGATGTCCAGTCTCGGTGCCGGGGTCACAGCCCGGGAGCTGGCCCGCGCGGACGGGAGCGTGAACACCTTCTTCGGGGTGCATTCGGGGCTTGCCATGGGTGCGATCGACATGCTCGGCAGCGAGGAGCAGCGGCGCGAGTGGCTGCCGGCGATGGCGAGGCTCGAACTGATTGGGGCGTTCGGACTGACCGAGCCCGAGCATGGATCGGACTCGGTCTCGCTGGAGACAACCGCCCGGCGCGATGGTGGCGATCACGTCCTCAACGGCGCCAAGCGATGGATCGGAAACGCCTCGATCGCTGACGTGACGATCATCTGGGCACGGGACGACGAACAGAACGTTGGGGCGTACCTGGTCCCCAAGGGCACTGCGGGGTTTGATCCGGGAACGGTGATCACCGGCAAGATGGGCAAGCGGGCGGTGTGGCAGGCGGAGATCGCGCTCAACGATGTGCGCGTCCCACTTGACCACAAGCTCGCGCACGCGAACACCTTCCAGGACGCCACCCGCGTTCTCAACCAGACTCGTGGCGGTGCCGCCTGGGAGTGCGTGGGCCATGCGGTGGCCTGTCTGGAAGCGGCCCTCTCATACGCGAAGGAGCGCCACCAGTTCGGGCGGCCGATCGCCGGCTTTCAACTCGTGCAGGCAAAGCTCGCCTCGATGCAAGCCGCGACCACCGCGATGCAACTGATGTGCTTTCGGCTAGCCCAGCTTCAGCAGTCCGGAGCGATGACCGGGCCGATGGCCTCGCTGGCGAAGCTGCACAACGTCCGCAACGCCAAGCTGGTCTGCTCGCAGGCAAGGGACATCCTCGGCGGAAACGGGCTACTGCTCGACTATCACGTCGCCCGTCATCTCACCGATCTCGAGATCGTCGACACCTACGAGGGCACCGACTCGATCCAGTCGCTGATCGTCGGGCGCGACCTGACCGGGATCTCCGCGTTCACATAAGCGGGGCTAGGCCGGACGCGGAACGGGTACGCACTCGAGTTTCCCCGGCTCGCGGCGACCGCCGATGTCGGTCTGGCCCGCGGATCGTCCCGGCTTCTCACCCGGCGTCGGCCGCGCGCGACGCGTTGTGGGCTGCCTCAGCAATCCGCTTGATCCTTGTGAGGCGCTGGTCCCATCGCGACGCGACGCGCGCCATCTGCTGCTGGGCCTGAGCAAGGCGTTCGTCGCAGACGGTGAACCGTGTTTCGCGGCCGATCCGTTGTGCATGGACGAGCTCGGCGCGCTGCAGCACGAGTAGGTGCTTGGCGATGCCTTGACGTGTGATCGGGAGCTCCGTAGCCAGCGCGCTTGCGGTCGCTTCTCCGCGCTGGAGCAGCAGGTCGAGCAATCGCAGCCGCGTCGGATCGCCGAGCGCCGCCCACAGTCGATCGGCGTCCTCGGGGTCCGGCATCATCGCAGCTGGCGTGAGGTCGTAACGCGCGCCGCGTAGGCGCGCAGTTCGTCGAGCTCAGTGATCCATCCTTTGGCGTTCTGGTCGGTGTATTTCGCTCGCTCGTGCTCGGGCCAGGACAGCTCAGAGAACCCACTCTCGACGACCCGCAACCGCGTTCCGGCGTCTGTCGGGGTGAGCGTCATCACGACCAGGGTGGAGCCGCCTCGGTCCGGTTCCTCGCCGTCGCGCAGCACCCAGCGGAACGCGAAGGTCACCGGCGGCTGCACCGTCTCGACGCGCGCTCTGTAGGCGCCATGGCCATGCCAGGTGAGCAGCATCGCCCCACCCTGGCGAAGGTCGATCTCCGCCTCGTCGCTGAACCAGCCGGCCAGATGCCGGGCCTCGGTGACGATCGCCCAGACCACCTCCGGGGGCGCGTCGATGTCGATCTCGCGGGTGATCGCGTCGGGCAGCACCGCGACGACGATACACCAATGCGCAACTGGCGGTTGCGCTTCTTGCCGACTTCTGCAACCATTGGTTGCGCTTCAGCACGACTACCGACAGGAGATGAACATGACCACAGCAGAATCCCGACCCTTTATCGCGGCGATGCAGGTCACGCTCGACGGCTACAGCCTCGGCTCAGACGGCAATGCCGACTGGGTGGACTCGTGGGCCGACGGCCTCGAACTGCTCCCCCAAGTCGACGCGTTCGTCCTCGGCGCGGGAATGTTTCCCGGCTACGAGGTGTTCTGGACCGCGATCCGAGAGGACCCGGCAGCCGTCGCACAGTGGCTGGGCCGCGACCCCTACCCACGCGAGATCGAGTACGCGCGGATCGCGGCCGAAACCCCGCACCTGGTGCTCTCGACAACGCTTCGCGATACCACCTGGCCCACCGCACGGATCGTTCGCGACCTCGACGAACTGCGCACGTTCAAAGCGCAGCCCGGCGGGCCTGTCTACATCGTCGGGGGTGCTCGCTTGGTCAGGAGCCTGATCGACGAAGCGCTGATGGACGAGCTTCGCCTGACCGTGCACCCGGTCGCGATCGGGGCGGGCGCCCCGCTGCTGAGCGAGATCACCCGCCGGCAGGACCTGGAACTCCTCGACAGTCAGCGCACCACCACCGGTCGCGTCAACCTGACCTACCGCATTACCGCCCAGCGCCCCGACGATGTCCAGTGAGTTCACCGCCAACGTCATCGCCGAGTTCCGGGCTAACCACGGGCACGTCGGCGGCGAGCTGGCCGGCACCCCGCTGATCCTCATCCACCACCTCGGCGCCAGAACCCGAACCGAGCGCGTCACCCCGCTCGCATTCAGCTCGCAGGCCGACGGCCGTCTCGTCATCGCCGCCTCCAACGGCGGATCGCCGGCGCACCCCGCCTGGTTTCACAGCCTCAGGGCACACCCGGCAATCAAGGTCGAACTCGGCACCGAAACGTTCACCGCTATCGCCGAAGAAGTCACCGGCGGCGCGCACGTGGCACTCTGGCCAAAACTGGTCGCGGAGTCGCCGGCGTTAGGCGAATTCCAGGCCAGGACGGCGCGACGTATCCCGCTGTTCACGCTGACGAGATGCACCTCCTGAACAGCGCTTCGCGCGACTGAAGTCAACCCTGCAGACTCGTCGCCCGTCTGGTTCGAGGCGAGCTCGCCCACTTGATGTCGCTGCGATAACCCTCGATTGGACCCTAAATCGCGCAGATCCCGAGGATGGATGTCATTCGGTCCCGGCAAACCGGTCGCGCCAGCCACGTCCTCTGTGGCCCGAATCGCTCCCCTGCCGCTTCTGGGTGTCGGTCACGAAGGGTCGCGATTGCGCTGGTGCCGTCCGGCGCCGGCGCAATCCTGCGTAGATGCCGGCACGCGCTCGACGGCCCTCGCACGACGGCCTGGCCGCGCGCCCCGCGCCGCTCGCCCGCGCCGAGCTCGTCCGCACCTGGCTGGTTTGGTGGGCGGTGTGCGCTGCGCTGTGGCTGGTGCTCGACGACACGGTGGCGCTGCCCGAAGCTGGTCGACGGCGCGTCGCCGCCGCGATCGGGGCCTCGGCCGCGACGCTCGTGCGCGCTCGCAGCCATGTGCAGTTCCGCCGCCGAGCCGGGCTGGGCGCGACACTGGTGGCGACCGCTCGCGCACCTGGTCTCGGACCTGCCCGAGCTGGCTCGAGCGCTTGCTCGCGCGCTCGCCGGCGGCGACCGCGATCCCGGGCCGCGTGCGCACGGTCGACTTCGCGGTTCGTGCCGACGCCCGAGCGCGGGCCGCGCAGGTGGCTCTCGCCAGCGTCGCCGGCTCGGTCGCGCCGAGTACCGTCGATCATCGCCGTCGACGAGGAGGGCGGGCAGCTGATCTTCCATGAGCTGACCCCGCGTCGAGGGCCGGGCGCGCGCCGATCCGCTGGAGCTCGGGTGAACGAGTGGCTGCTGGCGGCGAGCGTGCTGCTCGTCGGTGGCCTGGTGCCGCTGGCGATTGCCGCGATCAGCGCGGATGCGATCTCCGGCGCGGCCGCGCTGAACCTCGGCCGGCCCGGTCGCGGCGTTGATCCTGCTGCTGTTGGCTGAGGGTCTGCACCGCCAGCCGTTCGTCGACCTCGCGGTCGTGCTGGCGTCGTCTCGTTCGTCGGCTCGGTGATCGTCGCGCGGTTCCTGGAGTGGGGAGTGTGAGCTCGGTTGCTCGTCGCCGCGACTGCTCATCGCCGGGGTCGCGATCGAGCTGCTGTGCTGCCTCGGTGTGCTGGTGATGCGCGGCCCCTACGCGCGCCTGCATTACACGGCGCCCTGCCGGGGTCGGAGCGCTGCTGATCGCGATCGCGGTTGTCGTGCGCCAGGGTTTCTCGCTGATCGGCAACAAGGCGCTGCTGCTGGCGGTGTTCGTCCTGGTCACCGCACCGGTGCTCTCGCACGTGACCGCGCGCGCGGCGCGGATCCGCGAGCTCGGCGACGTCGTCGAGCCTCGCGGTCGCGAGGAGCCGGGATGAGCTTCCTGCAGGCCGCCGCGCTGCTCGCGGTGGCGGGCTGCGGCACCGCCGTCGTTCTGACCCGGGATCCGACCCGGCAGGTGATCGTGACGGGTTTCTTCGGGCTGCTGCTCGCGATCCTGTTCTTCGTCTTCCAGGCGCCCGATGTCGCCCTTTCGCAGATCGTCGTCGGCACCGTCGCGGTGCCGACGATGGCGCTGCTGACGCTCGCCCGGCTGCGCGCGCGGGCCCGCCGGCGCGACGAGCCATGAGCCGCCGTTTCCGGCTTGGACCTGTTCGCCGCCGGCGCGGCGGTCCTCGGGGTGGTGCTCGTGCATGGGCTCGCCGGGCTGCCGGCATTCGGCGACTACCACGGCGTCTACGGAACGGTGCTGAACCGGGTGACCGTGGCCGAGCGCCACGCAACCGATGTGATCACTGCGATCAACTTCGACTACCGCGGGCTGGACACGATGGGCGAGGAGTTCATCCTGTTCGCCGCCTCGATCGGGCTGGTGGTGCTGCTGCGCGAGCAGCGCGACGAGCACGTCGACTCCGAGCGCGCCGGTGAGGCGGGCGATCCAGAGCAGTCCGGTGACGCGGCGAGCGACGCCGAGCAGCGCAGCGAACCCGAGCGCGCGGGCGACGAACCGGACCCGGGTCGCGCTACCGCGACGGCGACGGTCACCGGCTGCACACCAGCCCGGCGCTGCTGGCAACCGGACGGTGGCTGGTCGGCCCGTTGCTGGTGCTCGGCGTCTACATCGTCACCCACGGCCAGCTGACCCCCGGCGGCGGCTTTCAGGGCGGAGTCGTGCTCGCCGCGGCCGTGATCTTCGTGTTCGTCGCCGGCGGCCGCGTCGCGATGGCGCCGATCCGGCCGACCGGCGCAGCCGAGGCGTTCGAGGCGGTCGGCGCCGGCGGCTACGTCGTGATCGGGATCGCCGGGCTGATCGCGGGAATGCGGTTTTTGTCGAACTTCCTGCCGCTGGGCACTGTCGGCAGCCTGCTATCGAGCGGCACGATCGCGTCGCTGAGCACGATCGTCGGACTCGAGGTCGCGGGCGCGCTGACGCTGATCGTGTCGGAGTTCGTCGACCAGCGACTGCTCGTCGGCGACCCGCTCGGCGACCGAGCAGCGGTCACGGCGATGAGCTTCGGCCCGTTCGCCGTCGCCGTCTGGCTGCTGCTGATCGGGCTCTACGGGATCGTCACCAGCCGCAACCTGGTGCACCTGATCCTGTGCCTGGGGGTCGTCCAGGCTTCGACCTACGTGCTGCTGCTGGCGATCGGCTACCGGACCGGCGGCGCGGCGCCGATCTTCGCCGACATCCCGGTCGGTACGCGCAGCGGTCGACCCGGTCGTGCAGGCGCTGACGCTGACCGACGTGGTCGTCGAGGCGACCGTGATGGCGCTGCTGCTGGCGATCGCGCTGCAGATCGACAAGCGCTTCGGGACGGTCGACCCCGACGAGCTGCGGGAGCTGACGCGGATGAGCCGCGACCGCCGGCCGACGATCCTCGCCGCGGCATGACCGGCTCCGTGCTACCGCCGCTGACGCTGGCGGTCCCGATGCTGGCCGCGGCGGTGCTCGCCGGTACCCAGTCGCCTCGGATTCCGGCTGCTGGCGCAGGCGGTCGCGTTGGTCGCGACCGTTTCCACGATCGTGATCTGCGCGCTCGAGCTGGGGCTCGCGATCCGCCACGGCGTCGCCGTCTACTGGTTCGGCGGCTGGCGAACCCGCACCACGGGGTGGCGCTGGGGATCTCGTTCGCGATCGACCCGTTCGGGGCGGGCCTGGCGTGCTTCTGCGCCGTGCTGACGCTCGCCGCGCAGGTCTTCTCCTGGCGCCACTTCGAGTCCGTCGGGCACGCGTTTCCGGCACTGCTGCTGGTGCTGATGGCGGCGATCATCGGCTTCTGTGAGAGCGGCGACCTGTTCAACATGTTCGTCTTCTTCGAGCTGATGACGGCGACCGCGATCGCCTTGACCGCCCACCGCTCCGACCAACGCGCGCCGTTGCAGGGCGCGCTGAACTTCGGGATCAGCAACGCAATCGCAGGCTTTCTGGTGTTATTCGGCATCGCGTTGCTGTACGGCCGGACCGGCGCGTTGAATCTCGCGCAGATCGGCGCTGCGCTTGCGGGCCATCGCGTCGACGGGCTGGTGATCGTCGCGTTCGGGCTGATCATCTGTGGCTTCTTCGTCAAGGCCGCGATCGTGCCGTTTCACTTCTGGCTGGCAGACGCGTACGCGAGCGCGCCGACGCCCGTGTGCGTGATCTTCGCCGGCGTGATGAGCGAGGTCGGTCTGTATGGGGTCGCACGCGTGTACTGGACCGTGTTCGCTGGCCCACTCGGCCCGCACGCGGCGACCTTGCGGCTGATTCTGGTCCTCACCGGCGCAGTAACGGCGCTCGGCGGAGCGATCATGTGCCTCCTGCAGCAGATGCTCAAGCGGATGCTGGCATTCGCGACGATCAGCTACATGGGGCTGTTTCTGGTCGGACTCGGGATGCTCGACGTCGGCGGGCTGGCCGGGACCGCGATCTTTATCGTCGCCGACGGGCTGGTCAAAGCGAGCCTGTTCGTCTGCGTCGGGATCCTGCAGTATCGCCGTGCCGACGCGAACTCGCTGCGGATCCGCGGGCTGGGGCGCGGCCTGCCGTTCACCGGGATCGTCTTCGCACTGGCCGCGCTCGGGCTCGCCGCGATGCCAGGCTTCGGAAGCTTCCTCGGCAAGACCCTGATCGAGTCCGCCGCGGCCGAGCACCCCGGCTACGGCTGGGTGCCGGCACTGATCACCGTCACCGAGTGCCTGGTCGGCGCGGCCGTGCTCGCGGCCGGCGCCCGGGTGTTCCTCGGGTTGGGCCCCGAACTGCGCGATGAGGCTGGTGTGTCAGATGATCCGGAAGATCTCGACGAGCTGTCTGATCCCGAGGCTCGGACACCGGCGATCCTGTTCGTGCCGGCGCTGGCGCTGATGCTCGGCGGACTGGCGATCGGGGTGCTGCCCGGCGTCGGACGGATTGCGATCGCCGGCGCGGCACGGTTCACAGCGGGGCCGGCGTACGCGGCGGCGGTCTTGGGCGGCCAGGCGACGTCTGTCAGCGTGCCCCCGATCCATACCGGTCCAACGGTCGAGGACGTGGCGCTCGGCCTGGTGTTCACGGCGGTCACCGCGGCCATCGCGCTGTTGGTCATCGCGCCGCGGCACCTGACGTGGGCGCCGAACGCGATCGTGTCGGCATGGCGAGCGAGCGCCCGGCGCCTGCACGCGCTGCACAGCGGCCACCCCGGCGATTACGTGACCTGGTTGGTCGCGGGCTCGGCGGCGCTGACTGCGGCGCTCGTGCTCACGCTCGGCTGACCGGATCTGACGCGGCCGCTACCTCCGGAGGTTGGCCACGTGTAGATCGGATATCTCGGTCCTGTGAGATGAACGAGCCGACCAACAAGCGGGGCACGAACGAGTCGGCCCCGATAAGACGCGGAGCATGCCGAGCGAGCCGCGGACGAGCGTGAGGAGTTGACATGCACGGCGAGCCTCGCCGGTGCTACTGACGCCGAGCGCGAGACAGACGAGCTGGAGCGCGAGTAGGGGGCACCGGGCACCCTTCTACGAGCAGGAAGCCGCGTCCAGCGACCGTGCGCACGACGCCAATTGATGCAGCACCACTCTCTGTCACCAGACGGCGTACGTGGGCGCCGGTGACGACGACCCTGATCGCAGCGCCGGCAGCACGTGCCGGGAGTAGGCCTCGAAAAACCCGTCCTGGTCGGGGCCGATCTGGTTGACATAGAGCTCGTCAAAGCCGGCGTCGGCTCCGGCGTCGCTTCAGACGGTGGCGGCTTGATCGTATGCGCGACCGGGAAATCCGCCGATCGCCAGAAGCCGAACGCCGTCAGGACCCGGCAGAAGCTTGCGCCGCGCGGTTGGCCCGACCCGGATGATGTGGTCTGCGTCCAGCTCGTAGCGGTGGCCATCGACCTGCACGCCGGCCGAACCGCGCAGCGCGATGTAAACCTCCTCCTGGCCGAGCTGATGGGCGGGCGGATTCCCGGGTCCCGCAGACGAGTGGTCGTGCTCGGGATAGGCGGTTGACCCCGCTGGCATATCGATGATCGACATCCCGAACGGTGTCACGCCCATCTGGGCTGCGGCGCGCCGAAACATAAACGGCTGGGGAAACCCCTCGACCGCGTCGAGCTCATCGATGCCCACATGCGTCACATCCGCGGTGCCCGCCGATCCCGCGCTCGCGCTCACCGACGCGAGTCGACGCCCGCGCGCGTCCGGGCCGTCGGTCGCCTGGCCGAGAGCGAGGAGGTTCCCTTCGCTGTCATAGAAAAAGGCACCGAGCTCTCCAGATCCCTTACTCGCGTAGTTGTCAGGCACCACCACCATCTCGCCATGCGTCTCGAAGCCCGGGAACTCGACAGCTTCGAACCTGACCCCACGACGACGCAGATCTCCGATGACCGCCTCGAGATCCGCGACCTCGAACCCGATCTGCGTGGACGCGCCCGAAGCGACGCCCGACGAGCTAAACAGATGAAACTCCGTACCCGCACAGATGAACCGAAGACCACCCTCGCGCTCCTCGATCGGTTCAAGACCAAGCCTGTCGCGATAGAAACGCCGCGCTCGGTCGAGGTCCTGGGCGGGAAGCTTGGTCACGGCGCGGGCGTCGCTCAGCGGTCCGGGCACAGACATCATCTCCTGGTCGTCGATTGGATGAGAGTATTGACCACGCAGCAGAAGCCAAGAACACCGCGCCACACCGTCACCGGATCGGCACCGCCACGCCTGCACTCACGAAACACCGCGTGATGAGTGGTGGTTTCATCACCGCGATTCGGTGACCGTCGTGCGCCCTCCTCCGGATCGTCCAACTCGCCCAGCGTGGGTCAGCTCTAGCGGTTCCGAGAAGCCGATGATGTCCCCCACCGACGGGGGGACTCGATGATCGTGTTAGACGCTGTGAGCTCAGTGGCGAAGGTGGGCGAGCACGGCGAGGACGCGTCGGTTGTCGTGCGCGCCGGGTTCGATGTCGAGTTTGGCGAAGATGTTGCGGATGTGGCTCTCGACTGTTTTCGGGCTGAGCCAGAGGGTGCGGCAGATGCCTTGGTTTGAGCGTCCTTCTGCGATCAGCGCCAGGATCTCGCGTTCGCGGGGTGTGAGCTCGTCGAGTGGGTCCGGGTGGCGCGAGCGGCTCATCAGTTCATCGACGATTTCGCGGTCGATTACGCATTCTCCATTCGCAACCCGGTTGAGGGCGTCGAGTAGCTGTTCGACGCGACCGACGCGGTCTTTGAGCAGGTAACCGACCTTCTTGGGATTCTCTTCGATCAATCGCAGGGCGTAGCGTGGCTCGAGGTGCTGGGAAAGGACGAGCACCGCTGTGTCGGGATGCTGGGCTCGGATTTGGGCAGCCGCGCGCAACCCCTCGTCGGTGTGCGTGGGCGGCATGCGGATGTCCACGAGCGCAACGTCTGGACGGGCGTCGGGGACGCATGCGAGGAGCGCTTGGCCGTCGTTGACCCGTGCGACCACTTCGATGCCGTTCTCGGCCAGCAGCAGCGCGACACCTTCGCGGACGAGCGCGGCATCGTCGGCAATCACTACCCGCACGGGAGTTCCGCCACGACGATCGTCCCGCCCGTCGGGTCGCTGCGAACGGCCATTGTCCCGTCGAGTGCCTCGATACGGTCGCGCAACCCGGCGAGCCCACCGTTCGGCGATAGTGTGGCGCCCCCGACGCCGTCATCGGTTGCGGTCACGCGGAGCCCGTCCTGGTCGTGTTGGACGCAGACGGTGACCCGGGTGGCGGCGGCGTGTTTGACGGTGTTTGTCAACGCTTCAGTGGCGAAGAAATAGGCGGCCAGCTCGACCTCTGGGGCGAGGCGAGCGTCGACGGATCCCTGGATCGTGACCGGCAGCGGAGCGCGTCGCGCGAGCGCCTCGAGCGCTGCGTCGAGGCCGTCCTCGCGCAGCAGTGTCGGATGGATTCCGCGGGCCAGTGCGCGTAAGTCGGCGATCGCGTCCTCGAGCTCGTCCTGAGCGCTCCGTAGAGCCTGAGCTAGCGCCGGGTCGGCGCGGCCGGCTGCGAGTCCGATCGCGACGCACACGGCGACAAGTCGTTGCTGGGCGCCGTCGTGCAGGTCGCGTTCGATGCGACGGCGTTCCTCGTCGGTTGCTGCGACCAAGCGCGCCCGCGACGCGCGCACCTGCGCCAGCTGCGCTCGTACCTCGGCCGCGAGGCGCTCGTTCTCAAGCACGAGGCCGGCGGTCGCTCGCACCGACTCGACCAGGGCGGGCTCGTCCAGCAGCGCCGGGTCGTGCACGAGCGCGGCGAGCACTTCGTCGCTTGAGCTCAGCAGCGTCACGGCTCGCCCCGGCACATCGGGGACGACCGCCGGCTCGCCGGACTCATCGACATAGCGCCCGTCGGCGAGCCTGTAGACGAGCTCAAGCGTGGCGTCGCCAAGCGCTCGGGCCAGCCGGTCGCGCAACGTCTGGGCGCCGGCGGTGCGCAGATCGACCACGAGATCGCTGGCCTGCGTGCGACGCAGCCGCGACCACCCGATCGCCGCCACGAAGCCCAGCGGGATCAACACCATCAACGCTCGCGCGACCGTGGCGACCGTGGTCGAAGGGTCGTGGCCGGTAAGAGCCTTCTGAGCGAGCCAAACCGCGGTCAGGGGGAGTGCCAGCACGACGCTCACCAACAGCGGTGCCTGTGCCCGTCTGGCCGGTCCGCGCAGCGATAGCAAACGCCACAACACCAGCAACACCGCCGATACCAGAACCGCGCAGCCCAGCGCCGCTCGCACCCGGCCAAGCGTGTCACTGGCGCTCTGGCTGGGCAGGACCGAGAGCGCGTTGCGGGAATCGACCGTGACCATCGCTGCTGCGAGACCGCCGATCGGCGCAGCCAGATATCCGCCGAGGATCGTCAGCCGCGCGGGGCGCGACCACGGTCGCCGATCGGGATAGGTCAGAACCAGCTGGATGATCACGGCAATCCATGCCAGTTGCAGAAGCAGTCCCACCGTCCATGGGCCGGCCGCGTTCAACCACTGTAGGTCGCCGGCCAGCACGAGCATCCCCGAGAGCGCCAGCAAGAGCCGCGCGCACCGCCAGCGCGCCCAACCCAAGGCGACCACAGAGGCCCCCACCAGGCACCAGCACAGAGCAAGGTCGACCGCGACCTCATCGCCTGAGACGCCGTTGTGCAATCCCCCCCAGCCGAGCGCCAAACCAGCCGCGACAGCAAGTGGCAGGATCAGGATCGGATCGCGTACCAGGGGCGCGGAAGCTGGCGAGACGGATGTGGCCCGGGATGTCACCCGAGCACGCCCGCGAGCGTCGCTGCCGACAGCCGCGACTTGGACAGAAACCCGCGCGCGCCGCAGCGCGCGACACGTCGTCCGTAATCCTCCGCGTCGCGGGAAGACACGAGCACGACGACCGGCCCGCCCGGGTCGCGTGATAGCTGAGAGGCGACGTCGAACCCGCTCCCATCGGGCAGGCCGACGTCTAGCAACACGACATCCGGTGCCTGCGCACCGACGGCCGCGATCGCCTCCCCAGCGCCGGCTGCCTCACCACTCACCACATAGCCCGCCGCCTCCAAGAGCTCTCGCGCGACCGCTCGGAAATCCGGGTGGTCATCGACGATCAGCACACGGATCGGCACGGGCTCATCGTCGCACACATCAGCGCGCGCGCCTCAGGGTTTTCCCTGGAATCACCGCGCTCCCAGGGTTATCCCCGATGCGGCCACGACGACTGACTGGTTTGCTCGCACGACTGTCTTGCAGCCCACATGAGCGAGGATCACGATGACCGCACAAACCGCACAACTGAAACCCGTCGGCCGCTGGCTTCGCCTTCGCGTTGCGATCGTTCTCATCCTCCTGGCCGCCGGTGTCGCCGTAGCAGTGGCGCTTGCCGCCAATGGCCAATCGGCGAACGCGAGCGCCCGCAGGCAGAGCGCCACCCGACAGATCCACCGTCTCCAATCAAAAGGCTACGTCGCGGCGGCATGTACGCGCGAGGGGACCCTGATGGTCGACCCCAAAACCCACCAACGCGTGACCGTCAAGCTCGCCTGACCCTCGATCGAGCTAAGACGCCGGTCCACGAGAACGCCACCAAGCAGTTGGACAACAACGGGAGCGCGGATCATGATCAGCCACGTGGCACCGCAACCCAACACCACCGGTCGGCGGCGGCGGCGAATTGCCATCGCTATCGCGTCACTTGTCGCCGCCATCGCCGGGTCGATAGTGCTGGCCACGAACGGCGCCCGAGAGAGCGCCACGACTCGCGGAGTGACCGCGACGCTCCATACGCCCGGGCTGCCCGAGTTCGCCGCAGCTGGCCGAACCACGCTTTGGATCTCCACCCGCGGGCACAACGCTCCCTCCAACGGATCTACCTGGGGACGGCTCGTGCAGATCAATCTCGCTACGGGCACCGTGCGGCACACCGTCCGGCTGCCAGGACAGACCTCCGGCCTGGTCCGCTACGGCGATCGCCTGATCGCCGACCCCGCGTATGCCGGTGTCTACAAGAACGTGTACTCGTCGCCCGGAGAGCTGCTCGCGATCGACTGGCAAACCGGGCGCGTCCTCGCGCGCCGGCATGAGCAGCCAGGCGACGGGCCGCTAGCCGTCGGCGGGGGCCGACTATGGGCAGCCGTTGAGAAGCCCGCGAAGATCCTCGACCTGAATCCCAACACGCTCGCCTCGCTCGCGCCGCCTCTCGCGCTCGGCACGGGACGATTGTTCGGACTCACCTGGGGCGACGGCCACGTTTGGGCCACCGCCGGCAGCGACGGCGAGATACTCCGCATCGACCCCTCAACGCGCACGATCACCCGCGCACACGTCGGTGGCTTCCCGATCGGCATCGTCCTCGCCGACGGCAGCGTGTGGGTCATCGACAACGCCAACGACACCGTCCTGCGCTTGAACCCAAACACGCTGCGAGCCATCGGCCACCCCATCTCCACGCCCA
The DNA here is from genome assembly GCA_963714245.1 of uncultured Solirubrobacteraceae bacterium. Lineage (GTDB taxonomy): Bacteria > Actinomycetota > Thermoleophilia > Solirubrobacterales > Solirubrobacteraceae > Palsa-465. Next base: position 1,113,149 of record CAVQNR010000005.1, on the reverse strand, counting down.
GCGGTGGCGCCTTCTATCTCGGCGCAACCGACGGGTACGTGTTCATCGCCAACCAAGCAGACGGCACGATCACACGCATCAACGACCACACCGGCAAGACATCCGGATTACCGATCCGGATAGCGCCGGCCACCCCCAACCCCAACTACTCCGCCGCCTACGCCATCGCACCCGCCGGCACTGCGATCTGGGCCACCAGCCCCACCACCGACACCGTCTCGCGCATCCGGGCCCACCCCTAACCATACGCCCACGTCACTGGAGAGAAGGCGGCGCCCCAAGAGCGAAAGCCACGGTGTCGGGGTGGGGTAGGGTCGTTTCGTGGTTCTGCAGCCGGATCTGCCCATCATGCTTGGCGGTCGCCACGTCTGCCCGTTCGGGTTGGGGGGTGGGTGCGACAAGTGAGCGACGACTACGCGCCGTTGGTGGGTGGTTGGGCGTTGCAGCGCGATTTCGCTGTGCGTAGCGCTGGGTTCCCGATCTCGGGCTTAGACGTGTTCGGACTTGGGGATGAGACCGAGCGGCTGCGGTCGGTCGCGCGGGAGCCCCGGTTTCGCGAGGCGGTGACGTGGCAGAACCCGCCGGCGCTGGTCAATGCTGTGGTCAATGTCGCGGAGAACGCCCCGACTAAGCCGAGCCGGGCTCGGGGCCGGGAGGAGATCGTCGCCAGCTACTGGCAGCGGTATTGCGCCAAGAACGACACGATCGGGTTCTTCGGTCCGTTGGCGTGGGGGCGCATAGCCGATGACGGGCCGGCGCTTTGCTCGCGCGCGGGATCGCTGGTCCGCGATCGTGCGGTGCATCTCGAGGCATGGCCGATTCAGGCGCTGGCCGAAGCGCTGGATCCGCAGCTGAAGATTGCCGCGGGACCGTTCGCTGAGCACGATTTGCGACTCGCGCTCGAGCAACATCCAGACGCCGGGGTCCGGGAGCGTGGTCTGGCTTCGCTTGATCGGCTCGAGGCGGCGCGCGATGCTGTTGCGTCGTCGCCCCCCGCGCGGCTGCTGGAAGCCTTGGCTGACCTGGATGCCGTTTTCGTGGAGTTGACCGGCCGCGAACCGGTGCGCAACGCGGGCCGCGCCTACGGTGCCCGGACGCTTTGCTACCTCGATTGCATGCGTGACCTCGATGTAACGATCGGGCCTGCGTTGCTTGGCGAGATCGCTCCGGCGCTTCAGGTGTTGTTCGAGGCCGGGAGCTGGTATTGCGGCCGGGTGAATGAGATCAGCCGGCGGGTGATCGAACGGGCGCTGCCAACCGGCGGGCGCGGTCCATTTCTGCCGGTCCTGACCGAGGCTCTCAGGACGATCATGCAGCTTCCGCCAGAGCTGGCGGACGAGGTCGCTGAGCTCCGGCGACGCTTCGCGAAAATCTTCGCTGATCCTGATCCCACGACCATCGGCGAGCGCGCCGCGGCGATCTTCTCCGATCGTGTGCCGGCCTGGCGGCACGCAGCGTTTCATTCGATCGACCTTCAGATCGCGGCACACGACGAGGCCGACGTCATGGCGGGCGAATGGCTCGCCGTCGTCGGTGACATCCACCTCGGTAACAACCCGCTGATGCAGGGGGTGTTCGCGCACCGTCACCCCAACCCGCCCACTCTCCTACGCCTCCAGCAGAACGCGATCGGAAGCCGCTTCCCGGTCCTGGTGCCGCCATTCGCTCCCGGAATGGGCGTCGACGCCCGCGGAGCACCGCTGCTCCCCGACGACGCGGTCCGGATCGCCGCGATGCCCGACGCCCGCGCCCCAGGCAGACAGCCAACCTTGCTCGCGCACGAGTTGCTGGTCGACGGCACCGACCTCGTCACCCCAAGCGGTAGCCTGCGCCTGCCGTTGCTCGAGGTGTTCTGGCTGCCGATCTACATCTCCAGCGCCCGAACGTTCGATCCGCAGCCCGAACGAGACCACGCACCGCGGCTCGCGACCGGGCGTACGGTGCTCGCGCGGGAGGCATGGAACGTGCCCGCCACCGACGTTCCGCAGCGCGGCCACGACATCTCCGCATTCGCGCGCGGCCTTGGCATCCCTCGCCACGTGTTCGTCAAGTCGCCGCTGGAGCGCAAGCCGATGTACCTCGACACCGAAAGTCCGGTGCTCGCCCGGATCCTCTGCCGCCACGCCCGCCACGCCGCAGAGCAATCGCCAAAGCACCGCATCCGCTTCACCGAGATGCTCCCCACCCCCGAACAGGCCTGGCTCAACGACGGCGATGGCAACCACTACGTCTCCGAACTGCGCCTCGTCGCCCTCGACACGCGCTTGTAAGACCTACGTGGCGTCGGCGGGTAGCGGAGACTAGGCTCGTTCTGGTGTCTAGCGGCGTCGTTCGGCTGTATGGGATCCCGCTCTCGCACCCGAGGTTGCCAGCCCTCTGCCCCCCCGCGTCTCGCGGTGTCGCTGCTGCCGATCGTTCCGGTGTTCGCCAAGTTCGCGGGGGCGACCGACCCCCAAGGTCCGCCTCGTGTTTCGTGGTCTCGGCGTTCAGCGAGACTCCTCGGCGGGTGTGCTCGATGGCCAGTGAGCGGGCATCCAGTCGCCGTCTGGGTCTGTGGTTTGCCCCACTTCGATCAGATGACCATCGGGGTCGCGGATATAGCAACGGATCTCGTACGGGTGCTGCTTGGGCGGTGTCAGGAAATTCGCGCCCCTGGCGTTCCATTCCGCATACACAGCCTCGATGTCCTTGACACGGATGTTGAGGAAGCTGCTGACCCGGTTCGGCTCAGGTGGCGTCTCCAGGGTGACGGCCGGCTTGTCGTCCGTTGGTCCACCGCCCACGCTGCTAACGATGAAGCTGTTGGACAGTGCGACGTTGGTCGGCTCTCCGGACGGCCTGCCGGAGAAGACGACCCTGCCGCCGAGTACCTCGGTGTAGAACCTTCGGGAGCGCTCGACGTTGTTCGAGACGATGAAGCGGGTCAGCACCATTCCCTCTGAGTTGCTCGCCGGCGCGCTCGATGGCCAGTGGGCGGGCACCCAGTCGCCGTCTGGGTCTGTGGTTTGCCCCAGTTCGATCAGATGACCATCGGGGTCGCGGATATAGCAACGGATCTCGTACGAGTGCTGCTTGGGCGGTGTCAGGAAATTCGCGCCCCTGGCGCTCCAGTCGGCATACACAGCCTCGATGTCGGTGACACGGATATTGAGGAAGCTGGTGACCCGGTTCGGATCAGGTGGCGTCTCCAGAGTCACCATCGGCTTGTCGTCGGTCGGGCCACCGCCGACATTGATGATGATCCAGCTGTTAGACAGCGCAACGTAGGTCACGTCTCCGGAAAAGGCCAGCCTGCCGCCGAGCACTTCGGTATAGAACCGCCGAGAGCGCTCAACGTCGTCGGAGACGATGAAGTGGGCCAATACGATCCCCTCTGGGGGCGGTGGGAGCTCGGCCATCTGGACCTCCACTGGTTTGGGTCGCGCGCCCGCCGAGGACGGGGTCGGCAGTCGATCCTACGACGAACCCGCATTCAACCTGTCCCAGACCGGGCGAGAATCCCCAGCCTCGAGGGTGCTGCGCTTTTGGTTGGTCCCACCGTCGGCGGGTTCGCGTCTGGTGAAAGGTGAGCCATGCGCCTCTACTCCTAGAAGAACCGTGACCATCTCGCCTGACGGCTGAATCCTTCCCGATCTAACGCCGTCGAGCCAGGAGAACGCACGCGCACGACCGACCCGACCTGGGCTGGTGCCGTGTGGCCTCTGTCTCATATAGGCTTTTTGGGTGGCTTCGGTGCTGTATCGGATCGGCTCGTGGTCGGTGCACCACCGTCGCTGGGTGGTGGCCGGTTGGGTGACGGCGGTCGTGGTCGTCGGGGTGCTCGCGGTCGCGTTCAAGGGTCACACCGATGACGCGTTCAACGTGCCCGGTACCCAGTCTCAGCAGGCGCTTGACCTACTCAACCAGAAGTTCCCCGGGACCGGCGGCGCCGACGCGCGGATCGTGTTCGCGGCGCCCCCCGGGCATAAGCTGACCGACCCGCAGTACAACAAGCTCGTCAAGCCGACGATCAAGCTCGCCGAACAGGTGCCGCAGACGGTCGGCGTCTCAGGCACGAATCTGAAGTCGCCCCTGACGCTGTCCAAGGACGAGACGATCGGGTTCGCCGATATCCATTTCGCGGTTCCGGTCGACAAGCTCTCGCAGCAGACCAAGGACGCGCTTGAGCGTGTCGCCGGTCCGGCGCGCAAGGCGGGGCTCGAGGTCGAGTTCTCCGGCGGCGTGATCTCGACGGGCTCCAGCGGCAGTGGCAGCAGCGACATCGTCGGGCTGCTGATCGCGTTTGTCGTCCTGTACATCATGTTCGGGGGGTTGCTGGTGGCGGGGTTGCCGCTGATCAGCGCGCTGACCGGCGTCGCGATCGGGCTGCTGGGGTTGACTGCGCTGACCGGCGTGATCACGCTCAACTCGACCACACCGACGCTCGCGCTGATGCTCGGCCTCGCGGTCGGGATCGACTACGCGCTGTTCATCGTCTCGCGCCACCGCCAGCACCTCGACGAGGGCATGTCGATCGAGGACTCGATCGCCTTATCGGTCGCGACCGCGGGCAGCGCGGTCTGCTTCGCCGGCCTGACCGTCGTGATCGCGCTCGCCGGCCTGCTCGTGGTCGGGATCCCGTTTTTGTCGACGATGGGACTCGGCGCCGCCGGCACCGTCGTGCTCGCCGTCCTGATCGCCAACACGATGCTGCCGGCGCTGCTGGGGTTCGCGGGCATGCGAGCGGCCAAACGCCGCAAGCCCGCGCCCGAGCACCCCTGGGGCGAGCGATGGGGCCGGCACGTCACCCGCCATCCGGTGATCGCGATCATCGGCGTCGTGGTGATCATCGGGGTGTGCATCATCCCGATCCACGACATGCGACTCGGGCTGCCCGACGCGGGCACGATGCCCAAGAGCTCGACCCAGTACAAGGCCTACGAACTGCTGTCCAAGGGCTTCGGACCCGGGTTCAACGGGCCGCTGACGATCGTCTCTGACGCCGACGGGCTGCCCAGATCGAAGCGGTCAAAGGTCCCCGGTCAGGTCGCACTGGCGCTCAAGCAGGCCGACGACGTCGCCAACGTGTCACCACCGGTCCCCAACAAGGCGGGCGACGTCGCGATCATCACCGCGACGCCGAAGAGCGGCCCGTCATCGAAGGCCACCCAGAACCTCGTCAACCAGATCAGGGCGGCGGCGAAGCAGGCCCAGGCCCGCTATCACGTCAAGGTCCTGGTCACCGGTACGACCGCGATCAACCTCGACACGTCCAGCAAGCTGTCGTCGGCGCTGCCGGTGTTCCTCGTGCTCGTCGTCGGCCTCGCGCTGTTGATCCAGACGCTCGTGTTCCGCTCGCTGTTGGTGCCGATCACCGCGGTCGTCGGCTTCCTGCTGACGATCGGAGCGGCGTTGGGCGCCGCCACCTTCGTGTTCCAGCTCGGGAACGGCCGGCAGATCGTCGGGATCGCCTCCAGCGCGCCGATCATCAGCTTCCTGCCGGTGCTTCTGGTCGCGATTCTGTTCGGCTTGGCGATGGACTACGAGGTGTTTCTCGTCACCCGCATGCGCGAGAGCTACGACCAGACCCTCGACGCGAACGGGGCCACGATCGCCGGGTTCCGGGCGAGCGCCCGGGTCGTCACAGCGGCGGCGATCATCATGATCAGCGTGTTCGGCAGCTTCATCTTCGGCGGCACGGTCACGATCGCGTCGATCGGTTTCGCGTTGGCGTTCGGCGTGCTCGCCGACGCGTTCCTGGTCAGGATGACGTTCGTGCCCGCCGTCCACACACTGCTCGGCGACCGCGCCTGGCATCTACCGAAATGGATCGATCGGATCCTGCCGAACGTCGACATTGAGGGCACGAATCTGCAGGACCAGCTCGCCAACCGACCCGCGGCCGAACCGACCCGAGCCTGAGCTCGCGGCTGCCGCTTCGGTGTCTCGGACATCCGCAGCAGAAGCCACGGCCAGGCGCCGGCGGGGCGCCGCGACCGGGCCTCATTCGTGAAAGTAGCCACCGCCGGCGGCCGGCCTCACGCGCTTCTGCTTCTCGTCTGTCGGCCGGTCGCCAGTAGCTCGGAACTGCCTAACGCTGGCGCGTGCCTCCGCGGCTATGCACTCATCGGCCGTCGAGCGGCGCGCGAGCGCTTCGTCACGCAAGGACTCGTGAGCCTCGATCAAGTGGGCAAGTGAAAGCGCGCGTGTCGGGCGACTTGCGGCAGCGGAAGGGTTCGGTTATTCGGTGAGGCCACATGAAACAGGTTGCTTGTGCGGCTCGTCCGACCTGGCGACAGTGATCCTCGCGAGGTTGAGCAGGTGAGACGGCGGGATGGGTGGCTCATCCGAGATATCCCTCGAGCCAGTCGTAGATGCGGGCGTCGCGTAGTGATCTTGCCATCGGCTCGCAGTGGCGGTTGGCGCCTTCGGCGGCGGTGAACATCACGAGCTTTTTGGTCCCGGAGAGGCGGTCGTAGAGCTGTTGGGCTTGCATCCGCCGACCGGGAGGGCAGCCATGAGGGTACCGGGCATCACTGAATCAACCGCCGCTGGCGACCGGCACCGCCGACCGGTACGGCGCCACCGCCGGCGTGATGTCGCGATCGCTATCGCGACCGCCGCGCTGCATCGTCGCCACCCCGTCCCGGACAACGTTCAGACGCTCCCGGCGCGAACGCCGCGCCGACGCTGACGGTGCTTCACCAACCACGTGAACTGACGGCCGCATGAGTGGCCGGAGCTCGGAAGAACTGCTCCTGGCGTCAGGTCAGGAGCTCGCTGGACCATCGGTAAGACCAAGACCACAGGAGCAACATGTTTGAGAAGTTCTTCACAGACCCGTCGTTTGACTTCGAGACGCGATCTCTGCTGGGAGGCGTCCACTACGGAGGCGGCGACGTCGGGGAGATGCTGACCGCCGTGGCCAACATCAGCGATGGTGACGCTACGAGCTGGGTGAAGGAATGGCGGGCGCTGGCTGAACGTATCCAGGCGATCGGCGATGCATGCCTGAACGCTGGGCACCGGGTCAGTGCGCGCGGCGCATACCTGCGCGCGGCGGTGTACTACGCCGCCGCGTTCGTGTTCGTCGACGGGACCGAGAACCCTGACGCGCAGCTGAGCGAATTGTTCGCCGCGCACCGCAGGTGCTTTGATGAGCACGTGGGCCTGCTCGACCCGCCCGCGATCCCGATCGCGGTCCCGTATGAAAACAGCGACCTGCCCGGCTACCTGTTTGTCCCCGCCGATGATGGTGTCGCGCGTCCGACCGTAATTCTCAACAACGGCAGCGACGGGGCGATGACGTTCCTGTGGCCGGAATTGGGTCAGCCCGGTCTGGATCGCGACTACAACCCGGTGATCTTCGACGGCCCGGGGCAGCAGAGCATGCTGTTCGAGCGCGGCATTTCGTTTCGAGCTGACTGGGAGCGCGTGATCACCCCCCTGGTGGACTTCCTCAGCGATCGTCCCGATGTCGACGCGTCAAGAATCGTGCTCTACGGGGCCAGCCAAGGGGGTTATTGGGCTCCCCGAGCGGCGGCGTTCGAGCACCGTCTCGCGGCACTCATTGCCGACCCTGGCGTGGTCGACGTCTCAACCTCATGGAAGGACCACATCCCCACCGAGATGGTCGCGCTGCTCGACGCCAACGACGAAACCGCATTCAACGCCGCGATCGAGTCCGTGACCCAGGAGATGACGCCGGCGATGCAACAAGAGTTCGCCTGGCGCGCCAAGCCATACGGCGACCAGCCATCTATCTACGCGACGTTCAAGACCGCCGAGCAGTACCGGCTCGGCGACGAGGTCGCGCAGATCAAGACCCCGATCATGATTACCCAGCCTGAAGGAGAACCGTTCTGGCCCGGACAATCACAGCAGCTCTACGACATGTTGCCGGGAACCAAGGAGCTCGTCTCCTTCACCAACGCCGAGGGAGCCGGCCTCCACTGCGAACCAATGGGACGGTCACTGCTCGAGCAACGGATCTACGACTGGCTCGACGACACCCTCGCCCGCTAGCGGCACGGCTGCCGCCAGCGCCCGACCTCGGCGGCAGCCAAACACCCCCATTTGCCGCAGGCTATTCGTAGCCGGTGAACGGCTCGCTCTCGAACCGCCTGCCGGTGTCGCGCTCCTCGAACACATGCGTGATCCGCACCGCCGGCGAGACCTCCTGAACGCGGCTCTCGACGAGTCGCACGTCGTCGCGATCACCGAAACCGAGCGCGTTCAGTCGCTCCGCCTCCGCGCGCGCAACGTCGCCTGGCGTCGGGTTGCTTTCTGGGTAGACCTCGGTGTGGTGGCGGACGAGTGTGTCCCAGTGCTCATCGCCGGCACGCTCGATTGCCTCGCGGATCTGCTGGCGGTCGAATGGCATCTCCGCAGCCTAATGGACGCCGTCGCGACGACAGCGTGTTCTGCAGAGACCCCTTCGCCCCCAGGCTCACGGCTGAGCGGTCCCGTATCGTCTCGCCGGTGACGAACGCGATCGTCCACGGTCCCGGTGACGGGGAGCGACACGGCGCTGGTGCAGGCTCAAGCGTCGTGATCAAGGCCACAGGGGCCGATACCGACGAATCGTTCTTTCTCTCCGAGACGACCATCGCGCCCGGGTTCGCAGGCCCTCCGCCGCACCGTCACGAACGCCTTCACGACATGTTCTACGTGCTCGAAGGCACCCTCACGATGACACTTGGTGACAAGCAACTCGCGCCGACGGCAGGCAGTTTCGTGTGCGTTCCGCCGGGCGTGACGCACACCTTCAGCAATCCAGGCTCGACTCCGGTCCGCTTTTTGAACTTCAACACGCCGGCCGGCTGGGAGCACTACATGCGAGAGCTCGGCCACGCGGCCAAGCACGAGCCCCTCAGCACCGCTGAGATCGGACGGATCGCCTCGCGACACGACTTCAAGGCCGTCTGATCGCGCCGCCTAAGAACTGCACTCCCCCTTCGTCGCCCAGGGCAGCCCTGTGATCTCGACTGCTGCTTTGGGGCACCCGCCGATCTGAAGCGGAAGCGACGGCTCAAGGTTGCTGTGCGGCTCAAACCTGCTCGACGGGCAGCTTCCTGGGGTACGGTAGGCGCGTGGCCCTCGATGATGATCTCGATCTCGACGCGGTTCGCGCTGAACTAACAGCGCGTCGGGACCGTAGCCGAGAACGTTTAGGGGTACTGGCCCAACGTCCCGAGCTTGGCAGCGCCGTGAGCTTCGGCAAGCGGATCGGCGACGGCACCTCTGAGGCGGTGAGCCGATTGACAGAAATCGGTGTCGGCGAGTCGCTCGAGCGTGGAGTAGAGCGCATCGAGCGAGCACTGACGAAGCTAGACGAAGGGACGTACGGCATCTGCGATGTGTGCGGTCGATCGATCACTCGCGGTCGCCTGAAAGCGATGCCTGAGAGCGTCTTGTGCGTGGAATGTTCGGCGTCGGAGCGCCGAGTCCGGCCTTCACGGCGTCGTTGAAGTCAGGTTCCTCGCGCGACGAGCCGCCGTGCGTGCGACGCCGGCCGGATCGCGTGGCGCCGGCGATCGGAAAACGCGCTTTTGCTCAGAGGCCGGGCGGCCGCGAGTCTCTCACTCCTGCCACCCGTCGCCGGGCGCTGCGGATCGTCAGCCGATCTGGGTCGGTGCTCGGATGCGCGGTCACCGCGCCGTGCGTCCGGGGCTGTTTATTCGGCGGTGGTCGACTCGGTCGCGGTTGGGTGTTGTTGGGCCTTGAGGGCTCGTTCGGGCTCGTGCTCGGGGACGGTGGTGGTTGCGAGCAGCGCGAGCGCCTGAGCGCTCGGGCTGCCGGGGGCGGCATGGTAGATCGACAGCGTCTGACGATCGGCGTCGGGGATCGGGAGCTTCGTGTACGTCAGCTCGAGCCTCCCGACCTGGGGGTGGTCGATCGTGCTCGTACCGCTCCCCTTTGGCCGGACGTCATGGCGGGCCCATAGCTGGCTGAACGACTCACTGCGCAGCGACAGCTCGCCGACGAGCTCGGTCAGCCGTAGATCGTCGACCTCCTGGCCGACGTTCGCGCGCAGGGCGGCGACCGTGCTCGCGAGTGTCCGCTCCCAATCAGGCTTCAACTCACGCCGGCGCGGATCGAGAAAGGCGCCCCTCACGAGGTTCTCCCCAGCCGTGAACCACGGCGCAATCGCGGTCGCGAGCGGGTTGGCCACGAGCACGTCGAGATACCGGCCGAAGACATAGGCGGGCGTTGTCGTCCAGGACATGATCAGCTGTTCGATCGTCTCCGGCACGCGTTCGGGTTTCGTCATCCGGCGCGACCGCGAGTGGGGCCGTGGAGCGGCCAGCGTATGCAGATGGGCGGTCGCGTTTTCGTCGAGCTGCAACGCTCGCGCGAGTGCGTCGAGCACCTGCGGCGAGGGATGCTGATCACGCCCCTGCTCAAGGCGGATGTAATAGTCGGCACTCACCCCAGCGAGCATCGCCACCTCCTCGCGCCGCAGGCCCGGAGTGCGGCGCCTCCCCAAGTCGCGCAAGCCGGCGTCCTGCGGACGGACGAGCTCGCGCCGGGCCCGAAGGTACTCGCCGATCACGTTCGTCGCGGACATCGGTGCAAACGATACGACGCTCCCGCGCGCTCATCCTGGGGGTGTCACTACCTGGATCACCAGATCTCTGGTGGGCCGCGCCCGCGGGTTCGAAACTGCCCGACATGGCTGAGAACAACCTGATTCAGACCGGCTTCGGCGCGGACTCCACTACCTGGGACATCGTCGAGGACGTCGACCTCACGGGCACTCGCGCGATCGTGACCGGCGCCTCATCGGGCATCGGGATCGAGACCGCCCGTGCACTCGCTGTCGTCGGCGCCGAGGTGACGCTCGCGGTTCGCGACCCGGCCGCCGGCGAGCGGATCGCCGCCGAGATCCGGACGGCGACCGGCGGGGCGGTGCCTGTCGCCCTGCTTGACCTCGCCGACCTCGCCTCGATCAATGCGTTCCTTGCGGCCTGGGACGGGCCGTTACACCTACTGATCAACAACGCAGGCGTAATGCGGATCCCGACCCTCGAACTCGTCGGGCGCGGCTGGGAGCGGCAGTTCGCCACCAATCACATCGGTCATTTCGCCCTGACCGTCGGGCTCCACGACGCGCTGAAGGCCGGCGCCCAGGATCGCCGTGAGGCGCGGGTCGTGTCGCTCAGCTCCCGCGGACATCTGCGCTCACCGGTCGTGTTCGAGGACCTGTTCTTCAGCGAGCGCCCCTACGACGGAGCAGTCGCGTACGGCCAGTCCAAGACCGCAAACATCCTGTTCGCGGTCGAGGCCCACCGACGCTGGTCATCAGAGGGCATCACGGCCAACGCCGTGCACCCGGGAGCGATCTTCGACACCAACCTAAGCCGATACATGACGCCCGAGGAGATCGACAGGATCTGGGGCGCCATCCGCGAGCGACACGCGACGGCCGGGGGGCCGGGGATCAAGACCCCTGAGCAGGGCGCCGCCACGAGCGTGCTCGTCGCCACCTCGCCGCTGCTCGACGGGATCGGCGGGCGCTACTTCGAGGACTGCAACGAGGCCCACCGGCTGCCGCCAGAGTTCTCGCGCGAGACCGCGGTGTCCGGCGTCGCCGGGTACGCGCTGTACCCGGAGAATGCCGCGCGCCTGTGGGACCTCTCCGAATCCCTGATCGGCTGACACCGACGGCCATCGCGAGCACCGCCCCCTGCCGCCACGAGCGTCTTGAAGCCTGCGCGACGAGGTCGTGATGCTGCTTCGTCAGACGCTGCTGGGCTGGCCCGCTCGGTCTCAGCTCAGTCGAGTGGGCTTGTTCTCAGCTCAGTCGAGTGGGCTTGTTCACGGCCGTCAGGTCGCGGTGCCGGCGTCGTCCTGCTCGGGAACGAACTGGCTCGCCACGAAGATAGCCCCGTGTGGGTCGGCGATCACCGCCATCCGCACCCACGGCGCGTCGAACGGGGCAGCGACCACGGTGCCCCCGAGCACGTCGGTGCGCTCGGCCGCCGCGTCGGCGTTCTCGACGCCAAACGTGACGCCCCAGTGCGCCGGCGTGTCCGGCTGGTCGTCGCCGAGCACGTTCAGCGACGCGACGACGTCAGCGAATCCGGGCGGTGCCCCCAGTGCGGCGTTGCGCTCGCGCGTACCGGGGTTGATCGCCTCCAAGAAGTCGCCGTAGCCGGGTAGCGTCCACGCTGTGAAGCCGCCGTCCATCTCGAGCGTCGTCCAGCCGAAGATGGCGCTATAAAAGGCCTTCGCGCGCTCGGGATCGCGCGTGTGAAGGTTGTTGAAGTTGACGGTGCCATGCTCGTTGACGAGGGTCGCACCGCGGTGGCGGTTCGGCTGCCACAGGCGGAACACCGCCCCCTCCGGGTCGCTGCAGACCGCCATCCGGCCGGCGTCGAAAACGTCAAAGGGCTCAGACAGGATTGCACCGCCCGCCTCGCGCACCGTCTCCGCTGTGGCGTCAACGCCTTCCACCCAGATATACGTGTTCCAGGTCGCGATTGGCGGCGCGCCCTCCGGCACGGAGCTGACGGCGGCGACGTCATGCCCCCGGATGCGGGCGGCGAAGTAATGGGCGCCGGTCTCCGGCGGCATCTGGTCCTCCAGCTCCCAGCCGAACAGCCCGCGGTAGAACTCGGCGGCCGCCTGAGGATCGGGCTGGTTGGTGTCGACCCAGCACGGCACACCGGGGATGTAGCGATCCTGCGTCATCTGCGCTGCCTCCAAGCTCGGGGGATCAATCTCCCGAGCCTATGATCTAATGCGGTCAGGCTCTGTCCGCAAATCCCAACGCGTGTAACCGGTCACGCACGCAGTTCCGCACCGCGATCCCGCTACGGACCAAAAACAGCGCAGACGGCGATCTTCGCGTTGTACGCTTAGATCATCTAAGCCGTTATCACGCACTCGATGTACGGTGCTGGCGTGGACTCGGAGGGTGCGACGCGTGCTGCGGGAAGCGACGAGCCGTCAGACGCAGTCGCGATTGCCAACGCCCGCTGGTATTTCGCCGGGTTGGCTGCGTCGCTGCTGGGAAACAGCGCGATGTCGCTTGTGGCCGGGGTGTGGGTCAAGGACCTGACCGGCAGCAGCTCGCAGGCCGGTCTGGTATCGGCGTGCATCTACGCCGCGACGATGGGCGCCCCGTTCGCGGGGCTGATCGCTGACCGGCTACCTCGCAGGCAGCTGCTGCTGTGGCTCAATCTGCTGTCCGCCGCGACGATGCTCCCGCTGCTGCTCGTCTCCTCGCGCGCCGAGGTATGGATCGTGTTCGTCGTGATGGCCGTGTACGGGATCGAGGCGACATTGATGGACCCCGTCGAGGACGCGCTTTTCGCGCAGATGTTCACCACCAGGTTTCGCCGAAGGGTCACTGGGTGGAGGCTCACGATCCAGGAGACCGGTCGGCTCGCCGCGCCGCTGCTCGGCGCCAGCCTGTTCGTGCTGATCGGTGGTGGTGCCGTCGCCGCGCTCGACGCCGCCACGTTCGTGTTCGCCGCACTCGTGATCACCCGTCTGCGGGTAGACGACATCGTGCCCGCGCGGACGGCAGAGCCGTTCGGTCCAATGCTTATGGCGGGCGTTCGTCACATTCTCAACACCACGAGCATCCGCGCCGTCGCGATCGCGACCACCGCGGTCATGGCGCTGTCGGGGATCGGCGTCGCCGCGCAATACAGCCTCGTGGACGGCATCGGACAACACCCTGCCTTCCTCGGCGTTCTCACGGCGCTGCTCGGCGGCGGGTCAATCGTCGCGTCGCTGACCGCCGGCCGGATCATCGACCGTCTCGGCGAACGCCGGCTGGCGGTGATTGGGCTGATCAACTTCGCCGCCGGCAACCTGTTGCGCGCCAACCACTGGCTGCCCGCGGCATTGGTTGGCTCAGCGGTCTTGGGCTTCGCGCTGCCCTACGTATTCCTGGCAACGCTCAATCTCGCCCAGCGCGAAACTCCCAACCAGCTCCAAGGCCGCGTCTCGGCCGCGCTGCTGTTCGCCCTGTTCGGCCCCCAAGCCATCACCCAGACCATCGGCTCGGCGCTGATCGCACACCTGACCTACATCGAGATCTACGCATGCTCCGCCGCCATCGGACTGTTCATCGCCATCTGGCTCGCCGTTCAGCACACACCCGCCCCAACGACCAACCCTGACGCTCCACAAGAATGAGTGCCCGTTCACCAATCTAGGGACGGTGAACCAGAAGCGCGAGGGGCGCCGGCTCCCGCTGCCGGCGAGCGAACGTCCCGAGCAGCAGTCGCGCCAAGACCTCTAGTGGCCAGGCTCGCTGGGGTTGGCCGCGTGAGCTTGTTGACAGCTGCGCCTGAGCGGGGCTCAGTTGATCGCGGTGCGGCCGACGGCAGGTGTTCGGCGCGTCTCGGGCTGGAGGTCGACGGCCGTGGCGCGGCCCCCGCGGTCTCTGCTAGCCCTGGTTGTGCTGGGTGGCGTGGAGTTTAATTTCGCTGAGGACCGACCCGGCGAGATTGCGGAGGATCTCGACTTGCTCGGTGGTCCAGTGCCGCGGTTGATGGTCGATCGCACACAGGGTGCCGAGCACGTTCCCGCTGGGCGTGATGAGCGGCGCGCCAGCGTAGGCGATCACCCCGAGGTCGCGGATCGCAGGGTTGTCGCGCAGCACGGGATGCTCGCGCGCATCGGAGATCACGAGCGGCCGGCCAGATTCGACGACGTGCTGGCAGAAGGAATGCGAGAGAGGGGTTTGCCGTTGCAACCCCCAGGGCTGCGGAAGTCCGAGACAGCTCTTGAAGAACTGCCGGTCATCGTCGACCAGCGACACCAGCGCGACCGGTACGTTGAGCACGGTCGACGTCAGCCGAGTCAGACGATCAAAGCTCTCCTCGGCAGGACTGTCGAGCAACTGTGTGCGGCGCAGTTCGCGCAGGCGCGCCGGCATGCGCACGGCGCTTGACTCGCGCTCGCTGCGCTGGCGGCGCGTCGCACGCTCGGCGATCGCCTCCAGCGAGAGCTCGGCTTCGGAATCGCCGCGCCGGCCGGCCAGAAACGCGAGTCGCACGATCGTCGCGTCTCTGACGAACTGCGCGGCGCTGATGCCCTGGATCGAGGACTCATCGTCCAACAGCTGCCAGAGATCTTCGCTGAAACGGACGGTGGTCGCGCGCATTGGCATGACCACAAGCATAACCGATACCGACTATGGGACCCTTCTCCCCCCGTGATGCCGACTATCGATATCCCTGTGGTAGCGGATCCGATATCGCTTCTGCTACGGTCAGTCGGGCTCCTGTACCCCCGGAGGGCGATTGGTCTGCCGGCAGGCCACGCCCCGTACGGACGTCAGACCGGCCACTTCAGCGGCCTCCGGCATGTCTCGCTCGCGCTGACGACTCACGGCAGGCGTTGGTTTCGCAGAACTCCCAAGTCAGCGCTCGCTCAAATACGAACTGAAAGATGGCCCATGTCACAAACAATCGCGGTTGCCCGCTACCAGTCCGATCCTCGCAATGACCTCCAAACGAACGCCGGTGAGCTTCGCGCTCCGCTCCAAGGCGACTTCGCCCGTGGTCAACGACACGCCATCAATGGCGGTCATTCCTATGGCGATTTCGCGACCGGCATGCGCACGACCAGCATCTCAGGGGTCGTTGGTGATTTCGCGACCGGCATGCGGACCTCACACCGACAGACGACGCTCGGCGACTTCGCAACCGGAATGCGCATCCTCTCGTCGCCAGTCGTTGCCAACAGGCTCACAAGCCCGGTAAGCGCGCTACCCATGGCCGCCTGATACTGACGCGTTCGGTGCTTGCTCAAGCGGTCGACCCCGTGAGAGCAGCTCCGTTTTGCTTGGCTGAGGACGCCCTCGTCTAGCCCATCCAACCCGGGAAGCCGCGGAGGGAATCCTCGGTCGCCCCCGCCATCTCCTGTAGACCGTCCTCGAGTTCAGCGACTTGACGGGGTCCGAGATTCTGCGTGAGACGAGTGCGGTATGCCGCGAAGAACGCGGCGCTCAGAGCGAGCATTTCCTCGCCCCGTGCGGTTCGCTGCAAGCGGACTGCACGAGCGTCTCCGGGGTCGGGCTCGCGGCGGACGTAGCCGACTCTCTCCAGCGAAGCGACCGTCTTGGCGGCCGCCTGCTTGCTGACGCCCAGTCGTCGGCCCAGCGCTGACGCCGTACAGCCGTCGCGACCGATCGCCTGCAGCGCGAAGCCGTGAAGCGGGCGGGCTTCGTGATGGCCGCTCTCGGACAGCGCCCGATGAAGCTCATCGATCAGTGATCTGAATGCACCGACCAGCAGGAGCGGAAGTTCGAAGCCTGCGCGCTCGCCTGGGGGCATCTACGAATACTCGCACAAGAAGACAACCGGGTGTACCATTTAGACAACCCTATTGTCGATAGAAGGGATCTCGCCATGTCCCACGTGATTCGCGTGACCGAATGTCGCCGCTCTGAGACTCCGGCTGGAGTGATGACGACCCATGCGTCACCGACGCTCGGCTCGACTGCCGGTCTCTCCATGTGGGAGGTCGAAATGACCGAGGGCGCGTCGGGTCCTCTTCACGTGTTCGATTCCGAGCAGATCTGGACGGTCCTCGAGGGTGGATGCTCAGTGCAGATCGCGGGCGAAACTCAGATCCTCGGGCGCGGGGACACCGTGGTGATCCCACCAGAACTCGAGCGACAGGTCGCGGCTTGCACCGACGTCCGCCTCGTTGTCTGCGGTCACGCAGACGCGATCGCCCAAGTGCCCGGGGAGCCCGAGCCACGCGGCACACCCGCCTGGATCG
Source organism: uncultured Solirubrobacteraceae bacterium (assembly GCA_963714245.1). GTDB lineage: Bacteria > Actinomycetota > Thermoleophilia > Solirubrobacterales > Solirubrobacteraceae > Palsa-465. Next base: position 1,096,418 of record CAVQNR010000005.1, on the reverse strand, counting down.
TGTGATCGCCCGCCCGCCGCGGTTGTCCAAACGGGCAGATCATCGCCTCCCACGGCCATTTGCCCATAGGCCGCCAGGCGGTCAAACCGCCCGTCGCGCGCAGCCAAGTCGCGACGACCGTGACCGCTCGCACTGTCCCTGCCCGCCACTACTGCCAGCCGCGAACAGCCCTCGCTGACTGGTCGCCCTGCAACACCGCGACACCGGCCGCAGAGATGAGAACCGCGGGCATCCCCCAACACGAACTCGTGCAGGTGAGCTTCACGGCGCGGCTGGCCGCAGACAAGCGCCAGAACAACTACGAGTTCGACTACACCAACCCGGGCAACAACGGTGGTGGGTTTGGCCTGGTCTCCCAAGCCCCGGCTGCTGCCGGCCAACACATCACGACCCAATTCGTCGTCTCGCCCCGTCGCGGCGGCCGCTACACCGGCTCGATCACCTATCAGGCTCACCACCCCGGCCCACCGATCCAGCTCGGCATGTCCCCGCAAGTCGGAGCGACGCTCGTCGGCAGATCCAGCTTCAACGTGGCCCAGAGATGAGCGGCCCAAACAGACCGCACCCGGGATCGCGGTTTGTTGAGGTTCTGCGGCAGACTGCCGTTGCTTTGTATCCGAGCAGTCCAAATGCCGTCGCCTGCGGCCGTGAGGTCGATCTGTCTGCTCGCTGTGGTGACGAGCGTTTTTATGGTTGTGGGGTTGACAGCGGCTCGTGGCGGCCTATAGGAGGGAACGGCGAGGTTGTTGACATACAGGTAGCGGCTCATCAGACCGGTGGAGGCTCGGGGGCCCGTAGCGTTCGGAAGGTTGCGTGATGTGCGCGGGCGCTCACTGTCTTGATCGAGGCTCATAACGAGGGTCCCGAGGCCGCCGCCCCGTTCTCACATTGTGTGTGGAGCCGGCTGGTGTGTGATCGAACAGGAGGTGAACGTTGGTATGGCTATTCGTCGTCGTTGGCGCATCGCCTGGATCCGACATGGCCTGAGCTCGCCCGGGGGGCGCGCGATCGTGTTGCCCCCCCGGGTCGCTTGACTGCGTATGGGTTCTGCATCTCCCGGGCATGGAGCGATCGGGCGTACACGCGCCGACCAGCGACCGCGGTCACTGGCCCGCCCCCGGCCATGAGTGTGACCAACGCCGGGGAGCCGTCTGACACCCAGCCCTGCACAGCTAATGGGATGGTGCCGAACCGATGGCTTTAGAAGGGCAAGGGTCTGAGGGGTTCACCGAGTCCCAGCGCGAGCAGATCGGGCGACGCCGCGTCGATCAGGATCGCACGCTGCTGGCGATCCATGAGCTCGAGGCGGCGTTGGCGGCCGCCGCGCCGACCCGTCAGGCGCGTTGGCGTGAGACGGTGCTCGCCGCCTTGGGCGTGCTCAGCGAGGTGATGCGAGAAGAGGCGGAGAACGCCCAGCAGCCCGACAGCTTGCTGGCGGATATCGCGTTTCACCAGCCGCGGCTGCGTAACCGTGTGCGACGGCTGCGCACCCAGTACCGCCAGCTGCAGGAGACGATCAGCTCCTTGGCACACGAGTTCGAAGCATCCGATGATGCGGTCGTGGAGGTGGGCGATATGCGCCAGCGCCTCGCCTGGCTGCTGACCGGCTTGCGCCACCAGCGAGCCCGGGAATCCGATCTCATCTACGAGGCCTACTACGCGGCGTTCCGCACCGATCTTGGCCACGCGGCGCCCGACCCGGTCGACGGGGAAACGCCGCCAGGCGAATGACCGTCGCGTAGTCTGCCTCGACCCTGAGCATGCTGTGCGCATGTTCGTGCCCGCCGGGCGCGCTGACCAGCATCGCGCGTCAGGCGTCAGGGACACCGAGGCGGGGGTTGGGGCATCAGAGGCGCATGCCAGCATCGTGAACGGGTGCCGGGGGAGCTGCCCCGTACTCCCCGGCTCGGGGTGGGAAACGGATTCCAGGCCCCGGCTCGTCGTGCGGCCGGACCGAGTCATCGCCCGGCGCCTCATTTTCTTTTCACGAAAGGGTTGACGATCCCTGTTGGTGTCCTATTTACAGAAGGGAGAGGAAATACGGGACATATTCAAGAACGCGGCTCATCTATTCGGTGGAGCCGGGGCCAGTAATTCCGGGGTAGGTAGGTCGGCTACCCACCTCCTCTAGTCGAGGTGACCAGGCCCCGGCTCCACCACTTTTTCGCCAGCCAGCCCGGCCGGATGGATGTAGCCTCGGCGCGGGGGGCTGCACACGGTCGCGGAGCTTGAGATGGCTGTAGATGACGATCAGATCGCGCAGGTCGAGAGTGAGTCGCTGCAGCGCGAGTCACACCAGGCGCGGGCGCAGGATCAGCGGCTCGCCAGCGACCTGCGTCACCGCGAGCTTGTGGGCGAGACGAGCTCGGGCGGTTACCTGCACGGTCTCGGGGGGCGGCCGCGGCTGCCGGCCGCGGTCGAGCGACGGCTGGTCGTGGCCGCCCAGTCCGGGGATCGGCGTGCTCGGGAGGAGCTGGTCGAGGCGTGCTTGCCTTTGATCGCCGGGGTTGCACGCGCGTACCGGGCCTCTGAGACGGTCAGCCGGCTTGAGTTGATGCAGGAGGGTGTGGTCGGTATGTTGCGCGCGCTGCAGCGCTATGACCCGACACAAGGGGTGCCGTTCTGGGGGTACGCGACCTGGTGGGTGAGACAGGCGATGCAGCAGCTGATCGCTGAGCTGACCCGCCCCACGGTGCTGTCTGATCGCACGCTGCGGCACCTCTCGCAGATCAAACGCGCTCACGGCGAGCATCTCGCCGAGCACGGCCACGAGCCGACCAGCGACCAGCTCGCGATCAGCACGGGATTGTCACAGATCCAGGTCGGTGAGCTGCTCGCGCTCGAGCGCAGTCCACGATCGCTGGAGGAACCGGTCGACGGGGCCGACGGTGAGCTGGGGGTGTTCGGGGAGCTGTTGGCCGACCCGCTCGCCACAGACGCCTATGAGCAGCTGCTAGATCACGCAGAGATCCAGCAGGTCCGGGCGCTGCTGTCAAGTCTCAACCAGCGCGAACGGATGATCATCCGCGCTCGCTACGGCCTCGACGGTCCCGAACGGTCATTGCGACAGATCGGCGAGCGGATCGGCCTGTCGGCGGAGCGGGTCCGGCAGATCGAGCAGCGCGCGCTGGGCAAGCTGCGCGCCGCTGCCGACCGCGGCCCCGAGGGCAGGGATGTGTGATCGCGGCGGGTTGACAACTCGCGACTGCGGCCTATTGAGCGGGGTGTAGCGGAAGAAGCGGAGGTGATTCTGATGCATGCCCTTGATCGCCCTCATCTACCGCACGTGGTCGTGGCCGGCATCGCCGGGCGGTCCTAGCGATCGTGATCACGTTCGTGCTCGCGGGCAGCCTCGGCGACGTCAGCCACGCTGGTAGCAGTACGCCGACTCCCATCAGGACTCCCGGGCCGACCAGGCGTCCGCCACATGGTTGGGCAACCCGTTCACGACGCCGCTGGGCACCGCTAAGGCAACCATGGGGCGCCGGCACGCGGTAGCGCCCTGCGCCATGCCCGCGCGACCGTCAGGTGACCATGGCAAGCGACCGCGACCACTACCGGGTGCTCGGCATCCCTCGGCACGCCACCACGCCCGAGATCCGCCGCGCCTACCGGCGCCTGGCGCGCCAGCAGCACCCCGACCACAATCCGCAACCCGACGGGGTGGAGCGGTTTCGGGCGCTCGCCGAGGCCTACGCAGTTCTCAACAACCCCGCCCGACGCGCCCGCTATGACTACGCCCACTCGCTGGTCAAGCCACGACCGATCGCGCCGAAACGACCGGCTCACGCGCCCGTGCGCGGGGTGCTCGAACTATCGCCGTACGAAGCGCAACTCGCCGCCACCGGTCGCCTGACGTTCACCACCCTTTTGGGGGTTGTGATCGCGCTGCCGACCGGCGTGCGCGACGGAGACCACGTCGCCTGGCACGTGGGCCCCGTCACGATGGTCCTGACCGTTCGCGTGCTCCCCACTTAAAAGACTTGACATCAGGTGACTGAGATCTACTAGAGGTAGTAGAAGGTAAATCCACTCGTTTCTCCCAAGGGAGGTTCGCATGGCATTGATTCGCTGGGAGCCGGTCGGGGAGCTCAACACCATCCAGAACGAGATGAACCGGCTCTTTAACACCTTCTTCGATCAGCCCGCACCGGCCGGACGCACTACCGATACGCAGCAACGGTGGCTACCGGCGATGGACCTCGTCGAGAGCAAGGAGCAGTACGCCCTGCGTGCCGATCTGCCCGGACTCAGCGACGGGGACGTCAACATCCAGCTTGAGGACAACGTGCTGACGATCTCTGGCGAGCGCAGGACCGAGCACGAACAGCAGCAAGAGGGCTTCTACCGTCTCGAGCGCGCGTTTGGCGGCTTCTCCCGGTCACTGACCCTGCCCGACGGCGTCGACCCCGAGGGGATTCAGGCCCACTTTGACCGCGGTGTGCTCGAGATCCGGATCCCCAAGCCGGAGCAGAAAAAGCCCCGGACCGTTCAGATCAACCTCGGCACCTCGACTGACGCCAAGACGATCGAGACCCCCGCCGACCCGAAGGCCAACAGCCACGACCCGGTCGGCGCTCCCGGATAACGCGATGTGCCATCGCGGATCCTCCCGTGAAGCCTGATGCGCGGACCGCGGGCCACACCACCGCGGTCCGCGCATCACCGGCCAGTATCAGCCAAAAACGCCCGTCGCCCGTCGCTGTCCGCCGTCTACCGGGTCGGCTCGCTATCGCTCCTGCTGCACAACTTCTACGCGCACCCCGCTTGCGTGCAGCGCATCCAGGCCGCGGACGGCCGGCGGCATCAGACGGGGCGCCCCGGACGAGAACGCCCGTTATGTCAACCGAGGGGGCCAGACTGCTCTGGTCCGCTGACGGAGGACGCCCGCAGTGAAGTCCCGGATAGTTGTCAGTGGGATTCCCGCGCGATGTCAGTGGATCGTCCCGAACGTGTGTCAGTGAGTCGCGACCGAGATCCCGGCGCCGGGCTAGCGACCACACTGCTGCAGACCGCTGTTTGCGGCCGGTGATGTAGCGATAACAGCACGTATCGCTAGTCAGAACTCAACCTTCCGTGGAGGTCTGCGACCGGACTGGCCATGATCTGAGGACCGGCGATCGGCCGCCGAGCCTGCAGATCCCTGAGAACGGCCGAGGCAGGCTCCATCAGCCACCGCGGAGCTACCGTGATCTGCCGCGGCGCCGGCGTCGCAGCGGCGCCGGACGCCGCATAGAAGAGCAAGCCCGAGATCTCTGTTGCACTGTCTGGCGGGCCCGGAACACCGGTGACCCGCGATCACGGTTGCCGGTCCGCGACTGCGGGTAACTCCGAGCCGATGAGCCGAGTGCGCCCCTCCCGCCAGACGTCGTAGCTCGGCGATGGCGTCCTACTCGGTCAACGAAGCAGGGATCGCGCATGCCCGGCGTCTGATCGCCGCACGCCAGTACGTGCTTCGCAGTCAGTGGGGCGAAGTCCAGCCCGCCGCTGATGCGGAGAACAGCTACCTGGACAACCACGACTGGGAGGCGTACGGGAGCTGGTTTCTCGGACTGACCGACGGCGCCGCCGAGCACACCAAGGCGCGCTACGCGTTCGTGTTCGGAGACTTCCGACGCATTCATCGCTCCGGTCTGATCGCCTGCCAATACCGTGCCGCCGAGTGGCGACACAAGGCGATCGAGCTCACCGCGCACGAACTCCTGCAAGAGCTCGACAACACCTCTGCGTAGCTTCACAGCGCCACCGATGCGCCCCACGGCGGCGCTCACGCGAAAACGAAACCGGTCGAAGCTGACCAGGCCGCCGGCCCGGGTCGGGGTGTCGGTGCGCCGCAACGCCTGCTCCACAGCTTCCGCTTTCGATCAGGCGATGAACGCAAGCAGCACTACCCGCGCCACTACCCGACCGGCGACGAAGCAGGTGCGGGGCGCCGGTAGGACGGTGACTCTCGCTTTACGCGCACCGCAGGTCTGAGCATGCGGCGATGGCGCATGGCCGTGCTCGAGCGAGAGCAGGTGTATTCATGGTCGGATTCGGCGGGGACGGAAGCCTCGTGATGTTGCTTCACGCCCGCTGGCGGCTTCTGCCTGTCGTGGAAGCAGCGAATGGACGACGGCGCAAAAATCAAGCTACGGCCCCGTCGGTGCGGGGCGGATCCAGCGGACTGTCCTGTGGGCTCGGATGCCAGATACGGGCTGTGCGGGCCCCAGAATTGGGTCAGTGAGGCCCGGGTCGGCGTAGCCGGTGTGGGTCAGGACGGCGGATCCCGCAAGCCGGACCGCCACGATCACGCGTGACGGCGGACTTGGGCGATCCCGGGCCCTTCATGCCAGTTAGCGTGCGTCGGGCGGTACCGCTGCCGTGGGGATGGCGTCCTCGATGAGGACTGCTGCGATGGCGGCGGCGTTGGAGAAGGTCGAGGTGTCAAGGACGCGGCTGCGGGCCGAGGCGCCATCCAGGAGCAGCGCGAGCTGCTCACCGAGCTGCTCGGGGTTGGTGGCGCCGGCCTCGCGGGCGGTTTCGGTGAGCCGCGTGGCGATGGCTTGCTTGTAGTCACGGGCGTAGACACGCGCGGGGTGGCCGGTGTCGTGGATCTCGACGGCCGCTGCGATAAACGGGCACAGCGGCGAGTCGATCTCGAAGACGGCATGCAGCTGCGCTCGGGGCGTGAGGTCGGTGCGGTCGAATATCTCGGGCAGGATGTCAGGATCGAATCGCCGCAGGTGCTCGGCGATCAATTCGTCCTTGCCGCCGGGGAAGTGCTGATACAGCGTTTGCTTGGACACCTTGGCCACCGCGCAGAGCTCATTCACGCCTGTTGTGTTGATGCCCTGATCGCGGAACAGCTGTTGTGAAGCGCTGAGGATCCGCTCACGCGCGCCCCTGCCGCGGCGCAGGCCTCGCGGCCCCTTGTCCATCTGTGGGTCGTTCTCCAACTCGGTCATATGCCTAGCGTAGCTAGGTCGGTACTAGTCGGTGTGCATAACGACAATCGTCTGCTACGTTAAGCACCCAGATCGGTGTGGATAGCGCACCGGAAGACCAAGCGACAGGAGTAACGATGGGAAAGCTCGACGGAAAGACGGCCGTGATAACCGGCGGCGCAACCGGCATCGGCCTCGCCGCAGCCAAGCGATTCATCGAGGAGGGCGCCTTTGTCTTCATCTTCGGCCGCCGGCAAGAACCGCTCGACGCCGCGGTGGCCGACCTCGGGCCCAACGCCCACGGGGTCAGCGGCTCGGTCTCTGATCTGGACGACCTCGACCGCCTCTACGCGGCGGTCAGGGCCCAGCGAGGAACCCTCGACATCGTCTTCGCCAACGCCGGTACGGGAAGCCAGCTTCCACTCGGCGAGATCGACGCCGAGCACCTTGACGAAATCTTCGACACCAACGTGAAGGGGACGATCTTCACAGTCCAGAAGGCGCTACCGCTGATGGACCACGGCGGTTCGATCATCCTCACCGGATCGAGCGCCGGGACCACGGGCGCCCCGGCATTCACTGCTTACAGCGCGAGCAAGGCGGCAGTGCGCAACCTCGCGAAGACCTGGGCCCACGACCTGAAGGGCACCGGCATCCGGGTCAACGTTCTGACGCCCGGGGCGACGGCAACCGAGCTCGCGAAGGAATCGCTCGGCGAGGAAGGCCAGAAAGCCTTCGCGTCGATGAATCCACTCCAGCGCATGGCCGAGCCGGCGGAGATCGGAGCGGTGGCCGCCTTTCTCGCCTCGCCGGACAGCAGCTACATGACCGCAAGCGAGGTCCACGTCGACGGCGGCCTAGCCCAAGTCTGACCGCTACGCCCGACCGGTCACTCCACTGATATTCGGGGAGCCAGTCCGGGGGCGTTTACACCAAAGGAGAACACATGAACTACGCAATTATCGGCTTCGGCAGCATCGGCCAGGCGCTTGGTAAGGCGTTTTCCCGAGGCGGCATCGAAGTGTCCGTTGCGACCACTCGCGATCCGGAGAGCTTCGCATCTGATGCGGCCGCAATCGGGGCCCAGATCATCCCCGCCACATTGGCCGAAGCGGTCGAGGCGGACGTCGTCTTCTTGGCAGTCCGTTTCGAGTCCCACCAGGATGTCGCGAACGCGCTGCCGACCTGGGAGGGAAAGACAATCGTCGATGTGACCAACGCCTACGGCGTCTCGCCCGAGGAACTGGAAGGACAGCCTTCCTCCAAGGCCGTCGCGCAGGCCTTCACCGGTGCGAGGCTGGTCAAGGGCTTCAACCATCTCCTCGCCGGCGTCCTTGACCAAGACCCGGCCGTGAACGGCGGCCGGAGAGTCGTATTCCTGGCCAGCGACGACGACGACGCAGCAACCCAGGTCGGCGCCCTCGCGGAAAATCTCGGCTTCGCGCCGATCCAGCTTGGCGGGCTTTCCGAAGGTGGGCTGCTCGTCCAGGCACGCGGAAACACCTGGGGCCGGCTGATTTTCAAGGACTTGGTCGAGTTTGACTGAGCTGCGGTCGCGAGGCACCTGCGCCGCGGGCCGCTCAGCGGCTCGCGGCGTTCGGCGCTCGGCTTCGGGCAGCCCGCAGTCCGGCCGCGGCGAGAGCCGGTCTGCCCTATCCGCCGGTCATGACCCCAGACCGCCAACTGCAGATCGTCACCGGTCGCGTCCGGCCAACGGCCGAGCGGCTGATCGCGAGCAAGCTAGGGGTCCGGAGGCTTGCGGCTGGCATCTACCGAGAGTTCTACGGCCGGTTCCTCGGGGTCGCGGGCGAGCTGGGGTTTGACCCGAAGTCATCGACGACGCCCGACGAGGTCGAAGGCGTCCAAGGGATCGACGAGAACAGCGAACGAGTCCGCGCCGATCTGTCCGTATATGGACAGGTCGGCGTTGGCTGGGCAGACCATGGGAAAGGCGAGCCGAGCCTCTAACGTTGCGGCTCGATGAGCGAGAACGACCCGACCGGCGCCGCGCCCACCCACCGCGCCGTCGCCGGCGAGAGCGACGTCACCTTCCCGCACCTGACCGAGGCACAGATGGCGACGATTGAAGCCGTCGGGCGGCGCGAGCAGGTGAGTGCCGGCAAGATCCTCTTCTCCCCGGGCGACCTCGACCTCGACCTGATCGTTGTTGCCAGTGGCTGCGTCGAGATCATCGACGCCTACGGCACTCCCGGCGAGCGTGTCATCGTTAGCTACGGACCGGGCCAGTTCGCCGGCGAGCTGAATCTGATCACGCTAGAACCGACGCTGCTGACTGCGCGCGTCGCCGCCGCGGGCGAGGCGATCTTCGTCAGCCGCGAGGCGCTACGCGCCGTCATCTCCCACGACACCCGGCTTGGCGACATGATCATGAACGCCCTGGTCAGCCGGCGGGCGATCGTCATCGAAGCCGAAAGCGGCGCCCGGCTGATCGGCCACGGCGGCGACCCGGGGACGCGCGAGCTGCGCGAGTTCCTCACCCGCAACCGGGTGTCGCACCGCTTCATCGACCTCGACGGCTCCGACCTGACGGCGCCGATGCCCGACGGTCGGCCGCTCGCCGAGGACGACCTGCCGCTGCTGATCGGCGGCGACAAGATCCTCCGCGCGCCGACGATCCTCGAGGCGGCGACCGCGCTCAATCTGCGCGCCCCCAACAAGACGGCGAAAAATGCCTGGGACACGCTGATCGTCGGCGGTGGCCCGGGCGGCCTCGGCGCCGCCGTCTACGCGGTGACGGAGGGGCTCTCGACGATAATGATCGACTCGACCGCGCTCGGCGGGCAGGCGAGCACCTCGTCGCGGATCGAGAACTACCTCGGCTTCCCGGCTGGCATCTCCGGCGCCGAGCTGGCCGAGCGGGCGATCGCACAGGCGCGCCGCTTCGGCCTGCGCACCGCGGTCCCTGAGCGCGCCCTCAGCCTCCGCCGCGAAGACGGCCGCTACGTCGTCGCCCTCGACAGCGGCGACGAACTGGCGGCGCGAACCGTCGTCCTCGCCACCGGCGCCACCTACCGCCAGCTGCCGGTCGACGGCGGCGCCGAGCTGAACGGCGCGGGGGTCTTCTACGCGGCGACGCTGGTCGAGGCGCGGAGGTGCGGGGGCGGGGCGGTGGCGGTGGTCGGCGGCGGCAACTCGGCCGGCCAGGCGTCGATCTTCCTCTCCGGCACCGCCGAAAAGGTCTTCCTGCTGCTGCGCGGCGGCGACCTCGGCGCCTCGATGTCGCGGTACCTGTTCGACAAGATCGAAGCGATCGAGAACATCGAGGTGCTGCTCAACACCGAGGTGCGCGAGATCCACGGCGACGCCGTCCTCGCCGGGCTGACGGTGGAGGACAAGCGCGCCGGCGAGCGCCGTGACCTCGATGTCGGCGGCCTCTTCATCTTCATCGGCGCCGACCCCTGCACCGAGTGGCTCGACGGCCAGCTGGCCAAGGACGACGACGGCTTCCTGCTCACCGGCGGCGAACTCGACGTCACCCACCTCGACGTCGACCCGATCAACGGCGGCCGCCCGTCGATGCCGCTGGAGACGAGCCTGCCCGGCGTCTTCGCCGTCGGCGACGGCCGCACCGGCTCGATCAAGCGCGTCGCCTCGGCAGTGGGGGAGGGCTCGATGTCGGTGCGCCTGGTCCACCAGTACCTGGCGAGCCACGCGGCCCGCGGCCGCTCCTAGGTTCTCGGCCGCGCTCGGCGCTGCGACCCGGCTGGCGCCGCGACCACCCCGGAGCAGAACGACCCGGACAGGGTGCCCCCGAGCCTGCCCGCAGTCGGCGTCGAGTCCGAAGGACGTCGCCACGGAGATGAAGAACGTCACGTTATCCGGTACTCGATGCGCACGGCGCTCACGACCGAGGTCCGAACGTGTGAGCCAGACCAGCTGGCCCGGGCTTCACGCCCCCGTTCTGACGCCGAGGCGGGACTCTCTCCCCGTAACTACGGCTCACCGCCGTATCCAGAAGCCACCAACGTTGCCGCACGGAACGCCTGCGGTGAGACAAACGCAGGAGCCGCAAGATGACCCTGCCCTCCTCCTCGCCAAAAGCAGAAGCAGAAGCGGGTCGCGGCACAAGGGCACGTCCTCGGCGCTCCTGCTCGCACGAATCCGCGACAGCTGCCGGCGGTGTCGGCGGGGCCGACCGGACTGCTGCTCGTGGTCGTTGCACAAATGAAGCGAAAGCCGGAAGCTCACGCCTCATCCGGCGACGATGCGGCAGTCTCCTGAGACCTGTCGCCCGTGCGGCCGGGTCCTGGGCGTGCGCCGTCAGCCTGCAGACGGGCTGGTGAGCCCGAGCTGGGTCAGAAGCCCAAGCTGGTCGTAGTAGGTCCGATAGGAGACGATCTGGCCGGCCCGGACGGTGACGAAGTCAGCAAAACGCAGGTTCACGCTCGCGCCGGTCGGCTCGAGGACTCCGTCAGGACCGTCGAGCGGGCCGGTGTGTGTGCCGATGAAGCGACCTTCGACGATCACGCAGTCGCCGGCTTCGACCAGCGTCTCAACCTCCGCGCGCGCGTCGGGCATCGCCCGCTTCAGGATCACCAGGTACTCGCGGAACGGGCCGTGTCCAGAGACGGTCCCCATTCCGGGATCCACGGTCTCCAGTTTGGTTGAGGCCGCCCCCACGGCCGCATCGATGTCATTGGCGTTAAAGCTCTCATAAAACCCGGTTACGATCGCTCGCTGGCGTTCGCTCATCTTCGGTCCCTCCGGTCGATCACGGGCACGGCCGCGACCCTAGCCTCGCCAGAGGACTCTCACAAGCCCGTTCGCGCCAGCATCCCCCGCGCGATCGAGATCCGATGCTCCTGGACACTCCGAAGTGTGATGCCGTGGTCAGTCTGGGATGATCGCGCCGTGGACGACGAGCGGCAACTCATCGGGATCAGCCGCCACCAAGCCGCCAGATTCGTCGAGCAATATCGGGCGACCTGGGAAACCTGGGACTACGACGGGTTCGTTGACCTGTTCACACACGACGTGATCTACGTCGAGCATCCCACTGAGGAGACCATCATCGGCCGCGAGCAGATGCAGACCTACATCCGTGCCGAACACGACTATCAAGGTGCCGCCACCGTGCTGATGGGAACCCCGATCGTCAACGGATGCCAAGTCGTCGCTGAGTTCTGGGCGACGATGACCCAGGCCGCGCAGGAACGAACGCTCCTCGGCTGCTTCATCGCGCGCCTAGACCCAGTCGACGGGCGCTGCGAACACTTCAGGCAATACTGGTTTGTGACCGAAGGACACGCGAGCCCGTTCCCAGCCTGGGGCAGCGCCTAGGCCGACGGCTCGGCGCCGAAGTCAACATCGGCGTCCGCAGCGCCGGCGCTGAGCGCCGCGCATCCAACCCACCTCGTCGGGCCCCCTTCGCACGCGACCCGACACCGAGAGACGACTGCTTCCACGAATTTTCAGCACCGTCACGGACCCTTCTCACGGGCCTCCAGATGGCTGCTTACAGCGGGATCCAGCAGCCGGACGGCCTCGCTGGTTTCGAGCCATCGAACGTCGCGGCGCTCGGACGAGTGCTTCCAATGCCTTGAGCCGTAGATCGGGCGATCGCTTCGCACACGGACCGAGCGCCGGACGCTCTCGGCACCAGCGAGCGCTTCGCGTAACCGATCGCCGGCTCGTGGTCCTAACTGCACCTCAGTCGCCGTTGGGGCGGGCGTCGTCCTGGCTGATCTGCGATGCGAAGCAGTCAGCGTCCCAGCTCGTCAGCTTCTCGTCGGGCCGCTTTGGCGTCGGCTTCGGCATCGGCACGGGCCTGGTCAGCCTCACGGGCCTTCGCGGCAGCGTCATCAGCCGCGCCTGTCGCGCGCTTTGCGTCCTCGGCGCGTGCCGCTGCGTCGCGGTCGAGTGCATCTGCGTTGGCTGCTGCCTGCTCGGCCGCCTGTAGACGCTGTTCGCGGGCCTGACCACCCTCAAGATCCTCAACCCTCAGATTCCGAAGCCGCTCATCCTGACCGGCGAGCTGTTCGAGATCACCGTCGCCCAACCCCCCGTCGGTCGCGACCACCTCGCTTGAGCTCAGCCGCAGATGGCTCTTCGAAACCACCGCTCCGCTTAGCGCGGCGAGATGATGCTTGCGCCCCGCGAGCCCGCTGCGAATCTCGACCACCATCGGCTCGCGACCGCGAAAGAACACCTCCGCGACCTTGCCCAGCTTCTCGCCGGCGGGATCGAGCACTTCGGCGCCAATCCACTCCTGCAGCTGTTCAGCCTCGACGCTCATCACATTCCTCCCAGTTGACGACGATCACGAACGGGAAACCGACCGCCTCACATCTGGAGGCATAAGAACGACCCTCGATCCTCGCCGCCAGATCCAGGCCGCGGCCCTGACCACCAGAGCAACGATCGTAACGCCAGCCAGAGGTAGCGGGTTGATGCGTCCGACGAGCCGAACCGCAAAAGTGGATGCTGACGACAAGAAGCCCGATGATGAGCAGACCGATCCGAGCGTGATCAACTTGTCTCGAGACGGCGTGCGGGTCGTCGCCGCGGGCGCGTCAACCGCGCCCCGCGTCGGCGGAGTGCGATGATCTGTTCATGAGCGAATCAGACGATGACAGTCTCGAGGCGAAGCTTCGCGCGATGGCGCAGGAGATCGGTGGGTCGCTCGAGCGCGCGGTTGAGCAGATCGACCTCGGCGAGCTGACCGAACGGATTGAGGAGTTCACAGCGCCGCTCGAGCAACTCGATCTGAACGAGCTGACCGAACGGATCGGTTTGGATGGCGAGCGCCGGCGGGAGCTCGCCGACCTCGCGGCGCAGTGGCTCAGCCGGCAATTTGGCGGGTCTCGGTCGCCTTGGTCACCGGACGAGCCGCGGCAGCACCTACCCGGAGGCGAGAGCGTCGCACGCCGTCAGGGACCGCACCCACTCGACGTGCCGACCGAGGAGCAGGGGCTGGCGCTTAGCGCCCTGGATTCTGGGCGTTGGAAGGTCGACCCCGGGACCGATGAGTTGGTGCCTGTCGGGGACGGACCAGCTCCGCTTCAGCCGGTTGGTCTCGTCGGCGAGCTACGCGCGCGTGACTGGATCGCGCCCAGCGGTGCGGTCACACTGGTGGGGCGCGACGCGCTGGCCCGTTGGCTCGGTCGCTCCAGCCCGAGCTAAGCCCTTGTTTGCCATGAACATGGCTGCGCGGTCGGCACCGTGCGCGCCTCCTTGAGCCGTTCGACGTGAGCCGTTCGACGCGGATACCGACCACCTTCGGCCGCCAACCGCGCCGTCCCGGCTCACGGCCGGTCATGCCAGCTTCGTCGCTCGGTGAGCCGCAAGCTGCCGGCTGCCGGCTGCCGCTTCGATCCTCGGTCAAGGGAGGTCAGGCTGACGGCCTCAGAAGAGAGGACCCAGGCGCCGGTCGTTCGTGCACGCGGATCGACACGTGGCGAGTCGGTGCGAATGCCGGTCATCAACTAGAGGGGCGCGGCTGTCGGTCACGCTCATGCGATCCGTCCTGGCTGCACGATTGGGGTGACGCCGCGCCGTCGCTTGGCACGGGCCAGGACCGGCGCTCGGAGATACGCATCGAGACCGGCACGCCTCGGCGAGCGAGACATCGCGGACAGCAATCCAGGGTCAGGAAGGGCGCTCGCAGATGGATACTTAGGCCGCAGCTTGGGCAGTGCATATACGACATCAGATCTCCTCGACAAGGTCGTGCTCGCGGTTCGGGCGGTGCGTTGCTCCGAGAGCCTGGTCGTTTCGGCTGGGTCACTGCAGCTCCAGCTTGCGCGATGGCAACGCAATCCGCGCTGCACGCGCATCGGAGTCCGGAGCGGAGCTCGTGGTTGCTCCGCGTGGTTCTATCGCGTTGCCGCATACCCGGACCTGTGCGATGTCCGGACGCGGACGTCGGCGTCAGGACCCCCACGGCGTGCCCAGAGCCAACTTGGTCGTGCGCCGATCTATTTCCATGATCGCCATGGGTGTGGCTCGTGCTGCGTTTCCGAGTTGGGTTAACACCCGCAGGTGCCACCGGTGGATGCCGGCCACGGACGCGGTCGGCATGGCACAGCAGCGCTGCGCGAGCCGGCGAGGACGCCGGGCAGCGCCGCCGCAGGCGCCTCGAATGTCGCAGCAATTCTCAAACGGAGCACTGGTTGGGACAGATATGCTCGGCTTCGACGTGAGCTCTTCAGCGGAACAGCGTCTCGATCTTGCTCGTTGGGGCGAGCGGAGACTTTGAGCGCCATCGCGGATTCGATCAGCATCATTGATGCTGATCCGGAGCTTGAGGATCTCGTGCCATTGGCCGATCGTGAGCGCGCCCGGCGGGAAGCCCGGACCCGGGTGCGGCACCTGTCTGCGGGCGCTTGGGACGTCACCGCCGCAGAAGAGCCCGACTCCCATCATCGGGGCTTCTTGATCATCGACGGGCTGATCAGTCGGGAGGTCGACGTGCTTGGGCGTCGGTGCGTGGAACTGCTTGGCGCCGGCGACGTCATTCGGCCATGGAGCTGGGATGAGGCGGGCTCCCACGTCCAAGCGGAGGTCGGATGGGTCGTTCTGGAGCCAGCACGACTGGCCGTACTCAATCACCACCTGGTCGTCCGAATGACCCCGTGGCCCCAGCTTGGACTGGAGCTCTTTAACCGGGGGTCACGTCGCGCGCACGCGCTCGCGGTCTCGCTGGCAATCGCCCACCATCAACGCGTCGATGATCGACTGCTGCTCACCCTCTGGCACCTTGCCGAGCGCTGGGGACGAGTCCTGCCCGAGGGCATCGCCGTGCCGTTGCCGCTCTCCCATCAGCGGCTCGCGGATCTCGTCGGGGCACATCGTCCGGCGGTGACCAGCGCAATGGGCGAGCTGACGCGACGGGAGAGCATCAGCCGCCGGGCGGATCGAACGTGGATCCTGCATGGCGCTCCGCCGGAGGAGCTGCGCCACCATCGTCTCGTGGCAACGCTGAGCTAGTGCGGCGTTCCGGCGTTGGGTGGACGCCAAGACGTGCCAGCGGTCGATGCCGGCCAAGAACGCAGTCGGCAATTTGAAACGGAGCGATCGGCACGCGACGCTCGGCTCCGGCTTGCCCGAAGCCGAGCGCGGCGTGGCGTCATTAGCGGATCGCTCCGCGGCGGCGATCGAAGAAGAAAATGACGATCGCGACGATCGCGAGCGCGAACAGCAGCGGGTGGATGATGACGCCGCCGGCAATCGCGATGATCAGCAGTATCGCGGCCAAGATGAGGAGCATGTTCCCTCCGTGGTAGGGGTTGTTCGCGGATTAACCCCGCCCGAAGCCGCTCGGAACGCCGCGCGGTCCTGAGGCGAACGTACGCCTGCGGACATCGTGGGCTCCCAAGCGCGGTAGCTGCAAGCCGTTCACCTGATTCAAACTCAAAGGCGAGACGACGACCGGACGATCCAAGACGCGCACCGGACGGCCCGCCGCTCGTCGCCGCTAGGGCACCGCGTGTCGCCGGGCGAGTCGATCAATCAGGCGTCGCTCGTTGGGATTTTGCTCATCTGACGGGCTCCAGCTTGCGGATCGCGGTCGAATCGACTTGCCTCCAAGACGGCTTCACGAAGAGATCGGAGACCATCAGGTTCGACGCGCCGAGCCCGGCTTCGCCACCCGACTTGGACGGCCTTTGCAGCCGGCGCTCCTCCGAGAAAGGACAGTCGTGGCCATCGGCCCCGCGGCGTACGGTCGGCTTGCGCGCCGGGGTCGACTTCCAAGACAATCCGGGCGTACCACTGAGCGTCCGCTCGTCGCCTCCATCGCCGGCGCTGACGCCGGGTCGCGGCGACGCCGCGGAGGCTGGGTGGTCTCAGGCGGCGACTGTTAGCGCGGCTCCGGGGCAGAAGAGCACCGGCCTCAGCGGTGCGCGTGGACGTTTCCGTGCACGATGACGCTGAAGGTCCGGCGAATCGGTTTGTGGGCATGTGTCGCGTCGAGGACCAGGGTCTCGGTGACGTGCCGGGATCGCTTGGCGGTGAGTGCCCGACGTGCGCTCGGACTCGGGGTGAGGTTGATCGTGTAGGTGCCGCCTGTGCGCACTCTCACGGTCCGCCCGGCAAACGGCGCCCGTGGGTTGGTGATGCGCCCGGTGGCGTGGAGTCGGCCGCGGCTGATGGTGACCGTGGCGGTGATCGTGTCACCGCTGACGCTGGTGGTGTCGATCGCGAACTGCGCGCGCGCGGGCGCGGTCGCGCGGGAGGTTACGGTCTGTGAGCCACCGGGACCGGTGGCGGTCACGCGGCAGGCGAGGCGAGTGCCGACATCGGCGTCGCCGAGCGCGCGTCGCCGGCCGAGCGCTCCGGGGATCGGCTTGCGGTTGCGCAGCCACCGGTATGAGTAGCGGGTCCCCGGCGGGTAGGAGTGGGGTGTGCAGGTCAGCCGCTTCCCGGCCTGGGCGGCGCCCGCAATCGTCACGCTCCCGTTCGGTGCCGGCGCCGGGGCGACGCCGGTGCCGTCGAGGCCGATCGTCGTGACCCCGGGGTTCGAGGCGTTGCTGATCACGAACAGGGAACCATCCTTGTCGCCCACTGCGATCGGGATGAACCCGACCGTGACACGGCAGGAGTTGCCCGAAGCGATCTGGCGGTCGAGGCAGTTGTTGTCGCCGATCGGAAACACCTGCGGGGAGCCCGCGGCTAGGAACATCGCCTGAATCTGGAGCGGCGCGTCGCCGTCATTGGTGAGCGTGAAGTTCTGCGAGGCCTCGGAGCCGAGCGCAACGTTCCCGTAGACGGCCTGCGCGGGGCTGACCGTCACCGCCGGCCCGGTCAGTCCGTCCCCGGTCAGCGAGACCGTGAGCGGGTTCGTGTTCCCGTCATTGTCGATTTCAAGCTGAGCCGTCTGGGGACCCGCTGAGTTGGGCTGGAACTGGACGTAGATCTGGCACGTGTTCCCGCGCTGGAGGCTGCTGGGGCAACCGTTGTTCTGAACGTAGAACGAGGACGCGTCCGCGCCGGTGATTTGCACGTTGGAGACGTCCACGCTGGCGCTCAGGTCGTCGCTGATCGTGACGTGCTGCTGGTTGGAGTTTCCCTGGTTGATGACCAGCCCGCCGAAGTTCAGCGTGTTCTGATCAGCGCTCAACGTCCCGGTGATCGCGGTCCCCGACAGGGCGATGTCGTTGGTTCCGGTATAGGTGCCGTTGTCGTCCGTCACCGTCAATGTCGCGTTCTTGGGCCCCGGCCCGGTGGGAAGCGCATAGAAGGTCACGTTGATAAAGCAATTGTTGTTGGGCTGGATCGTCTGCTGCGAGCACGAGTCCTGGGCGATCGAGTAGCTCGACGCGTCCGGGCCGACGATCGCCGCCTGGGACACCGTGGTCGGGTTCGCCGAGGTGTTGGTGAAGCTGACCTGCAACGTCGACTGGTCATGCATGTCCTGCGAATAGAAGTTCAGCGTCGAGGAGGACGGCATCAACGCCGATGGGCCTGGCGGCGAAGGCGCCGCGAACGCAGGGCGCGCCCCGAACAGCACGACCGCCAGCATCGACGTACAGACCAGCACGAACAGCACCCCGACGCGACGCGCGTCCAGCCACCGCGCTTGACCTTCCCCGGAACCGCTCATCGTCGTCTCCTCGTTGATCTGCCGCGGACGCGACCCCTCAGGTAGCCATCGGCAAATACCAGACGAGGCTTGACCACACCCGGAACCACCAGCACGCACCGCGCAATATCGACAGCTCCGAGATCATCAACACGTCCACAAACGCCCAGCCCGATCCTCTCTCCACCCAGCACTTCGCCGCGTCGGACGCCGCTGAACCGGCTCGCAACAAGCCGGCTCGAAGTCGCGACGACGTGCCGCCGCCCTTCAGATCGACTCGGTCGCCGACATCGCGGATCGCTCCCTGACCGCTGCTGATGATCGCCTCCGCCGACAGGCTGCTCCTGGATCCGGCGGTAAGCGGCCCTCTTCAGCTCCGTGAGAAGGATCCGCGGGAGTGCTGAATTTTCGTGGTTGCGGAAGGGTCCGCGGGGTTGGCGGAGCGTTTCCGTGTGGGCTATTGCTTGGCCATGGCGATGTGGAAACGCTCTTCGGGAGAGATGCGGTGGTCGACATCTTCGGCGGCGTGATCGATGTCGATCTGGACCCAAGCTACGCGGCCGTGGACTTCCGCTCCGTAGGTTTGATCGAGGCGGAAGACGGCAGTCGGCCGCTCACCCGGTCGGCGAGCGGCCGGCCTGTCAGAGGGCGAGCCCCACGGTCGCTGAGATAGTGGGCTGGCACCGCGAACGGACAGCATCGACGACTCTGATGGATCGATGCCCTGGCAGGCACACCCCAGTGATCGACGCGGGGTAGCTTGCCCCGTCCCGCCCCGGCAGCAGGCGCGAGCGGCGTACTTCTCCTCCTGACGTCTCCCGCCGCGGCCAATGTGGCGTCAGGCCAGTAAATCATTGCCATAGGCCGCGCGGTCGAACGGGCCTGCGAGGGCGTTGTATTTCTGTGGCTCCTGCTGGCTCTGGTGACTACTACGCATGGTCCTGGCGGTGTCGTGTATGTCACGCCGAGCCGGCGTAACACCGGAGGCGCGGCGGTGGGGTGCTGCTCTTCCTCTCGTTCCACATAAGCCTGGACCTAGGGACTTTCTCGCTATCGCGAAACCATCCTTTCACTCGCACAATTGACTGGAGACACCATGAACTCGCAGATGACCATGTATCGCGCCGAGGCCCATCAGACCGAACTGCGGAGTGCCGCCGCTCGGTCCTGGCCCGTCGCGCGCAGCTCGACGCGCGGCTGGGCTGGCCGGTTCCGCGCGGCGACCGTTCGCTGGCACCGCCGGCCGATCGCGGCAGCAACGGTCGCCGCGCCGACCGCGTCGCGGTCATCGACAGTCGGCTAGATCGACCGGGTCGTTCCTACGTTGCGGCCCCGTGCGCCTAGGCCCGAGCCTGGGCGCACGGGGCTAACGCCGCGCAGAGCAGCGTGGTGGCCGACGAGTTACGCAGAAAGCGAGACGGGACCCGCGCCGTGGCCGCCCCGGCCAATCGTCTTTGAGCTCGTAAAGCGTTTGCGTGGATCGCGGGTGCCCATGTTGGGCCGCTGGTTGATGACCTCAAAGCGGAGTTGGCAGTCCAGAATCGACCCGCGGACGCTCCGCCATCTCCGTGCACGCTTCTCCTAAGTCGCCCAGGGAGCCACCAGATCTACACTGCTGCTATTGAAGGCGGCCGCGTCGGAGGAGACGCCGGCTGTCGACTGCGGGCCCGAGGCGACACGGCCGCTGATTCGGATTCCGGCAGTCCCGGTCATCGGGATCTGGCTGGCCGATCTCAGACCGTACGGTTCGCCGACGTTCGAGGGCCGACGTGAGTGACGCCCCGGGTTCAGGCCTGGTGGGCGCGATAGCTCACAAGCGTTACTGCGGTCAAAGCGCACGCCATGGCGATGACGACCCACAGGCTGATCTTGAGCAGCAGCGCGCCTGCCAGGGCTCCGATGAGCATCGCGACAACGGCGCTCGTCCGACGGATGGTGCCGGCTGCGTCGCCCCCCGCAATGCGCGACTCGGCTGCCAGACCGGTCAAGGTCATCGTCAGGACGGTGGTGGTCAGGTCCGGTACCGCTAGTTTGCGAACCGTTGCGTTGCGTATCCCCATCCCCAACGCAAGTAGGGCGATCACGCCATCACCTGCCGCGCTGCTGGGGCGAATGTCGCCAGCGGCGGCCAGGATTGTCGCTCCCGCCAGTACCGACGCTTCGATCGCCAGGGCGACCAGGAACTGGCCGCCCCGGTCCTTATCCTGGTTTCGGATCAGTCTGCCTCCGGCGCTAGCACCGACGAGGAAGGCCGCCAGCGACGCGAGTGGGGCGACGACCGGCAGCCCATACCCGCCGACGATCCCGAATCCGAGCAGGACGATGTTGCCGGTCATGTTCGCCGCGAACACATGACCGAGACCCAGGTAGCTGGCAGCGTCCACCAGCCCGGTGGTCGCGGTCAAGATCAGCAGCGAACGCGTCAGCGGATGACGCAGTGACGTCTCTTTGATGCCGTGGCTCATGTGTTCCCTAACCAGACCGTGGATTGCGAATAGCTGAAGCATCGCGGCCGGGACTCCGTCAGATCACGAACATCAACTCGACGAGCCATCCCCGCCGACCCAACCGAGGGTTCACAACCGCCAGCAGGTTCGGCAGTTCGCCGGAGCAGAATGTCAAGCCCGTCTGAAAACACACCCCTCGCGCCGGGCATGCCGCCAGACAAACGCTAGCGAGAGGTCCCCGTCGCTCGGATTGAGGCTGCCGCAATGTCGCCGATCCGGCGTTCTCGACCAGGCTGCCGCAGTCGGCCGGCAGCAGCAGCGCGGATGAGACGCTGTGCGGCGTAGGGATCTCGAGCACGCTAGCGACCCGCTGATCCCGTTTGCTCGGGAAGGTGTCGTCCCTGCTTGAGAGGGCGACAACGAACGCAACCTCGAGATCGGCGAGCACAGTGACCGGCTCCCCGGCCTTGACAGCATCCGCGCGATGGATTCACGCGAACGCGAGCCCGGCAGCGGCGGCGGTCTCGGCCGCTCGCGCGATACGTCCCGCAGCGAGATCGAGCGCTCCGGCTCCCAGCAGCGCGCTGGTGGCCGTCGCCAGCAGCCGGCCGGTGAGCCCCGATCCGCCGCTGACGACGATCGAGGCCGTCACTTCGCTGCCGCTCTCCACCCGCGACAGGCGATACCGTGCCTCGAGCGATATCGGGCCGACCGCGCTGAGCTGCAGGCCGTCGGCGTCGGCGGCCTGGACCGCGACATCAAACCCCACGCGTCGGCCCGCCAGCGAGCCGCTCACGCGCGCGACGCTACCGGACTGCAGCCGGCGACCACCGAACTCGTCGACCTCGAACGCGATCGGCGACCAGCCGCGGATCTCCTCCGGGTCGGTCAGCACCTCGAGCACCTGCTCAGGGGCCGCATCAACGATGCTCGTCGCGGTGAACTGAGCCATGCGGAGAAGATCGCGCAGACGTCCAGGTGATACATCGGTCCGTCAGCCGATCCTCGCACCACGGAACCCCGCCCCGCCGAGCTTGGTGTCCTCCTAGAGGTCGAACGACGCTGCCCGGAAGGCGGGTGGTCGAGGTGCTTGGGACCCGTCGTCCGAAGCCGTCCTGGTCCTGACGCAGCTTCGAGCGTGGACGAGTGCATCCTCGACTGACCGAGTTCGCCAACCGAGCAAGCCGGACGCGTTGCTCGGACCGGGCCGGCGGCGTAATGCCCTGTCAATGCCCAGCTTGTATCGAAAAGGTTCGGATTTCGAGCGGGCTCTCCTCCACGGGGCGGAAACCCCGTCAGTCGGGAGCACGGAGAGCCTGGTCGATCTTGGACTGGTCAGCTGACGCGGTCTGGTCGCGACCTCCGACGGATGATCGACGTCGGCCTGGAGCGAAGACCGATGGGCGGGCCACTGGTTCGCGCCATGCCCATCGGCGATTGCCACGGCAGCGGTGTCCGGGAGGGGCGCGGAGCCAGCGGAGCCGCGGCGCCATATCCACTGGCGACCAGCTTGATCTGGCGCAGCGGAACTACGGGCACCTCCAGGTATGCGGCGGCGGCGTTGAGTCGGCGTCGCTTCGGTCCGTTGGTCAGCGGCAGCGCGAGCGCGACGATTCGGGCGTGTGAAGCCCGCATCCCGGACCCGTGTAGCTGCAGGTGCCCCCACATCACGACCGCACCGGTTACCAGCTGGCGCGGTGTTGCGGCGGAGCGCGGCGGAGGGTCATAGTACGCGTACACGCCGCATGTGCATTCCTGGGCGGGTACGTCAACAGCGTCGTGGGTTCCAAGCACGCAGCTGGCGTGCAGCTCGACGTCCTCCCACAGTTCCCCATGGAACGGCGAATACAGCCGACTCGCGCAAACGCTCCATTGCCTGTATCCGATCACCGGCTCGATCAGATCGGGCGCCGACGATGTGGGTACCGCCAGCGCGCTCATCGGACGGGGACCGGCTCGCGCTCGGGAGCGCGCTCCGGCTGCTCGGCCGGCGACGGGGCCGGGAGGGGTTCAGGCTCAGACGGGACTCGGATCGGTTCGACGGTGATCCGTCGAGATGGACCAGGCAGGCTGCCCCGAGGCGTCACTGGCCGACCGTGACTGAAACAGTTCATCGGATCATTACCGCGAACCGTGAGTAGGTCGCCAGAACTGCGGCGTTGCGGTTCATTGTGCCTCCGGATAGCCAACTTGCGTCACGCAAGCGAGAGTAGACGGAACTCTGACTGGTGTCAAGCAAGTCAGCTACGATCGGGGCATGCTCCAACGCGACTATCCCGATCAGGTCTGCTCGATCGCCCGATCCCTGGAAGTGATCGGGGAACGCTGGACGCTGCTGATCCTCCGCGACGCGCTCCTGGGCCTGACCCGCTTTGACGAGTTCCAGGCCAAGCTCGGGATCGCGTCAAACGTCCTCACCAACCGCCTCAAGCGGCTCTGCGACGAGGAACTGCTCACACGTGTCCCCGATCGCGATCGACCCGGGCGCCCGAAATACCTGCTGACCGACAAGGGACGCGAGCTCGGACCCGCGCTGATCATGCTGATGAAATGGGGCGACCGCCACTACCCGACCCCCGGCGGGCCACCCCGCCTCACCCTCCACGCCGGCTGCGGCGGCAACCTCGGCCCAGACCTGCGCTGTGACCGCTGCGACCAACACGCCACCAGAGGCGAGATCGAGCTGCCACCCGGCCCAGGAGCACCACACGGCGAACACGCCAAGCTCTGACCCGCGACCGCGCGGAACCGGTCTCGGGAACATGCAGCCTTCACCGCGGTGAGGAGGCCTATGCGCAGCGCCGCCGCCACATCCAACGCATGGCTCCCTGGCCGTCCAAGCGATCGCCCGCACGAACGACGAGCCGATCGCCTCCGCGGGAGGCCGTCGGGTTTAGAGGTGCGAGATGACAGCAGCTGGTCGTCGACGCGGTCGTCGGCTTGCTGCTTAGTCTGCAGGGGTGCGACGGGTGCTTTTGACGGGCATGTCCGGGACGGGCAAGTCCAGCGTGCTCGCTGGTCTGGGTCGGCTCGGGTTCTTGGTGATCGACACCGATGCTCCGGGATGGACGGAGTGGTCAGATGATGAGGGCGGCTATGTCTGGCGCGAGGAACGGATCAGTGAGCTGCTCGAGGTCGAGGGCGACAGGGCGCTGTTTGTTTCTGGGACGGTCTCAAACCAGGGCAGGTTCTACCCGCGCTTCGACGAGGTCGTCCTGTTGAGCGCGCCGGCCGATGTTCTGCTCCGGCGAATTGCGGCGCGCACAACCAATCCTTGGGGCAAGACCGCCGAGCAACGCGAAACGATCCTGGACGACCTGGCTGAAGTTGAGCCGCTGTTGCGACGAACCTGCACGCTCGAGGTCGATGCCACGCGACCGTTGAGCGAGATCGTTGATCAGCTCGCCGAGCTTGCTCGTGCCAGCCTGTGATGGGGCGACTTGTGGACTGGCGCGGTGGGTGGTGTCGTCCGGGCGGTTAAGAAGATGCGGTGATGGGTCAGAACGGTGGGAGCGAGCGCGTCCTGGTCGAAGGCGATGGGGGAGCGGATAAGTCTCCCTCGACCGCGAGCACCGCGCCTCGACAGACCGGGGTTGAACCGTTCCGGTATGGTAGTGGAGGTCCGAGCATGTTCTGACGGTTGGGGCGTGTGCGTGGAATCGGGTGGGGACGGCACCGGGGGCGATTGCGCCAACGGATTCCGGACTCGGTCGCCTGAAGTCCCAACTTGAATTGGAGTTGCGTGTGAGTGCTGTCAGCAGCGCCGCCGCGGCTCGCCGCAAGGCTCTGATTCCTTACTGCTAAGGCTGGTCGTCGTGAAGGTTGTGATCTCGCCGGATGATTCCGGCTCCGTTTGAGGCCGCCGAGCGCGACTCCCGCGTCTCGTCGATGCGCCGCAAGGTCGTCGTCAGCTTCGCGGGCACGCTCCTCGTCGCCGGCCTGCTGACGTACGTTCTGGTTGGGCGGGGAGCACAGTTCAGCGCGGCCTTGCGGACGGCCCCGGTCACTCTGGTGACGCTTTCGGTGCTGCTTCAAATCATCGCGGTGCTGGCGCGCACCGAGGCTTGGATGGTCTGCGTAAGCGCTGCCGGCGGCACGGTCAGCCGACACGTGCAGTTCCGCGCGGCTGCGTTCGGTTGCGTTGCGAGCATCGTCAACGGTTCCGTTGGCATGGCGGTGCGAATCGGGTCGCTGCGCCGGGCTGCCCCGCAGCAGACGCCACGCGCGCCGGCTCTCGTGGCGGCCGAGGTGCCGATCATCACCGTCGAGCTGGCCCTGGTTGCGATCTTCTCGTTCACCCTCATCGCGCCGCTGGGCATCCCGCTGTGGGTCCCCGCGATCATCATCGCAATCGTGGCCGGACTGACCGCTGGGCTGCGACGCGTATCCGAGCGTTACCGAACCGGGCTCGGAGCCGGGCTGGCGGTTCTGCGGCTGCAGAGTCGCGGGCGACTGATCTTCTTCGCGGTGCTGGCCGTGTGTACGCAGGTGTTGCGCAACTGGCTGATGCTCCGAGCGGTCGGCGTGGACGTCTCCATCTTCGACGCGATGGCCCTGCTGATCGTGATCTTCACGGTAGGCCAGCTCCCGATCGGCCCAGCTACCGGCCCGGCTGCCACCGTCCTTATTCTCGGCGCCCATGGTCTCGCCGCCACCGCGGCCGCTGGCGTGCTGGTCACGGCCACCGGCATCATCGGATCTCTGGTCTTCGCCGCCTGGGCGGCCGGGGCCCACATCACCAGCCGTCGTCGACACACGATCACACCGCCAATAACGGGGCCCATTCTGGCGCCGCCGATGGCGACACCAAAGGCCTGAACGTCTGAACTGCCGGAACGTCAGCCCTTGGCTGGCCGATCGATGGCGTCCCCACCGAGGATCCAGACGCAGACGCCCCTCCAGCACGAGACCTAGCCGTCCACAGGCCGGGGGGACGCCACCGTGTTGGACCTGCCGTTACCCGCAAGCGCTGGAGGGCGGGAGCGTCGGTGCGCCGAGCCCGTCAGATCGTGGAAGTGACGTCGCCAGACGGGGTTTGACGCGCGGCGTTAGGGTCATGTCTGAACGACAAGAGCTTGAGTTGCCACCGGTCGCCCGGTGGGCTTGCTCAACGAAAGAGGGGGACGAGCATGATCGGTGTGATCGTAACGTTTGACTACGGCGATGACGGCTTTGATCGAACGCGCGTGATCGGGGTCGCCGAGAACGCGAGGGGCATGTTCGAAGGGATGCCGGGCCTGCGCTTGAAGTTCTTTACGTTTGACGAGAAGCATCACGTCGCCAGGAACTTCTACGTCTGGGACTCCAAGGACGCCGCCGAGGCCTTCTTCTCTCCGGAGCTGACGGAACGCGTGACCGGCCTTTACGGTGTCGCGCCGACCATCGACTTCGTGGAGATAGCCGAGATGGTCGACAACGCCCGCTCGTAGCCCGGTCAGGTCGCGCCCGACAATCAGCGACTGAATTGAGTCGGTGCCCTCGTAGGTGTCGACGATCTCGGTCACCGGACAGCATCCCCGACGTGGCCCCCCAGGCCATGAACAACAGGTGCGGCACCGCGATCGTGCCCGGCGCTGACAGGTGGGCGCGAGCTGTGCCGTCCAGGCGCGCGTGCTCGTCGGCTGTCAGCAGGCCCGCCGTGATCATCTTGGACGGCAATCCCGTGGCGCGAGCGTCGGCCTCCGCGACGCTGACATTGCCCAGGCCGCGCCGCTCGGCCAGCTCGCGCGCCTGCGCGACATGGAGTGGGTTGATGTCCAGGCCGAGCACCTCGCCGTCGCGGCCAACCCGCTCAGCGAGGAGCTCGAGCGTTCCCCGCGGGCCGCAGCCAAGATCGAGCGCCCGCCAACCACGCTGCACCGAGGCTCGGTCGAGCAACGCCACGGCGTGCTCGTGCAGTTCGTCGGTCTGACTGTGCAGCCGATCACGTTCGGCCGGGTTGCTACCGAGTGTGTACACCGACGCTCCGCGGCTGTCGGGGTTAGCGCTGTCGCTGGAGTCCTGACAGTGGTGCAGGGTCGTATTGGCTGTCGGATCGAACATTGCCGTCTGCCTTCTGGTCGCCGTGGACATCGCGTCCTCTCGCTGGCCCAACGCTCCCCCGGAGCCGACTCGTTATCGAGGGGCGCCGAGGAGCGCGATTGATCGGCGAGCTACACCGGCGCTCCAGCGGCCAGGGCGCGCACGTCCTCGGTGCTCAGCGGGTTGCCGCCGATTCCCCAGTCTCCGCCTTTGACCTCCTCGATCACGCACGTTCACGGTCTGGTTTGAGCGGCGCGCCCGACATGGCGTACTGGCTCTCTGAGATGGCGTGGTCCTTCGCTGGGGGTCGGCGCGACAACGGGTTCGGAGCCCGCTGATGTATCAGAACGCGTCGATGTCGTTCTCTTGAGCACCCACTCCGATGTGGGACACCGGGCTGAAGCGGTGATAACAGCAACAGGGGGCTTGAAGATGCCGAGCAGCGCAATTCGCGTGCCGATCTCGAACGTCTACGGCGGGGGTGATTACACGGCGTCGATCGCGATTGGCAGTGCCGGTACGACGGCGAACGTGATCCTCGATACGGGGAGCAGCACGTTGGCGGTGGTGCCGAGGGTCTACGACGTGACCGGCGATAGCGACGCGAAGCCGACCGGGCTTGCGCAGGACGTCATCTACGGGACCGGCGGCTGGGCCGGGCCGGTGGTGACCACGACAGTCGCGCTCGGACCGGGTGGCGCGTCCCTGGAAGCCTTCATCGCGGTGACCGCTGACGACGAGCCGGGCGGGTTCGGTCGCGCCGACGGTATCTTGGGACTGGCGTACAACGTGCTCAACAACGCGTATGACCTGTCGTCATACCTGGACGAGCACCGTGACGACTCGGTGACGTTCCCGTGGCCGTTTCCCACCAAGAACACGAGCGCGGCCGTGCAGCAGTTTGCCAGCCTGATGGCGCGTATGCCCCAGCAGGATCTGCCGCCGTACTTCACGGCCCTCGCTGCCGCCGGGGTCGAGAAGAACATGTTCGCGTTCTACACGCTTCGGTCGATGCCGAGCCTGCGTAGCTCCGATCCCGTGCACGACCCCCTCAACCAGGGCTTCTTCGTGATGGGTGGTGGGCCTGAGCAGGAGGATCTGTACACCGGCGAGTTCGTCAACGTAGGCGTGGTCGACGATGCCTGGTACAACACCGATCTACTGTCGGTGCAGGTGGCCGGCGGCGAGGAGCATCAGGCGGAGCCCCTGCCCGCGCAGTTTGGCAAGACGATGATCTCAAACTCGATCGTCGACAGTGGCACGAACAGCTTGGCGCTAGCCAAGGACGTGTTCGAGGCGATCCTGTCCTCGCTGGAGAATCTCAACCCCGACTTCACCACGGCGATCGAGACCGCTTCCAACGGTTCGGTGGAGACGAGCAGCCTCAACCTCGATACGTGGCCGGAGATCACCTTCACGCTGAAGGGCGACACCGGCGACCCGGTCCCGCTGACCTGCAGCCCGTCCACGTACTGGCAGTCCGACTGCCCGCAGAGCGGACAGGCGTCGTTTGCGATTCAGAGCTCCGGGATGCCACAGTCGATCCTCGGGCTGCCGCTGATGAACAACTACTACTGCGTGTTCGACCGTACCCAGGACGCCTTCGGGGTGATCCGGTTCGCGCCGATCAAGTCCAACTAAGAGGCTCTCCGATGACCGAGCCCCGGTCACCAGCAGCCGCCCACGAGCGTATCGCAAACGCCGATGCGTCCGGCGACGAGACGGACCCTCCACGCGCCTTCGGGCCATGCAAGAACATCGAGATGCTCGACATCGCAGTGATGTGCGCCGGCGCGATCGCGGCTGTCCTCGTCGGCACGCAACTCGGACGCCTCGGCCACCGAAGCCGCGGGGGTGCGCCGTGGCACCTGACAACGGCCCGCGTCAACCCTCTGCTCGTCGGGTTGGCGGTCACTGCCGTTGTGCTCGTCGCGTGCCTCCTGTGGCGCCGCAAGCGGTTCGTCGGGAGGCAACACAGCGATGCTCTGCTCACTCCTTGGAAGGTGGGCAGCCATCTGCGGCTGTGGCTGACCTTTCTGAGCTTCATGTTAGGCGTCGCGGTAGGTATGGGGATCCGGCTCTACCTCGGAGGGATATCGGTAGGCAGCTTCTTCGAGGGCGCCACACCGCTGATCGCAGGCCTGGTGGTCGGGATTGTCTTTTCGCAGAACAATGTCTCTGACGCCGACCGCGCGGCGTACAGGCAGCGGCAGCTTGGAGTCATCTTCGCGCTGGTCGGTGCGCTTGCTGGTGCGGGCGGCAGCATCCCCGGCGAAGGGTGGCTGTATGGCTGCTGCTTCTTGATCGTATGGGGGAGTCTGGCGGCGTCGTGTTATGTCGTCATGAACCTGATCTTCGGCACGGACGGATAGACGCTCCCCCCAACACGCCAGTGAAGATTGAGCGGGTCTTTGCCGGCCATGTACCGCAACTCACCACGTCGGGGCACGGTCACCGGCGGCCGTCACAGCGTGTACTCCTCGTCTCCATCGAGCACCAGGATGCAGCCGGTCGTCTGGCTCTGATCGAAGCGGACGATCGCGTCGGTGACCGCCTCGGTCGCGACCATGCTCGGGAAGCTGTTCGGGGCGACCGCGTTGACGCGCACACCGATCGAGCCGAACTCCTCGGCCATATGGAGAGTCATGAAGTTGAGCGCGGCTTTCGACGCCGCGTACATACTCTGACCCAGCCCCGGGTAAATGTTCACGCCCGAGATGCTCGAGACGTTCACCACGCAGCGATCGTCCTCGCCATCGACTGGCGGGGGGTCGCGCCAGACCGCGGTCGCGAGCGTCGTCGCCAGACGCAGCGGCACGACCACGTTCATAAACAGCTCCAGGTGGGCCGCGTCCACGAGCCGGGTGCCGTCGAGCATCGGCGCCAACGTCGGCCTCGCTGCCGCGTTGACGAGCAGGTCGACCCGATCGAACCGGGCGAGCGTGAGTTCGATCACGCGTTCGACCTCGCCGGGCTGGATCAGGTCGGCCTGGACGGCAAAGATTCGATTGGCGGCGTCGTAACCGAGCGGGTCGAGTGGGTCGATCGGCTGCTGCAGCTGAGAGGCAACCGGCGGCAGCCGCGACCCGTACACGCCGACGATGTCGTACTCGGCAGCGTAGCGTCGGCAGAAGTCCACGCCGAGAGTACCGCTGGCGCCTGTCAGCAGGCACACGCGCCGGACCACGCTAGCCTCGCCGCCAGCGCACGATCGAGTGACTTCCCCATTGAGCGATTACGTCCTGCATCGGGCGGTGCATCCAGAACACGATGCTGTTGCGCGGCGTCCGGACGTTACGGATAAACGTGTGAAACGAGAACGGCGTGCACGCGAAGAAAATCGCCGAGTTGTCGATCGGGGGTACGGCTGCACATGGCCGATCGACGGCGTCCACCGACGAGGCATACAGGCCGGTTTCGCCTCCATCCCCGCTGCGCCACGGACCGTTGGCCAAGAAGAAGATGCACGCGATCCCCCGCGCGACCCGGTAGGGCTCCGCCGCCCCGTGCCGCTCGCCGGTCTGATACGAGCACAGGTCTGGCCGTGACAAGTTGATCCCATCCGGACCGTAAGCGTCGACGAACCATCCGGGGTTCAGGTCGTTGTGGATCTGGCCGCTCTTTCCACCGGGTGGGTGGTGGTGAAAGCCACCGTTGACGTCGCCGGTGATCGCGATCCCGAAGCGAGCGGCGATGCGCTCATGCAACTCGGGTGAGAGCAGCGGTGCCAGCGGGCCGACCGCATCGTGTGACAGTGGTCTGGCGTACACGTCGTAGCCTGAGATCGCACGGCTGAAGCGGTCGGCGTCCGGGCGCTCGCTGAGGCCGCGATCGAGCAGCGCCCGGTAATGACGGTCGATCATCTCGTATAGATCGCCGCGAAACATGTTGGTGGCGACGACGTGCGCAAACGGGATTCGCCGCCACCACCACGAGCCGCCCTGCAGTGCCGCGGCGAGTTCGACCTGCGGCTGCGCAGACGCGACCGCCATGTCGTCAGCTGGACTTGTTGATCGCGGCGATCGCGGTCACCGAAACCTGGGACACCATCGCCACCATCGACGTCATGCTGCTGATCGCGACCGCACAGCAGCAGTCGCAGCCGACCGGCACCCCGGGCAGCTGGCCGATCCCGGGCATCGTCCCAGGCGCGCCCGGACCTCCGGGCGTACCCGGCACGCCGGGAACTCCCGGCGAGCCGCCGGGGGTTCCGGGGCGGCCCGGCAAACCGGGTGTCCCCGGACGCCCGGGCCGGCCAGGAGTGCCGGGACGACCTGGCTTCCCGGGCTTGCCCGGGCTCCCAGGCTTCCCAGGGCTCCCAGGCTTTCCGGGATGCCCCGAGCCGGAGTGGGAGCCGGAGCCGCTGCCGGTCCCCGTCCCGGTACCGGTCCCGGTCCCCGTACCAGTCCCGGTCCCAGTGCCGGTGTGCGTCCCGGTGCCGGGGCTCCCGGTGATGGTGCTGCCGGTTTCGAACGTCGCCGAGCTGGTTCCGGGGTCGCCCGGATCGCCGGGATCGCCCGGATCGCCCGGATCGCCCGGATCGCCCGGGTCGCCCGGATCGCCCGGATCGCCCGGATCGCCCGGATCGCCCGGGTCGCCCGGCCCGCCCGGATCGCCCGGATCGCCCGGATCGCCGGGGTCGCCCGGATCGCCCGGATCGCCCGGCCCGTTGACGCGTACGCGGCGAACCGGACGCTTTGCCTGGGCGAGCAGGCGGTCGGCCCCGCGCAGCGCCGACACCTGATCCTCGCTCAGCCCGGCGCGCGCACCGACCTCCTCGGGCGAGTCGGCCAGCGCCCGTGGGTCGTCCGCCGCGTGGTCCAAAAGTCGCTTGATCCCGTCGGAGTCCATCGTGCGTTCCTTTCTCGACCAACGTCCCGTGATCCGGGACGTCATGGTGGGCCTCGAACTGGCGATGCGCTGTTCCGATGCGCCTCAGCTGCAATTGCTGGCCGAGATCCTGCCACTCGCCGCCGATACCAGCGAATCCGGGGCACGAACCCGGCAGCTTCGCTGCGCTCGCCTCTCGATCCCACGCCGATCATAAGTGCTGGTCGGGGAGCGAGCAAGGCCGGCGGGATGATCGGATAGGCTGGCCGGCAGGGCAGGCGACGCCGCCGGAATCCGATGATCAGCGTCATCATCCCCATGCGCAACGAGGGCGATCGGCTGCTGGGCACGATCGCGTCACTCGTTGAGAACCGGGTCACCGACACCCGGCTCGAAGTCGTCCTCGTCGATGACTGCTCGAGCGACGGCAGCGCGAGTGGTCTGACGCTGGATCTGACCGAGGCGCACCCCGAGGTCGACCGCTTTCGAGTCGTCCGTTGCTCGCGGCGCCGCGGCGTTCCAGCCGCGCGCAACCTCGGCGTGTCACGGTCGTGTGGCGAGATCGTTTTCATCACCGACGCGCATGTCTCGTTCACTTTGGGCTGGGATGCGGAGATCCTGTCGGCGATCACGCCGGACCGGGTGCTGGCGGCCACGATCCGCGATCACGACTCACGCTTTGCCGGCTACGGATGCCGTCTGGTGGTTCCGTTCATGGGGACGTACTGGAACCGCGAACCACGAGCTCACCTGGCAGCGGTCCAGATCGCGGCGGCGTCCGGCACGATCCTCACCCGAGAACTGTTCGATCGCGTCGGCGGGTACGACCCAGG
Organism: uncultured Solirubrobacteraceae bacterium; assembly: GCA_963714245.1. GTDB lineage: Bacteria > Actinomycetota > Thermoleophilia > Solirubrobacterales > Solirubrobacteraceae > Palsa-465. The sequence continues at coordinate 1,063,819 of CAVQNR010000005.1, read as the reverse complement.
GATGGGACTGTATGGCGCAGCCGAGCCGGAGTTCAGTGTTCGGCTGTGGCTAGCGGGCGCCGAGATCCGGGTTCTGCCAGATCTCGGCGTGTTCCATCGCTTCAAGCCGCCGGAGGAACGGCGCGCGTTCCTGCGCGAGGTGCGAACCGACATGGTCCACAACAGCCTCCGTTTCGGCCTCATCTACCTCGACGAGCGGAGCAGCCTCGAGATGATCCGCCACCACGCGACGAAGTTCCCAGAGCACGCCGGGACGGCGATGCGGGCGCTGGCTGCCAGCGACGTTTGGGACCGTCGAGCGCAGCTGGCCCGAGAACTTCCGCGGAGCTTCGAGTGGTTCGTGGAGCGGTTTGACCTTGTCGATCAGGTCGGGGCTCCGCTGACCCGCGCCGGCCCCTGATCGCCGCGGCGGGATCAGCTGCGCGCGGCTGCGGCGTTCTCGCGCCAGTAACGATCGAGCTCACGAGCGTAGGCATAGGCGTACCGGTGCATGCCCTCCAGCAGGTCGATCTCCGCACGCGACAGCGCCGGGTGCCAGAGGTCGATGACGAGCACGATCCGGTCCTCGTGGGTGTGGTTCCACGCCTCGTGGTCGAAACGGTCGTCGAAGACGAGGCATCGTCCCTCCTGCCACCCCCGGGTCTCGCCGCCGACGCGGATCGCGCAATCGCCCTCGGGAACCGTGATTCCGAGGTGGCAGCGGACGCGAAGGTTGGTGACGCTGCGATGGGCCGCGATGTGCGTGTTGCCGCGAAGCCGCGAGACATATGCGAGCCCCGTGACCGTGCGCATCGTCGCGTGACGCTCGATCGCATCGGCGACCGCGGGACAGGCCCGACAGTGCTCGTCGCGACGACGACCGCGCTCGTAGAAGAACAGGACATCCCATGCGCCTGACCGGCGGATGTCCTCGGCTTCGCGGTGAAAGCCGCCGCCGCCGAGCGCCAGCACCTGCTCGCGGATGATCTCGCTGTCGCGCTCGAGCTCGGCGGCCAGCGGAATCTCGGCGGGGTCGAACCACGGCCTGGTCTCGAGTCCTGGATACACGCGCCGCTGGGGATCGCCGCGGCGCGACGCGAAACTCGCGAGGTAGCGCGTGAAGCGCCCGTGATCACCATCCCTCCCGGGCTCGGCCGCCGCCGGCGCTCGGCCGCATGAGCGCGCGCCGGGAGCCGGCGACGCGGCGCTCCCGCTCTCGAGCAGCTCGGCCACCCGCAACCACTCCTCCAGGCTCAGTCGTTTGTCCCACGGGGTTCCGAATGCCCGAAGCGACACGCGTGCGCGTCGTGCCCACCAGGTTGCGGTATCCGAATCGCCCTGTGACAGTCCGAGATAGGCGAGCCACACGCACGGCTCGGCGAGCATCGGACACGCCGTCGCCACCCGGCCGAGGTGAACCGCAGCCGCGGTCGGATCGCTCAGACGCGCGATCCCGGACAGGTACGCCTCTCGAGCCTCGTGTTCGTCGTGCTCCTCGAGTTCGACGTCGATCCGCAGACACGGCGGCACGGCGACGTCGACCCGCGCCAGCGCCGCACGGAGGCCGAGAAACTGCGATAGCCATAGACCTGGTGATCCATCTGCCGCCTGCGCTTGCTCGGCGAGGTTGGCCATATGCAGGATCAGCAGTCCGCTGAGCTGCTCGCGAGTCGGCGTGTCGTGCTCGCGACCGACCCAACCGCGCGGTTCGTCCGGTAGCTCGCGCGCGGCGGCGAAGACAGACGACCGCGGAACCGTCGAGAACAAGAACGCGAGCCGTTCGGCGCGCTCGCCGGCGAGCTCCACCAGTCGCTGCCGACTCGCCGCTCCCAGCACCCGCGGTCGATACACATCGGTGCCGTAGACGCTGTGCACCAGGGCCGCGGCCTGCAACCAGACCGGCTGATCCCACCGGCGCAGGAGCTCCCGCGTTCCGACGAGGTGATCGAGCAGGGTGCGACCGTGGGCGTGCGCGCGTCGCCCCGCGCCGGCTCCGACGAGCAGGGCAAGCAGTTGATCCATCGCTACGTCCGGCTGCGGCGCATCGAGGTCCATCGCCATGGCTACTCAGCCTGCCGGGCTCGACGGCTTGGAGCCTGAAGCGATGAGGCTCGTCCCGTCGAATGAGATCCCCTCCGGCTCCGATGCCGCTGCCTGCGCCCCGGAGCGCAGCGCTCGTTGAGCGATGGCGTCACGGACCGCCGGCTCCATGCCGGCCAGTGCTATGGCCAACGGGCCTGCGAGGCTGGGAACCCGTTGCCACCATTCCTGTAGCGAGGCGGCGTGCATCGGCGTGAGTTCCGTCTGCACCACCACGTCGTGCAGACCACCGGCCTTCAGAACCCTCGCGAGTTCCTCGGAGTCGTCAAGCGAGAACGGGCCGCGAATGCCGGGGGGTGGAAACGGAACGCCGAATTGATCGCTCACGGCGTCGAGGACCAACCCCAGCCATGGATTCTGCTCTCGCCGGCCCCAGGTCATCGTCGCGTAGCGTCCGCCGGGTCTGAGCAGGCGAACGACCTCGGCTACAGCGGTGACCGGGTCGTCGGCGAACATCAGGCCGTGGCGGCAGATGACCACGTCGAAGGCAGCATCCTCAAGGTCGGCGACGCTCTGGTCAAACACCGCGGTGGTGACCCGGCGGTCGCCCCTGGCGCGCTGCGCGGCGACACCGATCATCTCGCTCGAGACGTCAGACAGCAGCACCGTCCCGGCCGGGCCAACACGGTGCGCGGCTGCCAGGCCGGCTCCGCCCGGGCCGGCAGCTAACTCAAGCAGGCGACAGCCCTCTCCAACGTGGGCCGCGTCCAGCATCGACTGCGTCGCGTGCGCAAGCTGCTCGTCGACGAAGTCGGCATTTGCCCGCCAGCCCGGCGCCGTGCTGTCCCACATGTCGGACACGACTAGAGATCCTCTCACTCCGCGGGGACCGCCGTCGTGTTCTACGCGGCGGTGCTCGGCGCGGTCGAGACGCTTCGGTTCACCGAGCCCCGGGGTCGGTGGCGCATTGGGAATGACGATCGGCACGAGCTTGCTCTCGCTCTCGCTCGCGCAGGCCAACCACGATTACCGCCTCTGTGCGCCCCAGACGTTGGGAGGATCGCCGGTACTGCTGATGGCGATCGTCGAGAATGCCCGCGTCGCCGATGCGGCGATGACCGCGGCCGGAGCGACGGTGATCGTAGTGATCGAGGATCGCGAACGTGGGAGCTGCGAAGGCCGGGTTCGGTCACCTCTGGGTCGTAAGTCAGCAGCTGACGGCGACAGACGAGCAGTCTCGTTCGGCCCGGGTTGCGCCGTTGAGCTCGGTCGCGAGCAGCCGACCTCGTCGAAAACGGCGGCTCGGCGCTACTGCCTTAGCGTCGGGCGATGGCCATGCTCCACGTTCGACGAAGTACTTTGGTCCGGATGCTCCTGGCACATGACGAGCAGGAGCTTGTCGAGCGAGTGCCGTCGGTGACCGATGACGAGCTCAAGCGCATCGGAGAGCGCGCGGCCTACCTCGCCTTCGGCAGTGACGACGCCAAACGCAACGGAAGCATGGGCGGCTCCAGAGCCATCTCACTGGCGACGGTCGAGGTGCTGGAGGGAAGCTCGCGCGAACTCAGACGTAAGGACGGCGAACGCGATCCGGGCGTCGAGTAGCGTGCGCTACGGCGCCCGGGTATTCCGTTCAACCCGGTGAAGAACAGGCACCTCGTCGACTGAACGCCCCCGGACACGCGTTGCCTCTACCAACAGAGCCAGCGGCCGCGACGATCCGAACGCGGAGCTTCGATCGGCTGCCGCTTCGGGTCGCCGACGTAGCGGAGCAGACGCCGAGGGCTCGTCGTTGGACCGGCGACCGACCGAGGTCTCGGCTCGCGATCGGGTTGGCGAGTGACACCGGCGGGTAGCGCCGGCTGCCTGCATCGCAAGACGGGCGATGGTCTGGGCGGGAGTAGCGTCCGGTTTCTCGCCGCTGCGCTTCGTGTCCCCGGCCGCGTGTCCGAGTCGGCGGCGACGCTAATCGCGAACCCCTGCGGGGCGGGTGAGCTATTTGGGGAGCATCGTCGCGAGGCCATCGAGGACACGCTCGAGCCCCAGATCGAAGCTGTGCTTGCGGCGGTCGGGGTCGTGCGGCGCGCGAGCGTCGAGGACGACGCGCGTGAGGAGCGGGTAGCGGCCGCTCTGGATCAGACTCTCGACGTAGGGGGCCTGGGCTTGCATCCATTGCTCCTGGTCGAGACCGGAGCGACGGACGGCCTCCTGCTCGGAGAGCTCCTGAAGCGTGTGACCGCGGATGAAGGCGTCGAGTGTCTCGATCATTACCAGCATCTCGTCGATCTCAAGGCCGAGACCGTCAATCGCCTGGAGGACCTGCTCGAGGTAGCGAGCCGTGTTCGGCCCGAGGCTCGGTCGCCCGGGGCCTTGGACCGCCATCCAGGGGTGGCGCAGGGTCATCGCCCGCAGGCCGTGAGCGAACGAGCGCAGGTCCTCGCGCCAGTTCCCCCGGGCCTCGAACTGCAGGTCGTTACCGATCACCGCGTCGACCATCAGGTCGATCAGCTCGTCCTTGCGGGCGACGTAACGGTAGAGCGATGTCGCTCCAACCCCCAGCTTGATCGCCAGGGTCCGCATCGAGACCGCCTCGATTCCCTGCGTATCGGCCAGCCTCACGGCGGCCGTGGCGATCTGATCGCGCGAGAGCGAGGGGGCGGGGCCGCGCGCGGCCCGCTCGGGACGGTCCCAGATGACCCCACGACTCCAACTCATTGCGAACAGTGTACTCAGTTTGCTACCGTCCGTAGCGACTACTGCGAACGGCGTACTCAGTAAGGAGCTGAAATGGGAACCGGTGCGGACGTAGGGACGGTGACCGAGAGCGAAGGGCGAGCGATGCTCGCGGGCGTCGTCACGCAGCCAACCGCCCGCAACCCGCTGCGCTGGGTCGTGTTCGCGGTCGTGATCGCCGCCGATGTGATGGACCTGACGGACTCGACGATCGTCAACGTCGCCGGCCCGTCGATCCGCAACGCCCTGGGCGGCAGTGCCTCCACCCTGCAGTGGTTGAGCGCTGGCTACACGCTCGCGTTCGCCGTGTTCCTGATCACCGGCGCCAGGCTCGGGGACATGTTCGGCCGCCGCCGGCTGTTTCTGATCGGCTCCGCCGGCTTCACGCTCATGTCCGCCGCGTGCGCGGTCGCACCATCGATGAGGGTCCTGATCAGCTTCCGGGTGCTGCAGGGCTCGTTCGGGGCGCTGATGATCCCCCAGGGGTTCGGGATGCTCAAAGAGACCTTCGACGAGGACGAGATGAGCAAGGTGTTCGGCGCGTTCGGTCCGATCATGGGACTGTCGGCGCTGGCGGCGCCGATCCTGGCGGGCGTGCTCGTGGAGGCGAACCTGTGGGGGGTCGGCTGGCGGCTGGTGTTCTTGATCAACGTGCCGATCGGCATCGCTACGCTCGCCGCTGCGGTGCGGGTGCTGCCGCGGACCGTCGCGCATCCCGGGATCCGGCTTGACATCGGCGGGATGGTCTTGATCGGCGCTGCGCTGACGGCGATCATCTACCCGCTGATCCAGGGGCACACAGCCGGCTGGCCGGCCTGGACCTTTGTTTCGCTCGCCGCCGGAGCGGGGCTGGTCGGCGCGTTCGTGCTCTGGGAGCGCCTGCACCACGGCGAGCCGCTGATCGAGCCCAGCCTGCTCGCCAACCGGACCTACACGAGCGGGATCCTTGTCGCACTCGCGTTCTTCGGCGCCTTCGGCGGCCTGGTGCTATGCCTGTCCCTGTTCACCCAGCTCGGCGAGGGGTTCTCTCCGATCCACGCCGGCTTGACCCTGATCGCGATGGTCGTCGGCATGCTCGCCGGGATGGGCGCCTCGTTCGCGCTGGTCGGCCGCCTGGGCCGCCACCTGCTGCACCTCGGCATCGCGGTCGTCGCCGCGGGGACGGTCGTTCTGGGGCTGACCGTGACCGGCACGCGCACAGCCACGACGGTGGACCTCGCGCCGGGACTGTTCCTGATCGGCGCGGGCACCGGAATGAGCATCGGCCAGCTGTTTGACTTCATCCTCGCCGGAGTCTCAATGGACGAGGTCGGCTCGGCCTCCGGCGTGCTCGAGGCCGTCCAGCAGCTCGCCAGCGCCGCCGGCGTCGCGGCGCTGGGAACGATCTTCTTCTCGGCGTTCGCCGGGCATCTCCCGACCCACGCACTGGCGATCACCACCTGGGCGACACTGATCCCGCTCGCCGTCGGCTTCGCGCTCATCTTCCGGCTACCGATGCGTGCCCGCGATCCACAGGGCTGAGAGACCGTGGGAAGGCTGGCAGCGGTCGCCGAGCCCGCAGCCTGCGCCAACAGGCGAGGCGGTGACATACCCCGGTGCGCGAACCTCACCCCACGATCCGTCCGACAAGCCCGCAAATCGACCCGGTGAACCCACTAAGAGACTGGAGTCCGGCACGACCCCTGGGCGAACAGGACAATGGTCCTGACGCTCGCCACCATCACCAGGAACCGCTCAAGCGCGACTTCTGTATCCACGAGCCAGCAGGCCCATCCGAGCCGCCGGATCGTCCAGCGCGGACTGCCGCTTCGGCCGGGCCGAGGATCAGAGCGGCAGCTACGACCTCGTGGCCGGCCCGGCGACGAAGGGGCACTGTCGTCCGGGACGAGAGCGTGGGCAGTCTGCCCAGAGTGTTCGTTTCCGGAACGGAACTGGTCTCTCGAGTGGTGACCGCCGAGCCTCGCCGCGGGTCAAGAGCGGGTCGTTCCGGGCAGCAGCGCGTGACTGCTCCGCACCAGCCCGAAAGTGCTCCTGCTGGCCGAGGGTGGTTTGGCCCCGTTGGAATAGGGTTGATTCAGCCGGCGTAGCCAGCCAACAAGGAGTTCACTTACCGTGATTGGGATCTACATCGTGACCAAGAACATGACGGTTGAGCAGCACACCGAAGGGCGCGCCCGTCTCCGCGAGGCCGGGGCACCTGAAAGCGCTATGAAGCTCCACTCATGCTTCGGCGAAGATGGCCGGCTTCAGGTCTTCGATGTCTGGGAGAGCCAACAGGCGTTCGATGAGTTCCTGAAGTACCTCGGGCCGGTCATGGAGGAGCTCGGCATCGAGCTGGCGCAGCCGCCCACGATCATGCCGATTGTGGACCTTGTCCAGCAATAGCGGCTGAAGCCTGCGAGGACTCGAGCGCACGGGCAAGGGCGCTCGCGCCGAGCGACGTATACCGGGCTGGCCACGGACCCGCTCGCGTACCGCGCTGAGACCGAAGCACATCTCTCGTCGCGGTCGTGGCGCACCTGCTCGTCGCCAAACGCAGGACGCGCGATTGCCTCCCGGGGACAAGTTCGCGGACACTTCCCGAAACAGCAACCTGCAGCACCTCGGCTGACGCAACTGGCACCGATCGCATTGCTGCTAGAAGTCGGCGCCCGGTCGAAACAGCAGTACCCGCTTGGCGGCGACCTGGGCGGCATCACAGTACGAGACTGCGCGAGGTTCAGTTCGACGCGGCGGCACTCAGTGCGTCGGCGGCCCGGGCGGCGGCGGGTTCAAGCGGTCCGGGACGGCGCGCGATCACGATGCGTCGGATCTCGTGCGGCTCGCCGCGCACGGCGACGACCTTGACACCGTCGGGCAGCACGCCGAGGGTGATCGGGGCGAGAGTGGTGATCGCCAAGCCGGCGGCGACGATCTGGAGCTTGGCGTGCCAGTCGCGCACGACGTAGCGAACATCGGGGCGCTCGCGCAGCCCTGGCCAGACACCAAGCAGCGTGTCGCCGCCGTCAGCCCGGCTCGCCACCCACACCTGCCCTTTGAGCTGATCGATCTCGACTGTCCGGGCGCCGGCGAATGGATGTCCGGCGGAGACGCCGATGACGAGCTCACGCTCGGAGATCGTCGTGGTCTCCAGTACCGGTGACTCGTTGTCAAGTGGCCGGAAGGGCGGTGTTTGGGCGAGGATCGCCAAGTCCAACGTCCCCGCCCGCAAGCCCCGGGTCAGCGCGGGCGTGGTTCCCTCACGAAGGGTGACCGTCAGCTCCGGGGGCAGCGCAGCGAGCGCTCGGGGTATCAACCCGGCGGCGGCCGCAGCGAACGCGCCGACACGAACCGGCCCGGCGGGGGTCGGATCGCCAGCGACCTCGCGGCGGACAAGATCCAGCTCGTCGAGCACCCGGATCGCTGAGGCGAGCAGGCGCGATCCCGCGGCGGTCAACTTGACACCGGTCCGGCTGCGATCAAACAGCCGGCGCTCGGCGACAGCCTCGAGCGCCGCCACCTGCCGAGACACGGCCGACTGGGTGTAACCGAGGGAGTGCGCCGCAGCTGAGAACGAGCCTGCCTGCGCGACCTCCCGCAAGACGCGCAGCCCGGTTGAAGAGAACTCGGTCGCCATGCGCATCACGCATATTACTTGTGCGACATTCTCGTTTTCGTACTGCGATTAAGAAGCTAGGTTGAGGTCATGACCACGCCTCGTACCGCTCTCATAACCGGCGCCAACCAGGGACTCGGTCTCGCGCTTGCCCACGGTCTGGCCGCGGGCATGGGCTCCGAGGACCGTGTCCTGCTGACCGGCCGCGACGCCGGCCGCGTCAAGACGGCCGCAGCGGCAGTCGTCGATGGGCCGGCGATCGCCCGCGTCGAGGCTCGGGTGCTCGACGTCCGGGACGGCAAGGCGATCGAGGCTCTCGCCTCAGAACTTGACGAGGTCGACATCGTGTTCTCCAACGCAACCGCGCGGATGAGCCCGAACGTCGATCCCGCCGACGAAATCGACGCTGTCGCCGAGACCAGCAATCTCGCGGCGACGAGGATGCTGCGCGCGTTCGCTCCGCGCCTGCGCCCCGGTGGTCGATTGATCATCGTCGCCAGCGCGCTGGGCACGCTTGACAAGCTCAATGACCAGGTCGTCGCCCACTTTGCCCGAGCCGCCGACAGCCTCGACGCGGTCGACGCGCTCACCGCTCAGTGGCGCCACGCCGTGCACGACGGGCGCGCCCAGGACGAGGGCTACGGAAACTGGCTGAATATCCCATCCAAAGTCCTGCAGGTCGCCGCCGTCCGAGCCGCCGCCCAACAGCGTCGCAACACCGATCTCGCCGACAACAAGCTCCTCATGGCGCTCTGCCCGGGCCTGGTCGACACCGACGCCTCCCGGCCGTGGTTTGAGGACATGAGCCAGGCACAAACCCCCGCTCAAGCGGCGTCATGGCCGGTCGGGCTCGTGCTCGCCCCAACCTTCGATCCCGTCTACTACGGAGAACTCGTCCAATTCGCCAAGGTCATCCCATGGACGACCGGCATCCCGATCGGCCACAAGACAACCGCCTGAACCCGAGCCGGGAGATCACACGAGCCAACGGCGGCGATGCCGCAGCAGCAGCCACGAACTCGCGCCCGAGTCCAGCGGCCTTTGTCAGCGATCTGTCGAGAGCGCGCAGGCCTTCAACGCGCTCCAACGTCGTGCCAGCATTGTCGGGAGAGGCGACGCTCGGCCGAACCTCCGCGACCCCGCGGCGACGTCGAAGATAGGTAATGGTCTGTCCCAATATGGGGAGTTGCCCCGATGCGTTTGCCCATGACGCGGTCGTACGGTCGTGGCATGCCAGGAGGGTTATCCATTTCAGGATGGTTTGGGATGCCGCGAGGCGGGTTGATCGGTACTGGGCTGGGACTGAAGGTGAGCGCACGCGCGCTGGGCGTGGCGCTCGCGGGCGCGGTGTTCGTTTGGTTGTTGTTGGGATCGTCGGTGGGGGCATTTGGGGTTGGCACGGCCCGCGGGGCTGCGGTAGGCGAGATCACCGAGTTCCCGATCCCGACCCCTGGCAGCCAGCCGACGGGGATCGCGGCGGGGCCGGACGGCAATCTCTGGTTCACCCAGGATGGAGCGATCGGACGGATCACACCCGATGGGATGGTCACCGAATACCCGGTCAATAGCCCTACGGACGTCGCGGCGGGGCCGGACGGCAATCTCTGGTTCACGGACATCTACGGCACGATCGGGCGGATAACGCCCGCGGGCACGATCACCTCGTACTCGATCCCAACCGCCAACAGCGATCCTGGCGGGATCGCCAGGGGGGCGGACGGCAATCTCTGGTTCACCGAGTTTGAAGGGGACAAGATCGGGCGGATCACGCCGACCGGGACAATCACCGAGTATCCGTTGCCGGCCGGCAACACCGAGCCCGATCACATCACGGCGGCGGCGGACGGGACGCTCTGGTTCACGCAGGCCGGAGCTCACAAGATCGGACGGATCACCCCGGCGGGCGACGTCATCGAGTACCCACTCGCTAGCGATAGTGAGGCGAACGGGATCGCGGCAGGTCCGGACAGCAACGTCTGGTTCACCGATGATTCCAACCGGGAGATCGGCCGGATCACGCCCCAGGGGCAGGTCACTGAGTACCCGCTGCCGACGGGCCACAGAGCACCTGGTGCGATCGCGGCGGGGCCAGATGGTGACCTTTGGTTCACCGAGGCCGACAACAATATCGGCCGGATCACGCCCGATGGACAGATCACTGAATACCCGCTCCCGACCGCCGGCAGCGGACCCAGCGGGATCGCTGCAGGGCCGGACGGTAATGTCTGGTTCGCCGAAGAGGACGGCAATCGGATCGGGCAGATCATCACGGGCGCGGGGGCGGCTGTGGTGCGGGCGCCCAGCGTGACGGTGCCCGCCCGGCGCGGGGTCCCGGCTGGCTGTGAGGGTGAGCAGTGGCGGGACTGGGCCGGGCAGCAGCCGGCGCTGGACGCTCCGAGCGCGACGCCCCCCGGGGTTCAGTGGCTGCTTGACGGCGCGCCGATCGCCGGTGCGACGGGCCAGAGCTACACGCCGGTCGCCGGCGACGTTGGCCATCAGCTGGCCTGCACGGTCGCCGCGACGTACCCGCTGCTCGACGTGACGGCATCGACGACCAGCATCGGCGTGAACGTGATCGCGAGCCCGACGCCCGTGCGTGAGTTCCCGGCCGGCACCGCCAGCTCCGGTATCGCTGCGGGGGTTGACGGCAACCTCTGGTTCACCGAGTTCAACGGCAACCAGATCGCACGGATCACATCCACAGGGAAGATCACCGAGTACCCCCTCCCGACCGGCGGCGCCAAGCCGGACGGGATCACGGTGGGGCCTGACGGCAACCTGTGGTTTGCGGAGTGGGGCGGTGATCAGATCGGGCGGGTCACGGCCTCGGGGCAAATCACCGAGTACCCCGTCCCGACCGCCAACAGCGAACCGTCTGGGATCGCGACGGGGCCCGACGGCAACCTTTGGTTCACCGAGCCCGGGGGTGACCAGATCGGACGGATCACCCCCACAGGGAAGATCACCGAGTACCCGGTCCCGACCGCGGGCAGCCAGCCGTACAGGATCGCGACGGGGCCCGACGGCAACCTTTGGTTCACCGAGCCCGGGGGTGACCAGATCGGACGGATCACCCCCACAGGGAAGATCACCGAGTACCCGGTCCCGACCGCGGGCAGCAGTCCCGACGACATCGCGGCGGGACCCGATGGCAACCTCTGGTTCACCGAGCGCTACGGCAACCAGATCGGACGGATCACACCCGCGGGGAAGATCACCGAGTACCCGCTCCCCACCCCTGGCAGCCAGCCGATCGGGATCGCGGCGGGACCGGACGGCAACCTCTGGTTCACGGAGGCGATCAACGACGAGATCGGTCGGATCACACCCGCGGGGAAGATCACCGAGTACAACGTTCCGACCGGCAACAGCTACCCCTGGAGCATTGCGGCGGGCCCGGACGGCAACCTCTGGTTCACCGAGAACGGCGGCCACGACATCGGACAGGTGCTCACCGGTGCCGTGGGGGCGTCGGTGCGTCCACCGCGCGTGATCGGTCCCGTGCGACAAGGGACCCAGCAGACATGCCAAGGCCAGCAGTGGGCAGACTGGGCCGGGCAACAGCCAGTGCCAAACGCACCGACCGCGACCCCGCCGGGCGTCCAATGGCTGCTCGACGGCTCGCCGATCGCCGCCGCGACCGGCGACACCTACACCCCCGTCGCCAGCGACGTCGGACACCGGCTTGCCTGCGCCGTGACCGCGACCTACCGCCTGCTGCGGGTGACCGTTATCGCGACCAGCGCTGGCCTACCGGTATCAGCGCCGATACCTACTCCTCCGCCAGCCCCGAAGCCGGGGAGGCCGACCACATCTCACGTCTCCTTCTCGAACCTGGCCACCAGGCCGAGGCTCAGCTTCACCCTGACCGCCGGCGACCACGCAGCCCCGATCAAATCGATCACCGTCGAACCACCGCGCGGAGTCCGCTTCACCCGCCACGTCAGACGACTCGCGAGCGCCATCAGCGTCAGTACGCCCGCAGGCGAGCAGCTGAAGTTCCGCCCCAAGGTCAGCCATAGGCAGCTGATGATCACGCTTTCGCACAACGCGAACAGCGTGCGGGTGAAGATCATCAAACCCGCGATCACTGTCACCAAAGCATTCGCCCGCAAGGCCAAACGGCACCCAGTGAAGAAGCCGAGGTTTGTGGTGAAGGTCACCGACGCTCGCAATACCACGACCAAGCTGACGCTCAAGAACGCCAAGAGCTGACATCGACCCACTCGCCCACGCCCGATCGAGCAAACCGATCCCCAATTCCTACGACGACAAGATCAAGCGGCAGCCCCAGGTCGCGACGTGAGCAGAGCCGCTGCGAGGCGTCAAGAATCCCGGTTCTGCTCGCCACCGACGGCGCGTAGAAGCTCTGAGTGGCCCAGGCGGCGATGTACCGCTGGGATCAGGGAACAGGCGATCCCGAGCATCGTGCTGCCCGCAGCGGCGAGCGCAACGATCCCGAACGGCCCGGACGGTAGGGGGACGAACGTGTCACGGAGCACGTACAGCAGGACGGCGACTCCGAGGCCGAGGATCAGCAGCGGGATCGGTCGCCGTCCGTGGCGCCAGACCAGGACGAGTGCCGCGATAACGGTCAGCAGGTACACCCCGAGGACCAGGTAGGCGCCGTATTGGATGATGAACGTCAGCGCCCTGATCGCGGTGTGCTCAAAGGAGAACGCGAGCAGCGCGGCCAGGCTGACTGACCCGGTGATCAACAGTGCTCCGATCGGCGATCCGCGGTGGGTGCTGGTGCGGACCAGGAGGTTGTTCGCGCGTCGCCCGCCGCCGAGCTCTCGGCCGATCGAGAACAGCAGCCGGTTGGCCGCATTGATGCAGGCCAGCTGGGCACCGAAGGCACTGATCACACCGGCGACATTGACCAGTTTGCCCATCGCCGAACCGACGTTGCTGCTGGCCAGGTGAACCAGCGGAGCGGGATCGGCGGCGAGCGCGGCGGGCGTGGCGTAGGCGTTGTCGACGATCCACGTGAAGGCGATGTACACGCCCGCGGAGACCACCAGCGAGCTGGCCACGGCGAGCGGGATCGTGCGCTGCGAACGCGTGGACTCCTCCCCGAGGGTTGCGGCGCCCTCAAACCCCGAGAAGCCGCCAAAGGCGTTGACGACCCCGAGTCCCAGGACGGCGAAGGCGATCCCGTGGGTTCGAAATGGAGCGGTGGAGAGCGCGTGGTGGTGATAGCCGCCGTGAGCCAGGACCGCGACGCCGACGACGGCGATCAGCAGGATCGCCACCCCCTCGCAGGCGAGGATCACGATCGCGGAGCGGCTGAAGGACACGTACGCAAAGACCATCGTCAGCGCCCAGCCGACGACCGCGAGCGCGACCCATCCGACGTGAACGCCCAGTGAGGTGAGCAGCGCCCCGGCGAGATCGGCGGTGCTCGCGTAGACGCCGGCGGCGAACGAGACGTAGACAAGCAGCAGCATCCATACCGACACCAAGCCATAACGCGCGCCGAGCGTCGAGGCGTTGAACGCGAACACCGAGCTGGCACTGTTGAAGGAACGGGAGAACAGGACGAACGCGTAGGCGACGAAGGACATCGCGATCAACGCGAGCAGGTAGGCAAGAGCGCCGGCGCCGCCGACGATGCCGGCAAGCACGGCCGGGCCGACAATGACTCCCGCGGTCGGTCCTTGAATTCCGATCGACAGAGCCACGGTCCGCAGGAAGCGCACGCTGTCGTGACGCAGCGAGCGCCGCGGGTCGTTCACTGTGACGCTGGCGAGAACCCGATCGGCGATCGTGGGCGTCGACTCCGCGGCCGAGCCGGCCATCGCGATCAGCTACTGGCCATCGGCAGCAGCGTCAAGAGCCGCCGGTTCTCGTCGAGATCGAGGACTGAATGCTGCACGCAGGCGGGGACGATCCGTCCGGTGTTCGGATGTGCCATCGCATAGGAGCAGGCTTGAAGGCGCTCTCGCGCGGCCAGTACGTCCGGGTCGTCAGGGACGGTCCCGTCCTCCATCGTCCGCCACGCCGCCTGGACGACGTCGGCGTCCATGAATGCGTGCACGACGAACGTCATCCCGCGCACATGGCCGGCTCGCAACCCGGTCATACCGAGGCGACGCGTGAACCGCGTCGCCCAACGCAGCGCGGTCGGGGCTGTCTTGGGGTGACGAGCGACGACGCGCAGGCAGCGAGCGAGCACGGCCCCCGTTCCCCGGTCGAAGTCCATCCCGCTGAACGTGTCCAAAAAGACGTCACGCGCCTGCAGATCACGGGGATCGCGATCGTCGAGCAGCGGGATCCAGCGCGCCCCGGCGAGGACGCCGTAGGCCGCCCGGTTGCAGCGCTCGTCCCCCATCTGCAGGTGGCGCCACGGCAGTCGCGTCCCGACGCCGCGCTCGATCTCGCGCCAGACGGCGTCGATCGTCGCCGCGTCGTAGTCCTCACGCCAACGGCTGGGGTTACCGACGCGAGCCGCCGGTTGAAAGGACAGCATTCCGTACCCCATCTCCAGGCAGGATCGGGTGACCCCTGCGACCTGATCGAGGTTTCGGGGGGTGACGGTCATGTTGTGCGCGAGGTCGTACTGCACCCCGTGCTCGTCTCGTAGGCGCTCAAACTTCGAGACGAACGCGAGCCGGGCCGGATCGAGCTGCGCTTCATCAGCGGGGCGATCGTGGCCGCGGCGGCCGAACATCAGCGAGTCGAAGTGTCCGGCGAAGCGCAGCAGGTCAAAGCGCCGGCGTCCGTCGGGACCGACCGCCAGCGCTTCCAGATACTCGTAGTCAAAGTCGCCGTGGCTCATGCTCATCGGCTTGCGGCCGTGGCGCTGCATTGCTGACAGGACCGCGGCGTGATCGTCGGGAGCCAGGAGCGTGACCTCGCCGCCGATCAGCTGCGCGTGCTGGCCCGGTCCTCGGACCGAGCGCAGGTGGGCCATCTGAGCGTCGACCTCGGCGAGCGTGTGAGTTCCGTCGATCGCGACCCGGTTGGCTTCGCGGCCGTGATAGCAGGGAGTACATGCCAGGTTGCAGCGGGGAAACACACCGTGGGTGCCCTCACAGCCTGTGGTGCGTCGCCCGAGCAACTGAGCGGCTGTTCGGACCCCGGCGGGGAGCTCCTCCCAGCGCTTGCGCAGCGCCACCGACAGGTCGGGGTCGACCGGGCGTGTGGCTGCATCAACTCGCCGCCAGGCACGCGCGAGCGTGCGGGCGAGCGACACCAGCGCGGACGACCGCTGACCTTTGCGCATCAGGACACGACGGCTGCGGCAGAAACGCTCACGATTGCCTCCGCGGGCGCAATCACGCCCGCCGAACTCGCAGCGAAGCGTGACGTCTGTGAGAGCGGCAGCCGCATCTGAGCCCAGCATAAGCCGCGATCGGTATCGACCGGGCCGCTGGGCCTAGGAGATCGTGAACGGCAACGTGATCGCTGCGACCGACGTAGGCTGCGTCGGGATGACAGAGGGTGAGCGCTGGACTCGGGAGGAGCTTGCCCGGTTGAGCGCGGGCGGCTGGCGACCGGGGGCCCTGCGTGACTTTCTGTGGGCGGCGCAGGTCCGAGCGAACGTCACCCGTGGTCGGCGGGGAGCGCTGGCCCGTCAGGAGGCCGGTTGGGTCGCTATCGGTGCGTTGGCGTGGCTGGCGGCGGGCAGACTGCCGGCCGCCACCTCCTTGGCGCGAGCACGCAGGCGAGGGCTGGTCTGGTGGGCCGCCTGCGCGTTGATGCTCGACTGGCATCTCGGCATGCTCGAGACCCCGCACGGTCGTCCCGTGGGACTTGGCGCCGCCGATGCCCTGACTCTGGCGCGGGCGTGGCTTGTGCCCGCGGTCGCCGTGCGAGCCGATCCGGTCCTGGTGCTGCTTGGAGGTCTGACCGACGTCGCGGACGGCCGAGTCGCACGTGCGACGCGCTGCACACGCTTGGGCCGGGATCTCGAGGGGCTGGTCGACGCCTGCTTCACCGGCGCGGCACTGCGAGGCGCGGGCCGCGCGGGAGGGTTGTCGCGGCTGCCGATCGCAAGCGAGGGCGCCCGTCTGCTCACCGGCGCCCTGTACGCATCGACGGCCTACTTCGTCGGGGGCCGCGCGCCTGATCCGGCAGTGCGCAGCCGCGGCCGCGGTGCTGCGCCCCTGCGGCTCGCGGGCTTGGTTGCCGCCGGGGCGGGCCGCCGTCGCATCGCCGATCGGCTGATCGCCGCCGCGACAGTCGTCGCCGTCGCCGAGCTTCTGCGCAGCCCCGATATCACCGGCGATGTCGAGACTCCGGCAGGGTCGCGATGAGCGTAGACCGCGACACGACGCTGTCAAGGACGGGCTGGGCGTCACTGCTGACGGCCCGCTTCTATGACCATCAGCTTGCGTTGGAGCGCTCGGCGCTGGACGCCGCCGTCGAGCTCGCGGCGCCCGCTGGCGACGAGTTCGTGTTGGACCTCGCGACCGGCACCGGGGCGCTGCTACGCCGGTTAGCTCAGCGCCCTGATCGACCGCGCCGAGCGATCGGGGTCGACACGTCACGCGCAATGCTCAACCGCGCCGGCCCGCTCCCGGACGGCTGGGAGTTGATCAACGCTGATGCCCGCCGGCTGCTGCTGGATGACGCGAGCGTTGATGTCGTCACCTGTGCCTACCTGCTGCATCTCCTAGACCCGGCGGCGCGCCGGGCGGTGCTGGGCGAGATTACTCGGGTGTTGAGCCCGCGCGGCAGAGTGATCGTGGTGACACTCGGGACACCGCGCGGCCTTCTCGGACGGTCGCTGCTAGCGGCGATGCAGCGCGGGCTCTGCCGCGCCTTCGGGCCCGGCGCGGGCTGGTGCGCGCTGGACCCCGAGCCCGAACTCGCCGCCGCGGGTTTCACGGTGCGGCGCCGGCGAGTGTGCACGCGCGGCTACACGTCCGTGTGCGTGCTCGCAGAGCCCGACTGAGCACCGCTGCGCGCCAGCGCGTTCAGGGTCGTGACGGCTTGCTGCACGCGCTGTCCGGCCGTGACCGCGACGACGACGGCGAACGCCCAGGCGATCACAGCGCTGTCACCAGGCAGCAGACAGAACAACGCGTAGACGACGATCGTCTCGGCGCCTTCGGCGAGCCCCGGAAGCAGCCGCAGCGACCGCTCGTCGCCCAGCGGCAGCCGGTGACGCTCGATCACTGAGGAGAACGACAGCAGTGCCACGTTGTTGACCAGGTACGTGGCGAGCAGCGCCACGCACGCCAGTCGCGCGTCAGGGTGCGCGATCGCGACGCCGACGACGAATCCCGCGTACACGACGAAATCGGCGACGAAGTCAAGTAATCCGCCGAGCTCGGTCGCGTGATGGCGGCGGGCGACCGGCCCGTCGAGCCCGTCGAGCAGCCGGTTCAGCAGCCATAGAGCGAGGGCGGCCGCCCACAAGCCGGTGGCTACACAGACGCAGGCGCCGATGCCGGCGAGCAGTCCGACGCCGGTGAGCGCGCCCGGCGAGATCCCGCGCGCCGCTAGTGGCCCCGCGGCGCGGTCCAGGGTTGGTCCCAGGCGCGCCCGAAGAGCCTGATCGAGCATCAGCGGGCGTGGTCGATGTGACCGAGGATCTGTAGGGCGCGGCCGGCGAGACGTTGCGTGCGGGGTCCGGCGAACCGTGCCCGCAGGTTCGCATCGGCCGCTCGCGACGGACCTTCTGAGAGAGTCGGGTAGGCGTGCACCGTCTGAGAGATGCGGTCGATTTTGGCGTCGGTGCTGATCCAGGCGGCCAGCTCCGCTACCGATTCGGCGGCGCCCGGCGCCGCGATCGTCGCGCCGACCAACCGGCCCTTCGGATCGCCGACCAGGGTTACGAAGCCGTACGGGCGTCCATCGGTGATTGCCCGGTCAAGCTCTGCGTAATCGAAGGACACGATCGTTGGTTTCTCCCAGCGCCCCCGGGCCTCGCGCTCGGTGAGCCCGATCGCGGCGACCTCCGGGTCGGTGAACGTGACCCTCGGCACGGCGGCGTAGTCAACTTGGCGGCGCGTGGCGAACAGGGCGTTGATGGTGGCCACGCGAGCGTGGTAGGCGGCCACGTGCGTAAACGACATCGCCCCGGTGACGTCACCGACCGCGTACACATGGCGATTGGTGGTCCGCAGACGAGCATCGACCCGCACAAACCCAGACTCGTCGGTACCGACGCCGACAGCCTCCAGTCCCAGGTCGCCGGTTGACGGTGCCCGGCCGACGGCGACGAGCAGCCGGTCAAACGCGATCGTGCGTGAAGTCCCTCCAGGCTGCAGCTTCAGTTCGCCGCCAACCTGTCCGGGGGTGACCGCCTCAATGCTGCTCCCGCACCACACTGCAATACCTTCCGCTTGCAGCCGTGAGGCGATCAGCTCGCTCGCGCGGAGCTCTTCGCGCAGCAGCAGCCGCTCGCCGGCTTCGATCAGCGTCACCTCAGATCCCAGCCGCGCGAACGCCAACGCCAGCTCACAGCCGATCGGACCACCGCCGAGAATTGCCAGCGATCGCGGTTGACGCGTCAGATCCCACACCGTGTCGCTGGTCAGCGGGCCGGCTTCGGCGAGCCCCGGGATCGATGGCAACAACGGATGGGAGCCGGTCGCGATGATCGCCTTGCGATATCGCAGCCGGCGGCCACCGACGTCCACAATCCCTGGACGCTCGAACCGGGCATCACCGGCCAGCACCTCGACGCCTTCGTGCTCTAGCCGTGCCGCTGAATCTTGCGGCTCGATCACACGCTGTGCCCGATAGACGTGATTCATCACCCGCGCGAAGTCGATGGCCGGCTCTGACGGCACGAGCCCGACATCGTCGGCATGTCGGATGCGATGCGCCAGATCAGCGGCCGCCAGCAGGCTCTTGCTCGGCACACACCCGGTCCATAGGCAGTCGCCACCGAGCCGCCCTCGCTCGATCAGCGCGACGTGCGCCCCGATGCCCGCGGCGACGAGCGCTGACACCAGCCCGCCTGTGCCGCCGCCGATGACCACGAGGTCCAGTCGATCTGATCGCACGGACGATCGCCTGGGGCGCGACACAGGACACACGCTACTGGTGGGCTGGCAGATGACGGGCTGTAAGACTGATCACGATCTTGTTGGCACCGACCTACCTGCACCGATTGCGTCTGGAGGGAGCTGTGCTGGCCGGGTGCGGCGCGATCGGCACCGTGGGTCTGCTCGCCGCAACCTCACAGTCCCGGGACGGACCGCTCAGCACCGCCTGGCAGCTGGTGGTGGTGGCGCTGCTGTTGGTGTGGCTGGGTCCACGCGGAGTTCGACGCTCGATCGCCGACAGCAGCCCGCAGCCCGAGGATCAGATCGGATCCGGCGAGCCCACACCGCTGTGGCACATCGTGCTGATCGTGGTCGTGCTCGCCGCCATCGCCGGGACGATCGCCGGCTGGGACGCAGGGATTCGGGTCACCGGAGGCTGCCTGCTGGTCGGCGCCGTGCAGGCTCTGCTTCTGGCCCGCATGGTCGACGCCGAGCAGCGGCGAACCGAACGGACCTTCTACCGGATCGCTGGATCGCGCATCCTCAAAGGCACCCGGCTCGGCTACGTCACACAATCTGAACGGCCCGTGCCGGTCAGCACGCCGACTTGAAAACCGGGCGCTCGATGCACCGATACTTCCTGCGGCGGTTTGGATCAGCGTGGCCGTGGCCGGTAGCACCAGCACGGACTTCGGGCCATCTTCATTTTGAGGCGTCAGTGTCAGCCCGATCCGCGGAGCGCAGCAGCTCAAGCACCGCGACGCTCGGAGGTTTCGGGTCGTCGGGGTCGAGCGTGATCTCATCGAGCGAGGCGCCCGCGTCGAGAAGGAGCGTTACGGTTGCCACCCAGTCGGGCGCCGGGGCGCTGTCTGGTGCTTGGCCGCTGCCGACGAGCGCCCAGTCGAGTGGTTGGCTGTGCCAGCGCGTGTCACGCACGGTGAGATCGGCAGCACGAGCGAGTAGCAGGGCAACCGTGTCTGCGCTGCCGGCGTACGCGGCGGCGTGCAGTGCGGTCGCCCCGTCATCGCCGCGAGCCTCGATCGGGAAGCCGATATCCAGCGCCAGCTCGACCGCCGAGATGTTGCCGCGCTCGGCGGCGGCGACCAGTGCGGCCAGGTCGCCGGCGTCCAACCGGTCCACCAACGAAGGCTCAGCGTCGACCAGGCCCCGCGCCGCCGCAGAATCCCCAAGCAGGATCGCCTCAAGCAGCCGCTCCAAGGGATCGCCGTCCGCGGGGCCGAGCAGTTGCACGGTGTCGGCAACGCCGGCGCTCAGTGCCCGGCGGCGCGCGGAGCGGCCGTCCGGCCCGGGAGCGCCGGGGTCAGCCCCTGCGGCCAGGAGAACCTTCACCGCCGCCGTGCTGCCCATTGCGACCGCTTCGGCCAATGCCGCCGCGAACAGCGCCGGGGCTCGTTCGCCCGCGTCGGCGAGCAGCTCAAGGCACCAGATGCCGTCGGCGGCAAACAGCGCCGCGACCAGGGTCTCTGGCCGCACCTGCGCTCCGCGGGCCAGCAGCTCCCGGATGATCGGCTCGTTGTGAGGACTCGAGTTGGCGCTCGTGACGGCGCATTCCAACGGCCGCCAGCAGTGACCGCCCGACGTCTCGCTCTCGATCGCCGCTCCGGCGTCAAGCAGCAGGCGCGTGACCGCCGCCAGCCCCGGCGCCCGCACTGGATCGAGATGAAAACGCGAAGCACACGCCAGATGCAACGCCGTCCAACCGGTGCGCACATCAGCGCGGGTTGCGACACCGGGATCACGTCGCAGCTCGGCAGTGACACCGTCGGCGTCACCTAACACCACCGCGACCGGAAACCCAGCCTCGGCCAGCGCCGGTGTCTCGGCCAGCATCCGGGCTGCCCTCCCGATCTGAGCGTTGACGCTGAAGCTCAGAAACCGCACCACGTTCTCATCCAGGGTCGCGTTGCGCGCCTGCACCTCGTGCACCAATGCCGACCAGCTGGACTGACCGAACTCGCGCGCTACGGCAAGCTGCGCGCCAGCCAGCGTGACCGGCGCCGACACCGCCGACAACCGCCGCAACGATCCCCGATCGCTCGCCCTGCCGGCGCGCAGCAGCTCCTTGGCTTGGCGTCGCAGCTGCTCAAGGTCCGGATGCTCGGGAAGAATCGCCACGACATCTCCTCTAAGGCCCAGTAGTCCGCGTGCCAGACCAGGAGATCGTCACATGGTCACCGCTTCGCTACGAGAGGTGAACTCAGTTCTGCCCGCGGACCCGGAGGCGCCCTCACACGCCCAGCCACAAGCTACCACCCGAGCGCTCGATCAATTGCGCGCTGGCCGGATCCGTCGCCCCTGAGGTAGACGATCTCCCAATAGTTCTCCTCAGGGTCGGCGAGGTAGGCATGGCGGCCTTCGAACTCGGCCGGGCCCGACGGGGGCTTGGTCACCGTCGCACCCGCATTCTCGGCCGCAGCTATCGCTTCGTCGACCTGCGCGGCGAGTCGATCGACGTTGATGCCGAGGCTAAAGCCGCGCATGCCCGGCCGGCAAACAGCGACGTGACTGCCCCGTCCCGGATGGAGCAGTCCGCCGAGGTGGCCGGCGGACCGTCGCAACGCGTCCATCTCGGAAGCCAGTCGGGCTGCCGCGCGGTGCCCGCTCGGTCGAGGGAGCGACCGCCGGCGGCGTTTGCTGACCGAGCCGTCGGGGCTAGCAGTGCCGACCGGCGATCGAGCTCGCTCGGTGCTTTAGCTTCGAACGCAAACGGCGCTCTCGCGCGGCCAGCGGTCGCAATGACACTGGCGACTGATCGCGTCCGGGATTTCGCGCCGGATTCACGGCACGTGCACGCTCCGTCGCGATTGTCTGGGTCGATGGGCACCGTGATTCTCTCCCCGCACCTCGACGACGCGGTGCTCTCCTGCTGGCACATCCTCACCCAACCGGGCGAGGTCATGGTCATCAACGTCTTTGCCGGAGTACCGACCGGCCGTGAGGAGCCAGCGTGGTGGGACCGGTACACAGGAGCCGCGGACTCGGGCGAGCGCGTACGGGAGCGGATCGAGGAGGATCGCCGCGCGCTCGCGCTGGCGGGACGAATCCCCGTCAACCTCGACCTCCTCGATGAGCAGTATCGCGACGGCGAACCGCTGCCGAGCCTCACGGGTCGGCTCAGGGAGGTGATCGAGCCCGGGGCCCGCGTCTACGCCCCTGCGACATTCGCCGACCATGCCGATCACCGCCTGGTCGGCGCGGCGGCGCTCGAGCTACGAGCGCAGGAATGCGCGGTCTTCTTGTACGCCGACCTCCCCCACGCGAACGTAGGCGGCTGGCCAGAATGGGTGACGGGACCGTCCGATCCGGCCTCGAACGATCTCGTCGGCGCATTCTGGGAGCGCTGCCTCGCCAGGACTGGGATTCCGCCTGACGATCTGGCGCCGAAGGTCCACGATCTCGACGCCGAAGCCTACGGACGCAAGGTCGCGGCGGTCCGGATGTACACCACGCAGGTGTCGGCACTGACGGAGTACGTGGGTCGCTCGCTGAGCGACCACGAAGCACTCGGGTACGAGGTGTTCTGGGCTACGGCCTCGCGTACGAGAGCAGCTGGCCGCGCAGCGAGTCGTCCGTAACCGCTGCGGCCATGCGCTCGACGATCTCCTCGGCCCTGGCCATGTGCTCATCCGCCTCGAAATCGCGACCCGAGCGCCGCAGCACGCGGGCAAGGGCGGCGTGAGCCTCCCGGCCCGGAGCGAGGAGCCCGCACCGGCCGGAGATGGCGACGACGGACGAGAACGTCTCGCGAGCCTGATCGAGCTCGCCGCGCGTCTCGAAGCAGAGTCCCAGCGCCAGCCCGGTCGTCGCCTCCGCATCGCGCCACCCCGACCGCGCCGCCGCTCCGTGCACCGGAACCAACAGACTCTCCGCGCGATCGGACTCACCGGCCGCGACCAGGACCCGCCCGAGCGCCGCGTACGCGCCAGCGCCGAACAGCCACGCGCGCCCTTCCGGGGCGCTGACTCGTCCGAGCATCTTCATCGCGCGGACGGTCAGCGCGCTCGCCTGATCCTCATCGCCGAGCAGCCAGCGCGCCCACGCCAGTTGACTTACGCACCGCACGGTCTCATTGGGGGCCCCGGGCCGCTCGCCCTCCGCAAGACCACTCTCGAGGACCTCCGCCGCCGCCGCCGCCGCTCCGAGGTCGAGCAGCGTCCAGCCGAGCGTCGCCGCAGCCCACCCGGGCCACGCCGCGTCGGGCCCGAGCGCGACCGCGCGGCGACCCGCGGACAGTGCCTCGTCGTACGCACCTCGGCTGCGGGCCAGCCAGCAGAGCGCGTCCTGGATCACCCCCTCTGACGTGGAATCACGCAGCCGGGTGCTGATCGCCAGCGCGCCCGCCAGGCGTTCCGACGCCTCCTCCCAGCGCGCCTGGGCGATCGGCACGAACGCCGACTCGAGCAGCGTCCACTGCAGATACCAAAGCTCGCCGCGCGCGCGCCACAGGTGCTCGAGCTCCTCCGTCAGCGCCTTCAAGCGCTCGAGATCACCGAGTTGCCACACGGCTAGTTTGATGCTGTCGATCGCGCGTCCGAGTCCCGACGCATCGCCGGTCTCACGGGCCAACGCGAGCGCTCGCTCGCCGAGCTCGAGCGCTCGGTCGAACTGGAGTTGGTGGGAGGCGATCACAGCCAGCCGGTCCAACGCGTTCGCCTCGGCACCCGGGGCATCGAGCTCCCGCGCCAGCTCCGCTGCTGCCTCGTGGCAAGCGGCCGCCCGGTTCACATCCGTCTGGAATTCCGTCGCTCCGAGCTCGTTGAGCGCCTCCATCTCGGTCGCCCGGTCGCCACACCGCCGCGACGCGTCGAGTACCGCTCGGATGTCGGCGGCTGCACCGCTGACATCACCCGTGCGATACCGCACCCGCGCACGCTGCAAGAGGAGCACGCGAAGCGCCGGCTCGTGGTCGGCCTCCAGTCCCAGCTCGGTTGCAGCGTCGATCGCAGCCGTGTAGTGGGCCAGGGCGGACTCCACGGCGTACACCCGGTGAGCGGCGGCTGCGGCGCGCGAGTGGTTCTCGTATGCCTTCGCCAGATCCCTCGCGGCGGAGAAGTGGTACGCCAGCTCGCTTGCGTGCTCGTCCAGCCGCTCGGAGTAGACCCGCTCAATCGTCTCCCCGATCCGCCGGTGAAGTTGCGCCCGTCGAGTCCGCGAAAGCTGCTCGTAGATGGTCTCTCGGATCAGCGCATGGCTGAAGCTATAACGACCGAGGGAGGCGGACGACTCGTCGACGATGTGAGCGGCGATTGCCTGCTCGAGGCTCTCAGCGAGCTCGTCCTGGGCGGTGTCCGTCACTCGCTCGAGGACGAGGAGCTCGAACTCACGTCCGTTCACGGCGCCGACCGTCAGCGCCAGCTTGCAGGCGTCGTCGAGCTGGCGCAGGCGACGCGAGAGAAGATCCTTCACGCTTTCCGGAACGCCCGTGAGGGCGCGGCCGAAGTCGTCGTCGACGGCGACGTCACGCAGCAGTTCCTCGACGAACAATGGATTGCCCTGGGTGCGATCGACGATCGAGCGCGCGACGGTGGGCGGGGCCCCGAGTCCCGCCAGCGAGCAGATCAGGGCGGCGACCTCCTCCTCGCCAAGCCCCACGAGCCCGAGATGGTCGAGGACCCGCGCGCGCCGCAGCTCCGCGAGTGTGTCCGCAAGCGGGTGGGACTCATCGACCTCAGTTTCACGGTAGGTACCGAGGACCAGCAACGATGATCCCTCGGTCGCGCGGGAGACATGGCGCAGCATCTGCAGAGTCGGGACGTCCGCCCAGTGAAGGTCGTCCAGGACCAGAATCAAGTCGTACTCGGCAGCAAGCGTCCGCAGCAGCGCAGCGACTGCGTCGAACAGCAGGAATTGCTCACGCTCGCCGAACTCGATGCTCGATTCCTCGGACCCGTCGCCGAGCTCGGGCAGCAACCTGGCGAGCGTCGCGCGGTGCGCTCCAAGCGCCAGTCGCCGCTCGTCGACCGGACCCTCGGAGATGTAGTGCCGGAGTGCTTCGACGAACGGCTGGTAGGGGACCAGCGATTCCTCGTAGCAGCGGCCGAGCAGGACCAGTGCCGCGTCGGCATAAGCGCCGCGGCAGAACTCGGTCGCCAGTCGTGTCTTCCCGATCCCTGGCTCCCCGGCGAGCATCGCGACGCGTGCGCTGCCGCCGCGAGCCTGCCGCCAGCACCGGTCCAGCTCCCGAAGCTGCTCGTCCCTTCCCACCATCGGTGCCGGCTCGTCCGTGAGGAACGGCGAAGGCAGCGGGATCCGGCGCTCGACCGCCGGTTCCCATGCGATCTCACACGTCTCGAGGGGCTCCGAGAATCCCTTCAGCGTGATCGAGCCGAGCGGCCTGAAGCCGAAGCTACCCCGCGACCCGACGAGCGCCCGGACAAGGCCGGAGGCGAGAATCTGGCCCCCTTCGGCGCTGTCGCACAGCCGTTTGGCGACCACGACCGGCGTGCCGAAATAGTCGCCCTCATCCTGGATTGGCTCGCCGACGTGGAGACCAACCCGGACCTTGAGCCGATCGTCGACCTCGCGCGCGTTGTGCCGTTGCGCCGCCTGCTGGATCCCGACCGCGCAGCTCAGGGCATCGACCGCGCTGGGGAACGCGACCATCAAGCCGTCGCCGAGGTTCTTCACCTCCTGGCCGGCGTGCGCTGCCGCGACGTCCCTCAGCAGGCCGAAGTGAACCCGCCGGAATCGCTCGGCCTCATCGTCGCCGAAAGCGTCGAGCAGCGCGGTGGAGCCGACCAGGTCGGTGAACATCAGCGTCACCACCGCGCCGGTCGACCCGGCCGTGCCGCCCTCCGGGACCTCGGTGGGAGTCTGGGTGGGCTCTGCGGTTACCGGTGCCGGCGCCGGCCCGCCATCGGTCTTGCCGCCGCTGCGCAGCGACTCGACCAGCTCGCGCGTGGCCTGAGATGGCACGATCCGCAGCTCATCGCGCAGCCGCTGGGTCAGGCGCTCATACGCCCTGATCGCGCCGGCACGGTCCCCACCGGCGGCGAGCCGCCGCATCAGCACTCGCTGCGGCTCCTCGGCGAGCGGATCCAGCGCGATCCGCCGGCGCGTGTAGCCGATCGCCGCCGCGAGGTCCCCAGCCGCTTCAACGCGGTCAGCTAGGCGGGCGAGCACGTCGGACAGGCGATCCCGGTGCTCGTCGCGCCACTCGTAGACCCAGTCGTCGTCCAGCCCGGTCAATACTTCACCGCGGGAAAGCTCGACAGCATCGTCGAGCCTGTCCTCGTCGACGCAGCGCGCAAACTCGGCGACGTCGGTCCACACGAGATCCTCGCCGGCTAGACCGACTCGGTCACGATCGGCGATCACATACTTGTCGCCGTCAGGACCGAGGCTTCGCCGTAACGCCGACAGCGCGCTGCGCAGGCTCGTCCGGGCGCTCTCGTCGAGCACGTCCGGCCAGAATCGGGCGGCGAGCGTGGAGCGCGAATGCGTACGCCGGTCGAGCACGAGCCAGCCGAGCAAGGCCCGGGCCCGGCGGCTCGCGGGCGGTTCGAGCTCGGTCCCGTCGAGCTCGATCGTCAAATCCGCCAGAATCCGGACCCTTAACATCGCCCTCAAGAAGCGTAACCCCATTCACGAAGATTTCGCGCGCGGGACACGGCCGAGTGAGAGGGTTTGGCCATGTCGACGAGCAAACCCCGACTAGCCGCGCGCACGGCGGGCCTCGACGACGCCGTGACTCGAGCCTTCCAGTCAGTCCTTTTCAATCCCGACGTGATGTCGTTCGGGGCCGGATTCATGAACCCCGCCGGGTTCGACGTCGCGGGCGTACGCCGGGCGTTCGCCGGAGCACTCGCGGACGATGAGGCTCCCGATGTGCTCAACTACGGCCCCGCGGAGGGCAATCCTCGGCTGCGCGCCGCAATCGTCGAGCGAATGGCAGCGCTCGACGTTCCCAGCGAGCCCGACGAGATCGTTGTCACCACCGGTGCAACGCAGGCCCTGGATTTGCTCTGTAACGCGCTGCTCGACCCGGGCGACGTGGTCCTGGTCGAGCGACCGACCTACGTGATCCCTCTGAAGCGATTCACGCTCGCCCAGGCGCGGCTGGTCTCGGTCCCGGGCGACGAGGACGGGCTTGATCCGACCGCGCTCGAAGCCGCTGTGCTGGAGCATCGCCCCAAGGTCATCTACACCATCCCCACATTCCAGAACCCAGCCGGCACGACGTTGACCGCAGGCCGACGTGAGGCCGTGGCGCAGATTGCCGAGCGTCACGGTGTGTGGGTGATCGAGGACGAGCCCTATCGCGAGCTGTACTACGACGGCGAGCCCCCGCCGGCGCCGATCGCCGGGCGCGCGCGCGGGAGCGTCCTCTACATCGGGACGCTGGCCAAGACGGTGGCCCCGGGGTTGCGCGTCGGATGGATTGTGGCGCCTGCCGAGATCGCGCGCGTGCTGGCTCCGATCAAGCAGGCGATGGACATGAGCACCTCGCCGATCGACCAAGCGGCAGCGGCGATCTATCTCGAGGGGGTCGACTGGGAGCGGCGCACATCGGACCTCCGCACGGTGTATGCCACGCCGATGCGGGCAATGGTCGCCAGACTCGCCGAGGTTCTCCCCCAGGGGTCCGTGTTCACTCGTCCTCGGGGCGGGATCTTCGTATGGGCCCAGCTGGCAGACGGCTGGTCCACCAGCGCACTGCTGGAGCGAGCGGTCGAGCACGGCATGTTCTTCATGCCCGGGTCCGTCTTCTTCGCCGACGTCGACGATGACGTCTCGTTGAGGCTGTCGATCTCCAATCACACGTCTGAGACAATCGCGGAGGGCATGCGGCGCCTGTCGGCTGCCATCGCTACCGCGCCCGCGCTCGCAGAATGACCACGATGACGGGACCGCGCGGCGTCGCGCGCGAACAGACACGCGGGCGGTACCCCGACGAGGCCGGTTACGTAGAGCGCGACGGCGTAAGGGTTTTCTGGGAGCGGTTCGGTGAAGGCAACCCCACGATCCTGTTCCTGCCCACCTGGTCGATTGTCCACTCCCGCCTCTGGAAGTGCCAGGTGCCGTACTTCGCCCGGTGTGGCACGGTGGTGACGTTCGACGGCCGTGGGAACGGCCGCTCCGACCGTCCATCGGCGCCCGACGCGTACACAACGGAGCGGTTCGTCGGAGACGCTTTGGCCGTGATGGATGCGACGCGGACCGAGCGGGCCTGGATCGTGTCACTGTCGATGGGTGCGCCGCGGGCGCTGATGCTCGGGGCAGACCATCCGGACCGTGTCGAGGGCCTGGTGTTCATCGGTGCGGCGGTGCCGCTCGGGCCGCCATCGGCACGGGCAAATGCGTTGGCCTGGTTCGAAGAACAGAGGGAAACCTACGACGGCTGGGAGAAGTACAACCGCCACTACTGGCTCGAGCACTACGGGGACTTCGTGCAGTTCTTCGTAGAGCACATCTTCACCGAGCCGCACTCGACGAAGCAGATTGAGGACGGGATCGCCTGGGGTCTCGAGACTGATGCGAACACGCTGATTGCGACCGCCCTCGCTCCCCCGCTCGACGAGGCCGCGGTTCGAGAGCTTGGGACGCGCATTGACAAGCCTGCACTCGTCATCCACGGGACCGACGACCAGGTCCGCTCCCATGGCTCCGGCGTGGCGCTCGCCGAGCTCTTGCATGCGCCGCTCGTCAGCTTGACGGGCTCCGGTCATGGCGCACCGGCTCGTGAGCCTGTGAAGGTCAATCTGATCCTGCGGGACTTCATCAGCCCGCGGCGCGCGCGGACTTCGGCATGGACACGCGCGATGGCGCGTGGTCCCCGCGCCCTGTACATGTCCTCCCCGATCGGCCTGGGTCACGCGCGGCGGGATGTGGCGGTCGCCAACGAGCTGCGACAGCTCGTACCGGACCTCGAGATCGACTGGCTCGCCCAGGACCCGGTGACCCGGGTGCTGAAAGCGGAGGGGGAGCGGATCCACCCGGCGAGCACCGAGCTCGTGAGCGAGTCTGGGCACTTCGAATCCGAGTCGGCCGAGCACGATCTGCACTGCTTCCAGGCATGGCGGCGCATGGATGAGGTCCTCGTCTCGAACTTCATGGTGTTCCACGACCTCGTGGAGGCCGAGCCGTATGACCTGTGGATCGGCGACGAGGCCTGGGAGCTCGATTACTTCCTGCACGAGAACCCGGAGCTAAAGCGCGCCGCCTACTGCTGGCTGACCGACTTCGTCGGGTGGCTGCCCATGCCCGACGGCGGAGAGCGCGAGCTGTTCCTCACGGCCGACTACAACGCCGAGATGGTCGAACAGATCGACCGCTACCCGCGGCTGCGCGACAGGGCGATCTTCGTGGGCAATCCCGAGGACATCGTCCCCGACCGCCTCGGACCCGAGCTGCCACTGATCCGCGACTGGACCGAGCAGCATTTCGACTTCGCCGGCTATGTCACGGGCTTTGACCCCCAAGCGTTCGCCGACCGCGACGCGCTCCGCGCCGAGCTCGGGTACGCGCCCGACGAACGGGTGTGCATCGTCAGCGTCGGCGGCTCCGGCGTCGGCGCCGACCTGCTCGGGCGGGTGATCGATGCCCACCCGATCGCCGCCAGGGAGGTCCCAGGCCTGCGCACGATCGTCGTCGCCGGGCCTCGGATCGACCGCGGATCGCTCCCTCACCACGAAGGGCTCGAGGTCGTCGGATACGTCCACAACCTGTACCGCCACCTCGCCGCCTGCGACCTAGCGGTCGTCCAGGGCGGCCTGACGACCGCGATGGAACTCACCGCCAACCGCAGGCCGTTCATCTACTTCCCGCTCAAGCACCACTTCGAGCAGAACTTCCACGTCCGCCACCGGCTTGAGCGCTACGGCGCGGGCCGGCGGATGGATTTCGACGATGCCACCCCTGCGATGATCGCCGTCGCGATCGCCGAGGAGATCGGGCGCGAGGTCGACTACCGGCCCGTCGAGACCGACGGCGCCCGTCGCGCAGCGGAGCGGATCGCGGAGATGCTTTGACCGCGACGGGCGCCGGATGGCTGTCGGAGGACCCGCTGCCCGACTCAATCCTGGCGGCTTCCGAGCCTACGCGCGCGCGGCAGCCGGACGATGAGGGATGGGTCGCCGACGACCATGGCGTGCGCGTTTTCTACGAGGTCTACGGCGATTCATCGGACACGGTCTGCTTGCTGCCTCCGTGGCCGCTCCTGACGTCACGGATGTGGCGCTTCCAGATCCCCTACCTCGCGCGCCACTTCCGTGTGATCGCGATCGACCCCAGGGGGAACGGTCGCTCCGACCGACCGCCGCGACGCGAGGCCTATTCACGCGCGGCGCACGTGCGCGACGTGATGGCCGTACTCGATGCTGTCGGCGCCGAGTCGGCGATGATGGTCTCCGCGAGCCCGCGGGCTGCGCTCTTGCTTGCCCTCTGCGTCGAGCATCCCGAGCGAGTGCGCGCCGCAGTCTTCATCACCCCGCAGCTGTGGATCGAGGAGAGTTTCGTCAGGCCATTTATCTCCGCGCCGCGGGAGCGATACGACGGAATGAACAAGATGAATCCGCACTACTGGCGCCAGGACTATCGAGGCTTCGTCGAGTGGTTCGCCCGCTGGACGGCCTCGTATCCGCACTCGACCCGGGTGGCCGAGGAGACCGTGCGGCACGGGCTCGAGACGGACGCCGAGACGCTGATCTACGCGACGACCGGGTTCGAGATGTATGAGCGCGAGGAGGCGCTTCGGCTGGCGCGTGAGCAGGTTCGCTGTCCTGTGCTGGTGACCCAGAACGGTGGTCAGGCGAAATATCCCAAGCACACCAGCGGTCCGCTGGCGGAGGCCACTGGCGGGCGTCTTCACGTGTTTGAGGGCCGGGGCCCCGTCGTGTTCGCTCGCTGGCCCGTCACGATGAACATCGTGTTGCGAGAGTTTTTCGAGGGTTTGCGGTCCGGCGCCATCTCAGGCCGAGCCGCGGCGCGGAGGTAACCACTCTTCGAATCCGCTTTCACGGACGATTCGCGCCCGCTTCGCGGGGCGCACACGGGCGCCTGAGACCTTGCTAGCTCGAGAGCCAACCACTTACAAGGAGGGGCACGATGAGTGCACTCGAGCAGGCCGTCGAGGTCGACGGCGACAAGCTGATGCAGTTCGTTTTCCGGGCAGTCGACGAGGTCGGCGCGACCTTGAACGCCGCGCTGGTGGTAATGGGCGACAAGCTCGGCCTGTACCGCGCGCTGGCGGGGACCGGCGGGCTAACGCCAGCGGAGCTCGCTCAGCGCACCGGAACCGCGGAGCGGTACGTACGCGAGTGGCTGAATGCTCAAGCGGCGGGCAGCTTCGTGCGTTACGACTCGGATAGTGGTCGTTACTCGTTGCCGCCCGAGCAGGCGGTGGCGCTAACCGACACGGAGAGCCCCGCCTACCTGCCGGGCCTGTTTCAGACCGCGATCGGCTCTGTGATCGACTCGCCTGAGATCACGGAGAAGGCGCGGAGCGGCGACGGCTTCGGCTGGCACGAGCACGTCCACGACGTGCACGAGGGTTGTGAGCGATTCTTCC
The DNA here is from genome assembly GCA_963714245.1 of uncultured Solirubrobacteraceae bacterium. GTDB lineage: Bacteria > Actinomycetota > Thermoleophilia > Solirubrobacterales > Solirubrobacteraceae > Palsa-465. Next base: position 1,031,997 of record CAVQNR010000005.1, on the reverse strand, counting down.
GGCCGGGCTACAACGCCCACCTGGTCGCCGAGTGGCTGCCGGCGCTCGAGGGGGTAGTTGAGAAGCTCGAGCGGGGGGCGCTCGTGGCCGACGTCGGGTGCGGTCACGGGGCATCGACGATCCTGATGGCGCAGGCGTACCCGAACTCGACCTTCGTCGGCTCGGATTACCACGACGGTTCGATCGAGACCGCCCGCGAGCGGGCGAAACAGGCCGGGGTTGCCGATCGCGTCACCTTCCAAGTCGCGCCCGCGGCGGCGTACGCTGGCGCCGAGTACGACCTGGTGACGATGTTCGACTGCCTGCACGACATGGGCGACCCGGTCGGCGCCACACGGCACGTCCACTCCACGCTGAAGCCGGATGGCACCTGGATGATCGCGGAGCCGAACGCCGGTGACCATGTGGAGGACAACCTTAATCCCGTCGGCCGCGCGTTCTACGGGTTCTCCACCCTTCTGTGCACGCCGGCGTCGTTGTCCCAAGAGGTCGGGCTTGCACTGGGCGCGCAGGCCGGCGAGGCCCGGATCCGCGAAGTGGTCCAAACCGGCGGCTTCACACGCTTCCGCCGGGCCGCGGAGACGCCGTTCAACCTCGTGTACGAGGCGCGGCCGTAGCTTTCGGCTGTGCTTGGGGCGCTCGTGGCCGCAACGGGCTTGCGGGCGCCCCGCGCGGGTGCGGGCTCGGTCGCCACTGCTAGCCGCTGACGGCTCGGTTAGCAAACGCCATTGCGAGGTGGTCATCCGAACGCGGCGCCGGCACTAGCCACCGCGCGCGGGTCTGGGGTGAGCGCCCCCGGCCTCGCCGGCGCGCTCCCGCCGTCCACAGTCGAGCTCCGGCCAGACCCGCCTCGCCGGTGACGAGCAACAGTTGTCCTCCGCCGCCCTCGACGATCTCTGTCAGCGAATCCCTCTAGCGCGAGCAGACCTTCGTCGCGCTCCAAGAACGCGCCGGCGCTCGTGGGCGAGCCTTCGCTGATGCCCCGATCGACCGTCCCCGAAATGCTCGCGCCGTCTTCGCGACCAGTGTCGCACCAACGCGACCACCGACCAAAAGCCCTTGCGCTGAGTCGGTCTTCGGTCATCCAAGATGGGGACTGTTGATCGCAACCTAGGGAGACTTCCCGATGTATCGGTAGCCGTCTGCTCGTAGCTTGACTGGACCATGAAGTCGCAGACCCGAGTCCACGAAGTCAAGGAGCCCATCATGCTCAAGCTCGCCAAACATGCAATCGCCATTGTCGTTGTCGTCGCCGCGGCCAGCGCGCCGGTCGCCGCCCACGCGGAGACCCTCTCGCTCAATTACACGCACGTGGTGGTGACGCACACCGTCCAGGACGATCGTGGCTAACTCGCTCGGTGATGGCGATCCGGGCGGGCCGCGACGCCGGGGCCTCGATCGTGGGCGGGATTCGGGCGGTTAAGACGATGGCGCATCGCGGTCGTGATCGCGATGCGACCGTGACCGCGGCCGGCGGTGACTTTGTCGAGAACGCCTCCGACGATTCGTTTTCATGCAACATCAGAACTGGTGGCACGATCAGGTGTGTGGGAACGAGCTGCTCGTATTCGGCGAACTTAAAGGGTGATACCGGGGGTCGACGACCGCTGCCGCGTCGGTCACGGGGTAGTCAGCCCACATCGACCCACCGAACAGCGCGACGCGACGGCCGATCAGCGCGGCCGCTTCATCCGGGCAGGAGCCGGCGCGCACGCGCTGTTCGGGCTCGGTCAGCGAGGATCTCCTCGATCGCGTCACACCGACTGAGGCGCTCAGCGCGGCGCCATGACCGGTAGACCTCACGGGTGTTCTCGACCATCGCCACGAATCGTCGTGCGTCGGCCTCCACGCGCGGTGCATTGGCTCCCGGGGTGGCGTGGCGGAACGACCGCCGTCGCGTTGAACAGCCGTCTAACCGAAGCGAGCAAAGGTGAGAGTGAGATGCGATCCGGGCGGGCACGATCGAGCCGCGTTTAAGGTGACGACGTACTCGGAGCCACCGCGGGCGAAGTGCCCACGGCTCAGTCCGTAGGCGGCGCGCGCTCGCTGAGGCGGCGCCTTCACCGACCGAAGCAGGAAATTGGTGTCGGTGAGCCGGATCACGATGCGGCGGTTGCGCGCTCCGCCGGCCAGGCCGATGATCGCCCGGCATGACCTCGCGGTGCCCCTGCACGTCACGACCCGGTTGCTGCGCCTGGGCGGCGGCGAGCCGAGCTCCCCGACGCCCGTGGGAATCGAGAACTTGCCGTTGGTCAGCGGGAATGTCTTCCCCGTGTCTCCGACGGTCATGGTCATCGACGCGCCGGAGGGAACATGCGCGGTTCCGGTGATGGTCGGGCCGTCGACGAGACGCCAATCGGTGACCGTGGCGTTCAGCGTCGCCGGGCCTCGGGGGACCAGCGTCCAGCCGTTGTCCAGGAAACTGACCTCTTGGGCGGCGCCTGACTGAAAGTCGATCGTGCCGCCAGAGGTCCCGACCACGCCAGTGCTGTAGATCACCCCCGCGAACTGGGGCGGAGAGTTGGTCAGCTTGAAGTCGAACTCCTCGATCTGGCCCGACGCCGCCTGCGCCACCGCACTGCCAACGCCACCAAACAGCAGCAGCGACACGGTGGCGACGATGAACGCCAGCCGCCTGTCCATCCTGAGCACACCTACCTCCGCGTTCGTTATTCCGGTCGACCCCGAGCCAGAGCTCGGATCGAAGCCCCGAGTCGCGTATCAAAGCTGAGATCCCGACCCGTCGCAACCACACGCGCTGGCGGCGACCGTGAAGCCATCGGTGTCCGAGGTCGCCCCGATCGGGCGGGGTCCATCGAGGCGGCCTCGTGGACGTCGCCACACTTTCGGATCCATGAATTTTGGGAGCTCTAGACGATGCTCGCTTTGCCTACCCGCATGCGTAGGCAACCGCGCCAAGCGATGGTCCGATAGCCGCGGCGCTCGCGAGCCCCCTGCCGCGAATCCGATCACCGGTGCGTCACCGTCAGCGCAGCCCCCTCGGCACCCCCGCGGCGCGCCGTGAGTTCGCAGCTGGATGTCCGAGACGATCCCTCCCGGACCTCGCTGGAGCAACGGCACCCTAGTCGCAACAGCCCCCGAACAGCGCAGGCACACTCCACGCACTGGGTGCTGACCAAGTCGTCCCAGATGTCCCGTACCCCGGGAGTTGCCTGCAGAGACGGGACATCCAATACCACCGACGATCCCACGCGTTGGTCGCAAGCCGGCGTCGCGCGGCCATCTTCGGACATCTTGGACTTCTGCCTGGAAATCATGACTTTTCCGTGGATCGCACCGGTTCGACTGCGAACGCCTCGGCGACCAGCCGGCATCCTCGTCACGCGGGGCGAAGTGCAGGTAGCGCATCGTCGTCTGGATATCCGCATGCCCCATCCACTCCTGCACCCGGAAGACATGGCCTGTTGGGACTCCAGCCATGTGCCTAGCCACGCCGATCCCGGGACAGATTGGGGACATGCTCCCCGACCGTTGCGACCCTCACAGTCCCGAAAGAGTCGATTTCCAGGGCTTTATGAGAGCCGACGCCCGGAATCGAACCGGGGACCCCTTCATTACGAGTGAAGTGCTCTACCAGCTGAGCTACGTCGGCGCGCGGCGGTCAAGGCTAGCGCGCCGGTACTCCAGCGGCGGCTCAAAACGGGCCGTCGGGCTGGGCCGGCGCGCCGGTGCGCTCGCGCCAATCTTCGACCAGCACCGCCCAGCGCTCGTGGTCGCGCCAGTGGCCGCCGATCTTCAGGTAGCGTGGGGAGAATCCCTCGCGCCGGAAGCCGGCGCCGCGGGCGAGCGCCAGCGAATTGGCGTTGCCGGGCTGGATGTTGGCCTCGATCCGATGCAGCTGCAGGGTGGTGAACGAATGGCGCAGCACGAGCTCGAGCCCGCCGCGCATGTAGCCGTGGCGGGCGAACGGGGCGCCGACGGCGTAGCCGAGATAGGCGCTCTGCAGACGGCGGCGCACGATCTGCGAGAGGTTGAAGAAGCCGACGATCCGCTCGTCGTCGGCGCGGCATAGGAGCATCGCCGCGAAATCCGGACGGCGCGCGTCGGCGAGATAGGCAGCGAACCGCTCGAGATCGGTCGGCGCGGTCGCCCAGGGACTGTGGAACTCACGGCTGGAGCGCATCAGCGCGGTGAACTCCTCACCGTCCTCGCGCACCGGCGCACGGATGAAGACGCGCTCGTCAGCCTCCTGGATCTGGCTGACGCGTTCGGTCGCGGTCACGGCCTGAGCACCTCCTGGACCCGGTAGGCCAGCGCTTCGCAGGCCAGCTCCTCGGAGACGTTGAGCTCGAACCGGCGGCGGGTCTCCTCGACCAGCTCGATCGCGACGAACGCCCGCTGCGGATCAACAAGACCGTGCTCGCGCAGCTCGTTGAGGCGGTCGACGTTGCGAACCAGGTCCTCGGCGCCCCAGGCGAGCGCGGCGAGATCGGAGAACCACAACGAGACGAGCTGCAGCGCGAGATCGAGCGCGCCCGTCTGGACCCGACGCTTGATGCGCCTGCCGCGGTCCTTCCATTCATTCTCGATGCGCTTGTGCTCCTTGCGCGGGGTCAGCTCGAGCTCGGCTCGCTGGCGCTCGCTGACGGCGACCGCGGCCAGCTCGCCGCGAGCGCGAACCGCCTCAAGCAGGGCGATCCATGGCCGGGCCGTCTCCATCTCCCCCGCGACCGCTGCCCGGGCGAAGCGCTCGGCCCCGGCACGCAGCTCACGGCCCTCCTCGCCGGCCAGCTCGCGGGCCTGCTCGGAGTCCTGCAGCGCCAGCCGCACGCACGCGAGCGCTGGGACCCGGTCGATCCCGAGCTCAGTCAACGCGAGCACCGCGTCGCCCTCGGCCGGAGCCTCGAAGCGGACCGCCTGACAGCGCGAGCGGATCGTCGGCAGGACCTCCGCGAGCCGGTCGGTCAGCAGGATCAGGTGCACGTACGGCGGCGGCTCTTCGAGGGTCTTGAGCATCCGGTTGGCCGACTCGTCGCCGAGCTCGTCGACATGCTCGATCACGAACACCCGCCGCGAGGACTCAAACGGTGTCCGCGACGCCGCCAGGATCACCGGCCCGTCGATGTCGGAGACGAGGATCTCGTGGGCGCCGCTCGGCGTCACCCAGGTGAGATCGGGGTGGACGCCCGCGAGTGCGCGGGCATGGGCGCTGTCGGGGTCGCGTTCGCCCTCGCTCAGCAGATCCGCGGCCAACTGATGGGCCACCGCTCGCTTGCCGGAGCCTCCCGGACCATGGAACAGATACGCGTGCGACGGGCGTGCGGGCGATGCGAGCGCCGGCGCGAGCACCGCTCGAGCGTGGGGATGGCGATCAAGCTCCGCGGCCATGAGCGTCGATCGTATCCGTCCGATGCGTGGCCGTCTCAGACGCGCGCCGCGGGCTTCTGAGACAGCCTCTAACGTCCGCCGCGATGCGGGTGCGCAAGGGCACGCTGGTCACGATCGAGGGGATCGACGGCGTCGGCAAGTCGACGCTGGCGCAGGCGCTGCTGGCGGCGCTGCGCGCCCGCGGCGTCGAGGTGGTGCTGATGCGCGAGCCCGGCGGGGTGCCGACCGCCGAGCGGATTCGGGAGCTGGTCAAGGATCCCGAGGTCCGGATCGGGGCGCGGGCCGAAGCGTTGTTGTATGCGGCGGCGCGCGCGCAGCTGGTCCAGGAGCGGCTGGCACCGGCGCTGACCGCGGGGACCAGCGTGGTGCTCGACCGGTTCGTCGACTCGTCGCTCGTGTACCAGGGCGTCGGGCGCTGGCTCGGGGTCGACGCGGTGCGCGCGATCAACGCGTTCGCGACCGGTGGCGTGGCCCCAGACCGGACGCTGCTGTTGACGCTCGCACCCCAAATCGCCCGTGCCCGCGCTCGCACGCGAGGCGATTCGGCGGACCGACTGGAGCGCGAGGACGACGCGTTCTTTGAGCGAATCGCGGCGGCCTATGGACGACTGGCGGCCGCCGAACCGGACCGAATCCGCGTACTCGACGCCGATCGCCCGAGCGAGGACGTGCTGGGCGACGCACTGCGGGCAGTCTCAGACCTGTTCTGAACTGCGAGAATTGCCGCAATCGTGGCAAGCGCATGGCGATCCGCCCAGATCCAGGAGTTCGAGCAGGTGACGTTGGACAACGGAACCGAGCTGTTCCGGGTCCGCGCCCGAGCCCACGGCGGAGGCGATCCCGAGCCCCGGCCGCGACTGGTCACCCGAAGTCCCGGCGAGACCTACAGCTATGAGCCGGCGTCCTCGGGCGGCGACCGCCGGGGGCTGCTGCGGTTGGCCTACACCGTCCCGAGCGCGCAGGTCGGACCGTCGACGAGCTTCACGCTCGAGCTCCCCGACGGTCACCGGATCAAGCTGCGCGAACCCGCGCAGGGCGAGCGCCGCGCCGACGCCGGGCGTGATCGGTTGACGACGGCCGGCTCAGACCAACCAGACCTCGACGCTCGCAAACTCGACAGCGGCGAACTGGCGGCCGCGAGCATCGCCGAGCTCGAGTCAGAGCTCGAGCGTCGGCTCGCCGAAGAGCACGAAGCTCGCTCCGAGCTCGAGCGCCGGATCGCCGAGCTGACGGCCTCACATGAGAGCGCCGAGCAGACCACGCGTGAGGCCCGCGAGTCGCTCGAGCAGACGCGTGACGAGCTCGAGGCGACAGGTCGCGAGCTCGAGGCGACGCGTCGCGAGCTCGAGGCGACGCGTCACGAGCTCGAGCTGGCCGGCGCCGCGCTGCTGGCGGCGCAAGCCGAACGAGACGACACCCGAGGCGAGCTCGAATCGACCCGCACTGAGCGCGACGCCGCGCGCAACGAGATCCGCGGCGTCGAGACCGAGCGCGACACTGCACGCAACGAGATCCGCGTCGTCGAGACCGAGCGCGATGCCGCGCGTGAGTCGGCCGCGGGCGCCCAGACACAACGAGACGCCGCGCTGCAGGAGTCCGGTGCGGCGAACGTCCGGCGCGATGCCGCGCTGGCGGCCGAGCAAGCCGCGCAGGCGGAGCGCGACGCGGCGCGGCAGGTCGCCGACGAGCAAGGTGGGCATCGCGAGATCGCCGAGCAGGGCGCCGCTGCGGCTGCCGCCGAGCGTGACCGCGCGATTGAACACGCAGACGCCGCCCGGGCCGAGCGAGACGCCGTGCTGGCCGAGACCGCGGACGGTCGGGCCGAGCACGAGCGCCTGATCCGCAAGCTGCGCCAGCACGAAGCGCAGATCGCGCTGTTGCGAGCCGACGCGAGCCGGGATCCCGGCAGCAACGGCAACGTCCGGCTGCGGCACCTGGAGTCAGAGCGCGAGCAGCTCGTCACGCATGTCCAGGCGCTTTCCGAGCTGCTGTTGGCCAATCCGGACCGGGACGGCGGCGAGGCGGGTGCCGAGATCGAATCAGACCGGGTCGCAGCGCTGCGCGCGGAGGCCGTACAGGCCGCCAAAGAGGAGGCAGAACGCGAAATACGACGGCTGCGGGCGGCCAGCCCAGAGTGATCTCCGGGGTCCTCTCGGGCCAGCACTCCGGTACGGAGAAACCGGAGATTGCGCAGTAAAATAGGGGTTGCAAAAGCAACGGCCGCAAACAGCGAATCGCGGTCGTCTTTCCGTCCGGCCCGTCCGCAAGCATTCCCAGCCCACTCGCCATCGGCGATGAGCGCGGGCAGACCGAAGCAGGCGGAACACGAGAGGAGCAGTTCTAGATGGCGAACGCACCCCAATCCCAACTGACGACTAGCGAGAAAACGGGTGTGGGGCTTTCGATCCGCCGTTATTTCACCGACGGTCAGACGCATCCGTTCGACGCGGTGCCGTGGGAGGTCCGCGACGCGCTGATCGGCCACGGCGACAAGGTCTCGTTCGAGCAGCGCGAGGTCGAGTTCCCGGCGAGTTGGTCGCAGAACGCGACCAACATCGTCGCCCAGAAGTATTTCCGCGGCCAACTCGGATCACCGACACGCGAACGTTCGGTCAAGCAGATGATCGGGCGAGTCGCCGGCACGATCGCCGGTTGGGGCGCCGAGCGCGGCTACTTCGCCTCAGACGCGGACGCGACCACGTTCGAGCACGAGTTGACGCACATCCTGCTGCACCAGATGGCGGCGTTCAACTCGCCCGTGTGGTTCAACGTCGGGTTCGAGGAGAGCCCGCAGTGCAGCGCCTGCTTCATCCTCTCGGTGCAGGACAACATCGAGTCAATCCTCGACTGGAACACGAAGGAGGGCAAGATCTTCCGCGGCGGTTCGGGCTCGGGGATCAATCTCTCGCGGATCCGCGGCTCCCACGAGCCGCTGACCAAGGGCGGCACCGCCTCGGGTCCGGTCAGCTTCATGCGCGGCGCCGACGCTTGGGCGGGAACGATCAAGTCCGGCGGTAAGACGCGGCGGGCGGCCAAGATGGTCGTGCTCGATGTCGATCACCCCGACATCCGTGACTTCATCTGGTGCAAGGCCAAGGAGGAGGACAAGGCCGCGGCACTGCGCGACGCCGGCTTCGACATGTCGATCGACGGCGATGGCTTCTACTCGATTCAGTACCAGAACGCGAACAACTCGGTGCGAGTGTCCGACGAGTTCATGAACGCGGTCGAGAACGACGAGGACTGGCACCTGCTGTCACGCGTGACCGGGGAGCCGACCGGTGAACCGATCCCCGCGCGCGAGCTGATGAAGGAGATCGCCGAGGCGGCGTGGCGCTGCGCCGATCCCGGCGTCCAGTACGACACCGTCATCAACGACTGGCACACGTGCCCGGAGTCGGGCCGGATCAACGCCTCGAACCCGTGCAGTGAGTACATGCACGTCGACGACTCGGCCTGCAACCTGGCGTCGCTGAACCTGATGAAGTTCCGGCGCGCCGACGGCACGCTCGACGTCGAGTCGTTCGAGCACGCCGTCGACATCGTGTTCCTCGCGCAGGAGATCATCGTCTCCCCGTCCAGCTACCCGACCGAGGAGATCGGCGACAACGCACGCGCCTTCCGTCAGCTCGGCATGGGGTACGCGAACCTTGGCGCGTACCTGATGGCCGACGGCATGCCCTACGACTCCGACGCCGGACGCGGGACCGCGGCGGCGATCACGGCGCTGATGACCGGCCGCGGATACCTCGGTTCGGCCCGGATCGCCGCGGCGATCGGGGCCTACGACCGCTACGCGGACAATCGCGAGGCGCACAACGCGGTGATGCGCAAGCATCGCGACGCCTCATACGCGATCCCGCGCGAGGACTGCCGTGATGCCGGCCTGTTGGCGGCCGCGCGCGTCACTTGGGACGAGGCCGTCCAAGTCGGCGAGCAGTACGGCTATCGCAACGCGCAGGCGACGGTGATGGCGCCGACCGGCACGATCTCGTTCCTGATGGACTGCGACACGACCGGCGTCGAGCCCGACTTCTCGCTGGTCAAGTACAAGGAGCTGGTCGGCGGCGGGCAGATGACGATCGTCAACCAGACGGTGCCGCTGGCGCTGAAGACGCTCGGCTACGCCGACGAGCACATCGAGCAGATCATCGCCTACGTCAACGAGCACGGGACGATCGTCGGCGCACCCGGGCTGGAAGTCGAGGATCTGCCGGTATTCGATGTCGCCGTCGGCGAGCGCGCGATCTCCTACCTCGGCCATATCAAGATGATGGGCGCGATCCAGCCGTTTCTGTCGGGCGCGATCTCCAAGACGGTGAACATGCCCAACACGGCGACGGTCACCGACATCGCCGACGCCTACCTGCAGGCGTGGCGGATGGGCGTCAAGGCGCTGGCGATCTACCGCGACGGCTCCAAGACCGCGCAGGCACTGCGGACCGACGCGCAGAGCGACAAGCCGGCGACCATCGACGTTCAGGCCGAGGTCGACAAGGCGGTCGCCGAGGCGCTGGCGAAGGTCGGGCCTAAGCGCCGGCGGATGCCGCGCGAGCGCCAGTCGATCACGCACAAGTTCTCGATTGGCGGTCACGAGGGCTACATCACCGCCGGCATGTACGAGGACGGCACCATCGGCGAGATCTTCTTGACCGACATCGGCAAGGAGGGGTCGACGCTGCGCGGGATGATGAACTCGTTCGCGACCGCGATCTCGATCTCGCTGCAGTACGGGGTGCCGCTGGAGACGCTCGTGCGCAAGTTCAGCTACATGCGCTTCGAGCCCGAGGGGATGACCTCCAACCCGGAGATCCCGTTCTCGAAGTCGATGCCCGACTACATCATGCGCTGGCTCGCCTCGCGGTTCCTCGACGTCGACCTGCAGGAGGAGCTCGGGATCCTGACCAAGGAGGTCCGCTCGCGCAAGGCGGCCCAGGAGGCCGCGACCTCGCAGCTTGGCGACAGCGCCGGGCCGGCGTTCCCGGCGGCTCCCAACGGGCAGAGCCAACCGACGGCATCGGCCGCGGGCGGGGCGGTCCCGGCAGCCAACGCCATGACCGACGCACCGCCGGTGCTGCCGGCGGTCCGCCAGGGGCTTGATCTCGGCCCGGCCTGTCAGCAATGCGGTGGGATGATGCAGCGGACCGGCAGCTGCTACACGTGCGGCAGTTGCGGATTCAACACCGGCTGCGGTTGATTGCAGGCACGAGCTCGCGGGTGCACACCGTGAGCTGAGACGTTCTCCGAGACCCCGCTGCGGCGGGGTCTCGCTGTGTCCAGGGCGCCTCGCGGACCTGCTGAGCATGACTGACGACTGCGGTAGGCCAGTCGCACCAGATCGCATGAGCGCCACCGGGTATAGCGTTGCGCCCCGGCGCGACCGGCCGGCCGCGCGCTCACCGACCGCGGAGGGAAGGCCATGGACCTCGAAGAGACACTGAACCACATCGTCGAGCTGGCCCGCGAGGAGCTGCAGGTCGTGCGCAAGCGCGCGCACGAGAAGACCGCGGCGCGCGATCACGGGCACGACTACCACGAGGCGCAGGACGCGGCCGACCGGCTTGATCACTACGCGCACCAGCTTCGGCGCCTGCACGACGCCGAGTATCCGAACGACTGGCGCAAGCGCAGCGCCGCCGACGGCTAGCGACCGCGCAACGCCCCGCTGAACCAGGGCTTGGCGCCCGTGCGCCGAACCTGTCGGAGTGCGACCGCACCGGGTCAAGCGCAGTGCCGCGATCGCTGCGTTGCTGGTCGCGATGACGATCGTCGCGTACCTGACCGTGTCGCTCGTGCGCCAGCAGGGTTCGGGCTCCGATCAGTCGACCGCGGCGGGCAGGGCCGCCGCCAACAGCGCAGCAGCGGGCAGGACCGGCGCGCACAGCAGCGCGCAGGCAGGCAGGACCGGCGCGCACCACCGCACACCGGCAGGCACGACCGTCACCGACAGCCGCGCGTCCGCGGTCGTGGCCGCCGATCGCAGCGGCCACCGCGCAGCCAAGCCGATCACGCTGCAATGGGTCGGCGACATGGCGATGAGCTCGGCGCTCGGGCTGCCGCCGGGCGGTGTGTTTCACGCGGTCGCGCCGCTGGCGCCGACGCTGCGTGACGCCGACATCACGCTCGGCAACCTCGAGGGCACGCTGTCGGTTGGTGGCGCCTCGAAGTGCAACGGTCCGAGCGGCGGCACCTGTTTTGCGTTCCAGGCGCCCCCAAGCACCGCCTTCGCGCTGCGACGGCTCGGGTTCGATCTCGTCAACCAGGCCAACAACCACGCCCAGGACTTCGGGCCCGGGGGCCACGCCCAAACACTCGCGGCGTTGCGACGCGCCCACTTGAAGTGGACCGGCGATCCGGGGCAGATCACGTACCTCACCACACACGGCGTACGGCTCGCGTTCCTCGGCTTTGCGCCCTACGGCTACACGTCGAACCTGCTCGACATCCCGGCCGCGGAGGCGATGGTCCGGACCGCCGCGCGCCATGCCGCGATCGTCGTCGTGATCATCCACGCCGGCGCCGAGGGCGCCGACCAACTGCACACGCCGCACGGAACCCAGTACTTCCTGGGCGAGAACCGTGGCGACGCCCGGCTGTTCGCGCATGCCGTGATCCGCGCGGGCGCCTCGATCGTGCTCGGCTCAGGCCCGCACGTGATCCGTGGCGTGCAGCGCTATCGCCACCATCTGATCGCCTACTCGCTGGGCAACTTCATCGGCTACCGGACGCTCGGCGGTGGCGGCGTGCTCGACGACAGCGGGATCCTCCGAGCCGCGCTTGACCCCAGGACCGGCACCGTCGTCGCCGCCCGCTGGATCCCGATCACGTTGCACGGCGGGATCCCGCGGCGGGCGGCTGGCGACGGCGACGCGCCGCTCGTCGCCCGGCTGTCACGCGAGGACTTCCCGCACAGCCACTTCAAGATCGGCTCCGACGGCGTGTTTGAGGGCACCAGCGCCCGTGGCGTACCGCACGTGACGCTCGACGCGTCGAGGTCGTGAAGCTGGGCATCTAAGCGAAGGTATGGCTCGCTTTGATGCCCAGCTTCACCCGCAGGCGGCTGCGACCGGCGCGGAACCAGCGCGCCACCGACCCCGATCGACCGCTTCGTCCGGGCGTGGCGCCGACCCCGATCAACTAGCGTTCGCCCGGATGCGGGACGAGCGCGACTCCGGGGACGATGCCAACTCGCTGCCGCGCGGCAGGATCACCCGAACGGCCAGGGTCGGCGGGCTCGTCGCCGGCCAGGGACTGCGATGGGCAGGCGTCAAAACCGCCAACCGAGTCCGATCACCCGACCGAGCGGCGACGGCGAACGCTCGTCGCACCGCCGCGACCGTCGACGAGATCGTGCAACAGCTCGGCCGGATGCGGGGCGCGGCGATGAAGGTCGGCCAGATGCTGTCGATGGTCGAGCTCGACGGCGTCGACGAGGCCGAGCGCGAGCGGCTGCAGCGCAAGCTCGCCGAGCTGCGCGACGACGTCAAGCCGGTCTCGTTCGCGAAGCTCGAACGCCTGATCACGAACGAGCTCGGTGGACCGCTGAGCGAGTTCTTCTCGGAGTTCGATCAGCACGCGTTCGCCGCCGCCTCGATCGGTCAAGTCCATCGCGCGACCACGCTCGACGGCGATCAGGTGGTCGTCAAGGTGCAGTACCCAGGCGTCGCCGAGGCCGTCGAGACCGACCTGCGCAACGCGACGTTGCTGTTGCCGCTGGTCAAGCGACTGGCGCCGGGACTCGACGGACGGGCGTTGATGGCCGAGCTGCGCGACCGAATCGGCGAGGAGCTCGACTACGAGCTCGAGGCCCAGAACCAGCGTCGGATCGAGCGGCTGCTGCGCGGCCATCCGTTCATGCGGGTGCCGCGGGTGCGGACCGAGCTGTGCAGCCGCCGCGTGCTCGTCTCGGAGTACCTCGAGGGCGAGCGCTTCGAGCTCGTGCGCAACGCCGACGAAGCGACCCGCGACCGCTACGGGGAGATCGTGTTTCGATTCTTCTTCGGGCTGCTGTATCGCGACCGGCTTGCGCTCGGCGACCCCCACCCTGGCAACTACCTGCGGCTGCACGACGGCTCCGTCGGGTTTCTCGACTTCGGGCTGCTGCGTGGCGTCGACGAGACGCACCTGGCGGGCGAGCGGGCGATCGCGCGGTCGGTCCGAGACCGTGACGCCGGCGCGCTGAAGCGGGCGCTGATCGACGCGGGCTACCTGCCGTCGCAACGGGCCGACGCGGTCGACGACACGTTCGCGTTGCGACTGATGCGCAGCGCGACCCGCTGGTACGCGGTCCCGGGATGGCACCGCTTCTCGCCGACCGAGCGCGACGACCGCCGCCGCGCGCGCGAGCACGACCGGACGCCGCCGACCGAGGCCGAGCGGACCGACGCCAAGGCGCAGGTCAACCAGTTCACGGTGCCCGCCGAGGCGGTGCTGATCCGGCGGATGCACGGGGTCGTGGCGTCGGTGCTCGACGCGCTGCGCGCCGGCGCCGACTGGGGCGCGATCGCGGCCGAGTACCTGCACGGCGAGCCGGCCGCGACCGAACTCGGGCAGGCCGAGGCGGCGTTCGTGGCCGGTCGTCGGCGATCACCGCAAACGGAGCGGTGATGACCGACGGCGGGGCGGTCATGCGGCGGGCGCTCAGGGTCCAGTGGCGAGACATGGACTCGTTCGGCCACGTCAACAACGCGGTCTACCTCAACTACCTGGAGGAGGCCCGCGACGCGTTCCTGGACGCCGCCATGCCCGACGGGTCCTCGACCTGGGACTTCGTGCTGGCGCGGGTCGCGATTGACTACCGCCGGGAGATCCGCGAGCAGCTCGAGATCACCGTGACCTGCTGGTTGACCGGGATCGGGCGCTCGAGCGTGACCACACGCGAGGAGATTCTGCTGCCGTCCGGCGAGCTGGCGGCCGGCGCCGAGTCGGTGATGGTCGCCCGCGATCCCGACAGCGGGCGCTCACGGCCGCTGCGCGAGTCCGAGCGGGCCGCGTTCGAGCGATTGCTGGTCGACGCGCCCGCCGAGAGCGCGCCGGTTCAGCCCTGATCGCGCGCGGCAGGCGATGCGCGCGCGGCAGGCGATGCGCGCGCGGCAGGCGATGCGCGCGCGGGGGGCGATGCGCGCGCGGCGGGCGATGCGCGCCCCGCGACGACCAGCGCACACAGCACGAGCGCGACCCCGGCCAGCTGCGGCATGCTCGGCGACTCGCTGAAGATCAGCGCCGCGAGCAGCACCGACCCGAGCGGCTGAACGGTCAACAGCACCGAGGTGGTCGCGGCCGGCAGTCGCGGCAGCGACCAGCTGATCAGCAGCCAACCGAGCACCCCTGAGCTGAGCGCGAGCAACACCAGCCAGCCGGCACTCGGCCAGGTCGGGAGCAGGTGCGCGTCGCCGATCACCAGCCCGATCGGGATGCAGACGATCGTCGCCACGAGCGTCACATCGAACAAGGGGCCGACCAGCCTGCGCGGGTCGCCCCCACTCCCGTGGCGCAGCAACAGCAGAAAGCCGACGTAGGCGACGCCCCCGCCGACACCGAGCAGCGTCCCCGCACCGGGGTCGCGACCGTAGGCGCCGTGCTCGAGCGCGCCAGAGATCAACAGCACGCCGAGCCCGGCGACCGGCAGCGCCCACAGCACACCGCGGGCCGGCCGCTCGCGCAGCACCGCCCACGCGACGAGCGGCACGAGCACCACCTGGATGTTGACGAGCACCGTCGCCAGGCCCGCGCCGACATCGGCGATGGAGCGGTTCCAGAGGATCATGTCGATCCCGAGGAACACGCCCGCCAGCAGCGCCGGCCGACGCGAGCGCCAGCTGCGGGGTCCGTAGATCCGGCGCTCCCGGATCAGCAACAGGCCCAGCACCGGCAGCGCGTACAGGTTGCGAAAGATCGCTGCGTCCGACGGCGACGCGTGGCTGAGGCGCACGATGATGCTCGAGAACGCGATCGTGACCGCACCCATCAGCGCTAACGCGCGCGCGTGTTCGCTTTCGGTGCGCCCGGGTTGGTGCGTCAACGTCGCCACCGCACCTGCTCTAGCAGGCGCGGTCGTCAATCGGTGTCGTGAATCCGCCCGAGCTCTTGGTCAAGCCGGCACCACTAACCTGAGTCGCATGGATGAGACCGAGCAGCCGATCAACCTCAGCGACGAACAGTGGCGGGCGAAGCTGACCGCGGACCAGTATCAGGTGCTGCGCCAGCAGGCGACCGAGCGCCCGTTCACCGGCGAGTACGTCGACGTCAAGGATGACGGCACGTATCGGTGCGCCGGTTGTGGGGCTGAGCTGTTCTCGTCGCAGACGAAGTTCGAGTCGGGCACCGGCTGGCCGAGCTTCTATGAGCCGATGGTCGCCGAGAATGTCGAGCTGCACACCGACGAAAGCCATGGGATGGTGCGCACGGAGGTCCGGTGCCGGCGCTGCAAGGGGCATCTCGGTCACGTCTTCGACGACGGCCCGAACCCAACCGGCCAGCGCTTCTGCATCAACTCCTGCGCGCTGGATCTCGATCCCGCCGGCGAGTGACCGGCCCCGCAGGCGGTCAGGCGGGATCGTCGCCGGGCTCGGCTACGTCGCCGTCCGGGCCGACCTGATCGGCCTCAGGCCGGCGCGTCCGACGGCGCTCACGGAGCAGGTGCCAGGCGCCGAAGGCGACCAGTGCCGCGACCAGCACGACCGCCGCGTAGACGCCGTAATGCGTGATCGCGTCGGCGGCCGCCGAGCCCGCGAAGTAGCCCACCAGCCCGTAGGTGGTCGCCCAGGTGATCGCGCCCAGCGCGTTGTAGACGAAGAACGTCCGAAAGGGCATGTGCTCGATCCCGGCCAGCCACGCGACTGCGACGCGCACCAGCGCGACCCAGCGCCCGAAGAACACCGCCTTGGGCCCGTGCTTGTCAAAGAACCGATCGCCGGCCTCGATCACCCGCAACCGGTGCTCGTGCATCGGCCCCGACGCGGTCAGCGCCCGGCGCCCGAGCTTGCGACCCAGTAGGTAGCCGATGTTGTCACCGACGATCGCCGAGACGATCGCGATCGCGATCACCAGCTCGATTTCGAGTTTGCCCTGGCTGGCGAGCACGGCGGCCAGCACCAGCGCCGTCTCTCCCGGCGACGGAACGCCCATCGATTCCAGCCCGATCAGCGTCGGCAGCAGATAGCCGAGCCCGCTCGAGATGGCGATGAACGCGCCGGTCGCGAGCATCAGCCCGGTCGCCTCAGCAACGCCAGCAGCGACAGCCCGAACGGCAGCGAGTGGCCGCGGGCCAGCCACCGCGCCTCAAGCGCCAACGGCTGCTCGAGTACGCCGTTGAGCCAGGCGGGTCCGATCGCGAGATCGGTGCTGTAGCCGTTATGGGTGCCGAGCGCACGCTGGGTCAGACGAACCGCCGCGGCGGGGCCCAGCAGCAGGCAATTGAACGAGCTGATTCGCTCCGGTTGCCAGCCGGCACCGGTGGCGACGGCGCGCAGCGACCGCCGCGAGTAGCGCCGGAAGTGGTGGTTGGCGACATCGTGGGCCGACCACAGCGCCTGGTAGGCCGGCACGGTCACGAGCAGCCAGCCGCCAGGCCGACAGACGCGGTGCAGTTCAGCGAGCGTCGCACGGTCGTCGGGCGTGTGCTCGATCACGTCCAGGCAGGTGATCAGGTCAAACGTCCCGTCGGGCCAGGGCAGCCGCTCGAGGCGACCGACGACAACCTCCCCGGCGCCGCGAGAGCGTGCCAGCTCGGCCGCTCCCGCGTCCAGCTCGATCCCGCGCACCGATCCGTAGCGGCGCAGCTGCAGCATCGTGCGACCCGAGCCGCAGCCGGCGTCGAGCACCTCGGCGCCGGCCGGAAGCGCCAGCGCGTCGAGCTCGGCTGCAATCACGCGTCGGCGCCCCCGGTACCACCAGTGGTGCTCGTCGACATCGAGCGTCGCCTGCATCAACTGGGAATCCATCGGCGGTTGATGCTGCCAGTTGCCGGCGGCGGCTGCCGGCCGCTCGCTCAGCGACCGGCGGTCCGGGCGGTGCGCGGCTGTTGGTTGCGATCGCCGGCGGGCGCGACCGGTAGCGACAGCGTGAACGTTGCACCGATCTCGCCGGCGGGCTCGAGCGCAAGCTCGCCACCCATCCGCCGCGCCAGCTCGCGCCCGATCGCCAGCCCGAGACCGAAGCCGGCCTTGCCGGTCGTGTCGCGCCCGCGCTGGAAGCGCTGGAAGATCGCCTCGCGATCCTCCTCGGCGACGCCGGGGCCCTCATCGCAGACGCTGAGCATCACGACCGTGCCGCCGCGCAGACGGATTCGGATCTCGGAGTCAGACGGGCTGACGCGCATGGCATTGTCGACGAGGATCCGCAGGATCCGTGCGATCGACCCCGGGTCCCCGAGCGCCCACACCGACTCGCTGAGCAGCTCAAGTTCGAGTGAGACCGCGCGCTCGGAGGCGCCGAGGTCGAACTCGGCCAGCACCGCTCGGCTGATCTCGCCGAGCTCGACGGGCTCCGAGCGCAGGTCGACCTGCGCGTCCATGCGCGACAGATCAAGCAGATCGGCGGCGAGCCGGCCGAGCCGACGCGACTGCGCGCGGGCGCGGGCGACGAGATCGCGCGCGTCGGCGAGATCGGGGTCCGGGTACTCGAGATCGTCATGCAGCAGCTCGAGCATTCCGTCGAGCGAGGTCAGCGGGGTGCGCAGCTCATGCGAGGCGGTCGCGACGAACGCCCGGCGCGCCTGTTCCTGGACGCGCAGGTGCTCCTGCATCGCCGACAGCGCCCGTGCCAGGTCGCCGACCTCGTCGCGGGTCCGATCGACCGGGACGACCGACGCGGGGCCCTCTCGCTCGAGCTCGACCGCGGCGCGCCGCAGCCGGCGCAGCCGAGCGACCAGCCGTCCGGAGAGACCGATCCCGAGGATCAGCGTCAGCGCCAGACCGGCGGCCGCGGCCTCCAGGAACGCACGCGTCACTTCGTTGACGACCGAGGGGATCTCCGAAATCGAGCGGCGCACGACCAGCGCGTACCAGCGCTCGGTCACGTCCCATCGCGGCGGCGCCAAGTCCGGGCGGCCCGGCTGGCCGAGCTCGTGCGCGTGCGGGTTGAGCCGTGGACCCTGGCGGTGCAGCCGGATGATCACCTCTCGCACCCGGAAAGGGATCACCGCGCTGGCGTACTGGCTGCCACCGATCGAGACGACCTGATAGGCGCGGTGCCGGGTGCGCAGCGAGTAGGCGACGTCGCTGAAATCGTCGTCCGGAGCTGAGGTCCCGGTCCCACCGATCGGCCTGGCGCCGCGGCCGCCAAGGCCCTGGTCCCCGAGCACCGTCACAAACGCGCCGCCGGCCTCGCGTCCGGTAGCGCGAGTCGCCCGCTGCAACTGCGCGATCGCATGCTTGCCGGACACCATCTGCCCCATCGGCAACCGTTGCAGGCGCCGCACGGTCGTCTCCGGGATCGCCTTGCGCAGCTGGCTCTCGCCGTTGCTGCGCAGGCTCTTCTCCAGCGGCCCGAGCACCAGCACGGCCGCGATCGCCAGCGTCGCCACCGTCGTGATCAGCACCACCGCCACGATCCGACCTCGCAGCCCGAAGGCGCCGCGGGCACGTTGCGCGAAAGTCGGAACCGACACCGCTAGCCCGACCTCAGGCGGTAGCCGGCGCCGCGCACGGTGAGGATGTAGCGCGGCTTGTCGGGCTCGGGCTCGAGCTTCTCGCGCAGATGGCGGATGTGGACGTCGATCGCACGCGGGTCGCGATAGGCACTGTCTCCCCAGATCGCTCGCAGCAACTCCTGACGGTTGAGCAGCCGCCCCGGCTCGGCCATCATCGCGTCGAGCAGTTCGAACTCCGAGAAGGTCAGCTTGACCGGCTCACCGTCGACCTTCACCTCGCGTTGCGCACGGTCGAGCGAGATCGGTCCGGCGAAGATCAGCTCGCCACCGAGCGTCCGCAGTCCGGCGCGGCGCAGCACCGCCCGGATCCGGCTACGCAGCTCCGCCAGCCCGAACGGCTTGGTGACGTAGTCGTCGGCCCCAGCCTCCAGCCCGAGCACGGCGTCGGCCTCGGAGTCAAGCGCGGTCAGCATGATGATCGGGACCATGTTGCGCCGCGCACGCAGCGTGCGGCAGACCTCGTATCCATCAGGCCCGGGCCCGAGCGCGAGGTCGAGCAGGATGATGTCGAGGCTCTCGGTCTCGGCACGCTCGATCGCATCGCTTCCGTCGGCGACAGCCGTGACCCGGTGGCCTTCACGCGAGAACGAGCGGGTCAGCATTTCGCGCAGGTCGGCCTCGTCGTCGACCACGAGGATGCTCAACGCCACCTCGGGCTGGTGTGCCGGCGTCCGCGCCGAGCCTGCGCCGGAATCGGTCAACGGCCGACGATCTCCAACTCGCGGGCGTGCGAGACCGCCGGTGGGGGTGGCACCTCGGGGGAGTCAGCACGGCGGATCGGTCGGCCCGCCTCCGCCCAGGCCCACAGCGCGAGCAGCCAGATCAGCGTCGCCATCCCGACGTGCAGCCAGACCATTCCGGCCGGCAGCTTGAGCTCATATTGCACCGCGCCCAGCAGCCCCTGCCCGGCGAGCACGATCCCGAGCACGGTCAGCGGATCGAATGCGTCGATCGTCCCCCGCTTGCGCATCTTCACGACCCAGGTTGCGATCACCATGATCCCGAACAGGACCCCGATCGTCGCGTGCTGATTGACCGCCCATTCAAGCGTCTTGGTGCCGCGGAACGTCAGCCGGTGGACGTGCTGCCCGGTGAACCCGCCCGAGTGCGGGCCGGCCCCGGTCGCGACCGTGCCGGCGACGATCGTCAGCCCCCCGAGCACGACCGTCGCCCGCGTCATCCAGACGACCAGCAGCCCGTTGTGCCGCGGCCGCGAGCCGCCCTCGTAGGTGGCACGCCAGACCAGCGCGACGGCAGCGATCAGGATCGCCATCGAGAGGCTGAAGTGCGCCATCACGAACCCAGGGGCGAGGTCGTAGCGCACGGTGAAGCCACCGAGCACCGCCTGCGCGACGACGCCGAGCGGCAGCAGCCACGCGAGGATCGCCAGGTCGCGGCGAAACGGGCGGCGGGTGAGCGCGAAGATCGCCCCGAACGCGACCCCGAGCCCGACCAGCGACGACGCCACGCGATTGGAGAACTCGATCAACGCGTGCGTCTGATCCGGCGGATAGACCTTGCCGTAGCAGCGCGGCCAGGTCGGACAGCCCAGGCCCGAGTCGGTCAACCTGACGGCGGCGCCGGTCAGGACGATCACCGACAGCAGGATCATCGCCGCCCAGGCGATATAGACGTACTGCTCGGGGCCCACTTCGAGCCGCTCGCGCAGCGGCACGCCGCGGGCAAGCCGGGCACGCAGTTCGAGTCGCGTTCGATGATCAGGCGCCGACATACCTGAACGGGAGCGAGTCGGTGCGCTGGGCGAGCGTCGGGGCGCTGCGGTCGCGCTCGGAGCCGATCAGCTGATCGGCATCGGGCCAGTCGATCGCGACGTCCGGGTCGGCGTAGGAGAAACCGCTCTCGGCCTCCGGGTCGTAGTAGCTCGAGACCTTGTAGGCGACATCCGCCAGTTCGGAGCGCACGCAGAAGCCGTGCGCGAAGCCGTCGGGGATGTAGAGCTGATGGTGCTCGGCGTCGTCGAGCACGAACGCCTCCCATTCGCCGAACTGCGGCGAGCCGACGCGGATGTCGACGATCACGTCGAGGATCGCCCCTCGAACGCAGCGGATCAGCTTCGCCTGGCCGGGCTGGAAGTGCATCCCGCGCACGACCCCGCGACGCGAGCGTGAATGGTTGTCCTGGACGAACGCGTCGTCGATCCCGTGCTCGGCCAGCGCCGAACGGCGGTAGGACTCCAAAAAGAAGCCTCGCTCATCGCCGTGGACCGTGGGAGCCAGGAGCACCGGCCCCGAGAGGTTGGTGGGCAGCGTTCGCATTGTGGCGATGTCATTTTGACGATATCGGTCCGTCCGCCGGTTCGTTGGCGCGTCGGTGCGCTGCCGATCAGGCCAGCTCGTGCAGATCCCAGAGCGCCAGCCGCTTGTCGTCGTAGCCGGTCTCGGGCGGCGTCTCGATCATCCAATCGCGCGGTGCCGGCAACGACAGCGGCGGCAGCTGCATGTTGAGCGGACGCCAATCGCCCAGCGCGATCGGCGGGTTGTGCGCCCGGTCCACGAACGTGCTGGCCAGCAGAAAGCGAGCGCCCGTGTCGATGATCGCCCGCATTGCGCGGATCAGGTCCTCGTCGGGGAAATGGATCAGCACGTCGCGGCAGAGCACGAGTTCGGCGCGCGGCAGCGGGTCGCGGATCAGGTCTCGCAGCAGGAAGCGCCGGCGTGGGCCGCCGTAGCGCAGGCGGTTCTCGAGCACCACGTCGAACACGACGTCGAGGCCGATGTACAGATCGAGGCCGAGCTCCACCTCGCGCATCCAGTTGTAGTCACCGCAGCCAACGTCGAGCATCGTCGCGACGGCCAGCCGCCGCAGCAACTCCGGCAGCTGGCGCCGCAGCGCGACCGTCGCCGTGCGGCGCGATCCCGGGCCGGAGCTGGACTCTCCGCCTTGGCGCCAGAGCTCGCGCCGGTAGATGTCGGCAAACACGGCACCGTGCACCGAACCCGTCGACGGCCGGACCTCGGCCGCAGCCGGCGCGGGTGCGGTGGATGCGATCATGGTGGCCGGTCGAGGGCCGCCGACGCTGTCGGGCGCGATCTCGGCGTAGAGCGCTTCAAACCAGGCGCGATGTTGGTCCGCCGTCAGGTAGCGCTCGCGCAGCGCACCGGCGCCGAGCGTTGTGAGCAGATCGGGTTCATCGACGAGCCGGCGCAGCGCGTCGGCGAGCGCCACCGCGTCGCCCGCCGCAAACGTCAGGCCGTTGACACCGTCGCGCACCGCGCCCCCAAGCGCCCCGAGCCGCGAGGCGATCACCGGAATCCCCCGCGACCACGCCTGCCGTGCAACCTGCGAGTAGGTCTCGGGCATGCGCGAAGCGACGACCAGCGCGTCGACATCGGACAACAGCAGCCCGAGCGCGTCCGGATCAAACGCACCGAACAGTCGCAGGTCGAACCGATCAACACCCGCCGCCAGCCGGCGCATGCTCGCTCGCAGCTCGCCGTCGAGGACCGGGCCGAGCATGAGCAGCTCGGTCGGACCGAGCCCCGCGCCGGAAACCGCCTCGACCACAAGATCCGCGCCCTTGGCACGGGTGACCGGCCCGATCGTCACCAACCGCAGACGACCGCGTTGCGCGGGCATGCGGGGCGGCCACATCGGTGCCGAGGCGGGCGGCTCGATCGGCGATGAGATCACACGCGGCTCGGGTGCCCCGCACTCCCTGCGCAACCAGTCGGCCAGAAACGATGAGCAGGCGACCACCGCATCGGCTGCGTTCAGCGCCTCACGCATCGCCCGCAGCCGGGACTGGACGCGCGCGAGCGCGTCGGGCACCGCCGCGAAGCAGTTGGTGGCGCACTCGCGCCCGCCGTCAGGCCCCGCGCACGGCTCGCCGTTCGTCGTGAACAGCTGCAGCTCCGCGCAGCCGGCCTCGAACGAGTGGAAGTCGAGCACGACGGCAACGCCTCGGCGCTTGAGGTGCGAGACGACGGCCGGATGGATGCCATGCAGCAGCGTCACGTGGACGACGTCCGGCGCCCACGCGTCGAGAACCCGGTCGATCGCGCTCACGCTGCGCTGCAGATCTGCAACACCGAGCGAGTCCAGCTCCCCGGCGGAGATCGCATACACGGGCAGCCCGTCGACGGTGAGCCTCGGCCAGGCGCCGAGCTCGCCCGTCGGCCGCGCGTCAAGCGTGGTCGCAATCGCGACGTCGACGCCGCCGCGACGCAGCGACACGCTCAGCTGCGCTACGACGCGCTCGACGCCGTGCGAGAAGGACTCGCCGAGAAAATGCGTGACGATCAGGACGCGCACGGCGGCCGCTCAATCGCGCTCAGCTGCAGCCTCGGCCTCGTAGGCTCGGGTCCGCCGGCTGCGCACGATCCGCAGGCCGGGCAGTGCCTGCAGGCGCTGATAAATGCGGTACGGGGCGCTGCCGACGATCCGATCCAGGCGGACACGGAGCCGGCGCAGCTCCTGCTCCCGGGCGCCGGTAACGTCCTCGAGTCCCGCCAGGCGCTGCTCGAGCGCCTCGAGCTGCTCGCGATGGCGCTGCTCGCGCTGCTCGAATCCGGCCCACAGCTCGGCCTCGATCACAGCGAATCGGTCGTCGCGAGCCACCAGCTCGTCCCGCGCTCGGATCAGGCGCTCGCGCGCGTCACGCTCGGACTCGACGAGTGCCTGCAGGACTTCGTTCCCTTGCCCGTGCGCAGCGCCTCGACTCCCTGGAAGCTCGACCGGTCCCTCCCTCACGCAGGATGATGCTAGGGCCTGGCGCGGCGCACTTCGCCGGTCCTCCAGCAGTGACGACGGCCGTCCGCGCGCGACCGGTGGGCGCGAGGGTAGTCTGGCGCCTGTGGTTGTCGATCACGGGCGGGGCCAGCTTGACGATGGCGCCACGAGGAGCGAGGTCACGGACCGGGAGATCCCGGTGTTCATCATCTCCTACAACCGACCCGACTCGCTGGCCGCGGTGATCGAGTCGTACGGTCGGCTGTCCAGCTCGCTGCAGCTGGTTGTCTGCGACAACGGCAGCGACGACCCCCGGCTGATCGACTATCTGCATGCACTGAGGCGGTTGGGGATCACCGTCATGACCGGACCTCGGATCACGCGTCCCGAGGATCTGGATTCGATCAACGAGATGGTGCGCGGCTTCTTCGGCGGCTCGCCGAGCCGTCCGTACGCCGCCACCGATTGCGATGTCGACCTCTCGATCGCCGACCACCGCGCCCTGCGAATCTATGGCGAGCTGCTCGACCGCTTCGCCTGGTCTGAATGCGTCGGCCCGATGCTCCGGGTGCGCGACATCCCAACCGCATACCCGCTGCGCAACCGGGCGCTCAACCGACACGTCGAGCAGTTCTGGGGCCAGCAGCCGAAGTGGACTCGGACATCGGCCGGCCCCACGGCATTTCTGGCGGCGCCGATCGACACGACGTTCGCCCTGCATCGTCGCGGTGAGGACTTCCATCGGCTCAAGCACGGGATCCGCGTCTACTTCCCGTTTGAGGCGCGTCATCTCGACTGGTATCCGGCGGCTGACGGCCGCGACGGCCGCGACGGGCGATACGCCGAGTCCTCATCGGTCGAGATCTCGCACTGGAACAACCGCCGGCAACGGGTCGAGCACGCGGATGAGCCGTTGCGCTTCGACCACCTCATTTACGTCGATCGCGGCCGGACGGGTGACCTCGAGACCAGGCGCCTGGCGCTCAGGGATCCGGGGGGAGGTCAACCGAGGTGACCGCGGACGGACAGGCCGGCCGCGATCATCGGTCCGAGAACCGCATCGGTGCCGTGATCCACGGGATGAGCCGCAGCGGCACCTCCGCTGTGGCGGGCCTGTTCGCCGCCGCCGGCTACCACCTCGGCGGCCCGGACGAGCTGATGCCGGCAACCGACGCGAACCCCGGCGGCTACTACGAGCACCGGGCGATCTTCGCGCTCAACGAGGAGATCCTGTCGTTCGTCGGCGGTAGCTGGTTTGACCCCCCGACCGACGCGCAACTGGAGGCGCACCGCGGACGGTTTGAGCCTCAGATCGCCGCGCTGTTCAAACGTCTGATCGACGAGTCACTCGGCCGGCCGGTCGCGATCAAGGATCCTCGGCTCGGAGTCATGATGACGCTGTGGAACCCGATCATCGGGCGGCGGCTGCACCCGGTGCTGGTGATCCGCCACCCAGTCGAGATCGCGCGGTCGCTGCAGCGGCGAGATGGCACGCCCTGGCCGTTCTCGCTCGCCTCGTGGGAAAACCAGATGACGCGCACGCTCGGGCACCTACATGGGTGCTCGGTCACCCCGGTCCAGTACGCGCGACTGCTGAGCTCGCCCGAGACGGCGGCCGCGCTGTTGTCGTCAGTCGGCGCGCAGCTGGATCCTGGCCGTCGCCGGCGTGCCTCACCAGATGCCGGCAGCGATTGGCTCGATCGCGGGCTGCGGCACAACGTCGCCGGCGACGGCGAACGCGACGTGATGCTGACCGGCCACCAAGGGCAGCTGTGGGAATGGCTGTCGAGCCTGCCGCTCGAGACCGCAATCCTGGATGTGCCCGAGCCGCTGCGCGTGACCGCACCGCTCGCCGCCGAGACGGCCGCGTTCGAGACCGCCCGGATTCAAGCGCTCAACAGCCACGCGGAGGCGGGCGCCACGATCCAGCGGCTGACGGCGCAGGTCGGAGAGCTGGAGGCATCCAGGCTGCAGCTGGGCCGACAGCTCGCGCGCGAACGCGCCGCCGTCGAGGCGTTGACCGCATCACAGCAGCGGATGGCGGGCCTGCTGGCCGAGGTGGTCGGCTCGCGCAGTTGGCGCCTGACCGAGCCGGCCAGACGAGCCGCGACGGGCGTGCGCCGGATCGTCGGCCGCGGCGAGCGCGCCGACTGACCGAACCGGGCCGAGCCGTCTAGATTGATCGGCTTGCGCGTGCTGATCACCGGTGGCGCCGGCTTCATCGGCTCGAGCGTCGCGGTCGGATTCGCGGCCCGCCACCCCGACTGGGAGCTGGTCGCGCTCGACAACCTCAGGCGCCGCGGCTCGGAGCTGAACCTGGCACGCCTTCGCGAGGTCGGCGTCGCATTCGAGCACGGCGATGTTCGCGTGCTCGACGACCTGCTCGCGCTTGGCGAGCTCGACGCGATCGTCGAGTGCTCGGCCGAGCCGTCGGTGCTGGCCGGGACCGACGGCAGCCCCGGCTACGTCGTCTCGAGCAACCTCGTTGGCGCCTACCACTGCCTCGAGCTCGCACGCCGGCGCGGCGCCCAGTTCGTGTTTCTGTCGACCAGCCGCGTGTACCCGGTGGCGCCACTGCAGGGCCTGTCGCTGGTTGAAGCCGAGACGCGCTTCGAGCTCGCCGACGACCAATCGACCGTCGGCGTGTCGCCGAACGGGATCTCGGAACGGTTCGCGCTTGACGGAGCACGGACGCTGTACGGCACCACGAAGCTCTCGGCCGAGCTGCTGATCGAGGAGTACCGAGCGGCGTACGGACTGCGGGCGGTGATCGACCGCTGCGGCGTGATCGCCGGCCCCTGGCAGATGGGCCGAGTCGACCAGGGCGTGTTCAGCTTCTGGGTGCTCGCCCACCGACTCGGCCGACCGTTGCGCTACATCGGCTTCGGAGGCTCCGGCAAACAGGTGCGTGACCTGCTGCACGTCGAGGACCTCGTCGACCTGCTCGAGCACCAGGTTCGCGACCCCGACGGCTGGGACGGCGAGACCGTCAACGTCGGCGGCGGGCGCGAGATCAGTCTCTCGCTGCTTGAGACCAGCGCACTGTGCGCCGAGATCACCGGCAACGTCGTCGAGGTCGAGCGCTCGGACCAGACTCGCCCGGGCGACCTACCGCTGTACCTGTCGGACTGCTCGCGGCTGGTGGAGCGCAGCGAGTGGCGACCGCGCCACGACGCTCGCTCGATCCTGGCCGAGATCGACGCCTGGATCGCCGCCAACGAGCGGGCGGTCCGGGCCGCGCTCGTGAGCTGAGACGCCGGCCGGTGCGCGAGCGTGGTCCGCGTGGGTTGGCGTGTGATCCGCGCGGCGCGGGTTGGCGTGTGATCCGGACGGGTTGGGTCCAGGCGGGTCGGGGTTCGGCGATCACGCCGCCGCGTCGACCTGCTCGCGTTGCCGCCGTTGCCGACCCGGGTTCGGGGCACGTGTCGCGAAAGTCCCTCTGCTCGGTCTCGTGCCGGCGCAAAGGGATATCCGAGACGCACAAGGTCCTGGATCGCCGTTTGCACCGGCGGCGTGGCGAGCAAACGGCGATATATCACCCGCCAGCCCGCTACCCGGCCCGGGACGGCCATCACCCGCCAGCCCGCTACCCGGCCCGGGACGGCCATCACCCGCCAGCCCGCTACCCCGCCCGGGACGGCCATCACCCGCCAGCCCGCTACCCGGCCCGGGACGGCCCCGCCCCGTTTGCGCCCTGACGGTGCGGGACGGACACCGCGAGCCGGAGCGCCGGCGATCGCGGGTGACGGGCATTTTCAACCACTGGTGTTCGTTAAAACTCCCACGCCGCGGCCCGGCCGACCCGGCCGATTGCTCGCCTCGCACCGCTATGCCGGGCTTGCTTCGCACTCGCGGGCTTCAACCCGCCGCACGCACCCCGGCACCCCCGCCCCGAACACGATCGCCGCCAGCGCGAGCGCCAGCGACACCAAGGACACGATGACACCGTCGCGAACGCTCGTCGGGTGATACGACAGCCGCACCACGTGCGACCCCTTCGGCACCGCAATCGCGTCAAACGCACCGTTCGCCGCACGGATCGGCACCGAGCGGCCGTCGACCGTCGCGTGCCAACCGGGGTAATACGTGTCAAGCACAACCAGTTGACCCGCGGCCCGCGCACGCACGTCGACCGTCACCGCGGTCGTCGACTGACGACGCAACCGCGCCACGGTCGCCGCCGGCGCAGCGGCGTCGGCGGTGATCTGAGCGCCTGCGCCCCGCGCGGTCGCGGACGTCTCGATCGCCGGGTCATCGCGATCGCCGCGGGCGTCGCCGGCGGCGGCCATCAGGATCGACTCGTCCTCCGATCGGCTGGCGCGCCAGCGGTAGGCGACGAACGCCTGCGGCAACGCCCCCGGGATCCGGACGACGACGCCGTCGGCGCCGTTGTAGGCGATCGGGTCGCCGTCGAGCACCGGCGCCGTTGTCAGCTTGCTGCCGATCAGCGATCCGGCGGGCAGGATCACCGCCTTGACGCCGAGCAGCGAGAGCAGCTTCGGGGTGCGGGGATCCGTCCCCGGGAACGTGACCAACGACGCGCTGGGCTGCACCGCGCCGAGGTCGTCGGCCAGCCGGCTGTCGCGCTGCACGAGCGGGTTCTCGGGGCCGTTGGCCTGCGCCAACCCCCAGCGCGAACCCACGCTCGGCAGCATCGCCGACCCGAGCCCGACCACTCGCCCGCCGGAGCGGGTGATGTGCCGCATCACCTGGACCGCCTCGGGTGTCGCCGGCTGCGCCTGCCGAGTCGTGATCGAGTTGTTGTAGCCCCAGTTGACCAGCATCAGGTCGACCGCGGTCAGCGCCAGCACGCAGGCGAGCGCGAGCGGCGCCCGCGGCCACCGCCAGAGAGCCGCGATCGCCGCGATCGACAGCCCGCCGAGCAACAGCCAGCGCAGGACCGAGGCCAGCGCGAGCCCACTGCCGTCGAGCACCAGGTCGCGATCGACGAGCCGGTGCGCAGCCTGACCGAGCCCGTCCAGCCAGGAGAGGTGGGTGGCGATCATCGCGACCGCCGGAACGATCACGATCAGCGCCGCGACGGCGATGATCCGCCGGCGCTCGGCGGCGGTCGCCTCCAGCAGCGCGTCGAGCCCGAACGCCGCCAGCAGCGCCAACGCCAGCGAGGTCACGATCAGATAGCGCTGCAGGTCGATCGTGTCGAACCCTGGAAGATGCGCGAGCACGGTGCCGATCGGCCCGGGCCGGAGCGCGATCACCAGTGACACCACCAGGCCGCCGGCGATCGCCAGCTGGTCTGAGCGCGGGCGCCGGCCGCAGAACCCGGCTCCGGCGAGGACCAGCGGCAGCACCCCGACGTAGAAGGTGCGCTCGGCGAAGTTCGCCGGACCCGGTACCTGACCGCCGCCGGTCGGTCTCCCCCACCACTCGGGAAACAGCAGGCTGTAGAGGAATTTCGGCCCGAGCGCCGGAACGCTGCGCGAATATCCCGGCGACAGCCGCAGCATCTCGATCAACGGCAGCACCATCACCGCACCGATCCCGACGCCGACCGCCACGCCCGCCAGCCACAGCGCGAGCACCCGCAGGCGCAGCGCCGCTGACGGGGCGAGCAGCCGATACAGCAGCCAGCCGGCCGCGGCTGACAGCACGATGAACGCCGCCTCCGGCTGGCCACCGAGCACTGCCAGGCCCGTCAGCACCGCGAGATAGCCGCCGTCGCGGAGGCGACCGCGGCGGCTGCAGCACTCGGTGCACAACAACAGCCACGGCGCCAGGATGTAGACGTTCGAGTGCGGGTGCTCGAGCCAGTCGATCAGATAGCAGCCGAACGCGAACGAGATCGCGGCCAGCATCGACGCCCAGCGACTGAGGCCGAGCGCGCGCCCGAACAGATACGTGCCGAGCGCTGCAAGCGCGAGCTTGAGTACCGCGATCCAAACCAGCGAGTGCCAGTAGGGAAAGATCACGCCCAGCCAGGTCAGCGGGTACAGCGGCGCGGTCTGCTGGGTGGCCAGCAACGGCGTCCCGGCCGCCAGCAGCGGCGACCAGACCGGCAGTCGCAGATCGCGCAGCGCCGCGCGTACCTGCAGCCCATCCGGTTCAAACGTATAGGCGGCGTCGTACTGCAACGGGTTCCCGGCTCGTGTGCCCGGGGGCGGCTGCGGATACGGCGCCTGCAGCAGCGTCAGGTCGGCCGGCGAGAGCACCTTGCCGCCGACCGTCGAGGGGGCGAACAGCACGATCGCCAGCAGCAGCGGCAAGGCGACGATCCCAGCGGCGCGCAGGGCTCGTCGAACGCCGAAGGACCGCAGGGACATCGCGCCGGAACGGTAACCGGACGCGGGAGCGGCAGTGTTCCTGCTTGACTGCGCCTGGTGCCGACCGCGATCGTCACCGGCTCCGGAGGGCTGATCGGCTCGGAGTCAGTCGCCCATTTCGTCCGTGCCGGATTCGACGTGATCGGGGTCGAGAACGACATGCGGGCCCGGTTCTTCGGCCCTGGCGCCTCGACTGCCGCCAACACCGGTCGGCTTCAGTCGGAGTTCGCCGACTCATTTCGGTCGCTCGAGCTCGACATCCGCGACGCCGATCGGATCGACCGGCTGTTCGCCGACCATGCGCGCTCGCTGCAGCTCGTGATCCACACCGCGGCCCAGCCTTCGCACGACTGGGCGGCGTCGGACCCCCACACCGACTTCACCGTCAACGCCAACGGCACCCTGAACCTGCTGCAGTCGGCCCGCACGCACACCCCGAACGCCACGTTCGTGTTCTGCTCGACGAACAAGGTGTATGGCGATCTGGCGAACTTCCTGCCGCTCGTGGAGCACGAGCTTCGGCTGGATCTACCGGCCGGTCACCGGTATCACCGTGGGATCGACACATCGATGTCGATCGACCGCTCGACCCACTCGCTGTTCGGCGTCTCGAAAGCGTCGGCCGACCTGCTCGTGCAGGAGTACGGCCACTATTTCGAGATGCCGACGGTGTGCTTCCGCGGCGGCTGCCTGACCGGGCCCAATCACGCGGGCGCTCAGCTGCACGGGTTCCTGTCATACCTGATGCGCTGCGCGATGCTCGGCGAGCCGTACACGGTGTTCGGCTATGGGGGCAAGCAGGTCCGTGACAACATCCACTCCGCCGATCTGGCGGCCGCATTCGACGCGTTCCATCGCCGCCCCCGTCCGGGCGCGGTCTACAACATCGGCGGCGGACGCGAGAGCAACTGCTCGATGCTCGAGGCGATTGCCGAGTGCGAGCGGATCACCGGCCGCGAGCTGCAGTGGACGCTTTCGGGTGACAACCGGATCGGCGATCACCGCTGGTGGATCTCGGATCTGGCGCCGTTCAAGACCGACTATCCCGACTGGCGGGCCACGTACGACGTGCCGGCGATCCTGCGTGAGATCCACGCTCACAAAGCGGACGCCTGGCAGCCGGTCTCGTGAAGCTGTCGGTCGTCATCCCCGCGCACAACGAGGCCGGCTCGATCGCGCAGACCGTCGAGCAAACCGCGACCGAACTCGAGCGACACGAGATCGACTACGAGATCGTCGTCGTCGACGACGCCAGCGGCGACGGCACCGGCGACCGGGTCCGCGAGCTCGCGGCGCGCCGGTCGAACGTTCGCTGCGTGCGCTCGCCGCTACCGCCCGGGTTCGGGCACGCGGTCCGCGCCGGCCTCGCGGAGTACACCGGCGATGCCGTCGCGGTGATGATGGCCGACATGTCGGACTCGCCGAAGGACCTGGTGCTCTATTACCGGGTGCTCGAGCAGGGCTATGACTGCGCGTTCGGCACCCGCTTTGGCAACGGCGGGCGGACCTACGACTACCCGAAGCTCAAGCTGGTGCTCAACCGGATCGTCAACGCCGGCATCCGGCTGCTGTTTCAGCACGGCTACAACGACACGACCAACGCCTTCAAGGCCTACCGGCGCGAGGTCATCGAGCAGGTTCAGCCGCTGCTCTCCAACCACTTCAACCTGACCGTCGAGCTGCCGCTGAAGGCGATCGTCCGCGGCTTTGACTTCGCGGTCGTACCGGTCAGCTGGACCAACCGCACCCGTGGCGAATCCAAGCTCCACCTCAACGAGATGGGCAGCCGCTACGCGTTCATCGTGCTCTACGTCTGGCTCGAGCATCATCTCTCGCGCGGTGACTACCGCCGCCGTAACCCGTCTGCCTCCTCGCAGCAGGATGGGCGTTCTGCTGTTTGTCCGGATGCTCGGTAGGGTTCCCGCCGGTGAGTCAGACCGTTGGCCCCGAGCGTGCGCAGCGACCGGGCGTCGGAGACCGCCTCGCGCGGCTGCAGCCTCGGCGCACGGCGACGCTCGGGCTGCTGCTGGCGATCGCGGCGTTCGCGGTCTACGGGCTGACGGCCGGGACCTTTTCCGGCTATGAGGACGAGACCGCGGCCGTTTCCGCGGGCCTGGTCGAGGATGGCCAGTTGGTCGTCGAGCCCGGTAACCCGATCAGCGGGCAGGGCATCCCGGGCCGAGACGGCCGGCGCTATAGCCGCACCGGGCTGACGCAGCCGCTGATCGAGGCTCCGTTCTTCGCGGTCGGCTTGGCGATGGACAAGATCAGCTCAGACGCGCAGACCTGGCGATGGCGCCGGCAGATGCTGGAGCTGTTTGACCCGTTCATGGCCGCGGTCACCGTCTTGGCGATCTTCGCGTTGCTGACGTTGCGCGGCGTCGAGACCCGGCGGGCGCTGGTGGTCGCTGCCCTGGCGGCGTTCGGCAGCATCATCTGGCCGTACTCGAAGATGGGCATGGAGACGACCGGGATGGCGCTGCTGGCGCTCTCGTTCGTAGCGGCGGCGTGGGCCTCGCGCGGGTCCTACGGGCGATGGGCGCTGACCGGGGTGGTCGCGGGCGGGGCCGCCGCGTCGATGGGATTCATGCCGGTCCTCATGCTCGGGATCCTGCCGCTGCTGTTCGAACGGTTCGACCGGCTCTCGCGCCGCGAGCAGCTCGGGCGGCTCGCGGCGGCGGCCGCGCCGTTGCTGATCTGGATTGTCGCGATCGGCTGGTACAACGCCTACCGCACCGGGTCGGTGACCAACTTCGACGACGTCTACTCGCTCAACGTGCTGTCGGCGCCGTTCAGCGCGGCCGGCCTGTTCGCGAGCCCCGGCAAGGGACTGCTGCTCTACAGCCCGCTGGTGATCCTCGGCTTGATCGGCTTTCGCTCGATGTGGCGCCGCGACCGGATCCTCGCGATCGCGGTGCTGGCCGCGGTGCTCCCGAACACGCTCGTGATCGCGATCAAGAGCGGCTGGGCGGATGAGACCTGGGGACCGCGGTACCTGGTGCCATCGGCTTGGCTGCTGCTGTTGCCGCTCGCGTGGTGGACCCGGGGCCCGCGCCGCTGGCGGATCACCCTCGTGACGGCGCTGGTCGCGTTCGTGATCCAGGTCGGTGCGGTCTTCACGCCGTACGGAGTCTCGGTGTGGTTGGCCGAGCAGTACGCGGGCCAGCCGGTCTACGACGTCACCCGCGCGCAAGCCGCACCCTACGGGGACGACGGGCCACGGTGGATTCCCGAGGTCTCGCCGCTGTTGTTCTCCAGCGAGGTGCTCGCCTCATGGGTGGCATGGAAGACGACCGGCAGTGGCTTCACGTTCTCCTATCACCCGAGAGGCGGCCGCTTCGCGACGATCAATCTCTCCTACCCCGAGAAGACGCTGAACGTCGGGCTGCCGGATTTCTGGTGGAAATACCAGGGAACCACCGACGCCATGGATGCGCTGGCGCTGATCCTGTTCCTCACCGGCGTCGGGGCGTCGGGCCTGCTCGTCTGGGGGTTCTTCGGCGTCGAGGGCGGCCCGCTGGCGCGATGGCGGATCAGCGGCCGCCACCGCGTCGCCGTCTAGCCAGATGCGGTCGCTCGCCCACCACGCCCTGCACGCTGCTCGCAGGCGCCGGTCGGCGCCCGCCGGCACCCGGCTGCCGCTGTCCGCGCTGCGCTGCGAGCTGGACGAACCGTCGGCCGACAGCCGCTGGACGGTCGACGTCGATGGGTTGTTCGGCCGCGGTCTGCTGATGGGAGCGCCGGCGGCGGTGACCTACCCGCTGACGCTCGACCACGACGTGCGCCTGCAAGGGCGTATCCAGCTGCTGCCGCACGACTGGCGAGACGGCCGAGGCGGGGTCCGCGGCACGGTGGAAATCACGCGCGGCGACGGTTCAAGCCGACGGCTGTGGCGGGGCGTCGTGTTCGCCGCCAACCGCGGCGGGAGCCCGCGCGGGCGGCGCATCGCCTGCCACGTGCCGGCCGACGCGGTCGCTCTGCGACTGATCATCGAGGCGCAACCTCCCGGTCCGCGGGCAGTCGCGCGGGCGCTGTGGCTCGAGCCGGCGCTGCTCGACCCGCTGGCGGCGCCGGTGGCGATCGGAGCTGAGCGCTCGCCGACGGGCACGGCCGCCGAGCCGAGCATCTCGGTGCTGATGCCGGTGCACGACCCACCCCTGTTCATGCTGCACGAAGCGGTCGACTCCGTGATCGCCCAGACGTACCCGCGCTGGCAGCTGTGCCTGGTCGACGACGGCTCCCGCGACCCGGACGTGATCGCCGCCCTGCGCGGATATGCCGAGGATGACCCGCGGATCGTCCTGACGCGCCATCAGCACGGACGCGGGATCGCCGCGGCCACCAATACCGCGCTGGCGGCGGCGTCCGGCGATTACATCGCGCTGCTGGACCACGACGACACGCTGACCGCCGACGCGCTCGCTTCGGTCGCCGGGGCGCTCGTCCGCGATCCCGGGCTCGACATGGTCTACAGCGACGAGGACATCCTCCTCGACGGCCGCCAGATCTGGGTCCACCACAAGCCCGCGTGGTCACCCGACACGTTGCGCACCAACGGCTACACATGCCATCTCGGGGTCTATCGGCGCAGCCTGGTACAGGAGATCGGCGGTTTCCGCAGCGCCTACGACGGCTCCCAGGACGTCGACATGATCCTGCGGCTGATCGAGCGCAGCGACCGGGTCGCGCACGTCCCCGAGATCCTCTATCACTGGCGCGCGCACCTCGCCTCGACCGCCGGCGGCGATGCCAAGCCCTACGCCTACGTGTCGGCGCGCAACGCGATCGAGGGCCATCTCGCCCGCCGCGAGACGCCGGCCAAGGTCGGCTTCGGGCCGCCCGGCCTGTACCGGGTCGCGCACCGCGTCGCCGACACGACGACCGTCGAGCTCGTGCTGGGCTGCGACAACGCCGACGGGATCGCGGCCGCCGCGCGCTCATGGACGGCGCAGCCGCACACCCGATTCGGGGTCGTGGTGTCAACTACCGCGGCGGCGGTCGACGCGGTCGCGGCGGCGCTCAGAGCAGCCGGCATCGACGACTCGCGGACGACGATCGTGCCGGCCGACGACGGCTCCACGAACGAGCGCCGCCTCCGCCAAGCCGCGGCACGTACCCGAGCCGAGCATCTGCTGCTGATGAGCGGCCCGGCGGCGGGCGTCACGCACGACTGGCTGCGACGACTGATCGGCTACAGCGCCGAGCCTGGCATTGCCACGGCGGGACCGGTCGTGCTTGCCGCTGACGGCCGCATCCAGGACGCGGGCGTCGCGCTGCCCGAGGGCATCGCGCTGCCGCTGCTGCACGGCACGCGGTCCTCGATGGACGACTTCTTCGGTTACGGGACGTCGGTCTACAACGTCGCGGCGCTGAGCGGCACGGTCATCACCTCGCGCACGCGGTACGAACGGCTTGGCGGGCTCGACCCCGAATACGGGGAGCTCGCACTGATCGAGTACTGCCTGCGCGGTCTGGAGGGCGGCGATCGCAACGTGCTCGTCCCGGACGCGCGGCTGCAGGCCACGATCCCCGACCGGCGCGGGAATGACCTGCCGAGCCTGTGGCGCCTGCGCAAACGGTGGGCCAGCGCCCACGCCGGGGATCCGTTCTACAACCAGAATTACCGCGCCGACCGCGGCGATTTCACGCTGCGTCGCGACCGCTGAGCCCGCGGGCTGCTGGGATCAGACCGGGCTACCCTCGGTCTCGAATGCGCGGCGCAGGCCCAGCGACGGACGCCGGACGACGGCTCGTCACCGCGCTTGCCGACTCGCGGCGCGACGACGACCCGACCGCGCTCGCGCTCGCATCGCTGCGGCCCGAAGACCGCGGCGGCGGTGACGGCGCCGGCTGGCCGGTCGGGATCGACGGCGAGCTCGGCCGCGGGCTGCTGCAGTCGGCAGGCAGCTGGTATGTGGTGCCGATGCTGGCGGCCGGGCAGATCCGACTGCGCGCCCGCGTCAAACTGCTGGCGCACGACTGGCGCGACGGCCGCGGGATGGTCGCGGCCACCGTCTGGGCACGCGGCGCCGACGGGCGATGGGTGCGCCAGTGGCAACGAATCCTCGCGTCCGATCGCGCCCACGGCCGGCCGGCAGGCGTTCGGCTGGCGTGCGAGCTGCCGCAGTCGACCGTCGCGCTCGCCTTCGCGGTGCAGCGGATCGGACGGGCGCGCCCGCGCTATGTGGGCCGCGCGCTGTGGTCTGAGCCGGTCCTGCATGGGGCACTGTCGCCCGCGCCGGCCGCGCCCGCAGCTGCGCCGCCGTCAGCCGAATTCGGAGCGGCCGGCCCGTCGATCTCAGTGTTGATGCCGGTCCATGATCCACCGCCGACGATGCTGCGCGAGGCGCTCGAATCGGTCCGCGGACAGTCCTACGACCGCTGGGAGCTGTGCATCACCGACGACGGCTCCCGCGACCCGGAGGTGCGCGCCGTACTCGACGCAGCGGCCGCGGCCGACTCCCGCGTGCGGGTTCACCGCCACGACCGCGCCCAGGGGATCTCCGGGGCGACCAACGCAGCACTGGCGCTTGCCGGCGGCGACTACATCGCGCTGCTGGACCACGACGACCTGCTCGCGCCCGCGGCGCTGGCGACCGTTGCGGCGCGGCTCGCCGCCGAGCCGGCGCTGGACATGGTCTACAGCGATGAGGACATCATCTCGGTCGACGGTGAACGGCTGCAGTGGCACCAGAAGCCAGGCTGGTCGCCCGAGCAGTTCGAGACGGCGATGTACACGTGCCATCTCGGCGTCTACCGCCGGGCGCTGGTCGACGAGGTCGGCGGGATGGACTCGCGCTTTGACGGCTGCCAGGACTACGACCTGGTGCTGCGACTGATCGAGCGCGGCGCCCGCGTCGCGCACATCCCGCAGGTGCTGTACCACTGGCGGGCACACGCCGCCTCGACCGCGGGCGGCGAGGAGGCAAAGCCATATGCCTACCTCGCGCAGCCGGGGACGATCTCCGACTACCTGCAGCGGCTCGGGACCGACGCCGAGGTGCAGTTCGCCAAGCACCCGGGAATGCACCGGATCATCCACCGCTCGCAGTCCTCCGCGACGGTCACATTCGCACTCGCGGCCACCGACGAGCGCGGGATCACGCAGGCGGCCCGGACGCTGGTATCGCAATCGCTGGCGCAACCGCGTGTGATCGTCGCGTCGCCGGCCCAGCATCACGCGGCGATCGTCGACGCCTTGCACGCCGGCGGCCTGGCGCCGAGCCGAGTGACGGTCGTCACCGCCGATCCCGTCGCCGACCGTGCCGGCGCACTCGCGGCCGCGGCCCGGCGCGCCGACGGCGACCGGATCGTGCTCGCGCCCCATCCCCTCCACGGGCTCACCCACGATTGGCTCGAGCGCCTCGTCGGCTACGCCGCGCGGACCGAGATCGGCGCCGCCGGACCGATCGTGCTTTCGCCCGCCGGCGCGATCGCACACGCCGGCATCGCGATGCCGAACGGGATCCCCCTGTGGATCCACCATGGGCTGCGCCCGGATGTCGCCCCGGCGATCGTCACGAACGTGATCGCGCTGAGCGGTCTGATCGTCACCGACCGGGGGGCCTACGAGCGGCTCGGCGGGATCGACGCGGCGTTGGGCGAACTGGCGCTGATCGACTACTGCCTGCGGCTGGCGGCGATCGGCCGGCGATCGGTGCTGGTCCCCGACGTACGGGTGTCGCTGACAGCCCCGGAGCGGCCCGACAACGACCTGCGGCTGTTCGCGCGGCTGCGCGAGCGGTGGGCGGAGGGAGTCGCCCGCGACCCGTACTACAGCCCGTGGTATCGGACCGATCGAGCCGATCTCAGCCGGATGGCCGCGCCCGCCTGATCGGCGACTGGGCGCCGATCACCGCGTGAACGCGTCGGCCAGCAGCACCGGCGAACGCTCGGCGAGCGCCGCCGTGGCCGGTCCGGGCACCGGGTCGAGGACCCGCAGCAGCGGCGAGGTCCCCGACTCGCGGCGACTGGCGAGGATTTGGGGAACCAGCTGCCCGCGCCAGTCGCGCTCGGCGATCCGGCACCAGAGGTCGTAGTCCTCCCAGCCGTCGAGCAGCGGGTCGCTGGCGAAGCAGCCCAGCTGCCGCAGCGCCTCGAGCTCGATCAGCGCGGGGCACTGGATCGGGTTGCCGCGACGCAGCGCGGCCGGATCCCAGCCGAGGTAGCTCAGCAGTGAGCTGCCGCCGGCCCGCACGAACGGCTCGGCCTCCCCGTCGATCGCGCAGATCGGGTAGACGAACACCACCCCGTCGAGGCCTTCCAGCGTTGGCACGAGCACCTCCAGCAGGCGCGGGTGAGCGAGCTGCCCGGGATCGAGCAACAAGCAGTGACGGCCCCTCGCCCACTCCAGCGCGAGATTTCGCGCTGCTCCGTGGGTCAGCCCCAGGTCAGGGGTCAAAAACCGCGACGGCAGGCGCGGGCGCGCCGCCAGCCAGGACCGCAGTCCTTGCCGCTGGGCAGCTCGCAGCGAGTCGCCAACGACGATCAGCTCGGCATCGGGATAGCGCGCCGCGGCGAGCGAATCGAGCGTCGCGAGCGAATCGTCGTCTGACCGTTGCACGACCGTGACCACGGTCACCCGCGGCTCCGGGCGGGCGCTCCATGCGGGGCTCTGGAACGCGAGCGTCGGCTCGGGCCGGTCGCCGCGCAGTGAGCCGATCACGGTCGCCTGCAGATCGGCCAGCCGCCGTCGCAGCTCGCCGCTCTCGCGGCGCGCATCGTCGACCTCGCGCTGCAGCCGATGCGCGCGCGCATCGTCGCCCGTCGCCGGCGGCGCGGAGACCAGCTCGACAACGGCCGCTTCGCGAGCGGTGGGGTTGCGCTGGGTATCGAGCCCGGTTCCGGTCAGCGGTGCCGAGGGCTCGATCGGCTCGCCGACGAGCTCGACGAGCGTCGCCCGGAGGATCGAGACCCCCAGCGCATACGGGATCCACACGCTCAGCCGGGCGTATGCCGCCTCCCGCAGCGCCGCCAGCCGGTCGGGGTCTGACAGCAGCCGATCGACGACGAACGGCAGCGACTCGGGCGAGGCGACCAGCAGCTGCTGGTCGGCGGCCAGCGGCGACAGCCCGGCAGCGTGCTCGGAGACGACGACCGCTCCCGCGTGGATCGCGTCGATCGCCGCCTGCCACTCAAACTCGGGATCGTCGTCACGATGGACGAGCATCACGATTTTCGTCGCCGCCAGCAGCGGCCAGCGGCCGTCCGCCGCAAACGACGTCGTCGGGCCAGGCACCGGCGGCCCGTCGAACAGCTGCAGCAGGCAGTTGCGCCGCGCGAGCACGTCCGCCGCGCGCGCGAGCTGCCGCGCCCGACGGTCGCTGTATGCGCCGATCAGCATCACGTCGATCGGCCGCTCCGCGCCGGGCTCGTAGTGGTCGCGCAGCTTCGTGTAGCCGGGTCGCAGCAGCCGCGCCGGGACCCCGGCCCGATGCAGCGCCGTGACCGACCGCTGGTCGTCGACGAACACGGTGCCGGCAAGCCCGAGCAGTTCGATCGCCTGCTCGGACAGCCCGATCTGACGGCCGGGGCAGACGAACACGGTTCGGCGCAGCAGCGCCGGCGCCGGCAGTGACCGCGGCCCTTGCGCCGCCAGGTAGCCGAGCGGATCGATCAACACCGGGACCCGTCCGATTTCCGGCCTCGGAAATTCACCCAGCGTGATCGCCCCCGGCACGTCTTGGAGCTCGAGTTCGTAGCGCAGCGTCTCGGCCAGCTCGCGCGACGAATAGTGCTGCGCCGGCGACAGGATCAGGTCGACCTGCGGCATCAGGCGATCGTAGCCGCGCGGCGGTAGCGGTCGCCGTGCGATGGGTACTCTCCGGACGGTGGAGATCGACCTGGAAGGCGCCAAAGACGGGATCTCGGAGCGGTTCGTCCCCGATCGCGACCGCGAGCGGCTGATCGAGGTCGAGCACCTGGCTCGGTACCGCTGGGCGGCCGCACTGGCGGCCGGCCGGACGGTGCTCGACGCCGGCTGCGGCACCGCCTACGGCAGCCGGATGTTGAGCGAGGCGGGCGCGCGCGAAGTGGTGGGCGTCGACCGCGCGGAGTCGGTGCTCAACGAGGTCGGGCCCACGATGCCCGACAACGTGACGCTGCAGGTCGGCGACCTGCGAGCACTGGAGCTCGAAGACGACCGCTTTGACCTGATCGTCTGCTTCGAGGTGATCGAGCACGTCCCGGATCCGTCGACCGTGCTCGACGAGCTCACGCGCGTGCTCGCCCCGGACGGTGTACTGCTGATCTCCTCGCCCAACCGGGGCGTTTATCAGCCCGACAACCCCCACCACATCCATGAGTTCACCGCCGAGGAGCTCGCGGGCGAGCTCGCCGCGCGTCTGCCCAACGTGCGACTGCTGCGCCAGCACGACTACCTGGTCTCGGCGATCCTCGGCGATGACGCCAACGCGGTCGGAGGCGACACCGAGGTCGACGGTGTCGAGCTTCGCAAGTTGATCGCCGACCGGCCCGACACCGAGACGTACACGCTCGCGATCGCCGGCACCGGTCCTGAGCCGGCGGTCGGGCAGCTCGCGATGATGACCGGCACGTTCGAGCTCGCCGAGTGGATCAGCGCCGCCGACGCCCAGAGCCGGGCGATCGACGCCCGCGATCGCGAGCTGGCCGAGCTGCGCGAGCGCCTCGGCGAGCGCGAGCGGCTCGCGGACCTGCTGACCGCGGCCGAGCAACGGCTGTCGCAGATCCCCGATCTCAACGTCCGGATCGCGGCGCTCGAAGGGGAGCTCTCGCTCGCGCGCGCCGACGCCGAGGTGGCGCGCACCCAGGCGAGGGAGCTCGATCAGATGCTGATGTACGGGCGCCGGATGCTGCGTCATGTGCGACCGCTGATCGTGCCGTTGCGGAGGCTCAGAAGGATGTTGCGCAGCTGAGTGGCCACGACCGGCGCTCGCTGGCGCTCGACGGCCGCCGACGCGGTCGCTTCGCCGAGCTGCCGCGCCGCGTGTACCTGACCTACCGTTACCGCGGCTGGCGCCAGCTGCTGTATCGGACGGTGGTCTTTCCGCTGCGGTCGACGCCGCTCGGACGGCTGGCGGCGTTCGCCGACGAGCGCAACCGGCGCACGGCGCACGCGATCCGCTGGTACCGCCAGCACGGCCGGCCGGTGACGGTCGTGATCCCGAGCTATCGCGATTCCGAGCTGGTCGCGACGCTGGTCGCGGCGATCCGCCGGACGACGCCCAGCTCGATGGTCCGGGTCGTCGTCGCTGACGACGGCGGCGGGCCCGAGCACGTGGCGGCGCTGCGGCGGCTCGACGGGGTCGAGGTGCTCGCCGGCGAGCGCAACGCCGGCTTCTCGGCGACCGTCAACCGTGGCCTGCGGGCGGCGCGGCACAGCGGCAACGACGTCGTGCTGCTCAATTCCGACGTGGTGCCGTCCCGGGGCTGGCTGGCGGCGCTGCAACGCGCGGCGACGCAACGAGCGGAAATCGCGATCGTGGGCGCGAAGCTGCTGTATCCGACGAACCGGATCCAGTACGCCGGGACGATCCGCAATCGCATCGCGCCCGACTGGTTTGATCATCGCTACCGCGGCAGGCCAGCCGATTGGGGCCCGGCCGACGTGCCCGGACCGACGCTGGCGGCGACCGGCGCCTGCATGTACATCCGCTTTGCGGCGTTGGAGCAGCTCGGCGAGTTCGACGAGCGCTACCCGATGGGATTCGAGGACGTCGACTACTGCCTGCGGGCATGGGAAGCC
The DNA here is from genome assembly GCA_963714245.1 of uncultured Solirubrobacteraceae bacterium. Classification (GTDB taxonomy): domain Bacteria; phylum Actinomycetota; class Thermoleophilia; order Solirubrobacterales; family Solirubrobacteraceae; genus Palsa-465. The sequence continues at coordinate 990,302 of CAVQNR010000005.1, read as the reverse complement.
GGATACGAGGTCGTCTACGAGCCGGCGGCGCGGCTGCATCACCACGAGTCGGCAACCCGGGGCAGCGTCCAGGGCGAGCGCGAGCTGGCCTCGCAGCGGGCGTTCTGGGACCGCTGGGCGACGTTCTTCGGCCCGCGGCCCGTCCGCGGCCCCGACGGGCGCCTGCGGATCGTCTACGTGACCGAGGACGCGACCCTCGGTGGCGGCCACCGGGTCGTGTTCGAGCATCTCAACGGCCTCCTCGACCGCGGCCACGACGCCCAGCTGTGGACACTCGGCCCGGCACCGGAGTGGTTCGATCTACGCTGCCCGGTGCGGACCTTCGCCGACTACGGGCAGCTCCAGCGCGAATTGACGCCGCTGGACGCGATCAAGGTTGCGACTTGGTGGAAGACCGCGATGCCGGTATGGCGGTCGAGTGTCGTGCACGGCGTCGGCGTCTACTTCGTGCAGGACATCGAGACCAGCTACTACCCGGACGCCCCGAGCGCCCGTAACCAGGTGCTGGACACCTACCGACCCGAGTTCCGCTACCTGACGACCTCGGGCTGGAACCACGAACGGCTCGGCGAGCTGGGAGTCAACGCGCAGCTGATCTCGCCGGCGCTGGATCCGGCCCGTCTCGAGCCACCGACCGAGCCGGTTTCCCGTCGGGGCGACATGGTGCTCGCGGTCGGTCGCTCGCTGCCGATCAAAAACCTGGCGCTGACGATCGCCGCCTGGCGGGCGCTGTCGGCGCCGCGCCCGCAACTGGTGCTGTTCGGGTCCGAGCCCGAGCTCGCCGACGAGCCCGGGATCCGCTACGTGGTCGACCCCAGCGACGCCGACGTCGACCGGCTGCTGCGCGAGGCGACCGTGTTCGTCGCAACGTCGCGCCACGAGGGGTTCTGCCTGCCGATCCTCGAGGCGATGGCAGCCGGTGCCGCAGTCGTCTGCACCGACGCCGACGGCAATCGCGACTTCTGCTCAGACGGCGTCAACTGCCTGATCGCCGAGCCGACCACCGCGTCGGTCCGCGACGGGATCGCGCGAGTGGTGGGCGACCCGGAGCTGCGCGCGCGGCTCGCCGCCGGCGGCCGTCAGACGGCCGAGGGCTATCGGCCGCGGCCACGGCTGGAGGCGCTTGACCGGTTCATCGGCGCCCTCGCCGACTGAAGCCGGCGACGGGCGATGCCGACTGGACCAAGCCGCCCCGACACGATATAAATCGTTGCCGTAATCGGACGGAATCCGGGCCCGACAGGCCTAGATCCGTTGGGGCGGAAAGGACTCTATGGGCGCTTACCTCGCGCCCGGGCGCAACGCACGCACGATCGTGCGCGCAGCGATTCCGGGCCGAGTCCGGATGCTGATCGTCGCGGTGCTCGCCACGGCCGTCGTCGGCGCCACGCCGGCGGCTGCGCAACGGCCGCGGTTCGGGCAGGCGCCGCAGATCGGTACCGCCGCCGAGCACGCCGGCGCGCTCCTGGGGCAGAAGGCCAGATCCACACCCAAGCCCAAGCCGCCGCCGACCCCGAAGCCGAAGCCGAAGCCGACGCCGCGGACCACCCCGTACTTCGCCGCCTCCGACCAAGCCGAGTGCGGCCAGCCCGGGTTCGATGTCAGCGCGTTCATGGGCGGCTACGGCGCCAACATCTACCGGCTGGAGACGACGCCGGTGCACGTGGTCGCCGGCGACGCGGCTCGATGCGCGCAGCAGGTCAGAGCCGCCGGCGCTCGGCTGTATTTGACGCTGCGCTACGACGGCGGCAACAGTCCTGCGACGATCGCCACCGAAATCTCGCAGACGCTCGCGTCCGTCGGGCCGGTATGGGCGTTCGCGATCGGCAACGAGGAGTCCGCGGCGACCGACGGGACCAACACGGTGGCGGAGACCCCCGCCCAGTATCTGACCGTGTGGGATGCGGCGGAACCGGTGCTGGCCAAGGACGATCCCGGCGCGATCCGCGTGCTGGCCGACGCCTCGCCCTGGGACGTGAAGTGGCTGCACACCGTCATGAACGCCCATCCCGTCGGTGCGCAGGTGGCCGCGTTTCACTGCTACGACACGACGTTCGAGGGCCTGCAGTCGGTGCCGAAGCTGTCGCAGTACGCGGCCGCCGACGGCTACCCGCTGTGGTGCTCGGAGATGGCACCTGACCTGCTCGCCTATGCACATTGGCTGCAGCAGCAGACGCTCGCCCAATACAAGTCATCCGTCCAGGACGTGATCGATGCCTCGCCCGACGTGCGGATGATCTCCGACTATGTCTGGCCGGCGCTCGGCGGCTACTGACCGCTACAGATCCTCGGCGACGCGCGGCGCGATCCGGTTGAACGTATACAGACCGACACCGAAGATCACCAGCACGATCGCGATCGGGATCAGTACCAGCGCGCTGGAGCCGAGCAGCGCACCGACGCTCGGGGTGTCGTGGTTGATCGCCGCGTGCTTGAACGACTGGAAGATCACCGCGAGCGGATTGAGCATGTAGAGCTTGAGCATCGTCGGGCTCAGGTGCTCTTGCACGGTGACCACGGTGATGATGATCGGGGAGGCGTAGAACAGGACCTGGGTGAGGACCTCCCAGATCGGCTGGATGTCACGGAAGTACACGAACAGCGCCGACAGCAGCATCGCGATGCCGGTGCAGAGCACGACCATCAGACCGATGATCAGCGGCACCTCCAGCCAGCTGAGCATCGGCCTGACGCCCGCGGCCAGCGCGAAGATCAGCACGACGATCATGTTCAGCGACAGGTTGAACAGCGCCAGCAGCACGTTCGACAGCGGGATCACCAGCCGCGGAAACTGGATCTTGCGGACCATCACCTCGCCGTCGACGACGCTGCGGATCGAACCCATCGTCGCTTCCTGAAAGAACGTGAACAGCACGATCGCGGCCAGCAGCTGTGCGCCGTAGTAGTCATAACTCGGCCCCTCGCCGGAGCCGACTTTCGCGACCTTGGTGAAGAACAGGTAGAGCACCAGGAACAGCAGCAGTGGGCGCACCAGCTGCCACAGGTATCCCAGCGCGGACCCGAAGAACCGCATCTTCCAGTTGAGGATCGCGATGTTCAACGTCAGGTAGCAAAACCGTCGCCAGCTGCCGGTGATCGCCCGCGGTCCGGCGATCGGGCGCCCGAGCCGCTCGTACGGGATCGGCTCGACGTCGGGATCGCCCATCATCGTGTTGGTCACGACCGTGCTGCCGGCCTCGGCCTGAACGCTCATACCGGGCTCCGCAGCGACGGCGCCGGCGAGCGGTCGATCGACGAGGTCACCGGCAGGTCGAAGATTCCGCCGAGCGCCAGCGAACCGGTCACCACGAACGAGAAGCTGCCCTCGAACTTGTCGATCACGTCGACGCCCGAGCCGCGGTGCGCGAGCTGGATCACCGGGCCGTAGCGCCCCGGCGCCAGCACGTTGTCGAACATGAACGAGAACACCACCTCGTCGCCGGCCGAGAACGCACCGCTCTGCTCGTGGTCGATCTGCGTGGTCGCGAAGAACATCGGCTGGTGCTCCTCGTTGAACACGTGCAGGCTCGCGGCCGGGTTGAGCAGGTCGACCATGAACGCGACCCGGGCCTTGATCACCACGCGGGTGTGCTGCGGCGCGGCGGCCAGACGCTGGCCGTATTCGTCCTCGAGCCACACCTCGATCACCCGCGCCTCGCCATCCCCCGGCCGGCCGTCGGCGTCGCCGGCGATCACGCCCGGGTCACGGCCGAAGTTCAGCTCGAGATAACGGTCGGCGACATCGTGGGGCTCGCCGAGATGGACCGTGTTGCCGCGCTCGAGCAGCAGCGCTCGGTGACAGAACCGCTGCAAAGAGGCCATGTCATGGGTCACGAGCACGATCGTCTTGCCCGCGTCGCGCAGGTCGTTGAACACGTCGAAGCACTTCTGCTGGAAGTTCGCGTCGCCGACCGCGAGGATCTCGTCGATCAGCAGGATCTCGGCATCGACCTGGATCGCGACCGAGAACGCGAGCCGGATCTGCATGCCGGACGAGTAGTTCTTGAGCTTCAGGTCCTGAAACTCGCGAAGCTCGGCGAAGTCGATCACGGCGTCGTAGCGGCGTCGTGCCTCACGCGGACTCAGGCCGAGCATGATCCCGTTCATCACCACGTTGTCGCGCGCGGCCATATCCATGTTGAAGCCGACACCCAGCTCGATCATCGTCGACATTCGACCGCGGCACCAGATGTCGCCGTCGGCGTGATAGATCCCGGCGAGGCACTTCAGCAGCGTGCTCTTGCCGCTGCCATTGCGCCCGGCGATCCCGAAGAACTCACCCGGCGCGACCGAGAACGAAACGTCGCGCAGCGCCTCGAACGTGCGGTGCCCGATCCGGCGACGCGGATGCATCGCACGCTCCTTGAGCGTGTGCCGAATTTCCTCGGGCACCTTGAACGTCTTCGACACCGACCGTGCCACTACGACCGGCAGCCGCTCGTCATGGACGGCTGGCGTAGGCATTGCGGCAAGGGTAGCCAACGCACCTAGGCGGCCGTGCAGGCAGCGATGCCGCGCCGCCCGGCCTGAGCCGCAGCGATGTCGCGCCGCCCGGTCTGAGCCGACCCGCAGTTGGAGGGTTACAGCACATATAGGTGCGTAAGCCTCCAAGCAGCCGGCCCGAACGCACGCGCGGGGCGACCACTCAGCTGCTACGCCGCTCAAGCGAGATCGCGCCCGTCAGCACGCGCGGCAGGCGGTCGGCGCGCGCGCCACACGCCGCGCCGACGAGTCGCGCGCCGTGGTGCGGCAGCGAGGCGGCGATCGCGCCCGCTCCGGTGCGCGAGCCCGCCGCCCGAGCCGCGCGCCAGTCGGCCCCGACGCGCCCGCGCAGCTCGCGCGTCAGCGTGCGCGGGTCCGCCGGCGCCGCGAACCCGTAGACGTCGTGGATCGCGCGAGCCTCGTCGAAGCTGCGCCGCAGCCAGCCCACCAGCGAGTACTCGTGCGAGTGGATCACGGCGGCGTCAGGCATGAACGCCTTGGCGTAGTCGGCCCGGAGCATGTCGATCGCCAGCGCGTGATCCTCGGCATACGCGATCTGGCGAAACGGAACGCGCTCCCATGCCCGCCGCGCGACGCAGCCGTTGGCGTCGGTGAAGAACGCGCGGGGCCCGAGCAGCTCGCGGTCGGTCAGCGAGCCGTCGAGCCGATCGATCCGCGGCGCGCCGGATGGCGACAGCGACGCGAACCAGTCGCGCAGCTCGCGCGCGACGATCGGACTCGCGTCAGACCGTGCGCGATAGGGGCCGAACGCCAGCGCGACATCGGGCGCGAGCGTGAACCCCGCCAGCAGCCGTGCCAGCCAGTCGTCGGCGGCGGGCACGGCGTCCTGGGTCAAGAAGGCGACGTGACTGCCGCGCGACTGCGCCATCAGCAGGTTCCGGGTGGCGCCATGCGAGAACTCCGCGCGCGGGATCGTCAGTACGCGCGCACCGTGGGTGGCGGCCAGGGCCGCCGTCTGATCCGACGACCCAGAGTCACACACGATCAATTCGAGCTCGGTGCGGTCGTCGAGCCGTTGGCGGCTCACGGCCCCGAGCGTGCGCGCGAACCCCGGGCCCGCGTTCAGCGTCGGGATCGCGACGGTCACGATTCCGGGCATCGGCTGACCGGCGCCGACGGCTAAAGCGAGTCGAGCACGCGACGCAGGCCGTCGCGCATCTGCACCTGCGGCTCCCAGTGCAGCTCGCGCTTGGCCCGGGTCACGTCGAGACAACTGCGGGCCAGCTCGCCCGCCCGCGCCGGGGCGAACTCGGGCACAAGCGGGGCCCGCCCGGAGACGTCGTTGAGCGCCTGCACGAGGTCGAGCACCGAGGTCTCCTGCCCGTGTCCGATGTTGATCGGTCCGGTCAGCTGCGAGTCAGCCGCGAGCAGGTTGGCGCGCACGACATCGGCGACATCGACCCAGTCGCGGGTCTGATGGCCGTCGCCGAAGATCGTCGGCGTCGTGCCCTCGATCAGATGCCCGCAGAAGATCGCCACGACCCCTGCCTCACCGTGAACGTCCTGGCGAGGTCCGTAGACGTTGCCGTAGCGCAGCGACACGCTCGAGAGCCCGTGCAGCCGGTGATAGAGCCCGAAGTAGCCCTCGGCCGACAGCTTGCTCTGGCCGTAGGGCGCCATCGGGGCGATCTCGTAGGTCTCGGGCGTCGGCAGCAGCTCGGCGTCGCCGTACAGGCCACCGCCGGTGGAACTGAAGACGAGCTTGCGCACGCCGACCTTGCGGGCCGCCTCGAGCACGTTGATCGTGCCGACGACGTTGATCTGGGCATCGAGTGCCGGCCGGTCGACCGCGATGCGAATGTCGATCTGCGCCGCGAGGTGAAACACGACCTCGGGCTGGGACTGCTCGAACACCGCCTCGACCTGATCGGCGTCGCGAAGGTCGACGAGCTGCAGCGCCGCGCCCGCGTCGAGGGCCCCCTGCAGGTTTTCGCGCTTGCCACTGGACAGGTTGTCGATCACGGTGACCTGATCGCCCCGCGCCAGCAGGCCGTCGACGAGGTTTGAGCCGATGAAGCCGGCGCCGCCGGTGACGATCGTTCGCATCGGTCGGACTCTACGGAAACCGGGTAGCAGTAGGTTTCTCGCGCTATTAGCGGGAGATTCATTGCTTTGTGATCAAGGTCGTAACTTCTGGCGACGAGTGTCGTTTAGGTGCCTGTGAATCCCGAGATCCATCCCCGTCCGCAACCGCGGCCGAGCACGGCGATCCATCCCGTCGCGCCCGGCTCGCCGATCCACGTCGCCCGGCCCGACACGGTCGACGTGCTCGGGATCCCGCTGAGCGTGATCGACTACGAGCAGGCGCTGTCGTGGATGCAGGACACGATCGCGGCTCGCCAACGCGGGTTCATCTGCGTCTCGAACGTGCACGCGGTGATGGCCGCCGCCGAGGACATCGAGCTGCGCGAGGCGCTGCTGCGCTCGTCGATCAACGTCCCCGACGGAATGCCACTCGTGTGGGCGATGAACCTGCTCGGCGAATCGCTGCGCACCCGTGTCTACGGCCCGGAGCTGATGGCCCGCGCCTGCGCCCGCGCGGCCCGCTCGGGCGAGCGCTTCTACCTCTACGGGGGCCGCAACCAGGGCGCGCTCGTGCAGCTCGCGCTGAACCTCCGTCAGCGGTACCCGGGGATCCGGATCGTCGGCGGCTACTCGCCCCCGCACCGTCCGCTGACCGAGGCCGAGCGGCGCTCGACAATCGATGAGATCAACGCCGCCAGCCCCGACGTCGTCTGGGTCGGGATCGGCGTGCCCAAGCAGGAGAAGTGGATGCTCGACGTGCGCGACGAGCTGCGCGCGCCGGTGCTGATCGGGGTCGGCGCCGCGTTTGACTTCCACGCCGGGCTGGTCCCGCAGGCGCCGTCGATCCTGCAGGAGTCGGGACTGGAGTGGGCCTACCGGCTCGCCCGGGAGCCGCGCCGGCTGTGGCGGCGCTATACCCGCTACAACCCCCGCTTCGTCCGGAGATTCACCCGTCAGCTGCTCGCGCATCGCCGCATCCAGGCGCGTGCGGATCGCGCCTAGGGCGCGCTCGCAGACCACCGGCCGGGCATGATCTGGCCGGCCTCGCGTCAGAATCGCACCATGTCCGACCCCACGCCGGTCGCCTCGATCGTGATCCCGACTGGTGGTCGGCCCGAATACCTCGACGTCGCGCTGGGCTCGATCGCGCCTCAGGCGCGGGCGCTCGGAGCCGAGGTCGTGGTCGTCAACGACGGCGGCGGCGCGCGGGTTGATGCGGTTGCGGCGCGGCATCTCGTGCGATCGGTTCAGGCGCCGCTCCCGGGCGGGCTCAACGTCGCGCGCAACGTCGGCATCGCGGACGCCGGCGCCGATCTGATCGTGCTCGTCGATGACGACGTGCTCGCGCCTGCCGGGTGGCTACGGGCGTTGCTGGACGGCGCCAACAGCGCACCCGAGGCCGATGTCTTCGGCGGGCCGATCCGGGCCCGCTTGGAGGGAGGCGGCCACCGCTCGTGCGGCCGCGAGCGCCCGCCGATCACGACCCTGGATCTCGGCCAAACCGATCGTGACACCGAACTCGTCTGGGGCGCGAACATGGCGCTGCGCCGACGCGCGCTGACGCTCGCCGGGCCGTTTGACGAATCGCTGTCGGGTCGCGGCGACGAGGAGGAGTGGGAGCGGCGCGTGCGCGATGCGGGCGGGACGATCCGCTACGTCGCGGCCGCCGGGCTCGATCACCGGCGCACGGCGACCGACAGCGGTCTGCGCCGGCTGAGCGTCGCCGCCTACAGCCAGGGGCGCGAGGCGCGGCAGTTCGACGTCCGGCGCGGCGCCGCTGCATCGCTGGGCGCCGAGTTGCGGACGCTCGCCGGGTGCATCTGGCACATCCCACGCCGGCGCTGCCTCAACGGTTTCGTGCTGGCCGGGCATTCGGCGGGGCGGGTCACACAGGCGCTGGCGCCTGGCGCCCCGCCGAGCCACGCTGGTTCGTTTTTGTCGGGACGCTCGGGGCAGGTGGTCGGCGGACGGGCGACGGCGCGCGCGCTCGCGACCGATCTCGCGTGCGAGCTGGCGGCGTTCGTGACGCTGCAGCGCTGGCGCCTGAGACGGGCGGCGCGCGCCGTCCCCCGCCGGCGCGTGCTCGCACTCGCGATCGAGCGAGAGGATGTTCCGAACGTGCTCGCGGCGGCCCGTGCCGAGCTCATGCGCTCGCGCCACGACGTCCGTCTGGAGACGACCACGACCGGTGCGCGCGGCAAGTTCGAGAACCTCGATCTGCTGCTGCAGCGCTGCCCCGCCGACGGCTTTGACTGGCTGTTGGTGATCGATGACGATGTCGCGCTCCCGCGCGGCTTTGTGGATGCGTTCATCTGCTGCGCGGAGCGGTTCGAGCTGTCGATCGCACAGCCGGCGCACCGGTGGCGCTCGCACGCCGCGTGGAGCGTCACCCGGCGCCGGCCGGCCTCGATCGCGCGCGAGACGTCGTTTGTCGAGATCGGACCGGTGTCGGCGCTGCACGCACGGACGTTCGAGACGCTGCTGCCGTTCCCGCCGCTGCGCTTCGGATGGGGGCTGGACGCTCACTGGTCGGCGCTCGCGCGCGTCCACGGCTGGCGAGAGGGAGTGATCGACGCGACCCCGGTTCTCCACGGCCTGCGAACGATCGCCAGCTCCTACGACCCGGCCGCGGCGATCGCCGAGGGCCGGCGGTTTCTCGCCGACCGGCCGTACACGCCCGCCGGCGCCGCCAACCGGACGCTGGCGACCCACCGGACGTTCTGACGCGATGCGCGTCGTGATTGTCGCCGAGTACTACCCGCGGTCCGCTGACCCGACGCTCGGGATCTGGGCCCACCACCAGGCACGAGCGGCCCGCGATGCCGGCGCCGACGTGCGCGTGATCGTGCTGCACCGGCCGGTGCCGCCACGCGCGGCGCTGACCGATCTGCGCGCCGGCGAGGTCGGTCGCGCGCTGATCGCGGCCCGTGACGTGATCGCGCAGCCGACGAACGCCACGCCCGACGGGATCACGGTCCGCTACCTGCGCTATCTATCGCCGCCGCGCGGGCGCAGCTACGCAAGCTGGGGCGCGTGGGCCGCGCCGGCGCTCGGCCGGGCGCTGGCACGACTTCGCTCGACGTTCGGCTTCGAGCTCATCCACGCCCACTATGCCGTTCCCGCCGGCGATGCCGTCAGGCGCGCCGCGCCCGAGCTGCCGCTGGTCGTCTCGGTCCACGGCGGCGACGTGCTCGGGGCGCACGCGGATGCCCCGCAGGTGCGCGCCACGCTGACCCACGCGAGGCTCGTGCTCGCCAACAGCGCCGGCACCGCCCGGCGCTGTGAGCAGCGTGGCGCTCGGGCCGTCCGCGTCGTCCATCTCGGCACCGACCCGCCGCCCGAGCCGGCTCGGGCACCCGAGCGTCCGACGCTGGTGTCGGTCGCCAACCTGATCGAGCGCAAGCGGATCGACGACGTGATCCGAGCGGTCGCACTGTTGTCGGCGCGCCATCCGCAGCTGCGCCACCTGATCGTCGGCGACGGTCCGGAGCGCGACCGGCTGGCGGCGCTCGCGGCGTCCAGCGGGGTCGGCGACCGGGTCGAGTTCCTCGGCCGGCTGGCACCCGCAGCTGCCGTCGCGGTCGCCCGCTCGGGATCGCTGTTCGTGCTGCCGAGCATCGCTGAGGCGTTCGGCGTCGCCTACGTCGAGGCGATGGCGGCGGGCGTTCCCGCGATCGGCTGCCGGGGCGAGGACGGGCCGGAGGAGATCGCGCGCGCGGGCGACGGCATGCAGCTCGTCGCTCCCGGCGATTCGGCCGCGCTCGCCGACACGATCGACGGGCTGTTGGCGAACCCGGGGCGCTACGCGCAGCTGCGCGCCGACGCTCGCAGGACCGTCGCGGACGCGTTCACCTGGCAGCGCTGCGGCCGCGCGACGGTCGCCGCCTACGAGGCGGCGCTCGGTGGCTGAGCCGCTTCCCGGATCGGAGCCGTACGAGCCCGACAATCTGCTTGACCGCCATTCGGACGCGGGCACGCTCGAGCATCACTACGCGTTGATGCAGGCACGCGAGCGCTGGCTGCTGGCGCGACGGCTGGGGCTGTCGGGCGGTCGCGTGCTGTCGGTCGGCGCGGGCTGGCACCCGGGTCGCCACCTGTTTGAGACGCCCGCGTTCCAGCTGGTCGCGGCCGATGCCGACCCCGCGAAGGTCGCCGGCCTGCGCGAGAGCGGGCGCGCCGACGAGGTGGTGCTCGGATACGCCGGCAAGCTGCCGCTCGCCCCCGCGTCGTTCGATGTCGTCCTGTACCGGCTGGTGCTGCACCACATCGCCTACAAGCAGCCGCTGGCGCCGTGCTTCGTCGAGGCGGCCTCGCTGCTGGCACCCGGAGGCGCGCTGGTCGTGATCGAGCCGGGGCTGTGGCATCCGGTCGGCGCGGGCTTGGCCGCCGCCAACCGGCTCGGCCTTGCCACTCGCATGCACGGCACCCCGGACGATGTGCCACTGTCCGGGCGTCGGCTCGTGCACGAAGCCCGGGCGGTCGGCCTCACTCCCGAGCTACACGCGGTGACGTACGCGTGGCGGCGGCTGCCACCGAGCATGCAACGGTTGGTCGCGCGCCTGGATCGGCCGCTAGGCTCCCGCCCGGCGTCGGCGCGCTTTGGCCACACGCTGATGTTGATCGCGTGGCGGCGCTAGCGACCTCGCGTGCGCGCCACGACCCGCTGATGGAGCGACACGGACCGTCTGGAGCATCGGATCTTGCGCTGGCGCTGGCATTGGCGGCCGGGCTGGTCGCGCTCGCGCTGATCAGCGCGGGCGGAGTCGACGACGCGTTCCCGGCAACCGCCGCCAACACCTGGACCGAGATCGCGGTCACCGTCTGCGGCGCGGCTGCGGTCGGGGCGCTGCTGGTCGCCGGGGCGCCGGGACGACGCTGGGGTCTGGTGACCGTGGCGCTGATGGCGGCACTGACCGCGCTGCAGGCGGCCTCGATCGCCTGGTCATACCTGCCCGACAGCTCCTGGCTGGCGTCCGGGCAGGCGCTCGCTTACCTGGCCGCGTTCACCGGCGCGGTCTGCCTCGCGCGGTTGGTCCCGCAGCGCTGGCCGGCGCTGGTCGGCGGCGTGGCGATCGCGATGACCGCCCTGTGCGGTTGGTCGCTGGTGGTCAAGGTGTTCCCGTCGCTGACCTCGATGGACGTCTCGGGGCGGCTGGAGGCGCCGTTCGGCTATTGGAACGCGGTTGGCGTCTGTGCCGCGATCGGCTTGCCGGCGGTCCTGTGGGCGGGCGCCCGGCGCGACCGCCGCCCGCTGTTTGCGGCGCTGGCCGCGGTCGCCGCATGCCTGCTGTTGACCGTCGACGTGCTGTCCTACTCACGTTCGGCCGATGCCGCCACGGCGATCGGCGTCGCGCTGTGGCTGGTGTTCGCACCGCTGCGCTTACGCTCGGTCGCGCTGCTGGCGCTCGGAGCGCTCGGCGCGGCGGTGATCGCCGCGTGGGTGCTCGAGCACGGTGCGCTCAAGGATCAGGGCGCGCCCCTGTCGGCCCAGATCGATGCCGGTCACCCGCTGGGGCTGGTGATCGCCGCGGTGCTGATCGTCGTCGGCGCCGCCGCGTGGCTGGCCGCGCGGAGGTTCGACCGAACCGCTCTGTCGGCGGCGGCCCGGCGCCGGATCGGCTGGGCGCTGGTCGGCCTGCTGGCGCTCGTGGTGGTCGCGGCGCTCGGTGCCGTCGCGAGCTCGTCGCGGGGGCTTACCGGTGAGGTCTCGCACGCCTGGCACGATCTCGTCTCATCGGACTCGACCGTCAGCGGCACCGCCGCGGGGCGCGTGTTTCAGTTCGGCTCCAGCCGACCTGGCTACTGGCATCAGGCGATCGAGGTCGGGATCCATCACCTGGTCGCGGGGGTCGGGCTGCTCGGCTTCTCGATCGCCCGCCTGCTGTACACACGCAGCGGGGAGGTCGTGGTCGAGGCTCACGGCTACCTGTTCGAGGTGTTCGCCGACCTCGGAGTGGCCGGCGTGCTGCTGTCGCTCGCGCTGCTCGGATCGTGGCTGGTGGCCGCGGCGCGGCCGCTGGCACCACGGCTGCGATGGTCGGTGCTGCCGGCAGGGTTGGCGGCCGAGCGCGAGGGAATGATCGCGCTGGCGGCGGGCGTCGTCGCGTTCGGCGTTCAGTCGGCGCTGGACTGGACCTGGTTCTTCATCGGCGTCGTCGTGCCGGTGCTGCTGTGCGCCGGCTGGCTGGCCGGCCGCGGTCCGCTGCAGTCGCCTGCGGTGGCACCGCCGGAGGCGGGCGCCGGCCGCGAGCGTTCCAGCATGCTCGACCGACTCGCCGCCCGGCCGGCCGCCGCGGCCGCGCTGGTGTCACTCGTCGTCGGCACGCTCCTGGCCTGCTGGCTGATCTGGCGCCCGCTGCGCTCCGCCCAGGAGCTCAGCCGCTCGGTCGGCTACGACAACACCGCGCAGGCGTTCTCGGCGGCGCGGGCGGCGGCCTCAGAGGACCCGCTCGCGGTCGCGCCGCGCGCCTGGGAGTCGCAGCTGTACCTGCGTCTGGGCGACGTCGCGCAGGCGCGCGCCGAGCTCGTCGACGCGATTGAGCGCCAGCCCCACGATCCGGCGACCTGGCTCGCGCTCGCACAGTTCGACACGGCTCACGGCCGACCTGGTCTGGCGATCGCCGAGTATCGGCACCTGCTCGAGATCGACCACACGGCCGACTTCTTCGGCCGCTCGGCGACGGCCCAGCTCGCCGAGCTGAGACGCCGCGAGGCTGCACGCTGAGCCGGGCTCAGCGCGTCGCCGCGGCGAGCAGCATCCGTCGCAGCAGCGGCGGCCCGCCGGCCGCCGTCAGGACGTCGACCTCGAACCCGAACTCGGTCAGCAACCCGCGCAGCGAACGCGCGGTGTAGAGATGCAGGTGATCGGAGAGCGGCTCGGAGTAGCGCTCGATTCCACCCAGCGCGAGCCGCAGCCGGCCGTGGCTCGGAGTGGTCACCAGCAGCCGCCCGCGCGCCACCAGCACCCGCCGCACCTCCGACAGCCAGCGGGCGGTGTCGGCCACGTGCTCGATCACCTCGCTTGCCCAGACGACCTCGAACGTCCCATCGGCGAACGGCAGCTCGCCGTCAAACGGGGTCCGCACGAACCGGATGCCCGGATGACGTTGGCGAGCGCGGCGCAGCGCCGCCTCGGCGACGTCGGCGCCGACGACCTCGGCCGCGGCCTGCGCCAGCGTGCCGGTCAGGGCCCCGTCACCGCAGCCGAGATCCAGCACGCGGTCGTGGGGACCCAGGTGTGAGCGGGCGAATCCGCGGCGCAGCTCGAGCTCGGGCGGCTGCAGCGACGCGGGCAGCCGCTGCCAGAGCTCCTCGTAGTAGTCGCGCACGACGCTGAACGTATCGACCGCTCGTCACACTGAGGGCTCGATGCGAGCGCAGACAAGCAGCGCGACCCCACCGATCCGCGTCGGGCACAAGATCATCGAGCCGGGCTCGGCGCTCGAGGAGCTTCCCGGCCGGTTGCGGGGCTCAGGCTGGGACATGGTCGAGCTCGACGTGCTCGCGCACGGCGACCGGCTGGTGATCGCCCACGACCCGAGCGACCTCACCCGCGCGCCGCTGATCGACTTCGCCGATGCGCTTGCCGCGCTCGCCCAGCTGCTGCCCGAGCACGTCGGGCTCAACGTCGACATCAAGGCCATCGGCTATGAGGCCCGCGTCGCCGATCAGCTGCTCGCCGCCGGGCTGACCGAGCGCACGCTCGTCTCGACGATGGAGCTTGAGAGTCTGCGGGTGCTGCGCCGCTACATGCCGGCGCTGCGGCTGGGGCTGTCGGTCCCGAAGGTCCGACGCAACTACCTCGCCCACCCGCTCACCCGCCCGGCGGCCTACGCGATGCTGCAGTACCTGCGCCGGGCACTGCCCGGGCAGCTCGAACCGCTGCTCGTCGATCGGACGGTGGACGCGATCATGGCCCACTGGGGCGTGGTCACCGGCCGTTTGGTGCAGACGGTCGACCGCCACGGCGGCGAGCTCTACGTGTGGACGGTCGACGACCACACCCGGCTGGCCGGACTGACCCAGCTCGGCGTGACCGGCGTGATCACCAACGACCGGCTGCTGTTCGCCCGGGCGGGGTTCTCGTAGTGCCGCCGTGGGCGACCGCTTCGCTTCCGCGTTCGGGCGGTTGGGAGGTTTTGGACCTCTGCGGATCCATATATCCCAACACCCGGGTGCCTTGGTGCCGGCCCGTCAGCGCGTGTTGCTGGGGCGGCGAGCCACGTCGAGCTCGTCGACCTCGACGTCGTGGCCGTGCTCGCAGCGCAGGCGGGTATGCACCGGGGCGCCACAGTCGCGGTGGCGCAGCTCGATCGGGCCGTCGTCGTCGGCCAGCCAGCGGTCGCCCCACTGCATCAGCGCCGCCAGCGCCGGGAACAAGTCGGTGCCCTTGTCGGTCAGCCGGTAGGCGTAACGCGTCCGCTGGCCCGGTTCGCGGTAGGGCTCGCGGACCAGCAGCCCGGCGCTGACCAGTTCCTTGAGCCTGGCCGCAGCGACCGGCTCGGAGATCTGTGCCCGGGCCGCGAAGTCGTCGAACCGCTCGGTTCCGTAGAACGCCTCGCGCAGCAGCAGGAACGCCGAGCGGGTGCTCACGACCTCGACCGCTCGGGCGATCGAGCAGCGCTTGGCCTCCCAGTCCGATCGGGGGCTCAGCTCTCCGGTCAATCGCAGCGCACTCGTCATGACGGTTGATTGTAGCTGACTTCTGTTGTTCTAAGTCAGCGTGATAGGCTTCCTGACTGCACCAGAGCTAAGTCAGCTATTCGCGACGGCCGGTTCGACGATCCGGCGGCGACCGAACCACCGGAGGTCACGTGTCCATCCTCAGCCTGCTCCCGCGACGGCGCGCCGACGCGTCGTCAGCGACCGTGCTGGTGATCGTCTGCGCGGGAGTCGTGCTCGCCAGCCTTGACCTGTTCATCGTCAACGTCGCGCTGCCGGACATCGCGCGCGACCTGCATACCACCAACCTCGCGGACCTGTCGTGGGTGCTCAACGCCTACGCGATCGTGTACGCGTCGTTGCTGGTGCTGTTCGGGCGCCTGGCCGAGAGTCACCGGCGCGAGTACGGGTTCCTGCTCGGCGTCGCGCTGTTCACCGCCGCGTCAGCCGCCTGCGGCGCCGCGACCGACCTGACGATGCTGATCGTCTTCCGGATCGTGCAGGCCGCCGGAGCGGCGCTGCTGACGCCGACCTCGCTGAGCCTGGTGCTCGCAACCACCGCCCCCGAGCGCCGACACACGGCGGTCCGCACCTGGACCGCGGTCGGCGGCCTGGCGGCCGCGCTCGGGCCGGTCGTCGGCGGCCTGCTGGTCACGGTCGGCTGGCGCTGGGTGTTCTACGTCAACGTGCCGATCGGATTGCTGGCGCTGGTCGTCGGCTGGCGACGGCTGCCGCGCATCGCCGGCCATCCGGTCCCGGCGCCCGATGCGACCGGCGCGTTGCTGGTGACCGCCGGCGTCGCGCTGCTGACGCTCGGTCTGGTGAAGGGCAACGACTGGGGGTGGGGCGCCCCGGCAACGATCGGCGCGCTGGTAGCGGCGATCGTCGCCCTGGCGCTGTTCGCGCTGCACTGCGCCCGCGCTTCCAACCCGCTGATCGCCGCCTCCCTGTTCCGCAGTCGGCCGTTCACGGGCTCGTCGCTGGTCGCGCTGACGTTCTCGATCGCGTTCGGCGCGATGCTGCTCTCGAGGGTCCTGTGGGCCCAGGATGTGTGGGGCTGGTCGGCGCTGCAGACCGGGCTCGCGATCGCTCCCGGACCACTGATGGTGCCGCTGTTCGCGTTCCTCGTCGCCGGCCGCCTGATCACGCGCTACGGACCCGGTGCGGTGATCGCCGCGGGCGCGACGATCTTCGCGGCCGGGCTGGCCTGGTGGGCGTTCGCGGCCGGCCTGACCCCCGACTACGCCGGTGAGATGCTCGGCGGCATGCTGCTGACCGGGATCGGGGTCGGGTTGACGCTGCCGACGTTCATGGCGACCGGCGCCTCCTCGCTGCCCCCGAGCTCGTTCGCGACAGGCTCGGCGGTCGTCAACATGCTGCGCCAGGTCGGACTTGCGATCGGCGTCGCGCTGCTGATCGCGGTGCTCGGTACCCCGCACGGCGGCCACGCCACGGTGCTCGCCTACCGCAACGCGTCACTGGTGCTCGCCGGGGTCTCGCTGATCGCCGCGGCGATCGGTGCGGTGATGCTGCGTCGCAGCCAACTCGTTCCCGTCGCGGTGCCGGCGACGACAGCGCCGAGCCAGCCCATAGCCGATCCCCGCGAGACGGCCGTCACCGGCGCCTGAGCGGTGTAGGCTCGCCCACAGCCGCCCACTCAATACCTCAGGCAGGTAGCCACCGATGACCGCCGTCTCCGCCCCCCCAGCCCTCAATCCACGCGATTTTCTCGGGATCGATCGTCAGCTGTCTGACGAGGAGCGCGATATTCGTGACACGGTCCGAGCGTTCGTGACCGATCGGGTGCTCCCGGACGTCGGTGATTGGTTTGAGGCGGGCACGATCCCGATCGAGCTCGCGCGCGAGCTGGGCAGGATCGGGGTGCTCGGGATGCACCTGGACGGCTACGGGTGCGCGGGCGCGTCGGCGACCGCGTACGGGCTCACCTGCCTGGAGCTTGAGGCCGGCGATTCCGGAGTCCGGTCACTGGTGTCAGTCCAGGGATCGTTGGCGATGTTCGCGATCTGGCGCTGGGGCTCTGAGGACCAGAAGAACGAGTGGCTGCCACAGATGGCCGCCGGTGAAGCGATCGGCTGTTTCGGGCTGACCGAGCCCGATGCCGGATCTGACCCGGGCGCGATGCGCACCCGTGCGCGACGCGACGGGTCTGACTGGATCCTGCACGGACAGAAGATGTGGATCACCAACGGATCCGTCGCCGACATCGCGATCGTGTGGGCGCAGACCGACGACGGCATCCGCGGCTTTCTGGTCCCGAAGGACGCCAAGGGGTTCACCACCCAGGACATCCACAAGAAGCTGTCGCTGAGAGCCTCGGTCACCTCCGAGCTGCTGCTGGACGACGTGCGCCTGCCCGACTCCGCGATGTTGCCCGAAGCCGAGTCGCTGCGCGGGCCGCTGTCATGCCTCAACGAAGCCCGCTACGGGATCGTCTGGGGTGCCGTCGGCGCCGCCCGTGCCTGCCTGGAAGCCGCGCTGGAGTACGCCAAGGAACGGACCGTGTTCGGCAAACCGATCGCCGCCACCCAGATCCAGCAGACCAAGCTCGCGCAGATGGCGTTGGACGTCAACCGCTCAACCCTGCTGGCGCTGCACCTCGGACGCCTCAAGGACGCCGACCAGCTACGCCCCGAGCAGGTCTCGATGGGCAAGCTCGGCAACGTCAACGCCGCCCTGGACGTCGCACGCACCGCCCGGCAGATCCTCGGCGCCAACGGGATCACGCTCGAATACCCGGTGATCCGCCACATGAACAACCTCGAGTCGGTCGTCACCTACGAAGGCACCGCCGACGTCCACTCGCTCGTGATCGGCAGCGCACTCACCGGCACCTCGGCGTTCCGCTGAGCCAGATCTAGGAACGCGGGGCCGCATGCGGCCCCGCTTCGATCGGCGCATGCGCCGATCGGCGGGCGGTGCATGCACCGCCCGCTCGAACAGTCGGGATGAGGAGTTCGCTCTCAAAACCCACCTGCAGGACAGGCGCGCGCGGCGGAACTTTGGCGAAAGCCTGCGAATAATTCTCACCTTCTCGCCATCGTTCGCGCTCGGGCGTCGCGGTTCGCGTTCGGGCGTCGCGGTTCGAGCTCGGGCCGCCCTAGGGTCGCTCGAGCATCAGCGTCACCGGGCCGTCGTTGACCAACGACACCTGCATGTGGGCGCCGAACACCCCGCGCTTGGCTGCGAGCAGCTCGCAGACGTGCTCGTACAGCGGCTCGGCGACGTCCGGGGCGGCAGCGGCGGCGTAACTCGGGCGGTTGCCGCGGCGGACGTCGCCGTACAACGTGAACTGCGACACGCACAGCACCTCGCGGTCGCCCAGCGGCTCGTTCATGCGGCCGTCGGCGTCGCCGAACACCCGGAGCGCGCGGATCTTGGCGGCGATCCAGTCGGCGTGCGCGATCGAATCGCCGTCGGTCACGCCGAGCAGGACCAGCAGCCCCGGCCCGATCTCGGCGACGCGGGCGCCGTCGACCTCGACCGCCGCGCGGCGAACCCGTTGGACGAGCGCCCGCACCTCAGATCGCTGCGTCTCGCAGCGCCGCTGCCGCGGCCTCGGGCGAGACCGGGTTGAAGCTGAGCCCGGCGCCGAGCTCGAGGCCGTCGTCCGGCCCCGCGCTCGGCAGCCGGGGCAGCACGTCTAACCGCCAGCAGAAGTGCTCGGCGCCCTGCGGCGCGGTCCTGATCCACAGGCTCAGCGGCGGCGACGCGCCGAGCACGGCGTCGAGCCTGCGCAGCGCCTGGTGCAGCATCGGCGCCCCGGTCGGACCGTCGTCTTCAAACCGCATCCGGGGTCGGCGCGGGACGATCATCAGCTGGTAGGGAACGCGACCGGCGTAGGCGGCGAGCAGCACCGTGTCGGCGTCGACCGAGACCAGCCGCGACCGCAGCCGCACCTCGTGCTGAAGCAGGTCGGCGAGCAGGTTGCCGCCCATCGTGCGGGTCGCGTAACCGCGGAAGCGCTCACGCTCGCGAGCGATCAGCGCCGGCACGAACTCGAGCGCGAGCAGTTGCCCGCCGACCCGTCGGCCAGGCTGCTCGTCGACGAACAGATGCCGGCACGCGGCGTCGGCGTGGGCGCGCATCCGGGCGCGCCAGTGCTCGACGACCTCTGCCAGTCGCTCAGACGTCAGTTCCCCGAGTGAGGCGACCGGCTCGGCGAGCTCGAGTTGCTCGTGCGCGCCGGTCGCCGCGCCCGCCCAGAACAGGTCCGGCTGGGCAGTCGGCTCGGGCTCGGGAGCGTCGGCCGCGAGCATCGGCTCGAACCTCGGCGCAACTGGTTCAGGAGTCGCGCTCACCAGCGCCGGGCGGTCGAGCACGTCGTGCGGAGCGGGTGCGTCGCCGACGAACACGCGCTGCCCGTTGAGCGGGTCGATCCGGACTTCGGCCACTGGCGCTACAGCAGCTTCTCCATCGCGATGTGCTCGATCCCTGACTCCATGAACACCCGACCGCGCGGCACATAGCCCGCCGCCTCGTACAACGAGCGGGCATAGGTCTGGGCGTGCAGCACGATCCGGTGCGCAGCGCCGTCGCGAGTCTCTGAATCGGCGAGCGCCAGCAGCCTCGTCGCGATCCCGCGCCGCCGCGCATCCCGGCGAACGGCGAGACGGCTGAACTGGACCGTCGGCCCGACGAACAGCAGACGGCAGGTCGCCAGCACCTCGGTACCGGCGACCGCGACGAGATGGACGCCATCGCCGTCGCGCCCGTCGAGCTCCTCGCGCCCGGACACTCCCTGCTCGACGCAGAACACATCGTGACGCAGCGCCAACAGCTCGGTCATCTCGTGCTCGCCCCGGTGGCGGCGAACCTCGTAGTCGACGGTCGTGGACAGGCCCACAGCTTGCCACACGGCCCTCTCCGGCGGTTGTGCTTAAATACGCGGTGAGCCTCGGTGCAACACCCGGGACGCTTCTGAGGAATTCTCTCGCTGTACTCGGCGATTTGCCGAGGCCGTGGGCCGCTAGACGTTTCGCCGCGGCTCGCTCATCCGACTCGACCTTTCCAAACAGTCATGGGTGTTTCAAACCCGTTCCCAAGTCCTGACGCAGTCGCGCGCGCTGAACTGCTGACGCGCGAACGCTTCGTCTACGAAGGCGAGACGATCGAAGCGGCCCTGGCCCCAGGGTCCGCTCGTCGACGCGCGCTCGACGCCGCACTCGAGGAGGTCAACGAGGGCCGTAGCACCCCGTCGATCGCTTGGCGCCGCGAGTTCTCACTGCTGCTCGGGCTCGAGCGGCTGTTGTCAGAGGACGAGCCTCACCTCGTCGATGGAACGGTGCTGTCGGCTCACCAGGTCGACGCGCTGTCGGGCACGCTGACCGCGCTGCTCGCCGAGGCCCAGCGTGCGATCAACGGCAACGGCAACGGCAACGGCAACGGGCAGTCCGCGTCCGGTTCGAGCCCGGCCAAGCCGGCGACCGCCGCGAACGGCAACGGCGACCAGCGCACGACCACCGCCGACGAGGATCCCGAGCTCGACGGCGACGAGGCCCTCGAGGACGACGAGCCCGAGGACGAGGAGCCGCAGGACTGGCAGGACGCCGAGGAGGACGCCGGTCAGTACGAGGAGCAGCCCGAGGACCCCAACGCGCACAAGCGCTTCTGGTTTGAGCACGCGACTGGTGCCGGTAAGACGGTCGCGGCGCTCGGCTTCGTCGAGGCCAGCCGCACCGGCGGCGTGCTGATCCTCACCCATCGCCGCAACCTCGTCGACCAGTTCAACGGCGAGCTGCGCGATCGCGGTTACCGCGACCGGATCTCGGCGCCACTGCTCGACGGCCACGACGCTGCCAACGGCCCGGTCACGGTCGAGACCTACCAGTGGTTCGTGCGCAACGCCGCCCGGGTCTCCGACGCCTACACGATCGTGATCTGCGACGAGGCGCATACCGCGCTGGGTGAGAAGACGTCGGCCGCGATCCGCGCCTGGTCGGGCCCGATCTTCGTCGGGATGACCGCGACCGGAGCGCTGATCGCCCGGCACGTCACCGACCTGTTCCCGACGCAGACCAGCCGCTTTGACCTCGCGCAGGCCGCTCGGCGCGGCGTGATCGCGCCGCTGCGCTGCATCCGGATCCCACCGGGACCGGGCGTGCGCACGATCGCCAAGGTGCCGCTGCGGCGCGGCGAGGTCGACACCGAGTTCGACCAGGAGATGCTGGCCGAACTGCTGGACCAGACGCCGTTCAACCTCGCGGTCGCCGATCTCTACAAGACCCGCTTCAACGGCGTTCCCGGCGTCGTCTACGCGGCCGGGGTCAAGCACGCGTACAACCTGGCGACGGCCTTCACCGAGATGGGGATCAAGGCCAAGGGGGTCTCGGGCGAGACGCCCAAGCGTGAGCTGGCAGGGATCCTCGCCGACTACGAGTCAGGCAAGATCGACGTCCTGATCAACGCCCAGCTGCTGGCCGAGGGCTGGAACAGTCCGCGGGCGACGATCTGCATGCACCTGGCGCCGACCGCCTCCAAGCGGATCTACCAGCAGCGCGTCGGGCGCGTCACCCGCCGCCACCCGGGCAAGGAAGCCGGGATCGTGATCGACTTCGTGCATCCCGCGACCAAGCACGATGATCCGGTCGTGACGCTGCACTCACTGCTGGACCGCGACGTCTACCGGGGCGGTGCGATCGTCGTCGGACCGGTCCGCCGCGGCCGCGCCCGCCGGGTCCGAGTCGAGCGTCGCGTGCTGCCGGTGACGCCCGATCCCGAGCGCAGAGCCGAGGTGTTCGAGCGCGAGCTGTGGCGGATCGCGGTCGAGAACCTCGACTACGGCGAACAGCACGTGTGGGCCGCGCTGGCCGGCGCTCGGGTCGCGCCCAACGGCTGGCGCCGCGCCAAGGCGATGTTGCACTTCGACCGCCAGGGCGAGCTCAAGCGACGCTTCCTGCTGACCACCGTCCAGCGCAACCGCTCGGCACAACTGCGACTGCGGGCGCTGCAGGAGATCGCCGCCAGCCGTGACGCGGAGGCGTTCGACAGCGCGATCGACATCATGGGCGGCTGGCCACGTGACGAGCGCCGCGAGGGCGTCAAGATCATGCTGCAGGCGCTCGCCGAGCGGCGGATCGGCCGCCGGGACCAGGCCAACGCCTGGATCTGGAGGCTGGCCGAGTACACCCGCGAGGTCCACGAGGAGTACGCGGTGCAGCGCTGGCCCGAGACCAAACGGCTGCTGGGTCTGCTCGTCAACTCCTCCGGCGCCGCCCACGCCCGCAACGCGCGCCGGCTCGTGCACGCCTCCCGCAAGGAGGACCGCCGGCTGAGTGCGGCGCTGCTGGCCGCGGCGCTCGCCCACACGCCCGAGGCCGAGGAGGCGCTGCGCGGCGCTCGCACCCGCATGGCCCGTAAGCCGGCGGCACTCGCGCGTGAGCTGTTGCGCAACTTCCCCAAGAGCCGCCGCGGCTCCAAGCGCCGCCGGCGCAAGTCAGACGGCGAGGCATCGACCCAGCCGGCCGAGGCGGTCACGACCGCGATGAAGGACGGCGACGACACCCCCGGCGCCGACCGGCCCGTGCCCGACGACGACGTTCCGGACGCTGACGACGACGCGCCCGAGGGCGACGACGATCCGGTCGCCGACAACGTCGAGCGGCTGGCGCTC
The DNA here is from genome assembly GCA_963714245.1 of uncultured Solirubrobacteraceae bacterium. Taxonomy (GTDB): domain Bacteria; phylum Actinomycetota; class Thermoleophilia; order Solirubrobacterales; family Solirubrobacteraceae; genus Palsa-465. The sequence continues at coordinate 967,483 of CAVQNR010000005.1, read as the reverse complement.
GACGCCGACGACCCCGAGGACGAAGAGGCCGCCGCATAGGCGCAGCCGCCGTGGGCCGGGTGATCGTCGTTGGCTCGGTCAACGTCGATTGGACGGTGGTGGTACCGCGCCTGCCCGGCGTCGGCGAGACGGCGCTCGGCGGCGATCCGATTCGCCGTCACGGAGGCAAGGGCGCCAACCAGGCGGTCGCGGCGGCGCTCGCCGGAGCGTCGGTGGCGTTCGTCGGCGCGGTCGGAGCCGACGACGCGGGAACCGAGGAGATCCGCGCCCTGCACCAGGTCGGGATCGACACCTCGCAGCTGCGACGGATCGACGACGCCGCGACCGGCGTTGCCTTGATCGCCGTCGACCGCGAGGGCGACAATCAGATCGTCGTCGGGGCGGGCGCCAACGGTCGGCTCGACGGGCCGCGGGTCGGTAGCGCGCTGAGCCGGCTGGGCGTCCGCGAGCTGGACGTCGTGCTGGTCGGCAACGAGGTGCCCGATGCGGCGGTGAACGCCGCCGTCACCGGCTCCGGGCGGGCGATCCTCAACCCCGCGCCGGCGCGGGCGCTGACGCCGGCGACGATCGCTGCCGGCCCGATCCTGACGCCGAACCAGCACGAGGCCGCCCAGCTGACCGGGCGCGACGACCACGCGTCCGCGGCGGCGGCGCTGCGGGCGTTGACCGGAGCGACCGTGATCGTGACGCTCGGCGGGCAGGGCGCGCTGCTGGACGACGGGCAGGCCGCGCAGCTGCTGGCTGCGCCGGCCTGCGAACCGGTCGACACGACCGGCGCCGGCGACGTCTTCAATGGCGTGCTCGCCGCCCAGCTGGCGGCCGGCGGATCCGTTCGCGAGGCGGCCGAGGCGGCGCTGGTACAGGCGACCGCGTCGACGCAGTGGGCGGGGGCGCGGGATCCGCGAGCGGCCGCGGCCTGAAGGACGGGTCAGCCGGCGAGGTGGACTTCGCCGGAGTCCAGCGCGACCGCCGCTCCGTCGCTCGTCTGCACGATCAGCCGGCCGTCCTCGTCGATCCCCGCCCAGCGTCCGATCCGTTCACCGTCGTCGGTTCCCGAACGCAGCCATCTGATCTCTCGCGCGACGAGCGTGTCGCGGATCTTGAACGCGTCGAGCACCGCCCGCGCAGGGGCGACCAGCCAGCGATCGAGCGCCCCCGCGAGATACGCCAGCACCTGCGGGATCGCGGCCGGCTCGAGCTCCATCGAGGTCGCGGTACGGCGCAGCTGCGGCGGCAGGTCCTCGAGCCGCAGCGCGACGTTGATCCCGATCCCGATCACCGCCCACCGCTCCTGCGGGCGACCTTCGACCAGGATCCCGGCGACCTTGCGACCGCGCAGCTCGATGTCGTTGGGCCACTTGATCTGCACCGCCTGGGCGCCGCCGCTCTCGGTGTGCTGCCAGATCTTCGAGACCGGGTCGGGCCGGCGCATCGCCTGCACGGTCTCGGCAACGGCGACGCCGGCCGCCAGCGACAGCAGCCGTGACGGCTCGCGGACGACGAACGAGCACAGCAGCCCACGTCCCGGCGGCGCGACCCACCCGCGCCCCTGGCGACCCCGACCCTGCTCCTGAAAGCTCGCGGTCACCACCATCCCGTGTGGCGCGCCGGCGGCCGCCAGCTCGCGGGCGCGGGCGTTGGTCGAGTCGACGCGCCGCAGGTGCAGGCGCGGGGAGCCGATCGCTGACTCGCTCATCGCGCCGATCGGTCGATCCGGAGCTGATCGCCGACACCGATCCCGAGCCGCTGCGCGGCGCTGCCGCGGTTGACGGCGATCGCGGGGCGCCGATGCGCGTCCTCGTAGAGCACCAGCTCGCCGGCCTCGACGTCGCCGAACGTGACGCCGCGGTGCAGCGCCAACGCCGGGCGATCCCAGACTCGCGGCGACGCCGCCAGCGGTCCCGCCCCCAGCCACGCGATGTCATCGGCGCCGGCATCGAGCTGCAGGTTGCCGAACTGATCGACGTAGCGGACGTGGGCGACGAGCGTCTCCCCTTCTCGCCCCGCCGCGGTGAACGCCAGTGCGACCAGCGATCCTGGCTCGATCGGCTCGCCGACCTCCGCGAGCGTCCGGCCGGCGGCCAGCGCGGCCGCCACCGGGGCAAACAGATCCCGTCCGTGAAACGTCGCCGACCGCGACGGCAGCGCATACCGCGAGTGGTCGATCGCGACCGCTTCGGCGATCCCGGCGGCCCGCTCCGCGGCCGGCCCCAGCAGCCCGTTGTCGGGCCCGACCAACCGGGCCCCTGAGCGGCATGACAGCGCCACCGCGCGGCGTTCGGTGCCGACGCCGGGATCGACGACCGCAAGGTGGACCGCATCCTCGGGCAGGTACTCGATCGCCGACGCGAGCAGGACCGCGCCGCTGCGGACGTCGTAACGCGGGACCTCGTGCGTCAGATCGATCACCCGCACCTCGGGGCAGCCACGTACGAGCACCCCGTGGCAGATCCCGACGAACCCGTCGCGCAGCCCATAGTCGGTCGTCAGCGACACCACCGGCGGGCTCACCGGCGAGCCTCCGCGTCCGCGACCAGCGCCTCGACCAGCCCGTCGATGTCGTGCCGCGACGCCTCGATGTGCGGCTCGCGCCCGTGCTCGCGCAGCGTGTCGCTGGTGACCGGCCCGATCGACACCAGCCGCGCCCGCTCGGCGGCGCTCGCCGCTGCTTGCGCAAAGAAGAACCGAACCGTCGAGGACGACGTGAAGGTGATGTAGTCGGCGGCCGCGACGGCGGCCTGCTGGCGCTCTGACAACGGCTCGGCAATCGTCTCGTAGAGCTCGAGCACGTCGACCTCGGCGCCGCGGGTTCGCAGCGCCTGCGGCAGCACGTCGCGAGCGCCCGCCGCCCGCGCGATCAGCGCCCGCGTCACCGGTAGCTCGGCCAGCGCCTGCACCAGGCCCTCGGCGACGAACCGCTCGGGCACGACATCGGCGACGATCCCGCGCTCGGCCAGCGCCCGGGCGGTGCCGGGGCCGATCGCCGCGATCCGCGCGCCGGCCAGCGTGCGTGCATCGCGGCGCGTGGCCGCGAGCCGCTCGAACAGCAGACGCACACCGTTCGGGCTCGTCAAACAGATCAGGTCATAGCCCGAGAGCTCGGGCAGCGGCAGATCAAACGGGGCGATCCTGATCACCGGCGCCTCGACGACCTCGGCGCCCAGCTCACGCAGCCGCCGTGCCAGGTCGCTGGCCTGCGCCCGCGCACGGGTGACCGCCACGGTGCGCCCGCGCAGCGGCCGCTCGGCGAGCCACTCCAGCCGTTCGTGCAGCACCGCGACGTCGCCGAACACGGTGATCGCGGGCGCGCGAACGTTCGCGGCGGCGGCGACCGAGGCGATCGTCTCGAGCGTCCCGACCACCACCCGTTGATCGGGCAGCGTGCCACGCTGGACGATCGCGGCCGGCTGCGACGGCTCCCGGCCGGCGGCGATCAGCGCGTCGGCAATCGCCTGCAGCGTGCGGACGCCCATGTAGACGACGAGCGTTCCCGGGAACCTGGCGAGCGCTTCCCAATCCAGCGCCGCCTCCGGTTTGCCCGGATCCTCGTGGCCGGTCACGAACGCGACCGCCGACGCGGCATCGCGGTGGGTCACCGGAATACCGGCGTACGCGGGCGCCGCGACCCCGGCGGTGATCCCGGGCACGACCGCAAACGCGACCCCGGCCTGGCGCAAGAGCTCGGCCTCTTCGCCGCCGCGCCCGAACACGAACGGATCGCCGCCCTTGAGCCGCACGACGGTTCGTCCGCTGCGCCCGTGCGCGACCAGCAGCCGCCCGATCTCGTCCTGGGGCACCGAGGCGCCGCCACCCTGCTTGCCTGCGTACAGCAGCTCGGCGTCCGCGCGCGCGCCGTCCAGGGCCGTCTCGGGGATCAGCCGGTCGTAGACGATCACGTCGGCGGCGGCGATCAGCTCTCGCGCGCGCACCGTCAGCAGCCCCGGGTCGCCGGGACCGGCACCGACCAGGTAGACGGTCACGGCGCGACCTCGGTGGCCCGAGTCGGGATCTGCTCGGGGTCGGCCTGCACCTGCGCGGCCGCGCGCCGCAGCAGTCCGGCGGCGCCGGCCGCGAGCATCCGCTCCGCACAGCGGACTCCGAGCTCGCCGACGTCGCCGGTCAGCTCGTCGCGCAGCCATTCCGATCCGTCGGGCAGACCGACCCAGCCAGTCAGCGTCGCGCGGCCGTCGGGACCGAACCGGCAGTGGGCGCCGACCGGCGTCTCACAGCCCGCGCCGAGCCCGTGCACGAGCACCCGCTCGGCGCTCAGGCACGCCATCGCCTCCGGGTCGTTGATCGCACTCAGCTGCGTGCCGTCGAGGGTCGAAGCGGCCGCCTGCACCGCGAGCGCCCCCTGACCGGCCGCCGGCACAAGCCGGTCGAGCGTGCCGCCGGCCGCTTCGGCGCGGCCGAGCCGCTGCAACCCCGCCAGCGCCAGCACGAGCGCGTCGGCCTCGCGATCGGCAAGCTTGCGCAGCCGGGTATCGACGTTGCCCCGAACTCGGACGATCTCCAGATCCGGGCGCAGCGCGTGAAGCTGCGCGGCTCGTCGCAGGCTCGACGTGCCGACGCGGGCGCCGCGTGGCAGCTCGCGCAGCTCGCCGGCGCCGCAGATCGCGTCGCGGTGGTCGGCCCGCGGCGGGACCGCGACGATCGCCAGCCCGGGCGCGAGCTCGGCGGGCACGTCCTTGGCCGAGTGCACGGCGATGTCGATGCGCCCGTCCTGCAGTGCCCGTTCGAGCTCTGACACCCATCGTGATTTGTCTGCGACCGCAACCCCGCGATCGCCCAGCGTTGCGATCTCGACGATCTCGGCCGGGGCGCCGGAATCACCCTGCAGCCGCTCGGCGACCCACCGCGCCTGCGCCAGCGCAAGCGCCGAGCCCCGTGTCCCGACTCGCATCAGTTCAGCTGGCTGCCGGCGGCGGGGGCGCGGGATTGGGCGCGGGCGGCCCGCTCGACCGAGGCGGTCGGCTCGTCCGCGGACGCGACCTGCTCGGTCTCGGCATCCAGGCCGAACAGCTCCCGCACAAGCGCCATCCGCGCATGCATCCGGTCGTCGCGCAGCTCGCGCATCCGCACCGTCGGCTCGTGCAGCAGCCGGTTGACGATCGTCCGCGCGATCGCGTCGACGCGAGCCCGGTCGGGCTCGGACAGCGCTTCCCATCTGCCCTCGTTCTCGGCCAGCACCTCGGCCACGATCCTGGCCGCCTGGGCCCGCATCGCCGCGACCGTCGGCAGCACCTCGAGCGTTCCCAGCCAGGCCGCGAACCGCTGGATCTCCTCCTCGATGATCCCCTCGGCGCGCCTGGCCTCCGCCTGGCGGCCCCGGCGGTTGCGCTCGGCGACCGCCTGCAGGTCGTCGACGTCGACGAGCGTGACACCGGTCAGCGCACCGCACATCGCCTCGATGTCGCGCGGGACCGCGAGGTCGATCAGCAGCAGGGGCCGATGCTCGCGCGCGGCCATCACCTCGGCGAGCTCGCCGGCCTCGAGCAACAGGTGCGGCGACGCGGTCGCGGACACGACGATGTCCGCGCGCACGAGCGCCTCAGGCAGCTCGTCGAACGGCACGCTGGTGCCGTGGTAGCGCTGCGCCAGCGAGATCGCGCGGTCGCGACGGCGGCTGGCGACAAACACCGCCGCGGCGCCTGAGTCCGCCAACGCCCGCGCCGTCAGCTCACCGGTTTCGCCGGTGCCGATGATCACCACCGAACGGCCGGTCAGATCGCCGATCCGCTCGGAGGCGAGCGCAACCGCGACGCTCGGGACGCTCAGCTGCCTGCGGCCGATCGCGGTCTCCTCGCGGACCCGTCCGCCGGTCGCGAGCGCGGCACCGAACAGCCGGTCAGTGAGCGTTCCGGTCGTCTGGAGCGTGCGCGCCGCCTCGTAGGCCCGGCGTACCTGCCCCTGGACCTCCGCCTCGCCGACGATCATCGATTCCAGCCCCGAGACGACCCGATACAGGTGACGAGCGGCGTCGCAGTTGCGATGCGCGTAGATCGCTCCCGCCAGCTCGGTTGGCCGGATCCCCGCCTGCCGGGCGAGCATCGCCAGGGCCGTGCTCTCGGCCTCGACCGGGTCGCCGACCACCAGGTACAGCTCGGTGCGGTTGCAGGTCGAGATCGCGACCGCTTCGTGAACGTCGGCGGCGCCGCGCAGCTCGCGCAGGAATTCGGGCGCCTGCGCCTGCGACAGCGCCAGCCGCTCACGAACCTCGACCGGCGCGGTCTTGTGCGAGACCCCGATCGCCAGCAACTCGCTCATGCGATCTGCCCGGAGCGCTTGGCCCGCTCTTGCTCGCGTGCAGCGGCGTCGTCGCCGAGCGAGTCGGGCGCGTCAAGCTCGTTGCGCGCCTGCAGCTCGGCGACCTCACGCTGGAGCTCCTGCAGCTCTGACTCGACCCGCTGCGCCCGCACCGCCATGATCGCCAGGTACACCAGCAGCAGCACGAACACCACGATGTACGCGGCGGCGACGTAGGGACCGGCACTGTGCAATGGCAGCGCCGGCGTGAGCGCAACTGGAGGGCTCACAGCGGCGCGGCGCTCCGGCCGTGGGGTCGGGCGAGATCGTCGCCGAGCAGTGTCCGGCGCAGCCGACGGATCTGGGACCGGGCGTTCTTGGCCGCCATCTCGTACTTCCACATCGTTAGGTACAGCAACGCGAAGCCCAGCAGCGCCACGTAGAAGGTGAGCTTCATCGGACCCGGCAGGTTGCCGCCCTCGAGGTTGAGCACGCGCGGATGCACATACTCGGTCGCGAGCCGCACCGCCAGGAAATTGAGCGGTACGAACGCCCCGGCGACGATCGCGAACACGCTCGCATACATCGATTGGCGCTCCGGGTCCTCGATCGAGAATCGCAGCGGCTGGTAGGTGCAGAAGAGCAGCAGCACGATCAGATAGGAGACCAGCGTCGGCTCCTGCCACACCCACCAGTGACCCCACGACGCCTTCGCCCAGATCGAGCCCGCGACCAGTCCGCCGATTCCGAAGATCAGCGCCATGTGGATCGCGACGTAGGAGCGCATGTCCCATTTGCGGTCACCGGTCCGCAGGTACATGACCGCCAGCACGGCGGCAAACACGAACCCGCAGAGCGCGATGATCGCCAGCGGCACATGCACGTAGAAGATCTTCTGCACGAATCCCTGGTTGGCGTCCAGCGGCGCGTAGAAGAACGTCAGCGCGAGCGCGGCGCAGAGCGTCGCGACCGTGGCGATGGAGAGGCCGCGTAGCCCCTTGCCGTACGTGGTCGGATGGGCTCTGGCAGTGGATCGCACTATTCCTCCAGGAGAAAGTCGAACAGCGCGTAGGCGAGCAGCGCGAACACCAGATCATAGAGAGCGAGGATCGCCAGCCATTTCAGTGGTGGGCTCGTGACGGCGTGACCGGCGGTCAGCAACGGGCCCAGCGCGCGGGCGGTCCCGATCAGCGCCGGAACCAGTAACGGCAGCCCGACCATCGGCCCGATCAGGTCCCGCGCACGAGTGTTGACGGCGATGGCAGAGACGAGTGTTCCGATCACGGCAAACGCGACGTTGGCGAGTGCCAGCACCAGCGCGATCCCCGCCAGCGGGGGCCCGAGCGACGGCCCCAGCAAGAACAGCCCGAACGCCGGGACCGCAACCAACTCGAGCACGGTCAGGTAGATGAACAGGCCCACGGCCTTGGCGACGAGCATCGCGGTGCGGTCGACCGGCGCCAACAGGAACGCGTCGAACCCGCCCTGCTCGCGCTCGGCCACGAACAGCCGGTTGATCCCGAGCATCGCCGAGAACAGAAGCGCCACGGTCAGGACGCCGGCCGCCTCCTGGCCTGAGATCGTGTCGCGGTCCAGGCCGAAGTGGAAGATCACGAACGTCACCAGCGCCAGCAGCAGCATCGCGGGCACGGTCTCGAGCGTGCGCGACTCGACCCGCAGGTCCTTGCGCAGCACCACCCACGCGGTCCTCATGCGTACAGCTCCCGCAGGCGCGCGTCGGAGAAGCCCGCCGGCTCGCCCGCGTACGCGACCCGCCCGTCCTTGAGCGCCAGCACCATGTCCGCCTCCGCCATCGCGGCGCGCGGATCGTGGCTGGTCAACACGCGCGTACAGCCCGACGGCCGACCGATCAGCGGGTCGACCAGCTCCGAAGCCGCCGGGTCGAGGTTCGCGCGCGGCTCGTCGAGCAACAGCAATGCCGGCCGATGCAGCACCGCGCGGCAGACCGCGACTCGCTGCACCATCCCGCGCGAGAGTGTCCGCACCGGGTCGTCGGCGCGGCGCTGAAACTCGACCGCCGTGAGCACCTCCTCGACGCGCTGCAGGTCGACCCGATGCAGGCGGGCGTGGTACTCGAGGTTCTCGCGCGCGGTCAGCTCGCGGTACAGCAGCGGCTCGTGCGCCAGCAACCCGACCCGCGCCCGAACCGCAAAGGCGCGTTTGGGCAACGCCTCGCCGAACACCTCGACCGCTCCGGAGTGCGGGCGCAGCAGCGACGCGAGGATCCGCAACAACGTTGACTTGCCGGCACCGTTGCGCCCGAGCACCGCGAGCGTCGTGCCAGCGCCGACCTCGAGCGTCAGATCGCGCAGCGCGGTTCGTTCGCCGAAGTAGCGGGACAGCCCGCGGAGCTCGATCGCGGGCGCCGTCGTCATCGCGCGCCAAGCATAGGGAGCACGCGCCCGCGACCCTGGGCGCCCGCGTCGGTAGCCGCAGGCGGCTAATCAGATCCGGCTACTCCGGAATGATCTGGACGCGCTTTTTCTTGTCGGTGCGGTTGGTGCAGCGCCCCTGCCAGCCCGAGCCCGCCTGGACCCTGATCCGCTTGCAGTTGAACCCGCTGGGGTGCTTGTTGCCGGCGAGGTATCCGTTGGCGACCTTGCGGCCGACCGAACACTTCACGCCGCCCTGCGTGGTGACGGCGACGTTGTGGTGGACGGCGCCGCAGTCCTTGACCGGCGCGCTTGCCGCGGTCGCCCGCGCCAGCGCGATCGTCGGCCCCGCGATCGCCACGACCGCGATCACAAGCAGTGCGAGCGCCTGCCGCAGCGGCCTCTGCACCCCACGCCCGGACCCGACCGCCGTCGTGTTCTGTGCCCCGATCATGTGTTCCCCCGCCTCCGAGTTAGCTCTGACCACGTCTATCAGAGCAACCGGCGGCGCTCGAGATACAACCAGGCGGTGATCAGTGGCCGGGCGTCGGCTCCCCGGGGCGTCGTTGCAGGGTCGCCACCACGTGCCCGAGCGTCGGCGCGATCACCCCGAACAGCTCGCCGATCGCCTTCGGGTTGCCCGGGAAGTTGATGATCAGGGTCCGCCCGGCGATCCCCGAGACCCCGCGCGTGAGGATCCCCATCGGCGTGCGCCGAGCTGACTCGGCACGCATCGCCTCCGCGAACCCCGGCGCATCGCGTTCGATCACCGCCTTGGTCGCCTCCGGGGTGACGTCATCGTCGGTCAATCCGGTGCCGCCGGTCGTGAAGATCAGGTCGACGCCGTTGGACACCTGGTCGCGCAGCCAGCGCTCGATCGCCGCGCGGTCGTCGGCGAGGACATCGCGGGCCGCCAGCTCGACGCCGGCCTCGTGCGCGTAGCGGGCGAGCTCGGCGCCGGAGCGGTCCTCATGCTCGCCGCGCGCGACGGAGCTCGAGACGGTCAGGATCGCGGCGCGCATCGCTTCGCTGACAGCATAGGACCGCCGATATGGTGGCGCCGAGCATGACCGTCGCCCCACGCGTCGCGTACCTGATCGACTCGACCAGCGGCCCGGCAGAGCCGACCCGCCTGGCCGCGACCCTGCGTGCCGGGAATGCGGATGCGGTGATCGCCGTCGCCCACGACGAACGCGTCGCGGGCCCGCTCGATTCACGGCGGGTGCGCGAGCTCGGGCTCGAGCCGCTGCCCGGCCCACTCGGTGACTCTCCGGCGCAGCTGCTGGGGCTCGTGCGGTCGTTGCGGCGGCTGCTGGAGTGCTCGCGGTTTGACTGGTTGCTGCTGCTGGCCGCCGACGAGTACCCGATCCGGCCGGTAGCGGCGAGCGAGGCGGCGTTGTCGAACGTCGACGCGGATGCGCTGATCGAGACCGTCCCCTGCCCGCGACCGGAGATCCGTCTCGGCCGGTCGGTTGACCCATACGGTCTGCGATACCACTACCGCTGGTCCAAGGTCCCACGGGTGCTGCGACCAGCGGTGAGGACCGCGTCGGCGCTCGCGCACCCCCACATCGAGGTTCAACGCGACGCCGGCGATGTCGTCGTCGGGGTCCCGAGCAAGCGCTCCCCGTTTGCCACGCCGCGACGCCGCACCCTGACGATTCCCGGGCGCGGCAACCCGCTCAGCGGCCCGCGCGCGCAAAACCCGTTCGGCACCGGCGTTGACTGCTACCGCGGCTCGCGCTCATGCACACTCTCGCGCCGCGCGGTGCAGGCGATCGACCGCGATCTCACCGAGCGAGCCGAGCTCGCGATCTATTACCGCGACACGCTCCAACCGGCCGAGTCCTACATGCACACGGTGCTGCGCAACGACCCCTCGATGCGCTGCAGCGAGATCACCCGCCGGCTGCGCGCCGAGGCCCCGATCGGTCTCGATCAGCTGGTCGGCGTGCTGGAATCGGACACCGACTTCGCCGGCCCGTTCGAGAGCGCGGCGCTCGACGAGCTCGACCGGCGACTGTGAGGCCGACGCGACTCAGTCGCGTTCGCGCACCCACTCGCCCGAGCGGCCGCCCGATTTGCGCTCCAGCGCCACCGACGCGATCTCGGCGCCGCGCTGGACGCCCTTGACCATGTCGTACACGGTCAGCGCCGCGACCGACGCGGCGGTCAGGGCCTCCATCTCGACCCCGGTCGGCCCGGTGGTGCGCGCCTCGGCGATCAGCACGATCTCGCCGGCGTCGACGTCGACGGTGGCCTCGACCCCGAGAAACGAAAGCGCCAGCGGGTGACACAGCGGGATCAGCTCCGAGGTGCGCTTGCCGCCCTGGATGCCGGCGATCCGAGCGGTCCCGAGCACGTCGCCCTTGGGCGCGTCGCCGGCGGCGACCAGCGCGGCCGTCTGCGGGGTCACCCGGACGATCGCCCGGGCCACCGCATACCGGTCGGTCGACGGCTTATCGCCGACGTCGACCATCCGCGCCCGCCCCGCCCCGTCGAGATGGGTCAGACCGCGAGGCGCCTGGTGCGCGTCGGTCACGTCGGCGCGTGCGACAGCTTGGCCGCTTCGATCAGCGCCCGCACGCCCTCCGGGTCGCCGCGGCGCAACAGCTCGATCGGGTCCGGGTCGCCGCCGACGATTCCCTCGAAGAACTCCTTGCGGTCCTGATAGGTCGGCAGCGTCGCCTTCGCCCATCCGCGAGCGTCGTTCAGGAGCACCGCGAGGTCGGCATACGGCTCGCCGAACAGCTCCGCGATCTCGCTCTTCATCCGCTTCGCCAGCGCGGGGGACGCGCCGGCGGTCGAGATCGCCACCGCCAGCGGCCCGGTCCGGACGATCGCCGGCAGGATGAAGCTGCACAGCGGCGGCACGTCAACGACATTGACCAGCATCGCCCGGCGCTCGGCGTCCTCGTAGACGGCGATATTGACGTCGGTGTCGCTGGTCGCGGCGATCGCGATCAGACAGCCATCGAGGTCGTCGGCGCGGTACGCGCGACGCTGCCAGCTGATCGAGCCCTCGTCGGCGAGCCCGCGCAGCTCGGACACCGCGTCGGGCGCGACCAGGGTTACGTCGGCGTCGCAGGCCAGCAGTCCCTCGACCTTCTCGAGCCCGACCTCGCCGCCGCCGACGACCAGGCAGCGCCGACCCTTCAGACGCAGGCAGGCAATGTAGAACGGGGTTTCGAGCATCCCGCGAACGCACGATTGATCGCAGATCCCGATCCGCAGCTGACAGACGCATTCCTTGCCGGCGTAGGCCTGAGCGGGCATCGACAAACAGCGTAGCTACCCGCGTCCGCGGGCCCGCCGCAGTTCCGCGAGCCGCTCACGCAACGCCGACTCAGCGTCGTCGGGCTCATAGAAGCGAGCCCCGATCGCGTCGTCGGGCATCAGCTCCTGCGGCGACAGATGTCCCGCACGCCGATGCGGGTTGTCGTAGTCGCCCTGGGTGCGGGTGCTCGAGCGCAGATAGCCGGGCGGCGGTGAGGCGCCGTGCTCGCGCACGTAGGCCCGAGCACCGAACACCGAGCGCTTGGCGGCATCGGACTTGGGCGCCAGCGACAGGTAGGTCGCCGCCTGCGCGAGCGCGAACTGGGCCTCCGGCATGCCGACGTGCTCGACCGCGGCGGCGGCCGCGGTCGCGACGCTCAGGGCCCGCGGATCGGCGTTGCCGATGTCCTCGGAGGCGAGCACGATCATCCGCCTGACGATGAACCGCGGGTCCTCGCCGCCCTCGAGCATCACCGCCAAGTAGTACAGCGACGCGTCCGGGTCCGAGCCCCGAGTCGCCTTGATCCACGCCGAGATCGTGTCGTAATGGCGGTCGGCCTGGCGGTCGTAGAGGATCGCGCGCTGCTGCAGCGCGTCCTCGGCGTGCGCAAGCGTGACCGGCTCGGTGCCACTCGGACCGGCGGCCTCGCAGGCGAGCTCGAGTGCGTTCAGAGCCGAGCGGGCGTCGCCGTTGGTGCGCTCGGCGAGGAACTCCAGCGCCTCGGGCGCGAGGCGCTCGGGCGCTCCGCAGTAGCCGCGCTCGAGTGCTCGCCGCAGCAACGTGAGGACGTCGCCGGGGCCGAGCGGATCCAGCTCATAGACGCGCGCGCGAGAGATCAACGCGGAGTTGACCTCGAAGTACGGGTTCTCGGTCGTCGCCCCGATCAGCGTGATCAAACCCTCCTCGACCGAGGGCAACAGCGCGTCCTGCTGGGCCTTGTTGAAGCGGTGGATCTCGTCGAGGAAGAACACGGTGCGCCGGCCGCCCGTTTGCAGCCGCTGCCGAGCGCGCTCGATCACCGCCCGGACCTCGGCCCGACCGGCGGCCACCGCCGATTCCTCCTCCAGCGCAGCGTCGGCGGCGTTGGCGATCAGCCGCGCCAGGGTCGTCTTGCCGCTGCCCGGCGGGCCGTGCAAGATCATCGAATGCGGATGGCCATCATCGATCGCCCGCCGCAGCGCCGAGCCCGCCGCCAACAGCCGCTGTTGGCCGACGAGCTCATCGAGCGTCGTCGGCCGCAGCCGCGTCGCCAACGGCACCGCTTGGCCCGGCACGCGATCGGCGCCGGCGGCTGAGTGCTGAGGCTCGCCGGGTTCGGGCTCGGCGTCAGCGCGATCGTCTCCGAACAGCCGGCCCTCCATCTCAGCGCCCGAGGATCGACAGCGCGGTGTCGTGCAGGACACCGTTTGACGCCAACCCGCTGCCGCCGTCCGCGGTCTGCAGGCCGGTGAAGTCGCTGAAGCGGCCGCCGGCCTCCTGCACGATCAGCATCGGCGCCGCGAAGTCCCAGAGCTTCGCCGCCGGGTCCGACGCGAGCTCGGCGAGCCCTTCGGCGACCAGCATGTACTGCCAGAACTCGCCGAAGCCGCGCGCCCGCCAGCAACAACGGATCAGCTCCAGCAGACCCTCCAACCGGCCGGTCTGCTCATACAACTCGACGTCGCCGTAACAGACCTGCGCATCCCCGAGCGAGCCGATCGCCGAGACTCGCAGCGGCCGCCCCGGGTCGGTATCGGTGAACGCTCCATCGCCGCGACCGGCCCACCACCGCCGGCCCATCGCCGGCGCCGAGGCGACCGCGGTCGTGAGCTCGCCGGCGTCCTCGAGCGCGAGCAACGTCGCCCACACCGGCATCCCGCGCACGTAGCCCTTGGTGCCGTCGATCGGGTCCACGATCCACCGGCGCCCACCGAGTGCGGCCGGCACGACGCCGAACTCCTCGCCCGCGACCGTGTCGTCAGGCCGGGCAACCGCCAGCCGCTCGCGCAGCGCCTGCTCGACCGCGCGGTCGGCCTCTGAAACAGGGGTCATATCGGGCTTGGTCTCGACCACGAGATCGGCCGCGCGAAAGCGGGCCATCGTCAGCTCGTCGGCGATGTCGGCGAGTTCGAACGCGAGCTGCAGGTCCTCGGAAGCGATCGGCTCGGTCATCGCGCCGATGCTACGCGTCGCCGGCGATCTGGACGGCGCGGCGGACCGCTCAAGCCCGACAGATGCAGGCGCGGGCGGACTGGTCACTGCCGACCGATGCAGGGTGCGGCGGATCCGGGCCGAACCACGCGGCGTGGAGATCGTGCTCGCGATCGTCTCGGCGGCCCTATTCGCGCTTGGCAGCGTGCTGCAGCAGCGCGCCGGCGACGACACCGCCACGATCGGCACGACCAGCGGTGCGCTGCTGCTGCGAATGGCCCGTCGCCCGGTATGGCTGGCCGGGATCGCCGCCGACGGGCTCGGCTTCGTCGCGCAGGCGATCGCGCTCGGCATCGGGCAGCTCGCGATCGTGCAGCCGCTGCTGGTCACGAGCGTCGCGTTCGCGTTGCCGCTCGGAGCGTGGATCAACCATCAGCGGGTCGGCCGACGCGAGACGATCGCCGCGCTCGTGGTGGTCGGCGGCCTGGCGGCATTCGTCGTGATCGCGAACCCCGCCGGCGGGCGCGACAACGCCCCGGTGCACGAATGGCTGATCGCGGGCGCGGCCTGCGCCGCCGCCTGCGCGCCGCTGGTGCTGTTGGCCCCGCGGCGACCGGGGGCCCGTCGCGCGGCGCTGCTCGGCGCCGCCGCGGGCATCCTGTTCGCGCTGTCGGCGGCGCTGACGAAGACGGCCGCAAGCGAACTGTCGGGCGGCGTCGTCGCGCTGGCGACGAGCTGGCCGCCCTACGCGCTCGCGTTCGTCGGCTACGTGTCGATGACGATCAATCAGCTCTCGCTCGACGCCAAGGCGCTGCCGGCGACGATGGCGACCAGCACGGCGCTTGACCCGATCGCCGGCGTCGCGTTGGGCCTGACGTTGTTTGCGGAGTCGATCCACGCGGGACCGGTACAGCTCGTCGCGATCGTGCTTGCACTGACGCTTGCGCTCGGCGCGATGGTCGTGCTCGCGCGCGACCAGTCGCGGCCACCGGCGGCGGCTTAGCATGGGCCCGATGAACCCGCCGTACGAGCCGGATGGTCCTGAGACCGACAGCGAACGACGACGGCTTCCAAGCGGCAATCCGGACGCAACGGCTGGGCAAGCTCGAGGGTCTGCGCGAGCGGGGCATCGAGCCCTACCCGGTGCGGTTTGACCGCACCGGGACCGCCGCCGAGGTCCGGCGCAACCACCCGGACCTGGGGCCGGGCACGATCACCGACGACGCGGTGGCGCTCGCCGGCAGGCTGATGGCGGTCCGCCGCCACGGCGGGCTGATCTTCGGCGCGCTGCAGGACGAGACCGGCACGATCCAGCTGATGGCCGCTCGCGACCGGCTCGGCGAACCGGCGCTGTCGGACTTCTCGGCGCTCGATCTCGGCGACTGGATCGGCATCTGGGGAACGGTGATCGCATCCGATCACGGCGAGCTGTCGATCCGGCTCGACGGTTTCGAGCTGCTGTCCAAGAGTCTGCGGGCACTGCCGAGCGTCCGCCACGGGCTGGTCGACCCGGAGGCGCGCTACCGCCGCCGCCACCTCGATCTGACGCTGCACGAGCGGACCAGGGAGACGTTTCGGATCCGCTCAGCGGTGATCGCCGCGACCCGGCAGTCGCTGACCGAGCGCGGGTTCGAAGAGGTCGAGACGCCGGTGCTGCTCGGTCAGGCGGGCGGCGCTGCCGCACGGCCATTCACCACCCATCACAACGCGCTCGACATCGAGATGACGCTGCGGATCGCGCTCGAGCTGCCGCTCAAGCGGCTGATCGTCGGCGGCATGGATCGCGTGTTCGAGATCGGCCGGGTGTTCCGCAACGAGGGCCTCGACACCCGCCACAACCCGGAGTTCACGCTGCTCGAGGCCTATCAGGCGTTCGGCGACTACCACGACATGATGGAGTTGACCGAGGCGATTGTGGTCGCCGCCGCGCAACGGGCGATCGGCACGACCGTGATCGACGTCGACGGCCGCGCGATCGATCTGAAGCCGCCCTGGCGGCGGGTGTCGATGGCCGAGCTCGTGCGCGAGCACACCGGCCACGAGATGCACCCCGAGATGCCGCTGCAGGAGGCAAGGCGGATCGCCGACGAGCTCGGAGTTCACTGGCTCGAGGCCTGGGGCGCGGGCAAGATCCTGTCTGAGGTCTACGACGCCAGCTGCGAGGCGGGGCTGGTCGAGCCGACGTTCGTGATCGACCATCCACGTGAGATCTCACCGCTCGCGCGCGCCCATCGCGACGACCCGGCGCTGACCGAGCGGTTCGAGTTGGTCGTCGCCGGCCGTGAGCTGGCCAACGCCTACTCGGAGTTGAACGATCCGGTCGACCAGGCCGCCCGCTTCCGCGATCAGGCGCGGTTGCAGGCGGGCGGCGACGACGAGGCCGAACCGGTCGACGAGGACTACGTCGAGGCGCTCGAATACGGCCTGCCCCCGACCGGCGGGTTGGGGATCGGGATCGACCGGCTGGTGATGCTGATCGCCGGGCAGCACTCGATCCGCGAGGTGATCCTGTTCCCGACGCTGCGGCCGGAGGGGTCCGACGGACTCGACGCCGCCGCCGTGGCCAGCACCGAGCGAGCGCCATCGGCCGCCGATCTGGTCGTGGCGCCCACGTCGCTGGACGGCCGGCGGGTCGCGCCGGTGCGGACGTCGATCACCCGTCGTCCGCGATCGCTTCGCCCGCTCGCTTGGGCGACCGTGATCGTCGCGGTCCTGTCACTGTTGCCGGCGGCCACATCGCTGCGGTTCTCGCTGGCGGAGTTCGGCTTCGTGACGCAGTCGGTGCGGGCCGCGGGCTTGATCGCCTCGGTCGCGATCGCAGTGCTGCTGATCGCGATCGCGCGCGGCCTTGCTCGTGGTAATCGGCGCGCGTGGGCGATCAGCGTCGTGCTGTTCGCGTTCGCCGCGGTCGTGCACCTGCTGCGGGGGCCCGACCCGCTGACCGTGGTGCTGTCGGCGGTGATGCTGATCGCCCTGATCTGGTTCCGTGGCGACTTCCGCGCGCAATCGGATCAGGGGTCGCTGGTCCAGGCGATCGTGTTCGTGCCGGTGTTTGCGCTGGGCGTGCTCGCGTTCGGCACGGTCACCCTGTACGCCGAGCGCCACCACATCACCCCGGGGCTGACCTTCGTCGGCATCGTCCGAACGTCGTATGGCGGGCTGATCGGACTCGCGGGGCCGTATACCTATCACCGACACCTGTTCAGTCGAGTTCTTCGACCTGACGCTGACCGTGCTCGGCGCATCTCGGACTGGTGGTGCTGCTGTTCCTCGTGCTGCGGACGTTCGTTCAGCGCCATCCGCCGACCGCCGAGCGCCGGCGCCGGGCCGAACGGATCGTGCACGCCTACGGCGATGACACGCTCGACTACTTCGCGCTGCGGCGCGACAAGAACTACTACTTCTCCGAGGACGGGCACTCGCTGATCGCCTACCTGTACGTGCGCGGTACGGCGATGGTGGCCGGCGATCCGATCGGCCCGCCGCAGGACACCGAGCGCACGGTCGACGAGTTTCTGCATTTCTGCGCGGGGCGTGGCTGGCGGGTCGCGTTCTTCGCAGTCCGCGAAGCCGATGCCGCGGTCTACCGCGACCGCGGCATGCATGTGATCTACCTCGGCGACGAGGCGATCGTCAACTGCCGCGAGTTCACGCTCGAAGGTCCCGCGATGAAGGAGGTGCGGTCGGTCGTGCGCCGGCTCGATCGTGACCACACGTTCGAGTTGATCGCCGAGAACGAGGCGGGCTCCGCGCTCGTGTCCGAGCTCAACGCGATCAGCGAGGCCTGGCGCGACGGCGCACCCGAGCGCGGTTTCACGATGGAGCTCGGGCAGGAGATCGAGGGCGTCGAGTCTGATTTCGTGATTGCGCTCGCGCGCGAGCGCGACGGCGGGCGGATCGCCGGTTTTCTGCGCTTCGTCCCGGTCTACGGCGCGAGCCCCGGCTATTCGCTTGACCTGATGCGCCGCCGCCCGGACGCCGCCAACGGGATCACCGAATACCTGATCGCCCGTGCGGCGCTCGGCCTCGGCGCGCGCGGGTTTGAGTCGCTGTCGCTGAATTTCGCGGCCTGGGGTCGGCTGCTCGACAGCGCCGAGAGCGCCGGCGTCGCGGGGCGGGCCCAGCGCGCGATGGCCAAGGGGCTGAACCCGTTCTTCCAGATTCAGTCGCTGCGCGACTTCAACCAGAAGTTCGACCCGAGCTGGGTGCCGCGCTCGGTCGTGATCGACGACCTGTCCGAGCTGCCGCGGATCGCGCTGCTGTACGCGAGCGTCGAGGGCTTCCTCGATGTGCCGCTGCTGCGACGCGTGCTGAGCCGCCGCTGCGCCAGCAGGTCGATGCCGCGGAGCCGGTCGCCGAGCAGCCGGCGCCGGAGCCCGTGCGCTGACGGACGCCAGTGAGGGCCTCTACGCTGTCGCGAGTGGCGACAGACGAGCTCCAGCGCGAGGCGACCGAGCTGCTGACGCGGCTGATCCAGTTCGACACCGTCAACCCGCCCGGCAATGAGCGGCCTGCGATCGAGCACCTCGAGCGCTACCTCAGCGCCGCCGGATTCGAGACCGAGCTGCTGGCAGCCGATCCGCAGCGACCGAACCTCGTCGCGACCCTGTCGGGTGAGGACGAAGGTCCGGTGCTGTGCCTGCTCGGGCACCTCGACACGGTGCTCGCCGACCCGGCCGATTGGGCGCATGACCCGTGGTCGGGCGAGCTTGCCGATGGGTTTCTGTGGGGCCGCGGCGCGCTCGACATGAAGAACCAGGTCGCGGCCGAGGCGGTCGCGGGTGCCGCGCGAGCGCGCGCCGGTTGGCGGCCGCAGCGCGGCGCGCTGAAGCTCGTGTTCGTGGCCGACGAGGAGACCGGCGGCGAGGTCGGGGCATCCTGGCTGTGCGCCGAGCATCCCGAAGCGGTCCGCTGCGACATGCTGCTCAACGAGGGCGCCGGTCCCGTGTTCGAGTTCGACGGCCGGCGGCGGTTCGGTGTCGCCTGCGCGGAGAAGGGGGTGTTCCGGTTCAATCTCGACGCGTTCGGGGAGGCTGGTCACGCCTCGATCCCGCAGCTCGGCGACAACGCGCTGCTGAAGCTGGCGCCGGCGCTCGCGGCGCTGGCCGACCCACCGCGCAGCTACACGCTCACCGAGGCGCCCGGCGCGCTGCTGTCGGCGCTCGAGCTCGACCCCGACGACGTCGGCCGCTCGCTCGACGCGATCGGCGATCAATCGCCGGGGTTGCGGCGGCTGCTCGAGCCGATGTTCGAAATCACGCTGACGCCGACGATGGCATCCGGATCACGCAAGATGAACGTGATTCCGGCGCATGCCCAGCTGCGGATCGACTGCCGGACGCCGGCCGGGCTCGGCGAGGACGCGGCCCGCAGGCGGGCCGCCGAGGTACTCGGCGACCACACCTGCGGACTGGCGATCTCGTTCTTCGAGCAAACGCTCGGCAACGCCTCACCGGTGCGCTCGCAGCTGATGGACGCGATCACCCGCTGGATCGAGGCCGCCGAGCCCGGCGCCTCAACCGTCCCACTCGTGCTGCCGGCCTTCTCGGACTCCAAGTGGTTCCGGGACGCGTTTCCCGAGTGCGTCGCCTACGGGTTCTTCCCGATGCGCCATCAGGGTCTGCTCGACTGGTATCCGCTGATGCACAATGCCGACGAGCGGATCGACGTACGCGATCTCGGATTCGCTACCCGATTTTTTCACGACGTCGTCGGCGACCTGCTCGGATAGCGACAGCGACCGCGTCGAGCGCGGGGTCATCGCCGCCAGCAGCGTCACGAACGTGACCCCGGCGCCGATGCCGAGCACCGTCCGGGCGCCGACCTGGGAGGCGATCGGCCCGGCGATCGCGAACCCGAGCGGCAGCAGCGCCAGCGATCCCATCCAGTCATAGGCGCTCACCCGCGACAGCGAGTCGGCCGGGATGTGGCGCACGAGCGCGGTCTCCCACCAGATCTCGAACAGCGCGAACGTCAGCCCGACGCTGAACGCGAGCAGGATCACGGTTGTGAACGGCTGGAGGGTCGCGAACGACAGGTCCTGCAGCGGCCACGCCAGCACCAGCGCGAGACCCAGCATCAGCGGGCGCTTGGGGCGCCACTTGATGCCGACCAGCGCGCCGAGCACCGCGCCGACGCCGGCGATCGACTCGAGCACGCCGAACTTGTCGGCCCCGCCGTAGAACTCGTTGGCGATCGACGGCGCCAGGCTGTACCACTGCGCGTAGCTGAACAGGACCGCAACGCAGAACGCGGCGATCGTCGCCCACACCCACGGGCGGGAGGCGACCTCGCCGAAGCCGGCGCGCAGCGACTGCACCACGGTCTCGGTGGTCCGCTCGGCACCGCGGGCACGGGGATGGACCCGCGTCAGCAGCGCGGCCGAGACCACGAACGTGGCCGCGTCCAGGGCGAACGCGGAGCCGGCGCCGACGGTCAGGAACAGCGCCGTGCCGATCGCCGGCCCGATCATGATCGACAGGTTCACCGACAGGCCGGTGAGCGCCTGCGCCTCCTGGACGTGCTCGTCGTCGACGGTCTGCGGGATCAGCCCGGTGTAGGCGGGGTTGAAGAACGCGCGCGCGGCGCCGAACAGCGCCTCGATCACGATCAGCTCGCCGACGCTCGCGCCGCCGCTCAGGATCAGCACCGCGAGCGTCGCGTGCAGCACCGCGCGGACGCTGTCGGCACCGATCATGATCCGTCGCCGCCCCTCGCCGCCGAAGCGGTCGGCCCATACGCCCCCGAGCAGGATCAGCGCGATCATCGGCAGCGCCTGCGCGGCCAGCACGAATCCGAGGTCGCTCGCCGAGCCGGTCCGCTGCGTCACATACAGCGCCAGCGTGACGATCACGACTTGGTCGCCGATGTTCGACGCGGACTGTCCCGCGAACAGGTGTTTGAAGTTGGGGAAGCGCAGAACGCGCAGGTACGACTTCACGGCTACTCACTTTCATCTGAACGGGTACGGCGGTGTGATTTGCCGGGCCGCGCGTTCGGCGCGTCTCAGGCGGAATCAGGCAGGCTCAGATGAAGCTGCATGCAAACATCGCGCCACTGAATTTAGCAGGCGGGCCCGGTCAGGGAGGTCGACGCCAGGCGCGACATTTAGACTCACGCCATGTCGACGGCCGTCACCACCCGCCTGTCGCCCGAGATCTTTCGCCTGCCGGTGCAGCGGATCCGCGAGGGCTATTACTCGGACGCGTACTTCGTGCTGACCAAGCAGCTGCTGGAGGCCGAGGGCGATCACCCGCACGTGACGATGCAGGTGTTCGAGAAGCAGGACTCGGTGCTGGGCGGGATCGACGAGGCGATCGCCGTGCTGAAGACATGCTCGGGCGTCCAGGCACCGGACGGTGAGTGGGTTTCGGGATGGGACGAGCTGGTCGTGCACGCACTGCACGAGGGCGACCGGATCTCGCCGCGCGAGACGGTGATGACGATCGAGGGCGACTACTCGCTGTTTGCCCACCTCGAGACTGTCTACCTCGGCTCGCTGGCGCGCCGCTCGCTGATCATGCGCAACGTGCGCGAGGTGGTGGAGGCCGCCCGCGGCAAGGAGATCTTCTACTTCCCCGCCCGCCATGACCACTGGCTGGTACAGACCGGCGACGGCTGGTCGGCGCACGTCGCCGGAGCGATCGGGGTCTCGACCGACGCGCAGGCCTCATGGTGGGGCGGTCGCGGGATCGGCACCGTCCCGCACGGGCTGATCTCCGCCTACGGCGGTGACACCGTCCGCGCGGCGACGCTGTTCGCCGATCGCTTTCACTCGGAGATGAACGTCACCGTGCTGGTGGACTTCGTCAACGATTCGGTGCAGACGGCGCTCGAGGTCGCTTCGGCGCTCGGGCCGAAGCTGTGGGGCGTGCGGCTGGACACCTCCGAGCAGCTCGTCGATCGGTCGCTGTTGGATGAGATGGGCGGGTTTGCTCCGACCGGCGTCAACCGACGGCTGGTCGAGAAGGTGCGCGGCGCGCTGGACGGCGCGGGCTTCGACACCGTCAAGATCGTCGCCTCCGGCGGCTTCACCGCCGAGCGGATCCGTGAATTCGAGGCGCTCGGCGTGCCGGTCGACGCCTATGGCGTCGGCTCCTCGCTGATCCGCGGCAACAACGACTTCACGGCGGACATCGTGCTGCTCGACGGCAAGCCGTGCGCGAAGGCGGGACGGTGGTTCTCGCCCAACCCGCGCCTGAAGCGCGTGACCTAACGGATGTGACCTAACGGGTGTTACCTAACCTGGGTGACACCCGAACCTGACCCCTTTCACCAGGTCGGTGGAGGCCGCTTTCTGACGATGATCCACATGTCGGTTGCTTGAAGATCCGTAATTTAGGGTATTGTGTCGTGTGGAGGGAGTACAAGCGGATCGGGTGGCCGAGTTCCGGCTGGTAAATCGGAACAGTGCTGCTGCTTTTTCGACGGTTTGAGGAGCTTTAAGCTTGGGTATGGAGCCAGTATGGAGGCAGTAGGCGGATCGGGTGGCCGAGTCTGCGGCTGGCTAGTAGGAGCAGTACTGCTGCTCTTCACTTTGCTGTCCTTCCCCGGAAATGCTCTGGCGCAAGGCGGAGCAAGCACAAGCGCTGATGGCCTAACCGCGCCGTCGGTTTCGGTGACGTCAGCTACCGCTCCGGCCGTGTCGGCTGCTGCTCCGGCCGTGTCGGCCGCTGCTCCGAAGGTCTCGGTCCCGTCGGCTTCCGCTCCGGCGGCGTCGGCTGCCGCTCCGGCGGCGTCAGCCCCCGCACCGGCGGCGTCAGCCCCCGCACCGGCCGCGTCGACTCCCGCTCCGGCGGCGTCAGCCCCCGCACCGGCGGCGTCAGCCCCCGCACCGGCGGCGTCAGCCCCCGCACCGGCGGCGTCAGCCCCCGCACCGGCGGCGTCAGCCCCCGCACCGGCGGCGTCAGCCCCCGCACCCGCGTCGGTCGCCGCTCCGCAGGTCTCGGTCCCGTCGGCCGCCGCTCCGGCGCCGGCCGCCGCTCCCAAGGTCTCGGTCCCGCAGGTTTCGGTGCCGAAGATCACGGTCCCGTCGGCTGCTGCTCCGGCGGCGTCGACTCCCGCTCCGCAGGTCTCGGTCCCGTCGGCCGCCCCTCCGGCGTCGGCGGCCGCTCCGAAGGTTTCGGTGCCGCAGGTCTCGCTGCCGAAGGTTTCGATCCCGTCGGCGGCCGCTCCGAAGGTTTCGGTCCCGAAGATCACGGCCCCGCACGTCTCGCTGCCGCAGGTCTCGTTGCCGAAGATCACAGTCCCGCAGGTCTCGGTCCCGAGCACGAGGTCTCGGCCTGCCGCAGGTCTCGCTCGAAGCTCACGGCCCCGACGGTCTCGCTCCCGCAGGTCTCGCTGCCGAAGCTCACGGCTCCCGACGGTCTCGCTGCCGACGGTCTCGCTGCCGAAGCTCACGCTCCCGACGGCCTCGCTCCCGAGCTCTCGCTCCCGACAGTCTCGCTGCCGAAGCTCACGCTCCCGACGGCCTCGCTCCCGAAGCTCTCGGTCCCGACAGTCTCGCTGCCGCAGCTCTCGCGTCCCGACGGTCCTCGGTCTCGCTGCCGAAGCTCACGCTCCCGACGGCCTCGCTCCCGAAGTCTCGCTGCCGACGGTCTCGCTCCCGACAGTCTCGCTGCCGAAGCTCACGCTCCCGACAGTCTCGCTGCCGAAGCTCACGCTCCCGACGGCCTCGCTCCCGACGGTCTCGCTGCCGCAGCTCTCGGTCCCGTCGGTTTCGCTGCCGACGGTCTCGGTCCCGTCGGTCTCGTTGCCGCCGGTTTCGGTGCGGCCGGTTTCGGTCTCCCCGGTTTCGGTTGGCGTTTCGGCGCCTCCGTCGAGGGTGGTGGCGCCTGGGTCGTCTCTGTCGTCGAGTCCGGTTGTGGTGGTTCCGGTGCTGCGATCGCCTGGGTCGCCGATTTCGCTTCGGTTCTCGCTGCCACGTTTGGGTTCTCTGACGCCAACCCGGTTCTCGTTGATCGTTTCGCGGACGCCGCGTCAGACGGTTGGGAGTGCTGCGGCTGGTGGGGCCCGGTCGCGCGGGTTTGCGCGCGCTGCGCAGGTGCTGCAGGCACGATCCTCGGTTCTGCGACACGTGACTTCGGCTCGGGATCGACGCTCCTCCCGGCCGCCGGCGAGCTCGGTGCCGGTGCCGGCGCCGGTTTTTCCGGTGCTGCCGGCCGGAGCCGGCGGGGTCACGGGAGTCGGCTCCTCCGGCGGTTTCTTTTTTGGTTTTGCGATCCTGGCAGCGGTGCTGTCGCTGGGATTCTCGCCGCTGATCCGACGGCAACGGCTGGTTGTAACGGCGTGCCGCTCGGCGTTGTTTTTCTCGTTGCTTGCTGACCCTGGTTAGCCCTTACCGGGCGGTTTTCCAGGGTGTGGTGCGCTGAGCGTCTGCTCGCGCGCCTGTTACTGAACGCAAGCAAGGAGAACTCTGATGTCACGCTCGATGTGGGCGGGCGCCGCAGCGATCATGCTGCTGTTGGCGCTCACGCCCGGCAGCGCGATCGCTGCCAGCGGTACGCGGTCGGCCTCCCGGCCGACGTGTCACGCCGGTCAAACAACCCAGCAGACGCGTGTTCACGCGGTCACCCAGGCCCACCATGTGCTCAGGCGAGCCGCAGCTGATCGGCGGGCTGCGATCCCCGTGTTGTCGCCCGGGACCGGCTACCGGCAGCCGGCGGGCTCAAGGGCGGTGGATGGGCTACAACGGCGCCTGGACCGTCTCGGGTTTGGGTCAGGCCCGATCGATGGGCGCTACGGCCCACTGACCACCGCGGCGGTACAGCGCTTTCAGGGCGCTCACCGACTGGCGGTGAACGGCATCGCCGGACCCCGGACGCTGAAGGTCCTGCGTCGTCTGTCCACCGTTCTGTCGCCCGGGACCGGCTACCAGCAGCCAGCGGGCTCAAGGGCGGTGCGTGTGCTGCAGCGGCGTCTGGACCGTCTCGGGTTTGCGTCGGGCCCGATCGATGGGCGCTACGGCCCACTGACCACCGAGGCGGTACAGCGCTTTCAGGGCGCTCACCGACTGGCGGTGGACGGCATCGCCGGACCCCGAACGCTCACCGCACTGATCAGCAATCCCCGGACCAGTTCACGCCGACATCGCTCACGACGCCATACGCTCCCGACACGTCTTTTCATCGGACGGCATACGGCGCCGGCACGCCTGCTCATCGCTCCTCCTCGTCCCGTTGCGGAAACGAGCCCGGCCGCCGCTCGCCCCCATCCGCAGCCGCTGCCGGCATGGCCGGTCACCGCGATGCTGCTGGCCCTCGCGGCAGTGGGATGGCTGACCGCAGCACGCGGCTACATCACCAAACGCAGACAGACACGACTGAGTCCCCGCCGCCAGCGTTCCGCGTCAAGCGGGCTGGCTCGACGGATGATCAACACCGCACGACATCAAACCGTCGGGGTGGTCGTGATCGCCACCCCCGGCAACATGCGACAGGCCCTGGAGCACGCCCACCGCTACCAGCCCGCCGTGCTCGTGCTCGAATTTCCCCGCAGACCCCCACGAGCCTGACCCACACCAACACATCACGACAGAGAGGAAAAGCTGAAGATCAGCGACCCGCACCCAACATCATGCCGCCCCCACCCACCGGGGCGGGTCGCTGCGCCGGTGGGCCACCGGCTACTACCGATCAACAACCCCAGACCGTCGCACCCCCCAGACCCCCGGTCGGCGTCGTCGCTCGTTTACGGTCCCAGCGCGGAGCGAGCAACGAAGCCAGCGGCTGGCCGTCTGAAGAGCCCTACTTCGTTTTCACCGTGCCCCGCACCCACGAGGCGCAGCCGAGCGCATGCGGGTTGCTCGTCGAGTACGGATCTTTCACCCTTCCGCCGCTAAAGACAAAATCGACCAGGTAGGAGACCTTCGCCTGCTTGCCGCCATTCTCGAACTTGCCTGAGATCGCAACGTAGGCCTTGCCGTTGACCTTGCCGTCCGGCCCCTTGTTCGGCTGCGAGAACTTGGTGGCGAACTTCCCGCGCTTGGTAACGCGCATGCTCTTTTCCGTCACGGTGGACCTTCCGGCGCCGCAGTAGTAGGAGAAGCCGCCCTTGAAATGGAGGATCGTGGTGCCCTTACCAGATGTTCTGAAGCTGATCCTTCCGGTCCCTTCGTCGGTCCACTTCGGGGCGTTGTTCATAAAGTCCTTGCCGCTCCCCTTGTAGACCGCGGAAGGCTTCGGGGTTGCGGCGAGTGCACTTGTAGCCGCGACCGAGACGACGAGCACCATCCCCGTGACCAACATCAGCCGAGTCTTCATTTTTCCCTCTCCTTGGTAGCCCCCAGGTGGGCCCGAAGTCTACGCGCGCGAATCGGTGCGCCTCGACACTCGCGCGTCGATGTCGGCCTTCGCGCTACGACCCCGATTCGAGTCCGACCGGCTGCGCGATGCGCTCGCGCTCGAGCTCGGCTGCGCGGCGCTGCGGGTCACCTGACGCCGGCTGCACCGCCAACGCGAAGCGTTCGCGACGCAGCTGCACGCGATCCTCGCCGCTCGCCGACGATAAGCTCAGCGCCCGATGCTGTCCGCGATCGATCACGTCGGCGTCGCGGTGGCGAGCATCGACGACGCGCTGGCGCTGTATCGCGACGCGCTCGGCATGCCACTCGTGCATCGCGAGACGATCGAGCAACAGGGCGTCCATGCGGCGCTGCTCGATGTCGGCGATGCTCATGTCGAGCTGATCGAGCCGATCGGGCCCGACACCGGCGTCGCTCGTTTCATCGAGCGCAAGGGCGCCGGCCTGCATCACGTCGCCTACCGGGTCGCGTCGGTCGACGACACACTGAAAGCCTGCGTCGCCGCCGGCCTGCGGCTGATCGATTCCGAGCCCCGGACGGGGATCCGTGGCACCCGGGTGGCGTTCCTGCATCCCGCCTCGACCGGCGGTGTCCTGACCGAAATCGTGGAGACGACTCATGACTGACGATAAGCCCCTGAAGGTCAACATCGGCTTCGCCGGCGGTCCGGTGCTCAGTGCCCGGGTCGAGCCCGACCACCTCAACCGGCTGCGCGACGCGCTCGCCGGCGGTGGCTGGCACGAGCTCAAGGCCGAGGACGGCACGATCGACGTCGACCTCTCGAAGGTCGTCTACGTGCTGGTCGACATCGAGGCTCACCGGGTCGGCTTCGGCGGCTGACGACGACCGGCGCGGTGCCGAGCCTGTTCGAACCCGTCGTCGCGGCGGGAGTGCTGGCGAACCGGCCGCAACCGACGCTCGAAGGGCGCGGCGTGCGGCTGCGGCCGTGGGATGAGCGCGACATCCCGGCGCTGATCGCCGCCTACGGCGACCCCGCGATCCGCCACTGGCACGCGCGCACACTCGCCGACGAATCCGAAGCGCGCGCGTGGCTGCGACTGCGCGCCGAGAACATCCAGCGCGAGACCGGAATCGACTGGGCGATCGTCGATCCCGCCGACGATGCCGCGCTGCTCGGGCGGGCCGGGCTCAACCAGGTCGATCTGGCCGAGGGCGTCGCCGAGGCCGCCTACTGGGTCACGCCCGCACACCGTGGCCACGGCATCGCCGCCCGCGGAACCGGCGTGCTTGCCGACTGGGCCTTCGATGAGCTCGGGCTGCACCGGCTCGGGCTGCTGCACTCAAGCGTCAACGCGGCGTCGTGCCGGGTCGCCGAGCGAGCGGGGTTCCGCTACGAGGGGACGTTGCGCGAGCAGGCACTGCACCCCGACGGCTGGCACGACATGCACGTGCACGGGCGCCTTGCCGGCGACGCCCGACCGCCCGGCTGAGGCCCCCGACGGCCCTCCTAACGAGCGAACAGCGTCGAGAGCACAACCTCGGTGACCGTTCGGGTCACTCCCGGCGTCGCGCGGATCCGCTCGAGCGCGAGCTCCAACGCCTTGGTGTCGTGCGCCATCACATGCAGCAGCGCCGACGCCTCGCCGGCGACCGTGTGCGCGGAGATCACGCCCGGCTCGCCCTCGACCGCACGCTTGATCGCGTCGGCGGGCATGCCACCGTCGCAGTAGAGGTCCACGAACGCCTCGGCGTGCCAACCGAACGCCTCGGGATCGACGATCGCGGTGTAGCCGAGCAGCACCCCCTCGCGCTCGAGCCGGTCGACCCTGCGCTTGACCGCGGGCGCGGACAGGTGCACGTGGTTGCCGATGTCCTGAAACGATCGGCGAGCGTTCTCGCGGAGCAGCGCAACGATTGTCTCATCCGTTGCGTCCACCGCCGGGCATCGTAGCGGAGATCCGCAACGGATCGCTCTTGAGATCCCCGTCAGATCGCTGGATCATTGCATGATGAGCTTCGAATCATTCGTGACCGATGTTTGAGGAGGGCCGGCTGTACGCACCGGTGACGACCGCCGACGACGGCTCGGTCACCGTCCACCTCGACGACGACCATCCCGGCGTCGCCGATCCCGACTACCGTCGACGCCGCAACGAGATCGCGTCCGCGGCGCTGCGCTGGGAGGCGGGCCCCGCTGACGCGGCGCTGCCTCGGATCGACTACACCGAGGACGAGCAGCAGGTATGGCGCACGGTCCGGCGCGAGTTGGCCGCCAAGCACGAGCGGCTCGCCTGCGCCGACTACCGGCAGGCGATGGACGCGCTGGCGCTGCCGACCGACCGGATCCCGCAGCTCGACGAGGTCTCGGCGAGCCTGCAACCGCTGACCGGTTTTCACTACGTGCCGGCCGCCGGCCTGGTCGGCTTCGAGGACTTCTACGGCTCGCTGGCCGACGGCGTGTTTCATTCGACCCAGTACGTCCGCCACCATGCCCAGCCGCTGTACACGCCCGAGCCGGACCTGATCCATGAGGTGATCGGCCACGGCGGGTTGCTCGCCTCGCCGCGGCTGGCCGAGCTCAACCGACTTGCCGGCGAGGCGGCCAAGCGCCTGGAGACCAAGACCGCGCGTGATTTCTACTCGTCGGTGTTCTGGTTCTCGATCGAGTTCGGCGTCGTCTACGAATCCGATCCCCACCAACCAACCGCCAACACCGAGCTGCGGGCATATGGGGCGGGGCTGCTGTCGAGCTTCGGCGAGATCGAGGAGTTCCGCTCGGCCGAGATCCGCCCGCTCGACATCGCCGAGATGGGCACCCACGAATACGACATCAGCGTCTATCAGCCGACGCTGTATGCGGCCGATGGGATCGAACAGCTACTCGACGTGGTCGGCGGGTTCTTCGCCGACTGCGACGACGACACGCCATCGCGGCTCGGGGTCGTCGGCGCGCGCAACTGACGGCTCGAACGGTCGCTTGGCTCGGGCGGCCCGCTTGGCTCGGGCGGCCCGCTCAGCTGACCGCGAGCGCCGCCCCGAGCCGATCGAGCGGCTCACGGATCCAGGGCAACGACACCGGGTCGTCGCTGTCCAGCGCCCGCCGGCGCTGATCGTCGTCGACCCCGTAGAGCAGGCTGGTCGCGATCCGAAAGCGCAGCGCGCCCGGGTCATCTCCGAACGCCGTCGCCGACAGCACCCCGATCTCATGGCGCTCGAGCAGCCACTCGGCGAGCGAGTCGGCACCGTCGACTCCGCACGCCGCCAGCCAACCACGCGCCGGCTCGAGGTCCGGGTACAGGTAGAAGGCCGCGTCCGGTGCGCGGCAGCGAGCGCCCGCTGCGGTCACGACCGCGTACGCGGCCCGCGTCGTAAGCGCATGCAGCCGGCGGCTGCGCTCGATGTGCGCGATCACATCGTCGGGCTCTGACAGCACGTGGGCCGCGACCGCCTGCATCGGCGCCGCGAGGCTCGACCACACCTCGCTCGCAAGGCCGCGCAGCGCCGCGCCAAGCTCGCGCCCGAGGTCTCCATCGGGCAGCCGGGTAAAGCCGATCCGCCAACCTCCGAGCGCCATGCTCTTGCTCAGGCCGTTGGTCACGAACACGAGCTCGGGCGCGAGCTCGGCGGGGCTGGCGACCGCGCTGGGGTCGTGGGCCAGGTCGCGATAGATCTCGTCGCAGATGATCACGAGGTCCTGCCCCCGCGCGATCTCGACCAGCTCGGCCACGAGCGACGCGGGCGCCAGCGTCCCGGTCGGGTTGTCGGGCAGCGTCAGCACCAGCGTCCGTGGCCGTCCGCCCTCGGCGCGGGCGCGGCGCAGCACATCGAGCAGCGCCTCGGGTTCCGGCACGCCGCCGCAGCCCGCCGGGACCTCGGCGGGCCAGACCCGATGACCGGCCAGCGCGGCCTGTGCGCCGTAGCTGACCCACGACGGCCGCGGCAGCACGACATCGCCGTCGAGCAGCTCGATCAGCCCCCACAACAGCGGCTTTGATCCTGGCGCGAACACGATCTGTGAGGGGTCGGTCGCGACCCCGCGCCGCTCGTAGTAGCCGGCGGCCGCAGCGCGCGCGGCGGCTGAGCCGGCCACCGCTCCGTAGGCGTTGCGCACCGACTCGCGCGCGAGCACCTCGCGCACCGAGTCGGGGACAGGCAGCCCGGCCTCGCCGAACGCGAGGTGCACGAGCGGGCGTCCGGCCGCGATCAGCTCGCGCATCCGCTGGTCGGCGGCGAGCGTCGGCGACGGTGGCACGGACTCGATCACCCTCGGCGCCATCGCCCCAGACTAGAGTCACCGGCCGTGCTCGACCAGTTCGATCACCGGCTGCTGCTGTTCGCCCGTACGCGCGGCCACACGCCCGCACTCGATCGAGCCGTCGCCGCGTTCTCGAAGTCCGGCGAGCACGCCGCCTGTTGGCTGGCGCTGGGCACGACCGGAGCGATCGCCGACCGCGACCGCGAGCGCCGAACCGGCTGGCTGCGTGGGACCGCTGCGGTGGCCGTCAGCTACGGGATCAACACCGCGGTCAAGTACGTCGTGCGCCGCCGGCGGCCACAGCTGGCCGGGCTGGCGCCGCTGACCGCGACCGTCTCGCCGCTTTCGTTCCCCAGCGCACACGCGACCACGTCGTTCACCGCGGCCGGCGTGTACGGGGCGCTGATCCCCGCCGCGCCGCTGTATGCCGCGGCATCGCTGTTCGCGCTCAGCCGCCCGTACCTCGGGGTGCACTATCCGTCTGACGTGATCGCGGGCGCACTGCTCGGCACCGCCCTGGGGGTGGTCGCATGCCGATGAAGGTCGGAATCGTCGGGATGCCGAACGCGGGCAAGTCGTCGCTGTTCACGGCGCTGACCGGGGTCGCGGCCGAGTCGGCCAACTACCCGTTCACGACAATCGAGCCGAACGTCGCGATCGTGCCCGTGCGCGACGAGCGGCTCAACGAGGTGGCCGGCATCGTCAAGGCCTCCAAGATCGTGCCCGACACGATCGCCTTCCACGACATCGCCGGCCTGGTCGCCGGCGCGCACAAGGGCGAGGGTCTGGGCAACCAGTTCCTGTCCAACATCCGCGAGACCGACGCGATCGTTCACGTGGTCCGCGCGCACACCGACTCCGGCGTGGTGCACCCCGAGGGCCGGGTCGATCCGATCGCTGACATCGAGACGATCGAGACCGAGCTGATCTACGCCGACCTCGAGCAGACCGAGCGTCGTCACGAGCGGGTCGCCAAGCAGGCCAAGTCCGGCGACCGCCAGGCGGTGGCCGAGGCGCAGTGGCTCGCCCAGGTGATCGAAGCGCTGCAGTCGGGCAAGCCCGCGCGCACGGTTCCCGCACCCGCCGACGCGCCCAACGCGATGCGCGACCTGTCGCCGCTGACCGCCAAGCCGGTGCTATTCGTGGCGAATGTCGACGAAGGATCAGACGAATTGCCGGCGGCAATCGCCGAGCATGCGGCGAGCGTCGGCGCCAAGGCGGTCGCGGTCTCGGCGCGGCTCGAGGCCGAGCTGGGCGAGCTGTCCGATGAGGACGCGGCGGCGATGCGCGAGGACCTCGGGCTGGCTGAGTCGGGGCTGGAGACGGTCGTGCGTGGAGCGTTCGAGCTGCTGGAGCTGGCGGCGTTCTTCACCGCCGGCGAGGACAAGCCGGCACAGTCGTGGCACCTGCGCCGCGGCCTGTCGGTGTGGCACGCGGCCGGAATGATCCACTCGGATATCCAGCGCGGGTTCGTCCGCGCCGAGGTCGTCAGCTGGGACGCGCTGCGAGACGGCGGCGGCTACGCGGGGGCACGCGAGCGGGGCACGCTGCGGCTCGAGGGACGCGACTACGTCGTCACCGACGGCGACGTGATCACCGTCAAGTTCACGCCCTAGCCCACCGTCCGCGGGGACCACGGCACCGCCGCAGGTTTGGCCGTCGGGCCAGTGCGCCGCGACCGCTCGGGCGGGACCATGATCGGCATGCAACGTACTTCCAACATCTCACGCGTCCTGTTGCTCGCCGACAGCCGCGGGTTGACGCCGACGAGCCCGGCAACCGTCCGGCGCTATCGGATCGCCCGTACCCGGCTCGACGGTCGCGCCGCGCCTCAGAGGTCGGCCAGCGAAGTCGCCCCACGGAGGCGCTCGGCCAGCCTCTCCATGCCGTAGCCCGCCGCCGCTCTGGCCCCTGCGACCAGGTCCGTGTCGCGGTCGGCCGGAAGCTCGATCTCGCCCGTGCGCAGCGTGGCGATGTCGCGGAAGGCGCGTAGCGCGTCGGCGTGGTCACGCAGCGCCGCGCCGACGCGTGGACGCTCCGCGTCGGCCGCCGCAATCGCGCCGTCGAGCGAGCCGTGACGACGCAGCAGGTCGGCGGCGGTCTTGGCGCCGATGCCGGGAGCGCCGGGCAGTCCGTCGGACGGGTCGCCGCGCAGCGCGATGAAGTCGGGCACGAGCTCGGGACCGATCCCATAGCGCTCGACCACGCCGGCGGGGTCGACCTCGTCAAAGCCACTCGAGCGCTGCTTGAGATAGACGACCGAGACCGTGTCGCTGGCGCACTGGTACATGTCGCGATCGCCGGTCATGATCATCGCGCGACCGCCCGCGGCGGTCTCGGCCAGCGCCAGCGAGCCGAGCAGGTCGTCGGCCTCGAGCACGTCTGAGCCGATCGACCCCCACCCCATCGCTTCAAACAACGCCGGCGCACGGTCAAACTGCCACTGCAGCGCGTCGGGCACCGGGGGCCGCGCGGCGTGGTAGTCGGGATACAGCTGCTTGCGATAGATCGCTGCCTCGGCACCCCAGCAGACGAGGATCGCGCGGGGCCTTACGTCGGCAGCGATCCGGAGGATCAGGTTCACCGCTCCGAGCAGTGCGTTGACCGGATGGTCGTCGCCGTCGGTGATCGAATCCGGCAGCGCGAAGAATGACCGGTACATGACGAACGGACCGTCGATCGCGAGCAGCGGGCCGGGCATGACCGCAGAGACCCTACAGCCGCCGCTCGAGCTCTCGGCGGCGCGGTCGGCGCGCAGCACGACGCGCGCCGACTAATGATGCTCTCTATCGATCATTAATGGCCATAACAGTTATATTATGATCGAGAACCGGCGATATAATGGATTCCAGCCGATTCAACAAGGAGTCCCTATGCACCCTCGCCTCTCGAACACCGTGATCAACGCTCACGTCCGCGATCTCCAGCGCGCGATGTGGCCCGAGCGCGCCAAGAAGCACCGGCTGCCGCGCCTGTCGCCGCGCCGTCGCGCTCGCTAACAGGGTCCACGCCCAGCCCAGACCGAGCGCCTGCGCGGGCGCTCGGCTGGCACGGTTCCGGGCTCAGCTGTTCCCGCGCGCCATCGCGCGCAGGTCCATCGCCCGGTTGTAGGTCTCCTCGTCGACACCGTCCTCGTAGGCGACCTCGCGCAACATCCGACCGGAACTCGCCGCCCGCTTGACGATCTCGGCCACCCGGTCGTAGCCGATGTAGGGGTTCAGCGCGGTGGCGGCTGCCAAGGTCGCCTCGGCCGAACGCTCGCAGCCGGCCTCGTTGGCGCGGATTCCGTCAACGCACTTCTGCGCAAACGCGGTCGCGGTGGTGGTCAGCAGCCGGATCGACTCGAGCAGATTGCGCGCGATCAGTGGCACCCGCACGTTGAGCTCGAAATGGCCCTGCAGGCCGCCGATCGTCACCGCCGCGTCGTTGCCGATCACCTGCGCGGCGACCTGCAGCACGACCTCCGGGATCACCGGGTTGACCTTGCCGGGCATGATCGAGGAGCCCTTCTGTAACTCGGGTAGGAAGATCTCGCCGATGCCGGCCCGCGGCCCGGAGCCGAGCATCGCCAGATCGTTGGCGATCTTGGTCAGCGACACGGCGACGACCTTCAGCGCCGCCGACAGCTCGACCAGCGCGTCGCGGTTGCCCTGCGCCTCGAACGCGTCCTCCGGCGGCCGGATCTCGAGTCCGGTCGTCTCGGTCAGACGCGCGCGAACCCGGATCGCGAACTCCTTGTGGGTGTTGAGGCCGGTGCCGGTCGCGGTCCCGCCGAGTGGGATCTGGGCGACCTGCGGCAGCGCATTTGCAATCCGGCGCTGCGCGAGCCGGATCTGCGCCGCGTAACCGCCGAACTCCTGGCCGAGCGTCACCGGCACCGCGTCCATCAGGTGCGTCCGGCCCGCCTTGACGATGTCGGCGAACTCAGCGGCCTTCGCGGCGAATGACGCCTCCAGCGCAGCGAGTGCCGGCAGCAGCTCGTGCTCGGCCTGCTGCAGCGCGGCGAGATGTACGGCCGACGGGAACACGTCGTTTGACGATTGGCCCATGTTCACGTGGTCGTTGGGATGCGCCCCGTCGCCCGCGAGATTGGCGATCACCTCGTTGGCGTTCATGTTGGTCGAGGTGCCCGAGCCGGTCTGGAACACGTCGATCGGGAACTGATCGTCGAACTCGCCGGCCGCGACGCGATCGGCGGCCGAGGCGATCCGCTGCGCGACCTCCGGATCGAGCAGCTCGAGCTCGGCGTTGACACGTGCCGCCGCGCCCTTGATCCGCCCGAGCCAGCGGATCACGGGCACCGGCACAGTCTCGCCGGAGATCGGGAAGTTGCCGATCGCCTTGCTCGTCTCCCCGCCCCAAAGCTGCGCTGTCTGCTGGAGGCTCATCTGGTCCTTTCTGCGCCGAAGCCGTTGATCGCACCAACGCTAGCCGCAGAAGGCGATCAGTTCGCGGGCAACCGCGACCGGGTCGTCGTAGGTCAGCAGCAGGCCGGCGTCCGACAGCGTCCGCAGCTGCCCATCGGGCAACAGATCGAGCGCCTCGCGGGCAGCCGCGATCGGGTGCGCACGATCGCGCTCGGCCCACAGCAGCAGCACCGGCAGACGCAACTGCGGGTAGGCGTCCAACAGCGCGGTCTGCGGACCGGTCGGCCAGCGCCTGACGAACTTCGCCCACGACCGAGCGCGGTTGCCGTTGCCACCGATGTCGGCGAACGCGTGCCGGATCAGGTCGCGCGCGGCCGGATCGGGCGTAACCGTGAGGCGGTCGGCGAGCGCCGGGCGAAACACGAGCTTGGCGCCGCGCGACAGCGTCCGGTCAAGCCCAGGCACCGCGCCGAGCCGGCAGGCGGCACGCCACGCCGTACGGGCCGCGAGAAACTCGTCGCGGCGATGGAGTCGGTTGGGCATCAGCACCAGCACCGCCGGCTCGAGCCGACCGCTGGCGACCGACAGCAGCGCCAGCTCGCCGCCGAGATCGTGGCCGGCGACGATGCTCCGCGGCCCGCCCACCTCGCGACAGAAACCGGCGATCACGTCGGCGAGCCAATCGGGCGAGTACGGATGGCGGGGCCGGTCCTCGGAGTCCCCGTGCAACGGCAGATCCGGCACGACGACCCGAAACCGCTCCGCCAGCGGACCGGTCACCGGCTCCCACTCGCGGTGCGTGAGACCGAGCGCATGCAGCAGCACTAACGCAGGCCCGGTGCCCGCCTCCCGGTACGCGATCCGCGCCCCGTCCTGATGGTGGTGCAGGCGCAGCCTCATGAACCGATCCTGTCAGCACCAGCTTCTGGGTGGAATGCAGGGGAAATGTAGCTACAATCGTCCTCGGGGCATTTGCTGCAAGGCTTCAAGGCTCGAAATGATTGGTAGGGTTTGAGCAGGTTTGTAGCAATAGTGCTCGGTCCCGCCCAGAATGTGTGCAAATACTGAACGGGATCTTCGATCGTCTTAACAAGCACGCTGTGATGGAGTCATGAGGAACCCTTCCGGAAGTCCACTTGGTCTCTCCACGTCGCAGGCCGCACAGGCCCTCGGGGTGTCGTTGGGGACGATCAGGCGCTGGTCTGACATGGGCTACCTGTCGTCGTATCGCACGCCGGGCGGGCAGCGCCGTTTCAGCCAGGAGCAGATCGACCAGTTTCTGAGCTCGCTCGAGCAGCAGAACGTCGATCCGCTCGTCGAGCGCAAGACCGGCTGAGTCCGGTCACCAGTTGCGGACCAGGATCGGCGCGCGAGCGCCGGTCGCGACCTTGGCATTCCCGGGCCGCGCGTCCTGCGAGCGAACGTTCGCCCGATCCGCGGACTGCTGCGTATCCGGGCTAGTGGGCCTCCCACTAGCGTCTCGCGACGCTAGCCGCCCGCCGACGCCTGCCTGATCCGCCGCTCCATGTTGAGCTCGGCGTCGAAGTCGACCGTATCGGCGTGTCGATACTCGACGCCCGAGCCGGTCAACAGGCCCGACAGCACCTCGACGTAGTGTTGATCGAGCTGGCTGCCCGCGACTCGACGCAGCTCGGTCAGCGCCTCGAACGAGCTGATCTGCGTTCGGTACGTGTCGCTCGCGGTCAACGTGTCGTACACCTCGGCGACCGCCACGATCTTCGCGATCTCTGGGATCTCGTCGCCGTACAGGCCCTGCGGGTAGCCGCGTCCGTCGATCCGCTCGTGATGGCAGAGCACGATCTCGGCGACCGGACCGTACAGCCCGAGGTCGCGGAGCATCTCGGCCCCGAGCTCCGGATGCTGATGGATCGCCTCCCAATCCTCGTCGTTCAGCTCGCGGCCGCGCTCGGCGACCCGATCGGACAGCGCGAAGCGTCCGATGTCGTGCAGCAACCCGGCGGTGTGCGCGAGCTCGCAGTCGCGCGCGTTCATCCCAGCGGCGGCGGCGATGTCACGTGCGAAGCGCGCGGTCGCGGCCGCATGGCGCGCAGCCGACGGGTCACGGGTGTCGAGCGCGCGCAGCAGGCCGGCGAGCACGCCCCACGAGAGCGCGACGTACTGCTCGGCCCGGTAGCGGGACTGGTCGAGCAGGTACATCATGTACGAAAACGCCAACACCGCCGCGAGCGCGAAGGCGATTCCGGCATCGCCGACGACGAGCGTGATCGCGACCCCGGCGACCGTCAGGCCAATACTGATCCCGGCGCTCGGCATCGAGTCGATCAGCACCTTCAGCGGCACCGGCTCGGCATCGGGTCGGTTGAGCCGCCGCAGCCCGGCGTAGACCGCGAAGCTGAGGCAATATCCCGCCGTGACCGCGACTGCCGCCGCGACGTAGAACGCCGGGGTGTTGACGGGCTCGGCGAACAGGTACCGGATCGCGGCCCCCTCGAGCACGTCTGGAACGATCGCCGCCGGGAGGTTCACCAGTACGGCGGTGCGTAGGCTCGTCTTGAGCCGGAGCGTCGAGCCGAGTTCGGTGATCACCGCGGCGACGGCGGCGGACGCCGGCCCGAGAAAGGTCGCGGCCAGCGCGCACACGATGAACGACCCGGACACCATCGGGGTGCCCGACGGGGTCGGACCAACCAGCACTCCTGAGGCAACAGCCGCGATGCCAAGGATCACGCTGAGCGTCCCGACGTGATCCGGGGGACTCACCGCCACGATGAGCGCCGACAGAACGACGGCTAGAGCCGACGCACTCGGACCCACAGCCGATCGGAGGCGCGGTGGCCACGCGGCTAGGCCCGCTCGTTGGCGGAGCATGAAGAAAAGGTTACGCTACGTATCAGCCCGTTCGGGCCGCGTCGTGGCTATGCGTCGCGCCAATGCACAATGCTCTCCTTTCCGACCCGGACCGAACGCTGTGGGGGGCTTATGAACCGCGGCGGCGGGGGGGCCAACCGCACGAGGTTCGTCGAGGGATCTTGTCGTCTGCTTCAGAAAAGCAGCGAAACGCTCCGATAACAACTTTAAAGGTCTCGAGCTTTGCACAACTTTCCGGTATAAAATCTGTGCAATTCTGCCCCCGAAAAAACCTTGAGAGTCTTGCGTTAGACGGCCGGGGCGGCTGATGCGGTACCTCAAGACCAGCGAGGCGGCGGCGCTGCTGAACGTCAGCCCGAACACGCTGCGCGCGTGGGAGCGGCGATTTGGGTTCCCAAAACCCCAGCGATCGCCTGGCCGACACCGGCTTTACATGTACGGCGAAGTCGCCGCGCTGAGAGACGCCTTGCAGGAGGGACTGTCGATCTCGTCGGCGATTTCCCGCGCGCACGAGGGGATGGCCTCGGATTCCAGCGCGCTGATCGGGGCGCTCGTTTCATACGAAACCGAGCGTGCCGATGTGGCGATCGAAGCGACCCTGGCGCTGCGATCGGTCGAGCGATCGGTCGAGGAGGTGCTGCTGCCGATGCTCGACGAGGTCGTCCGTCGTTACGGCGTCGAGTCGGCGGCCTGGGCGTTCGCGGCGCACTGGTCGTCGGATTGGCTGCAGCGGGCGATCAGGCTGGCGCCCGCCCCGGTCCGGCCGGCGTCGGTTGTGATCGGCGACGCCGCCCGTGATGAGCTCGATCCAGACACGCCCTACATCCGCGCACTCGAGCTGTTCTGCGCCCGCGCCGGGATCGGCGTGCTGTCGCTCTCGGTCCGCGGCGTCGCGGGGATCGGCGACGCGGTCGCCGTTCACCGTCCGAACGTGGTCATCGTCGCCGGCTCGCACCT
The DNA here is from genome assembly GCA_963714245.1 of uncultured Solirubrobacteraceae bacterium. Lineage (GTDB taxonomy): Bacteria > Actinomycetota > Thermoleophilia > Solirubrobacterales > Solirubrobacteraceae > Palsa-465. The sequence continues at coordinate 928,746 of CAVQNR010000005.1, read as the reverse complement.
CGGCGACGACACCGTCGCGCGCTGGGCGTATGCGATCCGGCTGTCAGCCGGACCGGTGCCGCTAGCGGTCTACCGCCGCGGCGAGCCGGCCCGCGGCGCCAACGCCACGCGGCTGCTGCCGACCGATCCGCGCGGGGCCCAGGAGCGGATCCTGGAGCTGATCGGGACCGACATGGTCGCGCTGCCGGCGGCCAGGCGCGAGCCCGATCCTCGGGCCCGGACCGAGCACCGGGCCGCCGCCGACCAGCGCCGCGCCGGTTAGAAGGCGCGGACGGCGATCACCGCGCGCGCGCCGATCCTAGAATCGAGCGCCGATGGCCGCCGCACACCGACCCGTCGCCGCACGCCCCTCGTTTCCCGAGCTCGAGCAGCAGGTCCTGCAACGCTGGCGCGAGCGCGACGTGTTCGCCGAGTCGGTGCGCCGTCGCGAGGGCGCACCTCGCTGGGGTTTTTACGAGGGCCCGCCGACCGCCAGCGGCCCGCCCGGGTTCCACCACGTGCTCAGCCGCGTGTTCAAGGACATCTTCCCGCGGTATCGGACGATGACCGGCCACTACGTCGAGCGCAAGGCCGGCTGGGACTGCCACGGGCTGCCGGTCGAGCTGGCGCTCGAAGCCGAGCTCGGGTTCGAGTCCAAGGCCGACATCGAGGCGTTCGGAATCGCCGAGTTCAACGCGCGCTGCCGTCAGAAGGTGCTCAGCCATGTCGACGAGTGGAACCGACTGACCGAACGGATCGGCTTCTGGGTCGACCTCGATGACGCCTACCGGACGCTTGACGCCGACTACGTCGAGTCGTGCTGGTGGGCGCTGAAGACGATTCACGCGAAGGGTCTGCTGTACGAGAAGCTGAAGGTCGTCCCGTACTGCCCGCGCGACCAGGTCACGCTCTCGAGCCATGAGCTCGGGCAGCCGGGCGCCTACAAGGACGTCACCGATCCGTCGGTGTACGTGCGCCTGGCGGTGACCGACCCGCGCGGACCGCTGCGAGCCGGCGACGAGCTCGTGGTCTGGACGACGACACCGTGGACGCTGGTCTCCAACGCCGCCGTCGCGGTCAACCCGGGCCTGCAGTACGTGCGCGCCAGCACCCCGGACGGTCGTGTCCAGGTCGTCGCGTCGGATCTCGTCACCAAGGTGCTGGGCGAGCAGGCGCAGACACTCGACGCCTTCGCCGGCGCGACGCTGGTCGGCACACGCTATGAGGCGCCGTTTCCGTACATCCCGTCCGACGCCTACGGACCCAAGGGCCACACGGTGCTGCCCGCCGAGTTCGTCACCGCCGACGACGGCACCGGCCTCGTACACACCGCGATCGCGTTCGGCGACGACGACTTCCGCCTCGGCGAGGAGCAGGGCCTGAAGGTCGTCAACCCGGTCGCGCTCGACGGCACCTACGACGAACGGATCGGCCCGTACGCGGGTCGCAAGGTCAAGGACTGCGACCAGGACCTGATCGAGGACCTGAACGCGTCGGGCAAGCTGCTGCGGGCCGAGGACTACGTCCACTCCTACCCGCATTGCTGGCGCTGCGAGACGCCGCTGCTGTACTACGCCAAGCCGTCGTGGTACATCGCGACCAGCCAGATCAAGGATCGGCTGCTGGCCGCCAACGAGACGATCAACTGGTACCCCGAGCACGTCAAGCACGGCCGCTTCGGCAACTGGCTGGAGGGCAACGTCGACTGGGCACTGTCGCGCGAGCGCTACTGGGGCACGCCGCTGCCGGTCTGGCGCTGCGCGCACGGCTGCATGAAGGTGATCGGCTCGCTGGCCGAGCTCGAGGCCGAGTCCGGGGTCAGGCTCGACGATCCGCATCGGCCGTACGTCGACGACGTGGTGCTCACCTGCGACAACTGCGGCGGGGACATGCATCGCGTACCCGAGGTGATCGACGTCTGGTTTGACTCCGGCTCGATGCCGTTCGCCCAGTACGGCGCGTCCGAGCACGACCAGGCCCATTTCGAGCAGCGGTTCCCCGCCGACTTCATCTGCGAGGCGCTTGACCAGACCCGCGGCTGGTTCTACTCGATGCTCGCGGTCTCGACGCTGCTGTTCGACCAGTCGTCCTACCGCAATGTGCTCTGCCTCGGCCTGATCCTCGACGAGCAGGGCCTGAAGATGTCCAAGAGCCGCGGCAACGCGGTCGAGCCCTGGCAGGTGCTCGACACCTACGGCGCCGACGCGCTGCGGTGGTACCTGTTCACGGCCAAGCAGCCGTGGGACGGCTGGCGGATGTCGATGTCGACGATCGAGGAAGCGGTCCGCCAGTTCCTGCTGCAGCTTTGGAACACGTACGGCTTCTACGTCCTGTACGCCAACACGAACGAGGTGGTGCCGGCCCCGCCGGATACGGTGGAGCTGACCGACCTCGACCGCTGGGCGCTGTCGCGCCTGCAGGAGACCGTCGCGGTCGTGCGCGAGCGGCTCGACGACTTCGACGCGACGTTCTCGGGCCGCGAGATCCAGGGCTTCGTCGACGATCTCTCCAACTGGTACGTGCGTCGCTCGCGCCGGCGCTTCTGGGACGGCGATCCCGCGGCGTTCGCGACACTGCGCCACTGCCTGGTGACCGTCTCGCGGCTGCTGGCGCCGTTCTGCCCGTTCATCGCCGACGAGCTCTACGACAACCTCGACGGTACGGAGCCCAGCGTGCACCTGTGCGACTTCCCGACCGCCACCGAGCGAGATCTCGAGCTCGAGCGGGCGATGGCGACCGCCCGCGAGACCGTCCGGCTCGGGCTCGCCGCGCGCGCGCAGGCCAAGCGCAAGGTGCGTCAGCCGCTGCGGGCGGCCGTGATCGTCGCGACCGGGCGCGAACGCGATGCGATCGAACGGCTGGCGGAGATCGTGCGCGACGAGCTCAACGTCCGCGAGCTGCGGTTCGTGTCGCAGGCCGACGAGCTCGCCGAGGTCGAGATCAAGCCGAACTTCAGGTCGCTGGGGCCGCGCTTCGGTCCCCAGATGCCGACGGTCGCTGCCGCCGTCGCGGGGCTTGACCCGGCGCGCGTCGCGCAGGTGATCCGCGAGGGCGGCACGGTCGCGATCGACATCGGCGGCTCCGAACACCGACTGACCGCCGAGGACCTGTTGATCAACATGAAGCCGCTGGAGGGCTACCAGCTCGAGCGCGAGGGCTCGCACGCGGTCGCGCTGGAGCTCATGCTCGACGCTTCGCTGCGTGCCGAGGGCCTCGCGCGCGATGTCGTGCACGCGGTGCAGCAGCGCCGGCGCAGCTCGGGTCTGGAGGTCTCTGACCGGATCACGCTGATCCTCGACGGCGATCCCGAGCTGCTCGATGCCGTCCGGGCACATCACGAGTACGTCGCGGGCGAGACGCTCGCGCTCGGGATCAGCTATGCCGACCTCGACGGCGCCGAGCCGGTGATGATCGACGGCCGGTCGTTGAAGATCGGGATCGCGCTCGCCTGAGCTGCGCGCCATGACCGAGCGCAGGCGGACGGCGATCGTGCGGGCGCTCGCGCTGCTGATGTGGGGCTGCGCCTGCGCCCTGCTCGCCGGTTGCGGCGGCTCATCGTCGGCGGCGACCGGCACGGCGACCGAGCAGGCCGGGGCCACCGGCGCCGCCACGATCGCGGGCGTCGGCTCGCCGGCTCCGCACCCCGAGCTGGGACCGTTCGGCGGCTACGTCTGGACCGGCCCGGTGCGCTCCGCGCATGCCGACTGGGTCGTCCCGCGCGTGCTCGGGCGGTCGCCTCGCGGCGAAGCCGCGACCTGGATCGCCGCGGAGGCGCCGGGCGCGAGCGACCGAGCGCCGTTCGTACAGGTCGGCGTCAACGAGGACAACCTCGACCACCGCGGCGACGCTTCCTGCTACGCGTTCTATTCGACCGCAAGACTCGGCTTTGCACCGGTGCGCCTGTTCGGTGTGCGATCGGGCGACGTGATCTCCGCAAGCCTGCGTCGCGACCGAACGCGGTGGCAGATCACGATCGCGGACGGTTCCACCGGGACGCGGCGGACGGTGATCGCCCGCGTCGGCGCCGGCCGCTTCAACGAAGCCGAGTACGACCAGGAGGACGTGACCGACGTCCGTACCCACCGACCATTCCCGTATCCCCGGCTGTCGGTCGTCCGGTTCACGGCGATGTCGGTCGACGACCAACCCGCGAGCCCCGCCCGGCTCAGCTCCAGCTGGCTGACTGACAGCAGCGGTTATCTGGCGCCGACCGCGGTTGCGGCCGGCGGCTTTGCGCTGCAGCACACGACGTTGTCCACCGCCGGCGCACGGTATCTCGCACTGATCGACGCCCAGGATGCGGCGACCGACCGCTCGGTGCAGGCACTCGCGCACTGGGTGTCAGGCGGTGCGCCCGGCCCGGCGGGCACGATCGCGCGTCACTACGCACGGGTGACCCGCGCCACGATCGCGGTGCTCGGCGAGACGCGCTGGCCGGCCCCCGCCCGCGCCGCGATCACGGCGATGCGGTCCGACGGCCAGCGGTTGGTGGCGCTGCTGGCGGCGGTCCCACGGCTGGCGAGCGAGCGCCGTCCAGTGTGGGCTGCGCGGTTTGACCGGCTCGTCAGCGCACTCGGCATGGCCGGCCACGCCGCCCGGCAGGCGCTGCACCTACCGACCCACACGGTCACAGCACCGGCGGGCTGAGACCTGCTGACTCTGAACTTTGTGATCTGCGTACGCCCCCTCTGTACGCAATCAACAATGTTCGCGCGGGCGGCGCATGGACCGCCCGGCCGACCGGCGCATGCACCGATCGCAGCGGGGCCGCATCCGGCCCCGCTTTCACACCGATAGCTGGCTACGCCAGCGCCGGCTCGAGCTCGGACTCGAGCTTGCGCTTCGGGTATGCCCCGATCACGGTCTTCTTCGCCTCGCCGTGCTTGAACAGGATCAGCGTCGGGATCGACATCACGTTGTACTGAACCGCCGTCTTCTGGTTCTCGTCGATGTTGAGCTTGACGACCTTGAGCTGTTCGCCGCGCTCCTGCGCGATCTCCTCGACGACCGGAGCGACCGCGCGGCAGGGGCCGCACCACGGCGCCCAGAAGTCCACGAGCACCGGGACCTCTGACTCGATCACCTCTGCCTGGAAGTTGTTGTCGGTTACCTCTGAGACCGCGCCTGCCATGTTCGTCTCCTTGTTGATTACTTCAAAAAGTATAGCGGTACCGTTCAGGCGCCGGTGGTGCCCGAATCCGGTCTGCGCGACCGCTACGTCCCCGACAGGTAGCTGTCGCTGAGGGATTCGGCGCGCATCGACGCGCCGCCGGAACCGGTCATGCCCGGAGCGCATTGAGCGTTTGCACAAGTTGCCGCTCGGTGTCGTTGGCGAGTTTCTCGAACACGGCTTTCGCGAGCGGGGTCGCGAGCTTGGCGACGCCCTTGAACCGCACCTCGTTGGTGTAGGTGATGCTCGAGCCGCTGCCGTTGCGGGCGACGTCGATGGTCTCCGTCGAGGTCGCCGTGTTGTTGCGTCCGACGAGCACGATCCGGTCGTCGGACAACTGCTCCAGGGTGTAGGTCAGATCAGTGCTGATGCCCACGATCTTCGACGTGTTCTGCCACGAGGAGCCCACCGCGACCGGACCCTGATCGTTACGTACGCAGCGCACCGTCCCTGGATCCCATCGTTCCGCGTGGGAGAAGTCAGCGAGGTACGGAACCACGATCTGCGGAGGCGCGCTGACGCCAAAGCTGCGAGATACGGTGCTCACGGTAACTCCTTTGTCTTCGAGACGAGGATCGTTTCCAGCCAACAACCGGCCGGCCGGCCCGAACGCCGATCAGGACTTCTGCGGGGCGCGTCCGGGCTCGAGTGGGGGATGCTCACGCCGGGGCCGGCGCACGACGCGCTCTGACAGCTGCTCGCCGACGTGCAGCCGTCGTGGCTGGTCGGCGTCGGGCAGCGGGGGGCCGGTGGCCGGGCCCGGACGCGGCGCCGGAGGCATCGGCCGGTCTTCATCTCGGCGCCCGTCGCCTCCAGGGTGCGCGCGTCTGTCGTCATCGCCTGAACGCAAGGCGAACAACATCAGGCCGCCGGTCGCCGCGATGTGGGGGAGGATGAGCAACGCATAGAACATCGCTGCCGTGAACGCTAGTGCGCCGCAGCGGAAATTTCCAGCGCCGGCGCTCGCGCGCGATCTCGGTTCCGGGACCAAGCCACGGGTAGTGGGTCATCTATGAACTCCTCGCAGAAGATCGCGCAGTACCTCACCGAGGCTCGTGCCACTGAGCACGCGCTCGTCCGCGTCCTGCAATCGCAGATCGCGATGACGCCGACCGGGTCCTACCGCTCGGCGCTGGAGAAGCATCTCGACGAGACGCGCCGCCACGCCGAACGTGTCGGTCGTCGCCTGTCCGAACTGGACACCGGCACGAACCCGGCCGCCGTCGTCCTCGGGTTCTGGGAGGACATGATCGGTCAGGCCCTGGCATTCGGCAAGACCCCGCTCGATCTGCTCCGCGGGACCGGCGGCGAGGAGAAGGTCCTCAAGAACGCCAAGGACACCGCCGCGACCGAGGCGCTGGAGATTGCCACCTACACCGCGATCGAGCGATTGGCGCGGTCGGTGGGCGACGATGAAACCGCAGATCTGGCCAAGAGCATCCTCGTCCAAGAGGAGCGGATGCTGGCGCGCGTCCTGCGCGAGATCCCGAAGTTGACCGATGCGGTCGCCCGGGCCGAGCTCGAAGACGATCCGTCCTACGAGGTGACGAAGACCGGCGCGGCCGACGCGATCCGAGCCGCCGGTGAGGCGACCGAGAGCGCAGCGCGCGCGACGGCTGAGACGACCGCGCGGGCGGCGCGTCAGGCGCGCAAGGCGCCCGGCGCCGCTGAGGTCGAGGGCCAACTCAAGGGAGCCCTCGCCGTCGAGTCAGATCTGGCGATCGCCGGCTATGACAGCCTCACCGCCGAGGAGATCGCCGGACGGCTCGCTGACCTGTCCCAGATCGATCTGGCGAAGGTCGACTCCTACGAGCGTCGGCATCAGAACCGCGTGACCGTCCTGAACCGGATCCGGACGCTGCGCGCAGATGAGCCATGGCCCGGCTACGACGAGCTGACGGTCCCCGAGATCGAGTCGCGTCTGGCTGACAGCGATGACGAGCGGGTCGAGCAGGCGCGGGCGTACGAGCGCTCGCATAAGAACCGCGCCGGCGTGCTCAAGGCCTCCGAGCGGAGCACCACCGACTCCTGAGTCGCGCGGCGCCCGCACAGGGCCGTGCTCGGGTGCTCAGGCAACGACGGGTCAGGCGCCGCCGCGGGTCGTGGCCGCAGCGCGAACGCGCCGCGCTCGGTACGCGAGGGTCCCCAGCAGCGGGATCACCGCGACCTCGGCAACGATCGCGATCACGATCGGCAACCGCAGCGACGGTTCGGAGTAGCCGAGGAAGTTGCCGCTGAGCGCGATCGCGATCGAGACCAGCGATCCCAGCGCGAGCCCAACCCCGCCGAGCTCAGCGAGCCTTCGGAGTCTCCGCTCCGGGCTCACCAGCGCGAACGCCAGGCCGGCCCCGCCGGCGGCGTTGAGCAAGAACAGGACGCCGACCTTCGGCACCTCGCTCATGAAGTCGACGTACTGCTGCAAGTGCACGCCGGCGATCACCGCGACCAGCACGACCGCCGCCGCGCGCAGCCGGCTCACCGACCGCCGGGATGACATCAGGCGACGACCTTGATCGTGCCGGTCATGAATGCGTGAAACAGGCAGTGATACCGGTACGTTCCCGCTCGATCGAGCACGATCGAGCGGCGCTGGCCGGGCTCGATGGTTCCCGTCCCGAACGCTCCACCGAGCGCGGTCGCGGTGTGCGCGGTCTGGTCATGGTTGATGAACGTGATCCGCGTGCCGACGCGCACCGTCAGCGTGTCGGGTGCAAACGCAAACATCGAGATGTCGACGGTCGCCGTCTTGGCGGTCGACACCGCGGCCGACTGCGAACCCGGCGCCGTCGCGGGGCTACCGCCGAGCGCCAGCCCGACGATCAGCACGATTGCCGCGGCAGCGACGGGAAGCAGCAGAGGCCTGATTCGCATGATTCGTGATGCCGGCGTGGTTGTCGATCAGATCAGGCACTCAGACCTGAGGCGCTAGACGGTGCTCGCCCCACCGCGACACTAGGACTTGATCAGGGGGCGTGCCTTGGCGAGCACCTGCGACATCGTCAGCGGCTTGTCGAACGCCCCGTTCGGCGTGATCGCCGAGCCGGTGAGCACCGCGATCGAGGCGGCGTGGCGCGCTTCGACCTGCACGATCGAGCCCGCCGCGGCGAGCAGCGCCTTGCTCTTCAAGGACGGTCCGGCTCCGTTGTAGGCGCCGACGCCGACGTTCTCGAGATCGTAGGCGAGCTTCAGGAAGCCGGCCTGGTTGGTGACCGGGAACGAGAATTGCGGCATCTTGACCGGCTTACCGCCGCTCTTCTTGATCGCGCCGGTGAGCGCCGCGACGTGCTGGGCCTCCTCATCGCCGAAGGACTTGGCCAGCGACTTGGCTTCGCCGCTGAGGTGAACCTCGCGGCCCTTTGACTGATAGAAGTCGGTCTCCAGGTACTCGAGCGTCAACGCGAAGTTGAGGATGTCGAGGTCGCTGGAGGCCGCCAGCGCGTCGGAGACGAACGGGGCGACGGCGGTCACGCCGTACACCGCCCCGGTCGCGAGTGCTCCCTTGAGGATGAAGCTCGCACGGGTCATGCCGTGCACCTCGACCTCGCCGAGCTCGGGAGTGGACAGGTCAGTGTCGGTCATCGTGATGTTCCTCTCTGGCGGACTCGTCGCTCATGCGATGAACGGCTTGACCACGGCAATTACCTGCTGCATGGTCATCGGCTTTGCGAACGCGCCGTTCGGGGTCGGGTCCTTCTTGGTAAGCAGATTCAGCGTCGCGGCGTGTCGCGCCTCGATGCTGTGAATCGAGAGTGCCGCGGCGAGGATCTCCTTGCTCTGGATCGCCGCCGCCTGCCCCAGGTAGGCCGCGGCGCCGAGGTTCTCGACGGTCGCCGCCAGCATCGCCACCTGCGAGGCCGACTTGATCGGGAACTTGCCGACCGGCTTGGCGGCGGGCTTGCCGAGGCTCATCGCGACCTTCTTGAGCGCCGCGACATGCTGGTCCTCTTCGGCGCCGAAGGTCTTGATCGTCGACAGCGTCGGGCCCGAGAACAGGCCACTGGAGATCACCTTCGCGTAGAACTGCGACTCCAGGTACTCCAACGTCAACGCATAGTTGACGATCCCGAGATCGCCGCTGGTCGCGCTCGCCGAGCCGCTGGTGGTGGCCGACGTGCTCGAGCTCGTGGTGCTCGCCGAGTTCGAGCCGGCACCACCGCCGGCCGAGGTCGCCATGCTGGACGTCGACTTCGACGATGAGCTACCACAGGCCGCGATGAACGCGGCCAGCCCAGTCGCGGCCGCGCCCGCGCCCATGCGCCGGCCGGCCATCTTCAAAAACCGCTTGCGCTCGACGTCATCGAGCGCCAGACGCTCAACCACGCCCGTTGGCGCGTCGCCGGGTCGCTTGGTCATTGCTTCTCCTTGGTGGTCCAGGTACTTGCGCCCGGATACACCACCAATACGCTCAACACCGAAAACTGGATCAATGAGCCGGCGCGTCGGGCCGCCGACCGCTGAGCGCCACACACTGCGCCCACAGGCTGTCGCGCTCGGTCGGCGTCTCCCGGGTCCACGGCAGCAAGTGGGTCGGACGGGGGGCACGGTCGTGCCAGAAGCGGCCGGTGCTGCGCGCCGGCTCGGCAGCGGCTCCGAGCCAGACGATCGTGTCAGCGGCCTGAGCGGGCGTGCGCAGCAGCGGACGGGTCGCCCGGTAAAAGCGCGGCAGCGAGGATCGCACCCCGGGGGTGTCGGCCCACCCGGGATGCATCGAATGGGCGACGACACCGCTGCTGGCCAGCTGCTGTGCCCTGAGCTCGGTCAGGATCACCTCGGCGCGCTTGCTGTGCGCGTAGACCGCCCGCGGGTCATAGTCGTCGCGGAGGCGCTGCAGATCGTCGACCCTGATCCGCTGGGCGTACATCCCGCCCGAGGAGACGTCGATGATCCGCGCCGGGGCGCTGCGCGCCAGCAGCCCGGTGAGCAGGCCGGTCAGCGCGAACGGGCCGATCACGTTGGTCGCGAGGGTCAGCTCGATCCCGTCGGGCGACAGCCGCCTCGTCGCGGGCATCACGCCGGCGTCGTTGACGAGCACGTCGAGGCGCTGCACCCTGCTCGAGAAATGGCCGGCGAAGCTGCGGATCGAGGCCAGGCGGCTGAGGTCGCAGATGCCCACCGCGACATGCTCGTTGCCGGTGCGCGCCGCGATCTGCGCGCGAGCGCGCTCGCCGCGTTCGCGGTCACGAGCGATCACCCAGACCGACGCGCCGAGCCGGGCGAACCCCTCGGCCGCGGCCAGCCCGATCCCGGAGGTCGCGCCGGTGAGGGCGACGACCTTGCCGTCCATCGGCTCGAGCTCGCCGTGATTCCAGCTGCGGCGGCGCAGCCGGTAGCCGACGTTCGTGTAGCCACCGATGATCGTCCGATCCAGCGCGGTGTCGATCACCTGACCGATCATCGCCGTGCCCGTGATCGGTCAGCGGCGCCGGATCGTCGGTCGCCGGCCCCGGCGCCGGCTCCGTGACGACCGACCAGCCAGTCGGCATGCTCGACACCGAGCGCGTCGATCGGCTCGGCGCCGCCGGTCAGCTCGCGCATCAGCGGCCCCCATCGAGCAGCTGCTCGCAACAGGGCCGCGGTCTGAAACAGCAGACCCTCCATCCGTCGCAGCAGCAGCGCCTCGCGCGGCAGCGTCATCCGCCGCAGCTGGGCGACGTAGTCGCGCCCGCGCTCGTCGCGAAGCAGATCGGTGGTTCGCCACAGGTCCTCGGGAGTCAGGCGCAGCCGATCGTCGGCCTCCAGCCACCACGACGCCTCGCGCATGTACTCCAGCAGCAGCTCGTGATCCCAGTCCTCGGGGACACCCGGCAGGTATCCGAGCTCACTCATCCCGGTCGCGACCGCGGCCGCGTCACGCTCGCTCACGGCGCGCACGAGCCGCGCCTCGCGTCGCAGGTAGTCGGGCGCCAGCCGACGGTTCATCCCGAAGTCGAAGAATGCAACCCGTCGATCCGGCGCCAGCAGGTAGTTGCCAGGATGCGGATCCCCGAGTCCCAGTCCGAGGCCGGTCGCGGTTCCGTAGAAGAACCGGTACAGGATCTCGGCGAACCGGTCCCTGATCGGGTCGGGCGCCGCGCAGATCTCGTCGAAGCCGACCCCGTCGACCCACTCGGTGACCAGCACCCGGCGCCGGCTGAGCTCGGTGTCGACGGCCGGCACCAGCACGAACGGATGCCCGCGCCAGTAGCGCTCGATCCGGCGATGCACGTCGGCCTCCAGCTCGTAGTCGCACTCCTCGAGGATTCGCTCGCGCAGCTCGGCGAGGACCGGCTTGACCTCGAGGCCGGGCATCAGCTGGCCCAGCAGCGGTGACAGCAGGCCGAGATTGCGCAGGTCGGCCTCGACCGTGTCGGCGATCGAGGGGTACTGCACCTTGATCGCGAGCTCACGTCCGTCGTGGCCGCGGCCGCGGTACACCTGACCGATGCTGGCGGCCGCCGCGGGATCGGTGTCGATCTTCGCCAGCACCCGCTCGGGCGGCTCGCCCCACTCGCGCTCGAGCAGGCGGCGCATCGTCTTCCACTCGACCGCGGGCACGTTGTCGCGCAGCGAGCCCAACCGCTGCTGGAGATGCGCCGCCTGGTCCGGATCCAGGCCCGGGAACTCGATCGTCGACAACACCTGACCGGCCTTCATCGCCGCCCCGCGCATCACCGCGAGCTGGTCGACCAGCGCGTCGATCGTGGCGACGATCCGGTCCCCATGGCGCTGCCGGCGCCGCTCCGGGCTGCCGCGCACGTCGAGCCGATCGCCGGTCCAGCGCAGCGCACCGCCGACCGCCACTCGACCGAGTCTCGCGCTACGTCCGGCGCGGCCCCGGGACGGGGCGCGACGATCGCTCACGTCAATCGCCCGCGAGCACAGGCCGTTGTTGAACACGCTGTGTACAAAACCGTAACAAGCATAGGCGCACCGAGACAGGCGCTCGCCGGGGGCCGGCGGATAGGCTCAGAACGAGCGATGGCCGAGCCGACCAACACCGAGATCGCCGACGCGCTCGACGAGCTCGGCGACCTGTATGAGCTCGACGGCGCCGTGATCCACCGGATCGTCGCCTACCGCAACGCGGCCAAGGCGATCCGCGATGCGACCGTGTCGGTAACCGCGCTCGCCCGCGAGGGCCGCGCGACCGAGCTGCCCGGCGTCGGCGCGATCATCCAGGACAAGGTGATCGCGCTCGCCGACGACGGCACGATCCCCGCCGCCGAGAAGCTGCGGGCGAAGTTCCCGGCCGGGCTGCTCGAGCTGACGCACCTGCCCGGGCTCGGTCCCAAACGCGCCCGCCGGCTGTACGAGGAGCTCGGGATCGACTCGCTGCCAGCACTCGAGCAGGCGGCGAACGCGCAGAAGATCCGCGAACTCAAGGGGTTTGGGCCCAAGGCCGAGGAGCGACTGCTGCAGACCGTGCAGGCGGCGCGCGAGCGGGCCCGGGCGGCGGCCGAGAACGGCGCCGGCACGCGGATCGTGCTGCACCGGGCGCTGGCGGTCGCCGAACAGCTGGTCGCGGCGCTGCGCGCCCACCCGGCGTCTGATCGGGTCGAGCTGGCCGGGTCGGCGCGACGGATGGCCGACTCGGTCAAGGACCTCGACATCATCGCGACGGCGCACGAGCCGCTGGCGCTGGCGACCGCGGCAGCGCAGCTGGAGCTGGTGCAGGAGGCCCAGACGCCGGGCGAGGCAGGTGTCAAGCTGCGCACCCACACCGGCCTCGGCGTCGACCTGCGGATCGTCGCGCCCGAGCAGTTCGGCAACCTGCTGCAGCACTTCACCGGCTCAAAGCAGCACAACATGGCGCTGCGCGCAGCGGCGGTCCGCAAGGGACTGCACGTGTCCGAGTACGGCGTGCTGGACGACATCACCGGCGAGACTCACCGCTGCGAAACCGAGTCGCAGGTCTATGCGCTGCTCGGCTGCGACTACATCGAGCCCGAGCTGCGCGAGCACCGCGGCGAGCTCGAGGCGGCGGCCAAGCACGCGCTGCCGCAGCTGATCGAGGCCGGCGATCTACGCGGCGACCTGCACAGCCACACGACCGCTTCGGACGGCACCGCCTCGATCGCCGAGATGGCGCGGGCGGCGCGGGCCGCGGGCTACGAGTACCTGGCGATCACCGACCACTCGGCGGTCGTCGGCACCCGGCTCGACGCCGACGCGCTGCGCGCCCACATCGCGGCGATCCGGGCCCTGTCGGGCACCGACGAGGTCGAGGGGATCACGCTGCTGGCCGGCTCGGAGGTCAACATCGCGCCCGACGGGTCGCTGGACTACGCCGACGAGCTGCTCGCCGAGCTCGATTGGGTCGTGGCCTCGGTGCACTCGTCTTTCGCGCTTGACGCGGCCGCGATGACGCAGCGGATCGTGCGCGCGATCGAGAGCCCGCTGGTCGACGTGATCGGCCACCTCACCGGCCGTAAGATCGAGCGCCGGCCGCCGTACGAGCTGGATTTCCCGGCGGTGTTCGATGCGGCCGCCCGGACCGGGACGATGCTCGAGATCAACGCCTCGCCGGTCCGCCGCGACCTCGACGACCCGCACGCGCGCGCCGCCGCGCAGGCCGGGGTCGGCATCGTGATCAACTGCGACGCTCACCGCACCGGCGGCTTCGAGGTCGCGCGTTATGGGATCGGGACCGCGCGCCGCGCCTGGCTGACCGCCGAGCAGGTGCTCAACACGCGCCCGTGGGCTGAGCTTGCGGCGCTTCGCCCGCGGGCGTTGGTCGCACGTTGAGCTGGGCGCCCGGCGCGCGCCGGGCGCCACCGACTCAGCCCGGGCCGAGCCGCACCAGCGCGACGCTGCCCGCCGCGAGCGAGACCGTCAACGAGCCGTCCTTCGCCGCCACCGCGGTCGTCCGCTGGCGACCGAGCACGCCGCTGGCGGTCTGACCGAAACTGCGCCCGCCGAGTGTGATCCCGCGGGTCGCGTACGGCCCGCGCGTGCCCGACGCCTGCAACCGTTCGACGGTCCCTGACGCCAACCGAGCCGAGGCGGGCAGCTTGACCGTCACCCGAGCCGCGCCCGTCGCGTTGTCGTTGATCGCGGTCACGCGGACGTTGCCGGCCGGGCCCTCGCTCGCCCAGACCCGCAGCGCGTCGTCGGTGTCGCCGTCGACCTTGAGCAGTCGCCAACCGGCGGGGTCGGCCTGCCCGAACAGCAGCGCCCCGTAGTACAGCGGACGGACCGTCGCCAGCCAGCGCCGACCGCTGCGGCGCACCGAGAACAGCGAGTTGGAGCGCGCGTATGGGTCGTGCAGGTTGACTCCATCGACACCCTCGCTGGCGGCGTAGAACAGCGCGTCGACACCCCACAGCGCGGTGGCCATCGAGCCCGACACCGCTGCCGGGCCGCCGCATGTGACCGCACCGAGCTCGTCGATCCGAAACTGGGCGTGGTGAGCGCGCGCGACCGATAGCCCGGCCGTCGAGGGCAGCACGTCGTGACGTGAGGCGTTCATGCTCAGCAGGTTGGCGACCGTCGCGGTGGTGTCCGGGTCGTGGTCAGACGGGCAGGCATCGACACCGTAGCCGTGGCTGGTGAGGGTCGTGGCCGGCCCGGCAGGCGCCAGCAGCGAGCCGAACGTCGTCATCCAGCGACCGACGTTGGTCTCCGGGCCCGCGATCGGGTAGTGCGGGATCACCCGCAGGATCTGCTGCACCTCGGATACGTAGTCGGCGGGGGTGTACGGCGCCTGGCGCGCGAACACCGTGGTCCCGGTCTTGCTGTACCAGGGCACCTTGCGCCCGTGCCGGAGCTTGTACCAGGGCAGAACCGTATACAGGTCGGGCTCGTTGCCGATCTGAAACGAGCCGACATAGCGACGACCGAGGCCGTGCAGCAGCTGGCGCGCCTCGACCCCGTCGATCGTTGGCTGGTCGGCCTCGAGCTCGAGTCCCAGCATCAGTTGCGGGTTGGTCGCGTGGGCGAGACGCAGCGCGTCGGCGACCCACGCCGGGCCGAGGTCGAACTCGACCCCGAATGGGCGCGGTCGGCCCTTGATCGGCCACCAGCTGCGATCGGCGCTCTCACCGCCGATCCGCAGCGACGGCCGGCCGGTCGGGGCCAGGTTACGGATCAGACGCGGCAGCAGGCGATCGGCCGGTGCCGCGGCCCCGAACCATTTCGGCAGCTCGCGGTAGGTCAACGCCAACCCGACGAACGAGTCCGATCGCGGCGCGGTGATCGCCGTCGGCGAGACGGTCACCGTCGCCGACGTCGTCGGCGCGCCGGTGGCAACCGGAGCCGCCACCGCGACCCCGCCGGCCGCCACCGCAACCCCGCCCGCCGCCATCACGCCGGCCGCCGCGACGAGCGCGGCGATCCGCCGGGCCGACGCGGCGATCACCGGCCGTCGACCACCAGCAGCGCCGCCGAGCCCTTGCCGACGGACACGGTGAAGCCGCCGCCACTGGCGTGGATCGTCGACAGGCGCGGCACCCCGAGCACGCCGGTCGTGGTCTGACCGAAGCTGCGCCCGCCGAGCGTGATCCCACGGGTCGCGTAGGCGCCGCGCGTGCCCGAGGCCCGCAGTCGCTGCACCGTGGCGGTCGGAGCCCGCAGCGAAGACGCGAGCCGGATCGTCACCCGCTTGGCATGGCTGAGGCCGTCGTTGATCACCATGATCCGGGTCGTCGAGCCGCGCCGCGAGGCCCACACGCGCACCGTCGAGCTGGTGCCGTCTGCGACGTCGAGCAGCCGCGAGCCGGCCGGGTCGGCCCGCGAGAACATCATCGCGCCGTAGTAGATCGGCTGCACGGTCGCCCGGTAGAGGCCACCGTATCGCCGCAGCGTGAACAGGTTGTTGATCCGCGTGTAGTCGCTGTGCAGGTTGACTCCGTCGACGCCCTGGCGGGCGGCGTCAAACAGCGCGTCGATCGCCCACAGGCCGGTCGCGAGGCTGTTGGAGACGCCGGCCGGCCCGGTGCACGTGACGGCCCCCATCTCGTCGATCCGGTCGCTGCCGTGGCGCCGGTGGATCAGCGAGATGTACGGCGCCATGCCGCGCAAGAGGTTGCGCGACGCCCGCAGCCGCAGCACGTTGGGCACGTTTGGATAGATCAGCGACTTCGGGTCCTTGACGCAGTTGTTGACCCCGTAGGCGTGGGTGGTCAGCGTCGATACCGGGCCGCCGGGCCTGACGAACCGCTCAAACGACTGCGTCCAGCTCGGGATGTTGGTCTCCGGCCCGGCGATCGGGTAGCGCGGGATCACCTTCAGGATCCGCGCTACCTCGGCGTCGAACTGCGGCGATCCGTACGACCTCGGCCGCGCGTACACCGAGCGCCCGACCTTGCTGTACCAGACGACCGGCCGGCCGTGCACGACCTTGTACCAGGGGATCGCCTTGTACAGCTCGGGCTCGTTGCCGATCTGGAAGGACTGGATGTAGTGGCGTCCGACCCGCGCCAGCAGCTGTCGCGCCTCGATCTTGTCGATCCGCGGCTGGTCGGCCTGCAGGTTGAGCCCGAGCATCAGCTTGGCCTTGGACGCGTGCGCCAGCCGGTGCGCGATCTCGGTCCATTCGTTGGTCAGGTCGTAGGTGAGGCCCGGGGACTTGTGCATGCCACGAATCGGCCACCAGCTGCGATCGGCGCTCTCGCCGCCGATCCGCAGCGACGGACGGCCACTCGGCGCGAGGTTGTGGATCAGGTGCAGCAGCACCGGGTCGACCGGCCCGGAGGCCGAGACCCATTCGGGCAGCGCGCTGTAGGTGAACGCGAGCCCGACGAACCCGCCGGGCAGCGGCCGCGACACCGGCGTCGCGGAGATCGTCACGGTCGGGTTCACCGGCTGGGCGACGCTCCGGCCGGTCGGCGCGGCGTCGGCGATCGACACGCTCGCCAACAGCGCCGAGATCAGCGCCACGATCCGTGCGATCAGCATTCGCTTGCTCCTCCACCGTCCGATGGACGTCTCATTTGGCACCAGACAGGGTCAGCAGCCCGGCGCTGGCCGGCGGCAACGTCACCGCGTAGCCGCCGGCGCCGCGCTTGACGCGCAGGGTGATCGGCTTCTGTAGCTCACCGCTCGCGGTCCACTGCAAGCTGCGCCCGGCGAGCGTGATGCGATGGGTCGCGTACGCACTCGGCGCCCGCAACAGCTCGAGCGTGCCCGGCCGCCGGCCGTACCCGGCAGGGTTGCGGACGACCACCCGGAAGGTCGTGTTGACGCTGTCGTTGAGGACCAGCGCGCGGACCCGACGGTCGGGGGCGATCGTCGCCCACACCCGCGTCGCCGCGTGGGTCGCGTTTGCGACATCCAGCAGCCTCGAGCCGGCCGGAGCCGCCTGCGTGAACATCAGCGCGCCGTAGTACCACGGGCCCACGCTCGCGCGCCAGCGACCGTGCGCGTGGCTCGGTACGAACAGCTGGTTGACGCCCTTGACGGTGTGCAGGTTGACGCCGTTGACGCCGGCCGCATCCATCGAGAACAACGTGTCGAGCACCCACAGCGCGGATGCCATCGAGTTCGAGACCCCCGACAGCCCGCTGCAGCTGACGGTCCCCATCTCATCGACCCGGAAGCCGTCGCCCCGGCTGCGGGCGATCCCGATGTAGCGACCGACCTCCGCCAGCTGATCGCGTGAGGCGGCGAGGCTGAGCAGATGCGCGACCGACGGGAAGTGCCAGTCGCTCGGATCCTTGATGCACTTGTTACCGCCGTAGGCATGCGCGGTGAGCGTGATCGCGCGCCCGGCGGGGTGCAGGAAGCGCGTGAACGCGGCCAGCCACGGCGCCGAGGTGGTCTCGGGCCCGGCGATCGGGAAGCGCGGCATCGCGCGCAGCATCCGGGAGACCTCGTTGGCGAAGTCGGCCGGGCCATAGGACCGCGGACGCGCAAACACGGACGTGCCCAGCTTCGAGTAGGCGGGCACCGGATGCCCGTTGAGGATCTTGTACCAGGGGATCGACGGGTACAGATTCGGCTCATTGCCGATCTGAAACGACTGGATGTATTTGGCACCGATCCGTCGCAGCAGCTCATGGGATTCGACCTTGACCAACTCGGGGCGATCGGCTTGGAGGTTGACGCCGAGCATCAGCCGCGCCTTGGCTGCCTTGGCCAACCGCAGCGCGGCCCGGGTCCAGGCCGGCGTCAGGTTGTAGGTGATCCCGAACGGCTTGCGGTAGTGCGCGATCGGCCACCAGCTGTGGTCGGCGCTCTCACCGCCGATCCGCAGCAGCGGCCGGCCGTGCGGCGCGAGGTTGCGAATCAACCGCACCAGCACCGGATCGACCGGTTGCGACGCCGGGCCGACCCAGCCGGGAATCGGCCTGTAGGTGAACGCGACCCCGAGGAAGTTGTTCGGCAGCGGGCGACCGTGACCGCCGCTGCGGATCCCGACCGTCACCTGGTAGGCGCTGGCGCTGGTCGTCGCGCCGGCGCCGAACACGCCCGCAACGATCACCACCGCCCCCAGCGCGGCCAGCCAACGACGCCACTCAGCACCCATTGGCGGGCAAGTATTCACGGTCGGGATGTCGGATGCGGCGCTCAGGCGCGCCGTTTGCCGCGCTTGCGCGGCGGTGGTGGTGGCGGCTTTGAGGTGCCCGCGGCGCGCGCGGTCGCGGTGCCGGACCGGTCGGGCGCGGTCGCGACCGCCGGCCGTTGGGCGACGACCCCAGACGTTCGTCGCGGCCCGGCGCGGCCTCCCGGCACCATCGATCCCGGAGGCGCGGGAACCGCCGGCTCGCAGCCGCGGCCGAACAGCCCGAATTGGATGATCACGAACGAGACCAGCGCGAGCACGCACAGGCCCGACGCGATCCAGAAGTTGACGCGCATCCCGAGGAAGTAGTTGGAATAGTCGATCCGCTGGGTCTCCTCGAACACCCGGAACCCCGAATAGCCGGCCACGTACAGCGCGAAGATGCCGGGCGCGCGTACCTTGCGGGTGCGCCCGAGCCAGATCAGGAACGCCGCGAACGACAGGTCCCACACCAGCTCGTACAGGAAGGTCGGCTCGAACGTGGCAAACCTCGCGTAGCCCGGCGGCCGGTGCGCCGGCGAGATCCGCAGCGCCCACGGCAGGCTTGACGGCTTGCCGAACAGCTCCTGGTTGAAGTAGTTGCCGATCCGCCCGATCGCCTGCGCGACCAACAATCCCGGACCGACGCAGTCCATGAACCAGCGCCGCTGCACGCGATCCAGCCGCCGCCGCGCGACCCACAGGCCGACGAACACCCCGCCGAGCACGCCGCCCCAGATCCCGAGCCCTCCGTCCCAGATCGCAAACGGTCCCCACCAGTGGTCGGGCATCTGGCTCGGGGTGGTGATGTCGAAGTAGATCCGCCCGCCGATCAGGCCGCCGGGAAACGCCCAGATCGCGACCTCGTAGGGCAGGTTCGGGTCGCCTCCGAGGCGCTTCCAGCCCCACCGCGAGACGAGGATCGCGGCCGTGACCGCGAGCACGTACATCAGCCCATAGGCGTGAAAGAAGACCGGGCCGACCCAGAACCCGTTGCTCGAGGGGCTTGGAATCGACGCCGGCAGACCTGCGATCGCGGCGCTCACCGCACTCATCCTGGCAGCAATCGCGGCAGTACACGCTCCCTTAACGTGGCGCTGACCGCGTTGGTATCGAAGTTCTGCACCAACTCCGACGCGCGCGCCGCGTAGTCGGCCGCGGGCGCGTCCAGCGCGCAACGCAGCGCGACCGCAAGGTCATCGGATACCAGCCGCCGGTCGAGCGTCCGGGCGAGCGCGAGCGCCGGGTACGGCCCCGGCGCCGGCGTCGTCACCAGCATCGCGCCGTCGGCGAGCGCCTCGAGCGCCGTGATCCCGAAGTCCTCGCGCCGCGGTGCGGTGACGAACACGCGCGCGCGTCGCAGCAGCGCTCGGAACGCGTCGGGAGCCAGTCGGCCGAGGAACTCGACCCCGTCGACCGGCGCTGAACCTGCCGCGTCGGCACCGACCCCGGTCACGAGCAGCCGCTCAGATCCGCGCCGCGCGTGAGCCCAGGACTCGAGGATGAACGCCAGCCGGCGCTTGACCGGATCGCCGGTGTAGGCGAGCACGTCGATGTCGCGGGGCTGTTGCAGCGGGCCGGAGCGGTCGATCGCGACCGGCACGACGACGCTGTCGGGCCGCTGCTCGGCGACCAGCGGTGCCAGCGAGCGCTCGGCCATCGTCAGCACCAGCGGCGCCTGCGCCAGCCGTTGGCGCTCGAGCCGGCGCTGCCAGAGGCCGTGGCGGCCCGGGCGGTTCTCGGCCGCGAGCGCGTCGAGCCAGATCGCACCCGGCGCCGGCCACAGCAGCGCCGCGGTGATCGAGCAGTAGACGAGCGCCCGTGGTCGCTGCTGGGCGATCACCGCAGCGGCGGTTGCTCGCGCCGCCCGCGCCTGCGCGAAGTCGGTCGCCATGAACGTCCGGACCTCTCGCACCGGGCCCGACTCGGCCACCCCGACCCGTGCGCCCGCGGCCTGCAGCGCACCGGCGAGCTGGCGCGCGGCGCTGCCCCAGCCGGTCGTCGAGCGGACCGTGACGACGACCACGTCCGGGGATGTCATCGTTGTGGCTGGGCGGTGCGCGACGGCAGCGAGCCGTCGAGCGGCGGCGTGCTCGTCCGAAAGCCCGGGGTCCGCACCAGTGCGATCGCGCTCAGCGGCGAGGTCCGGTCGACATAGAAACGGGCCCCGTCGCGATCCTCGATCGCGCGCACGGCCGAACCCTGCCGGCGCCACGCCAGCGCCCAGACGATCGCGAAGCCCGCCGCCAGCGCGGGGATCTGTGGCTCGACGAGCCCGATCCCGGCGGCCGCGATCGTCACGACCATCAGCGGCCACAGCCGGTTGACGACGGTCACCGCCGGACTCAGCTCCGGCAGCGAGCGCTGTGCGCGTGCCGCCGCCAGCAGCGACCCGATCGCCTGTGAGGCACCGGTCCCGCGCCCGATATAGAGCCCGACCGCGCCGGCCGACAGCCACCAGCCGGCGGCGACCGCGATCACGAGCAGGTGCCCGCCGCTATCGACCCCGACCAGCGTCACCAGCGCCAGCGCGGTGGCCGAGCCCGCGCTCATCAGCACGGTCGTGCGCAGGAACTCGTAGAAGCGCACCGGCGATCAGCGATCGGGTCCGTCGCCGGCCGCGAGCAGCGTCAGCATCCGGCGGATCCCGTCGGGGCCGTCGACGACGACGTCGGCCTCCTCGGTGATCCGCGACGGCGCCTCGTCGGACTCGACACCAACCCGCAGCACCGTCTCGAGCGCGCCGTCACGACGCAGCTCGCCGAGCGCGCGAAAGCCGTCGAGGTCGGTCACGTCGTCGCCCGCATACAACGCGCCCGTGATCCCATCGCCGTGCTGGAGCAGCAGCCGCTTGATCCCGAGGCCCTTGTCGATCGTCACCGGCGGCCGGATCTCGAGCACCTTGCGTCCCCAGTGCGGGGTCAGTCCCGCCTCCTGCGCCCGCTGCGCCAGCTCGCGCAGCGCCGCGTGGGCAGCCTCCTCATCGCGCGCGCCGCGCCAGTGAAACGCGACGATCGCGCCCTTGTCCTCGAAACGCACCCGCAGCTTGCGCAGTTCGGCGGTGTCCTGCTCGTCTCCGAAGGCCCCGACCCGCCGCGCCCACTCGGCGACCTGCGGATCGAGCACCGCCTCGGTCCAGCCGGGTCGCAGCTGCTCGGCCCCGTGCGCGCCGAGATACGTGATCGTCCCAATCGACACCATCGCCCGCGCCTCCGACGCGCGGCGGCCGGTCACGCAGGCGACCAGCCGGTAGCGGCGCGCGATCGCGATCAGCAGCTGGCGGGTGGTCTCGGACACATGCGCGTCCGCCGCGCGCTCGACGATCGGCGCCAGCGTCCCGTCGATGTCGAGCATGATCGCCGACGCCTGCGGGGCCGACCGCAGCGGTTCGAGCAGCTCGGCTGAAAGCGCTTGCGTCACGTCCTCAAGTATGCCGTGGATAACGGCCGCTACGCTCAGGGTTTAAGAGCGGGTCGGGGAGCTCGGGCGTCGATGGTGAGGTCCGCGTCGGCCGCGTCTGGCACCGCTCACCGCCCCGCCCACTACTCTGCCGCGCCGTGGAAGCAGCTTCGGAACCGCTCGACCAGCAAGACGACCAGCCGATCGGCATCGCCGACGTTGGGCTGAGCGGCGACGGCGCGGCCGCCGTGCTGGATCCACCGGCACCGTTGAGCACCGGGGGCCTCCCCCGCGCGCGCATGGGGCTGCGCAAGCGCGCGCGGGTGCCCGCCAGGGCACGCCGGGAGCTGCTGTGGATCACGGTCGTGTACCTGTCGGCGCGGGTGCTGCTGGTCGTCGCCGCCTACCTGCAGGGCCGCTTCGGCCACCACAACATCCTCACCGAGTTCGCCAACTGGGACGGGCTCTGGTACCGCCGGCTGGCCAATCACGGCTACCCGCGAGCGGTCTCCTACGGCCAGACCACGCTCGGCTTCTTCCCGCTGTACCCGATCACGATCGCGCTGCTGACGCCGGTGATCGAGCTGCTGACGCCGTGGGGGCAGATCTGGTCCTCGACGCTCGCGGGGCTGATCATCTCCGGCTTCGGCGGCTGGGTCGCGACGGTGTTCGTGCACCGGCTCGCCGAGGGCTGGTGGAACCGCGAGGCCGCCCGCCGCGCGGTCGTGCTGTTCGTCTTCTTCCCCGGCGCGGTCGTGTTCTCGATGGTCTACTCCGAGGGGCTGTTGCTGCCGTTGGCAGCGATCTGCATCTGGGCGTTGGAGCGGCGCAAGTGGTGGCTGGCGGGGATCGCTGCCGGGCTCGGCACCGCGGTGCAGCCGGTCGGGCTGGTGCTGGCACCGGTCTGCGCCTCGGCTGCGCTGCTCGAGCTCTGGCGTCACGGCTGGCGCTCGCGCGAGTTTCGGGCGAGCATCAAGGCGCCGTTGCTGTCGGTGCTCGGGGTCGTCTGCTTCATGTTGTTCCTGTGGGCCTGGGCCGGCAACCCGATGGCGACCTACATCGCCCAGCACCACGGCTGGGGCGAGAAGAGCAACCTGCTCGCGCTCGCCGACGCGGCGCAGCGGATGGCGCCGTCGCTGGACCCGAGCCACTTCAACCATCCGGTGATCGACCTCAACCTCGTGTTCGGCGAGATCGGCGCGGTGGTGATCGCGATCGAGCTGGTGCTGCTGTGGTTCTACCGTCGCGAGCTATCGGTGCCCGCGATCCTGTGGACGCTGGGGATCATGTTCTTGGCGGTGACCTCGCAGTACACGCCACCGAACCCGCGGATGCTGATCACGGCGTTCCCGGGGCTGATCCTGTTCGCGCGCTACCTCAAGGGCCGCGCGTTCAACGTCGTGATCGCGGTCAACCTGGTGCTGCTCGTGGTGCTGTCGCTGCTGACCTTCGTCGGCCACGGGATGCGACCGTAATCATTCAGAACGGGCGGGCGCATGCGCCCGCCCGCCGGCCGCGCATGCGCGGCCGGGACGACGGCGCATGCGCCGTCGTCGACAGCTCATTGCCGACCCGGCAACAGCCGCACGTGGATTGCCGAGGCATAGCCGTAGGTCTTCACCGGGCCGCGGCCGAACTGGTGCTCGAGCGCGGTCCGGAAGTGGTTGAAGTGGCGCAGGTTGCGACGCGAGCGGGCCGGCCCGTGGCTCTGGCCCTCGTGGCTTGAGACCAGCCACAGGCGCCGACAACCGTGCAGCGCCGGCGTCGTTTCGTAGCGCTCGACGTAGGAGCGGACCTGCGACCATGGCGTCGCCGGCAGCACCGAGCGCGGCGCCAAGCCGTGCAATCGGCGCTCGTAGTACTGAAACGGGTTGTGGCCGTCCTCGGGGTAGAAGACGACGCAGTCGCCCGGGCGCGCCGCCGACAGCACCGCCTGCGTCGCCGCGTCCCACGGCTCGGGCGAGACCCCGTAGCTGAGCGCCAGCGGCAGCAGCCGGATCCCGAGCGCGAGCACGACCGCGACCGCCGCCAGCCGGCGCGGCAGCCGCCGGTCACAGATCCCGAGCGCGAGCACCAGCGCGATCCCCGGCACCGAGGTCAGCAGGTTGCGCGGCTGAAACAGCGGTTGGCCGACGAACGAATAGACGAACACCAGCGCCGTCGGCACGATCGCCCAGGACAGCGTGAGCACCGCGCCCCAGCCGGCGATCGGTTGATCGACGGCGCCGCGCCGGCGCGATCGGATCGCCAGCACCAGCACCGCAGCCACCGCCGCGGCGGTCAGCCAGATCCCAGGCTTGGCCAGCACGGTCGGATGAAACACCGACTGCAACCCCGAGCCGGTCAGCGACTCGAACACCTGCTGCTCGACCTGCCGGTCGGGTCGCGGCACCCAGAAAAGCTGACCGGAGCCACGGCGCGCCGCCAGCACCGCGAGCGGGATCGAGCACACCACGAGCCCGACGAGCGCCGCCGCAAACGGCCGCCACGCCTGCCGTCGCCAGGCCAGCGCGACCAGCTGGGCGGGCACGATCAGCACCGCCACGAAGCTGCAGTAGATCGCGCCCACCATCACCACGAGGTACGCGACCGCCGGCCACCGCGACCGTCGCTCGCACAACGCCACGAACGCCAGCATCCCCGCGCACGTCAGCGCCAGCATCAGCGCGTAGCCCCGCGCGGTCTGGTCCCAGTAGACGACCGACAGCGTGATCGCGGTCAGCGTCGCGCCGAGCGCGGCGACGCGACGCTCGAACAGCCGCAGTCCGATCGCGGCGACCAGCCCGGCGGTCACCGCGCCCGCGATCGCCGACGGCAACCGCAGCACCCACAGCGAGTCGCCGAAGTTCGCGATCAGCAGATGCTGCAGCGCGTAGAAGCCGAGCATGTTGCCGCCGTCGTGCGCGATCCCCGCCCCGAGGCCGTGACCGGGCACGTGCTGGGAGGCGATCGCCCAGGTCGCGCCCTCGTCGAAGCCGAGGCTGCGGCCGGTCAGTTCGATCAGCGACAGCACCAGCGCCAGCAGCGCCGGTCCGGCGATCGTTGCCGCGTCGGACGCCGCCAGGCGCTTGCCGATGCCCACTACGTATGCACCAGCGACGGGCCCGGCTCCGCCTGTCGGCGGCGACGCGGGCCGTAGCGCCGCCAGGCCCAGACGGCGATCGCGAGGTACACCGCGAGCACCGCGGGGGCCGACTGCAGCGGCAGCGCCAGGATCCCCGACGGCTTGACGAGCAGCCCACCGACGACCAGCGCCAGCGCGACCGCGATCGAGCGCTGCACACCCGCCAGCGCCGCGACCAGCACGAGCCCCCAGGTGAAGTACCACGGCCACGCCGCCGGCCCGCCCGCGGCGGCGACCAGCAGGCACAGGCCGAGCGGCGCGAGCAACCGCGCAACCCGGGTGCCGAGCAGCAGCCACACCCCGATCGCGGCCGAGATCACGGTCGCGATCACCACGAACGCCGACTCGAGGCTGCGCGAGTCGACGTGGATCGAGACGAGCCCGAGCAGCTTGGCGACGGTGTAGCCGACCGCGGTCGCCGGCGTGATCGCGAGCCTGACCTTGGCCGGCGTCGAGAACAGTGTCGTCGACAGCCAGCCGAGCCCGACTCCCGAGGCGATCGTCACGACCGCGAGCACGACGACGATGATCGCCGCGCAGGCGGCGACGAACCGCAGCCGCGCGCCACGGTCGGGCTCGGCCCGCGCCCAGGCAACGATGATGAACACCGCCCCGACCAGCGCCGGCACCTTGATCGTCGCGGCGACCGCACAGATCGTGACGCCGGCGTACGGGTTGCCGCGCAGCCCGATCGCGACCCCGGCCGCCAGCAGTCCGATCATCAGCGCGTCGTTGTGGCCGGCGGCGACCAGCGACAGCAGTACCAGCGGGCTGGCGACCGTCAGCCACACCGCGGCGCCGCGGTCGGTCCCCATCGCCCGCGCCAGGCGCGGCACGAACACTGCGCACAGACCCAGCCCGGCCAACACCAGCACGCGGCACAGCAGCACCGCGGCGATCAGATGCTGGCCGGTGATTCCGACGATCAGGCTGACGAGCTCCAAGAACAGCGGTCCGTACGGGGCGGTCGTCTGACGCCAGAACGGGGACACCGCGGCGAGCGTGTGGCCGTGGTGCAGCCCGGCGAGGATCGCCGGTGGCTGCTTGTAGGGATTGTGGCCGAGGTGCAGGATCGTGCCCTGCGCGATGTAGCTGTAGATGTCGCGGGAAAACAGCGGCGGCGCGAGCGCCAGCGGCAGCATCCAGGCGGCCGCGATCACGACCGCGGTGCGGCGATCCGGGGGCGAGCGCCAGATCGCCAGCCACGCCACCGACAGCAGCGCCATCCCGACCCAGACGACATGCACGCCGGCGGTCCGGCTGCCGGGAAACGCCGGCTGATACCACCAGCCGACGACCGGGTCGGCGACCGCGCGCGGGGCCGCGACGGCGACCAGCAGCGAGCCCGCCAGGCCCAGCCCTGCCCAGGCCCAGAGCCTCGCCGCCGTCCGTTGCACGCGCCGAATGTAGCTGAAAGCGCCCGTCGCCTCAGGCGATTGCGCTCGCGCGCGTCAGCTCCAGCTGGGCCGCCAGCGTCGCCTGATCCCAGAGGATCCGCTGCGCATGCAAGCGGCCGCGATCGAATTCCACGACCGCGATCGCGAGCACGCTCGCGCGATGTCCGGTCGGCGCGATCCGCGGCAGCAACCACGGCAGCTCGCGGTCGTGCGTGAACGACACGACCGTCTCGTCGACGATTCGAAACCGGTCGACCGTGCGCGAGCGACGCGACCGTCGCAGGTCGCCCGGGAGCCGGCCGAAGACCGCCGTTCGGTACCACTCGGCGAGCGCGTCACGGCCGGCGGCACCGGTCATCGCCGGCAGGTGGGTGACCGATGGACTCGAGCTCATCGGCGCCAGCGCCGCCTCGAGATCACCGCGTCCGACGGCCTCCACGTGCGCGTCCCACGTGTCCTCCAGACGCTTCATGAAGTGCGCGATCTGGGTCGTCACCAGTTGGTTTTTCAGGCTACCGGCGGTCGGGCCCCTATCGTCGACGCCCGATGCGCTCGTTTGCCTGCGGCCACTGCGGCCAGCTCGTGTTCTTTGAGAACTCGCTGTGCCTGCATTGCGGCACCCGGCTCGGGTTCGTGTCTGACCGGCTCGAGCTGGTCGCGCTCGAGGGCGAGGCCGCGCGCGTGCTGGAACCGTGCGCCAACGCCGAGCTCGTGGGCTGTAACTGGATGGTCGGCGCCGACGGGGAGCTGTGCCGCTCGTGCGCGCTGACCCGCACACGCCCGGCCGACGACGACCTGACCGGGCTCGCTGGATGGGCCGACACCGAGGCCGCCAAGCGCCGCGTGGTGATGCAGTTGCTCGAGCTCGGGCTGCCCGGCGTGCAGCCCGACCGGTTGTCATTTGACCTGCTCTCCTCGGCGCACGAGCCGGTCCAGACCGGCCACGCCGACGGCGTCATCACGATCGACCTGGCGGAGTCAGACGACGCCCGCCGCGAGCAGCGCCGCGCCGAGCTGGGCGAGCCCTACCGGACGCTGCTCGGCCACCTGCGCCATGAGCTCGGGCACTACCTGCAGCCGCTGATCGTCACCGACTGGGACGCTTGCCGGGAGCTGTTCGGAGACGAGCGGGTCGACTATCAGGCCGCGCTCGATCACCACTACGAGTCCGGTCCGCCCGAGGACTGGCGCCAGCGCTTCGTCTCGGCCTACGCGACGATGCACCCCTGGGAGGACTGGGCCGAGACCTTCGCCCACTACCTGCACATCCGCGACACACTGCAGACCGCCGCCGACTATGGGGTCGTCGTCGCCGGCCCGCGCGCGGTCGCCGACCGGCGCGAGCTGGCGGCGATTCCGTTGCCAGACGCCGCCGAGCACGGCTTCGATGAGATCCTGCACGAGTGGCTGCCGCTGACCTACGCGCTGAACGCGGTCAACCGCAGCATGGGGCGCGCGGATCTGTACCCGTTCACGCTCGCGCAGCCGGTCGTCGACAAGCTGGCGTTCGTTCACAGCCGGGTCCGGGCCGCCGGCGGGAAAATGCCCGATCGCGACGAAGCAGGCACACTCATCTAGTTACGACGAGGGGGTAGCAGGCGCCGATGTCGAACAAGACCTTGGTCCTCGCCGCGATGATCTTCGCGGTCGCGATGATGTTCATCGACCAGACGATCGTCTCGTTGGCGATCCCCGATCTCAACCACGATCTGAAGCTGACGCCGACCGGGTCGCAGTGGGTGATCAACGGCTACCTGCTGTCGCTCGCGGCGCTGTTCGCGCTCGGCGGCCGGGTCGCCGACATGGTCGGACACCGGACCACGCTGATCGTCGGCGTGACGACGTTCGCGCTGTTCTCGGCGCTGTGCGGCGCGACCCCGACCGGCTCGATCGGCCAGGAGTGGATCATCGTGTTCCGGGTTCTGCAGGGCGCGTCGGCGGCGTTCCTGTTCCCGGCGGCGCTGGCGATCGTGGTCTCCAACTACGAGGTCTCCGAGCGCGGCAAGTACCTCGCGATCTTCTTCTCGATCTCCGGCGGGTTGACCGCGATCGGGCCGATCGCCGGCGGCTATCTGACCGAATGGACCTGGCGTTCGATCTTCTGGATCAACATTCCGGTCGCGATCATCGCGATCGCGCTGACGCTGATCTCCAAGCCCGCCCAGGACGCGCGTTCGGGCGAACGCCTCGATCTCAACGGCGCGCTGCTGTCGATCGGCGGGATGGGGCTGACCGTGCTGGGGCTGCAGCAGGCGTCGGTGTGGGGCTGGTCGAGCCCGGCGACCTGGGCCTGCATCATCGTCGGACTGGCGCTGATCGCCGCGTTCGTGCGCTGGGAGCTGCGCGTCGAGCAGCCGCTGGTGCCGATGCACCTGTTCGGTAACCGCGGCTTCGCGGTCGACAACGTCGTCCTGTTCCTGATGTCGATCTGCTTCGTGCCGCTGTTCTTCTTCGTCAGCTTGTACGCGCAGATCTCGCTCGGGGAGTCCGCCTCCAACGCCGGCCTGTTGCTGTTCGTGTTCTTCGGCGGTTTTACGATCGCCGCCCAGTGGGGCGGACGGATCCTCGACAAGCGCGGTGCACGGCCGACGGTCGTGCTGGGCTGCGCGGTCGCGGCGGTCGGCTTTTACCTGTGGTCGGGCAAGCTGACCTCGCTGTCGTTCTCAGCTCAGTGGCCCTATCTGGCGATCGCCGGAGCCGGGATCGGGATGGTGCTCGGTCCGGTTTCGACCGACGCGCTCAACCGCGGCTCCTCGACCGCCTACGGGGCCGTCACCGGCACCACCCAGACGGTCCGCAACCTCGGTGCCTCGGTCGGCTTGGGCGTGCTCGGCTCGATTCTGATCACCAAGGTCGTCTCGAACGTCGAGAACGGGCTCACCAACGCCGGCGTGCCCGCGCATGTCGCGTCGCGGGTCGCGCACGCCGTCTCGAGCGCGAGCGTCGGCAGCGGCGGCTCGCTCGGTCATGCCTCGCCGAAGCTCGTCAAGATCGTGCAGCTGAACTTCGCGAGCGCGACCAAGACGGTGATCATCGCGATGGCGGTCGTGATGGCGGTCGCGTTCGTGCTCGCGTTCGCGAGGATGCCGAGCGGACGCGCCGGCGAGCAGCCGGTCGACGGTGCCGCGACCGAGCCGGCAGCCGCTGCCGCGGGCGACCACTGAGCGTCAAGTCGCGGCCGGCGCGCGGGCGGCGAGGATCGCGCGCAACTGGCGGGCCAACGGCGTCGGCTGGTCGGTCAGTCGTCGCCAGCTGATCCGCAGCGTCGCGTAGCCGAGCGCCAGCGCGAGCGCGTCGCGCAGCCGGTCGGTTTCGAAGCGGTCGGGAAGGTGGTGATCGCGGTAGCCGTCAAGCTCGACGATCAGCCGGTGGGGCTCGTACAGGGCGTCGACTTCGTAGCCGTGCCAGCGGGCCTCGAACACTGGCAGCGGCAAGCGGTGCTGTTCCAGCACTGCCTTCAGGCGATGCTGAAAGACGCTGCGGCTTGGCGCCTCGCCCGGGTCGTACACGCGCGACGCGCGCGGGTTGGCCGCCAGCAGCCGCGGCAGTTGGTGGGTTGACAGATCGCCGTTGCGCTGCGCTTCGTGGATCGCGCGGATCAGCTCGACGTCGCTCAGCCGCGGGGCGATGTCATCGATCGTGCGAGCGGTCGTGGTCGTCGCGATCCCCTGCACGACGGCGATCTCTGAGCGGGTCAGGGTCGCGGTCCGGTGGGTGTCGATGCCGGGGCGTTGGCGGCGCAGCGGCGAGCTGATCTCCGGAACCGGCGGCCAGCGACGCAACCGGTACAGCGCCGCCGCCGAATCGTGGGACAGCACCGAGCGCGGACCGCAGGCCAGCACCGCCGCATCGGCGATCGCCGCCGGGGAGCGCTGCGAATGACCGACCGAATAGACGCCGCGGTGCTCGCGGATCAGCTTGCCGGCCGCGCAGCGCGCGCTGATCGTCCGCTGCGAAAGACCGAGCTCGATCAGGGCGTCATAGTGGATATGGCCCCAGCGGTTGGTCCGTTGGAGGATTGCAGCATCTATAGGTGCGTAAGCCGCCACTCACCCATCTAGTAGTCGCCAGCGCCCCGGATTTCACCCCCCAGCGGTGGTCGTGAACCGGCGCTCGTCCCAGTCGGCGAACCGGCGGTAGCCGACCTCGGCGTAGATCTTGTTCGAGGTCGGATTGGCGAGATCGGTGAACAGCATGCAGGTCCGGTGGCGATCGGCGAGCAACCGCCGGCTGGCGGCCGCGACGGCGGTGCCGGCGTAGCCGCGGCGGCGGTGCTCGGGTGGGGTGTAGACCGGCCCGATCGTCGCGACCCCATCCGGCGACGGGCGCGCGCCGACGAGCGCCACCGGGGTGCCGTCGAGCTCCCAGATCAGCGCCGAGCCGTCGTCAAGCGCGTGTGCGACGGACCGCTCGGCGTCGGGCGGGTGCAGCCGCTCGGTCTCGGTTTCAAACGCCGTCCACCACCCGATCAGCAGTTGCCGGTCGTCCGCCGCGCCCGGCCGCAGCACGCCGGCGGCGGGCCGCGGCGGATCGCGGACGGCGGTGAGCGCGTGCATCGCCATGCTCGTCTGCAGCGGCGCGCCGCCGCCGGTCCGCTGCACCCACGCGTCCGCGACCGCGCGTGCCGTCGGCGGCACCCCGTTGACCCCGGGCGGCTCGGGGTCGACCGCCAGCCACGCCTCGAGCAGCTCGGCGCCGAGCTCGACGGCCGGCTCCGGTAGGCGCGTGCACATCAGGTTGAAGCCGGGCGTGCGCAACGCGACCGCCGCGAGCTCGCCGTGATCGCCGGCGATCGCCGCGCAGTGGGCGCCGGGGTAGCGGCCAGCGAGCACCTGGCGCGTGATCCGCGCGACGATCTGGCGTTCGAGCTCGGCCTCGCAGAACGGCAGCGCCCGCCGCGCGAACGACGCCGGATCGTCGATCAGCTCGATCCGCTCGGTCATCCGCCGAGCACCGCGGCAAACAGCTCGGCCGCCTCGGCGGGCGCGATCTCGAGCGCCGGCGCGCCGATGTTGAGCTCGAGCTTGCCGACGTCGTCAAGCTCGGTCGGCGCCAGCCGCCCGAACAGCCACACGCCCCGCTCGCGGCCGAGCGTCAGCGCGCGGCGGGCGAGCGTCTCGCGGTCGCCTCGCAGGTGCACGTGAAACAGCGGCGTCTGCGGCGGGTCGGGGACCACGTCGAGTCCGTCGAGCTCGCGCAGCGCGGCGGCGAGCGCGCGGGCGTGGCCGAGGAACTCCGGCATCCGCGGCGCGCGCTGCTCGAGTCCCGGCAGTGCCGCCGCGACCAACCAGGACAGCTGCGGCAGTGTCCCGCCGTGGCGCCGGCGCCAGACCCGCGCCTGATCGATCACCTCGGCCGGCCCGGCCAGCACGCTGCCGCCGATGCCCCCGAGACCCTTGTAGAGCGACACGTAGACGGTGTCAAACAGCGCTGCCAGCTCGGCGGGCGCGCGCTCGTAGTACGGGGCGGCCTCCCAGATCCGGGCGCCGTCGAGATGCAGCGCGACGCCCCGCGCTCGCGCCCACTCAACCTGCGCCTGCAGCAGCTCGAACGACGGCAACCGCCCGCCGAGCTCGCGTTGGGGCAACTCCAGCAGCAGCGCGCCGAGCGGCCCGTGCAGCGCCTGCAGATCCTCGAGCGTGATCAGCCGGTGGCGATCACCGACGAGCTCGGCGCGCAGGCCGTGCAGCTGCTGGTAGCCACCGTGCTCGTGCAGCTCGAGGTGGCAGGTGGGATGAAACGCAACGGTGTCGGCCCCGCGCGCGTCGCAGTGGATCCGCAGCGCGATCTGCTGGGCCATCGTCCCGCTCGGGAACACGGCCGCCGCCTCGAGGCCGAGCAGCTGCGCAAGCCGCGCCTCGAACGTCTCGACGAGCTCGCCGTCGCCGTAGCGGTCGGGCCAGTCGTCGGGGCCGAGCGCGGCCGCCGCCGCGCGCAGCTGATCGGCCACCGGCTGCGGCGCCGACGCGCCCAGCCAGCGCTGACAGCCGCGGCGTACCTGCTCGGGATCAAGCCCAGCGCCGGTACCGTTCACCGCGCCGGCGTCCCCGACTGCCCGATCGCTCGCAAGCCGCGCCGGCCGAGCCAGCGCGCACGGGCGACCGACGGGCCCACCGCGATCGGCCTCGCGGCCCGGTATCGCAGCACCGTGTAGGTGCTCGCGGTGTCGACGCCCGCCGGCGTGAACCCCGGCGGCACCGGCTCGTGCGTGGTCGGCCGCGGCGGTGTGCCGACGCCGGCGCCGCGGACGTTGGCGGGCACGACGACGACATCGAGCTCGCGGACAGCTTCGGGGCCGCGCAGCGGGTGCAGACCGCTCATGTAGGCCTGCAGCGGGATCTCACCCGAGGCCGGATCGACGATCAGCACCCGGCCGTCGGCGGGCGCGCGACCGAGCGCGCGCGCGACGCCCCGCCAGTCATCGCGCTGATAGCGCGGGTTGGCGTCGACCAGCACGATCACGAGCACCCCGACGAGCGCCAGCGCGACCGCCGCCACAACGCCGGTCACCGCGGCTGCGCTGCGACCGCGCTGCGCGGCCAGCTCGCGCCAGCCGTCGAACCCGATCGCCGCCGCGATGATCAGCGGCGCCAGCGCCGGCAGCAGGTTGCGGGTGTCGAGAAAGTCGATTCCGAGGAGCGCCAGCGCGACCGGCACCAACACCGCCGCGACCCCGACGATCAACGGCCACTGCGCCCGCGCGCGGACCGGCGAGCACAACGCCAGTGGCGTCACCGCGCCGCCGAGCACCAGCAGCCCCGCCAGCACCGCGGTCACTCGCTGACCGGGGCTCGCGTAGCCGACGAGCAGCTGCTTGGGGATCTGGATCAGCGTCGTCGCGAGGCTCGTGTGCGCGATGTAGTCCGCATGGCCGGTGCGCTGCTGGGCGATCGCCAGCGGGACCAGCGCGCAGCCCACGACGGCGACGACGCCGACCGCGATCAGCAGCCGCCGGTCACGCGGCGCCCGTCGCCACAGCCAGATCAGCTCGGGGGCGATCACGAACGCGAGGAAGTAGTGGCTGGCGAGCCCGAGCGCCGCGCTCGCGACCCAGCCGACCAGCCACGGCGTCCGCCCGCGCTCGCAGTAACCGACCAGGCACAGCACGGTCAGCGACGACAGCAGCGTCGCCAGCGCGTAGGCCCGTGCCTCCTGTGAGAACCACACCATCATCGGCGAGATCGCGACCAGCAGCCCCGCGATCGCGGCCGCGCGGCGACCGCCGAGCCGCCGCGTCGCCGCGTATACGACCGGCACCGTCGCGATCCCCGCCAGCGCCGACAGCGAGCGGACGCCGAACTCACCAAAGCCGAACGCACGCGTCCACACCCATGCCAGCGCGTAGTACAGATACGGCGTCGACTCGCTATGCCCGATCGCGCTGATCATCGGCGCCAGCGGCATCCGCAACAGCCGCATCGTGTAGCCCTCATCGAGCCAGAAGCTCTGCAGCGACAGCGTCGGCAGCCGCAGCAGCGCCGCCAGCGCGGTCAGCGCCGCGACCGCCACCCAGCCGGGCAGGCGTCCGGTGCCGCGGGCGCCCGCGGCGGCGCCCGACGCGTGCTCGGGCGGCACGGGGCCGGACGGGACGATCGTTTCGGTGGACACGCAGACCAAGGTTCTCAGACGCCACCGCGGCGGGGGCAGGCTGCGCTCAGGAGCTCGAATGGCGGGGGATCAGCAGCCCGCGGTCAAACGCCTCGGTGACCGCGGCCGCCCGGTCGTTGACTCCGAGCTTGGCGTAGATGTGCACCAGATGGGTCTTGACCGTCGCCTCGGAGATGAACAGCCGCGCGGCGGCGTCGCGGTTGGAGGCGCCCCGCGCAACCAGCTCGAGTACCTCAAGCTCACGGGCCGAGATCGGCTCCAGCACCGGCGCGGGCGCTCGCATCTGACCGACCACCCGGGTCGCGACCGACGGCGACAGCACCGCCTCGCCGCAGGCGGCGGCACGTACCGCGCGGTAGAGCTCGGCCGGTGGCGCGTCCTTGAGCAGGTAGCCGGTCGCTCCGGCCTCGATCGCCGACAGCACGTCGGAGTCGGTGTCGTAGGTCGTCAGCACCAATACCCGCGCGGGGCAGCCCGCCTCGGCCAGCGCGGCGATCGCCGCGACGCCGTCCATCTCCGGCATCCGCAGGTCCATCAGGATCACGTCCGGGGCCAATCCGGCGGCCCGTCGGACCGCCTCGGCGCCGTCGGCGGCGGCGCCGACGACCTCGAACCCCGGTTCGCCGTCGAACATCCCGATCAGGCCGTTGCGGACGACCGGATGGTCGTCGACGACCATCACTCGGATCGCCGCGCGGGGCGCGCTGTGGCCGCGCCCGCTCATCGGACGATCGCCGGGACCGAGGCGCTGATCGCGGTGCCGCCGTCCGGCTCGGATTCGATCTCGAGCCTGCCGGCGACCCCCTCAACCCGCTGGCGCATCGCCGTCAACCCAAAGCCGCCGCCGTCGGCGCCGAGCCGCGGGCCGCCGCCGTTGCCGTCGGCGCTCCCGGGCGCAAAGCCGATCCCGTCGTCGCGCACGTCAAGCGTGACCTGGTCGGGCATGTAGGACAGCGTCAGCCCGACCCGGTTGGCGTGCGCGTGCTTGGCGACGTTGGCCAGCGCCTCCTGGGCGGTGCGCAGCAGCGCGACCTCGAGCTCGGGGCGCATCGCGCGGCTGGTCCCGGTGGTGATCACGGTTGCCGGCACCCCATGCAGCGCACTGAACCGTTCGGCGACCTCACGCACCGCGTCGGTCAGTTGCGCCTCGGCGAGCGGCTCGGGCGCCAGCGCCTGGACCGAGCGGCGCGCCTCGCTCAGGCTCGAGCGAGCCAGTTCGATCGCGTCGGCGATGTGCGCGGCCCCGGGACCGTCGGCGGCGCCGGCGCGCTGCGCGGCCTGGAGTTGGGTGACGACCCCGGTCAACCCCTGCGCGATCGTGTCGTGGATCTCGCGCGCCATCCGTTCGCGCTCCTGGGCGACACCCGCATCGCGCGCCTGGCCGACGAGCCGGCTCTGCAGCTCGGCGTTCTCGGCGACCATCCGCTCGAGCTCGGCGTGGGCTCGCGTCAGCTCGTCGAGCTCCCGCGCTCGACGGCTGTGCTGCTCCTCCGAGACCCAGCCAAACCAGGTCAAGGTGCTGGCGATCCCGGCGTTGATCACGTACACCGCGATCAGGGTCGCGACCTGACCGGCGCTCCGATACGGCCCGGCGCCGGTCTGTGAGATCGCGACCGTCAGCGCAACGAGCGCCACACCCGCGAAGCGGGCGCGGCCCTCCAGCAACCGCCACGCCCAGAAGTAGCCGGTCCACGCGTAGAACCCGAACAGCGGCTGGCGCACCACCAGGACCCCCGCGCCGGCGGTGATCGCGACGAACACGAGCGCCGCGGGCACCGTCGCGAGCACGGTCCGGGGCTCGGCCCAGGTCTCGCGCCGATCGCGCAGGTCGATCGACGCCATCAGCGCCGCCGTCAGGACCGCGACCCCGAGCTCGAGCAGACCGCCGCCGGCGAACGCCAGGTCGACCGCGATGCATAACCCCAGCAGCACGTACGGCAGGCCCGTGAGCACCGGCCGCTCGCGGCGCTCCCAGAAGTCCAGCCAGTCCTCCCGGTGCGAGGTCGTCATCACTCCCAGCGGAACAATCTACCGGCGGCGACGCACAGAATCACGACCCAGGCCGCGAGCACCAGCAGGTGCATCGTGCCCGGCCACTGCCCCGCGATCGTATGCTGTTCGGCGGCGACCAGCGCTCCCAGCGGCGTGTAGTCGCTGACGTCACGCAGCGCGGCTCCCATCTGCGCGCGCGGCACCCATAGACCGGCGAAGAACATCATCGGGAAGAACAACAGCGAGCCGACCAGGCCCGCGATCCGCTGGGTCGGCGCGACCGCCGAGATCAGCGTGCCGAGCGCGAGCATCGCGGCGGCGCCGAGCACCATCGCCAGCACGAACCCGCCGAGCTCGGCGGGCAGCGGCACGTCGAACGCGATTCGCGCGACGACCGCGAGCGTGATGACCGCGACCGCGCTGACGCCGAAGTTGACGATCACCTCGGCGGCGAGCAGCCGCCAGGCGCCGATCGGCGTCGTCGACAGCCGTCGCAGGTAGCCCTTCTCGCGGTAGGAGGTGAGCACCTGCGGCATGCCGCTGAGCGCGAGGATCGTCAGCGTGAAGACGAGCAGCACCGGCGTGTAGGCGACGATGAACTTGACGCCGCCGAGGCTGCGCTGGGGTTTGGATGAGGCCGCGATGCCGATCACGATCAGAAGCACGAGTGGGAACGCGACGCCCCAGAACAGTGCCAACGGCTCGCGCCGGAACAGTCGCAGCTCGGTCGCCAGCAGCTGTGCGAACGCCCGGGGCATGGGCGCGGGGCGCCGCGCGCCGTGCGGCGCCGAGCGAGCCGCGGTTGTGCCGATCGCGGGCGGGGTCATGGCGTTTGCTCCTGTTCGTCGGTCATCGCCACGAACGCGTCGTCGAGCGAGGACTGGTGGATTCGTGTCTGCATCGGGACCACCTGGCCGCGCAGCAGCTCGGTCATCACGACCGCGACGAGATCGCCGCCCCCCGAGACCGTCACCCGGTCGCCGTGGCGTACCACCTCTGAGACATCCGGCAGGCCGCGCAGCCGCTCGTCGTCCAGCGGCGCCGACGGCACGAAGCTGACCTGCTGTCGAGCGCTCGCGCCGGCGGCGAGCGCGGCCGGCGTGTCGATCGCGCCGAGGCGGCCGTGATGCAGCAGCGCCACGCGGTCACAGAGCCGCTCGGCCTCCTCCATGAAGTGGGTGACGAGCACGACCGTGACGCCGCTGTCGCGGACCGACTCGATCAGCTTCCAGGTCTCGCGGCGGGCGTGCGGATCGAGGCCGGTCGTGAGCTCGTCGAGGATCGCCAGCTCTGGCTGTCCGACCAGCGCCAACGCGATCGACAGCCGCTGCTTGAGACCACCCGAGAGGCTGGCGAACCGCGCGCCGCGCTTGTCACTGAGCCCGAGCCGTGCCATCAGCTCGGCGGGGTCGGCCGGCTCGGCGTAGAACGCGGCGAACAGCTCCAACGCCTCGCCGACGCACAGCTTGTCGGGCAGGTCGGAGGACTGCAGCTGAATCCCGATCCGCTCGCGCAGCTGCGCACGATCGGAGCCGACATCGAGGCCGAGCACCGAGATTGCGCCGTCGTCGGGCCTACGCAGGCCGGCGATGCACTCGACCGTGGTTGTCTTGCCGGCTCCGTTGGGACCGAGGATCCCGAAGATCTCGCCGCGTCTGATCTCCAGCGAGATGCCATCGACGGCGACCGTTTCGCCGTAGCGGACCCGCAGGTCCTGCACCGAGACGACCGTGTCGGTGGACGGTGCGCTTCGATCTTCGAGCCTCTGATTCATGTCGTTCAGGCTCGCAAGCCCGGGGTCGCGGCACATCGGCCGAGCGGCTGCAGTTGGGGTCCGCTGTGGTTGATCTACCCGATCAACCGATCGGCTGATCACAAGCGGCGCCAACCGCGGCGGGGGCCTGTCCGGGCGATCGAGCCCAGACCACCGGCGGGCCGTGGTCGTCGCAGCCGGCCAGGCGTGTGACCGGACCGTCGGGCGTGTCGCGCACGGTCAGCTCGTCGCCGAGCTTGATCCCGATCGGCTCCATCCCGAGCCACACGATCGGACGCTGCGGCGCCTGCGTGAGCGCCGTCGCGAATGCCACCGCCAGCGCCTGCCACTGCGCCGGCTCGACGTACTGGCGCATGATCGAGTGCCAGACGACGGTCAGCTCGCCATCACGGCGGCGCGCGAGCGCGTCCGGCAGCCAGTCGATCGCGGCAGCGCTGACGACCAACGGTGGCCGCGGCGCGGCGACCGCGAGCGCGTCGTGCAACCGGTCCAGACGCTCGCGCTCGTCGGGCCAGATGTAGGAGATCAGACGGCGGCGGTCATCGGGGTTGGACGGGTCCAGCGGGTTGGGGTCGCATCCCTCGCGGTGGACGATCGCCAGCCGCTGCGAGGCGTCGCGCAGGTCGATCTGAGGTCCCGGCCGCCACGGCTGCTCGAACCGCAGCGGCGAACCGGGATCGCCGAGCGTGATCCCGTCGACGTCGTAGCGGTAGCGGTCGCAGATCAGGTTCAAGCCGGCGCTCGCGCCGAGCTCGAGCAGCCGGATCGGCCGGCCGTGCACGGCTGTCAGCCACAGCAGGGCCGGGTACAGCACCGCCGACCGGCCGGGCTCGTTGGTCTGCACGGTGCGGTGCAAGCGGCGCTCGATCCAGTCGAAGTTGCGCGCAAGCGCAGCCTGCGCAATCGGCCAGGCGCCGCCCGGCGCGAGCGGCTCGGCGGAGTCCGTGTAGTACGCGGCCAGCTCCGGCTCGCGACCGGTCAACGCGAGCTCGTGCAGCGCCGCCATCAGCCGCAGCGCGGGGACCGAGCCGCGCGGCACCTCGACCTGCTCAAACAGTCGCGCGACCACACCACCGCGTTGCGCGTCGTCGGCCGCGGCGGCGATCAGCGTCACGTACAACGGCGAGCGCCCGGCCTCGGCCAGCCCGCGTCCGTGACGGCGGATCCGGTCGGCGATCGACGGACCGGCCGTCAGCTCGGAGCCGCGCAGCTCGGTCAGCGAGGCGATCGTCAGATCCGCGCGTTCGAGACCGGGGGCGCCGCGGGTGAGGCCGTTGGCGACCGCGATGCAGTACAGCCCTGCGGCGTGGGCGGCGGCGACGCCGTTGGGCGAATCCTCGAGTGCGATCGCCTCCGTCGGCCCACATCGCAGCTGTTGCAGGGCCTCGAGGTAGAGGTCTGGGTGCGGTTTGCCGCGCCTGACGTCGCCATCGGCACAGACGATCGCGTCAAACCGGTGCGTGCAGCCGGCTGCGGCCAGGTGTCCGCGGACCTTGACGAGGCGGTTGCTGGTGACGATCGCGGTCTTCAGGCCGCGCTGGCGGGCGCCGGCGAGCAGCTCATCGGCACCCGGCATCAGCCGATCCGGCAACAGCTCGCGCCGGCGCGCCTCGCGCTCTGCCGACAGCGCGACCGAGTCGATCGACTCGCCGGTGATCCGCTGAAGCTCGGCGTGGGGATCGAACGTGCCGGTCCCCGGCGGGCGACCCATCAGCTCGGTGACCCAGCGCGTCAGTGGCAGCTGCGCTCCATGCTCGGCGTAGATCTCCGCCCAGGCCTGGTAGGCGGAGGTCTCGGTGTCGTACAACAGGCCGTCGAAGTCGAGCAGCAGCGCCCTGATCACGCGGGATCAGGCTATCCACCCCGTCCAGGCCGGGGTGCGGTTCGCGGACGTCGGTCTGACCGAGCGCCGGCCGGGAGCGAGTGGGTCTCCCACTAGCCGGCGCTGACGGCGGTCTCGGCGGGTGCCGGCGCCGCTGCGTCGGACTCAGGCTCGGACGCGACCGACGACGGCACCACCCGGGTATCGGCGTCGTCGGCCAGCGCGCCGAGCGAGCCCTGGATCCTGCGGACGTCGGCGATCAGACGCTCGCGCCGGCGCTGCACCGACTCCGTCTCGGCTTCGATCTCGCGCAGCTTGCGGTTGGCCTCGTCGGTGATCCTGACCGCGTTCTCGGCCGCCTCGGCGACGCAGCGCTCGGCCTGCTCCTGGGCGTCGCGGGTCGTCTCGTGCGCCTTGTCGTGCGCGACGACGAGAATCGACGCGGTCTGCTCGCCGATCCGCTCGAGCTCCTCCTGGATCGACATCGGCGCCTCTTGGTGAGAGTGCTCGGTCAGCGCCGCGCGCAGCTCGGCGAGCTCGTGCTCGAGCTCTGAGACGTGCCTGTCGACGGCTTGGCGGTTGTAGCCCAGCGGCGCGACCGCGAACCGCGCGGAGCCCTCGCCGCCCATCAGCTCCGGCAGCGGCTCATCGAGCGGCTCCACGGCAGCCGGCTCGGGCGCCACCGGAACCGGCGGCGCGGCCGGGGCCGGCTCGCCGTCGCGCAGCGCCCGGGCGGCGTGGGCCGAGCCGCGAGCGAACGCCTCGCCGGTCGGCGCCCCGCTGCGCGGGGCAGCGACGCTGCGCCGGCGATTGACGGCGATGCTGCGCGAAGGGCGCCAGTCGGCCGACGCGCCCCGCGTGCGGGCGCTCGCCGCGGTTGCGGGCGCGACCTCGGCGACCGGGTCGCCGGGCTGCAGCTGATCCTCGTACTCGGGGCGACGGTCCAGTCCCGCAAACCAGCGGGTGATCTTGTCGGCGGCGACCGAGATCGTCTGCTTGGCACCGCCGACGCCACCCTGGTCGGCGTCGCCGTCGGACTCCTGCTCGGCGGACGGCTCCGACCAGTGCTGCTCGTAGCCACCGTCCTCGTCAGACTCCCAGGTCGCCTGGTCGGCACCATGCTCCTCCCACGGCGCGCGCTCGCTGACAGCCTCCCACTCGGCCGTGTCCTGATACGCCACGGTCGGGTCGGGACCGGGCTCGTGATCGGTCTGTGGAGAGTCGGATTCGTGGTCGTAGCTCATGCGCAGGGCTCCTTGGCTTGCGATCGCTGGGCGTGGGCCGCGATCGAGCAGTTAGCGGGCGATCGCAAGGCTGTTCGCCGCCCGCGGGCGCATCCCTTGCCGCTGCAAGGCGCCGTCCGTCCGGCGAGCGTGCTAGCTGAGCCGTGCCGCGGCCGCGGCGGCCAGCGCTGCGTGATGGCGGGAGCTGCCGCCCAACAACGCGCGATCGAGCTCGGCGCGCTTGTACAGCCAATGCACGTCGGCCTCCCAGGTGAACCCGATCCCCCCGTGGGCCTGGATCGCCGACGCGGTCACCTCGCGTCCGCCGCTGGCCGCGGACGCGCCGGCGAGCGCCGCCGCCTCGGGCAGCCGTCCCGGGTCGGCATCGGCCGCCCAGGCGGCGAAGTAGGCGGCCGAGCGCGCGGACTCGGTGTCGAGCAGCATCTGCGCACACCGATGGGAGACCGCCTGAAACGATCCCACCGGGACGCCGAATTGCTTGCGCTCGGAGACGTAGGCGACCGTCATCTCGAGCGCTCGCTGGCAGACCCCGACGAGCTCGGCGGCGACCGCCGCGACGAACCGGTGAGCCGCGTCGCAGTGCAGCGTGTGCCCCTCGCCGCGGACATGCGCGAAGCGGCGGGTCGGATCGATCGCCTCCAACGGCTCGGCGTCGAATC
This sequence comes from uncultured Solirubrobacteraceae bacterium, assembly GCA_963714245.1. GTDB lineage: Bacteria > Actinomycetota > Thermoleophilia > Solirubrobacterales > Solirubrobacteraceae > Palsa-465. Next base: position 887,119 of record CAVQNR010000005.1, on the reverse strand, counting down.
GCTCCAGCAGCACCGCGCGGCCGTCGTCGATCAGCAGCACCAGCTCGGCCTCGGCGCCGTCGAGCACGAGCTCATGCGGCCCGACTCCGGCCCGCACGTCGCCGGAGACGAGCCCCGGCAACCAGCGACGGCGCTGCTCGTCGGTGCCGGCCGCGTCGAGCACTGCCGCGACCACCGCGGTCGACAGCAGCGGAGTCGCCGCGCACGCATAGCCGAGCTCCTCCAACAGCACCGCCAGCTCGACCGCGCCGAGCCCCTGCCCGCCGTGCGCCTCGGCGACGGCGATCCCCGGCCAGCCGAGCTCGACGATCTCACGCCACAGGGCCTCGTCGTAGCGCCGCGCCTCGGCCGCCTGGCGCACGCGCGCCATCGTCGAGCGCGCGCCGAGCAGGTCGCGCGCCACCGCCTGGATCTCCTGCTGCTCCTCGGTGAGGCCGAAATCCATGGTCAGCGCGCCTTCGGCAGTCCGAGCACGCGCTCGGCGACGATGTTGCGCAGCACCTCGGTGGTGCCGCCCTCGATCGAGTTGCCGCGCGCTCGCAGCAGCTCGTAGGCCCACGGACCGCCGGCGGTCAACGCCTCGTGCCCCAGCAGGTCAGCCGCGAACGCGGTCAACTCCTGGTTGGTCTGAGACCACATCCACTTGGTCAGCGACCCCTCGGGGCCCGGTTGGCCGTACTTCTCGATCGCGGTCAGCCCGCGGTAGGCGGTCAGCCGCAACAGCTCCGCCTTCATGTGCAGTTGCCCGAGCCGCTGCGCGACCAGCGGGTCGGCCAGCAGCCCGCGTGAGACCGCGACCGCAATCAACTGGTCAAGCAGCTGACGCAGCCGCACCTGCAGGAAGAACCCGAGCCCGGCGCGCTCGTTCATCAGCGTGGTCAGCGCGACCTTCCAGCCGTTGCCCTCGCCGCCGAGCAGGTTCTCGTGCGGGATTCGGGCGCCGTCGATGAACAGCTCGTTGAACTCGGACCCGCCGGTGATCTGACGCAGCGGCCGGACCTCGACCGCGTCCTGCTCCATGTCCATCAGGAAGTAGCTGAGGCCCTTGTGCTTGGCGACCTCCGGATCGGTTCGCGCGACCAGCATGCACCATTTCGAATACTGCGCACCGCTCGTCCAGACCTTCTGACCGGTCACGACCCAGTCATCGCCGTCGCGCACGGCACGGGTCTTGACCGCGGCCAGGTCCGAGCCTGCGTCCGGCTCGGAGAAGCCCTGGCACCAGATCTCGTCGCCGGTCAGGATCGGCTGCAGGTAGCGGTCTTTGTGCTCGTCGGTCCCCCACGCCATGATCGTCGGCCCGGCGAGCAGCAGCCCCAGCACGTTGGCCGGCAGGGGCGCGCCGGCGCGCCCGAGCTCCTCAAAGAAGATCGCCGACTGGGTCAGCGTCGCGCCGCGGCCGCCGTAGCGCTCCGGCCACTGCACCGCGGCCCAGCCGTCGTGCGCCAGGCGCCGCTGAAACTCGACGCGCCAGCGGTAATGGGCGTCCTCGTCGCCGACCGGCTCCGCGGCGGGCGGATTGGCGGCAAACCACGCGCGCAGCTCGTCACGGAACGCGAGCTCGACCTCGGAGAAGGTCAGATCCATCAGCTCAGCGCCACCGTGAAGCGCGTGCGGTGCCGCTCGCCGGGCGCCAGCACGATCAGACCGTCGCCGCTGTTGAGCGCGTCGGTCGGGGCCGTCATCGGCTCAAAGCAGATGAACCGCTTGCCGGGCGGCGCGTACACCTGTGCCCAGTCAAAGCCCTCCTCAAAGGTGACCGACAGCCGTTGGCGGTCGGAGCTGACCGCAAACACCGGCGGGTCGTCGAGCGTCGCCAGGCCGTCGTCGAAGGTGCAATCCGCGAGACGCAGGCGCTGCTGCGCCAACGGCCGGAGCTCGCCGGTCGGGATCATCCGTTCGTCGAGCACGAGCCGGTCGGCGGCGCCGAGCTCGATCAGCCACTGCTCGCGATCGCCCGACGGCGGTCGCAGGTAGGGGTGAAACCCGAACGAGACCGGGACCTGAGCCGCGCCGGCCAGGACCGTCGTCGTGATCGACAGTTGCCCGTCGGCGACGAGCGCGTCGAGTTCGAGCTCGTGCTCGAACGGGAACAGCTCGAGCAGCTCGGGCGAGTTCCAGCGCAGTCGCGCGTGTACCCGATCGGGCTGCGGCTGCGCGGTCTCCCAGACCAGCAGTCCGGGCAGCGCGCCGTGGATCGGCAGGCCGCCCGGGTCAAGCGCGTAGCGACCCTCGGGTGCGGGCAGCGTCACCGGCCGGGAGGCCACGTCGTACCCGGCGTGACTGAGGCGGTTGGCCCACGGGTACAGCAGCGGGATGCCCATCGTCTTGCCCAGCTGCGCGTAGGCCTCGACGCCGTGACCGGAGTCGAGCAGTTCCGCCTCGCCGACGCGCAGCGAACAGCAGAGCATGTTCGCCGCGGGCACGAACTCGGCGGTCGTATCGCCCGAGCCGATCGTGACCCTGTCGCGCAGCGCAGCGGGCATCGTGCCCGGGCATTGAAGCGGATCGGCAGCCGTTGCGCCGTGACCGTTTCGTCGGCAACCCGGCGCGGATGCCCTGTAGCCTCTGACGCGCAGCGCTGTGCGATCAGGAGGAGCGGATGAAGCCGGAGCCACCGATGGCGCGGCCCCCCGTGCCGGCGGTGGCGTTCAAGCCGGAGTGGGCGGCCTTTCAGGCGAAGCAAACCGTCGTCACCGGCGTGCGCTCCGAGATCGCGGCGTCGTGGCAGCGGTCGATGCAATCGAACCTCAGCGCCACGCTGCCGGGACCACCGCTGGACGAAGCCGCGCTGCGGGGATTTGACCACGGCGGCACAGCCGCCAGCAGTTCGTCGCCGCCGGCCGCCAGCTGGCCGATCGGCTGGTGTCCGAGCTCGGCGACGCGACCGCCGCGGTCGCTGTCTGCGACGACTTCGGCGTGGTCCTCTACCGGGCCGGCCGACCGGAGGTGCTGCGCGCCACCGAGCACGTCAATCTGGTGCCGGGAGGCGTCTGGTCTGAGCAGACGGCCGGTACGAACGGGATCGGGCTCGCGCTCGGGGGGGTCCGCGCATGTGTACGGGGCCGAGCACTCCCTCGAGTCCCTGCACGGGTTCAGCTGCACCGCGGCGATCGTCCGCCATCCGGTCACCCGCGAGCCGCTCGGGGTGCTCGGGCTCGGCCGCGCGACGCTGCACCGCAGGCTCCGCGCCTACCGCCTGCTGGATCCGAAGGCAACAAACGAGTCGTTTTCTGGGAATACTGGAAATCGACTCACAGCGGACCGCTGACTGTCTCAGACTCGCCGACCCACAATCCGGCCGGCGTCGTCGCCGCTCTGAAGGCCGGCGGCACCGCCGGCTCGGGTGCGTTCTCGGGCGTGCGCTCGACGCCCTACGGCTGGGTCGCCATCGACATGGCCGTGACGATGCTGTGCGGAGTCCTGCTGGGCTTTGCATCGGCCCGGCCGCGCTGACCCCGAAGTCGCCGGAGGCGAGCGCCGCCGACCAGCACGCTGCCGGGGGGCTACTCGTCCTGCGCCTGCTCGATCAGCTCGGGGGGCAGCACCGATCCGATCGCGTTGGTCACTTCGATCGCGGTCAGCCGACCGTAGAAGTCGAAGTGCAGCAGCAGCGAGTCGAGCGTCGGGATCCGGTCAGCCTCCTCGTGCTCGGACAGGTCGACCGTGTCGCGGACCTCGCCGCCCCCGAGCTTGAGGTACGCCTTGCCGCCCGCCATCTCGGTCAGCTTGATCTCGGCCATCGGGCGCGCGACTCTATTGGACCGGCGACACGCCCGCGTAGAAACGCGCCGGTTTTCCAGCGCCGGACGCTCAGCGCGGCGCGCGCAGCGCCTGGTGCCCGTGCTCAGCGCCCGGTGCCGGCGCTCAGCGCCTGCCGCTGGCGCGCATCAGCTCGTCGAGCGTGACCAGCTTGACCCGCGGACGACCGCTGGGCTGGCCAAGCTCTGACTCGTAGGCATCGATCGCCTGCCACCCCTGCCAGCTGACGTGCTCGGGTGCGGCCTCGTCCAGCCACCGCTGGACCGCGTCGGCGCCGGCGAGCTCGGGCTCGAGTGTCGCCAGCCGCCCCGCCTGCTCGTCCTCGAGGATCCGCGCAAGCGTATCGGCGGCATCCTTCTTGTTGGTGCCGATCACCCCGCTCGGACCGCGCTTGATCCAGCCGACCACATATTCGCCGGGGCAGGGACTGCCGTCGGTCTCAGACAGGACCCGGCCGCCGTCGTTGCGGATCAGGCCGCGCTCGGGGTCAAACGGCACCCCCGGGACCGGCGTGCCGCGATAGCCGATCGAGCGCAGCACCAGGCCGCACTCGATCACCTCCTCGGCACCGGTCGCCGTCGCCTTCCTGCCGTCGGCCGACAGCTCGTTGACGGCGACGCGGACGCCGGTCACCGGACCGTGCTCACCCTCGCCGAGGATCTCCAACGGCGAGCGCAGGAAGCGCAGCTCGAGCCGATGCGACTTGCCGCTCGGGGTCCTGGTCGAGTAATCGCGCAGGATCTCGAGGTTGCGGCGCTTGGTCGCGTCGCCGTCGGGCGCAACCTCCGCCCCCTCCAGCTGCGCGGGATCGACGATCACATCGGCACGCTTGAGCTCACCCAGCTCGCGCAGCTCCGGGTTGGTGAACGAGGCCTGCGCCGGACCGCGGCGGCCGAGCAGGATCACGTCGGAGACGCCGGCCATCCCGAACGCATCGAGCGCGTGGTCGGCGGTATCGGTCGGCGCGAGCTCACCGGGGTCGAGCACCAGCATCCGCGCGACGTCGATCGCGACGTTGCCGTTGCCGATCACGACCGCGCGGCCGCCGTTGAGATCGAACTGATGATCGGCGAAGTGCGGGTGGCCGTTGTACCAGGCGACGAACGTCGTCGCCGGATGTGAACCGGGGCGGTCCTCCCCCGGGATCCCGAGCCGGTTGTCGGTCGCGGTCCCGATCGCGTAGACGATCGCCTGATAGCGCGCCAGCAGGTCTGCGCGATCGATGTCGGCGCCCAGGCTGACATTCCCGAAGAACCGGAACGCCGGATTCGACGCCGTCTTCTCGTACACGCGCGTGACCGACTTGATCTTCGGATGGTCCGGCGCGACGCCCGCTCGCACGAGCCCGAACGGCGTCGGCAGCGCGTCGTACAAATCGACCTCGAAACCCTGCTTGAGCAGCTGGTCGGTCGCGTAGAAGCCCGACGGCCCCGAGCCGATCACCGCCGCGCGCTTGATCTCGTTCGATCGCGCCATCGCCGCCGAGCTTAGCCCGAGGATTAATCCCGACTAATTCGATCAAGAAGTAAGATTCGGCCGATGAACCGCGCCTCTCACCACTCGCTCGACCGCGTCCGGGGTGACGCCGACGAGCGCTCCAACCACGTCATCGACGAGCTCGTCGCCGGCAGGCTGTCGCGCCGCGATTTCATCCGCCGCGCCTCGGTGGTCGGGCTGTCGGCGTCGGCCGTCGGCACGGTCCTGGCGGCCTGCGGCGGGGCGAACTCGTCGAACTCGTCGGCGGCCGCGACGAGCTCGGCGGCGGCCACCCGCGGAGGCACGCTGCGCGTTGCCCAGCAGGCGCCCGCGACCGCGTTGAATCCGATGATCGTGTCCGACGCCGGCGGTCTGAATCTGCTCGCCCAGACCGGCGAGTACCTGATCTTCGACGACGACTCGACGCTCAGCCTCAAACCGATGCTGGCGACGAGCTGGTCATCGGATTCCAGCGGCGCCATCTGGACCTTCAAGCTGCGCCCGCACGTCCGCTTCCACGACGGTGGCACGATGAGCGCCGACGACGTCGTGTGGGTGTTCAAACAGCTGTCCGATCCGAACAACGCGTCCAACGCGCTGTCGAATTTCGGTGGCGTGCTCGAGCCGGCCGGCGTCACCAAGGTCGACGACAGCACCGTTCGGTTCCACCTTCAGAACCCCAACGGCAACTTCCCCTACCTGGTCAGCTCCGACAACTACAACGCGATCATCGTTCCCGCCGGGACCGACTATCGCAAGTGGTCGGAGACGTTCGTCGGCACCGGGCCGTTCAAGCTGCAGAGCTTCTCGCTGCAGACCGAGGCGTCGTTTGTCCCCAACCCCGACTACTGGGGCGCGAAGCCGCTGCTGGCGCAGACCAAGTTCACCTTCTACCCCAGCCAGGAGCCGCAGGTGCTGGCGATGCAGGGCGGCGGCGTCGATCTGATCGCGGGCTTCGTCCCGCAGGGGGCGACCAGCCTGCTCAACGGCCAGTACACGATCATCAGCCGCAAGTCGTCCGGGCACCGGGAGATCTCGATGCGCTGCGACCAGCCGCCGTTCACCGATGCCCGCGTCCGCCGCGCCGTGGCGCTGACGCTCAACCGCCCGGCGATGATCTCGACGCTGATGGCCGGCCACGCGACGCTCGGCAACGACAGCCCGTTCGCACAGCGGTTTCCGTCGACGGACCTCAGCGTGCCCCAGCGCAAGCAGGACCTCGCCCAGGCCAAGCAGCTGTTGTCGGATGCCGGCCACCCGAACGGGATCTCGGCGACCTACGTCTCCGAGCAGACGCTCGAGATGCCCGCGCTCGCCCAACTGGTGCAGGCAGACGCCAAGCTCGCCGGGATCAACTTCAACCTCCAGATCCTCAGCCAGGCCTCGTACTACGGCAAGAGCACGTTTGGCTCCTCGCCGTGGTTGGACAGCACCGTCTCGGCGGTCGACTATGGCGACCGCGGCGCTCCGAACACATTCCTGCAGGCGGCGCTGACCACCCATGGCGATTGGAACGCCGCCCATTTCAACGATCCGACCTACAACCAACTCGTCAAGCAGTACGTGGCCGCGATCGACCTGCAGAGCCAGCGTCACTACGCCGGAAAGATCCAGCGACTGCTGCTGCAGGAGACTCCGGTGATGATCCCGTACTTCCTGATTTCGCTGACGGCGTCGACGCTGAAGGTGCGGGGCGTCAACCCCTCCTCGATCGGAGCGATGTGGCTCGGGCAGGCGTCGATCTCGTCGTGATCGGTGCCGCGCTCAGAGGACGTCGCGGGTCGGGATCTCGTGCTGCCATTTAGTCACCGGGCGCGACTGCCGGGTGCCGTCGAGCGTGATGTCGACCCGCTCTGAGAAGAAGCAGACGTGCTGGGCGAGCCGCCGGCACTCGATCACCGGGAACGTGTAGGTCCACGCCAGATCGTCGAGCTGCTGGGAGTCGATTCGCACCGAGTAGTACTCGGCGACGCCCTTGTATGGACACTGGGTACGCGTCGGGGAAGGCAGCAGATGCTCGAGCGCGACGTCGGCGCGCGGGATGTACCAGCGCGGCGGCATTCCGGTTTCGAACACCGCGACCGGGCGCTGGGTGTCGGCGAGCACGACGCCGTCGAGCGACACCTGCACGTGCCGGGAGCTGCGCAGCGCGTCGACGCGGTGCATCGGTCCACGCGGATGCACGAACACCTCCTGCTCCTCCTCATACCAGTGCTCGACATCGTTCCAGGCGAACGTCACCAGCTCGCGCAGCGCCTCCCAGCCGGCGGGCGCCTGCTCGTAGGCATAGGCCAGGTTGGGCGCGCGGCGATCGCCCACTACCACGTCCCAGTAGGTGGCCGGCCCACGGACGTCGCAGACCGTGCGGTGATCGGAGGCAACAAGCACCCCGGTGCGCACGTGCTGACGCGGGAACCACCAGGTACCGAGTTCGTAGAGCGGCGCCTTGTAGCCGCCGAAGCCCAGCCAGCCGGTCGGCGTGTCGGCGATCACCTCGTCCGCGAACATCGCACGGATCCGCCGGTCGGTCGCCAGCAGCCGATGCTCGGAAGAGCTCATCGCGACGATGTTATCGTTGCCTACCGATTCAGTAGACAATCGCTGGGAGCCATCGATGAGCAGCGCTGCGCTGGAAGACCGCAAGATCCCAAACGCCGATCCGGGCGGCTCGCCCGACGGCCCGCCACTGCGCGTCGAGCGCTGCGATCGGCGCGTGCGCGTGCTGCTGGCGGGCGCGACCGTGGCCGACTCCACGAACGTCGAGTACCTGTTCGAGCGCGACCACCTGCCGGTCTACTACTTCCCGCTCACCGAGGTCGACCAGTCGCTGCTGGAGCGCTCGGAGAAGTCAACTCACTGCCCGCGCAAGGGCGACGCCACGTACTGGTCGGTGCGGGTCGGCGACCGCCTCGCGCAGGACGCGGTGTGGGGCTACGAAACTCCGATTCAAGCCGCGGCCGAGCTCGCCGGCCACGTTGCGTTCTACTGGAAGCAGTTTGACCACTGGTATGAGGAGGACGAGGAGGTGTTCGTCCACGCCCGCGATCCGTACAAGCGTGTCGACTCGCTGCCGAGTTCCCGTCACGTCCGGATCGAGCGCGACGGGGTGCTGCTGGCCGAGACCCGGCGGCCGGTGCTGGTGTTCGAGACCGGGATCGCGACCCGCTACTACATCCCCCGCGACGACGTCAAGTTGGAGGTCCTGCGCGAGTCCGACACGATCACCCAGTGCCCGTACAAGGGCCGGGCCTCCTACTACTCGGCCCAGATCGGCTCAGAGCTCGTGCCCGACCTCGCGTGGACCTACCCGTTCCCGGTACCCGAGGCGCCGCGCCTGGAGCAGCTGATCGCCTTCTACGACGAGCACGTCGACACCTGGGTGGACGGCGAGCTGCGTCCGCGCCCGGTCTCCGCCTGGTCCTAAGGGGGCCCTAACTGGGGATATCCCCACCCCCATCCGGGGGCTTCCCGAGCGGCGAAACGCCCGCGTCCCGCAGCGACATCGAGCGCCTGCGGCGAAAGGCTGCGGGGCATGTCAACCACCGCCTCTCACCCACCTCGCCCGGCCGGCGCTCGCCCGCCGGGCCGTCGACCTCGACAGCCGGCCGCGGGCGGCCTGTCACGGTTCGTGCGCGGAGCCGCCCGTGCCTGCGCGCGGCGCCCGAAACGCGTCATCGCGCTGTGGCTGGCGCTGATCGTCGCCTGCTTTGCCGGCGGCGCGATCGCCGGCACCCACTCGCTGTCTGATGTCGACTCCGGCGCCGGCCAGTCGCGCGCCGCCGCCCAGCGGCTCGAGCGCGCGGGGATGATCAACTCGTTCACCGAGAACGTGATCGTCCGCTCGGGCTCCGCCGCGGCGACCCGCCACACCGTCGCGGTGCTGGCGGCGGGCGCCAAGCGGATTCGATACGTGATCTCGGTGCGATCGCCCGCGACCGATCCCCCGCTGGCGCGCGACGGCGGCCGCACCGGCCTCGTCGTCGTCACCTTGCGCGGCGATCCCGACGAGCAGGACGCGCACGTCGAGCCGTTGGCGCGGTTCGTCGACCGGGCCGCCGCGCGGGCGCACGGCGTCTATGTCGGCGAGGCCGGCGACGGGTCGGGCGAACGGGCGATGAACACGCTCGTGTCAAACGGCCTGCACACGGCCGAGATGATCGCGCTGCCGATCACGCTCGTGATCCTCGTGCTCGCGTTCGGGGCGCTGGTCGCTGCGGTCGTGCCGCTGGTGCTCGGGCTGACCTCGGTGGCCGCCGCGATGGGGGCGCTCGGGGTCGTCTCGCACATCGCGCCCGAGGGCTCGACGACCGCCCCGGTCGTGATCCTGATCGGGCTCGCGGTCGGAGTCGACTACTCGCTGTTCTACATCCGCCGCGAACGCGCCGAGCGCAGGCTCGGAGCGGGACCCGACGCGGCGCTGGACGCCGCCGCGCAGACGGTCGGCCGCGCGATCGTGATCGCGGGCGCGACGGTGATCATCGGGCTCGCCGGTCTGCTGTTCACCGGCAACGCCGTGTTCGTCTCGATGGCGCTCGGCGCGATCCTCGTCGTCGCGATCGCGGTGCTGGGGTCGCTGACGGTGCTTCCGGCGGTGCTGGCGCTGCTCGGCGACAAGATCGATCGCGGTCGCCTCTGGGGCCGCCGGCGCTCGGCGGGCGCAGGATCGCGGACCGCTCGCGCCTGGGGCGCGTTCGCCGGGGCGATCACCGCCCGTCCACGCCTGTCACTGGCGCTCGCGTTGATCGTGCTGGCGGGCCTTGCGGCGCCGATCCTGTCGATGCACACCGGTGATCCGGGGATCCGGGACGCGCCGCGGGATGCTCCGATCCGCGTCGCCCAGCGCACCATCGACGACGCCTTCCCGGGCGCCAACGACATGGCGCAACTGGTCGTCGCCGGCCACAGGCTGGGCAGCGAGCGCGACACGCTGCTGGCGCTCGGCCACCGAGGTCGCCGGATCACCGGCAATGCCGCCGGGCAGGTCAGCGTGCAGATATCCCGTGATGGGGACACCGCGCTGGTCGAGATCCCGGTCAAGACCGGCGGGATCGATATCGAGCGCCGCAACACCGACACGCTGCGTCAACAGCTGCTGCCCGCAACCGAGCGGGCGCTGCCCAACACGACCGCGCAGCTGACCGGTAACGACGCCTCCGACGTCGACTTCACCGACCAGATGCACCGGATCACGCCACTGGTGATCGCGTTCGTCCTCGGGCTCGCGTTCGTGCTGCTGGTCTGCTCATTCGGCTCGCCGCTGTTGGCGGCGTCGGTGATCGGACTGAACCTGATGTCGGTCGCAGCCGCGTTCGGGGTGCTGACGCTCGTCTTTGAGCACCATTGGGCGCAGTCTCTGCTCGACTTTCAGTCGTTCGGCGCGATCGTCAACTGGCTGCCGCTGTTCGCGTTTGTGGTCCTGTTCGGCCTCTCGATGGATTACACGGTGCTGATCCTCGAGCGGGCGCGCGAGGCACGCCGCGACGGGGCCGGCGCCCGCGATGCGGCCTCGCAGGCACTGGCCGCGACCGGCGCGACCGTCACCGGCGCCGCGCTCGTGATGGTCGCGGTGTTCGCGATCTTCGCGGCGATCCCGCTCGTGTCGTTCAAGCAGCTCGGGGTCGGGCTGGCCGCCGCGATCGCACTCGACGCGACGATCGTGCGCGGGATCGCGCTGCCGGCGGTGCTGACCCTGCTGGGCGACCGCGGCCTACGGCCCGCCCGCGCCACCGGCCGCCGCGCGCGACAGTGCGAACATGGCGAGCATGCCCCGGCGCTCGCGATCCACGGAGCCGACGATGAGTGAGCGGCGCACGGCCGTCTCCGGCGCGCTGACGATCGGAACGGTGGCGCTCGCGCCACCGTTCATCAGCCTTGGCCTGGTGCTGCTCGTGATCTGGGCGTTGACGGCGGACGGCGGCTACTTCTGGCCGATGTGGCCGTATTCGGCGATGCTGCTGATCATCGGACTGCGGCTGGTGTTCGTGTCAGACCGCTCCCGGCCCCAGGCGCAGCGGCGACGGCTCGACGCGCCGGTCGGCTACGCCGGCGTCTGGTCGCTGTTCCTGATCGCGATCTGGGGAATGTCGGGCGGCGGCTACTTCTGGCCCGTGTGGCCGATGCTCGGCTGCCTGCTGGTGCTCGGCGTGCCCTGGGTACTGGGGCGCTCGCGCAACCGCAAGCTCGAGGTTCGCGTCGATCAACTGACCCGGACGCGGGCCGGCGCGGTCGACGTGCAGGCCTCCGAGCTGCGCCGGATCGAGCGCGACCTGCACGACGGCGCCCAGGCGCGACTGGTGGCCTTGTCGATGCAGCTCGGCCGGGCCGAGGACCGGCTCGCCGGCAAGGGCGCCGACGCGTCTGACGTCGAGCTCGTCCGCCAGGCGCGCCAGGAGGCCACGGCGGCGATCGGCGAGCTTCGCTCGCTGGCGCGTGGGATCGCCCCGCCGGTGCTCGCCGACCGCGGGCTCGAGGCAGCGGTGCAGTCGCTCGCCGACCGTGTCGGCACACAGGTCACGGTCAATGCCGAGATCGGCGACAGGCCGCCGCCGGCGGTCGAGAATGCTGCCTACTTCGTCGTCGCCGAGGCGCTCACCAACGCCGCCAAGCACTCGCCGGGCGCGGCGGTGCGGGTGACGATCTGGCACGAGCATGGCGAGCTGGGAATCGTCGTCGCCGACCACGGTCTCGGCGGCGCCGACGCCGACGGCACCGGACTGACCGGGCTACGTCAGCGGGTCGAGGCACTCGACGGTTGGCTGGAGGTTTCGAGCCCGGTTGGCGAGGGCACGACGGTCCGGGCGATGCTGCCATGCGGGGACCGCGGTGAGTGACCAGCGCGCGATCCGGGTTGTGATCGTCGAAGACCACGCGCTGCTGCGCGAGGGGCTGGTCGCGCTACTGACCGAGCACGGAATCGACGTGGTCGCGACCGCCCAGGACGGGCCGGGGCTGCAGCGGATCGTCTCCGGGCACAAGCCGGAGCTCGCGATCTGCGACGTGCGACTGCCGCCGACGTTCACCGACGAGGGGATCCGGGCGGCGCTGGAGGCTCGGCGCCGCCATCCAGCGCTGGCGTTGCTGGTGCTCTCCCAGTACGTTGAGCCCGCCTATTCGGGGGAGCTGCTGGCATCGGGAGAGTCGGGCGTCGGGTACCTGCTCAAGGAGCGCGTGTCGGAGGTGCGGACGTTCGTCGACGCGGTCCGCCGGGTGGCGGCGGGCGGCACCGCGCTCGACCGCGAGGTCGTCTCCTCGCTGGTCCGCCAGCACCACGATGCCACGCCGACGAGCGCGATCGACTCGCTCACCGCGCGCGAGCGCCAGACGCTCGAGCTGATCGCCCAGGGACGCACCAACGCCGCGATCGCCCGGGAGCTCGTGGTCACGCTCGGGGCGGTCGAGAAGCACATCTCGAACATCTTCGCCAAGCTCGATCTGCCCGCCACCGACGATGACCATCGTCGGGTGCTGGCGGTGCTCACCTACCTGCGCGCCAGCGCTGCATGAACGGCGCCGTCCTGGCCGGCCCCCGAGGAGTAGATTCCGCCTGGTTCATCCACGTCCGATGACCGGGGGAGGTTGTCATGACACATGTACCGCTGCGGCACGCGTTGGGCGTGCGGCTGCTCGCAGTCACCGTCGGCGCCGCGGCCGCGCTGGCCGTGCTTGTCCCGGCAACCGCCGACGCGCGCGACGCCGCTCACGCGAAGCCACCGGCCTGCCAGTCCAAGCAGTTGGTCAACTGGCTCAACACGGTGCCGAACGGCGCGCTCGGCACCGTGTACTACGAGCTGCAGTTCACCAACCTCGGCCGGCCGTGCACGTTGCGCGGCTATCCGGGCGTCTCGGCCGTGTCGCTCAGCGGCCACCAGCTCGGCAAGCCGGCGAGCCGCGTCAAGGTGGGCAGGATCAAGACGGTCACGGTCAAGACCAACCGGTCGGTGCATGCCGCCGTCGGAATCGTCGACGCGGGCGCGATCCCGAAATCCAAGTGCCACCCGACCTGGGCCGCCGGGCTGCGCGTGTTCGCGCCCAACGGCACCACGGCGCAGGTGATCCCGTTCCCGTTCCAGACCTGCGCGACCGGTGGTTCGCTGCGAATCCAGCAGGTCAAGTAGCCCGCTGAGCGAGGGCGCGCGCGCAATCCGGCCGCGCGCGCCCAGCGCTCGCATCCGTCACCGCACGCGAGTAACGTGTGATTTCAGTCGCGATGCCACGGACCGTCGAAAACACCCGCCGCGAAGCGCCGCTGTCGATGCGGCTGTTGATCTCGTGGCTGACCAACGCGGTCGTGCTGTGGGTCGTGGTGATCCTGCTCTCGGGCGTGAAGGTCGCAGACGTCGGGGCGCTGCTGTTGGCCGCCGCGGTGTTCGGAGTGCTCAACACGGTCCTGAAGCCGCTGCTGCGCTTCATCACGCTGCCGCTGGCGCTGCTGACGTTCGGCGTCGCCTGGTTCTTCGTGTCGTTGCTGATGCTGCTGCTGACCGACCATCTCGTCTCGGGCTTTCACATCAACGGCTTCTGGACGCTCGTCTGGGCGACGCTGATCGTGTGGGTCGTCAACCTGGTCCTCGACTTCACCCCGGGGCCGTGGCAGATCACCGGCAAGCGCCGGCGCCGCCAGCTGCGCTGAACCGAACCATCTCCCGCGTCAAACCCTGGTGGTACACGCGCCCGGGTTGACGCCGTGCGGCCCGCGGCGCTACGTTTGTGGACGCGTATACAAACCGATCGAACCAAAAGGGCCTCAGATGACCCTGGATCGCACTGCCGCCGCGGGCGCTCCGCGGATATACCCCAGCGTCCACTATCGCGACCCCGCTGCGGGGGTCGAGTTCCTCACGCGCGCATTCGGGTTCGAGGAGCTCGTGATCTACCGCGACGACGAGGGCATCCCGGTGCACATCGAGCTCAACTATGGGCCGAGCGTGGTGTTCGTCGGCTCCGACACCGAGCTGGTCGGAGCCGGCCGGCTGTACGTCGCCGTGGATGATGCCGACGCTCACTGTGCGCATGCGCGCGCGGCCGGGGCGACGATCGTGCGCGAACTCCACGACACCGACTACGGCTCGCGCGACTATCGCGCCGCGGACCCCGATGGCAACCACTGGCTGTTCGGGACCTACCGGCCGGCCGCCGCGGGAGCCGGCGCCTGAGCCCGAGCACGCCCCGGCGACCAGGCCGGGTCGCCCCCGACGTGGCCGCGACTCCGTCGCCGCGCCGCGTGGGTCGCCCGCCGCGACTGTCGCGCGAGGCAATCGTCGACGTGGCGGCGGCGATCGTCGGCGCCGAGGGGATCGACGCACTGACGATGCGACGGGTCGCGAGCGAGCTGCGCGCGAGCCCGATGGCGATCTACCGGCACGTCGCCGACAAGGACGAGCTGCTAGTGGCGCTGCTTGACCGGCTCGCGGCGACCGTGCCCCGGCCCGCGATGCCGGCCGACCCCCGCGAGCGGGTGCTCGCCGCCTGCCGGGCGATGCGCGACGGCCTGGCGATGTACCCGTGGGTCGTCGACGTGCTCGCGCAGGGCGACCTGATCGCGCCGTCGATCCTGTGGGTGCTCGAGGAGATCGTCGCCGGACTGGTGGCGTGCGGGCTCAGCCACGAGCGGGCGGCCGACGGCTATCGCGCGATCTGGCAGTACACCGTCGGCTGCCTGATCATCGAGCGCGGCGTGCAGCGACTCGCCGCACTGCGCCGAGCGCCATTCGTGCTGCAGGTGTTGACCAGCGTCGACCCCGAGGTCCACCCGACGCTGGCAACACTCGCCCCGTATTGGGCGAGCGCGCGCGATCGCGACGGCTACGAGCTCGGGCTCGGCCCGCTGATCGACGGGCTGCTTGTCGCCGGCTGACCGCCGCCGACCCCACGACCCGCTCGCGATCGGTCGGCCGGCCGTCGACCGGTGACCGGCGCCTGGTCCGCGGGTGCGGTCTCGCCCTGCTCGCGCGCGAACCGAGGCAGCAGGCCACAGAACACGACGAGCACCGGCGCCGCGAACAGCTCGATCAGCAGACAGCGCTCGATCGCGGCCACGAAACCGGCATCGCCGAGCGCGCTGAAGAACACCGTCCCGAGCACGGCGACGCCGACCGCCGCCGCCAGCTGCTGAACCGCGTTGAGCACGCCCGATGCCGAGCCGACCTCGCGCTCGCGCACCGACGCGAGGATGAAGTCAAACAGCGGCGAGATCACCATCCCGAGGCCGAGGCCGACGACGAGCTCGGCGGGAGCCACCGTCAGCGACCCGGTGCGCATCCCGTGGACCGCGATCAGCTGGCGCAGCCACCAGATCCCAAGTCCGAAGATCACCGCGCCGATCTGCAGCGCGACCCGCCCCAGCCTCGGCGCCAACACCGCCGCCGCGACCGCGGCACCGCCGGCGAAGCCGAGCGCGAACGGCGCCAGTGTCAGACCCGCGTGCAATGCCGAGAAGCGCTCGCCGAACTGCAGATACAGCGTGATCACGAGCAACATCCCGCTGAGCCCGGAGAACACCGCCATGATCGAGGCCAACCCGGCGCTGTAGGCGCGGTGCGTGAACACGCTCGGCTCGATCAGCGGATCGCTGCCGCGCCGGCCGGCGTGCCGCAGCCACAGCACCAGCGACGCGAACGCGGCGACGCTACCGGCGCCCATCAGATAAGTCCAGGTCGGCCAGCCGGCGGCCTGTCCCTGGATCAACGGGTAGACACCGAGGCCCATCCCCAGCGCCGCGAGGCCGGCCCCGACGACGTCCAGCCGCGGCGGATTCGCGAGCCGTGACTCGGGCATGATCGCCGCCGCGCCGATCGCGGCGCAGAGCCCGAGCGGCAGGTTGATGAAGAAGATCAGGCGCCAACCCGAGCCGAACGCGTCGCTTGACACGAGCGCGCCGCCGATGATCGGCCCAAGCACCGCCGACAGCCCGATCACCGGACCGAACACGGCGAACGCGCGCGGCAGGTCGGACTCGGCAAAGGCCGAGCGGATGATCCCCAGACCCTGCGGCATCAGCAGCGCCGCGGCGGCACCCTGGGCCAGGCGGCAGCCGATCAGCATCTCGGGCGAGACCGACAGCCCGCACGCGGCCGATGCCGCGACGAACCCGACCGCGCCGATCACGAACAGCCTGCGCCGGCCGAAGATGTCGCCGAGCCGGGCGCCGGTGATCAGCCCGACGGCGAACGCCAGCGCGTAACCGCCGATCACCCACTGCAGCGCCGACGGGGGCGCATGTAGGTCCGAGCGGATCGTCGGCGCGGCGACGTTGACGATCGTTCCGTCGAGCATGTCCATGCACTCGGCGCACAGCACCAGTGCGAGGATCAACCAGCGCCGTGGGTGCGATGTGGTCCGGTTGTGTGTGGGCGAGATCATCGTGGATCGACTCCTGATCGGTACATTGTTTGGAACAGTGTTCGTTCAACGAACACTGTTATACAATGCGCCGGCGCCCGTGTCAAACGAACCCTCGCACCCGACCGGCGAAGCCCGACCGGCGCAGCGCGCCGCCGACGATCCGCTCCCCTCCCCACCGCGGGCGCGCCGGCGCCCGACCCGACGAACCGCGCTGACGCTCGAGGCGATCGTCGCGGCGGCGATCGAGACCCTCGACGAGTCGGGAGTGGCGGGGCTGACGATGCGGCGGGTGGCCGACCGGCTCGGGACCGGTGCGGCGTCGCTATACGCGCACGTGTCGGGCCGCGACGAGCTGCTCGAGCTCGTGTTCGCCGAGTTCATCGCGCAGGTGCCGCTGCCCGAGCCCGATCCCGAGCACTGGCGCGAGCAGCTGCACCAGATCCTCGGCGACCTGTACCGGATCCTGTCGGCGCACTCGGATGCGGCGCTTGCCGGGATGGGTCGCGTCGCGACCTCGCCTCGGGCGCTCGATGCCGCCGAGCGGATGATCGAGATCATGGCGGCCGGCGGGCTGACCGACCGGGTGATCGCGCTCGGCCTCGATCAGTTCGTGCTCAACGTCTGCGCGACAGCGTTCGAGGACGGGATGCTGCGCCGCAGCGGGATGAGCGCCGAGGACGAGCAGCGCTACCGGGCCGATGTCGACCTGTACATGGGCAATCTCCCCGCGAGCCGGTTCCCACGGCTCGCGCGGCTCGGATTGCAGGTCTCCGGCCCCGGCGACATCGAGCGGTTCCGGTTCGGACTCGAGGCGCTGATCGCCGGGCTCGAGGCGCTCAGCGCCGCTGAGCGGGCGGTTGGCCTGGCTACCGACTAGGGGCTCGTGCCCGCCGGAACTTTGGCGAGAACCTGCGAATTATTCGCACCTTGTCGCCATCGTTCGCGCCCGGACCGCTAGCTCGCGGGCGCCTGCTGCCAACCCTCTCGCAACAGGCTCAGCAGCTGCTCGGGAGGGTTGGCCCCGGAGATCGCGAGCTTGCGGTTGACGACGAACGTCGGCACCGCGCCGATCCCGAGTCGCTGCGCAATCGCCTCATCGGCGCGCACCTCGTCGGCGAATCGATCCCCCGCCAGCACCAACCGTGCCTCGGTCTCAGACAGCCCGACCTCGCCGGCCATCCGGACCAGCGCCTCGTGATCGGCGATCAGCTCGCCCTCGGTGAAGTAGGCGCGCAGCAGCCGCTCCTTCATCGGATCGCCGAGTCCCTGCTGCGCGGCCAGATGAATGATCCGGTGACCGTCGAACGTCAGCCCGCCGCGCGCGCTGTCGAGTTGGAAGTCCAGGCCCTCGGCGGCGGCCAGCTCGGTCAGCTGACGCTGACTATCGCGCGCCTGCTCGACCGACATCCCATACTTGGCCGCGAGCAGCTGCAGCCGGTCACCTGATCGCTCGGCCGGCGCCTCCGGGTCGAGCTCGAAGCTGCGCCAGGTGACCTCGACCTCGTCGCGGTGCTCGAACTGCGCCAGCGCGGCCTCGAAGCGGCGCTTGCCGATGTAACACCAGGGACACGCGATGTCCGACCAGATATCAACGTCCATCGCACGAGCCTAGTCCGACGGTTCGTCGCGTCCGCGATTTCGCCTATCCTGCCGCGCCATGCTCACGTTCGCGTCTTATTCATTTGGCGACGCGCTCCTGACGGTCCTGGAGCTCGCCCTGTTCTTCGCCTGGCTGATGCTGCTGTTCTACATCTTCGCCGACATCTTCCGCAGCCACGACATGGGGGGAGTCGCGAAGACGCTGTGGATCGTCGTGATCTTCATCCTGCCCTGGCTCGGCGCCCTGATCTACCTGATCGCTCGAGGCGGCGGCATCCACGAGCGCCAGCTGGCCGCGGCGCGCCAACAGGAGGATGCCTTCCGCAAATACGTCCGCGAGACCGCCGCCACGGGGTCCAGTTCGACCGACGAGCTCGAACGACTGACGGAGTTGCACAAGAACGGCTCGTTGTCAGACGAGGAGTTCGCGACGGCCAAGGCCAAGCTGCTGGCTTAGAGGCCCCTTAGAGCAGCCGCTCGAGCACCCGGGCGACGCCGTCGTCGTCGCACGAGGTCGTGACCTCGCCGGCGGCGGCGAGCACGTCCGGGTGGGCGTTGGCGACCGCGACCGAGCGCCCTGCCCAGCGCAGCATCGGCAGATCGTTGGGCATGTCACCGAACGCCAGCACTCGCTCGGGCCCGATCCCGAGCGAGTCGCACAGTGTCGCCAGGGTCGAGCCCTTCGAAACGCCGGCGGCACTCATCTCCAGCAACGTGTCGGCGGCGTTCGAGTGGGTCACCTCGACCAACTCGCCGACGGTTTCCCGCGCGAGCGCGAGCAACTGGTCGGCGCTCGCCCCCGGCGAGCGGAGCATCAGCTTGACCGGCGCGATCGCCAGCAGCTGCTCGACCCGATCGACAACCGTGCCGTCCGGCACCGGCCAGCGCGAGCGGTAGCTCGGCTCGTGCGCGAACGCGGTCGGACGCTCGACCGCCCAGGCCGCTTGCGGCAGCACCGGCCTCAGCCTCGACACCACCTCGAGCGCGACCGTCGAGTCGATCGTCAGCGCTCGCATCACGGTCTCGGACAAGATGTCCCAGACGACGCCGCCATTGGCGCAGATTGCGGTGCCGCGGCCACCGACGAGCGGCGCCAGCTCGCGCATCCAGCGGGCCGGCCGTGCGGTGCAGATCACGAACGGAATGCCGGCGTCGACCACTGCGGCGATCGCCGCCACCGTCCGCTGTGACGCGGTCTCGTCGCGGCGCAGCAGGGTGCCGTCGAGATCGGTCGCGACCAGTCTCGGAGGTGCGTGACGATCGAGGTTGACCGTTCCCATCGGCAGCGGCGATCGTGCCACACTTCGGACATGTCGATCGATGCTCAGATCAACCACGTCTCGGTCAACGCGATCAACCTGCGGGAGTCGGTCGAGTTCTACATCGAGCTGCTGCGGGCCGAGCCGATCGCGACCCCGAACTTCGGGCTGCCGGTCCAGTGGCTGGCGCTTGGCGAGACGCAGTTGCACCTGTTCGAGCGCTCGCTGCAGCCGAGCAGCCACCACCACTTCGGGATCACCGTCTCAGACCTCGAGCACGCCTACCGCGTCGCCGACCGGCGGGACGCGTTCGACGACCGTTCGTTCGGCAACCGCCTGGTGCTGCTGCCCGGCGACGTCGTCCAGCTGTACCTGCGCGACCCGGCCGGCAACCTGGTCGAGCTCGACCAGCCCGGGGCCGACTGGCTGCCCGAGGACATGCGCGCCCGCCTCAAGCGGCTGTCGGACTTTCATCCGCAGTCAGACGAGAACCTGCGCGGCCGGCTGTTCGTCACCCCGCGCGCTGCCGTCGGCGCGAGCTGACAGGCCCAACGGCGGCGTCAGGGCTCGCGCGCGAGCGAGTCTCCGATCAGCCAGATCGTTGGCGGCCACAGGCCGACGAACAGCGCCCGCCGCTCGGCGTTGGCACGCTGGTCCTGGTCATAGGTCTTGGCCTCGATCCAGAGCGCGATGCAGAGTCCGATCGCGCCCATCGACGCGCTCTGCAGCATCCACGGGCGCGCCCCCAGGCGGTTGAGCAGCTTCGTCACGATGGCTTTATCATACATGATGTAACGTTTTGTTCAACACGATGTGCAGTAGCCGAACAAGATGCCTCGTCGACCACCGTTATCACGCCGCTGGCTGACCGCCGCAAGCTGGCCGGTCGGAGTGACCCTGACCGCTTGGGACTACATGTGGCGCACGACCGTGATGCGTCGTCGCCAGCGGGTCGACGAGCAACCGGCCGCCCACCTGCCCCCGGACCCCTACCCGGCAGCGGTCGACGCCAGCGAGCTGCAGACGATCGAGGACGGGGTCGGACCGCTGTTTCACCGTCGCTATCACGCTCGGATCCGCGATAGCGAGCTCGCTCCCGAGCAGCTCATGCAAACGCTCTCGCGCGATCTCAACGCGGCGGCGCCGACCTTCGCGCGCTTTCAGCGAGTGCTCGGCGACGGCGGCGCGCTCGCCGTCGGCGATGAGTACGTGGTGCGAATGCCCGGGCCCTGGGACGGACCGGTGCGGGTGATCGCCCAGACGCCACGATCGTTTCGGCTGGCGACCCTCGCGGGCCATCTCGAGGCAGGCCAGATTGAGTTTCGTGCCGCCACCGGCGATCACGGCGAGCCAGACCTGCAGTTCACGATCGAATCGTGGGCCCGCAGCGGCGACCGGCTGTCGAACCTGCTCTATCACCGCGTCGGGATGGCCAAGGAGATCCAGCTGCACATGTGGATCTCGTTCTTGGAGGGCGTCACCGCGCTGGCCGGCGGCGAGCTCCGCGACGGGATCGAGATCGAGACCATTCGCGTCGATGTCGGCGAGCACGGCTGACGCGCTGACCCCAGCGCTGCGCCGGCGGCTGCGCGCGCTCGCCGACGTGCCCGTCAACTACGACCCGGCCTCGCTGGACCTCCGGCACCCACCCCACGGCTGGCACGTCGACGATCGCTGCCAGCCGCTCGATCCTGAGCCACCGGGCCAGCCGCTGCGCGACGGCAGCTTCGAGGTCGCGCGGCGCCTGATCTGCGGCTACGAGTTCGCCGACCCGTCGCTGGTGCGGGCCCACTACGACCCCGCGGTGGCGCTACAGGGCCGCGAGATGGTGCTGGAGCTGCGCGCGCTGAACCTGATCCGGGTATTCGTCGGGGTCCGCGTCGTCCACGTCTACGACGAGCTGCGGACGGTTGGCGGGCGGCGCAGTCGCGTGTTCGGCTGGGCCTACCGAACGCTCGAGGGGCACGTCGAGCGCGGGCAGATGGATTGGATGGTGTGCAAGTGGTTGGACACCGGCGAGGTCCAGTTCCGCGTGCGGGCCGTTTCTCGCCCGGCGCCGGTCGCCAACCCACTGATCCGACTCGGGTTTCTCGTACTGCGTCGTCACGAGCGCCGGGTGTTTCTCGACAGCACCGATCGCCGGATGCGCGAGCTGACCGCGCTGGCGGTGCGCGCCGAGGCGCCCCTCGAGGCCGTGCGCGACGCCAGTCTCGAGCTGACCGCGCGCAGCGCCGCCGATCACGACCCCGCCCACGAGCGACTCGCGCGCCGGACTCGCCGCGACGCGCCGTAGCTCACGGCCGGCCCGCGTGCGCGACCTCCACCCGCACGGCCAGCACCTGGCCCGAGCCGTCACCGTCTCGCATCCGCGCTGGACCGTGCCACTCGCGCGCGACGATGAACAGCGTGCGGCCGTCGTCGCCGCCGAGCATGCACGCAAAGCAACCCCGGTCGACCTCGATCGTGTCCAGCACCGCACCACCCTCGGCCACCCGGACACAGCGCTGGTTGGGCACGTCGGCGTACCAGACCGCGCCCGCGGCGTCGAGGCAGATCCCATCCGGCACGCCATCGTCCAGTGACGCCCAGACCCGGCGGTCGTGCAGCGTGCCGTCGGCGGCGATCGAGAACGCGGTCAGCCGCCGGCCGTAGGACTCGGCGACGATCAACGTCGAGCCATCCTCGCTGATCGCCATGCCGTTGCCGAACTCGATCCGATTGGCGACCAGGCGCGCGCTCGAGCCGTCGGGCGCAAGCAGCGCCACGAAGCCGGGCGCCGGGGGCTCGCCCGCGCTCAGATCAAACCCACCGCCATCGACGTACACGTGCCCGGCGCGGTGCACGACGATCTCGTTGTTCGGCGGCGTCGCGGCCAGCTCGGCCAGCGAGCAGAAGCTCGTCAGCGCGCCGTCGGAGCCGACCGTCAGCACCGCCCGGTCGGCCGCCGACACGGCCAGCAGACGGCCGTCGGGCAGCCAGTCGATGCAGAACGGAAACGACTCGATCCTCGCGACCGGTTCGGGCGCGCCGCGGCCGGCCGCCAGCCGCAGCAACTGCTGCGCGCCCCAGTCACAGACCCACAGTGCGTGATCGTGCCAGCGCGGCGATTCGCCGAACGCGAGCCCCTCGCAAACGACTTCGATCGCGGCCATCAAACGGACCCTAGCTGCCCTAAGGGGTGCACGGGCGGCGACTAAGGCTTCAGACCCCTTACGCCGCTGCGTTCTGCCGATGACGGTGCTGTGGGCTTAGCCCAGACTGATCATCACACCAGCGAACCCGGAGAGATCAGATGACCACCACCGCCACCAAGACCACCCTCGTTTCGAAGATCCGCCGCGTGCTGCGCGACATGCAGGCCGGCCAGGACGTGATGTTCACCTACGACCGCGAGTTCCGCGCGTAGTCGTCACACCAGATCGCTCGGGCGCGCCCGACCCCTCCTCTAGTTACGGGCGCGCCTGAGCGCTGTACTGCGCGTTGGGCAGCATGTTCGTCGCCATCGCCATCCGATTGGTGAGGTTGTACATGGCCGTGATCTCGGCCACGTCCCACGCCTCCTCGAGCGTCAGACCGACCTCCAACAGCGACCGCAGATCGTCGCGCGTCACCGTCTGCGGCGCAGATGTCAGCTTTTCCGCGTAGGCGCAGATCGCGGTGCGCCGCCGATCCAGACCGGCGCGCCGCCAGTCGTAGGAGATCCGCTCCCCGAGCACCGGATCCGACAGCTGCACCCGAAGCGCGGCGCCGTGCGCGACCAGGCAATAGAGGCAGCCGTTCGCGCTCGAGACGACGACCGCGATCATCTCACGATCGGCCGCAGTGAGCCCATCGGTCGGCTCGTGCAGCTGGCGGAAGTGAGCGAACCACGCGCTCAGCCGTTGCGGCCGGTACGCATACACGCGAAACACGTTGGGCACGAACCCGAGCCGCTGACGGGACTTGGCGAACAGGCCACGCAGCCCGTCGGGCAACTGCTCGTCGGTCGGTACCGGAAACCACGAGCCCGTCTCGGGGTCCTCACGAAGATCGGTCATCCCGCGATCCATAGCATCATCGCGCGATGGCGGTGATCCTCGCACTGGCCGCGGCGCTTGCCTACGGCACCTCGGACTTCGCCGCCGGTGTCTGTAGCCGGCGCACCGCATCGGGCGTGGTCGCGTTCACGGTGTTGGTGATCGGGCTGGTCTGCTCGGCGATCGCGACCGCGATCGACCCCGGCGTCGGCCCTCGCGGCGGCGCACTTGCGTGGGGCGCGGTCTCGGGCGTGGGCTCGGGGATCGGCACCCTCGCGCTGTATCAGGGGCTCGCGGTCGGGCGGATGACGATCGTGGCGACGCTGTCGGCGGTGGTGTCGGCGGTCGTGCCGGCGATCGTCGGGCTGGCGACCGGCGACTCGCTGAACCCGGCCACGCTGATCGGGATCATGGTCGCGGTGCCGGCGATCGGATTGGTCTCCTGGCAGCGCGATCTGACCGAGCGCGGCGAAGCTCGGTCGAGCGTCCTCTACGGACTGCTGGCCGGCGCATCGTTTGCGCTGCTGTTCATCGGACTTGACCGGGCCGGCACCCACTCGGGGGCGTGGCCGATGCTGGCCTCCGAGGTGCTCGGGCTGGCGGTACTGGCGCCGATCGGGGTGCGCGCTTACGCCCGCGTCGGGCGGCCGCCGCACAAGGATCTGGCCCTGATCGGCGCCGCCGGCCTGATCGGCGGCGTGGCCGGACTGCTGTTCTTGGCGGCGACCGGTCAGGGGCAGCTGGCGATCGTCGCGGTCGTGACCGCGTTGTACCCGGCGTTCACGGTGCTGCTGGCCCGCGCGCTGCTGGCCGAGCGCTGGAGCCGCACCCAGGCGCTCGGGCTCGCCGTCGCCGCCGCCGCGATCATCCTCGTCAGCCTCGGGTAGCCGGCGGCGCATGCGCCGCCGGCCCGGTCGCGCATGCGCGACCGGCGGAGGGGCGCATGCGCCCCTCCGGACAGCATTAGTGCCCGAGTCCGTGCTCGAGCGCGCCCTTGGTCGCGGCGTCGACGGCGTTGAGCCGAAACAGCGTCAGCGCCTCGACCGACTGGAAGCGCCCGCCCGGCACCGACGACGGCCCGTGATGGCCGAGCAGGCAATGCAGCAGCGCCAGCAGCCGCGGTTCGTCGAGCACGCCCGCCGCCCGCTCGGTCAGCATCCGCGCCCCGATCGCCATGTGGCCCAGCAGCCGGCCCTCGTCGGTGATGCCGATCTCGGCGCCGTAGGTGAACTCGCGCGTGCGGCCAAGGTCGTGGACGATCGCGGCGCAGATCAGCAGGTCTGAGTTGACGCCCGGATGCAGTTGACAGGTCTCATGCGCGAGCGTCGCGACCGCGACCGTGTGCTCGAGCAAGCCGCCGAGATAGGAGTGGTGCGCGCCGCGCGTGCACGGCGCCCGGCGCCACTGCGCGCGCAGCTCCCGATCGGCCAGCAGCGACTGCAGCAAGCGCCCGTAGCCGGCGTCGTAGACCTCGTTTGACAGATGCTCGAGAAAGCCGTCGAGCTCGTCGAGGTCGCGGTAGGCGGTCGGCAGGAAGTGGCCGGGGTCGACGTCGGTCGCCCGCTCGATCGCCGACACCTCCAACACCAGCTCGTCGCGGAACAGCTCGACCCGGCCGCGGACGCGGACGACGTCGCCGCGCTCGAACCCTCCCGCCAGCTGATCGGCGTTCTGAAACGCGCGCGCCGGGAGCGTGCCGGTGCGGTCGCGCAGCTCGAGCGCCAGATACGGTGAACCGCTGCGAGTCATCAGCCGGTCCTTGCGCGTGCAGGCGAACACGCCGACCACGTCTTGGCCGGCCCGCAGCGCCGATACGGCGGTCGTGGTCTGCTCAGAAGGGGTCATAAAGTCATGATGTACGGTGACACGGATGCAGCCACTCCAGTGGGACCACCGTCCCGACGGCCTGCGTAACCCGGCGCTGGTGTGCGCATTCAAGGGGTGGAATGACGCCGCCGACGCCGCCTCGTCGGCGATCGAGTTCGTCGGCGCGTCGCTGCATGCGGAGCGCTTCGCGGTGATCGATCCCGAGGAGTTTTACGACTTTCAGGCGACCCGGCCGCGCACCAAGCTGGCCGACGGCGAGACTCGTGAGATCGTCTGGCCGGCGGTCGAACTGTTCGAGGCGCGGGTCCCGAAGGCTGATCGTGACCTGATCCTGATGGCCGGCTCCGAGCCCTCGTTTCGCTGGCGGACGTTCTGCGAGATCGTCGTCGAGCTGGCCGAGGTGCTCGGCACACAACTGTTCGTGACGCTCGGCGCACTGCTGGCCGACGTCCCCCACACGCGCCCGGTGTCGGTCACCGGCCTGTCCTCGGACAAGGCACTGGTCTCCCGGCTTGGGCTGGCGCCGTCCTCGTATGAGGGACCGACCGGCATCGTCGGGATCCTGCACGCCGCCTGCCAGCAGGCCGGGATGCCATCGGCGTCGCTGTGGGCCGCGGTCCCGCACTACATCGCGGCGACCCCGAACCCGAAGGCCGCGCTCGCATTGGTGCGCAAGCTCGAGGGGCTGGTCGGGGTCGTGATCGACGCCGCCGACTTGGAGTCCGCGGCGGGCGATTACGAGCGTCAGGTCAATGTCGCGGTCCAGTCAGACCCCGACGTGCAGGCGTTCGTCGAACGCCTCGAGCAGGCCGCCGGCGAGGAGTCCTCAGACGATCCGACGTCGATGCCCTCGGGCGAAACGATCGAGAACGAGCTGCAGAACTTCCTGCGCCAGCGCGGCACCGACGGGCCGCCACTCGGTCCGGTCTGAGCCGGCGCCGGCGCCCGAGATCAGCGCCCACCAGGTGCGCGCGTCACTCGCCCGGCAGCGGCAGCCGCTGCCCGCTGACGATCGAGCCGGCCTGCTTGACGCGGCGAAACACCGGTGCCACCTCGGCCCGCTCCACCCCCGGCAGCGCTCCCAGCTTCTCGGTCACGTAGCGGTACAACCCGTCGGTGTCATGGGCGATCACCGAGACCATCAGGTTCGCCGGCCCGGTGACCGCCGCGACGTATGCGGTCTCGGGCAGGTCGGCGACGCGGTGGCCGACCTCGTCGAGCCGTGACGGCGCGACCGTCATCCAGATCGTCGCCATCACGCGGAACCCGAGCGCCTCGATCGCCAGGTCGACGTCGAGATAGACGGCGCCGCTGTCGACCAGCTCGTAGACGCGCCGGCGCACGCGGGCAGCGGTCGCGCCGGTCGCGGCCGCCAGCGCCGCGTAGCTGGCCCGCCCGTCGCGGCCGAGCTCGGCCAACAGCGTCGCGTCCGCGCCGCCGGCGGGCTGCACGTCGGTGCCGAACCGCATCGTCGGCAGCTGCCGGCCGGCGTCGATCGCCGCGTACTGCTCGCGCGTCAGCGAGTCCTCGAAGCCCGCCCACTCGCGCTCGACACGGCCGCCGGCGAACTGGTTGAGGGTGGCGTGGGAGATCAGGTTGGTGACGAGCTCGGTCTCGGGCAGGCGATCGAGCAGCAGCTCGTCGCGCTGGCCGACCGTCCGCGGTCGGCAGACGCAGCTCACCTCTGAGCCGCCGGAGAAGATCGAGACCCAGCTGACGTCTGAGCGGCGGGCGAGCGCCCGCGCCAGCTTCGCGGCGCCGCCCGGCACGACCTGCATGCGGACGATCCAATACTGCCCGCCGGCCGGTGCGGTGACCACCAGCACGCGCACGATGCCCGCGTCCCGCAGGCGCCGGTAGCGCCGCGCAACGGTCTGCTCCGAGGAGCCCAGCACGTCGGCGAGCAGGCGGAACGAGACGCGGCCGTCGAACTGCAGTGCGTGCAGCAGCTGCCGATCGAGCCGGTCCAGTGTGATGGTTTCAGACGTTGATGCGGTGCTCATTGGAGTTAATCGTCGCATAGCGCCGAAATGCTGGACTCTGCCCGCGCGCGGTCGCAGACTGCACTCATGCGGAAATGGCTTGCACTGATCACGGTGTCGCTGGGCACCTTCATGCTCCTGATCGACGTCACGATCGTGAACGTCGCACTGCCGGACATGGCGACCGACCTGCACTCGTCGTTCTCCAGCTTGCAGTGGGTGATCGACATCTACGCGCTGTCGCTGGCCGCCCTGCTGCTCGGGATCGGCGCCTACTCCGACAAAGTCGGCCGCCGACCGGTCTACATCGTCGGCCTGGCGGTGTTCGCGCTGTCGTCGCTGTCGTGCGGCCTGGCCCCGAACACGACCGTCCTGATCATCTCGCGCGGGGTCCAGGGGATCGGCGCCGCGGCGATGTTCGCGACCACGATCGCGCTGCTCTCGACCACCTATCAGGGGCGTGATCGCGGGATCGCGTTCGGCGTCTGGGGCGCGATCAACGGCGCCGCCGCGGCCGCCGGGCCGATCCTCGGCGGCCTCTTGACCGAGGACCTCTCGTGGCGCTGGATCTTCTTCGTCAACCTGCCGATCACGATCGTGGCGATCGTCCTGTCGGTCCGCGCGCTGCCCAAGGACGAGCCCAAGCGCGAGGGCAGCGTCGACCTGCCGGGCATGATCACCTTCACGGTCGCGGCCGGCGCGCTCACCTACGCGCTGACGCGGGCCTCCGCAGTCGGCTGGGGCTCGACGCAGACGATCGGCACGCTCGCGCTGAGCGCCGTGGCGCTGATCGCCTTTGTCGTGATCGAGCTGCGCGTCAGCCGGCCACTGCTTGACCTGGCGTTGCTGCGCCGTCCCCGCTTCAGCGCAGTGCTGGCGGGCGCGTTCGTCCTGTCGTTGGCCGCCTTCGCCTACCTGACCTACATCTCGTTGTGGCTTCAGTCGGTCCGCGGCATGAGCCCGATCAGCGCCGGCGCCGCATTTCTGCCGCTGAGCCTGTCCGCGCTGGTGATCTCGCTGACCGTCGGACGCTTCCTGCACACGCCGACGGCGCAGCGCTGGGCGCTGTCGGGAGGCCTGGCATTGATCGGCGCGGGCGCGCTGCTGGCCGCTCACCTCGGCGCCGGCTCGAGCTGGAAGGGAGTGTTCATCGGACTGCTGGTCAACGGCATCGGCGTCGGGCTGGTGTCGCCAACGCTCGCCTCGGCGGCGCTGGCCGCGGTCCCGCCGCAACTCGGCGGAATGGCATCGGGCGCGCTCAACACGATGCGCCAGCTCGGCTACGCGCTTGGGATCGCCGGGCTCGGGGTGATCCTGCAGAGCCAGATCGGGCATAGCCTGTCGGGCTCCGGGGTCAGCGGCTCGGGCCAGCTCGCCAAGGCGGTCGCGGGCGGCCAGAGCCGCGCGGTGGTGCAGTCGGCACCACCGGCAGCGCGCAACGGGCTCGACGCCGCGATCCACGCGGCGTTCGCCTCGGGCCTGAACGTGGTGCTCGTGATCTCGGGGGTCGCCGGGTTGCTCGGCGCCGCGATCGTGGTGGTGGCGCTGCGTCCCTCGGCGGCGTCTGACCAGCAACCCGCCGCCGAGGTTCAGCGCTCGGCGGCCGGACAGACGAGCCGGTAGTCGCAGATCGAGCAGGCCGCGAACGAGGGCGTCGGCTCAAATCCCTGCGCGCGGATCCCCTCGGCGACCTCGATCGCGACCTCGCGGACCCGTTCGTCGCGCTCGGCGTCGTCGGGCACGGCGACCTTGCGATCGTCGAGCAGGTAGTAGTAGGCCTGTCGCGAGGCCTGCAGCTGCCACGACTCGCGCGCGCCGACGGCGTAGAGCGAAAGCTGCACGTCGTCGGCCAGCTGCGCGACGTCCTTCGGCCGGCCGGTCTTGTAGTCGATCAGCTCGTAGTCCCCGTCGGGCAGCCGGTCGACGCGGTCGACACGACCGCGCAGCACGTGCGGGCCGAGCTTGAACTGGAACTGGCGCTCAAACCAAACCGGCCGCGACGGCTGTGACGCGAACCGCTCGTGGTAGCGGGTCAGCGCGGTCGACGCCTTGTCGTAGAGCTGGCGCTCGGGCTCGGAGTTGCCAAAACCGCCGCGGCGCCAGCCGGCGTCGAGCAGGCCGTGCAGCTCCGGTAGCGGGCCCGCAAGATCGCCTCCCTGCGCGTGGTAGCGCTCGAGCACCTGGTGCACGAGGATCCCGAACCGCTGGTTCAGCGTCGGCTCCTGCGGGATCCGGAACACCCGCGCGAACTTGTACTTCAGCGGACATGTGCGGTAGGTGTCGATGTCGGTCGCCGAGAGCACGACGCCGTCGCCGCGCAACGGCAGAAACGGCTCCAGCGTCGGCTCATCGCGGGCGGCGACCGCGGCGGCGCGAGTGCGGGCGTCACGCTCGGACGCGAGTAGGTACTCGTCGAGCGCCGAGGTCTCGAAGATCTCGCGCTGCTCGGCGGTCACCGCCTGCAGGATCCGGGCGTTGACGTCATGCAGCGCGTCGGCGACGCTCTGGTCGTCGGGACGGTCCATCAAGGCCGCCAGCTTGAGCAGCTCCAGGTAGCGCACGACGGCGTGCGAGACGTCGAGGTCGGTATCGAAGCGCAGCTCCGCCAGCCGGCCACCGGCGCGGGCGGTGCCGGCCATCAGCTCGTCGCGCAGCAGCTGGTAGGTCGAGGCGAGCGCCTCGGCCGGACCGAACAGCTCCTCCTGCTTGTCGACCCAGGTCAGATGGACAGTGCGGCTGACGTGCTCGAGCATCGGGGATGGGCGCAGCTCGGCGTCGCGGTCGTCGGTGTGGGGGTAGGCGAGCACGAGCCGCCGCCGGGCGCGTGTCGCGGCCACGTACAGCTGCTGGGCCAGCGCCGTCCGGCGCTGCTCGTCGTCGTCGGGCGCCAGCGGCTCTGACAGCAGCACATCGGGAATCCGCTCGGACTCCGGCGCGGCGATCTGGGCGTGGAGCCCGATCACGTAGACGTGGTCGGCCTCGAGCCCGCCCGCGGTCGCCCGGGTCAGCACCTGCACCTCGCCGCTGCCGGCCAGCTCCGGTTGCTCGGGCTCGCGCAAGCCGGCATCCGCGAGCGCTGCGATCGACCCCGCGAACTCTCGCGCGGTCGCCTGCGGCAGCCGCGTCACGTACGCGCCGGCGAGCTCGCCGAACCGAGCCAGCGCCCGCAGCCGCGTGACGACGTCGGGCTGGGCCGCGAACAGCTGCTGACGGCGCAGCCCGAGCCGCTCGATCAGCCGGTGAACATAGAGGTCGGGCCGGGTCGTGTCGAGCGTCGAGGCGCCGGCGCGGTAGAGCTTGGTGAACAGGTGGATTCGGTCGCGGGCCTCGGGCGGCACCTGCGGCGACTCGATCGCCGCCGCCATCGCGCTGACCATGTCGAGCTTGCGCCGGCGCGCGATCTGGGTGCAGCGGGCGATATCGATCGACCGCAGCTCGACCGGCGGGCGGGCGAGCGCGCGGACCACCGCGGGGGCATCGGTCGGGTCGGCGAGCAGTCGCAGCCAGGCCAGCAGATCGCGGATCTCGGCTCGCTGAAAGAATGCCGCTTCGCCGACCAGCCGATGCGGGATCGCCCGCTCCTGCAGCGCGGCCGCGATCGCCTGCCCCTCGTGGTTGATCTCCGAGACGAGCACCGCGATCGCGCCCGGCGGGGTCCGCTCGGCGGCGATCAGCCGCTCGATGTCGACCGCCAGCGACTGCGCCTGGGAGCGCTCGTTGTCGCAGCGCCACAGCTCGAGGGCGCCGACGCCGTCCGCATGCGGGTCTTCGGCCGCCGACGGTCGCAACGCCTGCGCCGCGCTCCAGATCGCGCCGTGGCAGCGATGGCTGTGGTCGAGCGTGAGCACGAGTGCGTCCGGCGTCGTCAGCTGCGCGAGCCGTTGTGCGCCCGCGCCGCGATAGCGCAGCAGCGCCCCGTCGGGATCGCCGGCGATCGTCACCGTCGGGATCTGCAGCGCGGTCGTGAGCCTCGCCGTGGCGAGATCGAGCTCGTGGGCGTCGTCGATCATCAGCTCGACGTGACCCTCGCCGCGTCCTCGCTGGCAGACGAGCCGCAGCGCGTCGAGCACCAGCCCGCCGGCGTCACGGGCGCCGGCGCGGGCGAGCATCCGTTCGTGAGCGCCATAGATCTGCGCGAACTCAAGCTCCAGCGCGGCGTCGGGATCGCCGTCGCGCGCCAGCTGCTGGGCCCATTCGAGGTAGCGCTCGACGTCGATCAGCTCGGCCTTGAGCCGGTCGATCCGGCGCACCAGACTTGCCAGCAGCGCGGTCGGCCGTGCGCCGAAGTCGTGGTGGCGCACCGACAGCTCGTCGAGCCCGGCGGCGAGCATCGCCAGCCGGTCGCCGGCGCCGAACGGCTCCACCGTCCATTCCGGCTGCTCGTGGCGCAGTTGGAGCGCCGCCAGACCGACCGAGGTGACGACGTGCAACCGCTCAAAGCCGTGCTCCAGGTCTGATTCGATCTGCTCGCGCAGCGCCCGCGCGCGATTCTCGGTCGGGGTCAGGACGACGATCTGCTCGGGCGCGACGCCGCCTGCCACGAGCCGCGCAAAGCGGGCCCGCAGCGCGCGCGTCTTGCCGGTGCCGGCCGCGCCGAGCACGATCGCCCGGGATCGCCCGTGGGCAACGACGGCCTGCTGCGTCGCCGTCAGCCGATCGCCGCCGCGCCCGTCCGAGAGCAGATCGAATTCGGCGCCGCCGATCGCCGCGGCGGTCGCCCGAAGCTCGGCGGGGGCCGGGCGGCGTGAGGGCTCCTCGCTCACCGTCTGACAGCATAGGTAGCGAATGTCCGCGACCGAAACCGTCTCCGCCGTCGACTGGCTGGCCGTCTGCCGGCGGGCGGTCGCGGGGCTCGAGCAGGTGCTGGCCGACTCGCCGACGACCGCCGAGCGGGTGCGCGAGACCGGCACCCGTGGCTCCGGTGGCGATCGTACGCTGCTGCTCGACGCCGCCGCCGAAGACGTCGTCTTCGAGCAGCTGCGCGAACTGCACGACCAGGGTCATCGCTTCCATGCGCTGTCGGAGGAGCGCGGCGAGGTCGACTTCGGCTCGGAGTCGGTGCGGGTGATCATCGACCCGATCGACGGCTCGCTCAACGCCAAGCGCTCGGCTCCGCACTACGCGCTGTCGGTCGCGGTCGCCAATGGGCCGACGATGGCCGACGTGACGTTCGGGTTCGTCCACGACTTCGGCGCCTCCGAGCAGTTCTGGGCCCGCCGCGGCGAGGGGGCGTGGCTCGGCTCCCAGCGGCTTGACCCGACGCTCGGCGAGCGCCGAAACCGTCACGGCAAGCTTGAGCTGGTCGGGATCGAGGCATCGGACCCGCGATGGGTGCGCGACCGGATCGACGGGCTCGAACGGACCGCGCACCGGCTGCGCGCCCTCGGTGCGATCGCGATCACCTTGTGCGAGGTCGCCGCCGCCCGGCTGGACGGGATGGTGACGCTGATCCCGTGCCGCGGCGTCGACGCTGCGGCCGGCCAGCTGATCGTCCGCGAGGCGGGCGGTCTGGTCGCGTTCCCGGACTGCGCCGACCCGCTCGGCGCGCCGCTGAGCTCGGCCCCGAGCTCGCACCTGGTTGCGGCCCGGACCGAGGGCGGCCTGCGCGATCTCGAGGGAGTCGTCGCGCGATGAGCGCGCTCGGCCGGGCGCGTAGCAGCGTCACGGCCAGTCTGACGCGCACGATCGCCCCCACAACGAACGCGAAGGGCTCGGCGCCGCTGCTCGACTGGCTGCTGGCGGCGCGGCTCGCGGGCCGCGTCGCCGGTGAGGGCGAGGCGCGCTGGCCGCGGGTGGAGCTGGCGCCGCTGGCCGCCGATGCCACCCGGCGAGTGATCGACTACACGCGGCTGACACCGACGCGCGAGCTGCCCGCACCGGAGGGCGTCGGCCGCCGCGAGTGGATCGCGGCCAACCTCGAGTCGATGCGGCAGCTGCTGGAGCCGGTGCTCGATCGCGCCGGCGAGGAGATGGGACCGCTGCGACCGGCGATGTCGCTCGGCGTCAGCGTCGTCTCGACGATCGAGCTCGGGCTCGTCGTCGGCTACCTCGCCCAGCGGGTGCTCGGCCAGTACGAGCTGGTGCTGCTCGAGGATCCCGACGCCGGCAGCCCGCCGCGGCTGCTGTTCGTGCTGCCCAACCTCGGCGCCGCGATCGAATCGCTCGACGCACCCGAGGACGAGTTTTTGACATGGGTGACGCTGCACGAGGTCACGCACGCGGTGCAGTTCGCCGGGGTCCCGTGGCTGCAGCAGCACATGGCCGAGCTGGTGCAGTCGATGCTGCACACGATGGAGCTGCGGCTGGAGCGATCGCGGCGTCTGCGGACGCCGAGCGCTGCCGAGCTGCGGCGGATCGCGCGAGCGGTCCGATCCGGTGACGTGATCGGGATCTTCGCGTCGGAGGGCGAGCGCGAGACGCTCGATCGCGTGCAGGCGACGATGGCGGTGATCGAGGGGCATGCCGAGCACGTGATGGACGCGGTCGCGCCCGAGCTGCTGCCGTCGCTGCCGAAGCTGCGAGCGGCGCTCGATCGCCGCCGTCGCTCGCAGTCGGCACGGGCGCGGTTGTTGGCCAAGCTGCTCGGGATGGAGCTGAAGATGCGCCAGTACGAGCACGGCAAGCTGTTTTGCGACGAGATCGTCCGCCGCGCCGGCACCGACGCGCTGGTGACGCTGTTCTCGGCTCCGGAGGCGCTGCCGTCGACGGACGAGCTGGCGGACCCGGTCGGGTGGCTGATGCGCGTCGGGCTGCCGGTGCTCGGCGCCGGCGACGGGAAGCCCGGCGGATGAGCGACGACCGCCCGGCGGTTGGCTGGATCGGTACCGGCGTGATGGGCGCCGCGATGTGCGGCCACCTGGTCGCGGCCGGATATCCGGTGTCGGTCTTCAATCGCACCCGCGCGCGGGCCGACGAGCTGGTGAGGGCCGGCGCGAGCTGGCGCGAGTCCCCGCAGGCGGTCGGCGCCGAGGCCGAGCTCGTGTTCACGATGCTCGGCTACCCGACCGACGTGCGCACCACGATCCTCGGCGACGACGGGCTGCTGTCGGCGATCGCGCCCGGGACGCTGCTGGTCGACATGACGACCAGCGAGCCGTCGCTCGCGGCCGAGATCGCGGCCGCGGCCGCGGCGGTCGGGGTCGACTCGCTCGACGCGCCGGTCTCAGGCGGCGACATCGGCGCGCGCAACGCGACCCTGTCGATCATGGTGGGCGGCCCCGAGCGGGCATTTGCACGGGTGCTGCCGCTGTTGGAGGTGATCGGCGCAACGGTCGTGCACGAGGGCGAGGCCGGCGCCGGCCAGCACACCAAGATGGTCAACCAGATCGCGATCGCGTCGGGAATGATCGGCCTCTGCGAGGCGTTGCTGTACGCCTATAAGGCGGGCCTCGACGTGCAGCGGGTGCTCGACACGATCGGCGGCGGCGCGGCCGGATCCTGGTCGCTGGCCAACTACTCACCGCGGATCCTGCGCGGCGACTTCGACCCGGGCTTCAAGGTCGACCACTTCATCAAGGACCTCGGGATCGCGCTCGCCGAGGCGACCCGGATGCGGCTCTCGCTGCCGGGCCTCGCGCTCGCCGAGCAGCTGTACGTGGCGGCCTCGGCACAGGGCGACGGCGAGCTCGGCACGCACTCGCTGATCCGGGCGCTGGCGCGGCTGTCTGAGATGATCGACCAGCTGCCGGCACGAGCTTGAGTCGGTTTTTGTCCGCGCTCGATCCGGGAAGCGTTCCCCGGTGACGCATGAGCTCCGATTGACCGATCAGGTGACGATCCCGCAGATCGGGTTCGGCACCTTCCAGATCCCCGCCGACGACACCCAGGCGGCGGTCGAGCGCGCGCTCGAGCTCGGTTACCGCCACATCGACACGGCGGCGGCCTACAACAACGAGCAGGGCGTCGGCGCCGCGCTGCGCGCGAGCGGACGATCCGACGTGTTCGTCACCACCAAGCTGCGCAACGCCGATCAAGGCTACGACGAGGCGCTGAGCGCGTTCGAGCGCTCGCGCGAGGCGCTCGGGGTCGAGGTGATCGACCTCTACCTGATCCACTGGCCGGTGCCCAGCCAGGATCGCTACGTGGAGTCATGGTCGGCGTTGCTCAAGCTCCGCTCCGACGGCGTCGTGCGCGCGATCGGCGTCTCGAACTTCCTGTCTGAGCACCTGCAGCGGATCGAACGTGAGACCGGCGCGAGGCCGGCGATCAACCAGACCGAGATCCACCCCAGCTTCTCTCAACCTCGGCTGCGGGCGCTGTGCGCGGAGCTCGGGATCGCGGTCGAGGCCTACTCGCCGCTCGGGCAGGGAGCCGATCTCAGCGCCGAGCCGGTGACCGCGGCCGCCGCCAGGCTCGGCGTCACGCCCGCGCAGGTAGTGCTGCGCTGGCATCTGCAGTCCGGCCGGATCGTGATCCCGAAGTCGGTCAACGTCGAGCGGATGCGCGAGAATCGCGAGCTCGACGGTTTTGAACTGACCGACGACGAGTGCGCCGCGATCGACGCACTCGACGACGCCGATGGCCGGATCGCGGGCGATCCCGCGACGTTTGACTTCTCGCAGCGGCTCGAGGACGCGGCCGCGCGCGGCGAGCTCTGACGGTCGCTGCGCGACGGCACCGCGGCCGGCTCCGATCGCCGTCGCGCGGCACGGGTCACGAACAGATGTTCCCAGCGTTGTAACCTCGGACCCGAGCCGGTTTACAAACATGCGTTCGATGACCACAGGCGACGAACCCAGCCTCTCAACGGAGATCAGGAGCAATGGCTACAGATACGAATCCCAGCGGCGAGAACGCCGCCACGAGCGCCGGCGACTCGCGTTCGGCCGCGACCACGCCGGCGCAGGACAGCGCCCGTACGACGCGCTCGCAGACGACCGCGTCGCGCAAGCCGGCCGCGCCGAAGTCCGCCGCGTCGATCCGGGCCCAGAAGGCCGCGGCGACGCGCAAGCGCAACGCCGCCGTCAAGGCTGCCAAGGACACTCGGGCGACCGCTCGCACCGCAGCCGCTGACGCCGAGGCGACCGGCACCACCACCCGCCGGGCGGTCGCATCCGCCGAGCGCACCGCGCAGGCGGCCGGTGAGGCGGCGCAGGCCGAGAGCAAGGTCCGCGCCAATCAGGTCCAGCAGATCGCCGAGAAGGTCGTGCTCGTCCAGGTCGGCGCCGGTCTGACCGTGCGTGACAACGTCGTTTCGACCGTCAAGGACCTGCGCGACGTGGTTCGCAGCCCGGTGGCCAGGCAGCGCCAGCTGAGCCGCTACGAGAAGCGCGGCGCGAAGGCGCGCAACCGCTTCGAGCGCCAGGTGCGCGGCACCCGCAGGCGCTTTGAGCGCGATCTGCGCCGGCGCCGTTCGTCGATCGATCAGACCCGCTCACGCGTCCAGGACGACCTCTCGCGTCAGTCCTCGGCGCTCGGCTCACGGGTTGAGAAGCTCGTGTCCGACGCACAGCAGCGGATCGGCTCGGTGGCATAGCCGCCTTTGCGTGACCAGTTTCACCCATCGGGCGCCGGGGAGGGCGCTAGCGTGGGAGTTGTTCACCGACCTCATAACCCCGTCGGTGGACGTAGTACCTCTCCTCCCTCAACCGCCGGGGCGTCACAGATGTGGCGCCCCGTCGGTCTTTAAGCGATCTGCGGCGGCGGCGGCGCGAGGCCCACTAGGATCGCCCGATGGAGCTCTGCCTGATGATCGAGGGCCAGGAGGGGGTCACCTGGCCGCAGTGGGTCGCGCTCGCGCGCGCCTGCGAGGCGCACGGGATCCAAAAGCTGTTCCGCTCCGATCACTACCTGCAGCTGGTCGGGGCCGAGCGTGGCTCGCTCGACGCCTGGGGCACGCTCTGCGCGCTCGCGGCCACGACCTCGACGCTGCGGCTCGGGACGCTCGTCTCGCCGGCAACGTTTCGCCATCCATCCGAGCTCGCGAAGCTGGTGACGACCGCCGATCGGATCTCCGGCGGCCGCGTCGAGCTCGGCCTCGGCGCCGGCTGGGCCGAACGCGAGCACGAGGCATACGGATTTGCGTTCGCGCCGCTGCGCACCCGCATGGACGTATTCGAAGAGCAGCTCCAGGTCGTGCTCGGCAACTGGAGCGGGACCGCCGAGGCGCCGTTCTCATTCGCGGGCGAGCACTACCGGCTGCACGAGCTCGACGCCGAGCCCAAGCCGGTGCAGCGGCCCCACCCGCCGCTGCTGATCGGCGGTTCCGGCGGTCCGCGCAGCTGCCGGCTGGCCGCCCGCTACGCCGACGAGTACAACACGCCCGCCTCGACGCATGCCGAGATCGTCACCTGTCGCGAGCGGCTGGCGCGGGCCTGCGAGGCCGAGGACCGCGCGATGCTGCCGTTCTCGGTGATGACCGGCGTCCTGATCGGCGCCGACGAACGCGAGTTGCGCGAGCGCACCGAGCGCCTGCAGGTCCGGATCGGGGCCGACGGCCCGGCGCTGGTCGACGCGACCTGTGGCTGGGTGATGGGCACCGTCGAGCAGGCCGCCGAGCAGCTGCACGCACTCGCGAGGCTCGGCGTTCAGCGCGTCTACTGCCAGCACCTGCTGCACGACGACCTCGATGCGGTCGCGCTGATCGGCGAGCGGTTGGCGCCGGCGGTGGCCGCAGCGTGAGCGGCGCCGGTGACGAGGTCGCGGCGGTCGACGTTCGGTGGCTGGCGCGGCCGGGCTGCATCGCCGCCTGGCGGATTCGCGACACCCTGATCGACTGCGGGCCGACGACCGCGCTGGCGCATCTGCTGCAAGCGCTCGGCGACTGGCGCCCGCGGCGGCTGATCCTCACTCACATCCACTTCGACCATGCCGGGGCGGCCGGCGCGCTGGCGGCGCGCTGGCCCGATCTGGAGGTCTACGTCCACCGCCGTGGCGCCCGCCACATGGTCTCGCCAGAGCGCCTGGAGGCCAGCGCCCGGCGGGTGTTCGGCGACGTCTTCGACGAGCGGTTCGGCGGCCTGACGCCGATCCCCGAGCAGCGACTGCACCCGCTCGACGGTGGCGAGACGATCGACGGGCTGCAGATCGCCTACACGCCCGGGCACGCATCGCATCACGTCTCGGTCCTCGACGAGGACTCCGGGTGGGCGTTCGTCGGCGACGTCGCGGGCGTGCGGCTGGAGTCAGGCGAGCCCGTGTTCGCGCCGACGCCGCCGCCCGATATCGACCTCGATTTGTGGCTCGAGTCGGTCGCCGTGGTCGCCGACTGGCGGCCGCAGCGGCTCGGGCTCACCCATTTCGGCGAGGTCGATCAGGTCGAGCCTCATCTGGCGGCGATCGCCGACGACCTGCGCCTACAGGCCGAGCGGATCCGATCCGGGATCGACGCCGACGCCTACGTCGCGACGATGACCGAGACGTTGATCGAGGGCGGCGCGCGCCACCGCGTCGCCGACTACGGGATGACGGTGCCGCTGCGCCAGAACTATGAAGGGCTGGCGCGCTGGCTCGAGCGCCACGGCGCGCAGACGCGTCTCGGGCAGCCAAACCGGCCTGCTTGAATGAAACGTATGCCGACCAAAGACCAAGTGACCGAGGCGCTGCGCGCCGTAATTGATCCCGAGCTGCGGCGCGACATCGTCGAGCTCGAGATGGTCCGCTCGATCGACATCCACGCCAATGGCGTCGTCGACGTGACCGTCTCGCTGACGACCGCCGGATGCCCGATCCGCAGCCACTTCGAGACCGCCGTGCATAATGCGGTCGGCGCGCTCGACGGGGTCACCGGGGTCAATCTCAGCTTCGACGTGCTGAGCGATCACGAGAAGCAAGGGCTGCAGCGCAAGCTTGGACGTGGCGCGTTGCCCGAGGGCGCACTCGCCCAGGTCTCGAATGTGATCTGCATCGGCTCGGGCAAGGGTGGCGTCGGCAAGTCCAGCGTGACCGCCAACCTCGCCGCGGCGCTGGCCGCCGACGGCAAGCAGGTCGGCGTGCTCGACGCCGACGTGTGGGGTTACTCGCAGCCGCGGATGCTCGGCGCCGGGGCGCAGCGGCCGAAGGTCTCGGCCGATCGCAAGCTGATCCCGATCGAGGTCCACGACGGCATCAAGGTGATGTCGATCGGCTTCTTCGTCGAGCAGGACGCCGCCGTCGTGTGGCGCGGACCGATGCTGCACAAGGCGCTGCAGCAGTTCCTCGAGGATGTCGACTGGGGCGTGCTCGACTACCTGCTGATCGACCTGCCGCCCGGGACCGGCGACGTCTCGATGACGCTCGCGCAGCTGCTGCCGCAGTCGAAGTTCCTGATCGTCACGACACCGCAGCCGGTCGCCCAGAAGGTGGCGGCACGCTCGGCCGAGATGGCAATCAAGCTCAAGCTCGAGATCTGCGGCGTGATCGAGAACATGTCCGGGTTCGTGACGCCCGCCGGTGAGCGCTTCCAGATCTTCGGCGAGGGCGGCGGCGAGCGGCTGGCGGTCGAGCTCGACGTGCCGCTGCTGGCGAAGGTGCCGCTGACGATGGCGCTGCGCGAGCACGCGGACTCCGGCATCCCGCTGGTGTTCGCCGACCCCGACGATCCCGCCGCGCAGGCGCTGCGCCACGGCGCCCGCGGGCTGATCGCGCTGTCGCCGCTCGAGCTGCCGGTGATGCAGGCCCCGGCGCCGGCGGCGGCGCCGAAGCCGGCCGGCATGTCGCTGCCGATGGCCTGACCGCGCAGACGGACTCGACCGGCCGATCGAGCGATGGATTACGGACTCGGCGGCCGCGTCGCGCTGGTGACCGGCGCCGCCTCGGGGATCGGGCTGGCGACCGCGAAGATGCTTGCCGAGATGGGCGCCCGCGTGGTCGCGTCCGACATCGACGCCGCCCGCGGCGCCGAACGGGTCGCGACGCTGCAGCGAGCCGGCCACGAGATCACGTTCGTGCGCGCCGACGTCGCCGACGATGACGACGTGATCGCGCTCGTCGGACACGTCACCGCCGCGCACGGACGGCTCGATTGCGCCGCCAACTGCGCCGGGGTGGGTGGCGGCCACGCGCTGACCGGCGACTACCCCCAGGACCGCTGGGACGCGATCATCGACACCAACCTGCGCGGCACCCACCTGACGATGCGCCGTGAGCTGCAGGCGATCGGGGCTCAGGGCACGGGTGGCGCGATCGTCAACGTCGCCTCGACCCTGGGGCTGCGCGGCGCGCCCAACGCGTCGCCCTACAGCGCCTCCAAGCATGCCGTGATCGGCATCACCCGCACCGCCGCGATCGAGTACGCGGGCCGGGGAATCCGGATCAACGCCGTCTGCCCGGGCGCGATCGACACACCGATGATGGACGAGACGTTCGAGCGTTTTCCCGGGTTCCGCGAAGGCCTGATCGGGTTCGTGCCGCTCGGCCGGCTCGGCCGGCCCGACGAGGTCGCGGGCGCGATCGCCTGGCTGCTGTCCGACGCGGCCTCGTTTATCACCGGCGAAGCGCTCGCGGTCGAGGGCGGGCTGCTCGCCCGCTGAGCGCGGGGCGCCGTCGGTCGGGCGGCGTCAGACGGGCGGCGTCAGACGGGCGGCGTCAGACGGGCGCCGTCAGACGAGCGCCGTCAGACGGGCGACGTCAGACGGGCGCCGTCAGACGGGCGCCGCTGCCCACCGCAGCCGCCGCGGCCGCTCGACCGCGCGCTCGCGCAGCGCTTCGATCAGCGCCCGCACGCCCGGCACCTCGGCGGCGCTCGGCAACGTCAGCGCGCTCACCGTACGCGTCGGTCGGCCACGGACCCAGAGCACCCGCACGTCGGGATGACGGACCGTGTCGAGCACCAGCGCCGGGAGCAGCGTGACCCCGAGATGCGCGGCGACCATCGCCTGGACCGCGATCGAATCATCGGTCGCCAGCGCGATGTCCGGCTCAAAGCCGGCGGTCTGACACAGCGCCACGAGGTGGCCGCGGCAGCGCGGGCAGCCGGCGATGAATCGCTCCTCGGCGAGCTCCGCGAGATCGATCTCGGACTCGGCCGCCAGCCGATGGCCGGCCGGCAGCACCGCCAGCTTGTGATCGACGCACAGCTCCGTGCGCTGCAGGCCGGCATCGCTGCCGGCGTCCAGGCCGGCGTATTCGAAGCTGACCGCGACGTCCGCGTCGCCGCGGCGGATCAGCTCCTCCAGCTCGGGCGGCTCCGCCTCGACCAGCGTCACCTCGAGGCCCGGATGCCGATCGCGCAGCAGCGCCAGCGCCGGCGGCACCAGCGCCCCACCGGCACTCGGGAACGCGGCGAGCCGCACCCGGCCCGCCCGCAGACCCGCCACGGCCGAGACCTCCTCCCAGGCGGCGGTGGCTCCGGCCAGCAGGACATCGGCGCGCTGCGCCAGCGCGGCGCCCGCCGGGGTCAGCTCGAGCGTGCGCCCCCGCCGGATCACCAGCGGCGTGCCCAGCTCGGCCTCGAGCCGGCGGACGTGGTGGCCGATCGCCGGTTGGGTGTAGTTCAGCTCCCGGGCGGCAGCACTGAACGAGCCCCCGCGAGCGACCGCCTGCAGCACCCGCAGGCGGCGCAGGTCGAGCATCGGGCGAGTCGAGTCCATCTCAAAGCATTATTTTGGCAGATGGAAGAAACTATGAGTGGCGCTTTTAGCTCGAATCGTGTCAACTCCGTCGAGATGACGATCCTCGAAGCCGACGCGGTCGCGGCTGCGCTGCACCGCTTCCCCGCCGTGACGGGCCACCTCGACGCCGCCACCAGCGGCGTGCCTCCGACGTGCGCGGTGGAGGCCGTGCGCGAGGCCGTTTCGGCGTGGGCGGAGGGCCGGATCGACGGCCACGCCTTCGACGACGACGTTCGCCGCGCCCGCGCGGCCTTCGGCCGGATCATGGGCGTGCCCGCCGAAGACGTCGCCTGCGGAAGCGCCGTCTCGGTGTTCGCCGGCCTGGTGGCGGCCTCGGTCCCGCCCGGCGGCGAGGTGCTGTTGGCCACCGGTGACTTCACCTCGGTCGTGTTCCCGATGCTCGCCCAGCAGGCCCGGGGCGTCCGCGTCCGCGAGGTCGCGCTCGAGCGGCTGCCGGAGGCGATCGGATCGCAGACGACGCTGGTCGCCGTCTCCGCGGTCCAGTCCGCCGACGGGCGGATCGTCGACCTCGACGCGCTGGCGTGCGCCGCCGATCACCACGGGGCCGACGTGTTCCTCGATGCCACCCAGGCGGCGGGCTGGCTGCCGATCGACGCGAATCGCTTCACGTTCGTCTGCGCCGGCGCCTACAAATGGCTGTTGTCGCCGCGCGGCACCGCGCTGATGACGGTCCGGCCCGAGGCGGTGGCGCGGGTCGCGCCGCACACCGCCGGCTGGTACGCCGCCGCCGACCCATGGTCGTGCTGCTACGGCGGGCCGCTGCGGCTGCCCGACACCGCCAAGCGCTTCGACGTCTCGCCGGCGTGGACCTGTTGGGCCGGGACCGCGGTGTCGCTCGAGCTGGTCGACGAGCTGTCGCCGGCCGCGATCGGCGCCTATGACCGGATGCTCGCCGCGCGGTTGCGCGAGGGACTCGAGCTGGCGCCCTCGGACTCGGCGATCGTGATCACCGAGGTTCCCGATGCCGAGCGCCGCCTACGCGCGGCCGGAATCCGCGCCTCGGTCCGCGCCGGCCGAGTGCGGATCAGCTGCCACCTGCCGGCGACGCGCGACGACGTCGACCGGGCCGTCGCCGCGCTGAGCTGAGCGGGAAGCCGTGCCCGCCAGCGCGCGGCACGGTCGACCCCGGCAAACCGAAACGTTGTCACCGGGCGCGCCGGGCCCGCGGAACTTTGGCGCGAGAGTGCGAATAATTCGCAGGTTCTCGCCATCGTTCGCGCTCGGGCCGCGCGAGTGGTGCACGCCCAGACCTATGCCCGCTCGTTGTCGTGGAGGTTCGCGCTCGGGACGCCGCGCGCGTCGCGGAGGCTCGCGCTCGGGCCGCCGCGCGTCGCGGACCCTGCGGGGCTCAGTGCTTGTAGTAGTCCGAGTTGAGCTTCGAGTACTTCTGCCACTCGTCGGGCAGCTGGTCCTCGGCGAAGCAGGCGTCCACCGGGCAGGCCTCGACGCAGGCATCGCAGTCGATGCACTCCTCGGGGTCGATGTAGAGCATCTCGACCTTTTCGTAGTCGGGCTCGTCGGGCGTCGGGTGGATGCAGTCGACCGGACAGACCTCGACGCACGAGTTGTCCTTGGTTCCGATGCACGGCTCGGCGATCACGTAGGCCATGTTCCGACTTCTTTCAGGTCTTGGTGGGCACTCGAAAACGCCGGTCCACGACCGGCGAAGTCAGCATTCTACGTACCGAATGCGGACGAGTACGCTGCGGTCGGTGTTGCTGCTCACGGGCGCCACGGGAACCGTCGGGCGCGCGCTGCTACGGCGGCTGCTCGCCGACGGCAGCTCGGTCCGCTGTCTGGTACGCGATCCGCGCCGTCTCGGCCGCGAGCGTGTCCGGGTGCAGATCGCGCTCGGCGACCTCGGCGAGCCCGCCTGCTTTGACGACGCCGTGCGTGACGTCGACACCGTGATTCACCTCGCCAGCGTGATCCGCGACCAGCGGACGGGCTCGATCGAGCAGCTCGCCGGCTGCGCCACCGTGCGCCTGCTGGAGGCTGCCGAGCGGGCCGGTGCCAGCCGCTTTGTGTTCTTCTCGACGCTCAACGCCGATACCCGGAGCCCGGTGCGCTTCATGCGCGCCAAGGCGCTCGCCGAGCGGGCCGTGGTCGATTCGCCCCTGCGCAGCGTCGTGTTCGCGCCCTCGATCATCTACGCCCCAAGCGACCCCTACATCACGCTGCTGCGGCGCATGTCGCTGCTGCCACTGATGCCGATCCCGGGTACCGGCGACGCCCGCTTTGCCCCGATCTGGTCTGAGGACGTCGCCGACTGCGTGCTGGCGACGCTCCCGGGCGCAAGCGCCGACGCCTCGTCCGCCGACGCCCGCTACGAGTTGGCCGGGCCCGACATCCTCACCCACCGCCAGATCGTCAAGCTCGTGCTCGGCGCCGCTCACCGGCGGCGCCGGATCGTCGGCGTCTCACCGGCGCTGACCCGGCACGTGCTGAAGGCTGTCGAGCGGATCAGTGGCCCGGACGCGTTCGCGACCTGGGACGAGGCCGAGCTGCTCGATGTGCCGCTGCTGGCCGCCGAGGGGACCGCCGACTGCCGCCGGCTCGGAGTCAAGCCACGCTCGATGATGGCCGTGCTCGGCGTCTGAGCGGCCCCGTCAGGTCAGGCTTGGCGCCCGCCCGGCCCACGGCAGCGCCTGCTCGAGCTGCGCGGCGACCGACAGCAGCACGTCCTCGCGCGCGGGCCGCGCGATCAGCTGCACGGCCAGCGGCAGGCCATCGTCGCCCTGATACAGCGGCAGTGCGATCGCGGGCTGGCCGGTGACGTTGGCGATCGCTGTGTATGGCGTGAAGTCGCCCGACCGCCGGTAATGCTCCCACGGGTCGGGACCGCCGCCGTGGACCTCGCCGATCCGCAGCGGCCGCTTGCCGAGCGCCGGCGTCAGCAGCAGGTCGGCCGTCTCCAGCATCCACGTGACGAGCGTGCGGGCAAACGACTCCAAGCGCGACTGCGCGGTCAGGTGGGTGAGCACGTTGAGCCCCCGGGCGTGCTCGTACATCGCCCAGGTCAGCGGCTCGACGTCGTCCTCGGTCGGCTCGCGTCCGGCGAG
This sequence comes from uncultured Solirubrobacteraceae bacterium, assembly GCA_963714245.1. Lineage (GTDB taxonomy): Bacteria > Actinomycetota > Thermoleophilia > Solirubrobacterales > Solirubrobacteraceae > Palsa-465. The sequence goes on along the minus strand of CAVQNR010000005.1, from coordinate 842,247 downwards.
CCGGCCGCCGGCCGCGGTCGTCATCGCGATCAGCGGCCCGAACGCGTTGGTGAACTCCCGCAGCAGCCCGCGGTCTGACCACGGCGGCGTCAGCTCGACGACCTCGTGGCCAAGCGACCCCAACAGCGCCGCCGCGTCGCGGGCGGCCTGTAGGCAGATTGGGTCGAGCTCGGCGCCGCCGAGCGGCGGGTTGAGCGCGACCCCGATCCGCAGCGGCCGCTGCTGCGGATCGCCAGGGCGCGCAACCGCGTCGGCGAAGGTGCCGGCCGGCACCGGCGGCGCCCACGCGGCGTCGCCCGGCTGGTAGCCGGCGAGCAGCTCGAGCACCGCCGCGGTGTCGGCGACGTCGCGGGTCAGGACACCGTCTGAGACGAGGAAGCTCTGGCCGGAGTCGGGACCGACCGACACGCGACCGCGGGCGGGTTTGAGCCCGACCAGGCCGCAGCAGGCCGCCGGAATCCGCAGCGAGCCGCCGCCGTCATTGCCGTGCGCGAGCGGAACCATTCCGGCCGCGACCGCGGCGGCCGAGCCGCCACTGGAGCCGCCGGGTGTGCGCCCCGGCGCCCAGGGGTTGGCGGTCGGCCCGAACCGCCTCGGCTCGGTCGTCGGCAGGATCCCGTTCTCGGGCAGGTTCGTCTTGCCGACGATCACGAATCCGGCCGCGCGCAGCCGCGCCACACAGAACGCGTCATCGGCCGAGACGACGTCTGCGAACAGGTCGGAGCCGATCGTGATCGGCATCCCGGCAACCGCACGGTTGTCCTTGATCGCGATCGGGACGCCCGCGAACGGTCGCTCGTCGCCGGCGCCGATCGCGTCGGCGGCCGCGAGCGCCCCATCGGCATCGACGTACGTGAACGCGTTGATCGCACCGTCGAGTCGGTCGATCGCGCCCAGCGACTCCTCGACGAGCTCGCGCGCGCTCAGCTGACCGTTGCGGACCAGCGCGGCGAGCGCGACCGCGGAACGTCTGAGCAACTCGCCAGACACGGACGGCGAGGATACTCGTCGCCACCTGTTACGTTGTGACTCGCTATGTCACATCTGGCCAAGGCACCGGCACCCCCGTCAACGGAGAACCGGATCCTCGATGCCGCGTATCAGCAGGTGATGGCCGTCGGCGTGCGACGGACGACGCTGACCGATGTGGCGGATCGCGCCGGGCTCAGCCGGATGACCGTGTACCGCCGCTTCCCGGACGTCGGCAGCGTCCTGCAGGCGCTGATGTGGCGCGAGTTCGGCGCACTGCTGGAGCGGGCCGACGACGCCGCCGCCGAGCACTCCGACGCGCTCGATCAGATCGTCGCCTACACGGTCAGCTGTGTCTCGCTGTTGACGAGCGACCGGCTGTACTGCCGGCTGCTCGACGTCGATCCCGAGCTGATGCTCCCGTACCTGATCGAGCGACCGGGACGCTTCCAAGCCGCCGTCTCCGCCGAGCTCGAGCGTCGGCTGGTGGCGGCGATCGACGCCGGCGCGGTGCGACGCGACGACCCCGCCCGACTGGCGCGCTCGATCAACCTCGCCGCCCGCGGGTTCGGGATGGCGATCCGCGACGGCAGCTCGTCGCGCCAGCGCGAGCGCGAGCGCGACGATCTGGCGAGGATGGTTCGCGGGCTGCTGGATCCGCGCGGCGCCGCCTGATCCGGGTCGCCGGCACTCAGACGAACGCGGCGATGTCGCGGTCGCCGACGTTCGCGGCGATCTCGACGATCGCCGGTTCGGCCCGTTTACGCAGCTGCGGATCGAGTCCGATCCGCGTGCGCCGGTCGAGCAGGTCCGCGGCGTCCAGCGCGCCCTCATGCCTGAGCCCGAACCACAGCTCGGCGGCGGTCGTCTCGGTGCCCTCGCAGATCGGGCGTTGCAGCTCGGGGTCGGCGGCGCCGGCGACCCGCGATGCCTCGGTGCCGTAGCGGCGCACGAGCCGCAGCGGCGCATCGACCCGGCTGAGCGCCACGCGGTCGGCCGCGCCGACGAGCGCCAGACGCTTGGTGACGCACGCTCGCGCGTCGATGCCGGCGTGCGCCAGACCAGTATCAAGCGCATCCTCGGCCATCCGCCGGTACGTCGTCAGCTTGCCGCCGACGATCGTCACCAGCCCGTCGCTGCCGATCGCGACCCGATGACGACGCGAGATATCCGCGGTCGTGCCCGCGTCGCTGTCGAGCAGCGGCCGCAGTCCCGAGTAGGTCGCGAGCACGTCGGCGCTGGTCAGCTCGCGCGCGAGCGCGAGATTGATGGTCGCCAGCAGGTATGCGATCTCCTCGGCGTCCGGGCGCGGTAGATCGGGGATCGGTCCCGGCGCCTCGACGTCGGTGACGCCGACGTAGACGCGGTGTTCGGGCGCCGGGAGCGCGAACACGGTTCGACCGATCTGACCCGGCACCGGCACGATCAGGCCGCACCCGAGGCCTCCGAACGCCGCCTGGGAGCAGACCAGGTGCGTGCCGCGCGACGGCCGCAGCCGCAGCTCGGGCGCAAGCTCGCCGGCCCAGACACCGGTGGCGTTGATCACCAGCCGGGCCGAAACGTCGATCCTCCGGCCGCCGAGCTCGTCGTTCAGGACCGCGCCTGCCCCGGTCGCCTGCGAGGCCGCGACGCGGGTCAGGATCCGCGCGCCGAGGCCGGCGGCGGTGCGGGCGATCGTGACCACCAGCCGCGCGTCGTCGGTCAGCTGACCGTCCCAGAACTCGAGGCCGCCGCGCAGACCGTCGAGGCTCGCCGTCGGCGCCCGGGCGATCACTTCGGCCGGCGTGATCCGGCGAGCGCGCGGCAGCGTCCGCGCCGACGTGCCCGCGGTCGCGCGCAGCACGTCGCCGGCATGGAAGGTGGTCGCGAGCCCCGCGGCGGCGCCGGTCGAGACGGTCCGGTGCAGGGGCAGCACCTGGGGCAGCGGATGGACCAGATGCGGAGCCGTGCGATCGATCAGGATCCCGCGCTCGACGGCGCTCTCGCGTGCGATCGCGAACTGTCCGGCCGCGAGGTAGCGCAGGCCGCCGTGGACCATCTTCGTGCTCCAGCGGCTGGTCCCGAACGCGAGGTCGTGGCGTTCGGCGAGCGCCACCGAAAGGCCTCGGGCGGCGGCATCGAGGGCGACGCCGACGCCGGTCACGCCGCCGCCGATCACCAGCACGTCGACCCGCGGCGAGCGCTCCAGCGCCTCCAGCTCGCGCAGCCGTCGCTCGGCGTTGAGCGACGTACCGGGTCCGACATCCGTGTCTCGATGTGACAAGTTGCGTCTAAATGTATCATGAAGCGATCGACCGCTCCACGCTCGAATACGATCTCGACGCTCCGGTCCGTCATCCGTACCACTGGGGCGACGCGAGCACGCATCCCGTCCTGCCCGAGCCGGCGCTGCAGGCGCTGCGCGCGCTCGGAGCGACACCGGCGCCGGAGCCGACCGCGATCGCCGAAATTCGCGTGGCACCGTCGGCCTTGCCGGCGGACGCCGCCGGCGAGCTGGCAGGGGTGGTCGGCGCCGGGCAGCTCAGCAGCGAGGACGAGGCCCGCGTCCGGCATACGCGCGGCGCCTCGATGTCCGACGTCCTGGCACTGCGCGCGGGCGACGGGTCGGCGGCTCCCGACGCCGTCCTGACACCGGCTTGCCACGAGCAGGTGCTGGCCGTGCTGCAGATCTGCAGCCGGCACGCCATCGCGGTCGTGCCCTACGGCGGCGGAACCTCGGTCGTCGGCGGCCTCGAGGCCTCGCCCGACGGGTTTGCGGCCGTGGTCGCGCTCGATCTGCGCCGGCTCGACGCGCTGCACTCGCTCGACGAGACCTCGCGTGTGGCCGTGCTCGGCGCCGGGATGCGCGCGGTCGTCGCCGAGCGGCTGCTCGGCGAGCGCGGCTACACGCTCGGCCACTTCCCGCAGTCCTATGAGATGGCAACGATCGGCGGCTACGCGGCGACGCGCTCGGCAGGCCAGGCGTCGGCCGGGTACGGGCGCTTTGACGAGCTCGTCGTCGGCCTCACCGCCGCAACGCCCGCGGGGACGATCTCGCTGATAACCGCGCCGATGTCCGCCGACGGTCCCGATCTGCGCCAGCTGCTGCTCGGTTGCGAGGGTGCGTTCGGGGTGATCACGTCGGTCGCCGTCAGGGTCCGCCCCGCCCCCGAGGCGCGCGTCTACGAGGGATGGCGGCTGCCGTCGTTCGCGGCCGGCAGCGAGGCGTGCGGGCGCTCGCGCAGGAAGGGCCGCTGCCGTCCGTGGTCCGTCTGTCGGACGAGATCGAGACCGGGATCAACCTGGCCGAGCCCGGCGCGGCGTTTGCCACCGCGGACGGCGGCAGCTGCCTGCTGATCGTCGGCTACGAGGGCACCGTGCGCCGGGTCGCCGCGACCCGCTCGTTGGCCACCGAGCGGCTGCAGGCCGCCGGCGCGGTTCGCTCAGACCCGGCGGCGGGCGATCGCTGGCGCGCCGGTCGCTTCCGCGGGCCGTACCTGCGCGAGCCGGCACTTGCGGCCGGGGCGCTGCTCGAGACGATCGAGACGGCCACGTTCTGGTCGGGGCTGGCGGCACTGAGGGCCGGCGTCACCGAGGCGCTGACGCAGGGTCTGGCCGAGCAGGGCGCCCGCGGCGTCGTGATGTGCCATCTCAGCCATGTCTACGAGACCGGCGCCTCCCTGTACTTCACCGTGATCGCCGGCGCACTCGACGATCCAATCGCTCAATGGACCGAGCTCAAGCACGCCGCCAACCAGGCGATCCTGGCGGGCGGCGGCGCCGTCTCGCACCATCACGGCGTCGGTCGCGACCACCGCGAGCCGCTGGCGCAACTGCTCGGCCCGGTCGCAATCGAGGCGCTGCGCGCGGTCAAGCGCTCGCTTGACCCGGCGGGCATTCTCAACCCCGGCGTGTTGATCGACCGCGATCAGCCGCTGTAGGGGCCGTTGAGGTACTGGCTGAGCATCCGTGTCGCACAGAACATCGGGCCGAGCGTCCGCAGCGAGTGGCTGATCATCTCCAGCCAGCGCATCGGCAGCCCGTGCTCGTCGCGGTCGTAGAACGCCGGCACGATCTCGTGTTCGAGCAGCCGGTGCAATGAGGCCGCGTGTCGCTCGTCCTGGGCTTGATGGTCGTCGTCGACTTCGCCCGCGATCGCCCAGCCGTTGGGTGGGTGGGCCTGATAGGCCTCCGCCCACCAGCCATCGAGCACGCTGCACTGCAGCCCGCCGTTGAATACCGACTTCATGCCACTGGTGCCGCTCGCCTCAAGCGGCGGGCGGGGCACGTTGAGCCAGACGTCGCAGCCGCGCACCAAGCGTGACGCGGAGTACAGGTCGTAGTCGTCTAAGAACACGACCCGCTCGCCGATCACGCGGGCGGCCTTGAGCCCGAACAGCCGCTGCAGCGAGCGCTTGGCCTCCTCATCGCGCGGATGCGCCTTGCCCGCCAACACGACCTGCACGGGTCGTTCGCCCGCGAGCAGCGCGAGCGTCCAGTCCGGGTCTCGGATCAGCAGGTCGAGCCGCTTGTAGGTCGCCACCCGGCGGGCGAAGCCGATCGTCAGCACCTCCGGATCGAACGCGCCGGCGGCCAGCGCGACGTACTCGCGGAGGTCGTCGCGCGCCAGCCGGTCGCTGACGCTGCGGGCGCGGATGAAGTCGACCAGCTCGGCCCGCTGGCGACCGCGGGTCTCCCACAGCGCTGCCGGCTCAATCCGGCCGACCCCGGACCAGACCTCGGGATCGGCCGCGTGCTCACACCATCCCTCGGGCAGGTGACGGTCGAGCAGCTCGCGCATCGCTGGGCCGATCCAGGTCGGCACGTGGACGCCGTTGGTGACGTGTGCGATCGGCACCTCGTGGCGCTCGCGGTCTGGCCACAGCGGCTGCCACATCTCACGTGCGACCTCGCCGTGGCGACGGCTGACGCCGTTGGCCGCGCGGCTTGCCCGCAGCGCCGCCTGGGTGACACCGAACGGGTCGCCGGAATCGGCGCCGTGGTCCTGGCCGAGTGCGATCAGCTGCTCGATCGGCAGATTCCACTGCTCCGCCAAGCGCCCGACCGCCCCCTCGATCTCCGCGGCCTGATAGGTGTCGTTGCCGGCCGGGACGGGCGTATGCGTCGTGAACACCGCCCGAGCCCGAGCGCGCTCGACGACGTCCTGCAGCGACTCATCGCCGGCCCGCCGCTCGAGCTCGAGCGGCGCCAGCGCCGCGTGACCCTCGTTGAGGTGCACGACCCCGGGCTCGTAACCCATCGCTCGCAAGGCGCGGATCCCGCCGACCCCGAGCAGCGTGTACTGCGACAGCCGCGTCTGCGGGTCGCCGACATACAACCGCCCGGTGATCCAGCGATCGAGCGGGTCGTTCTCCGGACAGTCGGTGTCAAGCAGGTACAGCGGCACGCGGCCGACGTCGACACGCCAGATCTGCGCCGCCACGTCACTGGCGCCGATCGGCACCGTGACCGTCAGCGGCCGGCCGTCGGAGGCGGTCACGCGCGCTGCGGGCAGCCGCTCGGGATCGGTCTCGACCCAATACTCGTGCTGCCAGCCGGATGCGTCGACGCGCTGGCGGAAGTAGCCCTTGCGGTACATCAGGCCGACCGCCACCATCGGCACCGCGCGGTCTGAGGCCTCCTTGAGCAGATCACCCGCGAGCGCGCCGAGTCCGCCGGAGTAGACCGGCAGCGACACATGTACGCCGTATTCGGCGCAGACGAACGCGACCGGCCGCTCGACGCTCGCCGCGGCCGCTGAGAACGGCCGCTCGAGGTCAGCCCGGAGTCTCAGCGCCAGCTCGTTGGCCGCGGCGACGACCGCGCGATCCGCGGCAGCCGCCTGCAACTTCTGCGGCGAGCTCTCCTGTAGCAGCCGCACCGGGTTACGGCCGCACAGCGCAAAGCGCTCGGGATCGACCGCCTCGAACAGCTCAGGGCCGCCCGGCAGCCACGACCAGCGGTAGTTGTAGGCGAGCGCGGCCAGCGGCGCGAGCTCGGCCGGCAGTCGCCGGGCGAGCTGGTCGGCGGCGTTGGCGAGGTCCTGGCGACCGTCGTCGCGGGTGATTGGAGAGTCGGTCAAGCTCCGGATGTCTAGCAAGCGTTGCCGTCGCCGTCATCCGCCGGTCGGCTCTGACGGACAGATCGGGCGATGATTACGGCCGGTGTCCCGCGCTCAGGCAGGGTCGCCGTCGGTGGTCAGCCGCCACAGGCCGGTTCGGCGCGAGCCCGCGCTCAGGCGCGGTCGCCGTCGGTGGTCAGCCGCCACCGGCCGGTTCGGCGCGAGCCCTCGCAGCAGACCTCGCCGGCACGCTCAAGCTCAGTCAGGTGCGCACGGACCTTCGCCTCGCCGACGCCGAGCTCCTTGGCCAGCGCGACCATGCTGCGACCCTGCGGGGCGGCCGTGAGCAGCGACCGCAACGCCTCCGGCTGCAGGCCGCCTGAGCGCCGCCGCGAGGCCAGGGTGTCTTTGGCAGGTGCTTTGTCGCGGGTGGCTTGTGTCGGGCGGGCCCGCGGCTTGTCCGGTGCGCTGCGCCGCGAGCGGGCCGACGGCTTGTCTGCAGCGGCCGGCGTCGCCGAGCGGCGGCGCCGGGGCTTGGCGGCAGCGGGCGCCGGCGCCGTGGCGGTCGCGGCCGGCGTGCGCGCGGGCTCCGGCGCGGTCGCGGCCGGCCGGCGCCGAGTCGCGGAGCGTCGCGGCGTCGACGCGGTTTGCGTCCGACGAGCTGTCGCGGGGCGTGCGCGGCGGCGGCGTGCGCGGGCGGGCTCCTGGACGAGCGCGGCACGCGCGGCCTCGAGCATCGCGATCTGCTCGCGCAGTCCCTCGAGCCGGTCGGTGATTGCCTGTGCGATCTGTTCAGCGGTGGCCATGGCGGCGATCCTAGATGGTTACGGCGTCCGCTTCACGCACGCATCACGACACCGTGCCGCGCGTTGCGGCCACGGAATCATCCCCTTAATGCGTCAGGCCGCTCTCGCGCGCGGGTGTCGCGTAACGCCGTCCGCTCGGTCACACGCGGAGGCAAAGGGATATTCGAGACGCAGGAGGTCCTCAATCGCCGTTTGCTCGGGTGAGGCGGCGAGCAAAGGGCGATATATCACCCACCTCGCGCTCTGACTGCTCGAGCAGCACGTCCCGCCCGTGGAGGGCCCCCGCAAGCGTCGGCGAGACGGCGATCCGGGGTGCCTGAGCAGGCGTCAGCCGATCGGCTCGGTGAAGCTGCGGCGATATTCCGTCGGCGTCGTCAGCCGATCGATTCGGTGAAGCTGCGGCGATATGCCGTCGGCGTCGTCTGCAGACGACGCCCGAAATGGGCGCGCAGCGCCGCCGCGTTTCCGAATCCGCTGCGCTGCGCGACGTGCTCGACCGAGTCGCTGCTGGTCTCGAGCAGCGCCTGGGCGAGGCGCAGCCGTTGCTCGAGGATCCATTGTGCGGGCGTCGTGCCCGTCTCGGCCCGGAACCGCCGCGCGAAGCTGCGAGGTGACATCGCCACGCGCTCGGCGAGCAGCGGCACCGGCAGTGGCCGCCCGAGGTTGGCGAGCGCCCACGCTCGCGCGGGCTCGGTCGATGTGTCGGCGCCGATCGGCGCGGACCCGATCCTCGCGGCCGGGATGAACTGAGCCTGCCCGCCCTCGCGGTGGGGCGCGATCACGATCCGTCGGGCGAGCTCGAGGGCCTTCGCGGCGCCGTGGTCTCGCCGCACGACGTGCAGGCAGAGATCGAGGCCGGCGGCCACACCGGCGCTGGTCAGGACCGAGCCCTCGTCGACGTAGAGGACATTCGGATCGACGGTCACGGCCGGGAATCGGCGGCCGAGTTGCGCGGCCGCGGCCCAGTGCGTGGTCGCCCGACGACCGTCGAGCAGTCCCGCGTGCGCGAGCACGAACGCGCCCGTGCAGACCGACATCACGCGTGCCCCCCGGCGATGGGCGCGCGCGATCGCCGCGGCGGCGGCACCACCCCCGCCGGCGACCTCCTCGGTCCCCGGCACGACGATCGTGTCGGCGTCGGCGAGCGCGGACAGGCCGCGCCGAGCGGTGATCTCAAGCCCGGTCGAGGTCGTGACCGGCCCGGGCCGCAAGCCGGCGAGCTCGAACCGGTACAGGCCGCCCCCGCAGTGACCGAACACGTGCGTCGGGGCCGCTAGGTCGAGCAGGATCACGCTCGGGAGCGCGAGCGCGACGACGCGGTGCGGCGGTGGCATGAATTCGACGATAGTTGTCTTTACTGCCACTTGTCGACTGACCGCACCTGCGACACGGTGTCGCCCATGAGCACAACCGCGCCGGTCACCCAGATCCTGTTCTTCGATGGGGTCGACGACCTCGATCCGGTCGGCCCGCTGGAGATCCTCACCGCCGCGGGCCTGCGGACAACGCCCGTGCGCCCGACCGGGCATCCGGCGGTGGTCCACACCGCGCACGGACTGGTGATCGAGGTCGCCGCCGAGCTCGACGACCGCGCCGAGCTCGTGATCGTCCCCGGCGGCGGGTGGCGCGACGACAACGGCGGCGTTCGCGATCAGATCCGTGGAGCGCTGCCCGATCGGCTGGCCGCGATGCACGCCGGCGGCGCGATCATCGCGTCGGTCTGCACCGGAGCGATGGTGCTGGCGGCAGCCGGGCTGCTGATCGATCGCCCGGCGGTGACCAACCGGATCGCGCTCGACGACCTCGTTCGGGCGGGTGCCAAAGTTCACCCGGAGGCGAGGGTCGTCGACGACGGCGACGTGATCACCAGCGGAGGGCCGGCGTCGGGTCTCGATCTCGCGATTCACCTGGTCTCGCGGTTCCGCGGCGACGAGGCGGGACGGGCCGCAGCGGCACGCCTGGAGCATCGTCCGGTCGGGCCCGTGCGCCGGTTCGCGACCGTCGCCCGCACGGTCCGCATCTAAGGCGGGCGACCGATCAGGCCAGCCGAGCCGGTGCCGACCGGGCCCGACGGGCGAGGTAGACGGCGGCGGCGATCGGCGCGAGCACGAGCAGCAGGACCAACGCGACCTCGAGGCCGTGCACCGCTGCGCCCGGCCCGGAGCTCGGGGTGCAGCGCACCGCCGCGTGGCTGATCGCGCCGTCGCCGAGTCTGACGAACTGCTGGCACCGGCGCTTGGTCCCGGTCAGGAACACGAACACGAGCGCGGTTGCGATCCCGCCGGGCACGATCAGCGTCCCGATCAACTTCTCGCGCGTCGTCCACAACCGCGAGCCCCAGAGCAGGGCAAGCCCAACCAGCCAGCCGACGCCGAAGGCAAAGCCGCCGAGCGGAAGCAGGATCACGGCAGCCCACTCGCGCCAGCCACGACGATCGACTGGTGCCGGGACCTGTTCGGCCTCGACGATTTCGCCGACCGGCCCCAGCCGCTCGAGCACCTCGAGTGCCTGCTCGTCGGAGGCGTCCAGCGCAATCGCCTCCGACAGATAGATCTCGATCTCGGCCGACAGCTCGCGCAGACGCTCGGGCGGCAGCTCGCTCCCGGCTCGGCGCAACCGGGACAGGTAGTCGGTCGCGAGTGGGTGCAGATCCCTTGTCGTCATGTTGTCGCTCCCAGGTCGATCAAGCCGTCGACGGAATTGCGAAACGTCGCCCACTGGTCGACGAACGCCCGCAGCGCGGCGTCGCCGTCTTGGGTGATCCGGTAGTAACGGCGTGGCGGACCCGATGCCGACTCGCGCCAGCTGGTCTGCACCAGCCCCTCCCGGCGCAGACGGCCGAGCAGCGGGTACAGCGTTCCCTCGCTGGTGACCAGGCCATCGGCGTCGCCGAGCGCACGGACCAGGTCGAAGCTGTAGCGCTCGCCGTCGCGCAGCAGGGCGAGCACACAGAACTCGAGCACGCCCCGGCGCAACTGCGAGATCATCCGCTCTCCTCTGACTACCATGCGACACAAGGTAGCTGGTGACGCCTATCCCGTCAAGCGGCCGCGCGAACCGTTCGTTCAGCGCTGGAGGGTCAGCAGCGCCGCGCTTGCGGCCGGCAGCGTCACCGCGAACACGCCGCCGCGACGACGGATCGTCTGAACCCGCTGCGCCGGTAGCGCGCCGGTCGCGGTGGCGCCGAAGCCGGCGCCGCCGAGCGTGATCCCGTGGGTGGCATATGCGCCTGCTGCCTTGAGACGCTCGATCGTCGCCGGGCGACGGCCGTAGCCGGGCGGATTGTGAACCAGCACGCGCGCGCTCGAGCGAGCGCTGTCGTTGATCACCAGCACGCGGACGCGGTGGTCTGATCCGAGCGTGGCCCACACTCGAGTGTCGGCGTGCGTGGCGTTTGCGACCGGCAGCAATCGCGAACCGGCCGGGGCGGCTTGGCTGAACAGCAACGCGCCGTAGTACCACGGACCGACGGTCGCATGCCAGTGCCGAGCGGATCGGGTGAGGGTGAACAGTGCGTTTGAGCCCGTGACGGTATGGAGATTGACCCCGTTGACCCCGGCGGCATCCATCGAGAACAGCGTGTCGAGCACCCACAGCGCCGATGCCATCGTGTTGGCAACGCCGTCGAGGCCGCTGCAGGACACGACGCCCAGCTCGTCCACTCGAAATCCGTCCCCGAGAGCGTGGGCGTGCGCGATCTCCGGGCCCAGGCCGGCGAGCTGATCGCGCGAGGCGGCCAGGCCGAGCAGGTGTGGGACCGACGGATACAGAAACGAGCTCGGATTCTTGATGCACTTGATCGCGGCATACCCGTGCGCGGTCAGCGTCGTCGCCCGGCCGGCCGGGTGCAGGAACCGCTCAAACGCCTCCATCCACGCCGCCGCGTCGGGATTCGGACCGCTTGCATCCGGGCCTGAGAGCGGCAGATCCGGCAGCTGGCCGGCGATCCGCGCGACCTCGGTGGCATACGCGTCGGGTCCGAACGACGCGGACCGGGAGTACACCGGCGCGCCCTGCTGCTTGTACTGCGGGACCGGGTGCCCGTCGACCAGCCCGTACCAGGGAACCAGCCTGTACAGGTCGGGCTCGTTGCCGAGCTGCAGCGACGCGATGTATCGGCGCCCGATCCGCCGGACCAGCTGATCTGACTCGACCCGGGCGATCTCGGGCCGATCCGCCTCGAGGTTGATCCCGAGGATCAAGCGTCCGCTGGTCGCGCGCACCAGCCTGTGCAGCGCGGTCGTCCACGCCGGCGTGATCGCGTTCCAGATTCCGATCGGCTTGCGGTATCCGCGAATCGGCCACCAGCTGCGATCGGCGCTGACGCCCCCGATCCGGAGCACCGGATGGCCGTGCGGTGCCAGGTTGCGGATCAGCCGCACGAGCACCGGATCGACCGCTGCCGACGCCGGCCCCGTCCAACGCGCGGCCCCCTGGTAGGTCAGCGCGACGCCGAGGTAGTTATTCGGCAGTCGCCGTCCGAGCGCGCGGCCGTCGACCGCGACCGTGCGCTGATATGCGCGGGCCTGCGTCGGCGCACCGGTCAGCGAGGCACCCGTGAGTGCCAATACCAGACTCGTGATCCACACCCCCAGCCGTGTCATTCGCGCGGAGTATCCACGGTCGCCACCGACCGCGCGCCGCGCAGGGCACGACGTGCCGAACGTCGGCCGACGCTCGCCGGAGGTCGGCTACTGCTCGTGCGGTGGCTGGTGCCCAGGCCCCGGATGCGCGGGGCCGCCGGGCTCGTCGTCATCCGGATCGCGCTCGGGGCTCGGGTACCACCGGCTCGGGCGGAAGGTGACCCGGTCCGGGGAACGCCGGCCCGCCGGGCTCGTCGTCGGACCGGTCGGGCTCGGGTTGGGCGTCGGAGTGGGCGTGGCTCACGGCGCCGACTCCAGCGACGGCGACGGACTCGCGGAGCACCGCGGCTTGACCCTGTGCGGCTTCGCCCGCCGGGGCCGCCTGACCGCGAGCACCCGCGCCGCTCCGCGGGTTGGGCGATCTGGGTCGATTGAGGACCCATTCTTCCCAACCACCGCCGCGGCGGGCGATCTCAGGTGGTGGTGAGCCTGAACACCGGGTGATCGGCCGCGATCCGCCGCAGCTCGGCGTCGGGCGACTCGGGGCCGACGCCGTCGAAGAACACCCCGACCTCGAACTTCCACTTCTTCAGGTACGCGCGCAGCACCGGCGGCTTGGCATCGTCGCTGAGCTCAATTGCCGTGAACGCCTGGATGCGACGGCCGACGCGAAGCCTGCCCTCCCCGCTGGCTCGCAGGTTCTTGACCCACTGCGTGTGCCCGCGTGGCGCCACCAGGTACTCGGCGCCACCCTCCCGCATCAGGTTCACCGGCGTCCGGCGCCACTCACCGGAGGTCCGTCCGCGGACCTCGAGCACGCGCGAGCCGTAGACGCTGATGCCGAGTTTGGTCAACGCCGCAACGGCGCGGTTGAACACGTGCGTGGTGAACCATCCCGGCTGCTGGTAGTGCTCTGGCATGGGATCGTCGGGTCACTCGCCGGCGTTGCGGCGGTCACGCCACTGCAGCAGCTCGCGCAACTCGCCGAGGTCGTAGCCGTTAGGCGCGCCATCGACGCCGACCGTCAGCTCGGCCACACCCGCGTCGGCGAGCGCGTCCGCGGTCGAAGCGTCGGAGCCGATCACGTGCTCGACGGTCGCCGGGTCACGACCGACGTTCTCGCAGTGCTCGGCCAGCACCTGGGACTTGTGCAGGTAGGTCTCGGGGTCGGCGAACGTGTGCCATAGCTTCGCGTGCTCGGCGACCAACCGCAGCGTCACCTTTTCGCCTGCACCACCGATCATGATCGGGATCGACCCGACCGGCGGCGGGTTGAGCTTGGCCAGCCGCTGCTCGATCAATGGCAGATCGCGCCGCAGCGCCCGCAGCCGCTGTGGGGCGGTACCGAACTCGTAGCCGTACTCGTCGTAGTCGCGCTCAAACCAGCCGGCGCCGATCCCGAGGATCACCCGCCCGCCGCTGAGGTGGTCGACCGTCGAATGGATGTTCGCCAGCAGCTGCGGGTTGCGGTACGAGTTGCAGAAGACCAGCGCCCCGATACGGGCCCGCTCGGTGCACGCGGCCAGCGCCGTCAGCGAGGTCGCCCCTTCGAAGTGCTTGCCGTCGGGATCGCCATACAGCGGATAGAAGTGGTCCCAGGTGTAGATCGAGTCGACCCCGAGCTCCTCGGCGGCGCGCCATGCCTGCTGCATCTGCGCGAAGTCGGCCTGCTGTGGCTGGATCTGAACACCAACGCGGATCGGCATCGTTCACCTCCTGGGGCAAAGCTGGACGCGGTTGGGGTTGACCCTACTCACGGCGCGGGCTACCTGCGCGCCCCGATCCTAGTTGGCCTCCCACTCGCGGCCGGCGCCGCCGCGCGGACTACGCCGCCTCGCTCGCCGCCGGCCGGTCGCCCGCCGGACCGTCGTCGAGCAGTCCGAGCGCTCGTCCCCGGGCAACGGCGTCGGCGCGCGATCGCACCCCGAGCTTGCGATACAGCGCGCGGGTGTGCGAGCGGACCGTGTTGGACGAGACCACCAGCCGCGCGGCGATCTGGCTTGCCGACAGCTCGGTCGCGAGCAGCCGTAGAACCGTCAGCTCGGCCGGGCTGGGCGCCTGCAGCAGCCGCCCCTCACCGGCGCTTGCGCGCGCCTGCGCGATCGCGTGCTCGACGCCGACGGCACGCAGCGTCAGCGAGCCGGCGTCCGCCAGCTCCTCGAGCTGCTCACGGGCGCCACGCAGCGCCTGATCGGCCCCGTCGAGCCGTCCACGCGCGCACCGAACCGCCGCGAGTGAGATCAACACCTGGGCGTGATCGACCGTCGCGACCTCGTCGCGCAGCAGCCGCTGAGCGAGACAGAGTTCGCGCTCGGCTCCGATCAGATCGCCCTCGGCGACAAGCACCGCTCCGAGCGCCTCGGCAGTGGTGGCGCCAAGCCAGCTGCGGCTGCTGGCGAGCCGGCCGATGCACGCTCGTGCCTGCTCGACGTGGGTTCGAGCGGTCTCCGGTCGCCCGCGCTCGGCAGCGATGATCGCCAGGGTCGAGTGGATCAGCGCGGATTCGAGCGACTGGCGCTGCGCGGCGGGCGCCGACAGCGCGCGCGTGCCGGTCGCGACCGCCTCGCCGATCTCGCCGGCCAGGTACAGCGCGCGGATCAGGCCGGCGAATGCGGTCGGCAACGCCGATCGAACCTGGCGCTCGGCCAGCGCGACGGCGGTGCGACCGGCGGCGACCGCCGCGAGCACGCCGTGGTCGATCCCGGCGACCGCCGCCGCCAAGGCCAGGCTCTCGGCGTAGGCGGTGAAGCGCTCTGGGTACTCGATCCTGGCACGGCTCGCGAGCCCGAGGAAGCGACGGCGCTCGATCGCGTGGCCGCCGACGAGCGTCGTCGCCATCGCCGCGGCGCCCGCCAGCTCTGGATGCGCAACGATCGACGAGTCGGGCAGCGTCCGGACCGAACGCACCAGCGCCTGCGCTCGGCCGGACCCGATCAGCGCCCGATGGTGCTCGCTGAGCAACTCGGCCAACAGCTCGTGGTCGCCGGCGGCGACCGCGTGGTCCATCGCTTCGACGACGAGCCCGCGCGTGCGCAGCCAGTGAGCCGCGCGGCAATGGATCCTGGCAGCGGCGTCGGGATCGGTCGACGCCAGGCGCACGCATGCGAACTCCGCGAACAGCGGATGCACGCGGAACCACTCCCGTCGCTCGAGCGGCAAGATGAACAATTGCGCGCGCTCCAACGCAGCGATCCGGTCGACCGAGTCGGCGCGATCCAGCGCCCCATCGCACAGCTCAGCCGTGAAGCTGCCGAGCACTGCCAGCTCGGTCAGGAATGAGCGCGTGGGCGGGTCCAGTGCCGCCAGCACCTCGTTGGCCAGGTACTCGACGACGTAGCGATGCTGGCCCCCAAACTCGCGGACCGCCCGCCGTTGATCGTCAACCTGGCGCAGCCACAGCGCCGCGAGCTGCAGCGCTGCCGGCCAGCCCTCGGTGCGGCGCAACAGCGCGGCGAGGTCCGCCTCGTCGAGCTCGATTCCAGCTTGGTCGACGAGCAGCACCTGGGCCTCAGACGGCGTGAATTGCAGCTCGCGGGCGCGCAGCTCGCGCAACTCGCCCCGGGCGCGCAGTCGCTCGAGCCCGATGTTCGGGTCGGCGCGGGTGATCAGCAGCAGCCTTGCCGACCGCGGCAGCCGCTCGAGCAGATATTCCAGCGACGCCAGCGCGTCGGCACTGGTCACCGTATGTGCGTCGTCGAGCACCAGTGCCAGCTCACTGCCGAACGCCTCGATCCCATCGAGCAGCTCGTCAATCGCGGCCTCGATCGAAACCGCCACCCCGCGCAGACGGCGTAGCGCCCGTCGTCCGAGATCGTCGCGGACGCCACTGACCGCGGTCGCGATGTATGTCCACAGCCGCACCGGATCGTTGTCGCCGGCGTCGAGTGTGACCCACGCCAATGCGGTGCCACTCTGCGCCGACCACGCGTGCACGGCCGTCGTCTTGCCATAACCGGCAGGCGCGGCGATCACCGTCAGCCGCGCCGCCGGCGCGGCGTCGAGCGCCTCGGAGATCCGCGGACGCCGAACGATCCCCGAGCGTGGGCGGGGCGTTGCTAGCTTCGCCGCCGCCAAGACCGGCGTCTGCGGCGGCGCAAGCGCGGCGCCATCAGCCTGCTCGGTCGAATCGAACGTGTCGCTTGCGCGGGCGCCCCGACATGCTCGTTCCCCAGCCGCCATCGGCCCTCCGTCGCCCCGCCAATATGTCCCAGTGGTACTGCTGTATCAAGTAGACCGCATCTCATCGGCCGCTGTCAAGCTCGGGATCGACCAGCAACTTGATCACCTGCAAGCGGGCCTCCGGCGGCCACTCGACCTGACCGCCGAAACGGTATACGGCGCCGTCGGGACCGACCGCACTGAGGTAGTAGCGAAACCCCTCCGCCGAGAGCCGATCGCCGTCGAGCACAACGATCCCGCGCCGCAACGGTGGATCGCCAACCTCAAGCACACTCCCTGCGGCCGGCCCGTCGCTGAGCAAGCCCTTCACCGCGACCCTCGGGTCAGAGCAGGCCGCGCCACTGCGGATCCTGGTCGGCCGCCGGACGCTGTGCGGAGGTGTCTGAGATCGCGGTCACGCTGAGCAGCGTCAGCCCCATGTCCCCGAGTCGTCGCAGGATGCCCTGTAGTTCCGCTTGGTCGCGCACCGCGGCGGTCAACGTCGTGATTCCGCCGCCGCGGCAGACCGTCATTGAGGGCAACACCGACGCCGAAGCATCGGTGAGCTCGCCCTCGACGATGAATCGATACGCTAGCTGAACCACCGTGCTCAGCATCGCTGCGATGCATCGTCCACAGCGCCCGAACCCGAGCTTTCACATTGGCGAACGCGATTACCCTCGCCGGTGTGAGCGTCGAGCTTCAGGACTTTGAGCTCCGATCAACCCGGCCAGCGTGATTCACTCCGAGCGCCGCCGCTGGCGGAGGCAAAGCTGGCCGCGCCGGCGCTGCGCGCCGCGATCGTCACTCGGGCGCGGGTGCAGCGGACGCTGGACCAAAACGCGCCGCTGACGCTGGTCGCCGCCCCTCCTGGTTACGGGAAGTCGACCGCGGTCCGAGCTTGGTGCGCCGCACGTGAGGTTCCGCTTGCTTGGGTGTCGCTGGACGACGGCGACAATGACCCGGTCAGATTCTGGCGCTACATCGCGACCGCGATCTCGCGCACGCTGCCGGAGGCGAGCTCCGAGGCGATCCGGCGCCTCGCAGTCAGCGGCGCCCCGGTCGGCGTGGCGCTGGATGAGCTGGCCAACGGCATCGCCGCGGCCGGCCGGCCACTCGTGCTGGTGCTCGACGACCTGCAGCACGTCACCAACGCCGACTGCTTGCAGTCACTTGACTACTTCGTCGCGGCGCTGCCCGACCATGCGCGGATGATCGCGATCAGCCGGGCCAATCCGGCCCTTCGACTGGCCGGGCTGCGGGCTCACGGCTCGCTCGTCGAGCTACGTGCCGACCAGTTGGCGTTCACGACCGAGGAGGCGCGGCGGCTGCTCGTCGAGCTCGGCCGACTCGAGCTTGACGAGGCCGAGGTGGCGTTGCTGGTGCGACGCACAGAGGGCTGGCCCGCCGCGATGGTGATGGCGGCGGTGTGGCTGGGCCGGGTCGACGAGCCACGCCTGGCGATCCGACGGTTCGGTGCCGATCATCGTTACATCACCGAGTACCTGAGCAACGAGGTGCTCGATTCCCTCGTCCCCGACCTACGGGACGCGCTGCTGCGGATCTCGGTCCTCGGCAGCTTCACCGCCGAACTCTGCGACTTCCTGCTCGATCGCAGCGACGCCGCGGCGCTGCTGGGAGAGCTCGAGCACGCGAACCTGTTCATCACGCGGCTGGCGCGCAGTGGGTGGTTCCGGGCCCACTCGCTGTTCGCCGATTTCGCGACGCTCAGACTCGATGCCGAGGCGCCGGGGACGTCGACCGAGTTGCACCGCCGGGCGGCGTCGTGGCTGCATCAACGCGGCCTCCCGGTGGAGGCTGCCGAGCATGCGGGTGTCGCCGGCGACTTCGAGCTGATCGCTGAGATCCTCGGCGAAGGCCACCTCTCGCTGATCCGCACCGGCGCCGAGCGGACCGTGATCCGCTGGGTCCGCCGGGTCCCGGACGATTTGCTCGTCGAGCATCCCGAGCTGGCGGCGGCAGCTGCGACCGCGGCGACGATCGTCGGCGGACATGCGCTTGAGCGAGCGCGGCTGTTGGGCACGATCGAGCGCACCGAACGCGAGCGACCCGAGCTGCTGCACGGGTACACCCTCGCGGTGCGCGACATGGTCGTCGCCGCGGCGGTCGACGACGACGTGACGGCGGCGATCCACAGCGGCGCCAGAGCGGTTGCAACCGCCGAGGCGGCGGCCGACGAGGCGCTCGTCGCGGCGCTTGCGGGCCACGCCCGAGCGCTCTACTTCGCGGGCGAGCTCGATCGGTCCTGGGCACTGGGGATGCGTGCAATCGAGCATCCGGAGGCCGAACGCCGCGTGCCCGGGCAGGCGCTGGCGAGGACGACGCTGGCACTCGTGGCAATCGATCAGGGGCGGCTGAGCTCGGCTCGTGGCCATGCCGCGAAGGCCAAGCAGCTGACCGCCGGCACCGGCATCAGCCACAGCTGGTTGGGCGCCAACGCCGCCGTGGCGCTGGGTGCGCTTGAGCTGGCCGACGACAATCTCGTCGAGGCCGAGCAGGAGCTGGAGCTCGCCGAACGGTTCTTCGCCGATCAGATCCCGACGGTCCATTATGCGTGGCTGCTGGTCCTGCTCGCGCGGGTGCGCTGCCGGCGCGGGCGGCTTGACGAGGCCCGCGACACGCTGCACGGTGCCCAGCGCATGATCGCGCAGCTGATCGACTGCGGCCGCGTCGTCGCGATGGTGGCTGAGGCCGAGCAGGAGCTGATCGATGCACGCGCCAGAGCGACACCGGCGGCAACCGTGCGACGCCCGAGCGCTGCCGAGCTTGCGGTGCTCGAGCTGCTCGCCTCCGATCTGTCGACGCGCGAGATCGGAGACAAGCTGTTTCTATCGCTGAACACCGTCCGCTCGCACACCCGCTCGATCTACCGCAAGCTCGGCGTCACCTCCCGCGAAGACGCGGTCGCCCGCGCGACCGCGTCGGGGATGCTGGGCGTGTCGATCCGCAACGGCGGCGACGTATGAACGCAACCGCCTTCACCCAGGTGAACGGCCGCCATCGAACGACTGCCCCGCCCGACGCCACCTAGCCTCGCCTGATGATGCCGAGCGAGGCCGGTGATCGGTCGATCCATAACCTGAAGGGACCGGCGCGGGCCCTGTTCGCGGCGGTCCTGCTGTCGATTGGCGGCGTCCTCAACGTGATCTACGGGATCGCTGCGATCGGGAACTCCGGCTTCTTCGGCGAGGGCCACAGTTACCTGTTCGGTGACCTCAAGACCTGGGGTTGGGTGACACTGATCATCGGCCTGCTCGAACTCGCTGCCGCAATCTCGCTGTTCCGCGGCGGTAACTTCGGCCGGCTGTTCGCGATCGCCGTCGCGACGCTCGCGGCGATCGTCGCGCTGCTGGAGATTCCCGCGTATCCGCTGTGGTCACTGGCGGTCTTCGGATTGAGCCTGTGGATCATCGCCGGGCTGACTCGGCCCGAGGACGAGAGCTGGAGCAGGCCCCCGGACTTGCCGTCGACGCGCATGCCCCCCGGCCCACCCCCGATCAAGTAAGTGCCCGGGCTTCGTGACAGGCTGCTGACTCCGGGGCAGCGCGCCGAGCGCGGCCGCCTGGCCCGTGCCGAGGCGCCCCGTTCCGCTCATGGCGAGTTCGTGCCGGCGTCGGACAGGACCGACCCGATCGAGCTGCTGCAACAGCAGGCCGATACCCGCGTGCCGGAGCTGGTGCCGATCCGCTACGGGCGGATGCTGTCCTCGCCGTTCGCGTTTTATCGCGGGGCCGCCAAGCTGATGGTCGGAGACCTGGGTGACTCGCCGCGATCGGGGATCACCACGCAGTGCTGCGGCGACGCCCACCTCTCGAACTTCGGGCTGTTCGCCTCCCCCGAGCGCCGGCTCGTGTTCGATATCAACGACTTCGACGAGACGCTGCCGGGGCCGTGGGAGTGGGATGTCAAGCGGCTGGTCACGAGCGTGCTAATCGCCGCGGCAGACAACGGCTTCGACGAGCGTGACCAGCTGCGGACCGCGGGCGCCACTGCCCGCGAGTACCGACTCGCGATGCACGGCTTCGCGGCGATGACGAACCTCGAGGTCTGGTACTCGCATCTCGAGATCGAGCGGCTGCTGGCCGAGCGCGGCACAGCATTTCGGCCGGGTACGTTCAAGTTGACCCAGCGGACCGTGGCCAAGGCCCGCACCCGCGACAGCATGTCGGCGTTCTCGAAGCTGACGACGGTGGTCGACGGGCAGGTGCGAATCGCCGACCACTCGCCGCTGATCGTGCCGGCCGAAACGCTCGCCACCGGTCTTGACCGAGAGCGCCTGCTCGAGGAGCTCGCAAGCCTGTTGGGGCGCTACGCCGAGACGCTCGACTTCGATCGCCGGGCGCTGTTTGACCAGTTCGAGCTCGCGGACTTCGCCCGCAAGGTGGTCGGCGTCGGCAGCGTCGGCACGCGCGCCTGGATCGCGCTGATGCTCGGCCGCGATCGCGATGACCCGCTGTTTCTCCAGGTCAAGGAGGCTCAGGCCTCGGTGCTCGAGGACCGGCTCGGGCCGGGCGAGTTCCAAGAGCACGGGATGCGGGTCGTGATCGGACAGCGACGGATGCAGGCGGTTGGCGACATCTTCCTCGGCTGGTTGCGCGCCGAGTCCCCGCTGGACGGCCGCGAGCGTGATTTCTACGTCCGCCAGCTGAAGGACTGGAAGGGCTCGTGGGAGATCGGCCGGCTGACGCCGAAGGCGCTGGCGGTGTACGGCAAGCTCTGCGGTTGGACGCTGGCGCGGGCGCACGCGCGAACCGGCGACCGGATCGCGATCGCCGCCTACCTCGGCAACAGCGATCGATTCGATCGCGCGGTCGTGCGGTTCGCCGGCGCCTACGCCGAGCAGAATCAACGCGACTACGAGCAGCTCGCCGCGGCGGTGCGATCGGGGCAGATCACCGCCCAGACCGGCGTTTGAGCCGCCGTCGCGGCGCACGTTCGGGTCGTGCCGCCGTACCCCGGCGCGTCTGGTCGGCGGTGACGGAGGTCGAGGCGCTGAGGCTGATCGGTACGCTGGTTTCGTCCGCGCCGCAGCGCGGCGGCGAGCAGCCGCATTCACCCAGGTGAATCGCGGATCCGTGCAGCTCTTCCCTACGGCGCCGAATTAGCGTCGGGCGCTCACCCCGAAAGGAGCAACAGAATGGCAACGTTGGTTGCGATCGGTTACCCGGACCAAGCGACGGCGGACGATGCGCGCCGCACCGTCCAGGGACTGCAATCGGACCTGGTCATCCAGGCGTCGCAGGTGGCGGCGATCACGCGCGACGAGCAGGGCGACTATCACGTCCACACGACCCACGGCGGCGCCTCGACGGGTGCCGGTGCAGTGTGGGGTGGGTTCTGGGGCCTGTTGTTCGGGATGTTGTTCTTCATCCCGTTCGCCGGCTGGGCGATGGGCGCCGGGATGGGAGCGTTGTTCGGCCACTTCGGCGAGAAGGGCATCGACAAGACGTTCACCCAGCAGGTGCGCGAGCAGCTGCAGCCTGGCACCTCGGCCCTGTTCATGGTGATCGAGCAGGTAACGCCCGACAAGGCGATTGCGGCACTCGAGCAGTACGGCGGCACCGTGCTCCGGACCTCGCTGTCCGAGGAGGACACAAAGCGCCTTCAGGAGGCGCTGCAGCCGCCAGCCGAAGCGGCCGGCCAGTCCTGACCGAGCGCGGAGACGGCTCGATGCCACCGATCCTGACCGACAAGCGCCAGCAGCGGCTGGTCGACTTCATCGAGCCGTTCCGCGTCAAGCCCGGATCGAAGGTCAAGCTCGCCCGCGACTTTGACCCCGCGTTCAAGGCGGGGATCCGCAAGAAGAAGGAGGGCGTCACCCTGCTGCAGGAGGGGGTGAGCCTGCTGAACGAGTATCAGGCGCGGCTGGCCGCGCAGGACAGCTGGGGCGTGCTGGTCGTGCTGCAGGCGATGGACGCGGCCGGCAAGGACGGAACGATCCGCCACGTGATGAGCGGCGTCAACCCGCAGGGCGTCAGCGTCGCGAGCTTCAAGGTCCCATCCGCCGAAGAACTCGACCATGACTTCCTGTGGCGCTACGCGCAGCGGCTCCCTGGCCGCGGCGAGATCGCGATCTTCAACCGCTCCCACTACGAAGAGGTGCTGGTCGTCCGCGTCCACCCGGAGTTGCTCGAGCGCCAGAAGCTGCCGCCCGTCGTGCCCGACGGCGACGTCTTCAAGCATCGCTACCGCGCGATCAACGACTGGGAGCGCTACCTCTCGGAGAACGGCATTCGGGTCGTCAAGCTGTTTTTGAACCTGTCTCGCGAGGAGCAGCGGACCCGCTTCCTGCGCCGCGTCGATCTGCCCGACCACAACTGGAAGTTCTCGGCCGCGGATGTCCGTGAGCGCAAGCACTGGGACAGCTACCAGAAAGCGTTCTCAGAGATGCTCACGCACACCAGCACGGAGTGGGCGCCATGGCACGTGATCCCCGCCGATCGCAAGTGGTTTGAGCGGATCGGCGCGGCCGCGGTGCTGGTCAACGCGCTGATGGAGATCGATCCGAGGTTCCCGCGCGTGTCCAAGCGCCAACGCGAGGAGTTGCTCGAGATCCGCGAGTCGCTGATCGCCGAGGCGCCCGCGGGCGCCGCCCCCGACCCGTTTGCCGCGAGCCAGGGCAACGGGCGCGGAACGCACTGAAGCGCAACATGAACCTTTCGCGGCCGCCGGGGGTCCGCGCCCTGGCCGAATACCGGTCCGCCTGGCTGCGGCAGGATCTGGTCGCCGGGGTCGTGCTGACGACGCTGCTGGTCCCGCAGGGCATGGCCTATGCCGAGCTTGCCGGGCTGCCGGCGATCACCGGGCTCTACACGACGATTCTGTGCCTCGTCGGCTACGCCGCGTTCGGGCCCTCGCGGATCCTCGTGCTCGGCCCGGACTCCTCGCTTGGCCCGATGATCGCAGCGACGCTGCTGCCGATCCTCGGGGCCGACGGCAGCCCCGAGCGGGCGATCGCGCTGGCGTCGATGCTCGCGCTGATCGTCGGGGCGATCATGGTCGGCGCCGGCGTCGCCAAGCTCGGGTTCGTCGCCGATCTGCTCTCCAAGCCGACTCAGATCGGCTACATGAACGGCCTCGCGCTGACGATCCTGATCGGGCAGCTGCCGAAGCTGTTCGGGTTCTCGACCGACGCCAACGGCCTGATCGCCGAGGCGCACGCCTTCATCCACGGCGTGGCGTCGGGCGAGACGCACGCGGCCGCACTCACGGTCGGGTTGGTCAGCCTCGGGCTGATCGTCGGCCTCAGCCGCTTGCTGCCGCGCGTACCCGGCGTCCTGGTCGCGGTCGTCGTCGCCACCATCGCCGCGGCCGTGTTCGATCTCGGCAATCACGGCGTCTCGCTGGTCGGAAGCCTGCCGCAGGGGTTCCCGCCGCTGACCGTGCCGAATCCCATCTCGGACCTGCCGCTGCTGATCGCCGGCGGCCTCGGGATCTCGCTGGTCGCCTTGACCGACACGATCTCGACGGCGTCCGCGTTCGCGGCCCGGACCGGACAGGAGATCGACGGCAACGGCGAGATGATCGGAATCGGCGTGGCGAACCTCGCCGCCGGCATGTTCCAGGGGTTTCCGGTGTCCACCAGCGGTTCGCGCACCGCTGTCGCCGAACAGGCGGGCGCCAAGACGCAAGTCGCCGGGGTCGTCGGCGCGGGGTTGATCGTGCTGATGCTCGTGCTGGTGCCGGGATTGCTGCGCAACCTCCCCAATCCGACGCTCGCCGCGGTCGTGATCGCCGCCTCGATGTCGCTGGCCGACATCAAGGGGACGCGGCGGCTGTGGCAGCAGCGGCGCGCCGAGTGCCTGCTGTCGCTGGCGGCGTTCCTCGGCGTCGCGTTGCTCGGCGTGCTGCAAGGCATCGCGGTCGCGATCGCGCTCTCGATCCTCAATGTCTTCAGGCGGGCATGGCGGCCCTATCAGACGACCCTGGGCAGGGTTCCCGGCCGCCAGGGCCAACACGACCGCACGCTGCATCCGGATGCCCGGCAACTGGACGGGCTCGTCGTCTTCCGGTTTGACGCGCCGCTGTTCTTCGCTAACGCGCGGACCTTCCGCGAAGAGATCAGGCGCCTGGCGGCGTCCAAGCCGAGGCCTCGCTGGATCGTGATCGCCGCCGAGCCGATCACCGACGTGGACACGACCGCCGCCGACATGCTCGCCACGCTCGACGTCGAGCTCAACGCGCAGGACACGTTCCTGGTCTTCGCCGAGCTCAAGGACCCGGTTCGCGACAAGCTCGAACGCTATGAGCTGATCGGCCCGTTGGATCCCCGACATTTCTTCGAGACACTTGACGCCGCCGTCGACGCCTTCCGCGAGCAGACCGGTGCCGATTGGGATTCACCTGGGTGAACCAGCTGGTGACAGTCGCCCGAACGCGGTCGCGAGCCTAGCGTGACAGCATGGCGGTGGCCTGAAGGCCGGCCGTCGTTGCCTCGACGTCGCCAGCGATCAGCGAAGGAGTGAATCCATGGACACCGTGACCACGTCGGCGGTTGGCGCCAACTCCGAGGTGGGGGCCCTGCGCACGGTGATCGTGCATCGGCCAGACCTCGCGCACGAGCGTCTATCGCCGAGCAACTGTCACGAGCTGCTGTTCGACGACGTCATCTGGGTGCGCCGGGCCCAGCAGGAGTTCGACGCCTTCGTCGCGATCATGCGCGCCCGTGGCGTCGAGGTGCTGCTGTTCTCCGATCTGCTCGCCGAGACGCTGGACACCCCCGCCGGCCGCGACTGGCTGCTGACACGCCGCCTGCGGCCTGAGGAGGTCACGGCGCTGTTCGCCGAAGAGCTCAAACAGTGGATGGGTGAGATGAGCGGCGCCGAGCTCGCCACTCACCTCACCGGCGGGCTGACGCTCAGTGAGCTGCCAACCGACATCGTCACGACCGTCGGCCGGGCGATGCGTCCGACCGACTTCGTGCTGGCACCGCTCCCCAATCAGCTGTTCACGCGTGACACCAGCGCCTGGATCTACGGCGGCGTCTCGCTCAACCACATGTACTGGCCGGCTCGCCAGCACGAGTCGCTCAACGTCGAGGCCGTCTACCGCTTCCACCCGCGCTTTCGCGACGCCGGGTTCCCGATCTGGTACGGCGGCGTTGACCACGACTGGGCGGGTGCCTCGCTCGAGGGCGGCGACATCATGCCGGTCGGAGACGGCGTCGTGCTCGTCGGCCAAGGCGAGCGCTCCAATGCCCGGGCGGTCAGCATCTTGGCTCAGAACCTGTTTACGGGCGGAGCTGCGCGGCTGGTGATCGGCGCGATCATGCCGCGCGATCGCGCGGCGATGCACCTCGACACGGTGTTCACGTTCTGCGACCGCCGGGTGGCCACGATCTACGAGCCGGTCGTGTCCTCGATTCTGCCGGTCCTGTATCGGCCCGATGGTGACGGCGGCGTCACCGCGACCCTGTCGGAACGGCCGTTCCTGGACGAGGTCACCGATGCCCTCGGCATCGTCGACCTGCAGATCGTCACCACCGGCGGCGACGAATTCGAGGCCGAGCGCAACCAGTGGGACGACGGCAACAACGTCGTCGCGATCGCCCCGGGCGAGATCATCTGCTACGAGCGCAACGAGGCGACGAACGCAAAGCTTGTCGCCGCCGGTGTCGAGATTCATCCGATCTCCGGCCAGGAGCTTGGCCGCGGACGCGGCGGCGGACACTGCATGACCTGTCCTGTCACCCGCGACGCCTGAGGAGACACGATGAGCGCGACGATCGATCTACGTGGACGCAGCCTGCTGACGCTCAAGGATTTCAGTAGGGACGAGATCCTCGGGCTGCTCGACCTCGCGGCCGAGCTCAAGGCCGCCAAACGCGAGCACCGCGAGGAGCGTCGCCTCAACGGCCGCAACATCGCGCTGATCTTCGAGAAGGACTCGACCCGCACCCGCTGCTCGTTTGAGGTGGCGGCGTTCGATCAGGGCGCGCACGTCACGTTCATCGGGCCATCGGGCTCGCATATGGGTCACAAGGAAACCGTCAAGGACACCGCGCGGGTACTCGGCCGGATGTATGACGCGATCGAGTACCGCGGGTTCGGCGAGCAGGTCGCCGACGAGCTGGCCAGGTGGGCGGGCGTGCCGGTCTACAACGGCCTCACCGACGAATGGCACCCAACCCAGATCCTGGCCGACTTCTTGACCTTCCGAGAGCACCTGGGCAAGCCGCTTGAGCAGGTGAGGTTCTGCTACCTGGGCGATGCGCGGTTCAACATGGCCGACAGTTATCTGGTCGGTGGCGCGAAGCTCGGGATGGAGGTGCGGATCGCCAGCCCGAAGTCGCTGTGGCCGCCGCAGGACGTGCTGGACACCGCGCAGGCGCTGGCCAGCGAGAGCGGCGCTCAGATCCTGGTGACCGACGACGTCGCCGAAGCGGTGCAGGGGTGCGACGTGCTGCTGACCGATGTGTGGGTGTCGATGGGCGAGCCGGCGGAGGTGTGGGGCGAGCGGATCGAGCTGCTGTTGCCCTACCAGGTCAACGCCGACGCGATGGCCTTGACCGGCAATCCGGAGGTCAAGTTCATGCACTGCCTGCCGGCGTTCCACAAC
This sequence comes from uncultured Solirubrobacteraceae bacterium, assembly GCA_963714245.1. Taxonomy (GTDB): domain Bacteria; phylum Actinomycetota; class Thermoleophilia; order Solirubrobacterales; family Solirubrobacteraceae; genus Palsa-465. The sequence goes on along the minus strand of CAVQNR010000005.1, from coordinate 815,113 downwards.
CGTGAGACCGCGGTCGGCCAGGACCTGTTCGAACGCTACGGGCTGGAAGCGCTCGAGGTCACCGAGGAGGTATTCGAGTCGCCCGCGTCGATCGTGTTCGACGAGGCCGAGAACCGCATGCACACGATCAAGGCTGTGCTGGTCGCGACCCTGGGGGCGTGACCGCGGTGCGGATCGTCGTCGCCCTCGGCGGCAACGCACTGCTGCGGCGCGGCGAGCCGCTGACCGCCGCCAACCAGCGCACCAACGTCGCCGAGCGTGTGCGGCGCTCGCCCCGTTGGCCAGCGAGCACGAGGTCGTGATCGCGCACGGCAACGGCCCGCAGGTCGGACTGCTGGCGCTTCAGGGCGCCGCCTACGACCAGGTCGAGACCTACCCGCTCGATGTGCTTGACGCGCAGACGCAGGGAATGATCGGCTATCTGCTGCTGCAGGAGCTGGGCAACCTGCTGCCGTTCGACACACCGGTCACGGCGCTGCTGACGATGATCGAGGTCGACGGCGGTGACCCGGCGTTCGAGGACCCCACCAAGCCGATCGGCCCGGTCTATGAGCCCGCCGAGGCCCAGGCGCTGGCCAAGCAGAAGGGATGGTCGATGCGACCAGACGGCGACGGCGTTCGTCGGGTCGTGCCCTCACCAGCGCCGAAGCGGATCCTCGGGCTGCCGGCATTGCGCGGGCTGCTCGAACACGGCGCGGTAGTGATCTGCGCCGGCGGCGGAGGTATCCCGGTCGTCTACACCGAGGAGCAGGTGCCGGCCGGCCGTCAGCTCACCGGAGTCGAGGCCGTGATCGACAAGGACCTCGCCAGCGCCCTGCTGGCCGAGGACCTCGACGCGGACCTGTTGCTGATCCTGACCGACGTCGATGCGGTCTATCAGGGTTGGGGAACGCCCGAGGCGCACGCGATCGCGACGGCGACGCCCGCGCAGCTGGACGGCGCCGGGTTCGCGGCCGGCTCGATGGGACCGAAGGTCAAGGCGGCGTGTCGGTTCGCGCAGCGAACCGGTCGGACCGCGGCGATCGGCTCGATCGACGACGTCACGGAGATCCTGGCCGGCACCGCGGGGACGCGTGTCACGCCCGCCACGAGCAACGGGAACGATCACCGCGCCACGGCGCGCTGACGAAGGAGGCGACGATGTCAACCGCAGCGGCGGCACAGTCAGAGCAGGCCAGCGCCGACACCGCGTGGCACAGCCGTTCGGCAAGCGCGGCGGCGGACGAGCTCGGGGTCGATCCCGACCAGGGCCTCGACGCCACCGAGGTGTCGCGGCGGATCGAGCGCTACGGGCGCAACGAGCTCCCGACCGAGCCGCCACCCAGCGTCTGGGTGGTGGGCCGCGCGCAGCTGATGAACCCGATGAACATCATGCTGCTGATCGTCGCCGTCGCCAGCTTCGCGATCGGGCAGATTCCGACGGGCGTCATCGTCACGGCGCTGGTCATCTTCAACGTCGTGATGGGTTCAAATCAGGAACTCAAGGCGCAGGCCAGCGTCGACGCGCTCGCGCGCCTGCAGGTCCCGCATGCCCGCGCGCGACGCGACGGTCACGTCGAGGAGATCGAATCCACGCAGTTGGTTCCCGGCGACGTGATCGCACTGGAAGCGGGCGACGTCGTGCCCGCCGACGGTCGGATCCTGACGTCGGCCTCGCTCGAACTGCAGGAGGCAGCGCTGACCGGCGAGAGCGCACCGGTCGCCAAGGACGGCAAGACCGTGCTCGACGAGGACACCCTGCTCGGCGACCGAACCAACCTCGTGTTCCAGAACACGCTGGTCACGCGCGGGGCCGCGAGCGCGGTCGTGACCGCAACCGGCAGTGCGACTCAGACCGGCCGGATCGCCGACATGGTCACCTCGACCCAGCGATCGCGATCGCCGCTGCAACAAGAGCTCGACGGGATGACGAAGGTGTTCGGGTTCGTCGCCTGGCTCGCGGTCGCGGTGATCGCGATCTTCGGCATCGCCCGCGGACAGTCGCTCGACACGTTGTTGCTGCTGTGCGTGTCGACGGCGATCGCGGCCATCCCGACCGGACTCCCGACGTTCGTGCAGACGATGCTGTCCTCCGGGGCGCAGCGTCTCGCCAAGGAGAAGGCCGTCGTCAAGTCGCTGTCCGACGTCGAGACGCTCGGCGGCACGACCGTGATCAACAGCGACAAGACCGGCACGCTGACGCTGAACGCGATGACCGCGACACGCATGCTGGCCGGCGGCGACTGGTTCGAGATCGACGGCGGCGGCTACCAGAAGTCGGGCGCGATCCGCGGCGTCGCTGGTGCCGACCCGCCCGACTTCCGCAACCTGGCGCTGGGCCTGACGCTCTGCAGCGACGCGACCGTGATAACGAGGAGACGGTGATCGGCGACCCGACCGAGGCGGCGCTGGTCGTGCTCGCCGCCAAGCTCGGCGTCGACGCCGAAGATACGCGCGCAGCGCTGCAGCGCCGCGCGCAGGTGCCGTTCGACTCCGAGTACAAGTTCATGGCGACGTTCCACGACCGCCCCGACTGGATGTCGGGGCCACTGCTGACCGAGCCGCACTTCGTCGCCGTCAAGGGCGCGCCCGACATCGTCATCGGCCGCTGCGCGACCGCGCTCTGGCACGGCGCCGAGGTTCCGATCGAACCGGTGCGCGACGAGCTGCTGGCCGCCAACCAACAGCTGTCCGAGCGCGGGCTGCGGGTGCTCGCATTCGCCGGACGCGCGGTCGACCCGGCGGAGATGGAGGCCGCCCGCAGCGAGCCGATGGACTCGGTCCACGACCTCGCGCTGATCGCTCTCGTCGGCATCATCGACCCGCTCAGAACCGAGGCGCGCGACGCCGTTCACACGGCGCTCGCGGCCGGGATCGACGTCCGCATGATCACCGGTGACCACACCGTCACCGCGCGCGCGATCGCCGACCAGCTCGGGCTCGGAGCGGGCGTCATGACCGGCACCGAGCTTCAGCGTGCGAGCGACGCCGAGCTCGTCGAGCGGCTGCCCGAGCTACACGTGTTCGGGCGCGTTGCGCCGGAGGACAAGCTTCGTCTCGCGAAGCTGATGCAGGAGTCGGGCGAGGTCGTCGCGATGACCGGCGACGCCGTCAACGACGCGGCCGCGCTCAAGCAGGCCGATGTCGGCGTCGCGATGGGCTCGGGCTCGGAGGTGTCCAAGCAGGCGGCCAAGATCGTGTTGACCGACGACAACTTCGCGACGCTCGTCCGCGCGGTCGAGCTCGGGCGCGACATCTACCGCCGGATCAACTCCTACGTCAAGCTGCAGCTGACGATCCTCTCATCGGTGCTGCAGCTGATGGTGCTGGCGACGATCTTCAACATCAACGGCGGCGTCGCGCTGTTCCCGATGCAGTTGCTGTTCTGCAAGTTCTTCGTCGTGATCACGGTCGTGATCGGGTTCGTCGTCGACGTTCCCGACCCGGGCGTGATGCAGCGCCCGCCGCGCGCTCCCGGCACGCGGATCGTCAACCGGCCGCAGGTGCTGCGGTGGGTGCTGAGCGGCTTCAGCGTCGCCCTGATCGCGCTGCTGGTGCTGCAGTACGGGCCCGACTCGCCGAGCACCAAGCACGCGTCGGTGTCGATGACGATGGCGTTCGCGGTGGTCGCGTTCACCGCCGTCAACCTCGGTCTCGTGATGCGGCGCGAGCGCGAGCCGGCATGGTCCTCGCCGGTGTTCCCGTACCTCGGCTGGATCATTCTCGGCTGGGCCTTGACATGGGCCGCGGTCGAGCTCGGGATGCTGCAGCGGTTGCTCGACACCGAGTCGCTGACCGGAGCACAATGGGCGATCGTGCTGGGACTATCGCTGGTCACGCCGGGGCTGGTGTGGGCCGACCAAGCGCTGGCGCTGGCGCGGCAGAAGCGAAGCTCGGTCGGGGTCGGGGCAGCCTGACCCGTGGACTGGTCGCTGGCCGTCGTCGGGGCCGCTGTCCTGGCGGTCGCTGGGGTATCCACTCGTCTGCGCGGAACGTCGGTGACGCCGGCGATGGTGTTCGTGACGATCGGGCTCGTCACCGGGCCGCTGGTGCTCGATCTGATCACCGAGCCCGCCGACGGCGCGACCGTCCGCACGCTGGCCGAGGCGACGCTCGCGGTCGTGCTGTTCAGCGACGCCTCGCGGATCAAGCTCGGCGTGCTGCGCCGCGAGTACTCGGTGCCGCTGCGACTGCTCGCAATCGGCCTGCCGCTGACGATCATCGCCGGCGCGCTGGCCGCACGCGCGGTCTTCGGGCAGCTTGACCTCGCCGAGGTGGCCGTGCTCGCGATCCTGCTCGCGCCGACCGACGCCGCGCTGGGCCAAGCGGTCGTGACCGAGCCCCGGCTACCGTCACGGATCCGCCAGGGACTCAACGTCGAGAGCGGTCTCAACGACGGCATCTGCGTACCGCTGCTGGTGATCGCCCTCGCGGCGGCCGACATCGAAGGCCATCTCACCACCGCCCACCACGCGATCGCGATCGTCGCCGAGGAGATCGGCTACGGGATCCTCGCCGGCCTCGTCGCCGGTGTCGTGGCCGCGCTGATCGCGACCGGTCGTCGCCGCCGGTTGGTCGCCGGCAGGTGGCTGCAGGTGATCCCGGTCGCGGCGGCGGCGCTCGCCTACGGGCTTGCGGTCGGGCTTGGCGGCTCGGGCTTCATCGCCGCGTTCGTCGCCGGCGCCGTGTTCGGGCGGCTGGTGCCGCGCGAGTCCGAACAGGCCGCGCCACTCAGCGAGGAGCTCGGAGACCTGCTCGCCGGCGTGACCCTGCTGACGTTCGGTGCCGCGCTGCTCGGACCGGCGCTCGAGCACCTGAGCTGGCAGGCGGCGCTGTACGCGGTGCTCAGCCTGACGATCGTCCGGATGCTGCCCACCGCGATCGCGATGATCGGCAGCGGCGCCGCGGCCCGCACGGTTGCGTTCCTCGGCTGGTTCGGGCCGCGCGGCCTGGCATCGATCGTGTTCGCCGTGATCACCGTCCAGGAGGCTCAGATTCCGCACTCGCAGACGATCCTGGTCGCGAGCTACCTGACGATCGGGCTGTCGGTGTTCGCACACGGAGCGACCGCGGCGCCCGCCGCGCGATCCTACGCTCGCTGGTACCGCGAGCACCCCAGCATCCCCACCGACGGGATGGAGAGCGTGCCGGCACCCGAGCACCGCACCCGCTCCGGGCCGCACAGCGGTGACGCCGGCGGGTCGGGCAAGCCGACGGCCCCAGCCGTTCAGCCTGCCTCCGCAGACGACTGAACGGCGGCCGGATCGATCGGCCGGCCGCGCCGCACCAGCGCGTCGAGCACGATCGCCAGCACCCCGAGCGCGACGATCGCGATGAATGTCTCGGGCGCGTGCTCGAGCGTGTCGATGGCGAAGAACCCGAGCACGATCCCGTGTCAATCCGATCGCGGCGAGGATGATCGCGGGGTTGCTGTGTGCACGGCGACGCCAGCCGGCAGCCGACCAGCAGGAACACCATCAGCGAGACGGCACTGCCGACCGAGGCGATCGCCGACAGGTCGACGAGGTTGGCGACGATCAGCACCAGCCCGGCGGCGAGCAGCAGCCCGGCGTGACGACCGGCCGCGGTCTCGCCGAACACCTCCGGGAACAGGCCGACCTGCCAGCATCCCGGTCAGGTTGCCGGCCGCTACAGGGTCGCGTTGGTAGCGCCGGCGGTCGACAGCAGCGCGACGATCGCCATGATCGTGAAGCCAGCGTCGCCGAGCGTCGGGCGCGCGGCCTCGGCGATCGCGGTCTCGCCGTAGCCGACGACCTCTAGCGCCATCAACGTTCCGAACACGCCGATCGCGATCAGCACGTACACGACCGTCGTCACCCCGACGCGTACCCCATCGCACGCGGCAGCTCGCGGGTCGGATCGCGCAGGTCGCCGGCGGTGAACGTGATCGACGTGAAGCCGAGGTAGGCAAAGAACGTGAGCGCGACGCTGGCGACGATTTTCGACAGCGACGGGTAGCCGCTGCGCCAGCAGGTCGGGTTCATATTCGCCACCGTGACGCCAGATGAACACCGCGAAACCCGCACACCAGTGACGATCACCGCCTGCACGCGCGCCGCTGACTTGGCGCCGACCAGTTGACCGCGCCATCACCACAGCGCGCGTGTGATGAAGATGCTGTCAACCAGTCGCCGCCGCCGTTGTGGACGAACAGCGAGTAGCCATACCGAACGATGACAGCGTCTGCTGCACGGCCGAGCCGATCGCCGCACGCAGGTGGGTGACGAACAGGCCCGAACGCACATGTGACGCGAGCTCGCGGAGGTTCGGATCGTTCCATGCGGGCTCGATGCTGCGAAACAGGCCCGGCGTCGGCTCGCCGTCATACCAGCCGATCCCGAAGCCGTCGCCGTTGGTCGCCCCCGGCCCCCAGCTGTGAATGCAGGCTCTGATCGATCATCGAGTGCATCGGCGAGTTCAGCGCGACCTTGATCAGCAGCGAGCCCGCAAACTGAGCAGCCAGCGGCAGATGCGCTCACCCCGTCCGGTCGGGCGGTTGGCCGGCCGCGGCCGACGCCACCGTATCGTCGTCCCAGTCGATCGCGGCCGCGTCGCCGCGGTCGAGCACATGCGGTCCACCGGTCTTCGAAAAGCCGTCCCAGGCCCACTCGACAAACGCCTCGATCTTCGACTTGGCCCCGGTCATCAGGCTCGCGTGGACCCCGAGCCAGGCCATGTGGGCGAGCTCGCCGTGGATCTCGTGCCGGTGCTTGCCGACCTCGGCGATCGCGGCGCCGCGGCCGATCATCGCCATGATCCCCTTGTCGCGGTAGGAGAAGGCAGTGCGCGGTGCGCCGTCGAAGTCGGCGAGGATGTTCTTGGCCGCCCAGCGGCCGCTCTGCATCGCGACCGAGCCGAGCTGCGGCAGCAGCTGGCCGTCGGCGCCGGCGATGTTGGCCACGTCGCCGATCGCGTAGACACCCTCGGCGCCTGCCACGGTGAGGTCGTCGGCGACGTCGATCCGGCCGCCACGGCCATCGGCGAGACCGGAGTTGGCCGCGACCTCGGCGGCCTTGATACCGCCACCCCAGATCACGCAGCGAGTCGGCACAATCGTGCCGTCAGACAGCACCACGTGCCCCGAGCCGACCTCCTTGACCCCGGTCTTCAGGTGGGTCTCGACGCCCTTGTCGTGCAGCACCTTGGCGACGTAGTCATGGGCGGTATCGGAGAACGGCTTCAGCAGCGCGTCGCCGAGGTCGACGAGCATGATCCGGGCGCGGCCGGCGTCCAGCCGCCGGTACTCGACCGGCACGGTCTCGGAGATCATGTCGCCGATCGCGCCCGCGACCTCGACCCCGGTCGGGCCGCCACCGACGACGACGAACGTCAGCGCTCCGCGCTCGATCAGTTTCGGATCGCGGTCGACCTGCTCAAACAGACCGAGGATCCGTGAGCGCAGCCGGGTGGCGTTGTCGAGCGAGTACAGCGGGAACGAGTACCGATCGGCGCCGGGGGTGCCGAAGAAGTTCGGCGCTGAGCCGGCCGCCAGCACGAGCGCGTCGCCCGTCCACTCGCCGCCGTCGGTGGCACGGACGGTGCGGTTCGCGGGCGCGATCGATTCGATCTCGGCGAGCGTGACGTCGACATTGTCATGACCGCTGAACACATCACGCAGCGAGTTGGAGATGTCGCTCGCCGCCAGCTGCGAGGTCGCGACCTGATACAGCAGCGGCTGGAACTGGTGGTAGTTGTCGCGGTCGATCAGCGTCACCGATACGTCCGGGCGCTCGGCCAGCGCCAGCGCGCAGCCGAGACCGGCGAAGCCGCCGCCGACGATCACCACCTGCCGAGCGTCGCTCATGCCGCGACCGCCGAGCTCGTCGGCGCGCCGAGCCGCGCCAGCAGGTGATCGCCGACCCGAAGCGCGTTCGCCATCGCGGTCAGCGCCGGGTTGACGGCGCCGATGCTCGGGAAGAAGCTCGTGTCGACGACGTACAGGTTGTCGAGCTCGTGCGCCTTGCAGTTGACGTCGAGCACCGAGCTGGCGGGGTCTGACCCGAAGCGGCAGGTCCCGGCCTGGTGCGCGCAGCCCGCGACCGGGATCTCGTTGCGCAGGTAGCCGTGGTGCGGCAGCAGGTGGTGATGCATGTCGAGTTGGCCGAGCATCGACTTCAGCTGCTCGAACAAGCGCCGCTTGGGCTCGTCGTTGCTCGCGTGGTAGGCGATTGTGACCTCGCCATCGCGGTTGACGGTCACGCGGTTGTCGGCGAGCGGCAGATCCTCGGTCGACAGCCAGAAGTCGATCGCGTGGCGAGCGACATCCTTGAGCGTCCAGCTCGGCGCCAACGCCGTCTCGCCGGGCTTCTCGCCGCGGAACATCGGCGCCTGGGACTTGCCGACCATCTGGATGTTGCCGAGCGGAAACTCATAGTCGGGCGCCGACAGGTAGAAGTCGTTGACCCCGAGCGTCTTTTGGAAGATCGTCGGGTTCGGCTCTCGTGAGAGGGCCAGCACCGCCTGGCTGTTGTGGAACATGTAGTTGCGCCCGACCTGATCGGAGCCGTTGGCGAGCCCGCGCGGATGCTTGTCGGACGCCGACATCAGCAGCAGCTTCGCCGAGTTCGCGGCGCCGCAGGAGACGACGACGAGACCGGCCGACAGCACCTGCTCGCCGTCGTCGCCGCCGATCACGACGCCGGTGACCTCAGTGCCGGCGGCGTTCGTCTGCAGGTGCCGCACCTCGGTGTCGATCCGCAGCTCGACGTTGGCGTGCTCGAGTGCCGGACGCACGCCGAGCACCTCGGCATCGGACTTGGCGTGCACGATGCAGGGGAAGCCGTCGCAGTTGCCGCACCGCATGCAGGCGCTGAACGGCATGTTGGCCTCGTCGAGCATGACCCCGCACGGCGCGTGGAAGGGGTGCATGCCGAGCTTGGCCAGCCCGTCGGACAGCTGCTGGATCCGGGGTTCGTGCGAGACCGCCGGGAACGGGTACGGCGCCGATGCGTGCGGCTCGGTCGGATCTTCGCCGCGGGCGCCGTGCACCTGGTAGTAGCGCTCGGCGAGCGTGTAGTAGGGCTCGAACTCGTCGTAACCGACCGGCCACGCCGGCGAGATGCCGTCGCGATGACGCAGTTCGCCGAAGTCCTCGGCGCGCAGTCGGTACAGCGCCGCGCCGTACATCTTCGTGGCACCACCGACGAAGTAGTGCACCTGCGGCGCGAACACCTCGCCGTTGTCGTAGTGCCAGACGTCGGAGCTGACATACCGTCCCGAGACGAACACGTCGTCGGCCGAGACGTTCTGCGGCTCGCGCGCCAGCCAGCCGCCGCGCTCGAGCAGCAGCACGCGCTTGCCCGACGGCGCCAGGTGGCGCGCGAGCGTGCCGCCGCCGGCCCCGGTGCCGATGATGATCACGTCGTAGTCAGACACTGTCGACCCCTTATCTGATGGTGGGAACCGCTTGTGCCAACGCGGCCGAGTTCGGCGGCCCCAGCCCCTCCAGCGCGAGCCGCTCGGCGAGGATGATTCGCGCCGCCGCCTCGATCAGCGCGAGGTGCGAAAACGCTTGCGGGAAGTTGCCGAGATGGCGGCCGGTGCCGGCATCGAACTCCTCGGCGAACAGTCCCAGCGGAGACGCGACTCGCAGCAGCCGTTCCATCAGGTCGTGCGCGCGCTGGGTCTCGCCCACGATCGACAGCGCCGATACCAGCCAGAAGGAACAGATCAGGAACGTCCCCTCCTTGCCCGACAGGCCGTCGTCGGTCTCGTCGGTGCGATAACGCAGCACGAATCCGTGCTCGGTCAACTCGTCGGCGATCGCGAGCACGGAGGCATGCATCCGCGGATCCTCGCCCGGCAAGAAGCCGAACATCGCGGCCAGCAGCGTCGAGGCGTCGAGCGCATCGGTCTCGTAGTGCTGGCGCAGGACGCCGTGCTCGGAGACCCCATGCTCGAGGATGTCGGCGTGGATCTCGGCCGCGGTCGCGGTCCACTTCTCCTTCAGCTCGCGGTCGTCGCGGATCTCGGCGAGCCGCGCGGCTCGATCCATCGCGACCCAGCACATCAGCTTCGAGGAGACGTAGTGCTGAGGCTTGCCGCGCGCCTCCCAGATTCCTTGGTCGGGCTGGCGCCACACGCGAGTGGCGCCCTCCGCCTGTGCCTGCACGATCGGCCACAGCCGGCGCGGCAGCCGTTGGCTGTGGTTGGTGTGCTTCAGGATCGAATCCAGCACCGCGCCGAAGACGTCGTTCTGGCGCTGATCGAAGGCACCGTTGCCGATCCGCACCGGCCGGGCCCCGGCGTACCCCGAGAGGTCCTCGCGAAACGTCTCGGTGAGGTCCCGGCGGCCGTCGATCCCGTACATGATCTGCAGGCCACCGTCCGCGTTGGGCTCGACGTCGGCGACGAACTGCATGAACTCGTCGGCCTCCCAGTCGAGGCCGAGCAGGTGCAGGGCCTGCAGCGTGAACGTGCTGTCGCGCATCCACGTGTAGCGGTAGTCCCAGTTGCGCTCACCGCCGGGCGTCTCGGGCAGTGACGTCGTCAGCGCCGCAACCGTTGCCCCGGTCGGCATGTACGTCAGTCCCTTGATCGTCAGCGCCGAGCGGAAGATCGCCTCGCGCCAGCGATGGTCGGCGAACGGCCGCGCCCGGCTCAGCCATCGCCGCCAGAAGCCGACCGTCGCGTCGAGCCGGGCGTTCGCATCGTCGACATCGGCCGGGCCCGCCAGCTGCTCGCCCCAGGCCAGCGCCGCGAAACAGCGTTCGCCGGCCGCCAGCGTGTGCCGTGCACGGATTCGGCTGACCTCGATCCCGAGCTCGAGGTCGGTGTGCAGGCGAATCGTTTGACCAGCGCCGGTGGCGTCGGCACAGTGCCGGCTGCCGTCGACCAGGGTCCACTCGGCGGGCGTGCGGCCGTAGTCAAACGCCGGTTCGCAGATCACTTCGACCTCGACCTCCCCCTCGAGGCAGCGAATCGTGCGGACGAGCATGTGCTCGGCGTCCTCATCGGCGGGCGGCCGCGTGTGCGGCGTGATCGTGTCCTCATGCCGGGTCGGCCCCATCGTCAGCCCGTCGCGGACCTCGATCCAGCCCTGTGACGTCTTCCAGGTCGTGACCAGCACGTTGGTGCCTGGCTCGTAGTGGCGAGCGGCCGGCACGATCACGCCGAACGGGGCGACACGGAATGTGCCGGCCTCGCGGTCCAGCAACGACCCGAACGCCGACGGCGCGTCGAAGCGGGGCACGCACAACCAGTCGATCGAGCCGTCCGGCGCCAACAACGCACCGGTGTGGCAATCCGACAGGAACGCGTAGTCGGCGATCGGCGTAAACGGCGACGGCGCTGCCGCGCTCTGCGCGGGAGCCGGCTTGGCCTCGGCGCTGGCGCTTGACTTTGCTGCGCGCGGCTTGCGCGCGGCCGGGCTCATGACACCACCCAGGGGCCGTGCCAGCGGCCGAAGCCGCTGAGCAGATCGTCGGCCTCGGGCGGCCCCCAGCTGTCGGGCGCATAGGCGTGCACCGGCGGCGGCTGCTCGATCAGCGGACGCAGGATCCGCCACGTCTCCTCGACCGAGTCCTGACGGGTGAACGGGGCGCTGTCGCCCTGCATCGCGGCGTACAGCAGGACCTCGTAGGGGGTCGGCCCCTCGCCGCCCTCCTGTTCGAACTCCATGTCGAGCGTGATCTCCTGCGGCCCGTCGCGATCGGCGCGGTGGGCGTCGACGACCAGGCGCACGCCGGTGATCGGATCGAGCTTGATGACCAACTGGGACTCGACTGGCGGCCGGCCGGAGCCCTCCAAGAAGCCGAGCCGCGGTGGCCGCTTGAAGATCAGGCGCACCTCGGTCTGCGTCACCGGCAGTCGCTTGCCCGTGCGGATGAACCACGGGACGCCCGCCCAGCGCCAGTTATCGATCTCCAGCCGCATCGCCGCGTAGGTCTCGGTGGTCGAGTCGTCGGCGACGCCGTCGATCTTCAGGTAGCCGTCGTACTGCCCGCGGACGTAGTGGGCGGGGTCGGCCTCGGGCATCGAGCGGAACACCGCGTACTTGGCGTCCTTCAGGGTTGCCGCGTCGGCGCCGGCAGGCGCCTCCATCGCGGCGGCCGCCAGCAGCTGCATCAGGTGGTTGACGACCACGTCGCGCAGCGCCCCGACCGGGTCATAGAAGTGACCGCGGTCCTCGACCCCGAACGCCTCGGCCATCGTGATCTCGACCGCCGCGATGTGGTTGCGGTTCCACAGCGGCTCGAGGCTCGAATTCGCGAACCGCAGATAGAGGAACTCCTGCAGGCCCATCTTGCCGAGGAAGTGGTCGATCCGATAGAGCTGCGACTCGTCGATGTACTGGTGAATGTCGGCCGCGAGCTTGCGCGCGGATTGCAGGTCGTGTCCGAACGGCTTCTCGACCACCACGCGGGCGTTGGCGGTCAGCCCCGCCTCGGTCAGCGCCTTGATCACCGTCGCGAACAAGAACGGCGGGATCTCCAAGTAGAACACCGGCCTGTGGGCACCACCGATCGCCTCGCTGACGCGCTGGTAGGTCGCCGCGTCGGCGAAGTCACCGTGCACATATGAGAGACGTGCCGCGAAACGCTGAAAGACACCGTCGTCGACCGTTTCCCCGGTGCCCTCGATGCACTCCCGGGCATGGGTGCGCAGCTGCTCGAGCGTCCAGTCGTTGCCGGCCACGCCGACGATCGGGCAGGTCAGGCGCCCGACGGCCTCCAGCCGGTACAGCGAGCGAAACGTCATCACCTTCGCGAGATCACCGGTGATCCCGAAGATCACCAGCGCGTCGGCGGGGCCGCCGGTGTCGGGCTCGCTGGCGCCCTGCTGCTGGGGCGTTACCACTGCCATGTCGGTCTCCTATGTCATGGCCGCGCGCGCAGCCTGGGCACGTAGGTTGCTCGCCACACGCTACGGCCGGTCGTGACGACGGTCATCACCCAATTGGCATGACCACGGCCGCGCGTTTGCTCGCGATCTGAATCTGACAGCGGCGAGGTCGCCGGGCAATGGGGTGGGCAGGCGAACCGGGGGGGTGCCGGCTCCTGTCGGGGGTCGGCTAACACGCAGACGGCTGGACGTCATCCGTTCGGGGTGATGAGCGCGGCACCGTTCTCGGCTTGGATCCAGCTTGGATGAGCACCGACCTCGCCCGGTGGCAGTTCGCCACGACGAGCATCTTCCACTTCCTGTTCGTGCCGGTAACGATCGGGCTGGCGTTCCTGATCGCGGTGCTGCAGACGTCGTGGCACCGCTCCGGCGGTGACCAGCAGCGCCGGCTGATTCGGTTCTTCGGCACGCTGCTGCTGATCAACGTCGCGGTCGGCGTCGTCACCGGGCTGGTGCAGGAGTTCGAGTTCGGGATGAACTGGTCGATCTACAGCCGGTTCGTCGGCGACGTGTTCGGCGCGCCGCTGGCGATGGAGGGCCTGGCCGCGTTCTTCTTGGAATCGACGTTCCTCGGCCTGTGGTGGTTCGGCTGGGACCGGCTTCCCAAGCGCGTTCACCTCGCCTGCATCTGGATGGTCGCGGCCGGCTCGATGCTGTCGGCCGCGTTCATCCTCGCCGCGAACTCGTGGATGCAGCACCCGGTCGGATACACGATCAACAAGACCACACACCAGCCGCAGCTGTCCAACGTGTTCGCGCTGTTCACCAACCCGACGTTCCTGTGGGGCTACGTGCACGTGATCCTCGCGTCGCTGGTAACCGGCTGCGTGGTGATGCTCGGGGTCTCGGCCTGGTATCTGCGGCGCGGGATCGAGGTCAACGCGTTCCTGCGTTCCTCACGGCTGGCCGTGATCGTCCTGATCCCGACGCTCGGACTGGCGCTGTTCGTCGGATCCGAGCTCGGCGTCGTCGAGGCGAAGTACCAACCGGCCAAGATCGCCGCCGCCGAGGCGCAGTGGACGACCTGTCAGCCGTGCTCGTTCTCGCTGTTTCAGATCGGTGGCGGCAACGACGACCACACACCGACCCAGATCCTCGAGGTCCCGTACCTGCTCTCGTTTTTGGCGACCAACTCGTTCAACGGCAAGGTCGTCGGCCTCAACGAACTGCAGCAGCAGTACACAAAGCGGTACGGACCCGGCAACTATGTCCCCGACGTGTTCATCCAGTACTGGTCGATGCGCGTGATGGCGTATCTCGCCGCGGCGCTGTTCGCGTTCGCGCTCTGGGGCGCCTGGCTGTTGCACGAGGATCGTCTGCAGAGCTCGCGGCGTTTCCTCGGACTCTCGATGTTGGCCATCTTCGCGCCATTTCTGATGAACACCGCCGGCTGGCTGCTGACCGAATCCGGGCGTCAGCCGTGGATCGTGCAAGGGCTGATGAAGACCGTCAACGCCGCCTCGCCGAGCGTGACCACGACGGAGTTGTGGATCAGCCTGGTCGCGTTCGTGCTGCTCTACATCGTGCTCGGCAGCGCCGACCTGTTCTTGATGATGCGCTACGCCAAGAAAGGGCTGCCAAGCGAGCCCGGCTCAGAGCCGGCCGACGACGGCGGCCCGATCCCGGAGATCGCATACTAAGGGCCGCTGGATGCTGCACCTGAACACGCTCTGGTTCGTGATCGTCGCGTTCTTCTGGACCGGCTTCTTCGTGCTCGAGGGGTTTGACTTCGGCGTCGGGATGCTGCACGCGTTCGTCGGCCGCACCGAGTCAGAGCGCGAAGCCGCGCTTTCGACGATCGGCCCGGTCTGGGACGGCAACGAGGTATGGCTGATCGTCGCCGGCGCCGGGATGTTCGCGGCGTTCCCGGGTTGGTACGCGACGATGTTCTCGAGCCTGTACCTGGCGCTGCTGCTCGTGCTCGCGGCGCTGATGGCACGGGGCGTCTCGCTCGAGTTTCGCGAGAAGCTGACCGACCCCCGCTGGCGGCGCGGCTGGCGGATCGCCACGATCGCGGGCTCGGCGCTGGTGCCGACGCTGCTCGGCGTCGGGCTCGGCGACCTGATCCACGGGCTGCCGATCAACGCCCAGCACAACTACACCGGCAACTTCGTTGACCTGTTGACCGGCTACGGACTGTTCACCGGCGTGACGATGCTGCTGCTGTGCCTGCTGCACGGCGCGGCGTTCCTCTCGCTGCGGACGACCGGGCCGGTCCGCGAGCGCGCGCGCCACGCCGGGCGGCTGCTCAGCTGGCCGACGGCCGCGTTCGTGATCGGGTTTCTGATCTGGACACGGGTCGAGGTCGGCCCCCACTTCGCGATCACGATGATCGGGCTGGGTGTGACCGCGGTGCTGTTCGCCGCCTACCTGATCAGCACCGGCCACGAGGGCGGGGCGTTCGCGGCGACCGCGATCACGATCGCGACCGCGGTGGCGTCGATCTTCGTCGGATTGTCGCCGAACGTGATGATCTCCAGCACCAACGCGGCCTACAACCTGACGATCGGCAATTCGTCCTCGGCCCATTACGCGCTGACCGTGATGACGGTCGTATCGGTCCTGCTGGTGCCGGTCGTGCTCCTCTACCAGGGCTGGTCCTACCACGTGTTCCGCGCCCGCATCAGCAGCGGCCCGGTCGACAGCTCCGAGCAGTGAGGACCGCGCTCGGGGCTCAGCCCAGGCCCGACTCGCGCTCCCACATCCGCGCGTAGGCACCGCCGCGCGCGAGCAGTTCGGCGTGCCTGCCACGCTCGAGCACCCGGCCGTTGTCGAGCACCAGGATCTCGTCGACCGCGTCGAGCCCCTGCAGCCGGTGGGTGATCAGCAGGATCGCCTGCTCGGGATCGGCGGCGAGCAGATCGGCGACGAGCGCGTCGGCGGTCTCGATGTCGAGGTGCTCACCCGGCTCGTCGCAGATCAGCACCGGGAACCGGGCCAGGATCGCGCGCGCGGCCGCGAGCCGTTGGCGCTCGCCGCCCGACAGCCGGCTGCCGAACTCCCCGACCTCGGTGGCGAGGCCGTCGGGCAGCGACCGGCACAACCGTTCCAGACCAGCAGCCCGCAGCGCGTCGTAGAGCTCATCCTCGCTGGCGTCGCGGCGCGCCAGCCGCAGGTTCGCCTCGATGCTCGCGTTGAACACGTGGGCGTCCTGGGAGAGCAGGCCGATCACGCGCCGGCAGTCCTCGCCGCGCAGGCGCGACAGCTGCACGCCGCCGAGTTCGATCGAGCCGTGCTGATAGGTGATGAAGCGCGTCAGCGCCGCCGCCAGCGTCGACTTGCCGGCACCGCTGCGCCCGACGATCGCGACCCGTCCGCCCGGGGGCAGCTCGAGGTCGACCCCGTCCAGCGCCCACGGCCCGTGATCGTCATAACGGCAGCGCAGGTCGCGGATCCGCAACCCATACGGCGACTGCGGCAGCGCCGCCGGTCGCGCCGGATCGGTCACCGGCGGCTCGGCGTCGAGTGCGTCGCGGACACGTCCGAGCGCGCCCCTGACCGCGGTCAGCGTCTGCGCCGCTGTCGGCAGCGGTGAGGTCAGCTCAAACGCCGCCAGCGGTACGACCGCGATCACCGCCAGCATCACGACCGCGAGCCGCCCATCGTGGACCGCGTCGATCCCGACGACGAGGCAGGCGACCGTCGCGATCCCGGCCAGTAGCGTCGCGAGTCCCTGGCCGAGACCGGCGACGGTCGCGCTGCTGCGCGCCAGGCCCCCTAACCGCGCGTCGATCTCGGTGGCGGCGGCGAGCCGGCCGTCGGCGGCGCCGTTGGCGACCAGCTCCGGCGCGCCGTCGACCAGATCGACGACCGCCGCCGCGAGTTCGCCGCGGACCGCGGCCTGCCGGGCATCGCTGCGCCGCGCCAGGCGCGCGGTCAGCCACGGCAGTGCGAACGCCGCCGCGGCCAGCGTCGCGAGCATGATCGCGCCGGCGGCGGGAAGCAGCGACCACACGAACACGACCGTCGCGACCCCGACCAGCGCCGCCGCGGCGAACGGCGCGAGCACCCGGATCAGCAGATCCTGGAGGGACTCGACGTCGCCGACGAACCGCGCGATCAGATCGCCGTCGGAGAACGCGTGCAACCCGGCGGGCGCGAGCAGCGTCAGGCGCCGGTAGACACGCAGCCGCAACGCGACCAGTGCCTGCAGCGCCGCGTCGTGCGACACCAGCCGCTGCCCGTAGCGCAACAGGCCGCGGCTCAGGCCGAACACCTGAACGGCGACGATCCCGAGCGCCAGCGCCGGCTCCTTCGGATGCTGGGCCGCCCGTGAGATCAGCCAGGCCGAGGTCGCCATCAGGCCGATTCCGGCGCCGATCGCGCCCGCTCCGAGCAGCGCCGCGAGCACCAGCTGGCGACGGCCGGGGCCATCCGCGAAGCGCGCCAGCTGCCCAAGCGTCGCCGGCGACCCGGTAGGAGTCATCCGGCGTCGGCGTTCATGCCGGCGTCGGCGGTCATGCCGGCACCGCCGTGCGGTCGAGCGTGACGATGCGATCGGCGACCGCGATCAGCGCCGGCCGGTGAGCAACGATCAGCGCCGTCCGGTCGGCGGTCAGCTCCTGCACCGCGGCGACAACCGCCGCCTCCGTGTCGCCGTCGAGGTTCGCGGTCGGCTCGTCGAGCAGCACCAGTGGGGCGTCGCGCAGAAACACGCGCGCCAGCGCGACCCGCTGACGCTCGCCCGCCGACAGCGCGGCGCCGCGTTCGCCGACCGATGTCGCGAGTCCCTGCGGCCGGCGTTCGATCAGCTCCGCGAGACCGGCCCGCAGCGCCGCGGCGAGCACCGCCGTGTCGTCGGCCTCGGGACGGCCGAGCCGAATGTTGTCGGCGATCGACGAGTTGATCAGATGCGGACGTTGCGCGAGCCACGCCAGCTGCGCTCGCCAGTCGTCGGGATCGAGCTCGCGCAGGTCGTGGCCGCCAACCTCAACCGATCCCGCGTCGGCGACCGCGAATCCGAGCAGCACCCGCAGCAGGCTCGACTTGCCACAGCCGCTGGGTCCGGTCAGCGCGACCGTCTCGCCCGGCGCCACGGTCAACGAGACGTCGTCCAGGGCGGGCGCGTTGGCACCCGGATAGACGAGACGCAGCCCCCGCACGGCGATCGAGCTTCGCGCCAGATCGCCGACCGGGTGCCGCGGGCCGACGGCAGGCACGGGCGCCTCGAGCTCGTCGAACACGCGCTCGGCGGCGCGGATGCCATCGGCGGCGGCGTGATAGTTGGCGCCGAGGGCGCGCAGCGGCGCATACGCCTCGGGCGCGAGCACCAGCACGAACAGGGCGGTGCGCAGATCGAGATGGCCGCCCAGCAGGCGCAGGCCAACGGCCACGGCGACGAGCGCGACCGACACCGTCGCCAGCAGCTCGAGGATCAGCGATGACAGGAACGTGACGCGCAGGACGCGCATCGAGGCCGACCGGTGGCGCTCGCCGACCTCCCCGATCAACTGCAGCTGGCGATCGGCCGCGCCGAACACCTTGAGCGTCGGCAGGCCCGCGACCAGATCGCGGAAGTGACCGCCCAGCCGCTGCAGCGCATGCAGCTGACGCGACGTGCGCTCGCGCGTGCCGGCGCCGACCAACGCCATGAACAGCGGGATCAACGGGATCGTGAGGATGATGATCGCGCCCGAGATCCAGTCCGAGGCGAGCACGGCGATCGTGATCGCGGCGGGAACCAACAGCGCGACCACCAGCTGCGGCAGGTACTGCGAGAAGTACGGATCGAGCGCATCCAGACCGCGGGTCGCGAGCACCGTCAGCTCGCCACTGCGGCTGCGCTGCGCGCTGATCAGCGGAGATCGCTCGAGCACTCGGGCCAGCAGCGCGGCACGCAGCTGCTGCTTGGCGGCGGCCGCGGATCGGCCGCCGACGGCCCCGACCGCCCAGGCCACCGCCGAGCGAGTCAGCACGACCGCCCCCAGCACGATCAGTGGCGTCGCCACCGAGTCCAGGCTGCCGCCGCCGAACACCGATGCGATCACATCGGCCAATAGCCATGCCTGGGCGATCAACAGCAGACCGCCGATTGCCGACAGCACGACCGTGGCGACGATCAGCGTGCGCGTCGCGCGCGCATAGCGCAGCAGCCGCGGATCGACGATGCCGCGGCGCTCGGCCGCGGCGTGCTGCTCGGCGGGCACCGGATCGACGATGCCACGGCCGTCGGTGGCGGCGTGCTGCTCGGCGGGCACCGGATCGACGATGCCACGGCCGTCGGTGGCGGCGCGTTGCTCGGCGGGCACCGGATCGACGATGCCACGGCACCCGGCCGCGGCGCGCTGCTCTGCAGGCACCACCCGATCTCATCGGACGGTGTTCGATAATCATCATGCGGATCGGGTGAAGAGTGGTGCTCGCCCCCTACCCGACACAAGGGGGCCGGTTTGCGAATCACCCCGCCGTGAGCGAAAAAATCAGACACGCTCTTACCGACCGGACGGAGTCCCGTGACCACTGAGCTGCTGACCCCATCGATCGCGACCGCGACCGTAGCGTCGATCGACCCTGCGTTCGACGACGCGCTGGTGCCACGGCCGCGGCTCGTGCGACGGCTGGTGAGCTCAGCCGACGGAGCCCTGATCGTGCTCTGCGCGCCCGCCGGCTACGGCAAGTCGTCGCTGCTCTCGGAATGGGCGGCGTGTGACCGCAGCCCGTTTCTGCGGGTACAGCTGGCGCCCGGCGACAATGCGCACGGCGCCGTCGCGTCGCTCGGCGCCGCCGCCGAGAAGCTCGGCTGGCTGCGAGGCCGCCCGCCGCTACTGGTCGACCTGCACGAGACGGTCCACGCGCTGGTCGTCGCCGCCGCGCTCACCACACGGGACGCCGTGATCGTGCTCGACGACGCCCACGCGATCGACCCGTCCGAGCTGTCGGCGCTGGTCGACGCTCTGCGAGACGAGCTCCGCGGCGGCTGCCGGCTGGCGATCGCCACCCGCTCCCGCGCGCCGCTCGGGCTCGGCGCGATCCGCGCCCGCCGCGAGCTCGTCGAGCTGCGCACCGGCGATCTGCGAATGACCTGCGCCGAGGCCGAACAATTGCTGCTCGGCACCGGTGCTGCGACCGAGCCGACACAGATCCGCACCCTCGTGGAGCAGACCGAGGGATGGCCGGCGATGCTCTATCTGGCCGCGCTGATCGCCACCGATGAAACCGAACCGAACCGGCTCGGCCTCGACCCCGAGGATCACGTGATCGCCGAGTACCTCCGCGATGAGGTGCTCGATCGCCTCGACGCCGACGGACGGCGATTCCTGCGCCACGCATCGGTCCTGCAGCAGCTGTCGGGACCGATCTGCGACGCCGTGCTCGGGCGCCGCGACTCGGCGACGATGCTGCGTGAGCTGGCTGAGGGCAACGCCCTGCTGGTCGCCACCGACCGCCGCCGCGACTCGTTTCGATGGCACGGGGTGTTCCGCTCGACGTTGCTCGGCGAGCTGCGCCGGACCGAACCGGACCACGAGCGCGAGCTGCAGCGGCGCGCCTGCGAATGGCGCCGCGCGCACGGCGAGCTCGAGCTCGCCGTCGGTCACGCGGCGGCGACCCGCGATCCGGTGCTGGTCGGAGCGCTGATCTGGCCCCAGGCCGCGAGGCTGCTCGCCGACGGCTCGACCTCGATCGTGCAGGCCTCGCTGCGGAGCCTGACCACCGAGCAAATCGCCGGGTGCGCGCCGCTGGCGCTGTCGACGGCCTGTTGTCGGCTGGCGGATGGACGGATCGAGGAGGCCCGCCACTGGGCGCGCTTCGCCGAGGGCAGCGCCGCGCCCTCAGACGATTGCGCCGGCCCCGCGGCGGGATCGACGGTGAGCGCGGTGATCGAGGCCGCGGCAGCCAAGGATGGGCCGGCGCAGATGGTGCGCGACGCGGCCCGTGCCTACCAGCTCGAACCCGATCACAGCCCCTGGCGCGGGATCTGCCGCTGGCTCGGCGGCACCGCGCTGCACCTCGCCGGAGACCCCGACGCCGCCGTCGCGGCACTGCGCGAGGGCGCCGATCGCGGCGTCGTCGACGGAGCACTGTTGCGCGCGTCATGCCTGGCGCAACTGGCGATCATCGCGCTTGACCGAAACCAGGCGGAGCTCGCGGGCGAGCTCAGCCGCCAAGCGGTCGCGATCGTCGGCGCTCACGGCCAGCTCGCCGCCCACCCGATGACCTCGCTCGTGTTCGCCGTCAGCGCCGCGACGCTGGCGGACGCGGGCGTACTCGATACGGCCAAGCACGATCTGCGACGCGGGGTCGAGCGCCTGCAGTCAGGTCCGGTCTCGATCTCCTGGTATGACGCGGAGGTGCGGATCCTGCTGGCGCGCGCGGCGATCGGCCTCTCGGAGATCGTGCGGGCGCGGACACTGCTGGCCGAGGCCTCGTCCTCGGCCCGGCGGGTTCCCGGACAGACGACCCTGACCGGTTGGCTCGACGACGCCTGGGCGCAGATCGACCGGACCGCCGAGACGAACCTCTACGGGCCGTCATCGCTGACGATCGCGGAGCTGCGAGTGCTGCGGTTCTTGCCCAGCCACCATTCGTTTCGCGAGATCGCCGAGCGGCTCGGCGTGTCGGTCAACACCGTCAAGACCCAGGTCCACGCGATCTATCGCAAGCTCGACGTCGGATCTCGGTCGCAGGCCGTGCAGCGGGCCTCGAGCGCCGGGCTGCTCTGCTGAGCGCCGGACGGAGCTCAGCGCGTCGGGCGCGCGCCGGACCGGAGCTCAGCGCGTCGGACGCGGGTCGGCGTCGGCGAGGTAAATCAGCGTCGCCTTGACCCGTCGCGAGACGTCGTGGTCTTCGGGCAGCCCGAGCTTGGAGAAGATCGAGTTGACGTGCTTCTCGACCGCTCGCTTGGTCAGCACCAGGCTCTCGGCGATCGCGCCGTTGCTCTTGCCGGTCGCGATCTCGCTCAGCAGCTCGCGCTCACGTGGGGTGAGCTCGGCCAGCGGTGACCGTTCGCGCCGCGTGCGCGCCTCGATCAGCGCGTCGACGATCTTCGGGTCGATCACCGAGCCGCCCGTGGCGACCGCCTCGATCGCCGCGACCAGCTCCTGACGGCTGCGAATCCGCTCCTTGAGCAGGTACGCGCGGCGTCCGGACCCAGACTCGAGCAGCGCCAGCGCGTATGCGGGATCGGCGTACTGGCTGAGTACGACGACGCCGATCTCCGGATGCGTGTCGCGCAGTGCGGCCGCGACTCGGATCCCCTCGTCCGCCCCCGACGGCGGCATCCTGATGTCGGTCACGACGACATCCGGGCCGGTCGCGCCAATCGCACGTTCGAGCTCGATTCGATCCGAGCAGACCGCGACCAGATCCAGCTCCTGCGACTGCTCGATCGCCGCGGCGAGGAACTCACGCACGACAAATGAATCCTCGGCAGCGATAACCCTGATCGGCCCCTCCCGCTCCCACATTGCCGCAAGGCTACCTGAGACGTTGTGCCTGAAACGGCGAGGCCGGGGGCCGTCAGGCAAGCACGCGGGCACCGACGGCGAAGCCGTTGGTCCGACGCTGTGGCGGAGCCACACACAGTCAGCGCTTCGGCCCTGACACCCGGTTGTGTTTCGGTCCGCGCCGCCTTAGGCTCGCCGGTGTCAGCATCCATCCGTCCAAAGGACCGGTCATGGCACGCAGGGTCGGGCTTTCCTCGACGGTCACAGCCGCCGAGCAACTGCAGCACGATCGCCACCCCGAGGCCGGCGTCCAACCGTTGCCCGACGGCACCCCGGGGCGCGCGGCTGGACCGGCGCTCGGGATCAGCGACGGTGTGCCGATCACCTTGCTGGTGATCGGCGACCACGGCGGCGTCATGGACCCGGATCCGCAGAACGCCGTCTCCAATGCGATGCAGGCGCGCGCAACGCAGCCGCCCGAGCCGGCGTTCGTGTACACGGTCGGCGACGTCGTCTACTTCAACGGTGACGCGAGCCAGTACGCGCCGCAGTTCTATGAGGCGTACGGCCACCTCCAGCTGCCGATCGTCGGCATCCCGGGAAACCACGACGGTGACACCACCGACGATCCAACCCGCAAGCCGCTTGACACGTTCATGGCCAACTTCTGCGCGTCCGCGCCGGCGCTCCCGGTCGGGATGGAGGAATACGAGCGCGACACCGAGACGCAGCCGTACTGCGATTGGACGCTGACACTCGCCGCGGTGACGATCATCGGGGTCTACACCAACGTACCCTCGGGCGGGCGCTTGGAGCAATCCCAGCTCGACTGGATCACTGCCGAACTGCGGGCGGCCGCGACCGACCGACCGCTGATCGTCAGCTTGCATCACCCGCCCTACTCCGTCGACCAGTTCCACGGCGGGTCGGCGAGCATGGGCACCGCGCTCGACGGCTGCTTTGCGGCGGCCGGCCGGTTCCCGGACCTGGTGCTGTCAGGTCACGTGCACGACTACCAGCGGTTCACTCGCACGCTCGCGAACGGTCAGCCGCTGACCTACGTGGTCATCGGCAACGGCGGCTACCACAATCTCCACCGCCTCGCCAACGACGCGACCACCGGAGAACACGTCACCGACGACGTGGTGTTCGAGTTTGGCGACAGCACCCACTGGGGTTTTCTCGAGCTGACGATCACCATGGACACGATCAGCGCTGCCTATACGGCGACGACCAAGACGGGCGACCCGGTGACCCCCGGGGTCGATACGTTCACGATCGACCGGCGCCAGTGACACCTCGTGGGCAGGCCCACCAGTGGGAGGCCCACCAGTGGGAGACCCACTAGCTTCGCTCTCGCCGCCCGCCGGGCGCTGCCGGCAGGAGGCGAGGTCGAAGCTTGGTCGGCCGCCGATCTCGACGTATCCGGCAAGAGGAGGAAGAACCGGAAGGCCGCGACGGCCGCAACAGGATGATGGCGGCAGCTGTGCGCGAAGTTGTTGCGGAGTTGTTGACGAACGGTTGCAACTGCGGTCGGTAGCGCCCTTGACCTTGACGGCTGCCGGCGCACGAGCGCGTCGTTGCTGCTTGCGCCCACGCGGGGTGCGCGGCGGAACTTTGGCGAAAGGCTGCGAATAATTCTCACCTTCTCGCCATCGTTCGCGCTCTAATGTCGCGTCGATGTCGACGGCCAGTGACGCCGACGGGCTCGGAACGCTCGGCGTGCTCGCGTTCGGCGACTCGATCACCAACGGCGGTGGCGAGTTGCAGTGGGGCGTGGCGCTGCAGTCCTGGGCGTTGTGGACGGCGCGGGCGCTGGCGCTGCCCTACAGCGGCTACGCGGTCGATGGGGCGCGAGCTCGCGACCTGGTCACGCAGCAACTGCCCGCGTTTCAGTCGCGGACCGGCGATCGTGGCCGCTACGACGTCGGCTGCCTCTACATCGGGGTCAACGATGTGCGGGCGCTCGACTGGGACCCGGCCCGGTTCGCGCGCGATCACGACACGGCGCTGACGTTCCTGAGGTCCCGGTGCGAGCGGGTCCTGGCGGTGACCGTACCCCGACGGCTCGGCCGACCACCGGCGGACGCCGCCGTCCCCGGCGCCAACGCGATCATCACGCGCAACGCCGCCGCGCGCGGCGCGCTGATCGTCGATCTCGGGGACTTCGGCGCACGCAACCAGGTGATGGTCGACCTGGTCCACCCGACCGCGTTCGGGCAGATCGCGATCGCCGAGCGGGCGCTGGCAGCGCTCGCCGCCGACGGGCTCCCGGCGCGCGTCGCCCCGGCCTCGCTGGTCGCCTACGACAGCACTCGCTGGCAGCGACTGCGGGGCGACGTCACCTACGTCTACCGCGACACCAAGCAGCGTCTGCGCGCGGCCGCGGCCGCGCGTGCGGCACGGCGCGGCGGCTGAGCCGGCGCGGCCGCCCGTGCGGCACGGCGCGGCGGCTGAGCCGACGCCACCGCAAAGAGCGCCCACCAGGATCCCCAACACGAGCCTCGGCGAGCGCATCGGCCGGCCCTCAGACGCCGACCTGATCCGGCTTGACCGCGCGATCATCGTGTCCCTCGGCCTCGCCAACTCGTACTCTGTGATCTGCGTACAACCCCTCTGTACGCAGATCACAAAGTTCAGTCAGCCACCGCGGCGCCGAGCCGCCGCGACGTGCAGTTGCGGTCGGCGAGCCTCCGCCGCTGCGCCGGGCAGGCGCCCCGACTCGGCGGTGACCTCGCGCAGCCGTTGCGCCAGCGCGCGGGTGAACGCGCGCGGTCGTGCCTGCCAGCGCCAGCTGCCCGTGGCCGAGCCGGGCATGTTCATGCGCGCCTGGGAACCGAGCCCGAGTACGTCCTGAGCCTGGACGATCACCGTCCGTGCCGGCGAGGAGTGCGTCAGCCGGATCATCCCCCACCACGGCTCACGGGGATCGGCGAACCCGTGTCGCCGCAGCTCGGCGTCGACGAACGCCCGCTGCTGCGGCGACAGCGACTGCAGCCAGCCGCGGACGGTGTCCTGATCGTGGGTGCCGGTGTAGACGATCCGGTCTTCGGTGTGGTGCTCGAGCCGGTGCGGGCTGGACGGCTCGTCGGGCTCCATCCCGAACTGCATCACGAGCATGCCGGGCATTGCGAGCGCGTGGCGCAGCCGTTGCACCGGCTTGGTGATCACCCCCAGATCCTCGGCGACGAGCGGCAGCGACAGTGGCCCCGACCAGTCGGCACCGACGGGGCGGCCGGTGGTGCCGAGCGATCGCTCGATCGCACGGAACAGACCGAGTCCCGGTCCCCGTCGCCAGCTGCCCGACGCAGCCGTACGGGCGCCGGTGGGCACGCCCCAGTACGCCACCAACCCCCGGAAATGGTCGATCCGCGCCATCTCGAACAACCCCAGGGTGCGACGGATCCGCTCCACCCACCAGCGATACCCACGCCGCTGCAGCGCCGGCCAGTCGTAGACCGGGTTGCCCCACAGTTGCCCCGCGTCGGTGTAGATGTCCGGTGGCGCCCCCGCCAGTAGGCGGTCGCTGAACAGCTCCGGCCAGCAACGTTCGTCGGCACCGCCCGGTGAGACGTAGATCGCGATGTCGCCGAACACGTACACGCCGCGCTGCGCTGCGTACGCGCACAGCTCGGCCCACTCGCGCTCGAACCGGACCTGCGCCAGCGCGGCGCCGCGGCCGGCGTAACGCTCCCACGACGGCAGCCAGTAGGCGTGACGTTCGCGAAACTCGAGCAGCTCCGAGCTCGTCACCCGAGCGCGGCGCTCGGCCAGCAGCCCGGGCCAGGCGGCGAACGCCGAGCTTGACTTGTAGGGCGAGCGGTAGCGGTCGGGCGGACCCAGCGGCAGCACCTGCCACCAGCGCTGGCCGGCGTCGGCCAGCCAGTCGACGAACCGGAATGCCTCACGCCCGAGTCGGCCCCCCGGCAGCGACGTGATGTGCAGCTGGACGCCCGCCGATCGTACGTGCTCGGTCATCGGTGTCACGCCAGCTGGTGTTTAGCGGGTTGACCTCCCTGGGATAAGAGAGGTTGTCTCGACACCCTCCCGCGCGCGTCTGGGCTGCGGATCGGCGGACTGCCGGATCCTCGACGCTCGCGGTGGCGCCGCCGGCACTCGCGTCTGCGTCCCGAGATCGCTCGGTCGGGCGATCACGATCCGCACACGCAGGGTGTAGAGGCAACCTCTAAGTTGTCTGCAACCCGTGACCATTCGTACCGACGAGCCCAGCCCCACCACGCGCGCCGCCGGGCCGCTCGCGACGAGTGCCGAACCGCTCGCGTCCGAGCCGCCCAGGATCGTGATCCAGTATCCGGCGCCCGTCGTCGACGGTGGCGCGTACCCGATCAAGCGCTGCGTCGGCGACGTCGTCGAGGTCTCGGCCGACGTGTTTCGCGACGGCCACGAGCTGCTTCGTGCGGTTGTTCGCCACACCGACCCCGACGGCGTCAGCGGCGAGGCGGAGCTACGCCGGATCGACGCGCGCCTCGGCGGGGTCCGCTGGGCGGGCCGATTCACGGTCGACCGGCCCGGGCTCTGGGAATACACGGTCGAGGCCTGGACCGACCGCTTCGGTACCTGGCGCGACGAGCTGCGGCGCAAGCTGCAGGCCGACCAATCCGACCTCTCGGGCGAGCTCTCGGAGGGCGTCGTGCTGCTGCGCCAAGCAGCCCAGCACAGCACCGACGCGACCGACCGGCAGCTGATCGAGCACGCGATCGCCGAGCTGACCGATCCGACGGTGCCCGACAGCGCCAAGCACGACGCGGCGCTCGGCGACGAGCTGGCAGCGGCGATCGAGCGTGATCCGATCCGAGTCGACGGCACCTCCCTGCAGCCGCCGCTGCGCGCGCACGTCGATCGGCTGCGCGCCCGGTTCGGCTCCTGGTATGAGCTCTTTCCACGCTCCTGGGGCGGCTTTCCGGGGGTCAAGGCGCAGCTGCCGAGGCTCGCCGAGCTCGGCTTCGACGTGCTCTACATGACGCCGATCCATCCGATCGGGCTGACTCACCGCAAGGGGCGCGACAACACGCTCGTCGCCAGCCCCGACGACCCCGGCTCACCGTACGCGATCGGTGATCGGACCGGCGGCCATCAGGCAATCCACGCCGAGCTGGGCTCAGAGGCCGACCTGCGCGACCTGACCGCCGCCGCCAACGAGCTCGGGATCGACGTCGCGCTGGACTGGGCCCTGAACGCGTCCGCCGACCATCCGTGGCTGACCGAGCACCCGGAGTGGTTTCAGCGCCGTCCGGACGGCACCTTGAAGTACGCCGAGAACCCGCCCAAGCGCTATCAGGACATCTACAACTTCGATTGGAGCTCGGACGACTGGCGCTCGCTGTGGGAGGCGCAACTGGCGGCGATCCTGCACTGGGTGCAGTGCGGCGTGACCGTGTTCCGGGTCGACAACCCACACACCAAGCCGTTCGGCTTCTGGAGCTGGCTGATCGAACGCGTCCACAGCTCACACCCGGACGTGATCTTCCTCGCGGAGGCGTTCACCAAGCGCTCGGTGATGCGCCACCTCGCCAAGCTCGGCTTCACCCAGTCCTACACCTACTTCACCTGGAAGAACTCGCGTTGGGAGCTGACCGAGTACGTCTCCGAGCTCGCCTACTCGGGCGAGCAGGACTACTTCCGCCCCAACTTCTTCGCGAACACCCCCGACATCCTGCACGAGTACCTGCAGCACGGCGGCCCACCCGCGTTTCAAGCGCGACTGGCGCTGGCCGCGACGCTCAGCCCCAGCTACGGGATCTACTCGGGCTTCGAGCACTTCGAGAACGTGCCGGTCCGAGCGGGCAGCGAGGAATATCTGCACTCGGAGAAGTACGAACGCAAGACGCGCGCGCTCGACGGGCCGCTGCTGGGCATGATCGGCCAGATCAACGCGATCCGCCGATCCCACCCGGCGCTGCAGGAGCTGTCCAACATCACCTTCCTCGAGACCGCCAACGACGCGCTGATCGCGTACTGCAAGCGGACCGGCGACGACGCGCTGATCTGCGTCGTCTCGATCGATCCACACCAGCCCCAGGAGGGCAGTGTGCTGATCCCCGAGGCACTCGGGACGCCGCCGAGCTTCACCGCCCACGACCTGCTCTCGGGCGAGAGCTACCAGTGGCGCATCGGATCGAACTTCGTCCGGCTCGCACCCGGCTGGCGCCAGGCACACATCCTCGAGGTGCAGCGGTGACCGGCCGCGTCGACACGCGCGACGTGCTGGCGGCGCTGGCGCCCGAGGCGGTCGCCGACTGGCTGGCCAGCCGGCGCTGGTATCAGACGAAGTCGCGCACGATCGCATCGCTCACGCTCGAGCACACGGTCTCGCTGGAGTCCGACTCGCCGCTTGTGCTGGTGCTCGCCGACGTGCGGCTCACGACCGGCGCACGCGAGCGCTACCAGCTGCCGCTGTGCGTCGTCTCGGCGAACCAGCTGCATGGTCGTGAGCCGATCCAGCGGCTTGACGACGATCGCTTTCTGCTCGACGCGGTCGCCGATCCGGAGCTCGCGCGCGAGCTGCTGCGAGCGATCGACGACGAACTGGTGGTGGACACCGATGACGGCCAAATGCGCTTTGCCCGTGTCGGCGCCGGCGCTCCGCTGCCGCACGATCACCCGGTCCGCCCGATCGGCGTCGAGCAGTCCAACTCGTCGATCGTGTTCGCCGAGCGGACCGTGCTGAAGGTCTTCCGGCGGCTGGAGCCGGGCGTCAACCCCGAGCTCGAGATGCTGCGCTTTCTGACGGCCCACGGGTATCCCTCGATCGCCCCGCTGCAGGGTTACTACGAATACGAGGGCAGCTCGTTGCGCGCGACGCTCGGGGTCGCGCAGCGGTTTCACCCGGACGCAACCGGCGGCTGGGAGCTGGCGCTCGAACGGCTCGCCGCCGATCCCGCGATGCTGTTGACCTCGCTCGGCGAGCTCGGGCGGACGACCGCCGAACTGCACAACGTGCTGGCCTGCGACGAGCGCGATCCCGCGTTCGCGCCGGAGCGACCGAGCGCCGACGATCTCACCCTGCCGGTGATCGAGCTCGACCAGCAGATCGACAGCGTGTTCGTCGCACTGGCCGACGACGAGCGGGCGTCTGCGCTGGCCGGCAGCGGTCCGCAGCTGCGCGATCAGCTCGCCCACCACGCCCGGCTCGGGCTCGGCGGTCTGATGATCAGAACCCACGGCGACTACCACCTCGGACAGACGCTGCGGGTCGCCGACGGCTGGGTGATCATCGATTTCGAGGGCGAGCCGGCCCGGCCGCTGGCCGAGCGCCGGCGTAAGACCTCGCCGTTGCGCGATGTCGCCGGGATGCTGCGCTCGTTTGCCTATGCCGCGCACGGATCTGCTGAGACCGTCACCGCCGACGCGTTCGAGCGCCGCGCCCGCGAGGTGTTCCTGGACCGGTACCTGGCGACGATCGAACCGAGGTTGCTGCCCGACGGCGACGCCGCGATCGCGAGCCTGCTGTCGGTGTTCGAGCTCGAGAAGGTGATCTACGAGCTCCGTTACGAGCTCGACAACCGACCCGACTGGCTGCCGATCCCGATCGCGGGGATCGTTGCGCTGCTGCAGGAGGCGACGTGAGTCCGATTGCGAAGTCCGAGCTAGAGCGGCTCGTCCACCGCGAGCATCCAGACCCGCACGCGGTGCTCGGCGCCCACCCCGGCAAGAACGGGTCGGTGACCGTGCGGGTGATGCGACCGACGGCGCAGAAGGTGTCGGTCAAACCGGCGAAGGGCCGCTCGGTGGCGCTCAAGCCGATCCACCCGGCGGGGATCTTCGAGGGCTCGATCCCCAAGCAGACGCTGCCGCTGAGCTACCGGGTCAAGGTCGACTACGGCGACAGCGGCACGTTCACGATCGACGATCCGTATGCGTTCAGCCCGACGATCGGTGAGCTCGACCTGCATCTGATCGGCGAGGGCCGCCACGAGCGGCTCTACGACAAGCTCGGCAGTCACGTCATCACCCACGAGCATGTGGTCGGGACCGCATTCGCCGTCTGGGCGCCGTCGGCACGAACCGTCTCGATCGTCGGCGACTTCAATTCCTGGGACGGCCGTCTGCACCCGATGCGGTCGATGGGCTCCGGCGGCATCTGGGAGATCTTCCTGCCCGGGGTCGGCGCCGGCGAGCGCTACAAGTACGAGATCCTGTCGGGCGACGGCGAGCTGCTGCTCAAGGCCGACCCGTACGCGCTGCAGACCGAGCTCCCGCCGAAGACGGCATCGGTCGTGTTCGAGCCCGGCCACCGCTGGTCTGACGAGGATGCCGAGTTCCTGCGTCAACGCTCAGAGCACCAGCCGCTGAGCGGGCCGATGTCGATCTACGAGGTCCACCTCGGCTCATGGCGGCTGAACTCGCTGCAGGACAACCGCTCGCTCAGCTACGCCGAACTGGCCGACGAGCTGTCGGCGTACACCACCGATCTCGGCTTCACCCACGTCGAGCTGTTGCCGGTGATGGCCCACCCGTTCACGGGCTCGTGGGGCTATCAGGTGACCGGCTACTACGCGCCGACGCCGCGCTACGGCACGCCCGACGACCTGCGCGGGTTCATCGATCGACTCCATGCTCGCGGCGTCGGGGTGATCCTCGACTGGGTCCCGGCGCACTTCCCGCGCGACGAGTTCGCGCTCGCCCGCTTTGACGGGACCGCGCTCTATGAGCACGCCGACCCACGGCGCGGCGCCCATCCGGACTGGGGCACGCTCGTGTTCAACTTCGGGCGCCACGAGGTCCGCAATTTCCTGATCTCAAACGCCCTGTTCTGGCTGCGCGAGTACCACGTCGACGGGATCCGGGTCGACGCCGTCGCGTCGATGCTGTACCTCGACTACTCACGTCGCGACGGCGAATGGGTGCCCAACGAGTTCGGCGGCCGCGAGGACCTCGACGCGGTCGCGTTTCTCAAGCAGCTCAACGAGCTGCTGTACGCCGATCAACCCGGCGTGATCTCGGCCGCCGAGGAATCGACCGCATGGCCGGGCGTGTCGCGCCCGACCTACCTCGGCGGCCTCGGGTTCGGCTTCAAGTGGAACATGGGCTGGATGCACGACACGCTCGGCTACTTCGAGCAGGACCCGATCTACCGCCGCTACCACCACCACGAGCTGACGTTCTCGCTGATGTACGCGTTCTCGGAGAACTTCGTGCTGCCGCTGTCTCACGACGAGGTGGTCCACGGCAAGGGCTCGCTGTACACGAAGATGGGCGGCACCGACCCCTGGCAGAAGCTCGCCAACCTGCGTGCCCTGTACGCCTACATGTGGGCCCATCCGGGCAAGAAGCTGCTGTTCATGGGCTCTGAGTTCGCCCAGGTCGCCGAGTGGAGCCATGAGCGCTCGCTCGACTGGCATCTGCTCGAGCAGCCCGCCCACGCCGGCATCCAGGCGCTCGTGCGCGATCTCAACCACGCCTACCGCTCCGAGCCCGCGCTGTACGAGCTCGATGCCGACCCCAACGGCTTCTCGTGGCTGGAGCCCAACGACGCCGACAACAACGTGATCGCGTTCGCGCGGCGCTCGGCCGACGGCGACCGCGTGGTCGTGTTCGTCGCGAACCTGTCACCGGTCCCGCGCTACGGCTACCGGTTGGGGCTGCCGAAGTCGACCCGGTGGCGCGAGCTGGTCAACACCGACTCCTCGTTCTACGGCGGCTCGGACGTCGGCAACCTCGGTGGCGTGGCGCCGGAACCGATCCCGTGGAACGATCAGCCGGTCTCGGCCGAGCTGACGCTGCCGCCGCTGGCGGCGATCTGGCTGGTACCCGAGCCCAGCTAGCCGTATCTGAAGGCAGTTATCGCTGGAAAGCGGGGCCGCATGCGGCCCCGCTCCGATCGGCGCATGCGCCGATCGGCGGGCGGTGCATGCACCGCCCGCTCGAACATTGTTGTGTGCGACTCCTCCCGACCCGTGGGAGAAGCCGCACACCCCTCAGCGCTACTTGAACGGGTTCGTGCCCGCCAGCGACTTGCCATCGACCGAGAACGCGAACGCGGTCTTGGTGGTGAACGTCGCGCCCGGCTTGACGACCGTCGTCGGCCAGCCCTTCTGACCGATGTGGTTGGGCGAGTCGGGATAGTGCTGGGTCTCCAACGTGAACGCCTGGCCCTGACGGTAGATCTTGCCGCTGGTCCCGACCAGATCGCCGACCAGGTAGTTGCTGGTGTAGACCTGGACCCCCGGCTGATCGCTGTAGGTCTTCAGCGTGACGCCGTTGGTCGGATCCTGCGCGACCGCGGCGAGCCGGTAGCCACTGCCTCGGACCACCCAGTTGTGGTCATAGCCGTGGGCGACGACGAGCTGGCGCAGCGGCCCCTTGGTGCCGTCGGGCATCGTCCCGTCGTACAGGTACTTACCGATCGTGTGCGCCGTCTGGAAGTTGAACGGCGTGCCGGCGACCGACAGGAAGTACGGCTTTTCGGGGATCTGACTGGTGTTCGTCGGCGTGTACTTGGAGCTGTTGATCGCCAGCAGCTGGTTGTAGACGTTGCCCGAAGCCTCACCACCGAGGTTGAAGTACGTGTGGTTGGTGAGGTTGACGACCGTCGACAGCTTCTTTGAGAGGTTGGTCGCCTTGTAGGACAGCTGCAGCTGATCGGAGCGGGTGAGCGTGAACGTGACGCTCGCGCGCATCGCCGCCGGATAGCCGGTGCAGCCCGGGCTGAGCTTCTTCAGGCAGCCCTCCCCGGCCGGGAAGGTCGCGCTCATCGTGACCGCCGGACCCGCTGACGAGATCGCTGTCTTCGCCGACCAGACGTGCGTGTTCCAGCCCAGGTAGCCGCCGTGCAACGAGTTGACGCCGTTGTTCTGATCGAGCTTGTAGGTCTTGCCGTTGAGCTTGAACTTGCCGTTGGCGATCCGGTTGGCGTAGCGACCGATCGTGGCGCCGAAATAGGTGTCGCCGGAGCCGCCGGCCAACGGCCACGGCTTGTTGCGGGCGCCCTGGGTGAAGTCGTGGACGTAGTCCGACAGCTTCGGGAACCCGAGCGCGACGTTCGTCGCGCCATGGCTCGAGGGCACGATGATCGACTGCACGTCGGCACCGTAGGTGCTGATCTTGACGGCCATCCCGCGGCCGTTTCGCAGCGTGTAGAGCTTGACCGTCTTACCGTTGGCCTTGCCCCACTTGACGGCGCTGATCCCCGCGCCCGAGGCGGGCTTGGCCGCACTGGCGCTCGTCGTCGCCACGACCGCAGCCGAGGCTCCGGCCGTCAGTAGAGCGGCGGAGCCGATCGCGGCCGCGCGTGTGCGCAAGACCGCACGAAACGTGCTGTGCATGATCCTCCTCCTTTGGGTGTAGCGAGCGAATCGGCGCCGCCGCTACGCGGCGCTGCCCTGGCGCGGTGGCGCGCTCGTGCTCACTCCCGGTCCGATGTTAGCGTTCACATCGTCGCGACCCGCTGACCATAGCCCGGCTCTGAGCGCGCGTCAACCGGCCCACACGTGGATTCTCAACACTTGTATGACCCGGGCCCGAGTACTGATTGAATGGCGGGCCGCCGCGCCCGGTTCGCGGCTCGCGGTTGGGATAAATGGATCCGCCACGGACCAATTCATCCCAGCCGTCCCCGTAGCTCTCCGATGACCGCAACCGCAATCCATCCCTGGGAACGGCCACTCGGTGCGCGCGTGATCGACGCCGAACGCGCGGAGTTCCGCGTCTGGGCCCCGCACGCGAGCACAGTCGAGCTGGCGGTCGGCGATCGTCGTGATCCGCTGCCGGACGCGGGCGACGGCGTCCGCGAGGCGACCGTCGCGGCCCACGCGGGCGATGACTACGCGTTCGTGATCGACGGCCGGCGACTGCCCGACCCGTGCAGCCGCTGGCAGCCCGAGGGGCTGCGCGGACCGTCGCGGCTGCTCGACACCCGGGCGCTGCCCGCGGCGCACGACGGCTTCGCGATCCCAACCCCCGAGCAGCTGCTGATCTACGAGCTGCACATCGGCACGTTCAGCGCCGAGGGCACCTTCGAGGCCGCGATCGGGGAGCTCGACCGGCTCGCGCAGCTCGGCGTGACCGCGATCGAGCTGATGCCGGTCGCCGAGTTCCCGGGCGCCCGCGGCTGGGGCTACGACGGCGTCTACCTGAGCGCCGCGCAGTCCTCCTACGGCGGCCCCGAGCGACTCTCCGGGCTGGTCGCGGCGGCCCACGCCCGCGGCCTCGCGGTGATCCTCGACGTCGTCTACAACCATGTCGGCGCCTCGGGGGTCACGGCGCTGACGGCGTTCGGTCCGTACTTCACCGACACCTACGAGACCCCGTGGGGCAAGGCGATCAACTTCGACGACGCTTGGTGCGATCCGGTTCGCGAATGGGTCTGCCAGTCGGCCGAGTACTGGATCGGCGAGGTCGGGCTCGATGGGCTGCGGCTCGACGCGATCCACGCGATCTTCGACTCCAGCGCCGAGCACATCGTCGCGCAGGTCGCGCGAAGGGTGCACGCGTGCAAGCCCGACGCCTACGTGATCGCCGAGTCGGGGCTCAACGACCCGCGGGTGATGCGCCCTCGCGAGCGTGGCGGATACGGCTGCAACGCCGCCTGGGCCGACGACTTCCACCACGCGCTGCGGACGCTGGTGAGCGACGAGCGCGACGGCTACTACGCGGACTTCGGCACGGTCGCCCAGCTCGCGAAGGCCTTTCATCGCCCGCACGTCGACGACGGCGGCTTCTCGCGGTTTCGGCGACGCCGATTCGGGGCGCCGGCCGACGACCTGCCGACGACCTCGTTCGTGGTCTTCTCCCAGGACCACGATCAGATCGGCAACCGTGCCTTCGGGGACCGGATGCCGGCACCGGCCCGGCCGCTGGCGGCGTTCTGCACGCTGCTCGCGCCGTTCACGCCGATGCTGTTCATGGGCGAGGAGTACGGCGAGCGTGCGCCGTTTCAGTTCTTCTCGAACCACATCGATCCCGAGCTGGCCGAGGCGACGCGCAGCGGCCGCCGCCAGGAGTTCGCTCGGTTTGCGGCGTTCGCCGACGAGATCCCCGACCCGGAGGACCCCGCGACGTTTGAGCGCTCAAAGCTCACTCGCGAGGCGGACCCGGCGATCGCCGAGCTGTATCTGCGCCTGATCGAGGCCCGCCAACGATTGATCGCCGGTGACGCGGGCGAGATCCGCTTCAACGAGACCGACCGGTGGCTGCTCGTACGCCGTGGCGTCTACACGCTGGTCTGCAACTTCGACCGCGAGCGCACCGCGGTGATCGACACCGGCGGCGACACGATCGAACTGGAGACCGGGACCGGAGCGCAGATCGACTCGGGATCGACCACACTTCCGCCGATGTCAGGCGCGCTGATCCGATGAGCGAGGTCTGGCCCGGACGGCCATTCCCGCTCGGAGCGGCCCACGACGGCGCCGGCACCAACTTCTCGCTGTTCTCCGAGAACGCCGAGGGGGTGGAGCTGTGCCTGTTCGCCGATGACCTCGACGACCCGACCGAGCGTCGGATCCAGGTCACCGAGCGCCGCGCGCACAACTGGCATTGCTATGTCCCCGGCGTCGGCCCCGGCCAGCGCTACGGCTATCGGGTGCACGGACCGTACGCGCCCGACGAGGGCCATCGATTCAACCCCGCGAAGCTGCTGATCGACCCATACGCGAAGGCGATCGAGGGGACGGTCGACGCCGACGCCGACGCCGACGTGCTCCCCTACGTGCCCAACGGCGAGCCCGACGACGACTCCGAGCCCGATCACGATGACGACGCCGCGGCGATGCCGAAGTCGATCGTGGTCGACGGCTGGTTTGACTGGGAGGGCGATCAGGCGCCGGACACCTCGTTCGCGGACACGGTCATCTACGAGACCCACGTCAAGGGCTACACGATGCTTCACCCCGAGGTCCGCGAGGACCTGCGCGGCACCTACGCCGGACTTGCGTCCGAGCCGGCGCTGGCGTACCTGCGCGAGCTCGGGATCACCGCCGTCGAACTGCTCCCGATCCATCACATCTGCGACGAGTCGTTCCTGCAGGACCGCGGACTGCGCAACTACTGGGGCTATTCGACGATCGGCTACTTCGCGCCCCACTCCGAGTACGCGGCGACCGGCCGGCGCGGCGAGCAGGTGCGCGAGTTCAAGGGGATGGTGAAGGCCCTGCACCAGGCCGGGATCGAGGTGATCCTCGACGTCGTCTACAACCACACCGCGGAGGGCAATCACCTCGGGCCGATGCTGTCGTTCAAGGGCGTCGACAACGCCTCCTACTACCGGTTGGAGCCCGACGACCCGCGCCTCTATATGGACTTCACCGGGACCGGCAACTCGCTGAACCCGGTCCACCCCGCGGTGCTGCGGATGATCATGGACTCGCTGCGCTACTGGGTGACCGAGTGTCACGTCGACGGCTTCCGCTTCGACCTCGCCTCGGCGCTGGCGCGCGAGCTGTACGACGTCGACCGGCTGTCGGCGTTCTTCGACACGATCCATCAGGACCCGGTGCTCTCGCAGGTGAAGCTGATCGCCGAGCCGTGGGACGTCGGTCCCGGTGGCTACCAGGTGGGCAACTTCCCGGTGCTGTGGTCGGAGTGGAACGGCGTCTACCGCGACTCGGTGCGCGACTTCTGGCGCGGCGCGGCGTCGACCGGCCAGTTCGCGTCACGCCTGGCCGGCTCCAGCGACCTGTACGAGTCTGACGGCCGCGACCCGTTCGCCTCGATCAACTTCATCACCGCCCACGACGGCTTCACGCTGCGTGACCTCGTCTCCTATGAGACCAAACGCAACCAAGCCAACCTCGAGGACAACCAGGACGGGACCGACGACAACCGCTCGTGGAACTGCGGCATCGAGGGCCCGACCGACGATCCAGAGGTGCTCGAGTTGCGCTGGCGCCAGCAGCGCAACTTCTTGACCACGCTGCTGGTGTCGCAGGGAACCCCGATGCTGCTCGGTGGCGACGAACGGGGGCGCAGCCAGGACGGCAACAACAACGCCTGGTGCCAGGATTCGGAGCTGAGCTGGTATCGCTGGCATCAGACCGACGAGAGCGCCGCGCTGCACCGGTTCACACAGCGGCTGATCCGGCTGCGAGCCGAGCACTGCACGTTTCGCCGCGCGTCGTTTCTACGCGGCCAGCAGCTGACCGACAAGCGGCCGCTGCCGGACGTCTGGTGGTTTCGGCCCGACGGTCGGCGGATGACCAGCCGCGACTGGGAGCACGGCGATCCGGTGCTCGGGATGTTCCTCAACGGCGACGCGATCCCGACCCCCGGCGACCGCGGCGAGCGGATCACCGACGACTCGTTCCTGCTGTTGATCAACGCCCACGGAGAGCAACACGAGTTCGTGCTGCCGCACAAGCGGATGGCGGCTCGCTGGGAGCTCGAGCTGTGCACCGAGGAGCCCGACGCCGAGCCGGGCTCGCGCAGCTATGAAGCCCGCCAGCGGATCGCGATCTGCCGGCACTCGATCACGATCCTCAAACGCGCGTGAAGCTGCGCGCCACCTACCGCCTGCAGCTGACGCCGAGCTTCGGATTCGCCGACGCCGAGCGACGGATCCCGTACCTGCGCGACCTCGGCATCTCGCACCTGTACCTTTCGCCTTCGCTGCAGGCCCGCCCCGGGTCTGAGCACGGCTACGACGTGATCGACCCGACCTCGCTGTCGCGCGAGCTCGGCGGCGAGCGCGCGTTTCGGTCGCTCGCCGCGGCGGCCCACGGCGCCGGGCTCGGGATCGTGCTCGACATCGTCCCGAACCACATGGCGGTCGACGAGCGCAACCGCTTCTGGGCCGAGCCGACGCTGCGCCAGCGGTTCTTCGACATCGATCCGGAAACCGGGCGCCACCGCCGCTTCTTCGACATCGACGACCTCGCCGGCGTCCGCCAGGAGGACCCGACCGTGTTTGAGCAGACGCACGCGCTGGTGCTGTCGCTCGTCCGGGAGGGCGACGTCGATGCGCTGCGGATCGACCATCCCGACGGACTGTGCGACCCGCTCGGGTATCTCACACGGCTGCGCGACGGCGGCGCCGAGACCGTCTGGGTCGAGAAGATCCTCACCCGATCGGGCGCCGGCGAACTCGACGAGCAGCTGCCCGATTGGCCGGTCGCGGGCACCGTCGGCTACGAGTTCCTCTCCGACGTCTGTGCGATCTTCGTGGACCCGCGTGCCGAGCGCCCGCTGACGGCATTATGGGAGTCGGTCTCCGGCGACACCCGCTCGTTTGAGGAGATCGCGCTCGAGGCCAAGCGCGAACAGGCCAGCGGGCCGTTCGTGCCGGAGATCGAACGGCTCGCGCGCGTCGATCCGACGATCCCGGTCGAATCAGTGCAGCAGGCGGTCTGCGCGCTGCCGGTCTACCGCACCTACATCGACCCCGCCACCGGAGCTGTGGCCGACGCCGATCGGGGCGCGATCGCCGCGTCCGGAATGGACGGCGCGCTCGGCGCGCGGCTGCTGCTCGACGCGCCGGGCCCGCCCGAGTTCGTCGCCCGTTATCAGCAGACGACTCCGGCGGTCGTCGCCAAGGGCGTCGAGGACACCGCCTTCTACCGCTACGCACGACTGTTGGCGCTCAACGACGTGGGCGGCTCCCCGGATCGGTTCGGTCTCGACATCGACGCGTTTCACGCAGCGGCCGGCGCGCGAGCCGACCGGTTCCCACAGGCGATGCTGACGACGATGACCCACGACACCAAGCGCTCGGCCGATGTCAGGGCGAGGATCGCGGCGCTGTCGTGGATGCCCGGCGAGTGGGAACGACATGTCAGCCGCTGGCTGCAGGCGACCGACTCGCTGCGCTCGGTCGCGGCGGCACCGGACCAGCTCGAGCGCTACTTCCTACTGCAGACGCTCGTCGGCGCCTGGCCGATCGAGCGTGATCGATTCCAGCAGTACATGGTCAAGGCGCTGCGCGAGGGCAAGCGGAACACCAGCTGGACCGACGTCGACGTCGTCTGGGAGCGCGGCGTCGCGAGCTACGTCGATTCCCTCTATGACGACTACGAGTTCCGCTCCGAGCTCGAGTCGTTCGTCGCGCGGCTGTCGTTCTTCGGCGAGCGGATCTCGCTCGGGATGGTCGCGTTGAAGCTCACATCGCCGGGCGTGCCCGACATCTACCAGGGTGACGAGCTGCCGGCGTTCTCGCTCGTCGATCCCGACAATCGCCGGCCGGTCGACTGGCGCTACGCCGATGCGATCGCCGGCCGCCTGACCGGCGGCGGTGCCTCCAACTCGGTCGCGGAGCTGCGCAAGCTGTCGCTGACCCGCGCGCTGCTGGGCCTACGGATCCGTCGTCCGACCGCGTTCGGCCCGGACGCGTCCTATCGGCCGCTGGCGCTCGGCGACGACGCGGTCGCGTTCACGCGCGACGATCAGGTGCTGGTCTGCGTCAGCGTGCGCCGAGATGCGCCGACCGGCGAGTTGCCGCCGCTGCCCGGCAGCTGGCGTGACGTGCTCGGCGGCGTCCGGCGCCGGCTCGATGACGGGGTCGCGATCGCACGGCTGCTCGACGCGTACGGGATCGCCGTGCTCGAGCGCGGCTGAGCGGCGGCGCCGACGGCCGCGCATCCTTGACTTCCCAGCGACTCGACGCACGGTTTCTAGACCCGTGTACTAGGGTCCGGCGTCGGACCATGCGCGTGTTGACGTTCTCCTGGGAGTACCCGCCGGTGATCGAGGGCGGGCTCGCCCGGCACGTGCGAAAGCTCTCAGAGCAACTCGTCGCGCTCGGTGTCGAGGTCCACGTCGTGACCCGCGGGAGCGGCGCGTTGGCAGCGACCGAGGAGCGCCACGGGGTGATGGTCCACCGCGTCACCGAGCCGCCGTTCCCGCGCGACGACATCCATGCGTTCGTGCGCTGGGTCGCGGCGATGAACCGCGACCTCGGCGCGCTCGGCCACGAGCTGCTGGCCGGCTACGAGTTCGATCTCGTCCATTCCCACGACTGGCTGGTCGCCGCGGCAGCGTCACGTGTCGCGCGGGCAGTGCAGCGGCCATGGCTGGTGACGATCCACGCCACCGAGTACGGCCGCCACCAGGGCTGGGTGCAGCGCTATCCGCAGTCCTACATCCATGCGGCCGAGCGCAGGATGGCCCAGCAGGCCGACCATGTGATCACCTGCTCGCGGTACATGCGCAGCCACGTCGAGACCGTCTTTGAAGTGCCGCGGCAGCGGATCACGGCGATGCAGAACGGGATCGACGTCGACGATCTTGAGCCTGTCGCCGACGATCTCGACGGACTCCGCGCACGCTTCGCGGCGCCCGGGCAACGACTCGTGCTGCTGGTCGGCCGGCTCGTCTACGAGAAGGGATTTCACCTCGCACTGGACGCGCTCGCGCCGATCATCCGGCGCCGCCGCGACGTCCGCTTCGTGGTCGCGGGGACCGGCACCGCCGAGCAGGAGCTGCGCACCCAGGCGCGGCGCCTGGGCCTGCAGCGCTCGGGCACGTTCCTCGGCTGGGTCGGCGACGACATGCTGCATTCGCTGTACCGGGTCTCGGACCTGTGCATCGTCCCCTCGATCTACGAGCCGTTCGGGATCGTGGCGCTCGAGGCGATGGCCTCCGGCTGCCTCTGCGTCGTCGCCGACACCGGCGGGCTCCGTGAGGTCGTACCGGGCGACGGTACCGTCGGGCTGCGGTTTCCCTCGCGCGACACGGCAGCATTGCGTGAGATCGTCGAGCGCGTGCTGTCCGACGACGCGCTGCGCGCCCAGCTCGTCGGCGAGGCCCGAGAGCACGTGCTGCGGTTTGACTGGGCGGAGGTTGCGCGCGAGACGCTCGTGGTCTATGAGCGGATGCTGGTGGCGGCCGACCCGACTCGGCTCGCCCAGTCGTCGTGAACCGGCCGCCCGCGTCCGATCACACGCCGCGCCAGGCGACGAACCCGTCGCCGTCGAGCTCCGAGGCGCGCGTCAGGCCGAGGCGCTCGGCGAGCCGGATCGCCGCCACGTTGCGCGGCCGCGTCCGTACCACGAACGAGCGACCGGGGACCGCTTCACGCGCCTGAGCGAGCGCCGCCCGCACCGCCTCCGAGGCGATCCCGAGGCCCCACGTCTCGGGCGCGAACCGGTAGTAGACGTTCCAGAAGCACCCCGACGGCAGCGTCACCGGCATCACCCCGGCAACCCCGGCCAGCCGGCCGTCGAGCTCGACGATCCAGTAGCCGATCCCGTCGCGCTCCCAGCCGGCGATGTCGGCACGCACGCGCGCCTCGGTCGCCGTGTAGGACTTCGCGCCGGCGGGGTCGTGCTGGTAGACGCGTGGATCGCCGTACAGCGCCGCCACCCGAGCGACATCGGAGAGCGTCGGCGGCCGCATCCGCAGCCGCTCGGTCCGCAGCTCGGGCAGCTCGGCGGCCATCGCTCAGTCGCCCACCGACTCGAGTTGGTCGGTCAACACGGCGCGCTCGCCGGACTCGAGCATCGCGAGCAGCGGCCGGACTGCTTCGCGCACCCGGGCGGCCGCTCGATCGAGCGCATCGGTGAGCTCGTCGGACACCGCCCCCGCCCGTGCCGCCTGCAATGTCTGAGCGAGCGTGCCGGCCAGCCGCTGGGTCTCCTCGAGAAACACCCGTGTCTCGGGCACGTCCATCAGCACCGGCGTGCTAACGAGCGTCATCGCGGTCAAGGTCCGTAGCTCCTCGGCAGCGCTGTTGAGCTCGGCGCCGCTGTCACGAGCGGCCGCGAAGGCCGCGATCGACCGCCGCGCCTGAGCGGCGATCGCCGCCGCCTGGACCGCGACCACGCGCGATCGGGCGCTCATCGAGCGCGCCTCCGCGACTCGATCGATCACCAGCGCCGCGACCGCGAGTCCGAGCAGCGTCGAGACCGCGTCAGTGGTGAACGAGTGACCGTCGAACCAGCTGTTGACCGAATCGTCGAGCACGTCGAGCGCGATCAGTCCGAGGACGACCGCCATCACTGCCGCGGCGACCCACTCCTGCACAGGCAGCCGTCGCACGCGCCGCGATCCGATCAGCCGGCGCGACGCACCCGGAGCCGAACCTCGACGCGAGTCGGGCGGCTCGGCGGTACCAGCGACAGAAACCCGCGGGCGGCATCGCGGTGCGCGCAGAACGGGCAGGTCAGCGTCGTGGCGACCGACAGCTCGTCTGGTCCGATCGCGACCGGGGCGTCGCAGCGCGGACACGCGATCGTGCCGGTCGCGATCACACCGTTGCGTGCGGCGCGTCGCCGTCGTTGCTCGACGTGCTCGGCGCGCGAGCGCGGATCGGCCGAACCGCCGGTCCAGTCGCCACCGCTGAGGAAGCTCACGCGCTCAGTCTATGCCGCAGCGACGTCGCATCCGCCGGCGTCGCGCGCATCCGCTCGTCAGCCAGTCCGCGCGTTCGCGCGTCAGCCGGCGTTGACCAGTACGGGTGGCTCGGCGGGCGCCTCGGCGTCCGCGATCGCCTCGTCCTCGGCGCCGGTGTCACGCGGCGCGCGGGCGAGCAACACCGCCAGCGCCAACGCGGCCGCGACCGCGATCGCTCCGATCTCAAACGCGAGGTGATACCCGCCGGTCAACGCGGCTGCCGTCGAGGCGCCCGAGTTCGCCAGCGCGCTGGAGTGGCTGGTCGAGAGGCTCGCCAGCACCGACAGGCCAAGCGCGCCGCCGACCTGCTGGCTGGTATTGACCAGCCCGGAGACGAGCCCGGAGTCCTCGGGTGTCGCGGTCGACATCGCGAGCGTCATCAGCGCGGGAAACGCGAGCCCGGCGCCGACTCCAAGCGCCGCCAGCGCGGGCAGCAGGTCGGGGAAGTAGCTGGCGTGGTCGGAGGCGCCGGCGAACACCAGCAGGCCGACCCCGACCAGCGCCAGTCCGGGGATCAGCGCCATCCGGGCACCGATCCGCTCGATCACCCTCGCGCTGAAGCCGAGTGACATCATCGCGATCCCGAGCGCCACCGGCAGGAACGCGAGCCCGACTTGGAGCGCGTCGTAGCCGAGCACCTGCTGCAGGTACAGCGCACCGAGGAAGAACACGCCGAACAGTCCGGCGACCATCAGCATCTGGATCACGTTCGCGCCCGCGACGTCGCGGGAGCGCAGCACGCGCAGCTGCATCAGCGGCTGCTCTGCGGTCGCCTGGCGGGCGATGAATCCGGCCATCAGGGCGACTGCCGCACCGCCGAAGCCGAGCGTGTGGGCCGACCCCCAGCCGTAGGAGGTCGTCTCGACGATCGCGTAGACGCCGAGCATCAGCGAGGAGACGAGCAGCAGCGCGCCGAACAGGTCGGCGCCGTGGCGCAGGCCGAGGCCGCGATCATCGGGCAACAGCCGCAGCGTCAACAGCGCGGTGACGATGCCGATCGGCAGGTTGACGAAGAAGATCCAGTGCCAGCTCAGGCTCTGGGTCAGCACGCCGCCGGCGAGCAGGCCGACAGCACCGCCGGCGGAGGCGACGAACGCGTACACGCCGATCGCCTTCGCGCGGTCGGCCGGCGACTCGAACATCGTCACGATCATCCCGAGGATCACCGCCGACGTCATCGCGCCGCCGATCCCCTGCACGAACCGGGCGCCGACCAGCAGCGCCTGGCTGTCGGAGATCCCGCAGACCAGCGAGGCCAGGGTGAACACGGCGAGCCCGGCCAGGAAGATCCGCCGGCGCCCGACGAGGTCGCCGAGCCTGCCGACCAACAGCAACAGGCCTCCGAACGCGATCAGGTAGGCGTTGATCACCCATGCCAGCCCGGACGTGGAGAAGTGCAGGTCCTGCTTGATCGACGGCAGCGCCACGTTCACGATCGTCTGGTCGAGGATGATCATCAGAAAGCCGGTGCACAACACGATCAGCGCGATCCAGCGGCTGCGGTCCGGCGTCGTCGTGGAGGTGGTATCTGCGGGCATCGTCGTCTCCTGGTTGCTCCCGTTCGAGAACGTACGGTAGCAGATGATCTCGTGTGAGACGATCTCGTGCGAGAGCACACGATTGCGCGCAGCTCGAGGGGCTGCGCCCGTCAGGGCGGCGCCCCTGGACCGGCAGCCGTTCTGCCTGATCAGCCGGCCGACGGCGAGCCCGTAACGTCGGTCACGAGCTCGCCGGGTGCGTCACTGCGCGACTTCGGTCGCGCGCCGCGGCAGCTTCCAGCCCGGGCGCACGAAATGGCAGGTGTAGCCGTTGGGGTAGTGCTCGAGGTAGTCCTGGTGCTCGGGCTCGGCCTCCCAGAACGGGCCGGCGGGCTCGACCTCGGTGACGACCTTGCCGGGCCACAGGCCCGAGGCGTCGACGTCGGCGATCGTGTCCTGCGCGACCCGGCGCTGCTCA
The DNA here is from genome assembly GCA_963714245.1 of uncultured Solirubrobacteraceae bacterium. Taxonomy (GTDB): domain Bacteria; phylum Actinomycetota; class Thermoleophilia; order Solirubrobacterales; family Solirubrobacteraceae; genus Palsa-465. The sequence continues at coordinate 770,651 of CAVQNR010000005.1, read as the reverse complement.
TCGTCGGTGTAGAAGATCGCCGACCGGTAGCTGGAGCCAATGTCGTTGCCCTGGCGGTCCCTGGTCGTCGGATCGTGGATCTGGAAGAAGAACTCGAGCAGCTCGCGGTAGGAGATCCGATCGGGGTCGAACGCGATCTCGATCCCCTCGGCGTGAGTGCCGTGATTGCGGTAGGTCGCGTTGGGGACGTCGCCGCCGGTATAGCCAACTCGCGTGCTGAGCACGCCGTCGAGCTTGCGGACCAGGTCCTGGACACCCCAGAAGCATCCGCCTGCAAGGATTGCCTTCTCGTTTTCAGCCATCGGTGTCTGCCCTTCGTCGGGGTTGAGGGGTCGCGCACATCTGCTGAGCACTACGGTAGTCACGCGGGACGAGAGTGCGCAACTGCCGGCGCGAGATGGGCGTCGCCCGGCGAGACGACCGTCGACTCAGGCGTGCCCGTCGGCCGCCGCGCAGCACGCCGGCAGATCGCCCTCGTGAGCGCACGCGAGCCGGCCAAGCGCCCGCATGAACACCGCCCGCTCGTCGCCCGGGAGCAGACCCAGGACGCCCGCACGCGACCGGTTGAGCGCATCCTCGGAGCGGTCCAGCACGTCCTCGCCGGCGGCCGTGATCGCGATCACGCGCGCGCGACGGTCGGAGGGCATCGGTCGCCGTTGCGCGAGACCGTGGCGCTCGAGCTCGTCGAGCGTGACCATCAGCGTCGTCTTGTCCAGTCCGACGATCCGCGCCAGGTCGGTCTGCGTGTGCCGGCCCTCCCGGGCGGTGGCGAGCACCGCGTGCTGTCGAGGCGTGATCCCCAGCTCGCGCAGTGCCGCGGTCGCCTCCGCGTTCAGCAGCGCGCTGACTCGGGTGAGCAGCCAGCAGAGGTCCTCCGCCAGCGCCTCGGGCGGATCCGTTTCGTGGGTGACGGAGACCGCGCTCATGTGCGTGATGATACCAATCCGCCGCGAGATCTTCTGGACTGAGACGATCTACCGGGCTGCGAACCACGGTTGCTGGCGGGGGCCCGACAACGACCGAGGGCCCGGCGTGTCGCCGGGCCCTCGTAAGACAGCTGCCTCGAAGGAGGCTGCTTACATCATGCCGCCCATGTCGGGCATGCCGCCCGGCATGCCGCCGCCACCGCCGCCGTCCTTCTCGGGCACCTCGGCGACGATCGCCTCGGTGGTGAGGATGTTCTTGGCGATCGACGCGGCGTTCTGCAGCGCCGAGCGCGTGACCATCGCCGGGTCGATGACGCCGGCCGCGATCAGGTCTTCGATCACGCCGGTGGCCGCGTTGAGGCCGTGGCCCTTCTTGGCCTTGCGGACATCGTTGACGATGACCGAGCCCTCGAGCCCGGCGTTCGCCGAGATCTGACGCAGCGGCTCCTCGAGCGCACGCGCCACGATCTTCGCACCCGTCTGCTCGTCGGGGAGCTCGATCGCGTCGATGTTGAGCGCCTTCTGAGCGACCAGCAGCGCGACACCGCCGCCCGGCACGATGCCCTCCTCGAGGGCGGCGCGGGTGGCCTGCAGCGCGTCCTCGACGCGATGCTTCTTCTCCTTCATCTCGGTCTCGGTGGCAGCGCCGACCTTGACCACCGCGACGCCACCCGACAGCTTCGCGAGGCGCTCCTGGAGCTTCTCGCGATCGAAGTCGGAATCGGTCGTCTCGATCTCGGACTTGATCTGGTTGATCCGGCCCTTGATCGCGTCCGAGTCGCCGTTGCCGTCGACGATCGTGGTCGTGTCCTTGGTGACCACGATCCGGCGGGCGCGGCCGAGCTGGCTCAGCTGCGTGTTCTCCAGCTTCAGGCCCATCTCCTCGGTGATCACTTCGCCGCCGGTGAGGATCGCGATGTCCTCGAGCATGCGCTTACGGCGATCGCCGAAGCCCGGCGCCTTGACGGCAACGCCGGTGAACGTGCCGCGGAGCTTGTTGACGACCAGCGTCGCCAGCGACTCACCCTCGACGTCCTCGGAGATGATCAGCAGCGGGCGACCGGACTGGATGACCTGCTCCAGCACCGGCAGCACGTCACGGACCGAGCCGATCTTCGAGTTGGCGATCAGGACGTACGGATCCTCGAGGACCGCTTCCATCCGCTCCTGGTCGGTGACCATGTAGGGCGAGATGTAGCCCTTGTCGAACTGCATGCCCTCGGTGAACTCGAGGTCCATGCCGAACGTCTGGCCCTCCTCGACGTTCACGACGCCGTCCTTGCCGACCTTGTCGATCGCGTCGGCGATCACGTCGCCGATCTCCTCGTCGCCGGCCGAGATCGTCGCGACGCGAGCGATCTGGTCCTTGCCCGAGATCTCCTTGGACTGGCTCTCGATGTTCTTGACGACGTCATCGACGGCCTTCTCGATGCCGCGCTTGAGCGCCAGCGGGTTGGCCCCGGCGGCGACGTTCTTCAGACCCTGGCGGACGATCGCCTGGGCGAGCACGGTCGCCGTCGTGGTGCCGTCACCGGCGACGTCGTTGGTCGCCGTGGCGACCTCGCGGACGAGCTGGGCGCCCTGGTTCTGGAAGACGTCCTCGACCTCGATCTCGCGAGCAATCGTGACGCCGTCGTTGGTGATCGTCGGCGCGCCGAACTTCTTGTCGAGCACGACGTAGCGGCCGCGCGGGCCGAGTGTCACCTTGACGGCGTTGGCTACCGCGTCGACGCCCTGCTCGAGCGCCTTGCGGGCGTCCGCGTCGTACTTCAGTTCCTTATGTGCCATGTGTTTCTTCGTTCTCCTAGAAGCGGGGGGCTACTGGACCTTGGCGAGCACGTCGGACTCACGCAGGACCAGCAGGTCCTCGCCGTCGACCTTGATCTCCGTGCCGCCGTACTTGCTGTACAGGACCTCGTCACCCTCGGTGACGTCCAGCGGGGTGCGCTTGCCGGTGTCCTCGTTGACCTTGCCGTCGCCGACGGCGAGGACCTTGCCCTTCTGGGGCTTCTCCTTGGCGGTGTCCGGAAGGACGAGCCCACTCGCAGTGGTCTCTTCCTCCTCGATCGCCCGTACGATCAGCCGATCGCCCAGGGGCTTGAGATTCATCTACTCGACCTCCATTTGAAGTGTTCCGAACCGACCGCAGCTTGGCACTCGCGTACTCAGAGTGCCAAGGCAGCTCAGACTATAGCCGAGTCGTTGCTGCGATCAAGCCCAACCTGGCACTCTTGTGTGAAGAGTGCCAAAAGGTCGCATAAAGATGGCCGAGTCCTCACCGTAGCAGCGTGATTCAGGGCCCTGGCGCGACCGCGCGGTAGCGTCAAGCCGGTGGACAAGGTCTACGGAAAGCACTCGGTCCGCGCGGTCCTGCTGCGCCGGCCGGAGTCGGTCACGCAACTGCTGCTTGGCGGGCAAGGAGTCCTATCACCGGGACCTGATCGAGCTGGCGCGCGAGTCCGGCGTGCGCCCGGAGCTGCTGCCGTGGCCGGAGTTCCGCCAACGGGGCGGAGTGACCGACGACGACAAGCACCAGGGCGCGGTCGCGCTCCTGGCGACGCGACCGCTGTTGACCGAGGGCGATCTCGCGCGGCTCGCCGGTTCTGACCCGGCGGTCGTGCTCGCGCTCGACCAGATCTCCGATCCCCAGAACCTCGGCACGATCCTGCGCAACGCGGCGTTCTTCGGCGTCGACGCGGTGCTCGTGCTCAAGAACCGGTCCGCCGAGGTGACGCCGCTGGTGGCGCGCATCGCCGTCGGCGGCGCCGAGCTCGTCGACACCTTCAGGGTCACCAACCTCGCCCGCAGCCTCGACACGCTCAAGCAGCTCGGCTTCTGGATCTACGGCCTGGACGAGCGCGGCCCGGCGACGCTCGCGCAGACGGAGTTCGACGCGCGCGCGGTGCTCGTCGTCGGCGCCGAGGGCGAGGGGCTGCGCCAGCGCACGCGGCAGTACTGCGATGCGCTGGTCCGAATCCCAGGCGGGCAGCAGGGGCTCGAGAGCCTCAATGCCGGAGTCGCGACAGCGGTCGCGCTGGCCGAGGTGTTCCGCGGCCGCTGACCCGGCGGCGATCGTCCGGGGCCGATCGCGTCGGTCAGGCCGGCGATCCGTCCAGGGCGGTCAGCCGCTGTCTACGCTCGCGAAACGTACTTGCCCGAGCGGGTGTCGACCCGAACCCGATCGCCGACCTCGAGAAACAGCGGCACCTGGATCGTGGCGCCGGTCTCGAGCGTCGCGGGCTTTGAGCCACCACCGGAGGCGGTGTCGCCGCGCAGCCCGGGCTCGGTCTGCGTGACCTCGAGGTCGACCGCGCTCGCCAGTTGCAGCGCGCTCGGCTGGTTGTCGATGTACAGCAGCTCGACCGCGTCGTTCTCCTTGGTCCACTGCAGATCGTCGGCGATCGACGCCTGCGGGACCGTCAACTGCTCGAAGCTCTCGGAGTCCATGAAGTGCGCGTCCTCGCCGTCGGCGTACAGGTACTGCATCCGCCGCACCTCGGTCCTCACCGAGCGGAACTTCTCGCCGGCGCGAAACGTCTTGTCGATCACGTTGCCGTCGGAGGTCCGGCGCAGCTTCGTGCGCACGAACGCGGCGCCCTTGCCCGGGTTGACGTGCTGGAACTCGAGCACCTTGAAGACGGTGCCGTCGACCTCGATGTGGTTGCCGTTCTTGAGCTGATTCGTGCTGATGGTCATATCGGGCTGACTGAGGAAACGAAGATCGCGAAGCCGATGGACGGATCACGCTCGAGTCTCCCGCGTACACGGCCGGGAGGGCGAGTCCTGCATATCGCCCCGCGTGCGGCACCAAGCCATTGAACGCTGGGCGGAGCACAAGCGTATCTCGCCCGGCGAGATTCTGATCGACAAGGACCGGGCCGGCGGCACCCGGGATCGGCCGGTTGTCAACCGGTTCGCGGCGGAACTTTGGCGAAAGCCTGCGAATTACTTCGCACCTTCGCGCCATCGTTCGCGATCAGGCCGCCGCGCGTGTCGTGGACCCTGCGCGCGCGAGCCGCTCTGCCCGACCCTGCGCGCGCGCAGCCGCTCTCCCCGACCCTGCGCGCGGCGCAGCCGCTGCTGCCCCGACCAACTCCTCGTCGACAGCTCGCTCAGTTGCGGGCGGCGCCGATGCCGTGGATGCGATCGCGCATCTGGTCCGGCGGGTGCTCGATGATCTGCGAGAAGCGCACGACCGTGACGGTGTCGTCCATCGTCACCTTGCGGCCGTAGATCTGCTCGAGGAAGTGGACCATCTCGTCGACGCGCCGGAACTCCGGGTTGTCGTGCTCGATCTCGCGCGGCGACAGGTCGCGCACGCGCTTGACCTCGACCTGATCGATCACGGCGTGGAAGATCTTCTCGCGGGGCGAGTGCTGGTAACCGATCGTGACCAGCACGCACTCGTTCTTGTGGTACTTGTGGGACTTGTCGCCGAGCCGGATCGTCGCTGTCTTGCGACCGCGACGCAGTTGGTCGGCGAACACCGAGGAATAGAAGTTGAGGACGCGCACGGCTGGGCAGCCTACCGATCCGCCGCCCGCAGCGACATCGCCCGGCGCACCATCTCACGTTCGCCCTCGTAGGTCAGCCGCCGGACGCCGTCATCGAGCGTGATCCATTCGGCCCGTTCGATCTCGTGGTCGTGATCGGCGACGTCGCCGCGCTCGTACTCGAACAGGTAGAAGCGCACGACCTTGTTGCGGGTCGCGCCCTTGCGCTCCATAGCGGTACTCGACGTCGCCGAGCGGCTCGATCAGCCGCGCGCGAACGCCGGTCTCCTCGGCGACCTCGCGGGTCGCCGCCTGCTCGGGTGTCTCGTCGGCGTCGAGGTGGCCCTTCGGCAGTCCCAGCACCCGGCTCCCGTCCGCGGCGCGCTTGATTGGCACGATCGCGATCATCCGATCGCCGTCGACCACCACCCCGCCGGCCGAGAACTCGTCGGCGCCCTGAGGCCGATCAGTAGACATAGCCCTCCAGACGGGCCGGGTCGTGGACCACGAGCTTGCCGCGACCCTGGGTGATCACGCCGGCCCGCTCGAGCGTCGCCAGAAAGCGACTGGCGGACTCGCGCGAGGAGCCGGCCAGCTGCGCCAGGTCGTTCTGGGTGGCGGTGATCAGCACGTCGGTCTCGCCGGCGCCCTGTGAGCGGGCGACCGCGACGAGCTCGGCGAGCACCGACGCGACCCGGCTCTGCACGGTCTGGAACGACTGGCGCGCGAGCCGCTCGTTGGTCTCGCGCAAGCGCCGGCCGAGCGAGCTCAGCAGCTTCAGCGAGATGTCGGGGTGCTCGCGCAGCAGCCGGCGCATGTCGGCGCCGAGGATCGCGATCGCCACGGTGTCCTCGATCGCCTCGATCGTGGCCGAGCGCAGCTCGGCGTCGAACATCGCCAGTTCGCCGAAGATCTCGCCGGGCCCGAACGTCGCGAGCGCGATCGAGCGGCCATCGACGTGCTCGCGGATCGCGCGCGCGCGACCGGAGCGCACGACGTAGCAGGTGTCGCCGGAGTCGCCCTCGCGGAACACCGTTTCGCCGGCGACGAAGCTCCGGGGGACGGTGACCTCGGCGACCTGTGCCAGCTCGCCGTCGGCGAGCGTCGAGAACACCGGCACGGCCTGCAACAGGATGATCGTCTCTTCGCTGGTGGTCGCCACGGTCACTTCACATACCACACGCGGTTAAGCGGGTTTCACACCCGTTCACCCCGGCGCTGCCAATCGGCGTCCGCGCTCCCGGCAGGCCGGAGCGCTCAGCTGCGCTCAAGCGCCGCTTCGCGGGCGCGGCGACGCAGCCGCTGCCACAGCCACGCGATCAGGGCGACGACGAGCGCGACCGGGATCGCGACGGCGAGCGCGATCAGCAGCACCCCGGCGGCGACCACCAGCACATGCAGCGCGTCGTGCGCGGCGCGGCGCAGCGTGAAGCCGCCGCTGTGGGCGCGCCGGCCGGATCTGGCGGCGGAGCCCTGGATCGTCAGCGCGATTCGGCTGTAGGCGACCTGGCGATGCAGGCCCGCCAGCCGCGCATGGGCGCGGGCGATCGCTTGCGTCGGCATCGCGGATGCGCAACTTGAGGCTGTCGATCTGCTCGGTCGTGTACGCAGCCGCGAGTTGGCGCAGCAACGAGCGCTGCAGCGCTCGGGCCTCGGCCAGTCGCCGGCCGGCGCCGCCGACCTGCGCGGTGATGTCGGCGGTCGTGTCCGTGCTCGAGACGACGTTGGCGCCATGCATGCGCGACAGCTGATTGAGCGTCTGCTGGAGGTTGTCGCTGGGCACACTGAGCTCGAACGTCGCGTTCGAATCGGGGTGGCCAGTGGCCGTCACCGACGAGTTCGACGACATAGCCCTTCTCGGTGCCGATCACGTCGAACACCTGCTGGGCGACCGTGTTGATCTGTGCCGGCGCGGTGCTCAGCGAGAGCCGCGCCGCCTGCACGATCTGACGGCCCTGAGCCGCGGCGGTCGGGGCCGGCGTCTGCGGCGAGCTGCGGTCTGGATGGCCGGCCGCCGACGACCCGGTCGCCGCTTCCGCATGTCGGGGCGGCGCTCCCGGAACCGAGGCGCCGGCGCTCGCGCCGCCGTTGGTGCTCGCGCTGCTGAGATCGCTGACCCCGGACCCCGAGCCGCCACCGATCGCACCGGTCAGTGCCAGCGCCGCCAGCACGGCCGCGGCCCCCGCCGGTAGGCCGATGCCCCACGCCCATCCGCGCGGCGGCAGCCACCGGCGCGGCCCGGGCACCGTGCGATCAAACCGACCACCCACGCGCGCATCGATCGAGGTCGCGACCGCTGCCTCGAGCTCGGGGCGCTCGGAGCGGAGGATCAACGACAGCTCGGCCAGTTCGGCGTGCTCGGGATCGACCGGCCGGCCGTCGAGCGTCGCGTCGATTGCCTCCAGCCCCGCCTCGATCTCGGGTTCAAGCGGCTCAGCTCGCCGCATCGCACTCCCTCCGTAGCTTCTGCATCGTCCGGTACAGGAGCGTGCCCGCGGCCGTCTCGGAGATCCCGAGCACGCGGCCGATCTCACCGTTGCTCAGACCACCATGGAACTTCAGTGCGATCAGCTCGCGCTCACGACCGCCCAGCCGACCGATCGCCGCGCGCACCGCGGTCCGCCGCAACGCGACCTCGGCTCCGTCGCCAACCGATCGGTTCCGAGCTGTCCTCAGGGTCGACCGTCAGCGCCGCATGCCGCCTGCGCCGACGCAGCTCGTCCAACGCGGCGTTGCGCGCGATCCCGAACAGCCAGGCCCGCTGCGCGCCGCGGCGTCGGTCGAACGTCGCCCGGCGCCGGTAGGCGCGCTCGAACGCGAGCGCGGTCACGTCCTCCGCGGCGGCTCGGTCGCGCAGCAGCGTCGCAACGTACCCGTAGACGTCGTCTCGTGACGAGCGGTACAGCTCCTCGAAGGGTTGCCAGGAGTCGCCTGCCGGCGACGGCGCCGGGGTGCTGCGCGCCTCGATCACACCCTGACTACGGTCCGGCGCCCGATCCATCACGCGCCAGGTATCGTCGAATTTGTGCGTATCGGACGGCCGCTGGAAATCTGCTGCACCGTACTGGCGATTATCGCGGCGATGGCAATCGCGACGACGACGGCGGCGGCGCGCTCAGCGATCGCGCACAAGGCTCCGACCAAGGCGCAGGTCCACCACGCGGTCGCGAAGGCGAAACGTTCCAAGTCGTTGTGGGCGACCGTCAACATTTGCCGGCCGAAGGGTCGACGGGGCGCGGCCGGCGGCCGCATCGGCATCCGCGGCCAGATGCCGGCGCTCGGGTTCTCCTCGACGCTGTCGATGACGATCGCGCTAAATCGCTGGTCGTCGCAGAGCAAGTCGTTCGTGGCGCTGCCGTACCGCACCGCAAGGACGACCGTCGACGCCGGGCAGGTTCGCGTCCGAACTGCATCAGGACGGCGCGGTGTTCCCGTTCCACGGGCCGGCCGGGCTGCTGAACGCGACGGTCACGTTCCGCTGGTCACGGGCAGGCACAGTGCTCGGCACCGCGACACGGCAGACCGCCACCGGCCACCACGACGCCGCGCAGGGCCGGCCGGCCCATTACTCGGCGGCGCAGTGTCGACTCGGCTGACCCGGCCCGCTCAACGCTGGCAGCCCGGACACCAGAAGGTGGTGCGGTTGTCGTCGCCCTGGCCGCGGGCGGCGATCGCGGTCCCACACCGCGGGCACGGCTGCCCGGGGCGCCGGAACACGCGCGGCTGACCGAGCATGCGGCCGTTCTCCGCGGATTCGAGCATCCGCGGCCTGATCAGCTCGATCACCGAGCGCGCCTCGGGATCGGTGACCTTGCCGACAGCTCGCCACGGGTCGATCTGCGCCTCCCAGCAGCCCTCGGCCTTCCAGATGTTGCCGATCCCGGCGACGTTGCGTTGATCGAGCAGCGCGTCGCCGATCCCGCGCGTCGGGTCATCGCCCCGCAGCCGCGCGAGGAACGCGTCGAAATCGAACTCCTCGGCGAGCACGTCCGGGCCGAGCGCCGCCAGCCGCTGGTCAGAGCGCGCCCGCCCCTCGGTCAGCAGTTCGAGCACCGGCCCGTCGAACTGGACGACCTGCACGACCGTCGCGCTCGAGCACCAGCCACGCTCGCCGCGGCGCGCGCCGCCAGCGACGGCCGGGCGTATAGACGCCCCAGGAGCCGGTCATCCGCAGGTGCGAGTGGATCACCGAGCCCGCCTTCGAAGCAGACGAACAGGTGCTTGCCGTGAGTGCGGATCTCGGTCACGGTGCGGTCCGCAAGCCGCTGCGGCCAGCGTGCGATCGCGTGCCGCGGCTGCGGGGTCCGGATCGCATCGGGCACGTAGCCCTCGAGCACCGGGCGCATCCGATGCGCCGCGTACGCGATCGTGTCGCCCTCGGGCACGTCGCGCTCAGGCTGTCAGCGTCAGCCGCCGCGGACCTTCGGCGAAACCGAGCTCGGTCAGGATCGGCGCCAGCGACGAGCTCATCGCTGATGCGCCGTCGACCTTCTCGAGCGCCGGGCGCTTGATCGTGCCCCCGCGGGCGAACTCGACGAGCTGTGCCAGCGCGGGTCGCAGGCGCTCGTCGGAGGCTGCCACCAGCGTCTGCAGCCCCTTGCCGCCACGCTCCAGGTAGACGATCGGGTCACCGGCGACCAGCACCACGTAGGCGCCCGGCACCCGCGCCGGCCGGCGCCCGGACACCGCCTCGTGCTTGGGCCACGGCAGCGCGGCGCCGTAGGGCTGGGCCGGGTCGACGGCCGCGAGCACGATCGGCGCGTGCGCGTCGCCGGCGGGCGACGGCCCGGCGTGCGAGCGCAGCCGCTCGACCGCCCCGGGCAGCGCGAACTGGGCGCCGCCGAGCCCCTCCAGGAAGTAGCCGCGACGCGCGACGCCGAGCGTCTCGAGCTGCGAGAGCTCCGGGTAGATCGCCGAGAAGCCGCCGGGGATCGCCTCGGCCAGCGCCTGCTCGCGGGTGACGATCCCGTAGCGCTCGAGCAGCAGCTCTGCCAGCGCCCGCCGCCGCGCGCCGGGATCGACGCCCTCCCCCAGCAGCGGCGCCGTCAGCGACCAGCGCCCAGCGACCGCAGCGGCCGCGCCGTCACGTCGCCGGCGGCCCGCACCGAACCGTCCGGCTCGCCGTCGGCTGCCGGCCGCTCGCCGGGCCGCCTCGCGCTGGGCGCGCGCGAGCGTCAACCGCGGTGCGCGCAGCGGCGCAAACGCGTCGTTGGTCGCGATCCCGGCCCAGGTCAGATCCCACAGCGCCTCCTGGATCTCCTCCGGCGACGCATCGACGTCGGTGAGCAGATCGGTGAAGAAGCATGCGCCGCGGTCCAGCCGCTCGTGGACCGCGCGGTGCGCGTCGGAGTCGGTGATCGCGTCGGTGCCCTTGGCGCCCGGGGACCGGGTGGGTGGGCCTAGAATCTCCAGGTCCTCGCGGAAGTACAGCGCGACGCGACCGGAGTTGCGCCCGAGCGCACCGGCCCCGATCCACACCAGCTCTCCCGACGCGCACAGCTGGTCGATCCAGGACGGCGAGTACGCCCCGGTGCGGCGGGGGAGCACGTCGCGCTCCCAGACGTCGGCGGGCAGCGCCAGGCCCTGCAGCGCCACCAGCACCTCGCGCAGCCGGTCGATCCCCGCGCCTGAGGCCGGATAGCGATCCACGCCCTGCCAGGCCGGCGCGAAGCGAGCCAGCTCGCGGGCCTCGGCCGGCTCGATCTCGCGGCGCAGCACGGCCAGCGAGGCGCGCCGCAGACGCCGCAGCACCTCCGTGTCGCACCACTCTCGGTCACAACCGCCGGGCCGCAGCTCGCCGCGGACGAGGCCGCCGGAGCGCTCGAGCTCGCGCAGCGCCGCCGAGGCGTCGATTCCATAGCGGCCGTGGACGCCGTCGGTCGTGAACGGGCCGTGCGTGGCCGCGAACCTGACCAGCAGCCGCGACAGCGCGTCGGGCACGTCCTCCAGGAACGCGGCCGGCAGGCCACCGGGCGGCGCGACACCAAGCGCGTCGCGGTACAGGCCGGCGTCGGCGGCGTCGATCCACCGCTGCTCGCCGTTGACGCGGACCCGCGCCGCCCGCCGCTCGCCGACGAGCTCATGCAGCATCACCTCGGCGTCGAGGCCGTCGAGCACCCGAGCCGCGACCTCGACCGACGACAGATCGCCGACGCGCCTGAGCACGTCGAGCAGGCCGTCGCGACCGGTCGCCATCGTCTGCTCCGAACGGCACTGCAGGTCGGCCTCGACGGCGTCCAGCGCGCCCGGGTCGATCAGGTCGCGCAGCTCCTCCTGGCCGAGCAGCTCGCGCAGCAGGTCGCGGTCCAGCGACAGCGCCGCGGCGCGCCGCTCGGCGTTGGGGGTGTCGCCCTCGTACATGTAGGTGGCGACGTAGTCGAACAGCAGGCTCGAGGCGAACGGCGAGGCGGTCTGGGTCTCCACCTCGACGAGCGTCAGCTCGCGGCGGTGCAGCTGGGTCAGCAGTTGCACGAGCCCGGGGACGTCGAGCACGTCGCGCAGGCACTCGCGGTAGGTCTCCAGCACGACCGGGAACTCGCCGTACTTGCGCGCCACCTCCAGCAGCGACTGGGCCTTCAGCCGCTGCTGCCACAGCGGCGTGCGCTTCCCCGGCCGGGCCCGCGGGATCAGCAGCGAGCGGGCGGCGTTCTCACGGAAGCGGGCACCGAACAGGGCACTGGACCCCAGTTCGGCGACGACCAGGTCCTCGATCTCGTCGGGCTCGAGCATCACCAGGTCCGCGCTCGGCGGCTCCTCGGCGTCGGGCAGGTGGATGATGATCCCGTCGTCGGAGTAGATCGCGTCGGATTCGAGGCCGGCCTCGTCGCGGATCCGGGCGCTGAGCGCCAGCGACCAGGCCGCGTGGACGCGGCCGCCGAACGGCGACAGCACGCACAGTCGCCAGTCGCCGATCTCGTCACGGAAACGCTCGACCACGATCGCGCGGTCCGACGGGATCACGCGGGTCGCCTGCTGCTGCTCGGCGAGGAACTCGAGCAGGTTGCGGGCGGCGCGCTCGTCGAGGTCGTACTCGCGCTGCAGCCGCTCGGCGGGCTGGTCGACGGCCCAGCGCGCGAACGCGCCGATCGCCTCGCCGAGCTCGCGCGGGCGCCCGAGCGTGTCGCCCTTCCAGAACGGGACCGCGCCCGGCAACCCGGGCGCCGGGGTGACGATCACCCGGTCACGGCCGATCTCCTCGATCCGCCAGGTGCTGGCCCCCAGCAGGAACGTCTGGCCGGGCCGGGCCTCGTAGACCATCTCCTCGTCAAGCTCGCCGACGCGACGGCCGTCGGGCAGCGTCACCGCGTACAGGCCGCGGTCGGGGATCGTCCCCGCGTTGGTCACCGCCAACTGGCGGGCGCCGGGGCGAGCGCGGATCGTGCCGGCGACCCGGTCCCAGACGATCCGCGGGCGCAGCTCGGAGAACTCCGAGGACGGGTAGCGCCCGTCGAGCATGTCGAGCACGTTCTCCAGCTGTGAGCGGCTGAGCTCGGCGTATGAGTGTGTGCGTGTCACCAGCGCGAACAACTGATCGACGCTGACGGTGTCGTTGTCGGCCGCCGCGGCGGCGATCGCGACGATCTGTTGGGCGAGCACGTCGAGCGCGTTGCGGGGCACGACGGTGGTCTCGATCTTGGCCTCCCGCATCCGCCGCGCGACGACCGCGCACTCCAGCAGGTCGGCGCGGAACTTGGGGAAGATCCGGCCGCGGCTGACGTCGCCGACCGAATGACCGGCGCGGCCGATCCGCTGCAGCCCGCGCGCTACCGACTTCGGCGACTCGACCTGGATCACGAGGTCGACGGCGCCCATGTCGATCCCCAGCTCCAGCGACGAGGTCGCCACCAGGCAGGGCAGCTCGCCGGCCTTGAGCATCTCCTCGACGACGGTGCGCTCCTCGCGCGCCAGCGAACCGTGGTGCGAGCGCGCGATCTCCTGTTCGGCGAGGTCGTTGAGCCGCAGCGCCAGTCGCTCGGCCGCTCGGCGGTTGTTGACGAACAGGATCGTCGACTTGTGCGAGCGGATCAGCTCGACGAGCTCGGGATAGATCGCCGGCCAGATCGAGCGCCGGGTCGCCTCCCCTCCGGCCAGCGGATCGACGTCCGGCGAGGGCGTGGATCCGTTCTCACCCACCCGCCCCCCACCGTCCAATTCGACCATCGACTCGACCGGCACGTGGATCCGCAGATCGAGCTCCTTGCGCACGCCGGTGTCGACGATCCGGCAGCTGCGGCGCGGCCCGACCATGAACCGGCCGACCTCCTCGAGCGGGTTCTGGGTCGCCGACAACCCGATCCGCTGCACGTCGGTGCCCGCCGCCTCGGTCAGGCGCTCCAGCGTCAGCGCCAGGTGCGCGCCGCGCTTGGTCGAGGCGACCGCATGGATCTCGTCGACGATGCACCAGCGCGCGCCCTGAAACAGCGCCTGTGCGCGCCCGGTCAGCATCAGGTACAGCGACTCGGGGGTCGTGATCAGGATGTCGGGCGCCGAGCGCAGCATCTGCGCGCGCTCGCGCTGTGGCGTGTCGCCGGTGCGCACCGCGACCGTCAGCTGCGAGGCCCCGATCCCGCGCAGCGGCGTGCGCAGGTTGCGGTCGATGTCGTAGGACAGCGCCTTCAGCGGCGACACATAGACGAGCCCGATCCGCCGATCGCGCGGAGCCTCGACTGGCGGGCGCTCGGCCAGCTGGTCGATCGCGTACAGAAACGCGGCCAGCGTCTTGCCCGAGCCCGTCGGCGCCGAGATCAACACGTGCTCGCCGGATGCGATCGCCGGCCACGCCTGCTGCTGCGCGGCGGTCGGCGCCTCGAAGGCACCGGAAAACCAATCCCGCGTCCGCGGGCTGAACGCCTCCAACGACATCAGTGATCGAGCTTAGAGGCGATTGCGGCCAGGAACCGACCGCTGTCGGCGACCGTATGCTCGACTCGTGTGCCCCGACGCCAGCACGCGCCGGCTCGGTGTCGGGTCCGCGATCGTCGGCGGCGAGCTGGTCGTCGGCGACGTTGCGATCGCGGGCGGGTTGATCGCCGGGGTTGGGCTGTCGCCGCGCGGGCGCGGGATCGCGGCACCTGGGCTGATCGACCTGCAGGTCAACGGCTTCGGCGGCGTCGACCTACTCGCCGCCGACGACGATGGCTGGGAGCGACTCGGCCGCGCGCTGTTGCGCGCCGGTGTCACCGCCTACCAGCCGACCCTGATCAGCTCGCCGCCGGAGCGGCTCGTGGCGGGGCTGCGGCGCGCGACGCGACTGCGCGCGACCCGTGGCGCGAGGATCCTCGGCGTCCACCTCGAGGGACCGTTCATCTCGCCCAAGCGACTCGGCGCACACCCCGCACCTCACCGGCGTGATCCCGATCCGCAGCTGCTGGCCCGGCTGCTCGCGGCGGGGCCGGTGACGATGGTGACGTTGGCGCCGGAGCTCGATCGCGCGGCCCGGCTGATCCGGAGCGCCGTCGCCGCCGGCGCGGTCGTTTCGCTCGGGCACAGCGACGCCGACGCGCGCACGGCGGCGGCCGCGGCGCGAGTCGGTGCGCGGTCGGTCACGCACGTGTTCAACGCGATGGCGCCGATCGCCGCGCGCGAGCCGGGGCTCGCGGGTGCGGCGCTGACGACGGCGGCGCTGACACCGATGTGCATCGTCGACGGCGCTCATCTCGCCGCGGAGACCGTGCGGCTGCTGATCGCGGCGGTCGGCGACCGACTGGTGCTGACCAGCGACGCGATCGCCGCCGCCGGCACCGACCGGCGGCGCGCCACGCTCGGCGAGCTGTCGATCACGATCGATCGAGGGCGCACCCGCGGGCCTGACGGACAGCTTGCCGGGAGCGCCGGCACATTGCCCGAGGCGGTCGCGCGGCTGGTTGGCGCCGGCGCCGATCCGGTCACCGCGATCAACGCCGCCACCCGCAACCCGGCGCGCTTGCTCGGCCGCCCCGAGCTCGGCACGCTGCGATCGGGCGCGCGCGCCGACCTGGTCGTATTCGATGACCAGCTGCGGATCACCCGGGTCCTGCGCGGCGGCGAGCCCGTCTGATCGAGCGGTCAGTCGACGGTCAGCACGATCTTGCCGCCCGCGTGGCCGCTCTCGCTGAGCTGCTGGCGCCTCGGCGATCTCGCGACAGCGGCAGCACGTGCGCGACCGGGAGCGCGAACTCGCCCTGCTCGATCAGCGCCGCGACCTCGTGCAGCGCGTGCCAGGAGCGGTCCTGCGCCGCCGCCGCCGCGTGAACCGGACGCCGTGTTCCTGGGCGCCGTGGAAGTCGGCGATCGCGACGACGTTGTCGGCGCCGCCGGCGAGCTGCACGAGCGTCGCGATCCCGCCGCTGAGCGCCATGTCGATCGCGACGGTCGACGCCGTCGGGCGCGAGCGCTGCGACCTGCTCGGCCATCCCGTCGCCGTAGACGACCGGCTCGGCGCCGAACTCGCGCAACCGGTCCTGGCTGTGCGGACCGCCGCTGCCGATCACCCGCGCGCCGCGGCCGCGGGCGAGCTGGACCGCCGCCAGCCCGACCGCGCCCGAGGCGCCGTTGATCAGCAGCGTCTGGCCGTCGGACACGCCGAGCAGATCGAGGCACCGGGTCGCCGTCTCGACCGCCACCGGCAGCGCCGCCGCGGCGGTGAACTCAAGCGACGCGCGGGATCGCCGCGAACTGGCTCAGCAGCGCGCTCGGCCGCGGCGTTCGCCGCCGAGCCGAACACCCGGTCGCCGACGGCGACGCCGCTGACCCCGTCGCCGAGCTCGATCGACGACGCCCGCCGCCTCCACCCCGGTCCCGCGCGGCAGGTCGCCGCCCATCGCGCCGCTGCGCAGCTTCCAGTCGATCGGGTTGACGCCGACGGCGCGGACCGCGATCCGGACCTGCGACGGCCCGGCCTGCGGGCTCGGGCACATCGACGAACCGCAGCACCTCGGGACCGCCGAACTCGGCGTACTGGACGGCTTTCATCGCATCGCTCCTGGTGGTGGTGAGTCGGCGGGCGAGACCCTGCTCACGCATCGCCTGGCGGTAGTTGATCGCGACCGCGTCGAACTTCAGGTGCATCTCGGCGGCAAGGTCGAACGGCACCCGCTCGGGCCGCTGGGACTCGACCACGCGCCGGTCCTGCTCGAAGATCGTGCGCTCGAACTCCTGCAGCACCTCGGGCGGCTGGTCGGGGTCGTAGTTGCGCCCGATCACGACGTAGCCGGCGCACCGGTCCTCGGCGATCGGCTGCGACGCGAAGAAGTAGACCATGCCCGGCCTCGCCGCCCCAGCCGAGCCGGAGCACGATCGTGTACGGGAGGTGCAGCCGGTAGCGGCTGCGTCGCTCGGGCGTCTCGACGGCCTCGTTGGCGAACACCGGGAAGTCGTCGGAGTTGGGCGCCTCGGGCCGGACGATGTCGTAGCGACAGCACGTGGCCGTCGGTGGGACCTCGTAGTCGGGCACGACCGGCCGCTCGGGGTCGCCCAGCAGCCCCGGATGGACCCACGGGAAGTGGCCGAAGTCGGTGAAGTTCTCCAGCTGGCGCGACGCGTCGGCGTCCCAGCGTGAACGGACCGCACGGCACCGTGATCCAGTCCGGGCTGTCCAACTCGGGGACCTCGGGCAGGTCCCAGCGCGGCTCGTCGATCGCCACCCAGATCAGGCCCGAACGCCTCCGGCAGCGATACGCGGCTGACCCGCGCCTTGCCCGGGATCCGCGTCGGGTCGGCCAGCTGCGGGATCAGCGCGCAGATCCCATCGGCGCCGTACTGCCAGCCGTGATACGGGCACATCAGCCGGTCGCCGACGACCCGCCCCAGCGACAGCGCGGTGCCCCGGTGGACGCAGAGATCGCGCAGCGCGTGCGGCGCGCCGCGCGGAGTCGCGCCAGATCACGATCGGCTCGCCGAGCAGCACCACCCGCACCGGGCTCGTCGCGAACTCGGCCGCAAACCCGACCGGGTGCCAGCAGGCGCGCAGCGCCCGGAAATCCGGGGCAGCGCGGCGGCTCGGACGGCTCGGGCGTGGCAGTCGGCGGCGGGTCGGACGGCCCGGGCGCGGTCGGGATCGGTCACGTCGGCGGACATCGCTCCCACGAGGCTAATGGGATCAGTGCCCTATGAGGTGTCCGGCGTGCAGCGCGCGGACCGTCCGCAGCACCGTCTGATCGGCCGCGCGCCAGTCCAGGCCGCAGCGGTGGCTGCCCGCCCGCCGGTGCCCGTCAGCAGCCAGAAGTTGCCGCGCGCACGAACGGCCAGGCGGTCGGGTGCTGCCCGCCGCGGAAGCTGACACGCGACCGAGTCGATCCCGTCGGGCACGACTCCGAACGCGCGGCGCTCCCGGCCCGTGCAGCAGCGCCGCGACCGTGCCCGGTGCGGCGCCGCAGTTGTCGATCCGCCGCCCCGGCGTAGACGATCACCACGCACAGGCCCTGGTGCGCGTACTCGTGGCGCAGTGTCGCCAGCAGCGACGCCTGGCGCGCGCGCTGCGCCGCGGGACGCAGCGGACCGGTCGCATCGGCGCCGCCAGCAGGTGCAGCGACGGGACCAGATACGCGCGGCCGCCCGCCGGACAGCCGCCCGAGCATCCGGATCCCCGCGGGAGGATCCCGCTCTCGGGCAGCCGCCCGAGCCGGCCACCGCGATCCGGTCCGAGCGCGGTCGCGCGGCGCGGCGCAGCGGCGCCGTATTCGAGCCGCGCGATCGGCAGCGCGCGGCGCCGGGCCGCGCGGCGGTCGTGCCCGGGCGCGGGTAGGAGCGGCAGCGACGCAGTCGCCGCCGCGACGCGTGCACCGCGGGCGCGGCGCGCGGCCACGGCCACCGACGGCCGGCGACCACATCGCCAGCGGCGCCACCGAGCCACGCGCCGCCCGCTCGCGGCCGCTCATCGCGTCACCAGCAGGTTGGCCATCATCCCCATGTCCTCGTGGGCGAGGATGTGGCAGTGGAACACGGTCAGCCCCGTGAACCGCACGAAGTGGACCCGGACCACGACGTAGCCGCCGACCGGCAGCACGATCTCGTCCTGGTAGCCGTTGAACGCGACCGGGACGCCGTTGACCGAGATCGCCTGCATCGGGTACGTGTGCAGATGGAACGGATGCTGCTCGTCGGTGTGGTTGACGATCGTCCACTGCTGGACGGTGCCCGAGCCGGGCCCGGAAACCGATCCGTGCGCGCGATACGAACGGCCGTTGATGAAGAAGCTCGTGCCGGCCGGGTTCTCGGAGAACACGATCGTCCGCCGCCGCGCGGCCGCCACCCGCAGCAGATTCAGCTGGCCGGGCGCCAGGATCGTGCCGGCGTCGGCACCGCTCGCCGCATGCGGCCCGCGGGTGACCACGGTCGCCAGCCGCGCGCGCGGATAGTGGTCATCGCCCTGGTCGTAGGGCAGCGTCTCCAGCGAGCGCACGCCCGGGCCTCGCCGCGCCGGTGACGAGCACGTCCCAGCGCTTGCCGGGCGGCAGCACCAGCGTCGACGCCCGATCGCGGGTGGATCGACCGGGTGGCCGTCCTGAGCGATCACCTCGAACGCCGATCCCGGGCAGCGACAGCCGGTAGAAGATGTCGGCGCCGATGTTGGCGATGTGCCACAGCTGCGTCTGACCGGGCGCGATCGTCAGCGTCGGCTCGGTACTGGCCGTCGACCAGCCGGGTCGTCGGCGCGTCGGAGTCGATCTCGCGCGAGACGATCCGGTCGATCGCGGACCTGCACGTCGCGCAGCGCCAGGTACCGCTGCGGCAGACTCGCGCTCGGACGCGCGGCAGATCGCCGCGTCAGCCCCCGCACCTCGATCAGCCCCGAGAG
This sequence comes from uncultured Solirubrobacteraceae bacterium, assembly GCA_963714245.1. Lineage (GTDB taxonomy): Bacteria > Actinomycetota > Thermoleophilia > Solirubrobacterales > Solirubrobacteraceae > Palsa-465. The sequence goes on along the minus strand of CAVQNR010000005.1, from coordinate 751,458 downwards.
CCCGTCGAACACCTGCTCCTCGGAGCCGGCGTTCGGATAGCGAGCCGCCTGGAGGCGGGCACCATCAGGTGCGAGTGGTACCAGAAGGTCCCGGTCGCGGCGTCACGCGGCAGCCGGAACCGGTACTGGAACGAGTCGACCCGGGTTGACCGTCACGAAGATGTTGTCGGCGTGGCCGCCGGGCGAGATCTCGAGCCCGTGGAAATGCAGGTTGGTCGGCTCGCGCAGGTGGTTGACGAGCCGTGATCTCGACGCAGGTCCCCGGGCGCGATCGACAGCGTCGGCGCCACCCACGAGCCGTTGTAGACCTTGGCGACGACGCGGCGGCCGGCGATCTGTACACCCGCGCGATGACGCGACCAGCGTCACGTTCAGCACGCCGTGGCGGCTGCGGTAGACGGCCGGCTCGCGCAGCGGCGCGCCGCGCGACGCCGGGCGCGGGGCGCAGCGGGCCTGACGCCGGCGGGCGGCGGCGCCGGGGACATCGCCATCCGCATCGACCCGGAGCACCGCGATCATGCTCGAGCTCGGCGCGCCGCCGGCGGCACCCCGGCCAGCGCCACCGAGCGCCGCGACTCCACCGATCGCGATCAGCACCACGACCAGCGCGCCGATCCCAGCGCCGCGACCGGCACCCAGCCGCCCGCCGGCACGCGCACGCTTCACCGCGGCGTCCGCGACGCCGCCCAGCTCCCGCGCCCGCCGCATCACGTCGTCGATCATCGGGCGGGTCAGCTTACCCGTGAACGTGTTCTGCTGAGACGGGTGATAACAGCCCAGCAACACCCTCGCGCCGACGGTCGCCTCGGCCGCGTGACCGAACTTCGGCCGGGGCCGCGGCACCGTCGCGCCGCCGGCCGCCAATGATCCGCAGCGCCGCGTCCCAGGCAAATGCGCCGAGGCAGACGATCACGCGCACGCCGGCCGAGCAGCTCCAGCTCTCGCACCGCGTACGGCAGGCAGGTGTCACGCTCGGCCGGGGTCGGCTTGTTGGCCGGCGGCGCGCAGCGGACCGCCGCCGCCACCCAGCAGCCGTGCAGCTCCAGGCCGTCGTCGAGCGACACCGATTCGGGCTGGTTGGCCATCCCGACCCGGTGCAGCGAGCCGAACAGCCAGTCGCCGGAGCGATCGCCGGTGAACACCCGCCCGGTGCGGTTGCCGCCGTGCGCCGCCGGCGCCAGCCCGAGCACGAGCACGGTCGCGTCCGGATCCCCGAAGCCGGGCACCGGCCGCCCCCAGTACGTCTCGTCGGCGAACGAGGCGCGCTTGACCCGCGCCACCTCCTCGCGCCACGCCACCAGCCGCGGGCACGCGCGACACGAGACGATCTCCGACGCAGGCGCTGCCAGCCCGGCGATCCACGGAGTCGCTCACGGCGATGACCGGCGCCGATGACAACAGCCCGAACAGCATCCGCTCGCAGCACCGGCTGCAGCTCGAGCATGCTCGCGCCGGCACCCCGAGCCGCAGCTGTCGCGAGACCAGCTCCACGGCCGCGCCCGCGACCGCGATCGACATCCAGTCGATCGAGGCGAACCGCGCGATCAGTCCGAGTGCTCGGCGGCGCGACTCGTTCTCGCGGTCGAGCATCTCGGCGAACACCTGCAGGATCCGGTCGCGGCTGTGGGCCGCACGCGGTCCGGCGCCGACGATCTCGACCAGCACCGCGCGGGTCGAGCTCGGGGCGATCGGCGAGCGTCTGCAGTGAACGCCCGCGATCGACTGGCGCGCATCCGCGCGACCGCGTCATCGCGCGGGGCGGCGCGGGCGGCCTCCCACAGCGCCTCGTAGAGGATCTGCGTCGCCTCGTCGCGGAGCGCCAGCATGCACTCCTCCTTGTCGGCGAAGTGCTCGTAGAAGGTCGCCTTCGACATCGACGCGCGCCGGCTGATCGAATCGGAGCTGGCGCCGCCGTAGCCGTCGCCGCGCGAACTCCTGCGCCGCCGCCCTGCAGCAGTCGCTCGCGCTGGTGCGGAAGCCGGATCTCCAGCGGCGGCGCGTGACGGCCCCTGGCGGCGGGCATCGGGACCGTCCGTCGCTCACCCCTTCAGCGCGCGACCGTACTGGCGCTCGTAGTACTCGCGGTAGGCGCCGGAGCGGATCGGCTCCCACCACCAGCCGTTCTGGCGATACCAGTCCACCGTCCGCTCCAGGCCCTCGCTCGAACCGAACGCGCGCGCTCCAGCCGAGCGCCTCGAGCTTGTCGGCCGACAGCGAGTAGCGGCGATCGTGGCCGGGCCGGTCGGTGACGTATTCGATCAGCGATTCGTCGCGACCGGTCAGCGCGAGGATCCGCTTGACGACCTCGATGTTCTCGCACTCGTCTGGCCCGCCGCAGTTGTAGACCTCGCCGGCGACGCCGTGCTCCAGCACGTGCCCGATCCCGCGTCCGAAGTCCTCGACGTAGAGCCAGTTGCGCACGTTGCGGCCATCGCCGTAGACGGGCAGCGTGGTCGCCCGCGAACGCGTTCAGCACCATCAGCGGGATCAGCTTCTCGGGGTACTGGCGCGGACCGTAGTTGTTCGAGCCGCGGCACACGTTGGTGTGCATCCCATAGGTGTGGAAGTAGCTCGAGACGAGCAGGTCGGCGCCGGTCTTCGAGGCGCTGTACGGGCTCGACGGCTCAAGCGGCGAGCGCTCCGTGAACGACCCGGTCTCGATCGACCCGTACACCTCGTCGGTCGACACCTGCACGTAGCGCAGCTGCCGCTGGCGCGCCGCCTCGAGCAGCACGTGGGTGCCGAGCGCATTGGTGACGGTGAACGCGTACGGGTCGGCGATCGAGCGATCGACGTGCGTCTCGGCGGCGAAGTTGACGATCGCCTCCGCGCCTGACTCGTCAAGCGCCTGCGCGACCGTCTCGGGGTCCTCGATCTGGCCGCGCGAGGAACCGGATCTCGCCCTGCCACCGCGCGCAGGTTCTCCTCGCGGCCGGCGTAGGTGAGCGCGTCGAGCACGGTCACCTCGTCGCCGTGCTCGCGCACGCGCAGCTCGACGAACGTCGAGCCGATGAATCCGGCGGCGCCGCAGACCAGAAGTTTCATGACTGCACCAACGCGATCTCGGAGATGAAGTTGCGCAGGCCGTCGCGCCAGCTCGGCAACTCGGGGGCGCCGCGCTGCGAGCGCATCACGCTGAACGCCGGGCCGGGGTGCCGGCAGCGGGTACTCGGCTCGTGTCGATCGGGTGGACCTGGCAGTCAGAGCCCGCCGGCCGCGATCGTCGCCACCGCGAACTCGTACCAGGAGCACTGCTCGGCGGCGGCGACGTGCAGCACCCCCAGCGGCCGCGAGTCGGCGAGCCCGACCAGCGCCGACGCCGAGGTGACCGGTGAACGTCGGGCAGCCGATCTGGTCGTCGACGACGTTGAGCTCGTCGCGCTCGGCCGCCGAGCCGCAGCATCGTCTTCGGGAAAGCAGGGACCGCCGGCGCCGAACAGCCACGAGGAGCGCACGATCGTGTGCGCCTCGGGCGCCGGCGTCGCAACCGCCAGCTCGCCGGCGAGCTTGGAGCGACCGTAGGCCGACAGCGGGCCGGTCGGATCCGACTCCAGGTACGGCGCAGCGCTTGGACCCGTCGAACACGTAGTCGCTGGAGACGTGGACGGTCCACGCGCCACGCTCGCCGCCGCGCGGGCGACGTGCCCGGCGCCGGCGCCGTTGGCCGCCGTCGCCTCCGGCTCGTGCTCCTCGGCGGCGTCGACCTTGGTCCACGCCGCGCAGTTGATCACCGCGTCGGGGCGCGCGTCGGTCACCGCCCGGGAGACGGCGTCCGCGTCGGCGATGTCGAGCTGGGCTCGGGCCAGCGAGATCGGCTCGTTGCCCGCGGCGAGCGCCGCCGCGCGCACGTCCTGGCCGAGCATGCCGCCGGCGCCCGTGATCAGGATCCGCATCGCGCCAAGGGTAGAGCGCGCGCCGTGTTCAGCGACCGGACGGCGGCAGCCGCGATCGTCGACCCCGAGCCCGCGCAGTCGCACCTGGCCGAGCGTCGGGTAGTAGACCGAGTCGCCGGCCTCGCGGGTGCCGTAGACCAGGTAGGTGAGCCCGTCCGCCGCCGGCGCGGAGGCTGTGCGCGACGCCCGTCGCCGGGCGGCCGCGCGACGATGTCGCCCGCCGTCAGCGGATGCTCGTCGGCGCCGAGCGCCAGGGTTCCCGAGCCGGCCAGCACGTAGAACAGCTCCTCCTCGAGCGAGTGGACGTGCGGCGGCGGGCCGGTCGCTCCCGGCGGCAGCGTCACGTGGTTGAGCCCGGCCTTGACCGCGCCGGCGGCGTGCCCGAGCGCGCGGCTCGCAGCCGCGACGGCCGTTCGGGCTCGACGTCGCCAAGACCGACGACGTTCGCCGGCCGCGGCTGACCGGGATCGACGACCGGACGCTCGAGCGGGCCGGCGAGCCCTCGGCCCGGAACGGATGCGGCCCGTCGAGCGGCACCCACCGCGGCCCGGCCCACATCACCCCGCGCGCGCGGCAGGAACGTGAGGCCGGATTCCGAGCCGGAGTCGAACGCGAGCACCGTCATCCCGTCGTCGCCGGCCAGCAGCGTGTGCGGGCCGCCCGTTGGGGCGGTGCGACGATCGCGTCGCCGGGCGCGATCTCGCACGCCTCGCCCTTGCTGCCAGGCCAGGCCGCCGCCGGCCAGCACGTAGAAGATCTCCTCCTCCTCGCCGTGCACGTGGACCGGCATCTGCCGGCGTCCGGCGGGCACCTCGTACCAGCTGACGCCGATCCGTTGCGTGCCGGCGACCGGCCCGATCCGGCGGCGATCGAACGCGATGTCGCCCTCGACGACCGTGCGCGGCGGGATCTCGTGCAGGTTGATGACGGCGGCTCGGCCATTGTACTCGGCAGCGTACGGGACTTGGGCTCCCGACGTCGATCGTGGTGGGAGTGTGGTGAGTGGCTGGGGGTGGCTGACGACGGGCGCGGGCTGAGTCGATGCGGAGCATCGGTGATTCCCGCGCGTCGCGTCAGACGCGTCCAGACGCCGCCACAACCCACCGATAACTTCGTCGGCGGCCCTTACCCTGGGAGATGCTCCGCGTACGGCAAGCGCGACGACATGATCGTCTACGAGCGACGAGCCGTTCAACGCCGAGACCGGGATGCCGGCGCTGATCGAACGGCCCGTCACGGCGACCGACGCCTTCTACGTGCGCAATCACGGCGCCGTGCCCGAGCGCCGATCACGGCGGCTGGCGGCTGCGGGTCGACGGCGCCGTCGAGCGTGAGCTGTCGCTGTCGCTGGAGACCCTGCAGCGAGGCGTTCCGCGAGCGCCACGTGACCGCCACGCTGCAGTGTGCCGGCAACCGCCGCGCCGGCCTGATCGCGATCCGCGACATCCCCGGCGAGGCGCCGTGGGGTCCCGGCGCGACCGGCACCGCGACCTGGAGCGGGGTCGCGCTCGCCGATGTGCTGGAGCTCGCCGGCCCGACCGCCGAGGCCGCGCACGTCGGCTTCGTCGGCGCCGACATGTGCCCGGAGGCCAAGCCGGCGCAGCGTGTTCGGCGGCTCGATCCCGCTCGACAAGGCTCACCGGCAGCGAGGTACTGCTCGCCTGGGCGATGAACGGCGAGCCGCTGCCGGCGGTCCACGGCGCACCGCTGCGGGTGGTCGTGCCGGGCTATATCGGCGCGCGCAGCGTCAAGTGGCTGGAGCGGATCGAGCTGCGTGCCGACCCGTGGCCCGGCTACTTCCAGCGCGTCGTCTACCGGCTCGTCGCGGCCGACGACGACGCCCGGCCCCGGGGCGGGATCGCGCTCGGGCTGATCGCGCTCAACGCGGCGATCCTGTCGCCCGCCGACGGCGCGACCGTCGCCGCGGGGCCGGTCACCGTCAGCGGCTACGCGTTCGCCGGCGGCGACCGGTCGGTGCAGCGCGTCGACGTCTCGACCGACGGCGGTCAGCGCTGGGCCCCGCGCAGCTGATCACGATCTCGGCCGCTGGGCGTGGCGCCAGTGGCAGCTCACGCTGACGCTCGGGCCCGGCGAGCACCAGATCGCTGGTCCGCGCCTGGGACTCCTCGGCGGCCACCCAGCCCGAGGACGAGGCGGCGCTGTGGAACCCCAAGGGCTACGTCAACAACGCCCGGCCCGAGATCCGGATCACCGCGGTCTGACCCGCCGAACCGAGGTTCTCATCGAACTCTCACCTTGTCCCGCTTGCATGGGGATCCTGGCGATGCGTTACCGTGAGCTTGCGGTCGCGGCTGATCCCGGATCAGTTGCGACATAAGCCGGCGCGCCTGGGAGCACGCCGAAACCCTGTTTCCCCCTTCCTCGAAATCGGAGCACAGATGCAGCCTGGCCAGTCGTGCAGGGAAGCACTCGTACCGTTCGCCCAGTCATCGGCGGCGCGGGCGGTGCTGTCAATCACGACCTCGGCTGTGCCGTACGTCGCGCTGTGCTTCGCGATGTACCTGACGTTGTCGGTGTCCCCGCTGCTGACGTTCGCGCTGGCGGTGCTTGCCGCCGGCTTTCTGGTGCGCGTGTTCATCGTCTTTCACGACTGCGCGCACGGCTCGCTGTTTCCGTCCAAGCGCGCCAACATCCTCGTCGGCAGCGTGCTCGGCCTGTTCGTGCTGTCGCCGTTTCGCCGCTGGCGCCACGACCATGCGATCCACCACGCGACCTCCGGGGATCTCGATCGCCGCGGTGTCGGCGACGTCCCGACGCTGACGATCGAGGAGTACCAGGCGCGCACGTGGCGCGGCCGCGCCGGCTATCGGTTGTTTCGCAACCCGTTCGTGATGTTCGGCCTCGGCCCGGTGTTCGCGATGGTGATCGGCCCGCGACTGGTGGCGCGCGACGCCCGTCCGCGCCTGCGCCATAGCGTGCTCGGCACCGACGTGGCGCTGATCGCGATCGCCGCCGGACTCTGCTGGCTGGTCGGATGGCGCGACCTGCTGATCGTATGGGCGCCCGCGGCAATGCTCGCCGGGTCGGCCGGCATCTGGCTGTTCTACGTCCAGCACCAGTTCGAGGGCGCCTACTGGAAGCGCGCCGGCGACTGGACCTATGCCGACGCGGCGCTGTGTGGCAGCTCGCACCTGCAACTGGGACCGGTGCTGCGGTTCTTCACCGGCAACATCGGGCTGCACCACGTCCACCATCTCAACGCTCGGATCCCGAACTACAACCTCAAGCGCGCGCACGACTCCAATCCGGTGTTCGCGTCGGTGCCGACGCTGTCGCTGTGGGATGGCCTGCGGGCGGTCCGATTGAAGCTGTATGACGAGCAGGCCGGCGCGCTGGTGACCTTCGCGCAGGCACGCCGGACGCCGGCGCTCGCCGCCTCGTAGCCGCCTGGACGGGTTCGCTTGGCCATCTGCGCGTAGCGGCCGAACGCGCGACGGGTCAAGATACGTCTGATGAGTGAGGTCGAGATCGACTCCATCGCCGCCGAATACACGATCCCGGACGGCAGCGTCGACGAGCTGCTCGACGCGGGCGGGCGCCCGCTGTCGCACGCGCGCTCGCTGATGGCGACGCTGCATCGGCTCGGGCCCGAGGCGCTCGCGCCGCCGGACAGCGTCGCGACGCGATCTTCATGCAGCAGGGGATCACGTTCGAGGTCGCCGGGTCCGACGGCGAGCGCGCGCGACCGCGCCTGGCCGCTGGACCTCGTGCCGCGGGTGCTGACCAGCGCCGAGTGGACGATCATCAAGCGCGGGCTGGCGCAGCGGATCCGGGCGCTGAACTCGTTCGTCGACGACGTCTACCACGCGCACGAGATCGTCCAGGCGGGGATCGTGCCGTGGTCGCTGATCGTCAGCCGCAAGGAGTTCGCGCGGCCGGTGCACGGCGTCCGCGCGCCCGGCGGCGTCTACTGCCACGTCTGCGGCTGTGATCTCGTGCGCGACGGCGACGGCCGCTGGCGGGTGCTCGAGGACAACGTCCGCACGCCGTCGGGGATCTCCTACGTGCTCGAGAACCGGGTCGCGATGACGCGCCTGGTGCCGGAGCTGTTCGCCGGCCATCGGGTGCGCCCGGTCGACCAGTACCCGACGCTGCTGCTCGACGCGCTGCGAGCGGTCGCGCCGGCGGCCGAGAACGAGCCGACGGTCGTGCTGTGGACGCCCGGGGCGATGAACTCGGCCTACTTCGAGCACGCGTTCCTGGCGCGGCAGATGGGCGTCGAGCTGGTCGAGCCGACCGACCTCGTCGTCCGCGACGCGGTCTGTTACATGCGCACGACCGCCGGGCTGCAGCGCGTGCACACGATCTACCGGCGACTGGACGACTCGTTCATCGACCCGCTCGAGTTCCGCCCCGACTCGCTGCTCGGGGTCCCCGGCCTGGTTCGCGCCTACCGGGCCGGCACGGTCGCGATCGCCAACGCGATCGGCACCGGCGTCGCCGACGACAAGGCGATCTACTACTACGTGCCGGAGATGATCCGCTTCTACCTCGACGAGGAGCCGATCCTCGAGAACGTGCCGACCTTCCTGCTGTCCAACGACGATGAGCGGGCCCAGGTGCTCGGCCGGCTGGATCAGGTCGTCGTCAAGCCGACCTCGGAGTCCGGCGGCAAGGGCGTGTTCATCGGCCCGCACGCGACCAGCGCCGAGCTCCAGGAGCAGGCGCGGATGATCAAGGACGACCCCGACCGCTGGATCGCGCAGGAGCTCGTGCACCTGTCGACCGCGCCGACCGAGACGGGCGACGGCCACCTGGAGCCTCGCCACGTCGACCTGCGGCCGTTCGCGGTGTTCGGCGAGGAGATCCGGATCGTGCCCGGCGGCCTGACCCGGGTCGCGTTGCGAGGAGGGCTCGATGATCGTCAACTCGAGCGCCGGCGGCGGCTCCAAGGACACCTGGGTGCTCGACGACGGCGACGCAGCCGGACCCGGCCTCGCGCGAGCAGCAGCTGCCGCCCTACCGGCCGCCGCTGCCCGACGTGCGCTACGGCGGCTGACTGGTCAAACCAGGCAGCAGCAACAGCAGCAGGCGGTGGGGCCGCATGCGGCCCCACCCCGACCGGCGCATGCGCCGGTCGGCCGGTCGGTGCATGCACCGACCGGGACCCCAGACTGACGATGCTCGCCCGGATCGCCCAGGAGCTGTTCTGGCTCGGCCGCGACCTGACGCGGGCGGAGTTCACCGCCCGCATCCTCGACGGCGCGTTTCACGCCGACGTCGCCGGCGTGCCGTCGCAGCGGGGCGTGGCGCTTCAGCTGGGAGGGCGTGCTGGCCACGATCGGCGCCAAGCCGCCGGCGCTCGGCGAGAGGAGACCGAGATCCCCGACTACGTGGCGCTGGGACGGATCGAGGTCGCGCGGCTGCTGACGCTTGATACCGACTCACCCGCGTCGGTGGTCTCCTGCGTCGCGCGCGCCCGCGAGCGCGCGCGCACGATGCGCGACGTGATCTCGACCGAGATGTGGGAGGCGCTGAACTCCTTCTACCTGATGCTCGGCCGCTACGACCTGCACGCGGCGCTGCAGACCGGCCCCTACTCCTTCTACCAGGACGTCAAGGAGCGTTGCGGCCTGTTCTGGGGCGTTGTCGACCGGACGCTGCTGCGCGACGAGGGCCGCGCGTTCCTGGAGGCCGGCGGCCACATCGAGCAGGCCGACATGGTGCTGCGGATGCTGCGAGTGGCGATCCCCGCGCGGGTCGCTCGACGCCGACGGCGCACGAGACCGAGGCGATCGCGATGCTGCACGCGGTCGGCGGGTTTCAGGCCTACCGCCGCGCGATGACACGTCGCCCACGGTCCGGCCGGTGGTCCGCTTCCTGCTTTCGACTCCGCCTACCCGGGGTCGGTCTCGGCGTCGGTCGAGGCGCTCGCGGCGGCGTTGACCGTCGCCGACGCGCAGCCGCGCTCGTCGTCGCCGGTGCTGCGGATCGGGCGTCTGGTCGCCGACCTGGAGCTCCAGTCGCCGGACGGTCGAGGTGCGCTCAGAGGCGCAGGCGGTGCTCCAGCAGGTGCAGGACGAGCTGACCCTCGTCGACCATGACGTCGACGCCCGCTACTTTGCGGTCGCGACCCTGTCCGCCGGTACTGCACTAGCGGGTCACTCGATGAACTTCGGGATCCGCTATCTGACCGAGTACGACTACGACGCCGAGATCCTCGACAACCTCAACGCGCTGCGGGTCAAGCCCGCGCCACGGGCCCCCGCCAGCGCGTCGACGAGTTCTCGGTGCGGCTGATGCCGGAGGTCCGCCAGCACCGCCACACCGACTACTTCGGCACCGAGGTGGTCGAGTTCGAGATCTCGCGGCCGCACCGGCAGCTGACGATCGATGTCCGCGCGCGGGTCTCCACCCAGTCCTACCCGGAGCCGCCGGCGTCGATCTGGGAGGCACTGCGCGATCCCGCCTATCGCGAGACCGGCGGCGAGTTCCTGCTGCAGACCGACGACGCGCCGGGCGACCCGATGCTCGAGCGACTGCTCGCCGACACGCGCGCGGTCGGCTCCCCGATCGACACGTTGCTGGCGGTCGCGCAGGCGATTCCCGACCGTTTCGAGTACCGGCAGGGCGCGACCTTCGTCGACTCGCGCATCGCCGACCTGCTGCAGGCGGGTGCCGGCGTCTGCCAGGACTTCGTGCACCTCGGGCTGTACCTGCTGCGCCATCACGGGATCGCCGCCCGGTACGTCTCGGGCTATCTGTTCGCGGCCGGCTCAGACAAGACGCGCGAGTCGATCGAGGTCGAGACGCACGCCTGGCTGGAGGCATTGCTACCGGCGGGTGCGAACGCCGATCACGACCCGACCTGGGTCGGCCTGGACCCGACCAACCGATCGCTGGCGGGAGAGACCCACGTCAAGATCGGCCACGGTCGCCACTACGCCGACGTGCCGCCGATCAAGGGCGTCTACCGCGGCCACGCGCGGGCCAAGCTGAACGCGAGCGTGACGATGACCCGGCTCGAGCGAAGCGACCCGGCGTCGATCTCGCGCTCCTGATCGCCGGGGCGGGGCGGCGGCTGTGGCAAAAAACGTGATCTATTCGCGAGTTTTGGCCGCGGACGGGCGCGGGGCCCGGCCGAACCTGCACCGAGCCCCGCGGATCCGTCTGTTGGATGGGTCAGCCGACGTGGATCACGCGCGTCAGCTTGCCGACCCGTCCGCCGGCGTCGATCGACACGACCATCCGGTAGCGACCGGCGTGTCGTGCGGTCAACCGCAGGCGTGCGTGATGGTTGCGGACGACCACCGCGCGGTTGGCGACCAGGTGCCCACCGTGGTAGGCGCGCAGCCGCAGCGCCGTCGCTACGTCTGAGCCGCCGTGGGTCGTGAACCGCACCCGCAGCACGCGCCCGGAACGATGCGCGACCACCGTCACCCGTGGCAGCTTCACCGCCGGGGTCGTGTGCTGCTTGGTGCTCGAGCCACCGGTCGGCGCCGGCGGCGATTGGGTCTTGGTCGGGCTCGGCCTGGCCGGGATCGTCTGGGTGATCTCACCCGTCGCCGGGTCGATGATGATCGCCGGCGCGTGGCCGTAGCTCTGGTTGAAGTCGAACGCGTTGCTCAACGAGCCGGCCGCGGAGTCCGCGGAGCCCGCAACCGATCCGCCCGAGGCTCCAGTTGTCCTCGATGAACTTCGGGATCGAGGCCTGCTCGGCGAACGAGTTGTCGACGTAGTTCGGTCTTCGCCCAGGGCGAGACCACCAGCAGCGGCATCCGCGGCCGAGACCGCAGCGATCGAGCGTGGTCGGTGTTGGTGACCGCCGTCGAGCCGCACTTGCCGGGCCCGTTGAGCGTGTCCGCCGCGTCCTGCGAGCCGCGGATGATCGGTCCCATCTGGTGGTCGTACCAACCGTCGGAGTCGTCATAGGTGATGAAGATCGCCGTGTTCGCCCAGTCCGGAGACTGCTCGATCTGGTTGATCTCGCTGACGATGAACCGCTGCTCGTCGAGCGGGTCCGAATAGCCGGCGTGGCCGTCCTCGTACTCCGGCGCCTTCAGGTACGAGACCGCCGGCATGTCACCGGCTGCGACCGCGCTGTTGAACCAGGTCAGGTCGTACTGGTGGTTGACGCCGTCGGGCTCGCTGGTGCCGACCTGCGCGACCGCGGCGGGCGACAGGTGGTACGGGTTCGAGGTCGACTGGCGTAGTACTGGAACGGCTCGTGGTGCGGGCTGTAGTCCGCGACCGAGGCACCGCCGATGTTGTTGTGGCTGGTGGCGCAGACCGGCTGGCGAGCCGTTGTAGCGACGACGGCGTGAACCCGCCCTGGAACCAGCCCCAGGTCAGACCCTTGCTGTTGAGCAGATCGCCGATGTTCGTGCCGGTCATCTCGGCCGGTGACACCGCCGGCCTGCGCCGGGACCGCTCGGCGGCGCGCCGAGCCGTTGGAGCACTCGTCGAAGTACGGATCGACGTCGCCGTTCATCGTGCCCGTTGACGATCGCCGTGCTGCTGCCACCCTCGGCGACGGCGCCGTTGGTGTTGCCGCTGATCACGTTGATCGCGCCCGGCGTCGAGGGACCGAACTGCGTGTCGTAGAAGTTGTCGTTCAGCGTGAAGTGCTGAGCGAGGTTCCACAGCCCGGTGACGGTGTTGCCGTCGTAGTAGTCCATCACGATCCCGTTCGGGCCGTAGCTGGCCGATGTTGGGGCTGTTCTGCTGGGTGCAGCCGCTGCCGGTCGTGTTCTGGACGAACTTGTCCATCAGCCCGCTGTCGTAGGCCGACTGCTCCGGCGTGTAAGCGTGGTTCTGGTCACAGGTCAGCGCCTGGTCGGGGCTGAGCCGCTGCGGGTTGTTGAGGTTCGGGTTGGCGGTCAGCAGCGTGTTGTTGAGGCCGTTGACCGACGGGGTGTTCGGCGAGCGCGTGGAACTGACGGCTCGCCCGGCTGGTTCTGCGCGTAGGGGTAGGTGCCGAAGTAGTGGTCGAACGAGATGTTCTCGTCGAACAGCACGACGACGTGCTTGATCGGGGTCGTCGTCTGCGCCCCGTGATCGCCACGGCCGCCGTCGCGGCGACCGAGCTGCCGGGCGGTATTGTTGCTGGAGCTCGCGGAGGACACGGAGATGCCGATCACGGCAGCCCCCACTGCCGCGGCCGTCATGGCCCCGGCGAGCAATCGCTTGCCAGCGTGCAACGGAGCTCCTTTTTTCGCTCACAGGCGGCTGCCAGGAGAGCGCACCACGGCCGCCGACGCGGATGCGACGGCATCCTCCGTCGCGGGCCACCGCGCCAGTGTGAACCTGCGGTCACCGTGCGGTGACCGTCGCTGGTCACGAGTCGGCCACATCTCGGTAACACATCCGGGCGATCGGTCCTGACCTAGCGTGTCGGCGCGTCGCCGGAAGCGGCCGTGCGGCGTCGCGCGCAGCGCGCGCGCGTCATGTCCGAGACCCGCTCCAGCACCGCCCTGCCCCGCTCTGGACCGTGCGTCCCGGCAGGCCGGCGCCGCGGCCGCCTGGCGATCTGGCTCGGCGGCGTGCGGTGCTGGCGCTCGCGGCGCTGGTCGCGGCCGCGCTGATCCCCGGCTCGCACACACCGAGCAGCGATGCGGCGCTCGCGCAGCGCGCGGTCGCGGCGCCGGTCGGCAGGCGCGTCGGCGCCCGTGCGCGAGTACGCAAGGTCGTTCGACTCCTCGATCTCGGCCAAGCGCTACGGCACCCAGGTCGCCGCAGATGGAGAACGGCGTCGACGCCACCGGGCGACTGGTCTCCGACCTGTCGCCGCTGCCGGCGTAGCGGCGTTTGCACGACCGGTCGCGATGTACCGGCGCTATGCGGAGCGATGGGCGGCGACGCTCGGCCGCGACGTCACGCCGCTGACCGCCGCGCTGCGCGTCGGGCGACCGCGGCCTCGCTCGGCGCGACTGGGCAGACGGCGTTCTCGGACTACCTGCATCTCGGCGCGGTCTACGGGCTGCTGCCGCGGCGACCTCAACAACGGCCTCGCCGGGCTGCCCGGGTCGATCGGCGACCCACATTTCGTCGGGCTGCACCGGATCGAGATGGGGCTGTGGACCCACGAGCCGGTCGCGGTCGCTGGCGCCGCTCGGCGTCAAGCTGAGCCGCGACCGTCGACCGGCTGCGGGCGCGAGCTGCCGACGCTCGCGGTCGATCCTCGCAGAACCCGCGCGTGCGGCTGCGACGCGGGCTCGTCGCGGTCACGGTCGACCCGCTCGACTACGTGCTGCGCGCGCACGAGATCCTCGAAGACGCCCAGCGTGACCTGATGTCCGGCGCTCGAGGTGCCGTGGTCGGGCGCCGGCGTGCTCGGTACCGCCGCCGGCGTCGCCGCGACCGAGGAGCTGTTGTCGACGCTCGAGCCGATCATGAGCCGGCCGCGGCAACGCCTATGGGACCTCCGAGTACTGGCTGGATCGGCTCGGCCGGGCGCTGCGCGACGTCCGGCGTCCCGACGGCAGCTAGCCGACGCCTGCACCAGCTCACGCCACGCCAGCTGCAGCTGATCGACGGCACGCTCGCCGGCACGCTGACGGCGCCTGCAGCAGGTGCCGGGCACGCTCGAGACCAAGAACTTCACCGACGTTCCCGAAGACCCGGCCGAGGGCGACGAATGAGTCCCGTCGACCGGCGCCGGTTCCTGACGGGGTCGCTGGCGACGCTCGGCGCCGGCGGCGCCGGCGCGGCGGTCGCGCTCGGCGCCTCAAGCGCGGCGCGCATCGGCCGCGCCGCCGGCCTGCGCGACCGATCGCTGCGTGCTCGACCAACGCGAGCTGCATGCTCCGCGTACCCGTTCGACGGCCGCCACCAGTCCGGGATCCTCACGCCGCGCCAGGCCGCAGGCGACGCTGCATCGCGCTCGACTCGATCGCGCAGATCGCGACCAGCTGTTCGAGGCGCTGCACGCAGCTGTCGACACGCGCGCGCCAGCTGACCCAGGGCACGGCCGTCGGCGTCGACCGAGATCGACGAGCCGCCGCCGGACTCCGGCATCCTCGGGCCGGTACGACGCGCCGGACTCGCTGACGGTCACGCTCGCGTTCGGGCACACGCTGTTCGACGATCGCTACGGGCTGGCGCCGCTGCAACCGCGCCACCTGACCGCGATGCGCGCGTTTGCGCCACGACGAGCTTGATCCAGCGCGGACCGGCGGCGACCTGCTGCTGCAGATCTGCCGCCGGCCAGCGCGACACCGTCGTGCACACGGTCCGCGAGCTGATGCGCGTGATGGCCGGCTCGTTCACCGCGCGGTGGTCGCTCGACGGGTTTCAGACCGCCCAGCGCAACCGCCAGCCCAGCAGCGCAGCACCCGCAACCTGTTCGCGTTCCGCGACGGCACCGCCAACCCCGACGTCACCGACGACGCGACTGATGCGGCGGCTGGTCTGGGTCGGGGCCGATGCCGAGCCGCCGTTCGCCGACCGACGGGACCTACATGATCGTCCGCACGATCCGCCAGCACGTCGAGTTCTGGGACCGGGTCGGGATGCTCGAGCAGGAGCAGATGATCGGCCGCGACCGCGTCTCCGGCGCGCCGCTGGGGGGCACCGACGAGTATCGAGAACCCCGACTATCCGTCAGACCCGCATGGCAAGCGGATCCCGCTCAACGCCCACATCCGGCTCGCCAACCCGCGCACCGCGGCAGACCGCCGACCAGCGGATCCTGCGCCGCCCCTACAACTACGACCGTGGCTTCGACGAGGCCGGCGACCAGGATCAGGGGCTGCTGTTCGTCGCCTTCAACCAGAACCCCCACCGACAGTTCGAGCGGATCCAGCAGCGGCTCGAGTCAGAGCCGATGACCGACTACATCACCCCGGTCGGCGGCGGCTACTTCTTCGCACCGCGCGGCGCTCGGGGCGCGGCGACTGGGTCGGATCGGGTCTGGCGCGGCGTCTGATGGCACCGGCCAGTTGATAGCGTCGCGTCAATGGGAGAACGCACGAATTACACCACCGGGACGTTCAGCTGGATCGACCTGACGACGCCCGACCAGGCCGCCGCCAAGCGCTTCTACGGCGACGCTGCTCGGCTGGAGCTTCGAGGACCTGCCGGTCGGCGACGGCGGCGTCTACTCGATGGCGTCGGTCGACGGCGCCGTCGTCGCCGCGATCGCGCCGCAGCCCGCCCAGCAGCGCGATGCCGGGGCACCGCCGCTGTGGAACTCCTACATCACCGTCGACGAGCGCCGACGCCGCGGTGCGAGCGCACGCGTCAGCTCGGGCGGCACCGCGCATGCGCCGGCGTTCGACGTGATGGACGCCGGTCGGATGGCGGTCCTGCAGGATCCCGCACGGGGCCTACTTCATCGTCTGGCAGCCGCGAACGACCGTGCCGGCGCCGACCTCGTCAACGCGCCCGGCGCGCTGATCTGGAACGAGCTGACGACCCCCGACCTGGACGCGTCCGAGGACTTCTACGGCGGGCTGTTCGGCTGGACGCACCGAGATCGCTCCGGGACCGATGGAGTACCGCGTGATCAAGCGCGCCGACGGCGGCCTGAACGGCGGGATGCGCCCGCCGATGCCGCCCGAGACGCCCCCGTTCTGGCTGGTCTACATCGGCACCGCCGACATCGCCGCCGCGGCCTCAACGTGACCGGTGCACGACGGCAAGGTACTGGCGCCGCCGATGATGATCGAGGGGCTCGGCGAGATCGCGGTCGCCGCAGACCCGCAGGGCGCCGTGTTCGCGCTGTATGCCGGCGACTTCGACGACTGACGCAACGCGCCGCGACATACTGTCCTGATGCGCGGACGCGGACTGATCACGATCGCCGCCATCGCGGCGGCGCTGTGCGCGGGCTGCGCCCAGCAGGGCAAGGTCGATCTCTACACAGCAGCACCGGCACGGTCAGCTCGAGCTCGAGCACGTCAGACCTCGACGATCCGCGTCGGCGCCGACGTTCCACGTCCACCCTCACGCGGTCCAGCCGGTCGCGGGCACCGCGGCGACGGTCGAAGGCGCCGCCGGCCGGGACCACCGCCAGCGTCAGCGTCGGCTCACGCTCGCAGGACGTGGCGCTCGCGCAGCCGTTGTCCAACGCCGCAGTCCGCGCGCAACTGACGCGCAGCGGCACGAGCGCGAACTCCGAATCAGGCGACGCTGCTGCCCGACGGGCTGGCCGTCGCGCCGCCCGGGGCCCCGGCCGGCGTGCAGGCGATCATCAACGCCGGCAATCAGATCGCGCGGCTGCCGTACCGCTACGCCGGCGGCCATCTGACCTACCAGGACACGGCGTATGACTGCTCGGGCTCGATCAGTTACGTGCTCGCGGCCGCGCACCTGCTCAATTACACGGTCGACTCGACCGCGCTGGATGAGCTGGGGCAATTCCGGACCCGGCAAGTGGATCACCGTGTTCGCCAACGCCGGCCACACGTTCATGTACGTCGCCGGCCTGCGGTTCGACACCGTCGCGCTCGCCGAGACCGGCTCGCGCTGGTCAGACTCGGCCGGCCGATGAGCCGGACATCTCGCACGTTCGTGCTGCGCCACCCGCACGGCCTCTAGGGGCGCGATCGAGTCGACCTCGGCGGGTCGCGGCCGCGGTCACCGGCGCTTGTCGGCGAGCGCGCGCAGCTGGTCGCCGAGCGGCGTACCGGCCAGCGCCGCGGCGAGCCTCTCCGCCCCACCGAACGCGTCGTAGTAGCCGACCAGCATCGCCGCGTAGCCGGCGGGCATCTGCCAGTACGGGATCCCGTCGCCACCGAGCGACAGCAGTCGCGGGGTGACCGGGTCGCCGGCGCCGATCCGCGCCGCGTCAGCCGCGCAGACGGGCACCGCGCGCGGGGCCGCGCCCTCGGCCGGCGCCCACGCCCGCTCATCGCAGGCCGGCCCATGGCGGGGATCGAGCAGGCACGGCGCCAGATGCACCGGTGCCTGCACCCCGCCCTGCAGTGCCGCCCGGGCGCAGGCGATCTCGTAGCGGCAGCGCTCGAGCAGCTCCGCGACGCGCCGCAGCTGGCCGGACCGCTGTGCCAGCTCGAGCGCCTCGCCGGCGCCCATGTAGGCGCGGATCGCATCGTCGAGCCGCGGCGTCGCCGATGCGGCGTCCTGGGTCTGCACGTCGACGTCGAGCACCCCGACCGCGTCGCCGGCCGACACCAGGTCTTCGCGCGCGACCGTGAGCTGCAGCGCCCAGACCCGTTCTGCCGAGGCCTGGCGACGCTTGGACGACTCACCACGCAACGGGCTCACGAACGCGGACGTTACCCACGACCGCACCTATGATCGGGCGCGGCGCCGACGAGCGAGGAGACGATGACCGCCGCAGACCTGTCCCAGCCGTTCGTTGCCGAGCCGCCGTTTGACTGTCGGCGCGCGGCGGTGCGCCGGCCGGCGTCGTGATCGACGCGGCGGCCGTGGTCGCGCGGCTGCGCGAGACCGATGCCCGCAGCGGCGGCCGGCGCGAGGCGTGGACCGACGTCTGGGCGACCGAGCGCGAGCGGCTCGACGAGCTTGCCCGTCGCGCCGGCGACGCGATCGTGATCGAGCGCGACGCGTTCGCGAACACCTGGTACGTGCTCCCCGGCCAAACCGCGGAGACGGTGCTGGTCGGCTCGCATTCGGACTGCGTTCCGGGCGGCGGCTGGCTGGACGGGATCCTCGGGCTGCACGCGGGCCTGGGCGAACTGCTGGCGGTCGCCGGCGAGGGCGCGCGTCGGCGCCGAACGCTCGCGGTCGTCGACTGGGCCGATGAGGAGGGCAGCCGCTTCGGCCGCTCGCTGCTGGGCTCCGCGGCCGCGACCGGAGCGCTGACCGAGGCCGAGCTCGATCGCCTGACGAGCCCCGACGGCGCCCGCGCGCGCGAGATCGTCCAGGCGTACGGGTTCGCGCCGCAGCACCTCGGGCGCGCGACCCCGAGGCTCGCATCGGTCGTCGCCGCGGTCGAACTGCACATCGAACAGGGCGCGTCGCTGCAGCGCTGCGGCCGCTCGGTCGCGGCGGTCGCGGGTTGCCTGGGCTCACGGCGCCGGCGGATCACGATCGACGGAGTCGCGGGGCACGCGGGCTCGACCCCGATGGCCGACCGCGCCGACCCGGTCCGGGCCGCCGCCCGGGTCGTCGACCGGCTGTTTACGTTTGCCCAGCAGCACGATGGGCTTGCGACGGTCGGCCGGATCGAGGCCCAGCCGGCGTTCATTACCGCCGTCCCGGCCCGCTGCCGGCTCGAGCTCGACCTGCGCCACGCCGAGCTGGACGCGCTCGCCGCGCTCGACGCGCGGGCCGACGAACTGCTCGGCGAAGTCGCGCCGTGCACGGCCACCTGGACCTCGGTCTATGCCCAGGACCCCGTCGACTTCGACCCGGCGCTGGTCGCCGCGGCGGCGCAGGCCGCCGGTGGCGAGCCGGTCCGTTCGGGACCGCTGCACGACTCCGCCGCGCTCGCGCAGGCCCAGATCCCGACCGCGATGCTGTTCACGTCATCGACCGATGGGGTCAGCCACTCGCGTGCTGAGGACACCCCCGAGCGCGACCTGGTCGTCGCGATCGAGACGCTCGACCGGCTGGTCGGAACCCTGCTGGACGGCTGACCGCCGACGCTCGAAGCCCGCCGATGCAGGGGTTTGCGCCGTCCGGCCGCGGGCGTATCGTCGCCGTCGTCGATGAACGAGCTCCGAGATCTCAAGTGTGGGACCGCGGTGCGGGCTGCGCTGCGGGTCGACCGAGGTGCAGACCCGGACCGGCCGCGACGGCGCCCAGCGGCTGCAGCTGCGGCTCGCCGACCGGACCGCGACGGTCGACGCGGTCGTGCTGGACGGCGTCGACGCCGCACGTGATGTGTGCCAGACCGGCGAGGTCGTGCTCGTCTCCGGCATCTACAGAGCCGATCGAGCGGTTCGGCACCAGAATCGTGGTCGAGTCGGTCCGGACCGCCGACGAGCACGAGTACGAGCCGCACCGGCTGATCGACGGTCCGGCACGGCCTGCCGCGCTGCTCGCGGCCGATCTGCGCGAGCTCGAGGCGACGATCCAGGACGGCTATCTGCGGGCGCTGCTGAACGCGGTGCTCGGGTCCGAGACCGACACCTGGGCCGGGTTTTGCGAGGCGCCTGCCGCCAAGCGCTACCACCAGGCATACCGGCACGGCCTGCTCGAGCACAGCGTCACGGTCGCGCAGGCGGTGTCGGCGATCTCGGCGACGTTCGGCGGCATCGATCGTGACGTCGCGGTCGACCGGCGCGCTGCTGCACGACATCGGCAAGCTCGACGCCTACCGGATCTGCGAGGACGCGATCGAGATGACCGACAAGGGTCGGCTGTACGGCGAGATCTCGCTCGGCTACTACCGAGTGCGCCGCGCGATCGAGACGATCGACGGGTTCCCGGAGCCGCTCGCCGAGGCGCTCGCGCACATCATCCTCTCCCATCACGGCTCGCTCGAGCACGGCAGCCCGGTGGTTCCGTGCACGCGCGAGGCGACGCTCGTGCACATGGCCGACAACATCGGCGCGCGGATGGGCAGCTTCGACCGTGTGCAGAAGTCGCTGCCGCTCGGCGAGCAGTGGTCGACGTTTGATCGGGGACTCGGCGCGGGCGCCTACTTCCCGGCGCCCTTCCCGGCGTCCTCGCCAGAGCCTGACGAGCGTCGCGCCGCCTGAACGGCCGATCGGCCGGCGAGCCGGCCCGCGTCAGCGGTTCGGCACCCCAAATCTGCGCTATTTCCGGGCGAACTCGCCTGGTTTCGGGCGGCCGACGGACGCCCCGCGACTAGAGTTGACCGGGGGATGGCAAAGGACACCGAGAAACTGATCCGTCAGCTCTCGCTGATCTCCTATCTGATGGCGGAACGCCGGCCGGTGACCGCGCCGGAGATCCGGCGCGACGTCGAGGGATACAGCGTGATGAACGAGGACGCGTTCGCGCGGCGCTTCTACGCCGACCGCTCCGAACTCGAGTCGCTCGGGATCGTGCTCGGAGTCGAAAAGCCGGTCGACGGGCTCGTCGAGCAGGAGAATTACTCGCTGCCGCCCGAGAACTTCCACCTGCCCGCGATCGAGTTCAGCGACCAGGAGCTGGCTGCGCTGCGGACCGCGCTGCAGCTGCTCGACGGCGAGTTCGCCTACGCCGAGCCGCTGCGGCTGGCGCTGCAGCAGATCTCCTGGGGTCGGCCGAGCCCGCTCGACGCGCCGGCCCAGCGGACGATCGCGCTCGGCATCACCGGCTCGGCCGGCGGTCACGAGCTGTCGATCCGACTGGCGAAGATCGAGACCGCGATCTTCCGACGCAAGACGGTCCTGTTCGACTACCACACGATGGAGCGCGACGAGGTCTGCGACCCGCCGCGTCGACCCGTATCAGCTGCTCTACCAGGGCGGGCAGTTCTACCTCGTCGGCCGCGCGCACGAGCGCTGCGCGATCCGCGTCTTCCGGCTGTCGCGGATCCAGGGCAAGGTCGGCTACGCGACCAAGGCCGAGCACGACTTCCAGCGGCCTGACAACTTCGACCCGCGCGCGTACGCGAATCGGATCGACTGGCAGTTCGGCGACACCGAGGGAGTCGCCGAGGTCTGGATCAGCCGACCGGATCGCCTGGCAGATCGAGCGTCACTTCGGCCACTACGGCGAGATCCGCCCCGCCGCCGACGCCGACGCCGACGACCGGCTGTTCTCGACCCCGTACGCGAACGCCCGGCAGCTGATCGCGTGGACGCTCGGACTCGGCGCCAACGCAAGGATCATCGCGTCCGCCGGAGCTCGTCTGCGAACTGCGCGAGCGCGTCGGGCTGCTGATCGAGCGCCACTCCGGCGAGCCCCAGATCGCGGACGCGCTGGCCGCCGACGAGGATCGTGCGGTCGCGAGCACGGCGAACGGCAACGGTCTCGCGGCGCGGCCGATGCCGCGCGACGACGACGATTGCGGGGCGACCGGACGCCGCGATCCGCCCGGAGCGGTTTGCGCGGCTGGTGACGCTCGCTTCGATGCTGATCGATGCCGGTCGCGACGGCCGGCTGCTCGACGTCGACGAGCTCGGCACCGCGCTGAAGATCTCAGACCAGGAGCTGGCCGAGGACATCTCGCTGCTGAACGTCGTCAACTTCGGCGCCGGCACCTACGTGCTGTACGCCGAGATCAAGGACGACGGCACGATCGAGGTCGACCCGGAGCCGTACGGCGACTCGTTCGCGCGGCCGGCGCGGCTGCTGCCGGTCGAGGCCAAGGCGCTGGTCGCCGCGATCGACTTCGTCGGCGAGCACATCCCGGAGGGATCGCTGTCGAGCGTGCGCGCGAAGATCGTCGACGCGCTCGGCGAGGACCCGGCGCAGGAGGGGCTGCAGTTCTCGCATCCCGGCGGTGGCGACACCGAGATCGCGCTGACCGTGTCCAGGGCGGTGTCCGAGCAGCGCCTGCTGCGAACTCGAGTACTACAAGACAACGAGGACACGTTCTCGGCCGCGCACGGTCGAGCCCTACGGCCTGATCAACGGGCGCGAGGGCTGGTATCTGGCGGGTTTCGATCCCGCCAAGGACGCATTGCGCCACTTCCGGCTGGATCGGATCAAGGCGGCCGACGTGCTCGACACCACGTTTGAGCCGCGCCCCGAGGTCAACCTCGCCGCAGACGTCGATGGCTGGCCGCGGACCGGCGAGGTGCCGTCATCGGAGCGGGCTCGCGTCTGGATCTCGCGCGAACGCGCTCGCTGGGCGCGCGAGGAACGCAGCGTCGTCGCCGAGCTGTCCGACGGCGCGGTGATCGTCGAGCTGGCGTTCGCCGGGATCGACTGGCTCGTGCGCGAAACGCTCAAGGAGGCCGGGGACGCGGTCGTGCTCGAGCCCGAGCGGGCACGCGAGGCGGTCCGCGCCGCCGCCGTCGAGATCGCCGACGGCGTTCCGGTCGCCAGCGCGTGACGAGCCGCCGCGCCGCGATCGCGATGAGCGGCGACGAGCTCGCCGGGTTCATCACCGGCGAGCGGATCGTCACCTGCGCGACCAACGGCGTCCGCGGCTGGCCGCACGTGATGCCGCTCTGGTACGTCGTGCGCGGCCAGGACCTGTGGGCGTGGACGTTCGCCAAGTCCCAGAAGGCCCGCAACCTGCAGCGCGATCCGCGCGCCACGCTGCAGATCGAGGCGGGCGACAGCTACGACCAATTGCGCGGCGCGATGCTCGAGGCGCGGGCCACGATCCATCGCGAGCTCGAGACCGTGACCGGACTCGGGATCGAGCTGCTCACGCACTACGCGCCGCGATGGCGCCGACCCCGAAACGCTACGGCCCGTGGTCGCGGCCCAGGCCCCCAAGCGGGTCGCGCTGCAGTTCACGCCGGTGCGGATCGCCAGCTTCGATCACCGCAAGCTCGCCTGACGCTCGCGCCGACGTGGATAGGCTGGCGCTCGATGCCCGATTCAATCAAAGCGCTGGCGCGGCTGGTGGCCGCGGCCGGCGTCAACGTCTCCCCCGGTCAAACCGTCGTCCTGCGCGCGACGCTCGGCCAGGAGCAGCTCGCTCGCGAGGTTGTTGGCGCCAGCTACGAGCTCGGCGCCCACTACGTCGATGTCGCATACGGGGACCCGCACGTGCGCAAGGTTCGACTGACCCAGGCGCCGGAGGCGGCACTCGGCCAGCTGCCGCCGTGGCGGCGCCGCTTCCCACTCGACGTCGAGCAGGCCGGCGGCGCGATGATCTCGCTGTCAGGCCCGGTGGCGCCGCACCTGCTCGACGATGTCGACCCGGGTCGGATCGGCCGCGACCAGGTCGCGATGCCCGAGCCGATGGAAGTGATCGCCCGACAGCGGATGCGCTGGACGATCGCGCCCGGGCCGACGGCCGGCTGGGCGAAGCCTCGTGTTCGGTGATGATGAGCCGGAAGCGCTCGCCAAGCTGTGGGCGCAGATCGCGACGATCTGCCGGCTCGACGCCGACGACCCGGTCGAGGCGTGGCGCACGCGCAGCGCCGAGCTCGGCAGCGGCCGCGGCGCGCTTGACCGACGCCGAGCTCGACTCGCTGCATTTCCGCGGGCCGGGTACCGACCTGACCGTGGGTCTGCTGCCGGGCGCGCGCTGGGAGGGCGGCGGCATGACGAGTGTCGATGGGATCGCGCTACCTGCCGAACATTCCGACCGAGGAGGTGTTCACGACCCCGGATCCGGAGCGCACCGAGGGGACGGTCAGCCTCGACCAAGCCGCTGCTGGTCTCCGGGGCGGACGATCACCGGCCTGAGGATGCGATTCGAGGCAGGTCGCGCGGTCAGGATCGACGCTGACGAGGGAACCGAGCTGATGCGCGAGCTGGCGGCGCGCGACGAGCACGCCAGCCGGCTCGGCGAGGTGGCGCTGGTCGACGCCAGCGGCCGCATCGGGCGCAGCGGACTGGTGTTCCACGACACCCTGTTCGACGAGAACGCCGCCAGTCACATCGCGATCGGCGGCGGCTTTCCCGCACCTGTCGACGACGACGGACCGCCGGCCGCGTCAACGAGTCAGGGATCCACACCGACTTCATGATCGGCGGCCCTGAGATCGAAGTGATCGGCACCACCCGTGACGGACGCGAGCTGCCGGTGCTGATGCACCAGCACTGGGCGCTGTAGCCTCGGCGCCGATGTCCAAGCTCAAGGGCCTGATCCTGTCCGGTGGCAAGGGCACGCGCCTGCGCCCGATCACGCACACGTGCGCAAAGCAGCTGGTGCCGGTCGCAAACCGCCCGGTCCTGTTCTACGGCATCGAGGCGATGGCACAGGCGGGGATCGAGCAGGTCGGGATCATCATCGCGCCCGAGACCGGCGACGAGATCCGCGAAGCCGCGGGTGACGGTTCGGCGTTCGGCGTGCAGCTCACCTACATCGTTCAGGACGAGCCCGCCGGGCTCGCGCACGCGGTGCTGACGGCCGAGCCGTTCCTCGGCGACTCGCCGTTCGTGATGTACCTGGGCGACAACCTGCTGCAGGGTGGGATCTCGGAGCTGGTGCGCGCGTTCGACGCGGGCGAGCCGGAGGCGCTGATCCTGCTGACGCCGGTGCCCGACCCCGAGCACTACGGGGTCGCGGAGCTGCACGACGGCTCCGTCGTGCGGTTGGTCGAGAAGCCGTCGGAGCCGCAGACCGACCTGGCGCTGGTCGGCGTCTACATGTTCCGCAGCTCGATCCACGACGCGGCTCGAGCGATCGCGCCGTCGGGCCGCGGCGAGCTGGAGATCACCGACGCGATCCAGCACCTGGTCGACTCCGGCGCCCGGGTCGAGCCCCACATCGTCCGCGGTTGGTGGAAGGACACCGGCCGGCTCGACGACATGCTCGAGGCCAACCGGCTGGTCCTGGAGACGGTCGAACGACGACTCGACGGCGAGCTGATCGACTCCCAGGTCGAAGGTCGGGTCGCGATCGAGGCCGGCGCCCGGCTGCAGCGCTGCACGGTGCGCGGGCCGGCGGTGATCGGTGCCGGCGCGGTGCTGACCGATTGCTACGTCGGTCCCTATACGGCGGTCGGCGAGGGCTGCGTGATCGAGGCGGCCGAGATCGAGCACTCGATCCTGTTGGCCGGGTCAAGCGTGCAGCATCTCGACGGCCGGATGGAGTCCTCGCTGCTGGGCCGCAACGTCCGGATCGGTCGCGGCGATCGCCAGCCGCGCGCCTACCGCTTCATGGTCGGCGACAACTCCGAGATCGGCATCCTGTAGCGCTCGCTAGAGCGGCTTCTCGCCGAAGAAGCTGGCGACCGGGTTGCCGTTGAAGTTGGCGATCGCGGCGTAGCCCTCGGACGCGTAGAGATGTTGCGCGGCGGGCTGGCGCGGCCCCGTATCCAGGCGCGCGACCAGGTAGCCGAGTTCGCGCGCGGTGCGCTCGAGCGCGTGCAGCAGCTCACGCGCCACGCCACGCCCGCGCGCCTGCGGAACGACGTACATCCGCTTGAGCTCGCAGTGGCGTTCGTCGAGGCGCTTGACGCCGCCGCAGCAGATCGGCACGCCCTGCTCGTAGCCGACCACGAACGCGCCGTACGGAGGCCCGAGCTCGGCGGCGCCGGCCTTCGGCATCCGAGCCGACTCGAGGTCCATGCCGTCGTAGATCTCGGCGATCTCGGCGCGCATCGCCGCGACCAGCACCGCGCCGTCGCCGTGCGCTAACGACGCCGCGCGGAATTCGGCTTGCACCTCTGCCGACATCGGTGGTTGACGGTAGCCGCTCGTAACATCGGTGCGATCGAAGCCGCGCCGGAGATCACCGACCCGAGCCACGAGGTCCGCGCGCGGCTACTGACGGCGTGGCGCGGCGAGATCCTCGCCGGCGCCGTCTACGAGCTGATCGCGCGCCGGCTCGAAGGCGATCAGGCCGAGATCCTGCGGCGGATGGCCGAGGCCGAGGCGGGCCATCGCCGACGGCTCGAGGCACGGATGCGCGAGCTCGGGATCGAGATCCCCGACCCCGACTCGGTCAAGGTCTCGCTGTGGCTGCGGCTGCAGACGCGGGTCGCCCCGGTCGACCGGCTGCTCGCGGCCCGCGAGGCCGCCGAGGACGACGAGGTCGACGACCTCTACAAGCGGTCGACCGGCGACCCCGACACCGACCGGGTGCTGCGCGAGATCCGTCGCGAGGAGCGCGCGCACTCCTACACGGTCTCGGACCTGCGCGCCGACGGCGGTCGTGGCACGGGTCGCAGCCATGGCACGGGTCACAGCGACCCCGGGCAGCCAGTCGGGCCACGGATGGCGCCGCCCGATCCCGGCGACGGGCCGCCGATCGCGATCCCGGGCGCACGCCAGCGGCTTGACAAGATCCTCGGTCGCGAGACCTGGCACCGATCCGCGGGCGGTTGGATCTCGGGCGCGATCTACGGCGCCAACGACGGCCTCGCGTCGGTGTTCGGAATCGTCGCCGGGGTCTCGGGCGCGACCGGTGGCGGGGCCGCCGTACTGACCGCCGGACTGGCGGGCGCGATCGCGTCGGCGCTGTCGATGGCGACCGGCGCGTTTCTCGCCGAGCGCTCCGAGAACGAGGTCGCCGCGGCGAACCTCGCCCGCGAGCGCCAGGAGCTGATCGAGCACCCCGAGGAGGAGCGCGAGGAGCTGTCGCTGTTCTACCAACTCAAGGGGGTGTCCGAGCAGACCGCCGATCAGCTCGCCGAGCAGATCAGTCACAACCCGGACGCGATGGCCCAGGCGCTCGCCGCCGAGGAGTTCGGCGCTGGTGCCAGCGGCGGCGGTGACCCCGGTCAGGCGGCGCTCGCAGCCGGGCTCTCCACCGGCGTCGGCGCGATCATCCCCGTGATCCCGTTCATGTTCACGACGGGCACGGTTGCGATCGTCACCGCCGCGGTCGTGTCGCTGATCGCGCACTTCATCGTCGGCGCGCTGAAGTCGCTGGTGACACTGCGGTCGTGGTGGGCGGCCGGGCTGGAGATGACGCTCGCGGGCGTGATCGTCGGCGGCGCGCTGTACCTGATCGGGCTGGTGCTGCCGTCGTGACCGAGCTTGCGCGGCTGCGGATGCTGCTGGGCGACGGCGACGTCGTCGTGTTGAGCGGCGCCGGCCTGTCGACCGACTCGGGGATCCCGGACTACCGCGGCCCGACCGGACAGCTGCGCGCGCGACTGCCGATGACGATCGCCGAGTTCACTGCCTCGCCGGCGGCACGGCGGCGCTACTGGGCGCGTGCGCACATCGGCTGGCGACGGATCGCCGCCGCGCGGCCGAACGCCGGCCATCGTGCGATCGCGGCGCTACAGCGCGACGGCACCGTGACCGGGATCATCACCCAGAACGTCGACGGACTGCACCAGGCCGCCGGCGCGCGCGACGTGATCGAGCTGCACGGCGGCCTGCGCCACGTCGTCTGCCTGGACTGCGGCCACCGCTCGCCGCGGGCCGAGCTCGACGAGCGCTTGCGGATCGCGAACCCGTCGTTCGCCGCCGCCGACGCGGCGCCGACCCCGGACGGCGACGCCGAGCTCGATGCCGAGCGGTTGCAATCGTTCGTGCTCGTCGGCTGTGAGCAGTGCGGCTCGGACGCACTCAAGCCCGATGTCGTGTTCTTTGGCGCGAACGTGCCGGCGGCGCGTGTCGAGCGATGCCGTCGGCTGGTCGCGTCCTCGGCGCTGCTGCTGGTCGTCGGCTCGTCGCTGGCGGTGATGTCCGGCATGCGATTCGTCGCGCTCGCCGCGCGCCACGGCATTCCGGTCGCGATCGTCAACCTGGGACAGACCCGCGGCGACGAGCTGGCGACGGTGAAGCTCGACGCGCCGTTGGGCGAAGCGCTGCCGGCGCTGGCCCGCCCCACGTGCGAGCTGGGCATTTAAGCGAAGTATTTCTTCGCTTGAATGCCCAGCTTGGGTGGGGGCTCAGCTCAGCAGGTCTGACAGCTGCTCGCGCAGCGACGCGAGGTCGGCCTCGAGTGCAGACACGCGGTCGCGCAGGAGCTCGAGCTCGGCCGGCGGCGGCGCGAGGGGCGCGGACGCGGGTGGCGCCGGCGCCAGCGCAGGGGCGGGTGCGGGCGCGGGCGCGGGGGCGACCGGCGCAGGGGCGGGTGCGGGTGCGGGCGCGGGGGCGACCGGCACAGGCTCGCCATCCGCCGCCGTACCAGCACCACCGCCGCCACCGCCACCGCCGTCCCCGCCGGTGCCGCCGGCGCCGCCGGTGCCGCCGAACAGCTGCGCGTAGCGATCCTCCTTCTGGCCCGGCCGGCGGCCCAGGTTCCTGACGTATTCGCGCGCCGCCAGCGAGTCGAGCACCCGGTCGACATCGTCAGATGACGGCGGCGCGTCGAGCATTCGCTCCGAGCGCTGCTTGAGCTCGCCCGGGGTCTGCGGACCCCGCAGCAGCAGCACGCACAGCAGCGCCAGCTGGGCACGATCGAGCCCGAGGCCCTCTTCGGCCAGGTGGCGGTACTTCGTCGCCCGCGAGCTGTGGCCCGAGGCCAGCCGCGTGAGCCCGTACTTGCTCAGCCGCTGCGCGGCGGCGAACACCTGATCCTCGGTGTAGTGCGTGACCGGGTCGCGGTTGGTCGACTGGTTGCAGGCCAGCCGCAACGCGTTGATCGACAGCGGATATTGGTCGGGAGTCGTCCAGCGCTTCTCGATCAGGCAGCCGAGCACCCGCTGCTCGACGTCGGTCAACTCCGAGAAGTGCACGGCTCGCGAGGATACCCGGCCGGTGGGTTCACGGAATCGTCACAGAAGCTGAGCGCGTTCTTCACGAATACCACTGTTTGCAGGGAGATCCTTATCGTCATGAGGAATAAAACTCGCGTTGACATGCACGTGCATTCGACAGCATCCGAGCTGTCAAAGCTGGGGGTACAACGAGCGCTGGGCCTGCCGGAATGCGCCACTCCCCCGGAGGAGGTCTACGAGCTGGCGAAGCGTCGCGGGATGGACTTCGTGACGATCACCGACCACGACACGATCGACGGGGCGCTGCAGATCGCCCATCTGCCTGACGTGTTCATCTCCGAGGAGCTGACCGTCTCCTTCAAGGGCGAGCCGCAGGTGGTCCACGTCCTCTGTTACGGGATCGACGGCGCCGACCACGATTGGCTACAGGCGCACAACGATGACGTCGAGGAGTGCGCCGGCTACCTCGCCGAGCGGCAATTGACGGCAGCGCTGGCGCACCCGTTCTACGCGGTCGGGGCGCCGCTGACCGCGCGTCACCGGCGCCGGCTCGCCCAACTGTTCTCGATCTGGGAGACGCGTAACGGCTCGCGCGCCAAGGAGCTGAATCTGCCGGCGTTCGTCTACATCGAGACGCACGGCGGGACGGCGATCGGCGGCACCGACGACCACGCCGGGATCGACATCGGCCGCACCTACACCGAAACCCCCTGGGCGAGCACGCCCGAGGCGTTCCTGGCCCACGTCCGCGCCGGCGCCGCCGACACACACGGCGAGCAGGGCTCGGCTGCGAAGTGGGCGCACGCGGCGATGGCGCTGACGATCCGGAGCCTCGGCGGCGAGGCCGACGCGGCCGATCCGGGCGCGGTGTTGAAGATCGTCGAGCGGGTGATGCGCGAGGGCGATAGCCGCTCGGGCCAGGTCGGCTCTGACCTCTGCGACGCCGACGCGCTCGCGCTGCTGCACGGGTGGCTCGACGCGATGGAACTCGGGATCGACGCGCCGACCTTGCTGAGCATGCTGCAGGGCGACGAGCTCAGCCACGGCGACCTGCAACGGCGCGCGCGACGGATCCACGAGCGCCGGCTCGGCCGGGTGGTCGGCGAGCTGATCGGCTCGATCGACACCGGCGAGCTTGACCTGATGCACCACCGTCGGGCGCTGTTCGATGCCTGCGTGCCGGCGATCCCATACGCGGCGGCGACCGCGTTCCTCGGCCGTGAGAAGCTCAAGCTGACGCGCTCGGAGGGTGATCGGCCGCGCGTGGCACTGATCGCCGATGGCCTCTCGACGATGCACGGCGTCACCCACACGATCGACCAGATTCGCGAGCGCGGCGTGCCGGGCTTCGAGGTCGATGTGATCGGCACCGACCCCGACGTCGACCGCCGGCTGAGCTCGGTCGCCGAGATCGAGGTGCCGTTCTACCCCGGGCTCGAGCTTGGCGTGCCGGGGCTGCCGGCGATCGTCGAGGCAATGTCGGACGGCCGCTACGACATCGTCCACCTCTGCTCCCCCGGCCCAGCCGGGATCGGCGGCTGGCTGCTTGCCCGGGTGCTGTCGCTGCCGGTGCTCGGCAGCTACCACACCGAGCTCGCCGGCTACACCGGCGTCCGCTCGGGATCCGCCCAGCTGCAGGCGATGGCCGGCTTGGCGGTCGCGGCGTTCTACGGGGGTTGCGACGTGGTGCTGTCCCCGAGCCCGGCGACCGATGCCGGCCTGAACGCACTCGGGATCGACGAGCGCCGCGTCGGGCGCTGGGACCGGGGCGTCGACCTCGGCCGGTTTGATCCGGCGCATCGGGTCGATGGTCTGTTCCCGGGCGAGGTCAACGTCCTGTACGCGGGGCGGTTGACCACCGAGAAGGGGGTCGAGCTGCTGGCCGACGCGTTTGCGGCAGCACGCCGGCAGGACCCGCGGCTGCACCTGGTGCTCGCCGGAGGCGGTCCCGAGGAGGCGATGCTCTGCGCCCGGCTCGGCGAGCACGCGACCTTCCTCGGGTGGCTGTCGGGCGACGATCTGCCGCGGGCCTACGCGTCAGCCGACGCGTTCCTGTTCGCCAGCCAGACCGACACCTTCGGCCAGGTGATCATCGAGGCGCAGGCTTCGGGGCTGCCGGTCGCCGCGGTCGGGCTCGGCGGCCCGGCATCGCTGATCGCCGACGGCGAGACCGGGATGCTCGCCGGGCCGAGCGCCGACGAGCTGGCGGCTGCGCTGCTGGCGATCATCTGGACACCGCTGCTGGCGCAGCGGCTGCGCAAGCGGGCGCTCGCGGCCGTTGCTGAGCGCAGCTGGGAGGCGTCGCTGGCGCAGCTGGCCGCGGGCTATCGCACGGCGCTGCTGCGCTCGGGCGGGTCCGGGCGCGGCGTCCAGGTCGCCTGAGCCGCCGCGCCGGGGCCGGAGCCGGAGCCGAGGGCCGGAGCCGGAGCCGAGGGCCGGAGCCGGAGCCGAGAGCCGGAGCCGGAGCCGAGAGCCGGAGCCCGAGCCGAGGGCCGGAGCCAGCCGAGGGCCGCGATCACGAGCGCGGCTCTAACCTGCCGCGCATGAACCGCGAGACGCTGACTGCCCGCGGCGGCACCCCCGCCGTTGCCCGGACGACGATCGAACCCTACGTCGATGGCGTTCCCGGCCCCCGCTTCTACCAGCGCTACGCCCACGCCGTCGGGCTGGACGCCGAGCGGCTGCTGGGAGAGCTGGACGGCGGCCAGGCGGTGCTGTTCCCGTCGGGGATGGCGGCGACCTGCTCGCTGGCGCTGGCGACGCTGCGTCCGGGTGCGACCGTCGCGGTCGCCGACGGGGGCTACTACGGCACCGTCGGGCTGCTGCGCGAGGAGCTGGCCCGCTGGGGCCTGACCGTGACCGGCTTCGATCAGACGGGGCCGCCGCCGGCCGCCGACCTGGTGTGGCTGGAGCCGTGCGCGAATCCGCTGCTGACGTTCCCCGACCTCGACGCCTCGATCGCCGCCGCACACGCCAACGGCGCCCGGGTTGCGGTCGACAACACCGTGCTGAGCCCGCTGTTGCTGCGCCCGCTGGAGCATGGCGCCGACTTCGTCATGCACTCGGCGACCAAGATCCTCGCCGGCCATCACGACGCGCTGCTCGGCGTGATCGTCTGTGCGCAGCAGGCCGACGCCGAACGGCTGCACGAGTGGCGCGGCCACGCCGGCATCGTCGCGGCGCCCGATCCGGCGTGGCTACTCGTGCGCGGACTCAAGACGCTCGGCGTGCGCGTCCCACGGCAGTCCTCCAACGCGCTCGAGCTGGCGCGACGCCTGTCCGAGCACCCGGCCGTGCAGACCGTCCGCTACCCGGGCCTCGGACCCGACCCGGTCGCCGCCCGCTACACCGACGCGTTCGGCCCGATCCTGTCCTTCGACGTCGCCGACGCCGACGCGGCGGCACACGTCGAGCGGTCGCTGGCGCTGATCGAGAACGCGACCAGCCTCGGCGGGACCGCAACCACGATCGAGGGCCGCTTCCGCTGGGAGGGCGACCGGGTGCCGCCGGGCCTGTTGCGGATCAGCGCCGGGCTCGAGCACCCGGACGACCTCTGGGCCGACCTGCGAAACGCGCTGGACGGCTGCTGACCGAGCCGGCCGGCGGGCTCAGCTGAGTGCCGCGACGCTCGAGCTCAGCTGAGCGCTGCGACCAGCAGCTCAGCGACCCGATCCATCACCGCATCGTCGCCGACCGTGACGCGCACGTGGCCCGGCAGCCCGAACTCGCTGCCCGCGCGCAGCAGCAAGCCCTCGCGCGCCAGCGCCTCGCAGACGGCGACATCGTCGCCGCCGACCCGCACCAGCACGAACGGCGCGTGCGACTCGAACGTGTGGATCTCGGCCGCCCGCAACGGCGCCACCAGCCGCTGGCGCGCCGCGCGCGCGTCGGCGCGGCGGGCGGGCAGCTGCTCGACGCGCTGCAGGCTCGCCAGTCCGGCCGCGAGCGCCGCACAGTTGACGTTGAACGGCTCCTGGACGGCGTGCAGGTGGGGCGCCAGCAGCTCGTGAACGAGTAGGTAGCCGAGCCGCAGCCCGGCGAGCCCGAAGATCTTCGAGAATGTGCGCAGCACCACCACCGGCCGCTCGCCGGCAATCGCCGCGCGCCGGTCGATCCGCTCGTCGGGCTCGATGTAGTCGGCGTACGCCTCGTCGGTGACGACCACGCAGCGCTCGGGCAGCGCGGCGGTGAACGCGTCCCAGTCGGCCCGGGAGACACGCAGTCCGGTCGGGTTGTTGGGATCGCAGACGAACACGAGCTTGGCCTGCAACTCGACCGCCCGCGCGGCGAGCGCCTCGAGGTCGAACGCGAGCGTGTCCGGATCGGTGTCGACACGCTCGACGATCGCGCCCGCAGCCGCACAGACCGACGCGTACAGCCCGTAGGTCGGGCGCGGGATCACGACCCGGTCGCCGGTCTCGACGAACGCCGCCACCAGCGACAGGGTCAGCGCCTGGATCCCGTGGCCGGGGATCACCTGCAGAGGGTCGACTCCGGCCCACTCGGCGACCGCGCGCCGGAACTCCTCGTAGGCCTCCTCGGGATAGGTCCAGACCTCGTCGGCGAGCGTCGCGGTGACCGCCTCGACGACCCCGTCAAGCGGTCCCGACAGGTTCTCGTTCCAGTTCAGGCGGATCAGGTCGGTGCGACCGGTGCGCTGCTTGAGCTCGCGCGCTCCGGCGCCCGGCACGTACGGCCCCACGCCGAGCACCGACGGTCGCAACAGCCCGGCTGGGTCCAGCGCCCCGACGCTCATGCGCCGAGCTCCGTCCCGAGCCGGTCGCGTACGAAGTCCTGGAAATGACCGATCAGCGTCTCGGCGCCGCCGAGCACCCAGCCGCGCTCGATCATCCCGCTCGCCGAGCCGCGTTGCGCGGCCTCGACCAGCGCGGTGTCCTCGGCCCCGACCTGGCTGTCGAACTGCAGCAGCTGCTCGATCCACTGCTCGTCGGCGTCGGCGCCGAACCAGTAGTCGAGGTAGCCGTGACAGGTTTCCGGGCCGGTCGGCCACAGCGGCCCGACCGACAGGTTCGCGTGACCGGGCAGCACGTTGAACTTGAGGCTCGGGAACCACAGGTGGTTCTGAGCCGCCCCGATCGCACCGCGTCCGTCCAGCGGCCCGGTGCCGTCGAGTGCGCGCGCGTGGGTCGGCGCGAACTGGCTGGCCCGCAGGCCGTCGGCGACCAACTCGAGCCGGCGCTCGTCGAACGCCTGCACGAGCCCCGGATGGTTGAGCTGGCAGTGGTAGCACTCGAGGTAGTTCTCGACCGCGATCTTCCAGTTGGCGCGGATGTCGTAGTGAAATCGCCGGTGGAAGCGCAGCGCGTCGACGTCGAGGCCGTGCTCGGCGACGATCGCCGGCAGGTCGGCGAGCGCCTCAGACAGCGGCTGCGCGTCGGGGTCGGGGTTGGCGAACACCAACGGTCCCCAGGTCCCGATCGAGACCGGCACCAGCCCGAGCCGTGAACCGTCGAACGCCGGGTCCTGCGCACTGCGCGGCGCGGCCCGTAGGTGGCCGTCGAGGTCGTACGTCCAGGCGTGGTAGGGGCATTGCAGGGTGCCGCGCCGCTGCGCGCCGCAGGCAACCAGCGCGCCCCGGTGGCGACAGACGTTGACAAACCCGCGCAGCTCGCCGTCGCGGTCGCAGGTGATCACGACCGGGACGGGGCCGGTGTCGGACGCGAAGTAGCTGCCCGGGCCCTGCAGCTCGCCGAGGTGTCCCGCGTACTGCCAGCTGCGGCGGAAGATCCGCTCAAGCTCACGGGCCAGGATCGCCGGGTCCGAGTACCACGACCAGGGGATCGTGTCGCGTCCGGCGTCGGTCACGGTGCTGGTGGCGGTCATCACCCTCCATCCCTAGCGATGCGGTCGGTCTGCGCACGGGCGTGGACCCGCACGTCGTTCTCGTAGGCGTCGAGGCTCGTCGTCACCAGGAAATCATCGCGGTCGCAGCTCATCGTCGTACAGGCGACCAGCCGCGTGTGCCAACCGGGCCGATCGAGCGTCGTCGTCACCCGGCAGACGACCGTCGCCGACAGCGGTTCACCCTCGACGATCCGGTAGACGGTCACGTTCTCCTCGCCCATCTCGGTGCCGTTGTCGACGATCCGTATCCGCGACGGGTGCCAGTCGAAGCTCACCTCCAGCGCGCCGCTGGCCAGGTCGCGCGTGACGGTGCGTCCGCCGTCGCGCACCATCGTCGCCTCGGTCTCAAGCGCGGTCCCGGTCTGCGACTCCTCGAACGGTGCCAGCGCCGCGTCGAGCTCGCCGCCCGGGCGCCGGCGCGGGAGCGCCAGGACGCTGTCGGGACCGCAGTGGACGGTCAGCACGCCCGGCTCGGGCGCCGGCCAGACTAGCGGCCAGTAGGCGTTGGTGACGGCCAGCCGGATCCGATGACCGGCCGGCACCGCATAGCCGGTCGACTGCAGCGCCACGTCGACGTCGACCGGCTCGCCGACGGGCATCGGCACGGTGCGGTCGTGGCCCTCGCGCCGGCTGAGGTTGAGCACGCCGCGGGCGACCAGCGTCGAGCGGCCGTCGGGGGCGACATCGCAGACGCGGACGACGATCGCCGCCAGCGGCGCGTCGACGCTCACGCGCAGGCGCGCGTGGCCCTGGCCCAGCAGCTCGACCCGTTGCACCAGCGGCGGCGTGTCCCAGCACAGCGAGGCGCCGTCGGCGGGGCGCTGGTCGGTGCCGAAGTCGGCCGGGCTGCCATCGCCGCACCACACACCCCCTTCGACCCCGGTTGCCTGCAGCCCGCGGACGCTGCGCCGAGCCGGCGCCGCCACGCTGCGGTCGGCGCACAGCTCGTGCGGCCCGAGCGCGTGGCGCCATTCCTGCACGGCCGGCGACGGCCACGACGGGTCGGCCACCCAGCGACCCGGACGCTCGGCGTAGGAGCCGGCGGGCGCGACCGGCTCCTGCAGATACGAGATCAGCTTCGGTCCGTCGAAGAAGCCGTTGTCGGCGCCGTCGAGCGCCGCGGCGAAGAACCGCACGCACTCCTGCAGAAAGCCGATCGCGGGGCCCGGCGCGCCGTGCTCGGGACTGGTGTGTCCCCAGGGACCGATCAGCCCCCGCGCCGGCGCCGAGACGTGCTCGAGCACGCGCAGGACCATGTCGCGGTAGCCGTCGCTCCAGCCGCCGACCGCGAACACCGGGCAGCGGATCGCCTCGTAGCGCTCGCATGCCGATCCCTGACGCCAGTAGTCGTCGCGGCGCTGGTGGCCCAGCCACGGCTCGATCCACAGCGTCGCGTCGTCCAGGCGCCGCAGCCAATCGGCGCGCCAGCGGGCGCCGACCACCGCCGGGTCCGGCGGCTGGTTGAGATACGCCAGCATCGACGTCGCCCACTGCGGCATGTCCATCGCCGAGACACAGCCGCCGATGTAGTGGACGTCGTCGGAGTAGCGATCGTCGGAGCCGTGGATCGGGACGATCCCGCGCAGCTGCTCGGGCGCCCGCGCGGCCAGTTGCAAGGCCGCGAACGCCCCCCATGAAATGCCGATCATCCCAACCGAGCCGGTGCACCATGGCCGGGTCGCGATCCACTCGATCGCGTGCTCGGCGTCGCGCTGCTCGGTGTCGGTGTACTCGTCGGTCAGCAGCCCGGTCGAGTTGCCCGAGCCGCGCAGGTCGATCCGCACGAACGCGAACCCGTGCGCGGCGAAGTAAGTGCCCCAGGCGGCGTCACCGACCGCGGTCCCGTCCGACAGCCGGTAGGGCACCCAATCGAGGATCGCCGACACCGGTTGCGTGTCGGCGTCCTCGGGCAACCAGATCCGAGCCGCCAGCCGTTCGCCGTCGGGCAGCTGGATCCAATCGTGCTCGATCAGCCGCACCGGACGGGTGCGCAGATCCGAGAGCTGTGCCGGGGATTGACGAGGCGTCATCGGGTTCGTAGAGTATCCATTCCCGATATGCGGAAGCAAGTTTCAGTGAATGAGAACGGCTCGGTCGGAACGCTCGCTCGCGGGCTCGACGTGCTCGAGCTGTTCGGACAGGGCGAGCCCGAGCTCACCCAGAAGCAGATCTCCGACCGGCTCGGGTTGCCGATGCCGACCGTCCACCGGCTCGCGGCGGTATTGACCGAGCGCGGCTGGCTGGACCGCGACCCGATCACCCGCCGGCTGCGGGTCGGGATCGAGATGGCGCGCCTGGTGCCGGCGATGATGGCCGGGATGCGGCTGCCGGAGCTCGCCCGCCCGCATCTGGTGCGACTTGCCGCCGAGCTGCAGGAGACCGTCAACGTCGCGATCCTCGAGGGCCCCGAGATCGTCTACCTGCTGAGCGAGTCCGGCAACCGGCTGCTGACGATGCAGGTGTTCGTCGGTACGCGCTTGCCCGCTCATTGCACCGCGCTCGGCAAGTGCCTGCTCAGCCAGCTGCCCGAGGACGTTGCCGCCGCGGCGCTCGGCCCGGAGCCGTATGAGCGGCGCACCGCGCAGACCTTGACGAGCTTTCAAGAGCTCTCGGAGGACATGCGCGCGGCGCGCGAGTTGGGGGTGGCGATCTCCGAGGAGGAGTACGAGGTCGGGCTGGTCTCGGTCGCCGTCCCGGTCGCCTGGCTCGAGGGCCCGGGGACCGCAGCGATCAACGTCTCGCTGCCGGCCAGCCGGGCGACGCCGATGTTCCGCCGTCAGCTGATCGATGGCCTGCTGGACGCCGCCCGCGCGATCGACCGAGACATGCTTCCCGGAGGAGCACGATGACCACCACCGACGAGATCACCACCACCGACGAACTCGTCGCCGACGCCGACCGGTTCGCGGCCGCGCTCGCGACCGAGCTCGCCGACGAGCCGGCGCTGCGCTACCAGGGGATGCCGTCCGACGGCGACAGCGCCCGCGGCTACCGCGCGCTCGGCGAAGCCGGCTGGATCGGCGTGCACTGGCCCACCGAGCTCGGCGGCCGCGGGCTGACCTCGCTGGACACGCTCGTCTGCGAGGAGCGCTTCGGCTACCACTGGCTGCCGCTGTCGAGCTACCTGTTGTCGGTCAAGACGATCGGCAACGCGCTGCTGCGGTTCGCCTCGCCCGAGCTGCAACGGCGCCTGATCCCCGGGATCGCCGCCGGGGAGATCGTCTTCTGTCAGGGGTTCTCCGAGCCCGACGCCGGTTCGGACCTCGGCTCGCTGCGAACCACCGCCCGCCGTGACGGAGACCGCTTCATCGTCAACGGCCGCAAGATCTGGACCTCCAGCGCCGAGTACGCCAACTGGGTCTACCTCGCGGTCCGCACCGACCCCGACCGGCCCAAGCATCGCGGCGTGTCGGTGCTGGTCGCGCCGCTGGACTCGCCGGGGCTGACCGTGCTCTCGCACGACACGCTCGGCGGCGGCACGATCGGCGAGCTCGCGATCGAGGACGTCGAGATCTCAGCCGACCAACTCGTCGGGGAGCTGCACGGCGGCTGGCGGGTGCTGATGGGCACGCTGGACTACGAGCGCGTGACCAGCGAGAAGGTCGGGACGGTGATATGGCTGCTGGAGGCGCTGTCGCCGTACGTGCGCCACGACGGCGATCGGCGCACGCTGGCGCGCCTGTGGGGCGAGGCGGGCGCCGCGCGGCTGCACGGCCGGCGCGCGGCCGAACTGCTGGCGCAGGGCCGGCCGGCCAGCGGCCAGAGCTCGATGGCGAAGCTCGCGGTGGCGGAGCTGATGCAGGCGATCGCGCGATTCGGGATCGAGCTGCTCGGCCCCGAGGCGCTGCTGGAGCAGGGCACCGGCACGCTGCGCGGCCGGATCGCCGCGTTTCAGCGCGCTTCGGTCGCGACCACGATCTCGGGCGGTGCCGCCGAGATCCAGCGCACCGTGATCGCCCGGCGCGAGCTCGGTCTCGCGGTGCGATGAGCTTGCAGGACGCAGCCAACCGGCTGCCGCTGGCCGGCGTGCGGGTGCTCGAGTACGCCCAGTACGTCGCCGGCCCGTTCGCCGGCATGCTGCTCGCCGACCTCGGCGCCGAGGTGATCAAGGTCGAGCCGCCCGGCGGCGACGCCTGGCGCCACTACGAGCCGTTTGAGCCCGGCGAGAGCCGGTACTTCTACGGCCTCAACCGCAACAAGCGCTCGGTCGTGATCGACCTCAAGGACGAGCGTGGCCGGCGCGCCAACGCGAGCCTCGTCTCAAGTGCCGACGCGATCCTGCACAACTTCCCGCCCGACCGTGCGCGGCGCTTCGAGCTCGACCGCGAGTCGGTGCGTGAAGCCAACCCCGGCGCGGTCTGGTGCTGCGTCTCGGCGCTCGGCTCCGACGGCCCGCAGGCGTCGGTGACCGCATTCGATCTGGTCGCGCAGGCGATGTCGGGGCTGCTGCTATCGGGCGCCCAACGGCGCGAGCTGCCGCCCGAGCGGGCCGGCGGCATCGCGATCGCCGACTTCACCGCCGGGTTGCTGGCGGCGATGGCGCTGCTGGCCGGGCTCGTCGGGCGTGACCACGACGCCGCGCCGGGAATCGAGGTGTCCCTGCTGGGCGCCGCGCTGGCCGTGCAGACGCAGCGATTCGTGTCGGTCGACGGGGTCGACCCGGCGCCGCCGCGGACCGAGCTGGACCAGCTGCCCGCGGCGACCGAGTCAGACCTCAACCGCCAGGTCGACAGCCGCCGCGCCTGCGATGAGCTCGAGCCCTACTACCGCGCCTACCGCGCCGACGACGGCTACTTCGTGCTCGCCTGCCTGCACGAGCGCCAGCGGCGAGCGGCGGCCGCGCTGCTCGACATCGACGACCCGTGGGCGGCCAACCCGCAGGCGCCGCCCGCCGACGAGGCCGAGCGTCGCCGCCGGCTGGAGCTGGTCGCCGAATTCGAGCGGCATCTGCGAGCCGAGTCGACCGATCACTGGATCCGGCGATTTCGCGCGATCGGCGTCCCGGCGGGCGCGGTGCAGCGGCTCGACCAGCTGTTCGAACACGAGCAGGTCGCCGCCAATGGCCTCGCCGCCACGGCGAAGCGCGGCGACGGCGACGGCGACGGCGCGCACCGCACCGTCCGACTGCTCGGCTCCGTGTTCAAGGTCGATGGCGTCGCCA
Organism: uncultured Solirubrobacteraceae bacterium; assembly: GCA_963714245.1. Lineage (GTDB taxonomy): Bacteria > Actinomycetota > Thermoleophilia > Solirubrobacterales > Solirubrobacteraceae > Palsa-465. The sequence continues at coordinate 711,505 of CAVQNR010000005.1, read as the reverse complement.
ACACCCCGAGCCTGCCGATCCCTTCGTTGGGCCAACACACCGAGGAGGTGCTGAGCCAGTGCATGTCTCAGTCGCGGTGAGCGAGCAGCTCGCCGACGCCCACGCGTTCGCCGACAGCGTCGCCGGAACGATCGCCCGCCACCGCCCGGACTCGGGCCAGGGCTGGACTCCCGGCGCTCCGGACCCCGACGCCGACGCCTGGCCCCGGCTCGACGACGCGCTCTCAGAGCTCGGCTGGCCGTCGGTCGCGACCGATCCCGAACTGATCACGTGCGCGGGGCTGGGCGCAATCGAGCTCGGGCGCGGCCCGGCGCCGGTGCGCCAACTCGACCGGCTGCTCGGCGCCGCTCCCGTCGCGGGCGAGCTGCTGCGCTGCCCGGTGCCCGGCGGGTTGTGCCTGCGTTGGCTCGACGGCGAGCCCGTCGTCGCGCCGGTGATCGCGGCTGACCGGCTGCCCTCGACGGTCGGCCTGCAGGTGTGCCGGCCGACCAAGCTGGGCGCGGCCGAGCCCGTCGACACCGAGCTGTTTGCGATCGCCTGGCGTGCGTGGGTGGCCGCCGGTGTCGGCTACCTCGCCGGACTCGGTGAGGCGGCGCTCGAGCTGACCGTCTCCTACGTCAGCGATCGTGCGGCGTTTGACACGACGCTCGGCGCGCTCGCCCCCGTCCAGCAACTGCTCGCGGGCGCCGCGACCAAGATCCGCGGCGCGGTGCTGCTCAGCGAGGACGCGCCCGACGAGTCGGCGCTGCGCCACGCGGGACCGGCGATCGTCGCCGCCTGCGACGCCTGCCAGCAGGTCACCGGGGCGATCGGCTACACGCTCGAGTATCCGCTGCACCGTTACTCGCAGCTGGCGCGCGGGCTCGCCGCCTACAACGACGCGCTGCTCGACGAGCTCGCCACCGCGTCGCCGCTTCGCCGAACTTTGTGATCTGCGTACACCCCGTCTGTACGCAATCAACAATGTTCGCGAGTGGGGGCGCCGCTCAGCCGGCGGTGACCGGCTGGCGGTCGGTGTCGCCGAGCGGGAAGTGGCACGCGACCATCGCCCCGTCGACCTCGCGCAGCGCCGGCGCGTCGGACGCGCACAGGTCCTGACGGCGCGGGCAGCGCGGCTCAAACGGGCAGCCGACATGGATCTCTGCGCCGATGTCGACAGGTGCTTCTGATGCGTCGGCGCGCCGCTCTGATGGGGTGGTTGCCGGGATCGCGTCCAGCAGCGCGCGGGTGTAGGGGTGTGATGGCGAGTCGGTGATGTGTGCGGCCGGACCGGTCTCGACGATCTTGCCGGCGTAGATCACCGCGAGCCGGTCGCTCATGCGTCGCACGACCTCGAGATCGTGGGAGATGAACAGGTAGGCCGGGCCGCGCTCGCGCTGCAACTCGAGCAGCAGGTTGAGGATCTGGGCCTGGACTGAGACGTCCAGCGCGGAGGTCGGCTCGTCGCAGACGATCAGCTCGGGTTCGAGCGCGAGCGCGCGGGCGATCCCAATCCGCTGGCGTTGCCCGCCGGAGTACTCGCCCGGGTAGGAGTCCAGCCGCGCATCCTTCATCCCGACCGACTCCAGCAGCTCGGCGATCCGCCCGTCACCGCGGGGCAGCCCGTGGGTGCGCAGCGGCTCGTCGATCGTCTTGCGCAGCGTGAAGCGCGAGTCCAGTGAGTCATACGGGTCCTGGAAGACGATCCCGATCCGCCGGCGCACCGAGCGCATCCCGCGGCTCGTGCGTGGATACGCGGCACCACCGAAGCGCAGCGAGCCGCTGGTGGGCCGTTCCAGACCGAGCGTGATCCGGCCGACGGTGCTCTTGCCCGAGCCCGACTCGCCGACCATTCCGAGCGTCTCGCCGGGACCGACCGTGACCGATACCCCGTCCAGCGCGCGCACCTGGCCGTAGTGCTTGTGCACGTCGACCAGCTCAAGCAGCGGCGGCGCCTGGCTCATGACTGCTCCTCGAGCAGGTGGCAGGCCGCGACGTGCGAGGCCCCAACCGACACGGTCGCCGGCATCGCCTCAGAGCATGGCGGCACCGCGACCGGACAGCGCGGATGAAACGGACAGCCCGCGGGGAACTCGCCGAGCGGCGGTGACCCGGGGATCGCGTCAAACGCCGCCTTCGGCGCGGCCGCGCGGCTGAGCCGCGGGGATTGCACGAGCGCGCGCGTGTACGGGTGCGTCGGGCGCTCGAAGATCTCCGCGACCGGCCCCTGCTCGACGATCTTGCCGCCATACATGACCGCGACCTCGTCGGCGATCTCGGCGACCACGCCGATGTCGTGCGTGATCCACACCAGCGCCATCTGATCCTCGATCACGAGCCGTCGCACCAGCGCCAGGATCCCCGACTGCACGGTCACGTCCAACGCGGTCGTCGGCTCGTCGGCGATCAGCGCCTGGGGTCGGCCCGCCAGCGCGATCGCCAGCATCACCCGCTGGCGCATCCCGCCCGAGAGCTGGTGGGCGTAGCGCTTGGCGGCGCTCGCCGGGTCCTTGATCCCGACCTCGGCGAGCATCTGCACCGCGCCCTGTGCCGCATCGCCGCGCGACATCTCGCGCCGGAACTGCAGCACCTCGGCGATCTGGCGCCCGGCGGATTGCACCGGGTTCAGCGCCGCCATCGCGTCCTGGGGCATATAGGCGACGATCCGCCCTCGGGCCTCGCGCAGCGGGTTGCCGGTCGCGGCCGCCAGATCAAACCCATCGATCACGGCGCTGCCGTGCATCGTGGCGCCGGGCGGCAGCAGCCGCGCGATCGCGTGCGCGGTCGAGGACTTGCCACAACCCGACTCGCCGACGAGCGCCAGCGTGGTCCCGGGCGCGACCGCGAACGAGACGCCGCGCACCGCGTGGCGTTCGCCATAGCGCACGTGCAGATCAGACACGGCCAGACCCGAAACGTCAGTCGCAGCGGCGGTCGCGGCGCTCATCGGGTCGCCAGCCTCGTGCGCGGGTCGATCAGCATTCGCAACAGGTCGATCGCGAGCGTCGCGATCACGACCAGCACCGCCGCGACCACGACCGTCCCCATCAGCACCGGCCGGTCGACGTTGTTGAATGCCTGCGTCTGCAACTGGCCGATCCCCGGCCACCCGAACACGGTCTCGACGAACACGACCCCCGACAGCAGGATCGCGAAGTCCAGGCCGGCCATCGTCAACGCCGGCGAGAGCGCGTTGCGCAGCACGTGGCGGCGCAGCACGGTGCGACGCGGCAGCCCTTTGGCCACGGCGGTCCGGGCGTACGGGGCCGCCAGCGTCTCCTGCATCGCGTCGCGCACGACACTGGCGTAGTACGGCATCCCGAACAGCCCGAGCGTCAGCGCCGGCAGCACGATCCGGGTGCCGCCGGTGCCGCCGTCGATCGGAAACCAGTTGAGCTCGTAGCCGAACAACAGCAGCAGCAGGAACGCCAGAGAGAATGCCGGGACCGACAGAAAGCCGACGTTGACGATCGCCAGCAAGCGGCTGCGCTTGCCCCGCAGCCCGTCCCAGACGCCGAGCGTGCCACCGAGTATCAACTCCATGAACAGGCCTGCGAGCCCGAGCGCAATCGTTGCCGGCAGCCGGTCCATGATGATCGTCGAGACCGGCTGATCCTGCACGTAGGAGACGCCGAGGTCGCCGTGCGCGATCCCGACCAGGTAGTTCCACAGCTGCACCAGCACCGGCTCGTTGAGATGCAGGTTGGAGCGCACGACCGCGAGCACCTGCGGCGTCGCGCGCGGACCGGCGATCGTCTTGGCCGGATCGCCGGGGACGACGAACATCAGGATGAACGTGAGCAGGACCACGCACAGGATCGTGAGGAGCCCGAGCCCGACTCGGGTCGCTAGATATCGAGCCATGACTTCCTCAGCGTGACCGCACCGCGGCGGCCGATCCCATCGCCGATCAACACGAACGCGAGCACCGTCAGAATGATGCAGACCAGCGGCTCGATCACCTCGTGCGGCATGTACTGCAAGGCGTTCTGGCCATCGTTGACCATCGCCCCCCACTCCGCGGTCGGTGGCTGCACGCCGGCCCCGAGATACGACAGGCCGGCGCCGATCGCCACCACCGCCGCCCCGTTGAGCGCGGCGATCACCAGCAACAGCGACGCCAGGTGCGGAAACACGTGGCGGCGCATGATCGTCGAGCTCGGCACCCCCTGGGCAATCGCCGCCTCCACGAACGGCCGCTTGCGTAGCGCCAGCGTCTCGCCGTAGACGACGCGGGCGGTCCAGGCCCAGTACAACGCGGTGACCACGACGACGATGCCGAACACCCCCTGCCCGAGCACGCTCGCCAACGCCAGGCCGGAGATCACCGTCGGCACCGACAGGAACACCTCCGTGACCCGCATCAGCCCCATCTCCACCGGCCCGCGCAGAAACCCAGCCGTGATCCCGACGAGTGCCCCGAGTCCGATCGAGGTGATGTTCGCGATGAAGGTGAACTCAAGCGTTGTGCGTCCGCCGTAGGCCAACCGCGAGAGCATGTCGCGGCCGATCGAGTCGGTCCCGAGAATGTGGTGGGCGGAGCCGACCGGCAGCGGCAGCCCCTTGGCCGAGATCCCGTCCGCGTAGATCTTGTCCGGCGGACCAAACACCGGCGCAATCAACGCGAACACGACCAACCCGGCCAGCAGCGCCAAGCCGACCACGAGCGTCGTCGACGGATGCGGCCGGCGCAGCGACCGGGCCAAGCCCAGACGCCTAGGTCCAGAGACGGTCGTAATAGGTGCCGTAGAAGACGTTGTAATGGAAGTTCTCCAGATCGGGCGAACGCCCGTCGACGAAGTTGATGCTCTCGAGGAAGATTCCCGCGGCGTCGGCCGCGATCAGCTTCTCGGCGTTGGCGAGGAACGCGTTGCTCTGGGCGGTCGTGGGCGCCTGCAGCGCCTTGTCGGCCAGCGTGTCGACCGTCCGATTGGAGTAGTTCCAATAGTTCGCCGACGCGCCGGTCGTGTAGTTGGAGGTGAGGATGTCCAGCGCCGTCGGCTGCACCTGGTACCACTGCACCGGCGCGGCCGTGAAGTTCTTGTTCTCGGTCGCGGTGTTGTACGCGCTATCGGAGACGGTGTTGATCGACATCTTCACACCAACCGCGTCGAACTGCTGCTGGAGGATCTGCGCGATACTCGGATTCGGGTCGTCCGCGGTCGAGGTGAGCGTGAACGACAGCTTCTCGGAGCCGGCGGCCCGCAGCAGCGCCCGCGCGCGCTCGAGATCGTAGGTGTAGGGCGTAGCGGTGCGGTGGAAGTCCGGGAGCGTGCGTGGGAACGGCAGCCCCCAGGCGGTCCCGGTCCCGTAGGTGACCCGCTGCAGCTGCGGGCGGTTGACGGCGTAGTTGAGCGCCTGGCGGACGCGCGGATCGGTGAACGGCTGCTCGTGGAGGTTGAGTCCGATCCAGTACACGGCCGGCAACTCGATCCGCACCACGTACTTGCTCAGCGACGGCTCGGCCGACACCTGCGGCACCAGCGAGGCGCCGATCCCGTTGCCGATCGACTGGATGTCGCCGTGCTGCAACTGCAGCAGCAGCGTCTGCGCACTCGAGCCCCAGCGGTAGCTGATCCCGTCCAGGTACGGCAAGCCGCGCCAGAAATAGTGGCGATTAGCCGTGAACGCACACGACTGGGCGTTGCTGTCGTAGCTGGAGAGCATGAACGGGCCGGTGGAGACCACATGGTGGGCGAAGTTCGCATCGCCGTAGTGCTCGACGACCTCTTTGGGGACGGCTGCCATGTACGGCTCGGCGAGGATGTTGGGAAACGTCAGGTTGGGCGCCTGCAGCTGGATCCGCAGCGTCATGTCGTCCAGCTGTGTGATCCCCTTGATCGTCTTGGCCTTGCCCTTGAACACGTCCTCGGCACCCTCGATCGGGTACAGGTAGCTCGACGCCCACGACCCAAGCTTGCTGCTCAGCACCCGCTCCCACGAGTACACGTAATCAGCGGCCTTGACGAGCCGGCCGTGCTGGAAGCGCACGCCACGGCGGAAGCGCACCGTGTAGACCGAGTTGCCATCGCTGGCGGCGATCGACTCGGCGGCGTTCGGATACGGCCCCTCGCCGTTGGCACCGAAAATCAGCGGCGGCGCCGTGATGCAGTTGCACAGCGCGTCCCAGCTGGTGAGGTCATAGCCGATCGCGGGATCGAACGAGTTGCCCTCGGACTCCCAGCCGATCGTGATCGTGCCGCCGCGCTGCCCGCCGGTCGCCGGCGGGCCGGGAATGCCGCTCTGCACGGCGACCGTCTTACCGCCGCCCGCGCCGGGGAGTTGCTGGGAGCTGCCCCCGCAGCCGGCGAGGTAGAGCGCGCCGGCGCCGAGGCCGGCGGCGCGCAGCAGACCGCGGCGTGTGACGGTGGGACTGGGCTTGGGATCGGTGTCCTGATTCATTTCCAAATATTGAAAGTTAGTTTCGACTGGTAAATCGTACACGGGGGCTTTACCGATCGCAAGCGGGCTCCGCCGCCACGCCCGGAGAGGCGTGACACGCAGTCATACGCCTTTGAACAAACCTGCCTGCGTGGACAAACATTGCTGTGCGCCGAACGGTTAGGGTGCCGCAATGACAAGCACCTCAGAACCAGTCGACATCGTTCCCGAAGCCGCGGCCGAAGAGTCGGCCAAGCTTCGCCGCCACTTCGGCCGATTCGACGTCTTCTTCTTTCTCGTCTGCACCCTGGTCGGGCTCGACACGATCGGGTCGGTCGCCTCAGACGGCGCTCAGGGGTTCACCTGGCTGATCTTCCTGGGCATCGTGTTCTTCGCGCCGTACGCGCTGCTGACCGCCGAGCTCGGCACCGCGTACCCGGCCGAGGGCGGCCCGTATGTCTGGACCCGGCTGGCGCTGGGCAGGTTGGTCGCCGCGGTCAACGCGATCCTCTACTGGGTGTCGAACCCGTTGTGGCTCGGCGGCTCGCTGACGATCACGGCGCTGACCGCCTTCAACCAGTTCTTCTTCAACGTCGGCAGCTTCGGCAAGTGGATCTTCGCGCTGCTGTTCATCTGGACCGCCGTGTGCTCGGCGATCATGTCGCTGGACAAGGGCAAGTGGCTGCCGACGCTCGGCGCTTTCATCCGGATCACATTGCTGTCGTTCTTCGTCTTCACCGTGATCATCTACGGGATCGAGCACGGCGTGCACGGGTTCGGGGCCGGCAGCTTCAAGCCGACCTATGCGGTGTTCATCGCCGCCGTACCGGTGCTGTTCTTCAACTACGTCGGCTTCGAGCTGCCCTCGACCGCCGGCGAGGAGCTCAAGAACCCGCAGCGCGACGTCCCGTTCACGGTGTTCCGCGCCGGGATCACGACCGTGCTGCTGTACGGCGGTCCGGTGCTCGCGATCCTGCTGGTGCTCCCGACCAGCCAGGTGACGAACCTCGGCGGCTTCATCGACGCGATGAAGACCACGTTCACGGTCTACGGCGGCCACGTCGCGGCCGACGGCACGGCAACCCTGACCGGGTTTGGCAAGGTGCTGGGCGACCTCGCAGCGGCGGGCTTCATCCTCGCGTTGCTGACCAGCGGGATGACCTGGATCATGGGCGCCGATCGTGCCCAGGCGGTCGCCTGCTATGACGGCTGCGGGCCGCGGCGGCTGGGGGTCATCTCCGAGCGGTTCGGCACCCCGGTCGCGATGAACTTCTGCTCGGGCGTGATGTCGACGATCATCATGGCGGCGGCGTTCATCCTGACCTCGGGCAGCGCCGAGAAGTACTTCTCGGCAGTGCTCGACATGTCGATCTCGACGACGACGGTCTCGTACCTGCTGATCTTCCCCGCGCTCGGGATCCTGCGCTACACGATGCCCGACGTGCCACGGCCCTACCGGGTGCCGGGCGCGCGCTGGGTCGCGGTCGCGTTCAGCGTCCTCACCACCGCCTGGGCGGCGCTGGCGACCATCGCGCTGCTGTGGCCCGGGTTCGGTACCTCCGACCCGGCGGCGGCGCTCACCGACATCGGCTTCGGCGGCCAGCGGCTGCAGTTCGAGCTGTCGCAGTTCATCCCGCTGATCGTCTTCATCCTGATCGGGGTCGGGTTCTACATCTCGGGCGCCAAGACCCGCGAGCACATGGTCACGGTGCGAATGTCCGAGCACGACGAGGAGATCGGCGCCGCCGCGGCTCCGGCCTAGGCAGATATCGACGGGAGAGCGGGGCCGCATGCGGCCCCGCTCCGATCGGCGCATGCGCCGATCGGCCGGGCGGTGCATGCACCGCCCGGGACAGGATCCGCGCGCGCGCCGCCGAACCCCGACGGGTGTCGACCGGGCGCCTGGAATCGTTCTCCGACGGTGTGTTCGCGGTCGCGATCACGCTGCTCGTGCTCGGCATCGATGTGCCTGGCGCGAACTCGGGCTCGCTCGGCCACGAGCTCGCCCACAACTGGCCGCAGTACGCGGCGTACGTCGTCTCGTTTCTGACGATCGGGATCATCTGGATCAACCATCACGTGATGATCAGCCGGCTGCGCTCCTGCGATCACACGATCCTGATCGGCAACCTGCTGGTGCTGATGACCGTCGGCCTGCTGCCGTTCGCGACCGACCTCGTCGCCACCCACCTGCAGCACCCCGACGGCCGCACGCTCGCGGCGGCACTGTACGCGGGCGCGTTTCTGCTGATGGGGATCACGTTCGTGGCGCTCAACGCCCTGATCCTGCTGCGCCGCTCGGATTTGCTCGAGCTGCAGCTGCCGCGCGAGCAGCGGATCGCGATCCTGCGCTGGGCGGGCGGTGGCAGCCTCCCGTACCTGCTCGCGGTCGGGGTCGCGTTCGTCTCGCCGTACGCGACGCTCGCGATCTGCGGTGCGATCGCGCTGTTCTACACGCTGCCGATCGCGTCCGGCGCGGTCTGAGCGGACGGACAGCGACCCGTCGCCCCCATTGCGCTTTCCGTGATATATCGCCGTTTGCCTCGCCGCGCAGCGGCGCGAACGGATCTTGAGGACCTCCGGCGTCCTGGATCGCTGTTTGCCCCGGGGCCCTCGCGGAGCAAACGGCGATATATCACCCGGGCGTGGCTGGCCGGGGCCGGTCGCCCTCTGGTCCGGGTCAGTAGCGACGGTCGGCCGCGCGGGGTGCGGTCAGCGACGCGTAGGTGTCCGGCCGGCGCGTGGTCAAGAACGGGAACAGCTCCAGCCAGTCGCGGCGCTGGTCGAGATCGAGATCGGCGACGAGCACCGCCGGCTCGTCGCGCGGAGCCTGCACGAGGATGCGCCCGTACGGATCCGAGATGAAGCTCGAGCCGTAGAAGGTCAGCGGGGGCTCTGAGCCGATCCGGTTGATCGCGACCATGAACGTCCCGTTGGCGACGCCGTTGCCGACGATCACCTGCTGCCACAGCGGCTGCGTGTCGAAATCGGGATGGTCGGGCTCTGATCCGATCGCGGTCGGGTAGATGATCACCTCGGCGCCCTCCAGCGAGTACGCCCGGGCAAGCTCGGGGAACCACTGGTCCCAGCAGGTCGGGCACGCCAGCTGCGCCTCGGCGTCGCCGTAGGCCAGCGGTGTCAGCGGGTAGGCGTCGGCGACCGCCGGTCCCTGGCGGAAGTACTTGTCCTCGTAGTAGCCGGCGGTGATCGGGATGTGCAGCTTGCGCGTGCGCGAGACCAGCTCGCCGGCGGGCGAGACCACGATCGCGGTGTTGTAGCCAAGCCCGTCGGGGCCATCGGGCCCGTCAGCCGCCTCAAACAGCGACGCGTGCAGGTGCACACCCGTCTCGCGCGCCAGCGCCGAGACGAACGCGAACGTCGGGCCGGTCTGCAGGTCCTCGGGTGGCGCACCGGCGGCCTCCGGGCCGTCGGGGGTGGTCGCGAAGTACGGCGACAGCGTCAGCTCCTGCATGCAGACGAGCTTCGCGCCCTGGCCGGCGGCGGTCCGCGCGCCGGCGGCCAGCGCCGCTCGGTGTTGGTCGGGATCGGCATGCCAGCGCTCCTGCACGAGCCCGAGTCGCAGCGCCGGCCGGCTCGCGGCGCGGGTCCGTGCCAGCGATCGCGGCGGCCCGAACGCGGTCAGCAGACGTTGCTCAGACATCGCGTGAGGGAACCTGTTGGGTGATGCAGTGCGGGCCGCCGCCACCGTAGGCGATCACGGTTCCGGGTACCGACACGACCTCGTGCGCCGGGAACTCGGCCGCGATCATCGCCAGCGCCTGCTCGTCGGTGTCCTGGTCTGCGACCGGCACGATCACACCCCCATTGCAGATGTACAGATTCAGGTAGCTGGCGGCGATCGTCTCGCCGGCGACCTCGGCGTACGGCAGCAGCGGCAGCTCGCAGACGTCGAACCCGGCGGCCCGCAGCCGCGCCGCGTTCTCGGCGCAGTTGTCGTGGTTTGGGTTGTCGGCGGCGACGGTCTGCAGCAGCACCCGGCCGGGCCGGGTGATGACGGCGATCAGGTCGACGTGACCGTCGGTATCGCGGTCTTCGATCAGCCCCTGCCCGAGCCACACGAACCTCTGCACGCCGAGCGCCGCCCGCAGCTTTCCCTCGATCTGCTCGCGGTCGAGCGTCGGATTGCGGTTCGGGTGCAGCAGACACTCCTCGGTGGTCAGCAACGTGCCCTGGCCGTCGGTCAGGATCGAGCCGCCCTCGAGGATCATCCCGCCGTCGGTGACGGGGTCGCCGAGATGTCGGGCGATCACGCCACCGATCGCGGCATCCTTGTCCCACGGCGCGAACTTCTCGCCCCAGGCGTTGAAGCCGAAGTGGATCGCGACTCGTCCGCCGTCGTCGCCGTAGGTGTAGATCGGGCCGCTGTCGCGCAGCCACGAGTCGTCGATCTCGAGCTCGACGATCTCGACACCCGAGGCGCACGCCGCTCGCGCCTGCGCGGCCTGCTCGCCGGCATTGGCGATCATCGTCACCGGCTCGAACGCCGCGACCGAATTGGCGACCGCCGCGTAGTCGGCACACGCCTGCGCGTAGGTGTCGCCCCACACCTCGGCGCGGCATGGCCAGCCCATGATCGTGCGCTCGTGCGGTTCCCACTCTGCGGGTGTGCGTGTCATCGGCCCGGCAATCTATTCGCCGTCGCACTCCGCCGCAAGCGACGCCGCGGCTCAGGTCAGGTGCAGTCGGTGCGCCACTGCGGCCGCCTCGGTGCGGCCCTGGACGTCGAGCTTGGAGAGGATCCGGCTGACATGCACCGACGCCGTCTTCTCGGCCATGTACAGCGCCTGGCCGATCTGGCGGTTGGTCGCCCCCTGCGCGACCAGCGCCAGCACCTGGCGCTCGCGCGGGGTCAGCCCGAACGGGTCGTCTGACTCGCCGGCACCACTGTCGCCGTTGCTCTGCTCGCGACCGTGCGCGGCGGACCCGAGCCGCGCTCGCCCGATCAGCGCCCGCACCTCGCCGGCGAGCCAGCCGGAGCCGAGCCGTTCGGCCTCGGTCAGCGCCGCCGCGGCCGTCTCGGCGGCGTCGTCGCGATTGCCGGCGGCGACCTCGCACTGGGCCTGATGCCAGCGGGCCTGCGCCGCCCGATAGGGGCGATCGATCGCGTGCCAGGCCGCCACCGCCCGCTGCCATTCGCGCGCGGACCCGCGGCCCCGCGCGATTGCCATCTCCGCCTTGGCCTGCGTCAGCCGCGCCTGCTCGACGGCGCCGCCGGACTCGACCGCCGCCTGCAGGCGGTCCATGTGGATTCGAGCGCGCGCGAGCGCGTCGCGCCGCCCGGCGGTGTCGTGCAGGTCACGGGCCCGTTGCGCACGCTCGGCCTCGGCCGCGACCGCGGCCGCGCTCAGCCGCGCGATCCGGATCACATCGTCGGTGCAGAGTTCGATCCTGCCGAGCCCCTCCTCGGCGTAGCGGCGCGCGTCGTCGAGCTCGCCGCGTCGGATGTGCAACTCGACCCGAAGCGCCCCGTAGCCGCCGATCCACTGCGGCTCGGAGGCCCGCGCGATCCCGTCGGCGAGGTCGTCGAGCAACCGTTCGGTGAGGTCCTCGTCGCCGACGCCGAGCGCCAACTCGGCCTCACGCAGCGCCCGGAAGATCGCGACCGTGCCGCGGGTGCGCGCCGACGCCCGCTCCAGGTGCTCACGCGACATCGGCCAGTCGCCGACGTCGAACGCCTGCTCGGCGATCGTCAGCGCGACCCAGTCGGCCCGCCGCGCGTAGCGGCGCGGCAGCCGCTGCATGCACTCATCCATCACCGCCAGCGCCTCGCGGCTGCGGCCATGCACCCCGAGCGTGTCGGCGAGGTTCGTGTAGGCGATCGCGATCCGGTCGTAGTCCTCGGCCTCTGAGGCGGTCTCGATCGCACGGCGCAGCAGCGCGACCCCCTCGTCGAGCTGCTGGGTCTGCGAGCGTGCCATCCCCAGCGTGTTGAGCAGCTCCGATTCGGCGAGCCTGTCGCCGGCGGCGACCGCCGCCTCCAGCGCCCGCTCGGCGTCGGTGATCGCGTCCTGGAAGTTGCCGCGCAGAAACCGCATCCGGGCCAGCCAGGCGAGGATCAGCGGTCGATAGCCCGCGGTCTCGTCGGCGGGCAGGATCGCCAGTGCCCGCTCGGCCGCCGCGACCGCCTCGGCGGGCTGGTTGAGCAGCCAGATCGTTCGCGACAGGCGCGCGAGCAGATACGCGTACAGGGCCGGGTCCGTGCTCGGCCCCAGCTCGCGCAGCGCCTCGCGCAGCAGGCTCTCGGCCCGCGGCCGATCGCCCGCGTCACCGTGCGCGCGAGATCCGATCCGCAGCAAGGTGACGTGATCGACCTCGGCCACGCGCTCGGGGTCGGCGACCCGCGGCCACAGCTCCAGCGCCCGGTCTGAGAGATCCGCCGCCTCGCCGAACGCGAACACCCGCTGAGCGGCGACCGCCGCCGCGATCGTCGAGCGCAGCGCTGCCGGCTGGTCGCCGGCCGCCGCGTAGTGGCCGGCGATCGCCGTCCTGCGTTCGAGCTCCTGCTCGTCATCGATGCCGCAGTCGTGCTCGAGCTGGTGGGCGAGCGCGAGATGCAGCTCGGAGCGCTCGCCCGGCAGCAGGTCGTCGTGCAGCGCCTCGCGCAGCAGCGCGTGGCGAAACCCGAAGCCGGTGTCGTCACACGCGATCAACACGTGCTCGGCGACCGCCTCGTGCAGCGCCACCTGGATCGCGTCGACCGACAGTCCGGTGACCTCGACCAGCTGACGTTCGTCGAGCACGCGTCCGACCGACACGGCCCGCGCGATCCGCTGCGCGTCGGCCGACAGCTGCTCGATCCGCGCGATGAACGCGTCGCGCAGGCTCTGCGGAGCGGCGCCGCGGCCGTCGGTGCCGGCCGCGAGCAGCTCCTCGGTGTAGAGCGGGTTACCCTCGCCGCGCTCAAACAGCCGGTTCAACAGCGACTGATCCGGCCGCGCGCCGAGGATGTCGGCCAGTTGGTCTGAGAGCTCGTCGCGATCGAACGGCCGCAGATCGATCCGCCGCGCTCGGTCCAGCCGCTCGAGCTCTGACAGCAGCGGGCGCAGCGGATGGCGGCGGTGCAGCTCGTCGGTGCGGTAGCTGAGCAGGATCAGCACCCGCGTCTGGCGCAGGCTGCGCGCCGCGAACGCGATGAACGCCCGCGTCGAGCGATCGGCCCAGTGGACGTCCTCGAGCGCCAGCACCAGCGGCTCACACTCGGCGAGGATCTCGAGCAGTTCGAGCATCGCCTCGAACAGCCGCAGCTGGCCCGAGGGATCGCGTTGCTCTGAGCGCGGCTGGCCGTCGTCCTCGAGCCCGGGCAGGATCGTCGCCAACTGGCCACGGTCGCCGGGCGACAGCTCATCGAGCGCCTGGTGGCGCCCGCGGACCACCGGCCGCAGCGCGCTCAGCAGCGGCGCGTACGGCAGATCGCCGTCTGACTGCTCGACGCTCTGGCCGCGCAGGAAGATCACCCCCGACCCGTCGACGCCGGAGTCCTCCGCCGCCAACCCGAGCCGCTGCTCGAACTCGGAGACCAGCCGGGTCTTACCGACCCCCGAGTCCCCGCCGACCAGCACCAGGCCGGGGCGGCCCGATGCGGTGTCGTCGAATGCCTGGTGCAGCTCGGTGAGCTCAGCGCCCCGTCCGACGAAGTGACTGCTGGTCAGCCGCGAGCGCATGTCCGAAGTATCCACGGACAGCGGCGGCGAGGTGATGACGTGGGGTCCGGGTCCGGACCGCTGCGCGGACTGCACGGTGCTGCTGGGCGTGCTCCTGGAGCTCAGCGAAGTGCGCATCCGCGATCATGTCGTTCAGCTGGGATTGCATGTGGTGCTCCTTGAGTGAGTGCCAACGTGCAACTGATCTTGGGCTGCGACGGCGCGGCCGACATCGGCAGTTCGCAGCGGATGGTCGCGCCGCAGCCCTTACTCGTCGGCGCATCCGCCTTACGTTCCCCGAGGCGGCTGTCCAGACCACCGTCGCGGTGGCGACGACGCGGTCAGACCGCGCTCGCCGGCGCCGACACCGGCGTCGACTGCAGACCACGGCCGGGCGACAGGTCGGGCGTCTCTGAACCCGAGCTGACCGAGCTCGTGTCTGACCGGGTGGCGGCGTCGATCTCGGCCTGGCTGACGTTCTGCGGGTGATGGCAGGCCGCCAGATGGCCGCCGGCGTACTCGGTCAGCGGCGGCTCGGACCTGCGGCAGATCTCCGACGCCCGCGGACAGCGGGTGTGAAAGCGGCAGCCCGACGGCGGGTTGATCGGGTTCGGCGGCTCCCCGGAGATCACCCGGCGCTCGCGGATCCGGTTCTCCTTCGGGTCCGGGATCGGGATCGCGTGCAGCAGCGCCGACGTGTAGGGGTGGATCGGCTTGGTGTAGAGCTCCTCGGCGGGCGAGATCTCCATCAGCTTGCCGAGGTACATGACGACGATCCGATCCGAGACGTGGCGGACGACCGACAGGTCATGGGCGACGAATACGTAGGACAGCTCGAACTCGTCCTGCAGCTCGTCGAGCAGGTTGATCACCTGCGCCTGGATCGAGACGTCGAGCGCCGACACCGGCTCGTCGAGCAGCACCAGCTTCGGGTTCATCGCCAGCGCACGGGCGATCCCGATCCGCTGGCGCTGACCGCCCGAGAACTCGTGCGGAAAGCGGTTGACCACATCCTGGGCGAGGCCGACCCGATCCAGCAGCGCGCGCGCCTCGCGCTGGACGTCTCCGCGCGCGACCCCGCGGATCTGCAGCGGCGTCTGGAGGATCTGCCCGACGCGCTTGCGCGGGTTCAGCGACGCCTGCGGATCCTGGAAGACCATCTGCATCTGGCGCCGGATCGGCTCCATCCGCTTGCGGCCGAGCTTGGTGATGTCGTCGCCCTCGAAGCTGACCGCTCCGCCGGTCGGCTCGATCAGCCGCACCAGCGCGCGGATCAGGGTCGTCTTGCCGCAGCCCGACTCGCCGACGACGCCGAGCGTCTCGCCGGCCAGCAGCTGGAAGGAGACGTCGTCGACCGCGTGCACGTGCCCGATCGCCCGGTCGATCAGCACCCCTGACTTGATCGGGAACAGCACCTGCAGGTGCTCGACCCCGAGCAGGACCTCGTGGTCGCCGTTGACGGCGGGGACGGCCGGCGGCGCCGGCGCGGACGCCTCCTGCTCGGCGGCCGCGGTCGGCTCCGGCGCCGCGGGCGCCGGCGCGTCCTCGGGACGCTCGTGCTCGCTCATGTCCCGACCGGCTCCTCGGCAGGCGCCTCCAGTCCGATCCGGTCGCCGACCACCCGCAGCCGCTGCTTGTCGGCGACCGACAGCCAGCAGCGATCGCGACTGGTCGGCACGCCGGGCTGGCGCTGCGCCAACTCGGGCACCTCACCGCAGCGATCGAACGCGTGCGGACAACGGGGCCGGAAGTGACAGCCGGCGGGCGCGCGCAGCACCGACGGCGGCAGCCCGGCGATCGCCGGCAGCCGCTGCGAGCGGTCGGCGTCGATCCGCGTGATCGAGCCGAGCAGGCCCCACGTGTAGGGGTGCTGCGGGTTGTAGAAGATGTCGTCGAGCGTGCCCTGTTCAACGACGCGACCGGAGTACATCACGATCACCCGGTCGGCGATGTCGGCGACGACCCCGAGGTCGTGGGTGACGAGGATGATCCCGGAGTCGGTCTCCTCGCGCAGGTCGCGCATCTCCTGCAGGATCTGCGCCTGGATCGTCACGTCCAGCGCGGTCGTCGGCTCGTCGGCGAGCAGCAGCTTCGGCGAGCACGAGAGCGCCATCGCGATCATCACGCGCTGGCGCATGCCGCCCGAGAACTGATGTGGGTAGGAGCGCAGCCGCTCCTTCGCGCGCGGGATCCCGACGCGCTCCATCATCTCGACCGCGCGATCCATCGCCTGCGCCTTGGAGATCTTCTCGTGCGCGCGGATCTGCTCGACGATCTGGTCGCCCACGCGATAGACGGGGTCCAGGGAGCTCATCGGATCCTGGAACACCATCGCGATGCCGGCGCCACGGATCCGCTGCAGCTGCGCGCCCGACGCGCCGATCAGCTCGGTCCCGTCGAACGTCGCGGTGCCCTCAAAGCGGGAGTTGGGGCCGCGGGTCAACCCCATCAGCGTCATCGCGGTGACCGACTTGCCCGAACCGGACTCGCCGACGATCGCGACGACCTCGCCGGGGTCGATCGTGAACGAGACGCCGTCGACGGCGCGGACAACGCCCTCCTCGGTGGCGAACGAGACCTTCAGGTCCGAGACCTCCAAGAGCGGTGCGGTCGATTGCGAAGACGCGCTCATGTCAGCCGGATCCTCGGGTCGAGCAAGGCGTAGACGATGTCAACGATCGCCGACAGCAGCACCACGGTGATCGCGGTGAGGATCACGATCACCATGATCGTGATCACGTCGAGGTTGGCGATCGCGGTCGCCGCGAGCTGGCCGACGCCGCCCAGGTTGAACACAGTCTCGGTCAGGATCGCGGCGCCCCCGAGCAGCTGGCCCATGTCCAGGCCCCACAGCGAGATGATCGGGATCATCGAGTTGCGCAGCGTATGGCGGCGCAGCACCTCGCGGTCGCTGAGGCCCTTGGCGTGCGCGGTCCGCACGTAGTCCTCGTTGGTGTTGTCGAGGATCGTCGAGCGCAGCACCCGCGAGTAGAAGCCGATGAACAGGATCGACAGCGTCACCCACGGCAGTACTAAGTGCACGAACCACTGCCACGGGTCGCTGGTCAGCTTTACATAGCCGCCGAGCGGAAACCAGCCGAGCTTGTAGCCGAGGAAGTAGAGGAAGATCGCGCCAAGGAAGAACGGCGGAAACGAGACGCCTGCCATCGACAGGATCGTCAGCAGCCGATCGGCGAACCGACCCGCGTAGACCGCCGCGAGCGTGCCGAACAGGACCGAGACCACCAGCCAGATCACACCCGCCCCGAGCGCCAGCGACAGCGTCGCCGGGTAGTCGTGCTTGACCTCCTGCAGGACGTTGAAGTTCTGCGTGTAGGAGTAGGCCTGACCGGTGAAGATGTTCTTCATCGTGTTCCAGTACTGAACCCAGATCGGCTGGTTGAAGCCGTACTTGACCTCGATCAGGTGAATCTGCGCCTGGGTCGCGTTCTTGCCGGCCAGCCGCGCGGCAGGGTTGCCGAGCGCGCCGAGCAGCAGGAACGTGATCACCGTCACCGCGAAGATCGTGAACACCGCGGCGATCAGCCGCCGGATCGTGAACCGCAGCATCTAGGCCGCGCGAGGACGGGTCGGCATCAGCGGGCGATCCTGACCTTCGCGCGCGGGTCCAGCGCATCGCGCACGCCGTCACCGAAGATGTTGATCGACATCACCGTCAGCACCAGCATGATCCCGGGCACCAGCACGTTCGCGAATCCGACCGGGATCGTCTGAATCCCCTCCGCGATCATCGTGCCCCACGACGGGTTCGGCGGCTGCACGCCGGCGCCGAGGAACGACAGGCCCGCCTCGAGCAGGATCGCGTTGGCCATGATCAGCGGGATGAACACGACGACCGTCGAGGAGATGTTCGGCAGCATCTCGCGGAACATGATCTGCCGGTTGGTCAGCCCCTGCTGGCGGGCGGCGTCGATGAACTCGCGCTCGCGCAACTGCAGCACCTGGGCACGGACCGGCTTGAGCACGTACGGGATGTAGACGATCCCGATCACGATCGCGGGCGCCAGCAGGAACGTGCCCTTGATCGGACCGATCCCGCCGGTCGCGAACACGGTCCCCAGCGTGATCCCCAGCAGCACCGCCGGGAACGCCCAGATCACGTCCGACATGCGGGTGATGACGGCGTCCCACCAACCCCGGTAGAAGCCCGCCAGCACCCCGAGGATCGTGGCCAGCACCATCGTGATCGCGGTGGCGACGATGCCGATCTCGAGCGAATTGCGCCCGCCGTAGAGCAGCCGCACGGCGGTGTCGCGGCCAAGCTCGTCGGCGCCGAAGAAGTATTGGCGATGCCAGGTCGGCCCGATCGGGATGTCGGTCGCCGAGACGATCGGCTTGGTCTTGCCGTCGATCTTGATCGTCCCGGTCAGCCCGGCCTCGGTGTTGGGCGAGATATGGGCGATGTGCTTCGAGTAGACCGGCGCCAGCAGACACAACACGACCAGCACCACGAACACGAAGCCGAAGAACAGCGCGACCCGGTTGCGGCGCAGCCGGCGCCAAGCGAGCTTCCACGGCCCGATTCCGGGGGGTAGGTCGTCGCCCCCCGCCTCAAACGCGGAGCCGGCGTCCGAAAAGCTCGTCCCTGAGGCTTCGGCTGTCGCCATTGCGGAACCCTATAACGAACGCGGCCGGGTTGGGGCGCTTAGGCGCCCCGACCCGGCCTCGTCTGCGCTCGCTACTTGAGCTGGAACGAAGTGAAGTCCCAGCCGTAGATCGGCTGATGGATCGCAGCCGCGTAATTCATGCGATCAGACATGAAGAACGGGAACGTCTGGTAGCCAAACACGCCGAGATAGGCCTTCTTGGCCGTGTACTCGTCGATCGACTGCCATTCCGATTCGACCTTCGCATTGATCTGCGTGGTCGGAATCGGCCCGAGCTTCTTGATCGCCGCGTTGATCTTCGGATCGTTGACCTGACCGAAGTTCTCGTTGTCGGTCGGCTCGATCGCGTTGCCGTCAACCAGCAGATAGAAGTCGATCGGATTCGGGAAGTCCTGATTCCAATCGGCGAACCCTGTCTGCGGCTCGAGCTTGACCGTGCCGATCGTGGTGAAGTAGTTGGCGTCCGCAATCACCTTGATCTGGGCCTTGAGCCCGATCTGGTTGAGGAAGGACGTGTAGTACGTCATCCACTGCTGGCGCGGCGAGCGCGTCTCAGACCACACGGTCACCTTCTGGCCCGCGTCGCCCGACTCCTTGATCAACTGCTTGGCCTTGGCGATGTCGCCGCCGCTGGCCGGGTTGCCGTACGGGCACGAGCTCGTCGGATGGCCCGGGATCGCCGGCGGCAGGAAGAAACAGGCCGGCTCGAGCGTGCCCGAGCTGAGCTTGTTCATCGCCTGCTGGTCGAGGCCGGTGACGACCGCCTGGCGGACCTTCAGGTTGTTGAACGGCGGCTGGGTGACGTTGAAGAAGATGTAATACGTCGAGCCGCCGAGGTTGACGTTCTTGAAGCGGTCAGACGCCTTGGCGTTGATCTGCGGCAGCAGGCTGCCGGGGATCGTGTCCGCCCAGTCAAACACGTCAGCGGTGTTGTTGAGCACCGCCAGCGCATTTGAGCTGACGTTCGGTGAGACCTTCACGTCAACGTTGACATGCGCGGACGGGATGCCGGGGATCGGCGTCCAGTTGGGGTTCTTGACCACGTCATAGGACTGCGCCGGGGTGATGCTGGTCACCTTGTAGGGACCGACGCCAGGGGGCGGGTTGGTGGCCTGCACCGCCAACGGCGTGCTGCTCGGCACCAGGCCGAGCACCGGGAACGCCAGCACGTTCTCAAACGGACCGTACGGACTGACCAGGTGAATCGTGATCTTGCCGGTCGCGTTGTCGGCGGTGATCCCAGAGATCGTCTTGGCCTTGCCGGTCGAGTAGGCCGCGGCGCCCTGGATGATCGGCGTGATGAACGCGCCGGCGCCACCCCACGGGATCTTGACCGCACGCTCGACCGAGCGGGCGAAGTCAGACGCCTTGACCGGGGCGCCGTTTGAGTACTTCAGGCCCTTGCGCAGCGTGACCGTGTAGGTCTTGCCGCCATCGGTGATCTTCGGCAGGGCGGTCGCCAGCCCCGGAATCAGGGCGGTGCCCGCCGTCCCGCTCTTGTGGGCGTAGGTGTCCAGGCCGGTGTAGACGAGCCAGTTGGTCTCTTCGCCCTGACTGGTGTAGTCCTTGCCGGGATCAAGCGACTGCGGGAACACGCCCGCCACCAGGTTGATTGTGGGCAGCGAGCCGCCACTGGAGCTGCTGCCGCCCGAGCTGCCGGTGCTGGTACCGCCACCGCTGCCACCGCTGGCCGAAGTCGACGAACTCGAGCCGCCGCAGGCCGCAATCGCGAGCGCGGTTATCGCCACCAGCAGCATCGCTGCAAGTGGACGGACGTATCTCTTCAAGCTGTGTCCCTCCTCGGAGAGCTTGGGGTCCCAAAGCGCGACAGCGTATTGGCAAGCGGCAGACGCTGCACCGACCGCAAGCAACAGCTAACGAACCCGCAACAAATGCGCTAACGAATCGCCAAGACCGCCCCTGCGACCGGGTGATCGTTGCGTCGCAGCTCAGGAGACGGTCAGCACGGCCTTGCCCGCCACGCGGCGGTCCATCAGCGCCTCGATCGCCTGCCCCGCCTCGTCCCACGGGCGCACGACGTCGATCTCCGGCACGACCCGCCCCCTCGCGACCAGCTCGGCCAGCCGGCCGAGGTCCGCGCTCGCACTGCGGCTGTGGGCGAGGATCGAGAACAGGTAGAAGCCGATCAGCTTGGCGCCCGAGGCGCGGGCGAACAGTTCCCGCGCCGGATACGAGACGGGCTCGGCGATCGTCGAGGCGAAGCTGATCACGGTGCCGAGCGGCGCCACCCGCTGCAGGCAGGCTCCGAGCACGCCGCCACCGACCCCGTCGAGCACGACGTCGAAGTCGGGGCCCTCGGTGCCGAGGTCCGGCAGCACCTCGTCGGCGCCGAGCTCGGCCAGGCCGTCGGTCCGCCGGGCAACCGCGGTCACGTGCGCGCCACCGAGCTTGGCCAGCTGGATCGCGAACCGGCCGACGCCGCCGCTGGCGCCGGTCACCAGCACCCGGCGCCCGAGCACGAATCCACCGAGCTCGAGCGACAGCAGCGCGGTCAGCCCGGCGACCGGCAGCGTCGCCGCCTGCTCGAGCGTCACCCCCGCCGGCAGCTGCGCCAAAAACTCGGTGCCGACGGCCGCGCGCTGCACCCATGCGCCCGGGTTCATCAGCCCGACGACGCGGGCGCCGGCGGGAGGGCCGGAGCCATCGGCGGCGGGTTTGAGCACCTCGCCCGCCAGGTCCCAGCCGGTCACCGAGCCCGGTGCCATCGACTCAAGCCGCCGGCATTCGCCGCGGTTGAGCGAGATCGCCGCGACCCGCACGAGCGCCTGGTCGGGCAGCGGCCGCGGATCGGGAACGTCGGTCAGGGCGGCGAACGGAGGCTCCGAAAGCGAGGTCAGCGCGAACATCAGGACGCGTGATATCAAACGCGGGATGCGGACAACGATCGCCCTGACCGCCACCGTCGCCGCGCTGCTGGCCGCCACGAGCGCAATCGCCTCCGCGGCGCCACTGTCGGTGCACTGGATCCGGGGCGTCAAGTCGCCCGGAACACCGGCGCGCTATGACCGCGTCGGGATCCTTCGAATCGGCCCTCAGCGGGCGCGCAACGTGCTCGTGCTCGAGCCCGGCACCTCGGCCGGCAGCGCCTATTTCGCTCCGCTGGCCCGGTGGATCGCGGCCAAGGATCCGGGCTGGCAGGTGTGGGCGGTCGAGCGGCGCGAGAACCTGCTCGAGGACCAGTCGGTGCTCAACGCCGTCAAGCGCGGCAAGGCGAGCGCGACCAAGTTGTTTGACTACTACCTGGGCTACTTGGCCGATCCGTCGATCACCCACCACCTGCACCCAGTGCCCGATGCACGCGTGCGGTTCGCCAAACGCTGGGGACTGTCGGTCACGGTCGGCGACCTGCATCGCGTGATCGAGCGCGCCCGGGCGCTCGGCGGCAAGGTCGTGCTCGGAGGCCACTCGCTCGGCGGCGGCGTCGTCACCGCGTACGCGACCTGGAACTTCGGTGGCCGGCCCGGTGCCGACCAGCTCGCCGGGCTTATCTACGACGACGGCGGCAGCTTCGGCTCGGCGGAGTCTGGCTCAGCGGCGCGCGCGGCGCTCGCGGCCCTGAACGCGCCGAGCGCGTCGCCGTGGCTGTCGTTCGGCGGGATCCCGGCGCCGTACGCGGGCCTGTTCTCGACGACCGGCGCGCTCGCCGCGCTGGTCGCCCCGCGGCAGCGCTCGCTCGGCCAGTCGTCCGGCCTGCTGGCGGAATTCGGGCTGACCCCGTCGGTTGCGGTCGACAACCTCGCGCAGTTCGGCTACGCGCTCAACGTCGGCACCTCGCCGGCGACGCTGATCGCCGCGCAGGCCCACCTCGGCACCGGGATCACCAGCTCCGGCGGCTGGAACAGCGCCGGCGCGCTGACCCCGATCCGCCGGTTCGCGACGATGCTGTCGGGCGACGGCGTGATCGGCGCCGACGGCAGCGAGTGGTACTTCCCCGCCCGGCTGACGCTCGACATGAGCGGCGTCGGCTCCGGCACGCCGTCGGCGGCGCAGCGGATCCTCGGCCTGCGCTCGACGCTCGGGCGACGACTGCCGCACCGGCTGCGGATCTACGGCTTCGGGGCGCGGCTCGGCGGCGCCGTGATCCTCGACGAGATCAAGCAGCTCGCGCGGCAGTCGCGGATCCCCTCCAGTCACCTGACGCTGGTCGATCGCCAGTCGACCTACGCCCACAACGATCCCGCCGGCGCCTACCCGCGCAACGTCTTCTTCTCGCGGCTGGTGCGCTTCCTGCATCGGGTCGCCCGCTGACGGGGCCGCCGCGGCCACGCGGCAGTCACTACGGCGTGTACACCGAGGTGCGGCACGGCTTGCCGGCGCAGACGTCGACGATCGCACCGCTCGGCCGCCAGAAGTCCGACATCTGCAGCTGCGCCGCGGGCGTGTTGCGCACGTCCTCGTGCGGATCGTTGTTGTTGGCCGCCGGCACCGGCGCGAGGTTCTGCAGCGGTGGCGGCTGCACGCGTCCCGGCCCGGAGTCCCACACCTCGATCGCCGATCCGGTGAACGGGAAGTGGGCGATCCGCGGCAGACCGGTGAACAGGTGGCGGTCACGTGAGCGGTCGCCGGCCAGCGCCGGACGGTAGGCCGACGCGCCGATCGTCCGCGCCTCGACCGCGCCGGAGTACATCGACACCTGGAAGTCGCCGTAGGCGATCTGCATCAGCACCCGGTGCGTCGGTGTATCGGGCAGCGGGTGGCTGGTCATCTGCTCGGCGTAGCCGTCGGGGTCGCCGCGGTCCCACAGCTGCTGCATCAGGTCCAGCAGCAGCGGATGCAGCGACTGGTCCGGGTAGCTCGCGTAGAGGATCGCGCCGAACGCGCCGAAGTCGGTCGAGCGCTGCACCAGCAGGTTCGCGTAGTCGATGCCGGTGACCCCGAGCACCGCCCGCGTCCAGTCGGGGGCGATCGCGGTCAGCATCCCGCCCATGATCCCGCCCTGGCTGTTGCCGTCGTAGTACAGGTGCGAGGTCTGGATCAGCGGCGTTCCGTTCTGCTCGAACGCGGCGTTGGAGGCGAGCCCATGACGGTTGAGCATCAGCCGCCCGAGGAACAGGCTGTTGAGCGCTCCCTGCTGGAGGCGGTCGATCACCGGTTCGAACAGGTTCAGGTTGCCCAGCGCCGCCGCGTCGTTGTCGGTGTCGCCCTGCGCCAGTCCCCAGAAGTCGGTCGCGCAGAACACCATGTCGTGCTGGGACGCCAGCGCCTGCATCCAGCCGTCGGTGACCTCGTCGGCGGATCCGAGCAGGCCGTGGCCGTAGACCGCGATCCGCGCCGGTGCCAGCGCCGTCGCGGCGCTCGGGACCAGGCACTCGAAGTTCGTCGTCGCGACGTTGCCCTTGATCTGGGTGGGGGTCCGGTACAGCCCAGCGCTGCTGTAGTGAAAGCCCGGTTGCGCGCTTGCCCCGCAGACCTGCAGGTAGCACGGCACCCGGTAGGTCCCGGTCACGACCTTGAACGTGTCGCCGTCGGGCGCGACCACCGGCGAGCCGCCCGATGTCAGCGGCGCCGAGCCGCTCACCGTGAACCGCGGTGCGCGGCCGCGCACCTGGCCGTCGGCGAGGTTTGAGTCGCCGAGCTGCGCAAACGCGGCGTTGCGGATCGCCAGCATCCGGCCCGTCTCAGACCGTCGCGACGCGACCGTGAAGCTCCAGGCCTCATACAGCCGCCGGTTGACCGGGATCCCGGCCTTGTTGAGGGTCGTGAAGATCCGTGCGTAGCGGCGGCGCTGTGAGCGCACGCCGCGGCCGGCGCGCAGCTGCGCGAACCACCGCGGTGAGGCGATCCTCGCCCCGCTCGCGGTGCGCAGGTCGCGCAGCGCGACGACGTAGGTATGGCCCTCGAGGAAATCGCGGCCGGGATGGATCATCAGGTCGGTCGTGTCGGGCGAGGTCGCGGTCGCGTCGAGCTCTGACCAGATCAGCTGACGGCGACCGGTCGCCTGGTCGATCACGACGATCGGCGCGCGCTTGCGAAAGCTCGCCGCCATGTTCTGCAGTGAGACTGCGCCGGTGCGCGCCATCGCCGCCGCGCTGGTCAGGCCGGGCACGTGCACGACGATCGACGAGCCCGGGCTGAACCCGTCGGCCTGGTCAAACGGTCCGACCTTGATCGGCACCCCGCCGACGTTGCGCGGCATCGCCCGTTGCGGCAACCGGACGCGGCGACCGGTGATCGAGTGGCGATCGCGGACCGTGAGCCGGTTATCGGGGTAGGGAAACAGGCACGGCCGGCCCGCGTAGGGCTGACAGTCGGCGCCTGCGGTCGGTGCGTTGGCGGCGTGACCGGCCGCGACCGCTGCCGGCGCCGTGAGCGCCACCAACACGCCGACGAGCCCGGCGACGACGACAGGCGACCTTCGCTGCATCCACATCATCCCCACTCCTCCTCTTAAGCCCGGTGGGCCGCGTCCGTACGGCGGCGGCAGCCTATCGCACTATGTTCGATGGACGTGAAACCAACCCGTTCGCAAGCCGGCGAGGCGGTCCTCGGCGCGGGCCTGTCGCGCCGCATGGTGATGTTGCTGGCGATCGCCTGCGGCGCGACCGTCGCCAACATGTATTACGCGCAGCCGCTGCTCGACACGCTGTCGCACGCGTTCTCGATCTCGGCGGGCACCGCCGGACTGCTGATCACGATCACCCAGCTCGGCTACGTGCTCGGGCTCGCGCTGCTGGTTCCCAGCGGCGACCTGCTCGAGCGCCGGGGTCTGATCGCGGCGGCGCTGCTGGTCACGGCCGCCGGCCTCGCGCTGGCCGCGATCGCACCCGGCGTGCAGGTGCTCGCGGCGGCGCTGCTGGTCGTCGGGGTCAGCGCCACGGTCGCACAGGTGATCGTGCCGATGAGCGCATCGCTCGCGCGCGAATCCGAGCGCGGCCGCGTCGTCGGCACGGTGATGAGTGGCCTGCTGATCGGGATCCTGCTGGCGCGGACGTTCAGCGGGCTGGTCGCCGCCGTGTTCGGTTGGCGGATCGTGTACTGGATCGCGTGCGCGGCGATGGTCGCGCTCGCCGCGACGCTGCGCGCGGTGCTGCCGCGGGTACCGGTGACGACCGAGTTGCGCTACCACCAGGTGCTGCGCTCGGTGCTGTCGCTGATCGCAGCCGAGCCGGTGCTGCGACTGCGGATGGCGCTCGGCTTCTTCACCTTCGGCTGCTTCAGCGCGTTGTGGACGTCGCTGTCGTTCCTGTTGGCGGCGCCGCCGTTCAGTTATGGCAACGCCGTGATCGGGCTGTTCGGGCTGGCCGGCGTCGCCGGCGCCGTCGCGGCGACCGTCGCCGGCCGGATGGCCGACCGCGGGCGTGGTCGGCACGCCACCTGGGCGGCCGCGATTCTGATGCTCGGCTCCTGGCCGCTGCTGTACGCCGGCAGGACCTCGGTGGTGTGGCTGGTGATCGGGATCGCGGTGCTCGACCTCGGCGTGCAGGGAATGCAGATCTCCAACCAGTCGGCGATCTACACGCTGGCGCCCGAGGCTCGCAGCCGCCTGACGACCGCGTACATGGTCACGTACTTCCTCGGCGGCGCAGCCCTATCGGCGATCAGCTCGGCCGTCTATGGCGCCGACGGCTGGGGCGGCGTCTGCATCGTCGGCGCCGTGACCGGCGCAGCGGCGCTGATGCTGTGGGCGGCGGCGGAACTGCGCGGCCGCGCGGCCGAGCGGCGGCGCGCCGGCGCCGAGCTGGTGCGCTGAGCGTCGCAGCGATCCACCGATCGCTGACGGGATCTCCCGCCCAGAGGTTCCGGGCATATGATCGACGCCCGTGAGTGAGACGGCGACGAACCGGTCGAACGTCTGGGTCGTGTTCGCCGGCCTGATGCTGGTGATGCTGATGGCGTCGCTGGATCAGACGATCGTCGCGACCGCCCTGCCGACGATCGTCGGCGATCTCGGCGGGCTCAACCAGCTGTCGTGGGTCGTGACCGCCTACCTGCTGGCGCAGACCGTCGTCACGCCGCTGTACGGCAAGCTCGGCGACATGCTCGGCCGCAAGGTCGTGCTGCAGGGAGCGCTGGTGCTGTTCTTGATCGGGTCGGCGCTGTGCGGCCTGTCGCAGAGCATGACCGAGCTGATCCTGTTCCGCGCGGTCCAGGGGCTCGGCGGCGGCGGCCTGATGGTGTCGACGATGGCGGCCGTCGGCGACGTCGTCTCGCCCCGCGAGCGTGGCCGCTACCAGGGCTACTTCGGCGCCGTGTTCGGCATCTCGGCCGTGCTCGGCCCGCTGCTCGGCGGGGCGCTCACCTCGAGCATCTCGTGGCGTGCGATCTTCTACGTCAACTTGCCGATCGGCGTGATCGCGTTCGTCGTGCTGGCGGCCACGCTGCCGTCGCGCAAGTCCGAGGGACGTCAGCAGATCGACTGGCTCGGCGCCGCGGTGCTGGCCGGGGCGCTCGGCTCGCTCGTGCTCGGCTGCACGTTGGGCGGCACCACCTACCCGTGGGACTCGTGGGAGATCATCGGCCTGTTCTGCGCGGCGGTGGTGCTGACGGTCGCGTTCGTGGCGATCGAGCGCCACGTGCCCGAGCCGGTGCTGCCGCCGTCCCTGTTTCGCAACAAGGTGTTCTCGATCACGAGCGGGATCGGCCTGATCGTCGGATTCGCGCTGTTCGGCTCGGTCACCTACCTGCCGCTGTTCTTGCAGACCGTGCTCGGTGCCTCGCCGACCGGCTCGGGGCTGCAGATGCTGCCACTGATGCTCGGGCTGCTGCTGACCTCGATCGGCTCGGGCCAGGCGATCACTCGCACCGGGCACTACAAGCCGTTCCCGATCATCGGCACCGGGGTGATGGTGATCGGCCTGGTGCTGCTGTCGCGGCTCGGCGTGCACACGTCGCGGACGGTCGCGTCGGGCTACATGTTCGTGCTCGGACTCGGGCTCGGCTGCGTGATGCAGGTGCTCGTGCTCGCCGTCCAGAACGCGGTCGAGTACAAGGATCTCGGCATCGCGACCTCCGGCGCGACGCTGTTTCGCTCGATCGGCGGGTCGGTCGGCACCTCGATCCTGGGCACGATCTTCGCCAACCGGCTGCGCTCCGAACTGGCATCGCTGTTTCCGGCCGGCGCCGATCGGGCGGCGTCGGGATCGGCCGGCCTGTCGAGCGCAGAGATCCACCGGCTGCCGCCGGTGCTGCACGCCGACTATCTGCAGGCGTTCACGAACTCGCTGTCGACCGTGTTCGAGGTCGCCGCCGCGGTCGGCGTGGTCGCGTTCGTGCTCAGCTGGGTGCTGCCGGAGAAGCCGCTGCGCGAGACCGCGACCGCGTCGACCGGCGTCGGCGAGGCGTTCGCGACCCCGCGATCGGTCAACTCGGAGGCCGAGGCGATGCGGGCGCTGTCGGTGCTGCTCGGCCGCGACAAGCGCCGGACGTTGGTCGCCAACCTCGCCGCGCGCGCGGGCGTCGACCTGTCGCCGGCGGCGTGCTGGCTGCTGGTGCGGCTCTACGAGGACCCGACGGTCGACATCCCGGCGACGGGGCGCGCGTTTGAGATCGACGAATCGGTGACCGACGAGGCGCGCCGAGAGCTGGCCGCGCGCGCGTACGCGACCGACGCCCCACAGCCGGTCGTCACCGACGCCGGACAAGCGGTCGCCGAGCGACTGATCGCCGAGCGCCACGCGTCGTTGGAGCGACTCGCCGAGGGCTGGCCGACCGACCACCCCGACCTCGCGGGGGTCCTGACTCGCCTCGCGCGGGAGCTCGAGCCCGACCGAGTAGCGGTATAGCGACCGGTGCATGCACCGGTCGCCGGGTGGCGCATGCGCCACCCGAGGCGGGGCCGCATGCGGCCCCGCCCGCCTAAGATTGGGGGTCGTGCTGCGCCGAGCTCGCTGGATGATGTTGTGCGCGGCCGGCATCTTGGCGGTCACGCTGGCCGTGCTCGAGGCCGTCGGCCATGGCCGCGGCGGCGCCTCGGCCGCGCCAACAACGGGCATCCCGGCGCCGCTGGCGATCGGGACTGTCGTGCCCAAGCCCCGGCGAGTGCCGGACACGACGCTGACCGACTCCGACGGCAAGCCCTATCGGCTGACCGACACGCACCGTCGCTGGACGGTGCTGGCGCCGTCGATGACGCTCTGCCGCGAGGTCTGTCCGATGACCACCGGCGCGCTGATCGAGCTGCGTTCGACGTTGCGGCGCGACGGCATCGCCAAGCAGGTCAACATCGTCGAGACGACCGTCGACCCGTGGCGTGACTCGCCCGCGCGACTGCGTGCCTATCAGCGCCGGTTCGGCGCCAACTTCACGATGCTGACCGGCTCGCCGCAGACGATCCGCGCGTTCTGGACCTGGTTCGGCGTCAAGTACTGGCGCGTGGCCGAGGGCAAGCCGCCCGACATCGACTGGTGGACCCATCAGCCCGAGAAGTTCGACGTCGACCACGAGGACGCGATGTTCATCATCGACCCGCACGGCGACCTGCGGATCGTCGACGTCGGCATGCCGAAGCTGACCGCGAAGCTCCCGCGCGCGTTGCGGGCGCAGCTTGACTCCCAGGGCGTCGGCAACCTCGAGCATCCCGAGGAGCCGTGGACCGACGACGAGGTCGCCGACGACCTGCTGAACATGATGGGCCGCACCGTTGCGCGCAGCCAACTGGCCAAGCTGCAGGCGCCGAGCATCGCCGACGCCGGCTCACAGCTGCGCGGCTCGCCGCGGGCACTGGCGGCGTTGCACGCCCAGCACGGACGCCTGCTGGGTCAGACGTCGGCGCTCAGCGCCCGCCTGCACGCGCTGCGCGGCCATCCGATCGTGCTCAACGTGTGGGCGTCGTGGTGTGAGCCGTGCCGGGAGGAGTTTCCGCTGCTGGCGACCGCGGCGGCTCGTTACGGGCGCGAGGTGGCGTTCGTCGGCGCCGACGTCTCAGATCCGACCGCCAACGCCCGATCGTTCTTGGTGGCCCATCCGGTCAGCTACCCGAGCTATTCGTCGAGCGTGTCGGCCCTGTCGGCGCTGAAGCTGTATCCCAACGGCCCGCCGCAGACCGTGTTCATCAACGCCCGCGGCAAGGTCGTGTTCGTGCACGACGGTGAGTACCAGTCGCTCGTCTCGCTCGAGAACGACATCGGCCAGTACGGCCTCGGGGTCACCGCGACCGACGGCAGCTCGGGATGAACCCCGAGCGTCGCGCGATCGCCGACCGGCTGTTCGCCGATGGCCGCGAGCACGACGCCCGCCAGTCCAACCGACTCGCGCGGCTGCGCAACCTGATGCCCGAGACCGCCGAGCTGCTGGGCGTGCTGATCCGCGCCGCCGGCGCCCGCCGGATTCTGGAGGTCGGCACCTCCAACGGCTACTCGACGCTGTGGCTGGCCGACGCCGCGGCGGTCACCGGCGGCCACGTCGAGTCACTCGACATCGACCCCCGCCGCTGCGCCGAAGCCCGCGAGAACCTCGCGCTCGCCGGGCTCGAGCGGCTGGTCGCGTGTCGCACGGCGAGCGCCGCCCAGGCGCTGTCGGAGTACCCCGACGACGCCTGGGACCTGATCTTCCTCGATGCCGAGCGGCTCGAGTACGCGGGCTACTGGCCGAACGTGCGCCGTACGCTCGCGCCGGGCGGCACGCTCGCGATCGACAACGCCGTCTCCCACGCCCCCGAGCTGACCGAGGCCAACCGGCTGTTGGGCGCCGACCCCGGGCTGACCGTCGTGCAGGTCCCGATCGGTGATGGCCTGATCGTCGCCGTCGACAGCCCGGCCGACTGAAATCAGCGCCGCCACTGTGGCGCCAGCAGCGCGTACACCGCCAGGTCGACGTAGTGGCCATCGGGGTAGCGCTCGCACTCGCGCGCCACTCCCTCCAGCGTGAAGCCGAGCCGTTCGGCGACCGCCCGGCTGCGCTCGTTGTCGACTCCCGCCCGGATCACCGCCCGGTGCATCTCGCGCTCGCCGAACGCGTGGCCGAGCAGCGCGGCGACCGCGAGTGTGACCGTCCCGCGGCCACCGGCGCCGTCGTCGATCCAGTAGCCGATCTCGCAGGCACGGTTCACCGCGTCCCAGTTGGCGAAGCCGACGGTGCCGACGATCGCGTCGTCCTCCACGATCAGCGCCGCAAATCCCTGTCCGGCCGCGAACGCCCGCCCACGCTCGCGGATGAACTCGTTCGTGGTCTCGAGCGTCGCCTCCGCCGCCCACGGCATCCACGCCCCCAGCCGTGCCCGGTTGGCATCGGTCAGCGCGTACAGCTCGGCGGCATCGACCTCGGTCGCGAGCCGCAGTCGCCGGTCATCGTCGAGTCGATGGGAGAACATCGTCTCGCCAGGTATACCGACCGTACGGCGGGTAAGAACGGGCGGCGCTGCCCGCCACGCCGGCCGCTGAGTCAGTGGCCTTGCTCGGCCGCGCTCCTCAGCCGCGTCCGGGCAGCAGCGGCGACAACGCCAGGATCGCCAGTGCGAGCCCACCGGCGATGGCGAACGAGGCACGGGCACCATCGACGAACCCGCCACCGCCCGCCATCAGCGAGCCGAACAGCGCGACGCCGACCGCCGAGCCGGTCTGGCGCAGCGTGTTGAAGGTGCCGCCGGCGAGCCCGGAGCGGCTGCGCGGGACGCTGCCCAGCAGCTGCGCGGTCAGTGTCGGAACGATCAGGCCGGCGCCGCCCCCGAGCAGCGCCAGTTGCACGACGACCGCGCCGTAGGAGGTGTGCGCTCCGATCGGGATCAGCGCGGCGCAGGCAGCCGCCAGCGTCGCCGCGCCGAGTGCGGCAACGCGCCGTGGACCGAACCGCTGCTGCAACGCGCCCGACGCGATGTTGCTCGCGGTGATCGCGACCATCACCGGCGCCAGCGCCAGCCCGGTGGTGAGCGGCGCCAGCCCCTGGACGCGCTGCAGGAACAGGCTGATCACGAAGATCAGGCCGTAGAAGCAGACGTTGATCAGAAGGCCCGCGCCCGAGCAGACGCTGAATGTCCGTGAGGCAAACAACGACAGCGGCAGCATCGGCGACGCGCTGCGTGCCTCGAAGGCGACGAACAGTGCTCCGCAGGCCAGCGCGCCGGCATAGCCGATCAGAACCGACGGCGCATCGAAGCCATGGGCGCCGCCCTCGATCGTCGCGCCGATCAACAGCACCAGCGTCGCGATCGCGGTCAGCTGACCGCGCAGATCGACGCCGCGTCCCGGCGAGCGGGTCGTCTCGGTCGCGAATCGCAACGTCAGCCCCACGCCGCAGAGCGCGACCGGAATGTTGATGAAGAAGATCGCCCGCCAGCCGATCGCGGCGATCAGCGCACCGCCGATCAGCGGTCCGGCCGACAGCGCCGTGCTGGCCCCCGCCAGGTAGATCCCGATCGCATTGGTGCGCGCTCGCGATTCGGTGTAGGCGTGGCTGAGCAGCGCCAGCGACGACGGGACCAGCAGCGCCGCCGCGAGCCCCTGGATCGCCCGCGCGCCGATCAGCACGTGCAGGTCCGGCGCCACCCCACAGGCCGTCGAGGCGAGCATGAACAGCACGAACCCGCCGATGAACAACCGCCGCGCGCCGACGCGGTCGGCAATCGAGCCGGCCGTCAGGATGAACGCGGCAAACGCGATCGTGTACGCGTTGACGACCCACTGCAGGCCGCTGACGCCACCACCGAGGCCGGCACCGATCGACTTGATCGCGACGTTGACGATCGAGACGTCGAGCTGCACGACCGAGAAGCCGAGGCTCGTCGCGACGAGCGTCC
This sequence comes from uncultured Solirubrobacteraceae bacterium, assembly GCA_963714245.1. GTDB lineage: Bacteria > Actinomycetota > Thermoleophilia > Solirubrobacterales > Solirubrobacteraceae > Palsa-465. The sequence goes on along the minus strand of CAVQNR010000005.1, from coordinate 679,166 downwards.
AGCGCGCCGCGCTGACGCTCGGGGAGGCCGGACGGGGCTGGACGGACTCGGGCATCGTCGCGCGACACTAGGCGCCCGGCGCGGCAAGGGTGATATATCGCCCTTTGCTTGACTGGACCGCCGAGCAAAGGGCGATCGAGGACCCGAGGCGTCCTGTTAATCCCTTTGCGCTTGCCCGTCGTCAAGCAAACGGCGCTTGACGACATCTGGTCATCGGTGCGTGCGCGCTCGGGCGCCGTGGGGCCCCCGAAGCCGGCGCGCCGCCTGACGCGAGCGAGCGCCGCTCAGCCGTCGCCGACCAGCAGTCGCCGCGCGCGCGCGCGACCGATCGACAGCAGCAGTGTCGGCAGCCGCGGTCCGGTCTCGGCATCGCACAGCAACCGGTAGACGGCTTTGAAGAACGCCCGCTGCTGGCGCTTGACCTCAGGGTCTGGGGCGGCGTCGGCGGCAAGCCCGAGCAGCTGTTTGGGGACGGCGTAGATCAGCGTCGTCAGCCCGTCCAGCGACCAGTGCTCGGCGAGGCCGTCGGCGAGCAGCTGCACGCCGCGGCGCTCGCGCTCGTCGAGCGCCGCGAAGGTCTCGGCCGAGAACTCGTCACGCACGCGCGTGCGCTCGCCCTCGGCGACGAGCTCGGTCGCGTAATGGATCGCGCAGTCCAGCCGCGGCTGCAGCTGCGCGAGCAGTGTCGTCTGATCGGTCGTCTCGGCGGCGCCGTCCAGATGTGAGGAGATGATCCGCGCCATCTGCGCCGGGTCGCCCTGGGTGATGTCGGCGACCGACGCCAGCAGCCGGAACGACACCGGCCGCTCGGTGCGCAGCACCGGTCCGGCGGACGATTCGGTGCTCTCGGCGTAGATCGCGAGCTCGGCCGGATCGGGGTCGTCGCCGTGCACGCCGGCGGCGAGCCGATCCCATTCGTCGTAGAGCCGCTGGATCGCCCTGGGCGAGAGATCGATCGAGAAGCCCTGTCCGGGCAGCCGGCGCACGTACAACCAGCGGACGATCGCCGGCTCGATCACTTCAAACGCGGTCGCCGCGACCGCGGCGCCGCCGCTCGAGCCCGACATCTTGCCGCCGACCCCGGCGAGCGTCACGAACGAGTACACGACCGACTCGGGGGCGCGGCCACCGAACAGCTCGGAGACGAGCGTGCGCCCGACCGTATAGCTGCCGCTCGGCGCATGGTGGTCCTCCCCGGCGGGCTCGAACGCGACCCCCTCGTGCGCCCAGCGCATCGGCCAGTCGACCTTCCAGACGAGCTTGCCGCTGATCGCCGCTCCGTCGGCCAGCGACATCTCGCCGGCGTGCCCGTGGCGACACTCCCAGACCGCGAGCGTGCCGTCCCAGCCCGTCACCCGCGTGTCGTCGCGCCCGCACTCGGTGCAGTAGGGCCGAAACGGGTAGTACGCGCGCCGGCGCTCCTCCGGTGACTGCTCGTGGCGGCCGGCGGTCTGCTGCTCGGCGAGGATCTCAAACGCCCGCTCGCGCTGGTCCATCGCGCGGCGGATCGCGGCGTTGTAGGTCCCGACCGGGTACAGCTGCGACTGGCGGCGCTCGGTCATCGTGATCCCCAGCTCGCGCAGCTCTGAGCGGAACCGGTCCATGTAGCGGTCCGCGTAGGACGGCGCTGACCCGAACGGGTCCGGGATCGACGCCAGCGGCATCCCGACGTAACGTTCGAACGACGGATCGACGCCGGCCGGCACCTTGCGGAACCGGTCGTAGTCGTCCCAGGAGTGCAGATGCACGACCTCGTGCCCGCGACGGCGCAGCGCCTCGGCGACCAGATGTGTGGTGAACACCTCGCGCAGGTTGCCGAGATGGATCGCACCCGACGGCGAGATCCCCGACGCACACACGATCGGGCCGCTCGCAACCTTCGGCGCGGTCGCCGCAACGGACTCGACGTGGGCGAGGACCCGCGCGGCGACGGCGTCGTCCCACAGCACGGCGTTCGGCTGATCGGGGGCCATCGCGCGGAGCCTACTCACGCACCGCCCCGCCGGTCAGGCGAGCGCGTCGCGCACTGCCAGGGTGCCCTCGAGGATCGCCTCCTCGAGGCCGCGCGGCGAGCTGCAGTCGCCCACCTCGGCGACCTTGCCGGCGCCGAACGCGGCCACCAGCGGCTGATACAGGGAGTCGTCGGGGACGCGCCCATGCGAGAGCACGAGCACGTCGGCCGCGATCGTCATCTCGAGCTCAGGCGCGAACACGTTGGCGAACACCACCTCGCCGTCGGCGGCCGACACCAGCCCGTGCCGGTCGGCGATCCGCACGCCGGCGCGAGCGAGCCGGCCGAGGTACTGGTTGCGCGCGTACTGATGGACGGTCTCGCCGGGCATCACGGCGCCGACGGCGAGCGTCACCTCACAGCCCGCGGCCGCCAGCAGCTCGGCACAGTCAAGCGCCGCGGGGTCACCCCCCCAGTCAGACACCACGACCCGGCCCGAGGGCCGCTGCAGGCCCGCGAGCACGTCCCATGCCTGCACCACCGCCAGCCCGTCGAGCGGGTGGCGCGACGGCGTCGGGCGAGCGCCGCTGGCGAGCACGACCAGATCCGGGTCGAGCGCCGCCAGCCCGTCGACCGTCGCGTCGGTGGCGAGCCGCAGCTCGACGCCACCGTCGGCCAGCAGAAAGGCGTAGTTGGCGGTCAGCGCCAACGCCTGCTCGGCGTGCGCGGGACTCGAGCCGGCGATCGCGACCTGGCCGCCGATCGCGTCGCGACGCTCGAACAGCACGACCGCATGGCCGGCGCCCGCCGCTTGCGCGGCCGCGGCCAGACCCGCCGGCCCGGCGCCGACGACCGCGACCCGGCGTGCCGCGGCGCCCGCGACCGGGCTCGGCGCCGGCAGCGTCAACTCGCGTCCGGTTCGAGGGTTGATCGAGCATCGGATCGGGGTCTCGGCGTGGTAGTGGGCGATGCATGCGTTGCAGCCGATGCAGCGCAGGATCCGGGCCCCGGCACCGCTGCGAACCTTGCGCGGCAGCTGCGGATCGGCGATCAGCGCCCGGGTCATCCCGAACGCGTCGGCGACGCCCTCGGCGATCATCGCGTCGGCATGGGCCGGGTCGACCACGCGGGTCGTCGCGATCAGCGGGCGCCCGAGCCTGAACGGCGCAGCCAGCTCACCGATCAGGTCCTGTGGGGTCGGTGGCGGCGGTGCGATCCCGGTGCAGCCGTCGAACGTCGACGAGTCGCCGACCGCCAGGTGCACGTAATCGACCAGCTCCGCCAGGCGCGGCGCGACCGCTCGCGCCGCCTCGGAGTCGGCGCTCAGCCGCACCCCGAGCGCCAACCCGGGAGCCGCCGCGCGGACCACCTCCAGCACCTCGGCGACGAACCGGATCGGCTCGCCGTAGCGGTCTGAGCGCAGGTTGTACTCGGGCCGGAAGAACTGCTCGCCGAGATAGCCGTGCGCGGCGGTCACCTCGATCCCGTCTAACCCGGCGGCGGCCGCCAGCTCGGCACAGCGCCCGTAGGACGCGATCAGCGCGGAGACCTCGTCGGTCCGCAGCGCCCGCGGCTCGGTGTGGTAACGGGCGCTCGGCAACGACGATGAGGAGACCGCCGGCGGTCGCGGCGCCGACGCGATCTGTTCGCGGCCGCCGTGAAACAGCTGCACGAACAGCTTGCAGCCCTCGCCCTGGACGGCTGCCGCGACCCGCCGGTAGCCATCGACGATCGGGTCCAGGTAGCCGCCGAGCGTGTGCGCGGTCAACAGCCCCGAGGGCGCGACCGCGACCGCCTCCATGATGATCAGCCCGGTCTCGCCGGCCGCGCGCGCCGCCTGGTAGGCGACGAACTCGTCGGTCGGGAGGTGGTCGTGGACGAGCGTCGTCTGGTGCGAGCTCGAGACGATCCGGTTGCGCAGTCTGACCGGTCCGATCTGCAGCGGCTCCAGCAACGCCGACATCGGGGTCGTGTTCATCGCGTCCTGTCGTCCCTCTCAGAAATTGGATGAATTTGTCCAATCTCGTTCGTCGCCGACAGCGTACCGCTCCCGATCAGCACGATCAGGTTGCGCGGGCCGTGGACGCCCTCGACCCGCTCGAGCTCGATGTCCGAGCTGGCCGACGGGCCCGACACGAGCGTGATCGGCGCGCGGCGCGCGACGACCTGCGCCGCGACCGCCGCCAGCGCCTCGGGCACCTGGCCGTGGATCTGCGCGGCGTCGACCACGCAGAGATGGTGGTCGGGCACCAAGCTCAGCGCCCGCCGGCCGCTGAGCGGGCCGCCGTCGAGCACGATCGTGCCGGTCTCGGCGATCGCCGCGGCGCAGCCGGTGATCGCGCCGTCCAGCTGGTCCAGCTGGGCCGCGCTCGCGCTGCCGTCGTCGCGGACACAACCCAGCTCGGCGGCCAGCCACGCGTCGGGCACGCCGTCGGGCGCCGCCAGCCGCCGCAGCCCGCGCTCGGCGCAGATGCGCGCGATCGCCTGACCGAGCGCGGCGCTCTCGACGCGTTCGACGTGCGCCCGGTACTCGCCGACCCGCTCGGCGAACAACGCCACCAGCTCGGCGCGCGGGCGCTCGTCATGCTGGCGGTAATCGCGCGCGACCGGCACCTCGGCCGCGCGTTCGGACACGGGGACGTCGCGCAGCGCCGAGCGGATCGCAGCCAGGATCTCGGCACGTGCATCAGCCATGCTCGGAGCGCCACCAGTCGCGGAAACTCTGATCCGGCAGCGCCGGCAGGTCTCGAGCCGACGTCCAGGCCCCGAGCGGACCCGGTAGCCGCCCGATCGCACCGTCGCGCGTGAACGGCCCCTGGCCGCGGCGCGCCGCACGCTGCGCCGCCTCATACGCGCGGCGGCTGGCGAACACGCGCGCGAGACCGCGCATCGCCAGCCGCTCGGGGTCGAGCCGGTCGCGGGCCCGTCGGGGCGTCGGCGGCTGCGACGTCACGCGCTCGCGCAGGTGCACGAGCACCTTCGGGATGTCGATCTGGACCGGGCAGACCTCGTAGCAGGCGCCGCACAGGCTCGACGCGTACGGCAGCGAGCGGTGCTCGCGCATGTCCGACAGCAGCGGCGTCAGGATCGCTCCGATCGGCCCCGGGTAGACCGACCCGTACGCGTGGCCGCCGGTCCGCTCGTAGACCGGACAGACGTTCAGGCATGCCGAGCAGCGGATGCAGCGCAGCGCCTGGCGCCCGATCGTGTCCGCGAGCACGTTGCAGCGGCCGTTGTCGAGCAGCACCAGATGAAACTCGCGTGGGCCGTCGCCGTCGCTGACGCCGCTCCATAGCGACGTGTACGGGTTCATCCGCTCGGCGGTCGACGAGCGCGGCAGCAGTTGCAGGAACACCTCGAGGTCGCGCCACTGGCCGACGACCTTCTCGATCCCGATCACGCTGATCAGCGTCCGCGGCAGCGTCGTGCACATCCGCCCGTTGCCCTCGGACTCGACGACGGCGACGGTCCCGGTCTCGGCGACCGCGAAGTTGGCACCGCTGATCCCGACCTGCGCCTCCAGGAACAACCGGCGCAAATGCGCGCGGGCGACGCTGACCAGCTGTTCGGGCGCGTCGCTCAGATCGGCCGGCGCGTCGGGCAGCCGCGCGCGGAACAGGTCGCGGATCTGGGTGCGGTTCTTGTGGATCGCCGGGACCAGCACGTGCGACGGCGGCTCCCCGGCGAGCTGGATGATCAGCTGCGCCAGATCGGTCTCCCAGGCGTGGATCCCGCGCTGCGCGAGCGCCTCGTTGAGGCCGATCTCCTCGGTCGTCAGCGACTTGACCTTGACGACCTCCCGGGTTCCGCGGCCGAGCACGAGCTCGGCGATGATCCGGTTGCACTCGCCGGCGTCGCGTGCCCAGTGGACCGTGCCGCCGTTGCGCGTGACCGACGCCTCGAGCTCGACCAGATAGTCGTCGAGGTGTCGCAGGACCCGGTCCTTGAGCTCGCGCCCGGCGTCGCGCAACTGCTCCCAGTCGGGCAGCTCGGCGACGGCAGCGGCCCGCTTGTCGCGAATCGAGTGCGTCGCGTGGGCGAGGTTGTGGCGCAGCTGGGTGTCGGCGAGCGCGGTGCGGGCGGCCACCTCGAACGGGATCGCGTCACTCACGACGCGCCGTCCGCGCACGCGAGGATCTCGGCGATGTGCATCGCGCGCACGCCGGCGCGCTGGCGGCGCAGGCCACCGCCGATCTGCATCAGGCACGAGCTGTCGGCGGCGGTCACGACCTCGGCGCCGGTGTCGAGCACCGAGCGCAGCTTGTCGGTCAGCATCGCGATCGACGTGTCGGCGTTGCGGACCGCGAAGGTGCCCCCGAACCCGCAGCACTGATCGGCGCCGGGCAGCGCCACCAGCTCGAGCCCCGCGACCGCGCGCAGCAGCGTCAGCGGACGGTCACCCAGCGCCAGCGCGCGCAGGCTGTGACAGGTCGGGTGATAGGTGACCCGGTGCGGGAACCGGGCGCCGACGTCGCTCACGCCAAGCCGGTCGACGAGCAGTTCGGTCAGCTCGTACACGCGAGCGACGATCTGCGACAGCTCCTGCGCGAGACCGCGGTCGCCGAGTCGCTGGGCGAGCTCTGGATATTGCTCGCGGACCATCCCGGTGCACGAGGCCGAGGGGCAGACGATCAGCTCGGCGGCGCCGAACGCCTTGGCGAACCGGCGCAGCAGCGCCATCGCCTCGGGCGCGTAGCCGCTGTTGAAGTGCATCTGCCCGCAGCAGGTCTGTTCGCGTGGGAACTCGAGCTCGACGCCGAGGCGTTCCAGTAGCGTCACGACGGCCCGCCCGGTCTCGGGAAACAGCGTGTCGTTCAGGCAGGTGATCATCAGCGACGCGCGGATCACCGGCACCCTAGTGCAACGTTTGCGGGAAGACCCACCAGTGATCCGGGGCCCTACAGTCGGGCAGGTGGCGATCGACCTGCGCGTCCCGGAGCTCGACGAGCTGCAGCGGCGGCGCAGCGAGAAGTGGGCGATGCAGCCACCCGACGTGCTCGCGGCGACGATCGCCGAGATGGACTTCCCGATCGCCGAGCCGGTGGCACAGGCGCTGCGGGATGCGATCGCGCGCCACGACCTCGGCTACGCGCCGCCCGCGCCGCAGTCGCTGCGGACGGCGTTTGCCGAGTTCGCGGCACGGCGGCTGTCGTGGACGGTCGACCCCGAGCAGATCGTGCTGGTCGCGGATGTGATGCTCGGGCTGATGGAGCTGTGCCGGGTGCTGGCGGCGCCCGGGGACGCGATCGCGTTCGCATCGCCGGCGTACCCACCGTTCTTTGCGCTGCTGCCGCGCACCGGCGTGCGGCTCGTGCAACTCGCGCTCGACGACCGCGGCCGGATCTTGCTGGAGTCGCTCGATGCGGCGCTCGCGACCGGGATCCGGGCGGTGGTGCTCGCCAGCCCGCACAATCCGACCGGCCACGTCTACACGCGAGACGAGCTCGCCGCGATCGCGCAGCGCTGCGCCGAACGCGACGTCTGGGTGCTCGCCGACGAGATCCACGCCCCGTTGACGCTGTCCGGCGCGACGTTCACGCCGTTGCTGGAGGTATCGGACGCGGCCCGCCGGATCGGTGTCAGCCTGACCTCGGCGTCGAAGGCGTTCAACCTCGCCGGGCTGAAGGCGGCGCTGGTGATCACCGCCGGCGAGCGCAGCCGCGCGCTGGTCGCGCGGATCGAGCCACAACACGATCACGCCGGGTTGCTCGGGGTGATCGCCGCCGAGGCCGCCTTCACCGACGGCGACGATTGGCTCGACGCGGTGCTTGCCCAGCTTGATCGCAATCGCGCCTGGCTCGCGGAACAGTTATCCGCGAGGCTGCCGGCGGTCGGCTGGCGCCCGCCGCAGGCGACCTACCTGGCGTGGCTTGACTGCACCGGCCTCGGGCTCGGCGCCGAGCCGGCGGCGGCGTTTGCCGCCCGTGGCCGGGTCGCTCTGGGCCGCGGGCTTGACTACGGGCCCGAAGGCGCCGGCCGGGTCCGGTTGAACTTCGCGACCGGGCCGGCCCAGCTCGAGGAGATGCTGACGCGGATGCGGACCACAGTCGAGCCCGAGGAGGCCCCATGACCACGACCGTCGCCGACCACCTGCTCGACCGGCTCGCCGAGCTGGGCGTCGAGCACATCTTCGGGGTTCCAGGCGACTACACGCTGGGGCTGCTTGACCACGTGATCGCCCACGAGCGCGTCGGCTGGGTCGGCACCACCAACGAGCTCAACGCCGGCTACGCGGCCGACGGCTACGGGCGCGCTCGCGGGATCGGCGCGCTGATGACGACGTTCGGAGTCGGGGAGCTGTCGGCGATCAACGCGATCACCGGCAGCTTCGCCGAGCACGTGCCGGTGATCCACATCGTCGGCTCGCCGTCGAGCGGCACCCAGGCGGCACAGCGAATCGTCCATCACTCGCTCGGCGACGGCGTGTTCACGCATTTCCTCGGGATGCACGCGGCGATCACCTGCGCGCGGGCGGCGCTGACCCCCGCCAACGCCGCGGTCGAGATCGACCGTGTCCTGACCGCCGTGCGCGACGAGCGGCTGCCCGGCTATCTGCTGCTGCCGGCCGACGTCGGCGAGGCAGCGCTGGACAGCGACCGCGAGCCGCTACCGGCACCGCGCCCGTTGACCGATTCCGATGCGCTGGACGCGTTCGACGACGCCGCGGCACGGCTGTTGCGCGAAGTCGGCGACGCCGACGCGATCAGCGTGCTCGGCGGGCTGATGGCACACCGGACCGCGGCCACCGAGCAGCTGCGGCGGCTGATCGCGGCGGGGCCGCTGACACACGCGACGTCGCTGTGGGGCAAGAGCCTCGTCGACGAGTCAGACCCCCACTACGTCGGGATCTACGCCGGCGCCGCCAGCGAGCCCGAGGTTCGCGCCGCGATCGAGGACTGCGGGGCGCTGGTGATCGCCGGCGTTCAATTCACCGATCTCAACAGCGGGTTCTTCAGCCAACAAATCGACCGGCGGCGGACGATCGAGCTGGCGCCGACGATTGCCAGCGTCGGTGCCGCCCAGTTCGGTCCGGTGGCGATCGGCGACGCGCTGGAGCGCCTGGCCGAGCTCGTCGCGACGCTGCCGTCCGCCGGCCGCGCCGGCGCCCCGGCGACCGCCAAGCCGCGGACGCCGCCGGATGCCGCGCCCGCCGACGAGCCACTTACGCAGACCGGGCTGTGGCAGGCGGTCGCGCGGTTTCTGGCCCCGGGCGACGTCGTCGTCGCCGATCAGGGCACCTCGTTCTACGGAATGGGCAACCAGCGGCTACCCGAGCGCGTGTTGTTCCTCGGCCAGCCGCTGTGGGCTTCGATCGGTTACACGCTGCCGGCGCTGCTGGGCGCCTGCACCGGCGCGCCGGGCCGTCACGGGGTGCTGCTGATCGGCGACGGCGCCGCGCAGATGACCGTGCAGGAGCTGTCGACGATCGCGCGCGAACGGATTGCCGCGACCGTGATCGTCGTCGACAACGACGGCTACACGGTCGAGCGCGCGATCCACGGCCCCGAGCAACGCTACAACGACATCGCCCGCTGGGACTGGTCCGCGCTCGTGCGCGCGATGGCCCCCGACGACGATGCGCTCGCCACGCACCGGACGACGACAGCCGGCGAGCTCGACCGGGCGCTTGAGCGGGCGCGGGCCGCCACCGGGCTGACGCTGATCGAGGCGGTCGTGCCGCGGATGGACGTGCCGCCGCTGCTGTCGCAGATCGCACGGGAGGCCGGGCGCGCCAACCGCGGGGGCGGGTGAGCCGGGGCCGGTGAGGCCCGGCCGCCGGCTCAGGCCGGGGCTCGCGGCCCGAGCGCGCGACACCAACCAGCCACCGCGGCCGGATCGGCCGGCGGCGAGGCGACCGCGACCAGCTCGTCGACGCCGGCCGCGGCCAGCGCATCCGGGTCGGCAGCCGTCGCATCGGCGAGCGCCACCGCGATCCGCAGCCGCCGCGGGTCGCGACCGGTCTCGCGGCACAGCACCCGCAGGCGCCCGATCCGCTCGCGGACCTCGTCGAGGCCGTCGAGGTTAAAGCCATACCAGCCATCCCCCGCGCGGACGGCTCGTCGCAGGGCAGCCTCGCCGTTGCCGCCGATGATGACCGGAATCCGCCGATCGCGGACCGGCTTGGGATTGACCCGGACCCCGTGAAAGGAGACGAACTCGCCCTGAAAGGAAGCGACGTCGTCGCGCCAGGCGGCGCGGATCGCCGCCAGATACTCGTCGGCCCGGGCGCCCCGGCGGGCGAACGGGACCCCCAGCGCGTCGAACTCCTCACGCGACCAGCCGACCCCGATTCCGAGCGTCAACCGGCCGCCGGACAGCCGGTCGAGGCTCGCCGCCCGCTTGGCCAGCGCCAACGGCTGGTGTTCGGGCAACAGCAGCACGCCGGTCGCGAGCCCGATCGTCTGCGTCGCGGCCGCGGCGAAACTGAGTGCGATCAGCGGATCGAGCCAATCGGCCGCCGCGGGCACGGCGATCCGGCCGTCGGGTGCATACGGGTACTCCGACGCTCCCTCGTCGACCATCACCACGTGCTCGCCCGCCCACAGCGTCGCGAAGCCCGCCGCCTCGGCCTCGACGGCGACCGCATCGATCACCTCGCGCCGGGCGCCGATCCCGATCCCGAGCGCATGGAGGCCGAACTGGCACCCCGTCATCGGCGCGACTCTACTGCGCGTGGGCAGGCGAGCGTCGTTCGCGGCCGTTCGGCGTGGCCGACCAGGAGGCCGGGGGGCGGAGAGGATACTTGCGCGGGCAAGCTTTCCTTGATAAGCTTGCGCTAGCAACAAAACTTCCACCCGTTGAGGCGAGGGCTCATGCAACCGATCGATGGCATCCACCACATCACCCTGATCACCGGGGACGCGCCCCGCAACGTCGACTTCTACGCGCGCGTGCTCGGACTACGACTCGTCAAGAAGACCGTCAACCAGGACGACCCCGGCGTCTATCACCTGTTCTACGCCGACGAGCACGGCTCGCCCGGCGCCGACATCACCTTCTTCGAGTACCCGGGAGCGACCCCCGGCCGCGCGGGCGCCGGGATGGTCTCGGCGATCCAGCACCGAGTCGCCGACGAGGACTCGATCGGCTACTGGCAGCAACGACTGGGCGAGGAGGGCGTCGCGACCGAGCGCGTCGACGGCGCGCTGCGATTCGCCGACCCCGAGGGGATGACCCACGAGTTGGTCCTCTCCGCCGTGCCGGACGCCCCGCTGATCGCCGCCCACCGCGAGGTGCCGGCCGAGTATGCGCTGCAGGGGTTCGAGGCGGTCCGCGCCCAGGTCGCCGATCCCGCACGCAGCGAGGCGCTCGTCAATGACGTGCTTGGCTTCAGCGAGCTGCAACCGCATGACTGGGAGGCCCGCGGTCCCCAGCGCGGCGGCCGCGTCATGTTCGAGCAGGCAAGCGAGCGCGGGGTCCCCGGTGCCGGCACCGTGCACCACGTCGCCTGGGCGGTACTGGCCGCAGAGCTCGCCGAGTGGCGCGAGCGGGTCGCCCGCTCCGGGGCGCGCCCGACGCCCGTGATCGACCGCTTCTGGTTTGAGTCGGTCTACTTCCGCGAGCCGGGCGGGATCCTCTACGAGCTGGCAACGCTCGACGGCGCCGGCTTCGCCGCCGACGAGACCCCCGACGCGCTCGGCGAGCGACTCGTGTTGCCGCCGTTTCTCGAGTCCCAGCGCGAGCGGATCGAGCCGCGGCTGACGCCGCTGCCGGACCCAACTGCCTGGCGTCCAGGGCAGACGCCGGCGAGCACCGGCGGCGAGCGATGACCGCCGCCCCGCAGCTGGGGTTCACCCACGTGTTCGAACCCGGCAGCTCGGACTGGACGCTGCTGATGTTGCATGGCACCGGCGGCGACGAGCATGACCTGGTCGGCCTCGGCCGGCAGCTCGCGCCCGAGGCGGCGCTGCTGTCGCCGCGCGGACAGGTGCTCGAGTCGGGTATGCCGCGGTTCTTTCGCCGGCTTGCGGTGGGACAGCTCGACATCCCCGACCTACTGGCTCGGACCGATCAGCTGGCGGCGTTCGTCGACGAGGCCACGCGCGCCTACGAGCGCGATCGCAGCCGCGTGCTCGCGGTCGGGCTGTCCAACGGCGCCAACATCGCCGCGTCGCTGCTGCTGCGCGCACCCGGCACGCTGCGCGCGGCGGCGCTGCTGCGGCCGATGCTTCCGTTTGAACCCGAGCAGCTGCCGACGCTGGCGGGCACCGACGTGCTGATCGAAGCCGGCGAGCGCGACCCGTTCTCATCCGCAGCACAGGTGGCGCGGCTGAGCGAACTGCTGAGCGACGGAGGCGCCGACGTGACCACCTCGGTCGCGCCGGGCGCCGGGCACGGGTTGACGCACGAGGACCTGACGCGACTGGCGGCCTGGGTCGGGCGGCTGACCGGAGAATGAGGATTTCGGCCAGCGCCGGGGCCTCAGACCGCGCGCGGCAGCGGCTCGGCTAGCCGCGCGAACACCGCCGCCAAGGTTGCGAGTTCGGCCTCGCTGAGCCGGTCGAAGAACTCGCGCTTGACGTAGGCATGGTGTGCCTGCTGGGCTTCGCGCAGCAGCTCGAGCCCGGCCTTGGTCAGATGCGCCTCGACCGCGCGGCCGTCATCCGGGCACGGCCGTCGCGCCAGCAATCCCCGGCGCTCGAGCGCGCCCGCGATCCGCGAGACCCGGCTGAGGCTCAGCCCGCACGCGCTCGCCAACGCGGTCAGCTTCGCGCAGCGCCGCGGCGCTGCCGCCAGCCGCCCCAGCAGCTCGAGCGACGACAGCGTCAGCCCGTACCGACGCTCGAGCTCGGTATCCAGGGCCCGCACCAATCGCTTGTTGGTCTCGACCAGGCCGATCCAGGCGCCCGCGTGCAGTTGCGACCACACCTCGACCCCGTCGGATCCGACCGAATATGGGGCACGGGAAGCGGTCATCGCACCACAGGTTAGTTGCCAGCGCAAGCAACCTGTCGTTCTGATGTACAGCGCTGCGGCTGGCCGGCGCCGTCGCGGGGTGGCGATGCTCGGCTTCGGCGGCGCGCTCGGACTGACGATGCTGCGCGAGCGATGACCGAAATCCCGTCGCCGCCGGCGAGCCACGACGCACACCGGCGCGCGCTCGCGTTCAATACGCGCATGGTCACCAACGAGACGGTCACGATCGACGTCGGCGCGCCGACGGTCGAGCAGCTGGTCGCGGTCGCCCGCGGTGGCGCGGCGGTGACGCTGTCGGAGCGGGCGCACGCGGCGATCGAGCAAGGTCGCGCGGTGATCGACGCGCTCGCGGGCGACGTCCGGCCCCACTACGGGGTCTCGACCGGGTTCGGCGCGCTCGCGTCGCGACACATCCCGCCCGAACTGCGGATCGAGTTGCAGCGCTCGCTGATCCGCAGCCACGCCGCCAGCGCCGGCGACGAGGTCGAGCGCGAGGTCGTGCGCGCGCTGATGATGCTGCGGCTGTCGACGCTGGCGACCGGGCACACCGGAGTGCGCCCGCGGACCGCCGAAACGTACGCCGCGATCCTGTCGGCTCAGCTGACCCCGGTCGTCCGTGAGTACGGCTCGCTTGGCTGCTCGGGCGACCTCGCGCCGTTGGCGCACTGCGCCCTGGCGCTGATCGGCGAGGGCGAGGTCCGCGACCGTGACGGACGGCTGCTGGGCGCCGCACAGGCGCTGCGCGGTGCCGGGATCGAGCCCGTCGTGCTCGCCGAGAAGGAGGGCCTGGCTCTGATCAACGGCACCGACGGGATGCTCGGGATGCTGGCGCTGGCGATCGTCGACCTGCAGCGGCTGCTGACGACCGCTGACCTCGCCGCCGCGATGAGCGTCGAGGGACTGCTCGGGACCGATGCCGTGTTCGCCGCCGAGCTGCAGCAACTGCGTGGCCAGCCCGGCCAGATCGCGTCGGCCGCGAACGTCCGGGCGCTGCTGGCCGGAAGCCCGATCGTCGCCAGCCACCGGGGCCCGGAGGATCCGCGGGTGCAGGACGCCTACTCATTGCGCTGCGCGCCGGCCGTCGCCGGCGCCGCGCGCGACACGCTGGCGCACGCGCGTGCGGTAGCCGAGCGCGAACTCGGCGCGGCGATCGACAACCCGGTGATCACCGACGACGCGCGGGTCGAATCAAACGGCAACTTCCACGGCGCCCCGGTCGGCTACGTGCTCGATTTCCTCGCGATCGCCGTGGCCGACCTCGCGAGCATCTCCGAGCGGCGCACCGATCGCTTCCTGGACATCGCGCGCAACCACGGGCTGCCGGCGTTCTTGGCCGACGATCCGGGCGTCAATTCGGGACTGATGATCGCCCAGTACACGCAGGCGGCAATCGTCTCCGAGCTCAAGCGGCTGGCGATGCCGGCGTCGGTCGACTCGATCCCGAGCTCGGCGATGCAGGAAGACCACGTCTCGATGGGCTGGAGCGCCGGGCGCAAGCTGCGGCGCGCGATCGACGGGCTCGAAATCGTGCTCGCGATCGAATTGGTCACCGCCGCGCGCGGGATCGAGCTGCGAGCACCGCTCGCACCGTCGGCGGCAACCGCCGCGGTGCTCGCGCGGTTGCGTCGCGACGTCGGCGGGCCGGGGCCCGACCGTCACCTGTCGCCGGAGATCGAGGCCGCCACCGCGCTGGTGCGATCGGGCGAGCTGCTGCATGCCGCCGAGGCGGTCATCGGTGCGCTGAGCTGAACCCGGCCAGGCGTGCCGCCAGCGTCGCGTGGCCGAAGTGCTCGGCCCAACCCGCCGCGGTCGCCCCGAACGAGCCATCGCGGGCATCGGTGTCGACGCCGTGCGCGAGCGCAAGCTCGACGAACTCCCGGGAGTCGGCCTGCGCGGCGAGGTGCAGCAGCGTCGCGTCGTGGGGCGGATAGCGTCGTGCGATCAGCGGTGGGCGGCGACGCAGCAGCCAACCGGCGACCTCGACGCGACCGGTGAGCAGGGCCAGCGCCAGCGGTGGCTCGCCACCGAGCCCGTGCTCGGTATCCAGCTCGGCGCTCGTCGGTGCCAACCGCTCCAGCGCGGCGAGATCGCCGAACCCGATCGCCTCGGCGACCGCCGTCTGCCGGGCGGTCGGGACGGGACCCGGTGAGTACCACCAGGTCTGGCCGAACCCGAGCGACCTGAAGCCCACGCGCCGATACAGCCGCTCGCCGTCCTCGGTCGCGTTCAGCACCGCCCAGCGGCAGCCGTGCTCGCGCGACAGCCGGCAGGCGGCGTTCGCCAGCGCCGTGCCGATGCCACGGCCCCGCGCCCGCGGCGCGACCCCCATCGAGTAGATCCCCGCGACGGCATCCACCGGGTTGACCGACACCTGCCCGATCAGCTTTTCGCGCAGGCGCACCCCGAGCCGCTGGACGCCGGCCGGCGCGGGCCCGCCCGGCGGGGCGTACGGCAGCGTCGAGGCGTACGGCGGCGCGGCGTTGATCACCTCGAACGCGCGCCCCGCGGCGGGAGCGAACCGCTCCAGGTCGATCGCCATCCAGTGTGGCCGCCAGCCCCACCGAAACCCGCGCGCGACGAGCCGCACGCCGAGGCGATCGTCGCCGTGCAACGACCAGTAGCCGACGCTCGTGCAGCCGTGCTGACGGATCGCCCGCAGCAGTCGCCCGGGGTCCGGCGCGACGGTCGGGAAGACGCCGACTTCCCCAGGGGTCCACAGCGTCGCTCCGTCAATCGTGATCGCGGATCCCTCGGCGGCCCTGGCCCACCGCGCGATCCAGTTGCGATGGTTGTCGGCGACCGCCTCCAGCAGCCACGCATCGGAGCCGGCTTCAGACTGCGTCTGAAAGCACCTCGGCTCCGTGGTCGGGAGGCGAGCCGTGGATATACAGCAGCAGATCCTGCTCGCCCTCGTTGCGGATCTGCAACGGCGTGCCGGCGGCGACGTGGATCAGCCCGTCGGCGATCTGCACCCGCTCGGGGGGCTCGCCGAGGTACATCGTCAGCGTGCCGCCCAGCACCACGAACGTCTCCTCCTGGTCGGCGTGCAGGTGACGTTTTCCCTTCGCGCCCGGCTCGTAGCGCCAGAGGTTCGCCCGGGTGCGCTGCTGACCGGCCTCGTCGGCCAGCTCGGTCACGTGGCGGGCGGGTTCACCGGGCACGTGTGGGCGGGTGGTCCACTCACGATCCGTAAATCCCACGGCGGCATACATTTGCGCGATCGTAGCTTCAGCCACGGCCTGGGTCAGATCGCAGCGCAGGTAGCGCAGCGTCGCGAGCTCTGGGTGTGCTGAGCGACGTCGGCCATACAATCGCCGCCACGCAACGACGGCGGCCAAGGAGCGGGCGATGAGCGAGCAGGTCAAGTTCGTGCTGAGCGAGCGGGAGATCCCGACCCACTGGGTCAACCTGATGGCGGACATCGCCAACCCCGAGAACCCGCCGCTGCCGCCACTGCGGGGTGGGCGGGATGGCATCCTGCAACCCGCGGGTCCGGAGGACCTGGCGCCGCTGTTCCCGATGGCGCTGATCGAGCAGGAGGTTTCGGCCGAGCCCGAGATCGAGATCCCCGAGCCGGTCCGCGACGCCTACCGGCTGTGGCGCCCGACGCCGCTGTACCGCGCCCGCCGGCTCGAGCAGGCGCTCGATACCCCCGCCCATATCTATTACAAATATGAGGGCGTCTCCCCCGCCGGGTCGCACAAGCCCAACACCGCGGTCGCGCAGGCCTACGAGAACGCCCAGGCGGGGATCCGCAAGCTCTCGACCGAGACCGGCGCCGGACAGTGGGGGTCGGCGCTGGCGTTCGCCTGCAACCTGTTCGGGCTCGAGTGCGAGGTCTGGATGGTCGGCTCCAGCTATGACCAGAAGCCGTATCGGCGCTCGATGATGCAGACCTGGGGCGCGACCGTGCACCGCTCGCCCAGCGAACTGACGGCCGCAGGGCGCTCGCAGGCCCAGCACCCGACCGGCTCGCTCGGGATCGCGATCTCCGAGGCGGTCGAGGTCGCCGCCCACCACGAGGACACCAACTACTCGCTCGGCTCGGTGCTCAACCACGTGCTGCTGCACCAGACCGTGATCGGCCAGGAGGCGATGGCCCAGCTCGAGCAGGCCGGCGACTACCCCGACACGGTGATCGCGTGCGTCGGCGGCGGCTCGAACTTCGGCGGGCTGACGTTCCCGTTCATCCGCAACACGATCCGCAACGGCACCAAGACGACGTTCATCGCCGCCGAGCCGGCGGCTTGCCCGACGCTCACCAAGGGCGTGTACGCCTACGACTTCGGCGATACCGCCGGGCTGACGCCGCTGATGCCGATGTACACGCTCGGGCACGACTTCGTGCCGCCGCCGGTACATGCCGGCGGTCTGCGCTATCACGGCGATTCGCCGCTGGTCTGCGGGCTCGTGCACAACGGGCTGGTGACGCCGCGGGCCTACCGCCAGAACGAGACATTCGAGGCTGCCGTGCGGTTCGCGCGCACCGAGCAGATCATCCCGGCGCCCGAGCCTGCGCACGCGATCAAGGCGACGATCGACGAGGCGCTCGCTGCCCGCGAGGCCGGGCAGCCGCGGACGATCCTGTTCGGGTTGTGCGGCCACGGCAACTTCGACCTCAGCGCCTACGACGCGTACCTCGCGGGCGAGCTCGAGGATCCCGAGTTCTCCCAGGACGAGCTCGATCGGGCGCTGGCGACCCTGCCCGAGGCACCGGCGCTCGCCTAGGGCGGCACGCGGCACGCGGCCCGTGCCGCGGGCCAGACACAATGTGAGTCGACCATGACCGAGTCGCTGTACGACCACGGGTTCGTGCGCGCCGCCGCGGCCGTCCCGCACGTGCGCGTCGGTGACCCCGCCTTCAACGCGCGGCGGACGATCGCGCTCGCGCGGCGCGCGGACGAGCGTGGCGCGGCGGTCGTCGTGTTCCCCGAGCTCGGCTTGAGCGGATATTCGGGCGAGGACCTGTTCCATCAGTCGGCGTTGCTGGATGCCAGCGAGCGCGCGCTGAGCGACGTCGTCGAGGCCTCCAGCCAACTGCGCCCGGTGCTCGTCGTCGGCATGCCGGTCCGGGCCGAGGGCGGGCTGTTCAACGCCGCGATCGTGATCTGCGAGGGCCGGATCCTCGGCGCCGTGCCCAAGTCCTACCTACCCGAGTACCACGAGTACTACGAAAAGCGTCAGTTCCGCGCCGCGCGCGACTTGATCGGCGGCGAGCTGACGGTCGCCGGGCAACGGATCCCGGCCGGCGCTGAGCTCGTGTTCTGCTGCCGCGAACTGCCCGCCCTAATTCTGCACGTCGAGATCTGCGAGGACCTGTGGGCGGCGATCCCGCCGAGCACCTACGGCGCGCTCGCGGGCGCGACGATGCTCTGCAACCTGTCGGCCTCGAACGTCACGATCGGCAAGTCGGCGTATCGACGGATGCTGTGCGAGAGCCACTCGGCACGGACGATCGCGACCTACGTCTACACCGCTGCCGGGCTCGGCGAGTCGACCACCGACGTCGCCTGGGACGGCCACGCGATGATCTGCGAGAACGGCGACCTACTGACCGAGTCACGGCGATTCGACGACGACGAGCAGTTGATCTGCGCCGATCTGGACCTCGACCGGATCCTGTCTGACCGGACGGCGACCTCCAGCTACGGCGATACGATCGGCGATCTGCGCGATCGGCTGCGCAGCATTCGGAGGATCGAGTTCTCACTGCGGGCACCGCCGCAGCCGGTGGCGCTCGAGCGCCGGGTCGAGCGGTTCCCGTACGTGCCGGCGAATCCGGCGACGCGCAACGAGCGCTGCCAAGAGGTGTTCGACATTCAGGTCCGCGGGCTGCAGACGCGGCTGCAGGCAACCGGGATCGAACGGATCGTGATCGGGGTCTCGGGCGGGTTGGACTCGGCGCACGCGCTGATCGTCGCCGCGCGCGCGCTGGACCGGGTCGGGCTACCGCGCACGAACGTGCTGGCGTACACGCTGCCGGGGTTCGCGACGAGCGCCGGCACGCTGCGCAACTCCCACGCGCTGATGCGGGCGCTCGGCGTCAGCGCCTCGGAGCTCGATATCCGCCCGTCGGCGATGCAGATGCTGCGCGACCTCGGCCATCCCGCTGCCGACGGTGAAGCGGAGTACGACGTGACCTACGAGAACGTCCAGGCCGGTGAGCGGACCTCGCACCTGTTTCGGTTGGCCAACTACCACGGGGCGCTCGTGCTCGGCACCGGCGACCTGTCAGAGCTCGCGCTCGGCTGGTCGACCTACGGCGTCGGCGACCAGATGTCGCACTACAACGTCAACGCCTCGGTCCCGAAGACGCTGATCCGCTTCCTGCTGCGCTGGGCGATCGCCGCCGACCTGTTCGGCGCCGAGGCCGGCGCGGTGCTCGACGCGATCCTCGACACCGCGATCTCACCGGAGCTGATCCCGCCGGGCGACGACGACGACGGCGATGGCCCCCATCAGGACTCCGAGGCGACCGTCGGGCCCTACGAGCTGCAGGACTTCTTTCTGTACTACGTGTTGCGCTTCGGATACCGGCCGACGAAGGTCGCCTATCTCGCCCACCACGCCTGGGGCGACCGCGAGCGCGGCGAGTGGCCGGACCTGATCCCAGTCGATCGGCGCAACCAGTACACCACCGACGAGGTCCGTCACTGGCTGCGGGAGTTCCTGTCGCGTTTCTTCAAGACCAGTCAGTTCAAGCGCTCGGCGCTGCCCAACGCGCCGAAGGTCGGGTCCGGCGGCTCGCTGTCGCCACGATCGGACTGGCGCGCCCCATCCGATAGCGAGGCGACGGCCTGGCTGGACCAGCTTGCGGGCTACGGTGAGGGCGATGGCTGACGCCGCCGGCGGCTCGTCGGGCTCCGCCTACGGCGACGCGGGCGTCGACTACGAGACGCTCGACGCGGGCAAGCGCAACGCGCTCACCGAGGCGCTCGCGACCTCGTCGCTGCTGGCGGTCGCGCCCGGCGGCGGCCGCGCGATCGACGAGTCGCGCGGCGAGCCAGCGTTCGTGTTCGAGGCCGGCGGTCAGACGCTGGCGTTCGTCGTCGAGGGACTCGGGACCAAGTCGATGATCGCCCGGGCGTGCGAGGGGCGACTCGGCGCGAGCGGGTTTGAGGCGGTCGCGTACGACACGGTTGCGGCGATCGTCAACGACCTCTGCTGCGTCGGCGCGGTGCCACTCGTCGTCAATGCCTACTTCGCGACCGGCTCGTCGCAGTGGTACGCATCGGCCGATCGTCAGGCCGGGTTGCTGACCGGCTGGCGGCGGGCGTGCGAGGACTCGGGCGCGACCTGGGGCGGCGGTGAGTCGCCGTCGCTGAGCGGGTTGGTGAGCGCCGACGAGATCGAGTTGGCCGGCAGCGCGGTTGGCGTCGTCCCGGGCGGCGCGCCGATCCTCGGCGGCGAGCTGCGTGACGGCGACGAGATCGTGCTGGTGGGCTCCAGCGGGCTGCACGCAAACGGGGCGTCACTGGCGCGCGCCGTCGCCGCCGAGCTGCCCGGCGGTTACGACTTCGAGCTGCCTGGTGGCGGCAGCTTCGGCGAGGCACTGCTGGTGGCCGGCGTGATCTATGTCCCGCTCGTGCGCGCACTGCTGGCGGCCGACGAGATCGACGTCCACTACCTGAGTCACATCACCGGCCACGGCTTCCTGAAGCTGATGCGTCCGCGGGCGGCGTTCACATACGAGCTCGACCGGCTGCCAGACGTGCCGCCGGTGCTGTCGTTTCTGGCCCAACATGCCGAGCTGTCGACCGCCGATGCCTATCGGACGTTCAACATGGGCGCCGGATTCGCGGTGTACTGCGCCGCGGGCGACGGCGACCGGGTCGTCGCGCTCGCCTCGGCCTGCGGCCTGCCGGCGACGGTCGCCGGGCGCGTGCTGGCCGGGCCGCGTCGGGTCGTGCTCGGCCCGGTCGATGTCACGTTCGAGTCAGACGAACTTGACCTGACGCCGCGCGGCTGAGTCGCTCGCTGTGCGTAGTGGGTCTCCCACTGGGCACAGGGTGCTACGGTGTAGCACATGGAGATCGGGGTACGCGAGCTTCGCAATCAGACGAGTCGCGTGATCGAGGCCGTCGAGGGCGGAGAGCGCATCACGCTGACCGTCCACGGCGAGCCGGTGGCAGACATCGTCCCGCACACCCGCAGGCGGCGCTGGCGGTCGGGAACGGCGATTCGCGCGCGGCTGGCCGAGCACGCCGCCGACGCCTCGCTGAGTCGTGACCTCGATGAGCTCGCGGGGCAGACCCTCGACGAGCTATGACTTCGGCGCCTGAGCCGGAGCCGCCGCCGGCGCGCGGCCTGCTCGACACCTCGGTGTTCATCGCACGCGAGCGCGAGCGCCCACTCGGCGAACTTCCGGCGTTGGCGGCGATCTCGGTGGTGACGATCGGCGAACTGCAGCTCGGAGTGCTCGCCAGCGACGATCGCGACACGCGCATGCGCCGAGCCGCGACGCTCGAGCTCGCACACGAATCCGATCCGATCACGATCGACGAGCCCGTGATCGGCGCATGGGCCCGACTCGTGCTCGACTGCCGAGCCGCGGGCATCCAGCGGGCCGTGAAGCTCACCGACGCGCTGATCGCCGCCACCGCCGTCGCTCACGAGTTGCCGGTGGTCACCCAGGACGACGATTTCGACCGGATCGCCGCGGCACACCGTCCGCTGCAGGTCGTCAGGGTCTGATCGGTCTCACACGTCGCCTGCCCGCCGTCGACGCCTGCGCGTCAGCTGCGGTCGCGGGAGTGGATCGGGCCGTTGGTCTCGCGCAACGGCCGCGCGATCCGCTCGGCGCGTGAGGAGATGATCTCGGCGAGCACCGAGACCGCCGTCTCCTCGGCAGTGCGGCTGCCGATGTCCAACCCGCACGGCGCGTGGATCCGGGCGATGTCGGCGTCGCCCGCGCCCGCCGCCCGCAGCCGGCGCTCACGATCGGTGGTCGTCTGCCGAGAGCCGAGCGCGCCGATGTAGCCCGCGCCGGTCGCCAGCGCCGCCAGCAGTGCCGGCTCGTCGAACTTGGAGTCGTGCGTGAACACCAGCACCGCGTCGCGGGGGCCGAGTTCGACGCCGCCCATCAGCTCCTGCGGCCAGCCGATCATCACCTCCGCGACCGACGAGAATCGGGTCGAACGGGCGAACCGGTCCCGCGCGTCGCAGATCCGCACCCGATATCCGATCTGCGCCGCGAACGGGGCGAGCGCCGCCGAGAAGTCGATCGCGCCGAAGATCCACATCTGCGGCGGCGGCGCATACGAGCGGATGTGAACCCGCAGGTCGTCGCCGAGCGTGGCGCCGTCAGCGCCGAACCGGCGGATCGTCGTCTTGCCCTCCTGCAATAGCCCCGCCGACTCGCGCGCGACGTTGCGATCAAGCAACTGGTGGCGGCCGAGCGAGCCCGAGACCAGGTCGTCGACGACCGCGAGCCGACCGCCGGCCTCGTCGCCGTCGAGCAGCGTCGCGACCGCAGCCGTGCGACCGTCGGCGTGGGCCGCGAGCACCGACAACTCGAGCGCGCCGAGCTCGCGATCGAGCCGTTGGATGAAGATGTGTACGGTGCCCCCGCACATCAGGCCGACGGTGCCCGCCAGCTCGTCGGAGATCCCATAGGTCAGCATGCCAGGCCCACGCTCGCCCGCGAGCAGCGCCTCGGCCTCGGTCACGACCGCGCCCTCGACGCAACCGCCCGTCAGCGACCCCTCGATCGCGCCGTGCTCGTCGATCGCCATCATCGCCCCGACCGGCAGCGGCGCCGACCCCTCGACCTCGACCAGCAGCGCCTGGACGAACGGCCTGCCCTCGCGCAGCCAGGCGATCACGGTCTCCTCCGTGGTCCTGACGACCCCTGACTCGATCATCACCAGCGGTCCTGCTGCACGCTGAACACTCCGCTCCCTGGCCTTTGCGGGAATCCTAGCCACGCGCGCACGGCGAGGATCAGGCTGGCCGACCGGTGGCGAGCACGCTGCCGGCGAGATACTGGCGCCGACGCGCCTGATACTCCTCGACGGCATGGTCCAGCCAGTGCTGCGCCGAGCCGCCGAGCTCCTTGCGCACGCGGGCCGGCACCCCCGCGGCGAGCACTCCGGGCGGGATCTCGGTCCGTTCGGAGACGACCGCGCCGGCGGCGATCAGCGAGCCGGTCCCGACCCGGGCGTGCTGCAGCACGACCGCCCCCATCCCGATCAACGACCCGTCCTCGACGACGCATCCCTCCAGCAGCGCGCTGTGGCCGAGCGTCACGCGTGCGCCGACGACGGTCGGCAACCCCGTCGCGCAGTGGATCACGACGTTGTCCTGGACCGAGGTCTCGAAGCCGATTTCGATCCGTGCGGCATCGCCGCGCAGCACCGCACCGAACCAGACACTCGCGCGATCGCCGATCACGACGTCGCCGATCAATGTCGCGGTCGGCGCCAGATAGACATCCGTGCCGATCCGGGGGGTGACGCCGTCGAGTGCGACGATCGTCGCCATCAGCGCTCCCGCGGGGGTCGCACCGCGATCGTCACCCGACTGAACGCGCACAGCGCGTCGGTCTCGTCGCGCAGCGCCACCGACCAGACCCAGTTACCGCTGTCGTGGCCCTCGGGTGTCGCCTCGGCGCGCAACGTCGCGCCCTCTGAAACCGCGACGAGCACGGTCGTGTCGTTCGACATTCCCGCCGGCAGCAGCCCCCGGGACATCGCGATCCGCGCGGTCGCCAGCGAGGCCAGCGACTCGGCAATCGCCGCGGGCACTCCGCCGTGCAGCCGCTGTTGGGCGCCGAGCAGCTCGGGCCCGACCCGAAGCCTTCCGCGCAGGCTGTCGTCGCCGGCGATCGGTGGCTCGAGCTCCAAGCCGTAGAGCCCGTCGAAACTGCCCTCGAAGGAGAGCCGCGACGTGAACTCGTCGGCCGTCATCTCAGCCGGTCCCGGTCGGCGGCGCGATCGTCAGCGCGACGCTGTCGGCGCCCTCGAGCGCCAGCTCGAAGCGTTCGCCGCCACGCAGCGCGAGCGGCACGATCGCCGAGCCGGTGATGATCACGTCGCCCGCGCGCAGCCGTTCGCCCGCGAGCGGCAGCTGCTCGCCGATCGCGCGAACGACGTCGATCAGGTCGCCAAGCAGTTGCGCCGGGTCGATCCCGGTGTGCAACGGACGATCGTCTTGAGTGATCGTCAGGCGCGCGTCGGCGAGCGCTCGCGCCCCGCCCGGCGACCACGGTCCAATCGCGTAGGCGCGGTGAAAGATGTTGTCGGCGAGCAGCTGCTGGAGGTCGTCGGCGGGGCCGAGATCGACGATCTCGATCGCGGGCGCGAGCGTCCCGATCGCTTGGCGGGCGGCGTTCGCGTCGGCACCGGCCTCGAGATCGGTCTCGAGCCGGACCGCGACCTCGGCCTCGAGCCGCGGCTGGCGCCAGTCCTCGATCGGCAGCCCGTCGGCCCGGGTCATCGCGCCGGCGTCCGAGGCCTCGGTCAAGAAGCCCGCGAGCGGGGTCGCGATCGACGCCTTGCGCATCGCCTCCACGGTGCCGAGCCCGGCCTTCCAACCGACCCGCCGCTCGCCCGCGACCAGCCGCTGCTCGCGTAGCCGCTGCTGGGCCGCCATTCCGGCCACGACCCGCGGGTCGTCGGTGTTGGCGTCGGGGGTCATCGTGTGGCCAAGTATGCGCACTCCGACTCCGGGGTGTTTTGACCGCCCCAACCGGGTAGCGAAGCGCCATGACTGCGACGAACGCGACGACAGCCGAGTCGGGCCTCGGCACGATCAACACCGACATCCCGGCACGCCTCGATCGACTGCCATGGTCGCACTGGCACTGGAAGATCCTGATCGGCCTCGGCACGGTCTGGATCCTCGACGGGCTCGAGGTCACGATCGTCGGCTCGATCGCGGGCGCGATCTCGGCGCCGGGCTCCGGGATCAACATCTCCTCGGCCGACGTCGCCGGGCTGGCTGCCTCGATGTACGTTGCCGGCGCCTGCTTCGGAGCGCTGCTGTTCGGCCAACTCACCGACCGGTTCGGGCGCAAGAAGCTGTTCATGATCACGCTCGGGGTCTATCTAGCGGCGACGTGCGCGACCGCGTTCTCGACGACGGCGGTGTTCTTCTACGTCTGCCGGTTCGTCACCGGGATGGGGATCGGCGGCGAGTATTCGGCGATCAACTCCGCGATCGATGAGCTGATCCCGGCCAAGCACCGCGGCCGGATCGACATCGTGATCAACGGGACCTATTGGGTGGGAGCCGCAGCGGGCGCGCTGTTGTCGGTCGCGGCGCTGCACATCTTCTCCCCGCTGCTGTCCTGGCGGGTCTGCTTCGGGCTCGGGTTCGTGCTCGGTCTGGCGATCCTGATCGTCCGTCGCCGGGTGCCCGAGAGTCCACGCTGGCTGTTCATCCATGGCCGCGATCAGGAGGCCGAGCGGATCACGTCCGCGATCGAGCGTGAGGTCGCCGCACGACGTCGGCTCACAACTGCCGGCAGTCGACCCGAGCGAGACGATCCGGATCCGCCAGCGCAAGACGATTGCGCTGACCGAGATCGCGCGACGGTGCCCGAGCGCTACCCGAAACGGACCGTGCTCGGGCTGATGTTGTTCATCGGTCAGGCGTTTCTCTACAACTCGATCCTGTTCGGCTACGCAACGCTCCTGTCGACGTTCTTCGGAGTCTCGACCGCGGACGCCCCCTACTACCTGGTCGTGTTCGCGGCCGGCAACTTCCTCGGGCCGATCGTGCTCGGCGGCCTGTTCGACACGGTCGGCCGCAAGCCGATGATCGCCGGCACCTACATCCTCTCCGGGGTGCTGCTGCTGGTCACCGGGTGGCTGTTCAAGGACGGCTCGCTGAACGCGACGACACTGACGATCGGCTGGTCGGTCGTGTTCTTCTTCGCTTCAGCCGGTGTCAGCGCCGCCTACTTGACGGTGTCCGAGGTGTTCCCGTTGGAGACGCGCGCGCTCTGCATCGCGCTGTTCTACGCGGTCGGCACTGGCATCGGCGGGATCATCGGCCCCCAGCTGTTCGCGCCGATGGTCGCGACCGGCGACGCGTCGAAGGTGTTCGAGGCGCTTGCGATCGGCGCGGTCCTGATGATCGCCGGCGGGATCACCGAGCTGGCGTTCGGCGTCCGCGCTGAGCGAAAGGGTCTGGAGAGTATCGCCAAGCCGCTCACCGAGGTCTGACGTGCGTCTGGCCCGGATTCTCGCTCCGGTGCCGAGTCAAGCGCCGGCGGCTCCGGGACGTTGTCACCACCCGCGGGTGACAACCGCCCTGACCGCGACCCGACGGGTGTGATCGGGTAGGTTCCAGGCTCCGCGCGTCAACGAGGGAAGGAAGCGCACCGTGCCCGAACCGCAACCACTCCCCGCAACCGCGCTGCTCGAGCCCGGGCAGCCCGAGACCAAGTTGCCGGATGCCGCCGACGACGAGCTGCTCGAGGAGGATCTGCTCGTCGAGGAGATCTCGATCGACGGCATGTGCGGTGTCTACTGACAGCTTTGACGCAGGCCGTCCCTACGTGATGCATCCGCAACTGGCGCTGCGGCCGGAGCGGTTCGGTGCGCTCGCCTACCACTACGGCAATCGCCGGCTGACGTTCTTGAAGTCGCCGCAGCTGGCCGCGATTGTCGAGTCGCTCGGCGAGCACGCTTCGGCACAGGCGGCGCTGGACGCCCACGACGTCCCGGCCAGCGGCCGCCCGGCGATCTTGCGCGCGCTCGCCCGGTTGCAGCAGTCGGAGGTGATCAGTGCCCGCTGAGACCCGGCTGCGCGACCGCTTCAAACAGGGGTTGGAGGCGCCGATCTGCCTGACCTGGGAGGTCACCTACGGTTGCAACCTCGCCTGTGCGCACTGTCTGTCGTCGTCGGGCAAGCGCGACCCGCGCGAGCTGTCGACCGATGAGTGCCGCCGGCTGATCGACGAGTTCGCCGCGATGCGGGTGTTCTACGTCAACATCGGCGGCGGCGAGCCGCTGGTCCGCCGTGACTTCCTCGATCTCGTCGACCATGCGGTGGCCCGCCGGGTCGGCGTCAAGTTCTCCACCAACGGCGCGCTGATCACCCCCGAGGCGGCGGCCCGGATCGCCGCGACCGACTACCTCGACGTGCAGATCTCGCTCGACGGCGCCACCAAGGAGATCAACGACCCGGTCCGCGGCCCCGGCAGCTACGCGCTGGCGCGACGTGGCATGGATCGGCTCGCGCAGGCCGGCTTCGGGCCGTTCAAGATCTCGGTCGTGATCACCCGGCACAACATCCCCCAGCTCGACGCGCTTGCGCAGCTTGCCGACTCCTACGGGGCGCAGCTGCGGCTGACGAGGCTGCGACCGTCGGGCCGCGGCGCCTCGGTCTGGGACGAACTGCACCCGACCGCAGCCCAGCAGCGCGAGTTGTATGAGTGGCTGCTGGAGCGCCCGCAGGTGCTGACCGGCGACAGCTTCTTTCACCTGTCGGCGCTGGGCGAGCCGCTACCGGGGCTGAACCTGTGCGGGGCCGGCCGGGTGGTGTGCCTGGTCGACCCGATCGGCGACGTCTACGCCTGCCCGTTCGTGCTGCACGACGAGTTTCTGGCGGGCAACGTCCGCGGCCCCGGCGGATTTGAACGCGTCTGGCGCGACTCGGAGCTGTTCGCGTCGTTGCGCGAGCCCCAGAGCGCCGGCGCCTGCGCGTCCTGTGGCTCCTATGACGCCTGCCAGGGCGGCTGCATGGCGGCCAAGTTCTTCACCGGGATGCCGCTCGACGGGCCCGACCCCGAATGCGTGCTCGGCCACGGCGAGCTCGAGCTGGTCAAGGTCGCCGCCAGCCGGCGGCCATTGGTGGCAGCCGGTCACAGCAAGCCACTGCGGGTGTGATGACCAACTCGTGGTTTGAATCGGTCGCCGAGGCTCAGCGGCGCGCCAGGCGCGCGCTGCCCGGTTCGGTCTACAAGGCGATCATCGCCGGTTCTGAGCGCGGCAGCACGCTGCACGACAACCTGGAGGCGTTCGGCGAGCTGGGGTTCGCGCCGCATGTCGCGCAGGCGCCGGCGCAGCGCGACACGTCGGCCAGCGTGATGGGGCGGTCGCTGTCGCTGCCGGTGATGATCTCGCCGACCGGGGTGCAGGCGGTGCATCCCGATGGCGAGGTCGCGGTCGCGCGGGCGGCCGCGGCGCGCGGGACCGCGATCGGCCTGTCGTCGTTCGGCTCCAAGCCGGTCGAGGAGGTGGTGGCGGCAAACCCGGACACGTTCTTTCAGACCTACTGGTGCGGCACCCGGGAGCGGATCTGCGCGCGCCTGGAGCGGGCGCGGGCAGCCGGCGTCGCCGGGCTGATCGTGACGCTCGACTGGCAGTTCTCCCACGGCCGTGACTGGGGCTCGCCGCAGATTCCCGACTCGCTTGACCTCAAGACGATCCTGCCGCTGGTGCCCGAGACGCTGGTCCGCCCGCGCTGGCTCGCGCAATGGGCGCGGTCCGGCGGGCCGCCGTCGCTGACGGTCCCGAACATGGCGGTCCCCGGCGAGGCACCGCCGACGTTCTTCGGCGCCTACGGCGAATGGATGGGCACCCCGCCGCCGACCTGGGAGGACCTGCGGTGGCTGATCGAGTTCTGGGATGGGCCGGTGATGCTCAAGGGGATCGCGCGGCCCGACGACGCCCGCCGCGCCGTCGACGTGGGCGCGACCGCGATCTCGGTCTCAAACCACGGCGGCAACAACCTCGACGGCCAGCCGGCCTCGATCCGGACGCTGCCCGCGATCGCCCGGGCGGTCGGCTCAGAGATCGAGATCGTGCTCGATTCCGGGGTGCGTCGCGGTTCTGACGTCGTCAAGGCGGTCGCGCTCGGCGCGCGCGCGACGATGATCGGCCGGGCCTACCTGTGGGGGCTGGCGGCCAACGGCCAGGCCGGGGTCGAGAACGTGCTCGACGTGCTCGCCGGCGGGATCGACTCCGCCATGCGCGGGCTCGGGCGCGCATCGCTGGCGCAGTTGACGCCCGACGACGTACTCGTGCCCGCGGGCTTTGCGCCCGGCAACGCCGAACCGTCGTGATCGCGCCCGGTGCGGCTGCAGTTTGACCGCTCCACGCGGGCGCTTGCCCACGGCTCGGTGCTGGTCGGCGGCAGCCCCGCACGGCTGCTGCGGTTGAGCCCCGCCGGGACCCGGCTCGTGTCGCAATGGCGGGCGGGCGCACCGGTCGACCAGCGCCCGGCCGCCGTCGCGCTGGCGCGGCGCCTGATCGCGGCCGGCGTCGCCCACCCGCTCTATGACGGACCGCCACCGTGGACGTCAGACGACGTCGCGCTCGTGATCCCGGCGCGCGATCGGGCGCGGCCGCTGGCCGAGTGCCTGGCCGCCGTTGGACCGGCCGGTGAGGTGCTCGTCGTCGACGACGGCTCGACCGATCCGGCCGCGATCGAGGCGGTTGTCGCCGCAGCGGGCGCGAACCTGGTCAGCCAACCGGGCGCGCGCGGTCCGGCAGCGGCGCGCAACCTCGGCGCGCGCGCGACCCTGGCGCCGGTGCTCGCGTTCGTCGACTCCGACGTTCGTGCGCAGCCGGACTGGTTGGAGCCCCTGCTCGCCGAACTTCACGATCCGCGGGTGGCGGCGGTCGCGCCGCGTGTCGTTGCGGCCTCTGGCGCCGGCGCGGTCGCCGCCTATGAGGCCGTGCGCTCACCGCTCGATCTCGGCCCGCTGCCGGGACTCGTCGGCCTGGGCCGCCGCACCGCGTTCGTGCCGGCGGCCGCGCTGGTCGTCCGTCGATCGGCGTTCGATGCGACCGGCGGCTTCGACGAGTCGCTGCGGATCGGCGAGGACGTCGACTTCGTCTGGCGGCTGGTGCGCGCCGGGTGGGCCGTTCGCTATCGGCCGACCGCCCGGGTGACGCACCCGTACCGCCCGCGGGCACGCTCGTGGCTCGCGCAGCGGGTTGCCTACGGGGCTTCCGCCGCCGCGCTCGCGCAGCGCCATCCCGGTCAGATGCGGCACGTCGTGCTCAGCCGCGGCACGATTGCCGCGTGGGGCGCCGCACTCGCCGGGCAGCCACTGGCGGCGCTGGCGATCGGTGGCGCCGGCACGGCGTTGCTCGCGCGACGGTTAGCGCCCGTTCCCGGAGATCGGCGTCGGCCGCTGGCGCTGGCCGCCGCCGGTCAGCTGCGAGCCGGACGCCAGCTGCTCGACGCGGGCTGGCGGGCCTACCCACCGCTCGTGGTCGCCGTGGCGGCGAGCCGACCCCGGACACGGAGGCCGCTGGCGCTCGGATTGACGGCGTCGGTCGCCGTCGACTACGCGGTTCGGCGTCCTGCGCTGGATCCGATCCGCTTCGGTGCGCTGCGGATCGCCGACGACCTGGCCTACGCCACCGGTGTGTGGCTCGGGTGCG
Source organism: uncultured Solirubrobacteraceae bacterium (assembly GCA_963714245.1). Taxonomy (GTDB): domain Bacteria; phylum Actinomycetota; class Thermoleophilia; order Solirubrobacterales; family Solirubrobacteraceae; genus Palsa-465. Next base: position 648,953 of record CAVQNR010000005.1, on the reverse strand, counting down.
CCCGGCACCGCACACTCGGGCCGTTGCTGCCGCAGATCGTCAAACCGGCCTAGTGTGCCGTCAGGGCTGGCTCGTTCGCCGTGGGCGGCCCGAGCACGAACGATGGCGGGAAGGTGCGAATAATTCGCAGGTTCTCGCCAAAGTTCCGCCGCGCCCGGCCTTCCGGACGCCTAGTCGTCGCGGTCCACCGCGCCCTTGGCCTTGTCGGCGACATTGTCGACGGCATCCTTGAGCGAGGACTTGGCCTTGTCGGCCCGGCCTTCGCGCTTGAGCCGATCGTTGTCGGTGAGGCTGCCGGCGGCCTCCTTGACGCGTCCCTTGGCTTCATCGGTGTGCTTGTCAGACATCGGGCTCCTCTCGGTCGACGGGCGTTTACAGCCCACTATTGCCCTGCCCCGGCGCGAGCGCAGGCAAACAGGCGATGCCGGTTAGGATCGGACCGATGAGCACTGCATGGCCATCGCTGTCCTATGACCGCTGGGCGGACTGCTGCGACACGCTGCATGCGCTGACGCAGCTGCTCGGCAAGATCGCGGTCGCGCTGGCGCCACCGGAGCCGCAGCTGCAGCACGCCGCGCTGCGGCTGACCGCGCGCGGCTGGGAGACCGCGCCGATGCCGGCCCCTGACGGTTCCGGCGCGCTGGTCGTCGCGCTCGACCTCCATGCCCACGAGGCGGTTGTCGAGCACAGCGCAGGCGGCGGGCGCCGAACCGGACTGGTGCGGCGGCCGGTCGGCGAGGTGACCGCCGAGGTGCTGGCCGCGGCTCGGGCGCTCGGCGGCGAGCTGACGATCAACCCGACGCCGCAGGAAGTGCCGTGGCAGATCCCGCTCGATGCCGATCACGAGCATCGTGGCTACGAGCCCTCACAGGTTGAGACCTACTTTCAGGCGGCCACTCAGGCGGCGCTGGCGCTGGCCGACTTCCGGGCGCCGTTTCGCGGTCGCAGCACGCCGGTCAACGCCTGGTGGGGGTCGTTCGACCTCGCCGTCAACCTGTTCTCGGGCCAGTCGGCGCAACCGCCCTCCCCGGACTTCATCATGCGCAATGCGATGGACGCCCAGGAGGTCGCGGTCGGCTGGTGGCCCGGTGATCCCAACTACCCGCAGGCCGCGTTCTACGCCTATGCGCACCCGGCCCCGGCGCGATTCGCGGACGCGCGGCTTGCGCCCGCCGCCGCGCGCTGGGAGCCCCAGCTCGGTGAGTTCGTGCTCGACAACGACGACGCGATCGCCACCGATGACCCACACGGGACCGCGGTCGAGTTCGGGCGCAGCGCGTTCAATCACGCATGCCTGGTATGCGAGTGGGCGCCGGCACTGGCGGCGGCGCTGAACGGCGAGCCGCCGCCGATCAGGTAGCCCGACAGGCACTCCAGCGCGTCGAGCCGGCGGATCACGCCGGCGAAGCGTCGCCCGCGAATGGGAGCGCGGGCGCGCGCAGCACGATCTTGCCCGCGTGACGACCCGAACACAGTCTCGCCGCCGCCGCCTCGGGTTGCTCGAGCGCAAACGTGCTGTCGATCCTCGGCTCAAGCGCGCCCCAGCGGTCGCGCAGCCGCGGCTCGTCGCGTACGCGGCGCGTCAGCTCGCGCAGTTCGGTCAGCGTTCTCCCGCGGAAGGTGGTACCGATCACCGTCAATCGGCGCGCCGCGAGGCGCTCGAGATCGATCTTGGCGTCGACCCCCGCCAGTCGGCCGATCTGCACGATCCGGGCTCGGGCCGGCGCCGCGTCGACGATCTGCGCCAGCAGCGCACCGCCGACGTGATCGAGCACGACCTCACAGCCGGGATGCCCGGCAGCATGGAGCGCGTCGCGCAGCGACCCCGCTTCGGAGTCGATCACGAGATCCGCCCCGAGCGCGTCGAGATCCGCCCCGCGGTCGCCGCGAGCCGTCGCGACGACGGTGCCGGCGCCGAGCGCCCGCGCGAGCTGGACGCCGATCGCGCCGACGCCCGAGCTCGCGCCGGTGATCAGCACCCCCTCGCCGGCGACGAACCCCGCCTGGGTGAGCGCGTCGTGCTCGGTCAGCAATCCGCTCGGTAACGCAGCGGCGCTGGCGAGCCGCAGGCCTCGCAGCGGCAGCACGAGGCCGGCGTCGACCGCGACCCGTTGCGCGCAGGCGCCACCCGCCTGCGCCATCACCCGCTCGCCCGGCTTTACCCCGGTCACCTGCGATCCGACCGCGATCACGGTGCCCGCCAGCTCGAAGCCGACCCGATCGCGCCCGACGCGCCAGCTGGCGTCGGAGGGCACGTACGCGCCGATGCGCATCAGCGCGTCGGCGTGGTTCAGGGCGGCGGCCGCAACCTGCACGAGCACGTCGCTGGGCCCGACCGTCGGCTCCTCGACCTCGCTCCAGCGCCACCGGGAACCGTTACGGGACGAGCTGGTGACGACTGCCTTCATCTCACCAGCATGCCGATCCCGCGATCCAGCCGACGAGCGCACAAACGTACGGGATCCCACGATTTACGTGGACCCAAGCGGGCCATAGGGTCAACCGTGCAGCTTGCATCGACCGGTCGCGCAGGCATCGCAGCAAACACCACATCCGAAAGGAACCCGATGCCAGCCTCATTGACGCAGCGGTCGCTCGCGGCCGTGCTCGTGGCCTTCGCGATCGCCTGCTCGGTCGCGATCACGATCGTCGTCACCGCCCCGCACGCATCCGCAGCGCCGACTGCCCCAGCCCGTGCCTCGCTGCGTCACGCGACGGGCGAGTCCTGCCATTCGACCCACCACCACCCGCCGAGCAACGCCGGCCACGGCCTCAACTCATGACCCGGCGATACCGGTGTACTGCACCGACCCACGACTGACCGAGCTGTGGCGACTGGTCGATCGGTGGTCTGACCGACGTCAGACCGTCCGTCGGCCGGCCGCCACGGCCAGCCGCCCGCCCGCGCGAAATGTTCGCCGGCAGAGCGCGCGGTCAGCGACCGCGATAATAAGCGGCGTTGAGCTCGACGAACCGCTGCCATTCCGGCGGCACCTGGTCCTCGGGGGTGATTGCGTCGACCGGGCACGCCTCGACGCACGCGTCGCAGTCGATGCATTCGTCCGGATCGATGTACAGCTGATCGTGCTCGGCGAAGCCGGGTTCGTCGCGGGTCGGGTGAATGCAGTCCACCGGGCAGACATCCACGCACGAGTGGTCCTTGGTGCCGATGCACGGCTCGTTGATCACGTAGGCCATCGGATCGCCTCCTGCGGCGGTTGGAGTGGGCGGCGCGCCCAGATTTTACACATCTATCTGTGTAAATTTGGTCACCGGCGGTCGGCGATCTCGACGACGCACCCCGCTGTGCGCGGATCGCCGACCGCGAACCGCGTCAGCTCGGCACCCGGCGCGAGCGCGTCGATGAGACCGTCGGTGATCGCGCGATGCAGGCCGCAGACCGCATCCTGGCTCTCGATCGCCGCGTCGCAATATGGGCAGTTGCGCAGCCGTAGCGCGATCGTGCCGGCGTCCGCCCGCATCCGCCTGGGCGCGAACCCCATCGCGGCCAGCGCGGGTTCGACGGCGTCGACGCCGGCGCCCGCGGACCGCTCACCGAGCTCGCACCCGATCGCGCGTCCGGTCAGCTTGAGCTCGTCGGGGCCCTCCGACAGCACCCGCGCCAACCAGCGAGCGAGCTCGTGGTACGCCGACGGCGGGCGCCCGCCAGGTGCAGCGGACGGGGATATGGCCCAGGTATCGGCCGGACGGCCACGACGACCTTCGCGCCGTACACGGACCACGAGCCCCGCCCGCGCGAGCCTGTCCAGATGAGTGCGTACGCCGTTGGGGTGCAGGCCGACCGCCGCCGCGAGGTCTCGGGTGGTGGCCGGGGCGCGACGGTCGGACAACGCCTCGAACAGCGCAGCTCGGGCCGGCAGCGCAAGCACGTCGTCGGCGGCCAGGCGGCCGGGCAAATCGAGCATGCCGCCAATTTACACAGCTGATTGGGCATTGGGGGCCGCGAGCTGCGATGATTGTGGTCTCGGACCGATCCGACGGAGGCCGCAGATGGCGAAACAGGACCGAGCGGACGTCACCCAGCCCGGGCCCCTCCCTGGGGACCGCGATGAACCCGCTGCTGGATCTGCCGGACCGGGCGGGGCGCTGCGGTTCGCGCGGATGACGGGATCCTCGATCGCCGGACGCAACGCGGCACCGTGGGTGACCGATTTTCTCGACGCGGCCTACTATCGCCGCCCCGAGACCGAGCGCGACGTCGACGACGTTCGGCTCGCGTTCAGCATCCTGACCACCTTCTGGTACCGCAAGAACCCCGGCCGCCGGCTGCGCCTCGGCGACCTGGCGGCGTTTCACCGCGCCTACGGCACGCACCGGTTTGACACCGACAGCTCCGAGCGCGGGCTCGCTGACCCGCGAGCAGTTGTTTGATGGCGCCACGACGCTGCTCGGCGACTGGTTCCCCGATGCCTACGCCGACGACGCCCGTCGCGGCTGGGGGATCGCCTTCGCGACGCCCGCCGAGCGCGATGCCTACGACCCGGGGCTGCGCCTTGCGCTCGCGCCGCTCGGGCCGCTGACCCCCGAGTCCGGACCGCTCGACGAGCAGACGTGGCACACCTATGCACCGGTCCGGGTGCCGTCCGCGAGGCGTGTGATCGAGTTGCTCAACCAGCCGCACCGGTGGCCCGACTTCGCTTCGGAGCTGGGGCGGTTCACCCCGCTGCGGCCCGGCGGACTCGCCAACCAGACGTTCGAGATCGACGTGGCGGCCGGCACCGATACCGGGCGGCCGTTGTTCACTCGTGGCTACGTGACGATCACGGCGCTCGTGACCCCCGACGAGCCGGACGCGCTGGCGCGATACTTCGCCGAGCTCGGCGAGGGTCTGCGGCGCTACAGCGAGCACGAGCCCGAGGCGATGCCACACGGCGGCGAACCGATCTTCGGCTTTGACCTGACCACCCATCAGGGCCACTTCATGGGCGCCGGTCACAATCGGTTGATCCTGTACCACTACGACGGCGCCGACTGGCTGCGGGCCGCCGGCACCTGGGATCCGATGCCGTGGTACGTGGACGGCGCCTATCGGTTCGCCGGGCAAGGCGCGCAGGGTGCGTTCTGGGGGGAGAGCGAACGAGCGGCGACGAGCGTGCTGCACCAGCTCGCCGAGTGCGCCGCATGAGCGCCGGCGCGCCGGCGATCGTGATTGGCGCCGGTCCCAATGGCCTCGCGGCCGCGGTACGTCTGGCCGAGGCGGGCCTACCGGTGACGGTGCTGGAGGCCTGTGACGCGCCGGGCGGCGCCGTGCGCACCGAGCAGCTCACACTCCCCGGCTTCGCGCACGACACGTTCTCCGCCGTCTACCCCGCCGGCGCGGCATCACCCGTATTCGCGCGGATGCCGCTCGAGCGTCACGGTCTGCGCTGGGTGCAGCCGGAGGCGTGCTACGCACACCCGCTGCCGGACGGCACCGCGGTCGGTCTGTACCGCGATCTCGAGCGGACCGCGGCCAGCCTCGACGCGATCCACTCGGGCGACGGCGAGCGCTGGCGCGCGTTCATCGCACCGCTGCTGGATGAGTTCGAGGCGATCCGGGCGACGATGCTCGCCGGGTTTCCGCCGCTCACAGGCGCGCTGCGGTTGCTGACCGGCCTCGGGCCGGTCGCCGCGTTGCGGTTCGCAAGCCTGGTGCCGTCCTCGGCGCGCTCGTTCGGTCACCGGCTGTTTGAAGGCTCCGGCTCTCGCGCCTGGCTGTACGGCTCCGCCGGTCACGGCGACGTCCCGCCGTCGGGCGCCGGCAGCGCCGTCACCGTCGCTTACCTGAACCTGCTCGGTCACGCGGTCGGTTGGCCGAGCCCCGAGGGCGGCGCCGGGCGGCTGACCGACGCGCTGGTCGGCTACCTGCGCGAGCTCGGTGGCGAGCTGCGGACCGGTTCCCCGGTGCAGCGGGTCGAGGTCGGGGGCGGCCGGGTGACCGGCGCCACGATCGCGGGCGGCGAAACGCTGCCGGCGCGGCTCGTGGTCGCCGACGTGATGCCGCACGCGCTGCTGGCGCTCGCCGGCCCGGCGCTTGACGGCGCCTACCGCGCGGTCGCGTCCCGCTACCGCTACGGACCGTCGACGGTCAAGCTCGACTGGGCGCTCGACGGGCCGATCCCATGGACCGCCGCGACAGCGCGCGAGGCCGGGACGGTGCACGTCGCCGGCGGCGAGGACGAGCTCGTCGCAACGATCGCGACCGCCGAGCAGCGACTGCCGCACCGGCCATACCTGCTGCTCGGTCAGCAGACGGTCGCCGACCCGTCGCGCGCGCCGGCCGGCAAGCACACCGCCTGGGCCTACACGCACGGTCCACGTCACGGGATCGACTGGGAACAAGAGCTCGAGCCGCACGTCGAACGGATCGAGGCGCAGGTGGAGCGCTTCGCCCCCGGCTTTCGCGATCGGATCCTCGCCCGGTCGGTGCTCGGGCCCGGTGATCTGCAGCGCCGCGATCGCAACCTCGTCGGCGGCGACGTCGGCGGCGGCAGCTACGTCCTGCGACAGGTCGTGTTCAGGCCGGTGCCGCGTCTGTCCCCATATCGCACGCCGGTCGATGGCCTCTACCTCGGCAGCGCCGCAGCGTTCCCCGGTGGCGCCGTGCATGGCGTGCCCGGGGACGCCGCAGCGCGCGCGGCACTGCGCGACGTTCGCAAACGCTGACCCGCGGGATCGCCTGGGAGCCCTGCGAGCCTAATGCCGCACGGCCGCCGAACCCGTCAGCTACTGGCGGGCGGCGGCGCGGAGGGATCGATCGGCGGCGGCGCCAGGTCGCCCGACTGATCGGCCGGCGCGGCGGGCTGCTGCGGAACGTCGGCGGGCCGCTCGATCGTCTCGGCGGGCTGCTCAATCGTCTCGGCGGGCTGCTCGACGGTCTCGGCGGGCTGCGCGGCAAACTCGGCCGGCTGCTCGACGGTCTCGGCGGGCTGCGCGGCAAACTCGGCCGGCTGCTCGACGGTCTCGTCGGGCTGCGCCACGGCATCGGGCTCGTAGGCCGGCAGCTGCCCCGCGCTCGCGGGTCCGCCGCCCGCGTCCCAGGCGCGGTTGAGCTGCTGTTGCAGGTAGACCGGGGCGTAGAGCGAGACAATCGGCACCAGGTGCAGCAGGAAGAACAGCGGGCCGCTGCCGGTGTTGTCGACGCCCAGCGTCCGCTGCGTGTGCTCCATCCGGCGGCCGGTGTTCCAGATCGTCACGAACGGCGGGACGATGATGAACGCCCCGATCGTCAACGCGACCACCGACGTCGCCGGGCTCTGCCCGAGATCGACGCCCTTGGCATCGCCGACGTCGCGCATCTCGCGATTGATGTAGTACCAGTAGAACCAGTAATAGATGCCAAGCGTGATGATCGAGAGGCCGAGGACCCCCCATGGATTGCGTCGCTTGACGACCGGCCCATTCGGCCTGATTTGGACCTGCTCTGCCATTGCGCCCCCTTGTGATTGACAGGAAAGCCTACAGGCGCGACCGGTCCAGCGATCGTGCGGTCACACGGCGTGCCGCCGAGCCCCGCAGCTCTCACTGAGCCACGCAACCGACCAACAGCGCCCGCACCACGAACGTGTCGATCAGGCGGTCGGTACCGTGGTGAAGGTCCGTAGTTTGTCGAAAACGACCGCGGCCGGCTCATGTCACGCGCGTCCCGCTCAGCACCCGCTGGAATTCGTACCGCGTTCGCGGCGTTGATCGTCGTCGCGTGGCTGCTGGTCGCGTTCGTTGCCGGCGCGGGCGCCGCGACCACAGCCAGCTCGAGCAGCTCGAGTACGACCGCCTCGGCAACGACCACGGTCGCGACCACGACCAGCGTCTCCCGCGCGACCAACGCGAACACGACGGCCAGCTCCGCCACCCCCACCACCACGACCCCCGCGGCGAGCAGCGCCGCAGCGTCGCCGAAGGTCAAGCTCAAGCCCAGCGGCTCGGGCAAGGGCACCTCGACGAGGATCGCGATCCACGTCAGCGGCTGCCCGAAGGGCTCGATCAAGATCGACAACACAATCGATGACAGCTCGCAGACGATCTCGGGCAACGGCGCGCCGGCGACGATGATGTCGCACGGCAAGCCCGGCAACTACCGCTTCACCGCGGTCTGCCACGACGGCACCAAGGCCAGCGCGGTGTTCGCGGTGACCACCGCCAAGGGACCATCGGTGACGCTGAACCCGGCGTCGACCGGACCGAAATCGCAGACCGTCCACGTCCATGCCGAGGGCTGTCCGCCCGGCGACATCAAGATCACCGACACGATCAACGGCGGCTCGCAGACGATCAAGCACAACAATGCGCCGGCGACGATCCCGTCGGAGGGTAACCCGGGCACCTACAAGGTGACGGCGACCTGCGCCGCGGACGGCGACAGCGCCAGCGGGGTGTTCGTCGTCGACAGCAGCAACGCACCCCACGTCTCGCTCGACCCGTCGTCGACTGGACCGGTGACCAAGACGATCGACGTCAAGGTGACCGGCTGTCCCACCGGCAAGATCAAGATCACCGACACGATCAACGGCGGCTCGCAGACGATCAAACACAACAACGCGCCGGCGACGATCGTCTCCGAGGGCGACCCGGGCACGTACACGGTGACCGCGCATTGCTCCGACGGCCAGACGGCAAACGCACAGTTCGTGGTGGGTCCGAACGGACCGATCCAGACCGGCGGTGGCGCGCTGGCGATGCGCGGCAGTGGGCCAGGGTGGCCGCGGACGCTCGGGCTGGCGCTGATCGCGCTCGGATGCCTCGGCGCCGGCGGGCTGTTCGTCCGACGCCGCGCGCGCTAGCCGAACCGAACGAACGGTGCGGAGCCCGGGAGCTCAGATGCTGAAGGTCAAGCTTGCCGCGCTGGTCTGTGCGCTGTTGATCGGTGGCGGCGTCGCGCTGGTGATCAGCGGCTCGCGCGATCATCACCCGGCGCCGATCCGGGTGACAGCGGTCGGCAGCGAGCACCCCACGACCGCGGTCGACGCCGCCGCCCGGTCGACGCCGCCGGCTCAGACCCGCACCAGCCGCACGGTCGACCACACCAGCCGACACCACCACGCGGGTGCCTCCGATGCGAGCCCACCGCAGTCGCTGCGCGAGCACCGCAGCAGCGGTTCGAAGACGACCGCGGCGACCCAGCCGGTGACGACCTCGACAACCACCCCGAACACGAACGTCGCGACCGAGTACACCCCGAACCCGCGCTCCAGCGGCATGTCGATCTCGATCCCGGCAATCGGCGTCGACGCGCCGATCGTGACCGTCGGGGTGGCGGCCGATCACACGATCGCGGTGCCACCGCTGGATCGGCCCAACGAGACCGCTTGGTACGACGGCAGCGCGCGCCCAGGGCAGCAGGGCGCCGCCGTGATCGTCGGACACATCGACACGGCGGCAACCGGGCCGGCCGTGTTCTACAAGTTGCCGGACCTACGCCCCGGCGATCGCATCACGATCCGCGCGCGTCACCGCACCCGGTTCGTCTACCGGGTCGACGGCCTGCGCGAGTACCGCAAGACGTCGGTGCCGATCGCGCGCGTGTTCGGTCCGGTCTCCTATCCGGCGCTGCGATTGATCAGCTGCACCGGTGCGTTTGACTACGCGACCGGCCATTACCTGGACAACGTCGTCGTCTACGCGAGCATCGTCTCCTGATCGGCCGAGCGCCGGCAGGCCGATCCCGGTTGCCCGGTGCCGACCCGCCGATCCTCCGGTTTAGGCAGCCGCGCCCGTCGCCGCGAAGTAGTGGTCGCGCGCGAGATCCTCGAGCAGGCCGATCTCACGTGGCTCCCAGCCGAGCCACTGGCGCGTCAGCTCGCTCGAGGTGGGATTGTCGAACCCGACGAAGCCCGCCAGGAAGCTGAACCGCTGGGAGGCGTCCTCGGGCGCGACGCTGACCGCCGCCAGCGCCAGCTGGCGCCCGATCGCCTCGGCGATCTCACGAAACGGCACACCCTCGTCGGCGACCGCGTGCAACCGAGTACCGGGCTTGGCCCGCTCGAGCGCCAGGCGGTAGACCCGGGCGGCGTCGCGCGTGTCCACCGACGGCCAGCGGTTCGATCCGTCGCCGAGGTAACCCGCGGCTCCGTGCTCGCGCGCGAGTCCGATCAGAATCGGCGCGAAGCCGTGGTGGTCAAGCTCGGAGTGGGTGATCGGCGGCAGCCGCACGACCGACGACCGGACGCCGCGCTCGGCGAGCGCGATCACCGCGTTCTCGGCATCGATCCGGTGGCCGCCCTCGAGCGCATCAAGCTCGGTCCCCGGCCGGTCCTCGATCGCGGGCCCGCCCGCGACTCCTCCCAGCAGCATCGTCCCCGAGGTCCCGACGAAGGGCTTGCCCGAGCCATCCAGGGCATCGGCCAACGCATCGATCGCGCGTCGATCCGTCGCGATCGCCGCCTCGACGTCACCCGCGAACATCGCGTCGTGGTCAAACGCGAGGTGGATCACGCCGTCGGCATCCGCCGCGGCGGCTCGCAGCCCATCGAGGTCTGAGAGCTCGCCGCGCCAGACCTCGGCGCCCGCATCTTGCAATGTCATGGCCGACCGATCGGACCGCGCCAATCCGACGACCTGATGGCCGGCGCCGCGCAGCTCGGGAACGAGCCCGGAACCGATGTGTCCCGACGCTCCGGTGATGAAAACTCGCATCTGATCAACCCTCCTGAGGGTGTTCGCGCGACCCTGAAAACGCGCGATGTCACTTGGTGCCATCACCGTAGCACAGTGACGTCACTCGGTGTCACCAACTACGCTGGGCAACGCTATGAGCCGGTGGCAACCCGACGCGCAGCGGCGTCTGCAACACGCGGCGATGACCCTGTTCGGCGAGCGGGGTTTCGACGACGTGACCGTCGCTGAGATCGCCGAGCGCGCGGGGCTCACCAAGCGGACGTTCTTTCGCTACTTCGCCGACAAGCGTGAGGTTCTGTTCTCGGGCGGCGAGGAGCTCGAGCGGCTGTTCGTCGATGCGGTGCTCGACGCACCGCCGACCGCCTCCCCACTGGACGCTGTGGCCGCGGCGTTCGGCGGCGTCGGCAAGATGTTCGCCCCGCGCCGCGAGTTCGCAGCGGCCCGTTCGCGGATCGTCGAGGCGAACCCCGAGTTGCAGGAGCGTGAGCTGATCAAGCTGGCGAGGCTCGGCAGCGCGGTCGCGGGGGCGCTGCGAGCGCGCGGCTGTGACACGTCCGCCGCGACGCTCGCGGCCGAAACCGGGATCACCGTGTTCCGGCTCGCGTTCAGCGAATGGGTGCGAGACCCATCCGCCCCCCCGCTGGACGAGGTGATGTGCCAATCGCTGAACGAGTTGCGCGCGATCGTCGCCGATTAGCTGGTGGACTGCGGTCGCCTGGGCGAGGCCTCGCGGGATTCCGTCGATCCTTGACAATGCCCGGCTATGGGGCTGACCCTGATCGCCGCGATCGGCGTGATCAGCATCGTCGCGGTCGCGGCGTTCTCGGCGAGGATCGGCGTCGCTGCGCCGTTGGTACTGGTCGCCGTCGGGATCCCACTGGGGTTTCTGCCGGGCCTGCCCGAGATCAAGCCCGACCCGGAATGGATCCTGGCCGGGGTGCTGCCACCGCTGCTGTACTCCAGCGCGGTGCGGATGCCGGCGACCGACTTTCGCCGCAACCTCAAGCCGATCCTCCAGCTCGCCGTCGTGCTGGTCGCGCTGACGACGTTCATCTGCGGCCACCTGTTCCACGCCCTGATCCCCGGCCTCGGGCTCGCCGCGGCGTTCGCCCTGGGCGCGGTGATCAGCCCGACCGACGCGGTCGCCGCCACCGCCGTCGGCAAGCGGATGGGTCTACCCGCGCGGCTGTTGACGATCCTCGAGGGCGAGGGGCTGGTCAATGATGCCTCAGCGCTGGTGCTGCTCAGCTCGGCGGTCGGGGCGCTGCACAGCAGCACTCATCTGTACACCATCGCGCTGAAGTTCCTGTATTCGGTCGCGATCGCGCTCGGGGTCGGCTGGCTCGTCGGCGAGATCAACGTCCGCGTCCGGGCGGCGCTGCACGACCCGGTGCTCGACACGGCGATCTCATTCACGGTTCCGTTCCTCGCCTACATCCCGGCCGAGCAGCTGCACGCCTCCGGCGTGCTCGCGGTCGTCGTCTGCGGCCTCGTCACCGGCCACGAGAGCTCGCGCTTTCTCGATGCCCAGGATCGATTGGCGGAGTCAATCAACTGGGCGACGGTCGCGTTTCTGCTCGAGAGCGCGATCTTCCTGCTGCTCGGCCTACAGCTGCGGACACTGCTCGACGAGGACAGTGCGGCCCATCTGAGCGCCGGCACGGCATTGTGGATCGGCCTGGTCGCGTCGGCGCTCGTGATCGTGATCCGGTTGCTGTACGTCGGCCCGGTCGTCGCGGGGATGCGACGCGACGCCGCCCAGGCGGAGGCGAGCCTCCCCGCGCTCGATTCGATGGGCGATCGGATCCGCACGCTCGAGCTCGGCGAGCGGCTGCGTGGCCAAAGCCGTGAGCAGCTCGAACGCAGGGTGACGCGCAAGCGCGCCGACGTCGACTTCGCGATGTCCGAGCGCTTCGGTCGGCGGGGCGGGTTGATCCTGGCCTGGGGCGGGATGCGCGGGGCCGTCACGGTGGCGGCCGTCCAGACGCTGCCCGACGACATCCGCTACCGCCCGCAGCTGCTGCTGATCGCGTTCGTCGTCGCGTGCACGACGTTGCTCGTCCAGGGGCTGTCGCTGCCGGCGGTGATCCGCGCGGTCAAGCTCCCCGGCGATGATCCGGGACGCGACCGCGCCGAGCTGAGTCAGTTGATGGGCGAGCTGACCTCGGCCGGCGAGGCGGTCCTCGACGACGACCACGTCACCCGCCCGGATGGGACCGCCTACCCGTCGGGCGTGGTCGAGAAGGTGCGCGAGGACCTCTGGATCCGGGTCCGCCCACCCGAGGGGACCGAGCACTTCGCCGTCGACCCGCGCGAGCAGTACCGCGACCTGCGCCTGCTCGTGCTCGCGGCCGAGCGCGACGCGCTGCTGCGTGCCCGCTCAGAGGGCGTCTACAGCACGACCGCGATCGGCCGTGCCCAGCGCTCGCTGGACATCGAAGAGACCCGCATGTCGCGGATCGCCGACTTCGCCGACGAGACCGCCGACCCCTACGAGAGCTCACAGGACTGACCGGCGCCTGCGCCGGCGACGCCGCGCTCAGACCGGCGCTTCGATCAGACCGGCGGCGGCGGCGATCGTGCTCGCGAGGACCGCATCCTCCCATGACATCCCGGTGCTCTTGAACACGGCCGGGCGCCCCGGCTTCACTGTCGCCGCCCCGGTCACGAGCTCGCGCAGCGTCACCAGCGCATCGGGATCCAGCGCGCCCGCGTCGGCGGCGATCACGATGTCACCGGCCTCGCGCATCGCCGAGCCGCGCGACTCGACGACGACGGTCGCGCGGGCGAGCAGCTGCTCGTCGAGCTCGCGCCGATTGCGCGCGTGGGAGCCGATCGCGATCACCGCGGCGCGTTCGCCGACGAGCGCGCCGTCGAACAGCGGCGTCGCCGCGTCGGTCGTGCAGCACACGACGTCGGCGTGTGCGATCAGCTCGTCGTCGCCGGCGTGGCGCTCGCGGCCGATGAACTGCGTCCGGCGGATCGGCAGCAGCTCCGACAGCGCCTGCGCGTGCGCGTGTGCCTGCGGGCCGCGGCCGAAGATCACCAGCTCGCTCGCGTCTGCGCGCGCGATCCGTGATGCGGCCAGGGCCGATACCGCCGCCGTCCGCAGCAGCGTCAGGGCGATGCCATCGATCACTGCCGCCGGTCGCAGCGTGACCGGGTCAAAGACGACGCAGACGCCCTGGATCCGGGGGTCGCCGCCGACCGTCACCAGCTTGGTCACGCCCGCGCCCGCGTACGACGACGGCATCACGAGCAGCTCGCCGGCCGCAAGCCCGAGACGGACGCGGTCTGGATCGAGCTCGGGATCGAGGCCGTCATCCAGGGCGCGGGCAAGCGCGCTGACCGCCGCGGCGTAGCCGACCGTCGCGAACACGCGCTCGCCGTCCAGGTACGGCAGATCGGCGCCCGCCGGCCGCTCGCTCACGGCCGCCACGGTATCGCAGGTTTGGCAGCGTCAGCCCGAAGCGACGCCGAAGTGACACACCCCTGTTTCGTTAGACTGCGCGCCGTGCCCGACACCGGTCGGCGAGGCGTTGCGTTCAAGGTTCAGCGCGGTGTGGGGGATCAGGTCGCACAACGGCGGCCGGTGGCTGGAACCCGCCGACAAGGTGGCCTGCGCGCCGATCGGGTGCGACGATGACAGTCGCGGCGCAGGTGACGTTCGACGTCGGCGGCGACCTCGCGGGCAGCGGATCGGCGCTGGCGGGATTCGTCCTGCTCGGCTCGTTCCTGCTCTCGTTCGTGTTGATCAGGATCAGCACCCGACTGATGCGCAGCCCGCGGGTGCCGTGGTGGCCGGGCAGCATCCAGACGGGCGGACTGCACATCCACCACCTCGTGTTCGGGATCATCCTGCTGCTGCTCTGCGGCTTTCTCGCGATCGCCGTGCCGCTCACGAGCCCGTGGCTGGAGATCGTCGCCGCCGGCTTCGGGATCGGGGCCGGTCTGACGCTCGACGAGTACGCGCTGTGGCTGCACCTCGACGACGTCTACTGGACCGAGGACGGTCGCAAGTCGATCGACGCGGTGATCGTCGCGACCGTGCTGGCCGGGCTGATCCTGCTCGGCGCCGATCCGCTTTCAGGCGGCGGCACGAGCTCTACCGCCGGGATCGCGATCGTCGCCGCGATCGTGATCGCGCTCAGCCTCGCGGCGGTGCTGAAGGGCAGGCTGCTGCTCGGCCTCGGCGGGCTGATCGTGCCGCTGCTGTCGCTCAGCGCGGTGATCCGCCTGGCTCGGCCCGACTCGCCCTGGGCGCGCTGGTTCTACCCGGCTGAGGGGCTGCGGATGCGCCGCGCGACCGCGCGCTTTGACCGGATCGACGCGCGTCACCGTCGCTGGGAGGATCGGATCGGCGGGGCTCCGCACCTACCGCGGCGCGTCGCCTCCGCTGACGCCGAGGCGGGCGGGGGCGCGGGCGACGATGCCGCTACCTCAGGCGACGATTGAGCTGGTTGCTGCGGGCGCGGCTCAGCACGCCGGGCGCGCGACCGGCCCGTGCCCGCCGGTCGCGCCACTCGCCGCGTTGGCGTCGGCCGCGCCCCTCGCGGACGGCAGCACGCACGGCGACTTGCGGACCCGCGTCACGTGGATCGGCGCGGTGGCCGAGACCCGCCGCACGCCGGGCGCGCTTGCGTGCGCGTGGTTGATCAGCCGCCCACGGACGCCCGGCTCGACGTTGGCCAACAGCGTCAGCGTGCGGGAATGCCGCGCCCCGAGCCGGGTGATCCGCCAACACGGGCTGCCGCTGCGGGCCGATGCGTGCGGTGACGCGCGCAGCAGACCGAGGCCGTGCGGCAGCGTGTCGCAGACCGTCACATGGCCGATGGCGACGACCGTCGGATTGGACACGGTGATCTTGTAGGTGACGTTCTGGCCGGTCTTCGCGTGCTGACGCAGCGCGCGCTTGTGCAGCCGCAGAACCGGCGTGACCTTGGTCGTCACCGTTGAATGGGCCCGTTTGGGGTGCACCAGCTTGGTCGAGCTATGCGCGGTTGCGGTGTTGTGCTCGGTGCCCGCACGGGTGACGGTGGCGACGATCGTGATCCGCACCGTGTGGCCGACGTCGATCGTGCCCAGGCTGCACGTGACCGTCGACGCGACCGTGCAGTGGTGACCGCCGGCCTTGACCGAGGTGACCTTCAGGGCCATGCTCGGCGTATCGGTCAGGGTCACGTCCTTGGCCGCATCGGGACCGGCGTTGTGGACCGTGATCGAGTACGTCAACGGCTGACCGGGGTAGGCCTTGGCGTGGTTGACCTGCTTGTGCACGATCAGCTGGGCGGTCGGGGTGACCGGCGGCGGCGGCGCACCTACGACCTTGACGGTCGCGCTTGCGGTCGCCGCCGGGGACGTCTGGCCGGCCCCGTCGACACCCTTGGCGGTCGCGGTGTTGGTGACCTTGCCCGCGGCCTGATCGGCCTTTGAGACGATGTGGTCGACCTCGGATTCGCACGTCTCAGACCGACCCGGGGCCAGGCCGGGCGGCGCCGGGATCGGACACGCGACCGCCCCGAGCGTTTGGTCGCTGACCGAGATCGAGGTGAGGTCGACGTTGCCGGTGTTCGTGACCCGGAAGCTGTAGGCGATCCCGTCACCGACCTTGGCGCCGCCCTGGTCGGCGGCGGGGGCGACGGTCGCGGTCTTGGTCAGCGACACGCGGGGGGTGCGCACCGCCGGCACCGTCACCGTGCCCTGCGCGATCGGCGTCATGTTGCCGTTGGTGTCGGCGCCACTCGCCTCACCGCGATCGGTGACACCGCCGCTGTCGACGTCGGCCTGGGTCACCGTGTAGGTCTTCTCGCCGGCGCAGGTCAGCGAGGCGCGCGGAGCCAGCCCCGGCCCGCTCAGGGCAGGGCAGCTGACCGCGCCGAACTGCGGGTCGGTGACCGAGATCGACGCGAGCGTGACGTTGCCGGTGTTGGTGACGACGTAGCGGTAGTCGATCTTGTCGCCGACGACGACGTGATTCTGGTCGGAGGCCGGGGTCACGGTGGCGTGCTTGGCCAGTGACAGCGTCGGATCCGGCAACACGGTCGCGACCGTCGCGCTGCTCGACGCCTCCGGGCTCGTCAAGCCGTGGGTGTCGGTGCCGGTCGCGGTGGCGGTGTCGTCGACGGTGCCGGCGTCGACGTCGGCCTGGGTGACCGTGCGCGCCGCGACCGCCGTGCAGGTCTCGTCGCTGCCTGGCGCCAGCCCGGGCGCGGCCGGCGTCGGGCAGTCGACGGTGCCCGCCGTCGGATCCTCGACAGCGATCGACTTCAACGTCACGTCACCGACGTTGTGGACCGTGTAGGTGTACTGGATCGTGTCGTCCACCTTGGCGCCGTCCTGGTTGGCGGCCGGCGTCACCGTCGCGGTCTTGTCGACCAGCACCGCGGGCGCTTCGAGGGTCGGGATCTCGACGCTCGAGGGGTCTGACTCCGGGCTGGTGATCGGGTTGCCGTCGACGGTCGCAGTCCCGGTCGCGGTCGCGGTGTCGAGCACGCTGCCGTGATCGACATCGGCTTGGGTCACCTCGTAGTCGGTGTCGGCGGTGCACGTCTCTGACGCGCCGGGGGCCAGTCCGCCCGCAGGAACCGCCGGGCAGGTGACGCTGCCGGCACTGTCGTCGGTGACGGCGACCGAGGACAGGTTGACGTTGCCGGTGTTGGTCACCTCGTAGGAGTAGGAGATGTGGTCGCCGAGCTGGGCGACGTTCTGGTCGGCGGGCGGGCTCACCGATCCGCTCTTGCTGATCGCGACCGTCGGCGCCGGCGTGGCGGACGGCAACGTCAATGAGTCGGTCGCCGGCGGACTGTTGTCGCCGTTGGTGTCGGTCGCGACCGCGGTCGCCTTGTTCGTGATGCTGTTGTTCTCGGCATCGGCCGCGGTCACCGTGTATGTGCCCGTGCACGTCTCCGAGGCTCCGGGAGCAAGCCCCGGCGCGGCCGGAGTCGGGCAGTTGACCGTCGCGACCTTGTCGTCGGTGACCGTGATCGACTTCAAGGTGACGTTGCCGGTGTTCGTCACCAGGTAGGAGTAGTCGATCTCCTCCCCGGTCGTCAGGGGCGCGTCGTTGCCATTGGCCGCGTTCCCCGTCTTGACGATCGAGACCGACGGCTGTGGCAGCGCCGCCTGCACGGTCACGCTGGAGGGTGCGGAGGCATCGCTCGTGTTGCCGTTGGTGTCGGTCCCAGTGGCGGTCGCGGTGTCGGTGACCGAGCCGGCGTCGACGTCGGCCTGCGTGACGGTGTGCGGCGTCGCCGCGGTGCAGGTCTCGCTGGCGCCGGGCGCGAGTCCCGGCGCGGCCGGCGTCGGGCAGTCGACGGCTCCGGCGTTCGGGTCATCGACGGCGACCGAAGCGAGCGTCACGTTGCCGGTGTTCTTGACCGTGTAGGAGTACTGGATCCGGTCGCCGACCTCGACCGCCCCGGCGTCGGCCCCGGGATTGACGGTGGCGTGTTTGTCGATCGACACCGCCGGCGCGGGCGCGACAGTGTCGACCGTCGCCGCCGACGACGCCGACGGGGCGCTCGGCACGTCCTGGGTGTCGATCCCGGTCGCGGTGGCGGTGTCCTCGACGCTGCCGGCGTCGACGTCAGCCTGCGTGACGGTGTGGGTCGCGTCGGCGGTGCACGTCTCCGAGGCTCCCGGCGCCAGCCCCGGCGCGGCCGGTGCCGGACACGTCACATCACCGTTGGTCGGGTCGTTGACCGCGACCGACTTGAGCGTGACGTTGCCGGTGTTCTTGACCGTGTACGAGTAGCTGATCGTGTCGCCGACCTTGGCCGCGTTCTGGTCGGCGGCGGGATCGACGGTCGCCGTCTTGTTGATCGACACCGCCGGTGCCGGCGGCACCGCGGGCACCCGGATCGTCGACGGGTCAGACGGGGCGCTGACGTTGCCGCGAGTGTCGGTGCCGGTCGCGGTGGCGGTGTCGACGACGGCACCGGCGTCGACGTCGGCCTGCGTGACGGTGTAGGTGGCGTTGGCGGCGCAGATCTCCGACTTGCCGGGCGCCAGCCCCGGTGGTGACGGGGTGGGACAGGTGACGGCGCCGTTGCCGGGGTCAGAGACGGCCAGCGACTTCAGCGTCACGTTGCCGATGTTCGTGACCATGTACGAGTAGCTGATCGTGTCGCCGACCTGCACGGCGTCCTGGTCGCCGGGCGGCGACACGGTCGCGCTCTTGGCGACGGCGACGACGGGCGCCGGCGAGGACGGCAGCAGCACGCTGGACGGGTCGGACTTGACCGTCTGGCTCTGGGCGTCGGTGCCGGAGGCGACCGCGGTGTCGAGCAGGCCGCCGCTGTCGACGTCCGCCTGGGTGATCGTGTACAGCCCGTTGGCGGTGCACAGCTCCGACTTGTCCGGCGCCAGCCCGGCACCGCCGGGGTTCGGACAGGTCACGGCACCGGCCGTCGGGTCAGACACCGACAGCGACTTGAGATCGACGTTGCCGGTGTTGGTCAGCTCGTAGGAGTACTGGACGGTTTCGCCCGCGACGATCGGGGTCGAGTCGCCCAGCGATGCGTCGGCGATCTTGCGCAGCGACAGCGACGGAGCCGCCGGCACCGTCTGAATCGTCGCGGTCGCCGGTGCCGACGGCGCCGACGTGAAGCCGGTCGTGTCGGTGCCGGTCGCGGTCGCCGTGTCGGTCACCGAGCCGGCATCGACGTCGGTCTGAGCGACGACGTAGGGCGCGTCGGCCACGCAGGTCTCAGACGCGCCCACCGCCAGGCCCGGTGGTGTCGGGGTCGGGCAGGTGACGCTGCCGGCGGTCGGGTCTGAGACCGCAAGCTTGACCAGCGGCACGTTGCCCGTGTTGGTGACCTTGTAGGAGTACTGGATCGTGTCGCCGAGCCGGGCGTCGTTCTGGTCAGACGCCGGGGTCACGGTCGCGGTCTTGGCGATCGAGACCGTGACGATGTTGGGTTTGACGGTCGAGCTGGCGGTGTTGTTGGCGGGGTTGGGATCGAGCTCGTTGGCGGTGACCGTTGCCGTGTTGGTGATCGCGGTCGTGAAGTTGCTGGTCGGGGCGTTGGCCGTGATCGTGACCGTCTGGGAACTGCCGGACGCCAGCGGGTTGCCCGGGCACGACACGTTGGAGGCGGTGATCTGGCAGCCGGGAGTCGTGGTGGCAACGTTGGTCAGCCCGGTCGGTAGCGAGTCGTTGAGCGCGAACCCGGACGACTGGCCCGGCCCGTAGTTGGTGATGTTCAGCGTGTAGGTGATCGAGCCGCCTGGGTCGACCATCGCCGGCGACGCCGTCTTGGTGATGCCCAGATCGGTGCTGAGGCCGGGCGCGTTGGTGCCGTCGTTGACGCCGCTGGACGGGCCGGCCTGGCTGAGCACCGTCGTGAAGGTGGGGTTGGCCGAGCCGGGGTTGGCGATCGACAGCTGGTAGATGTTGCCCGTCGAGTTGTCCGAGAAGCCGACATTGCCGTTGCCGTAGGTCCAGGCAGCGCCGAACGTACCGCCGGGTAGCTTGCCGTTGACGGCGGGCGTCGAGACCGTGAAGGTCGTCGTGCCCAGCGCGCCCGGCGTGACGCTGATCCGCTGGATCTGGTTGACGCCCGCCATCGACCAGAAGTAGCCGCCGGCGTAGGTCATGTCCGGGCCCTTGGAGCCGACCGCGACCGTCGAGACATTGCTGGTGGCGAGGTTGACGAGAGTGAGCGAGGAGGTGCCGCTCGTGCCCACGTACAGGTGGTCGCAGGAAGCATCGCCGTCGAACGCGCCGACGTTGAAGCCGGTGCCGACGTTGATCCCGGGGTAGCTGATCGAGCCGTCGGATGCGATCCGGATGATCGAGCCGGGCGTGCCCCCGTTCCCGGTCGACGTCTGGACGCCGTAGATGTAGTTGTTGCAGGTGTCGTACGCGATCGCGTTGTAGGTCACGCCCGGCGTCGGCGACCCGACGTTCGTGAAGATGATCGAGCCGCCCGACTGGGTCGCCGCCTCCAGCTGGGTGGTCGTGCCCTGGGAGATGAACACGGTCGGCTGCGCCGGGTTGAACGGACCCGCGGCTGCGTTCGCGGCGCCGCTGAAGCATCCCAGCGCCGCGAGCACGAGCAGCGCAACGAGCCAGACCCGCGACGTTCCCCGACCCGCGATCCTCGACACGACCTCGGACACCGACCCTCCAATAGTTGCTCAGCGCTCAGTCAAGCGCGCGCGGTGAGTCTACGCAAAACTCCGGCGCGACCATCCGAATCGACCCCTCCCGCGAGCCGATTCGCACGGGTACGAGCAGCGCCTACGCAGTTCCCGGTCGTCGCCGGCGGCTTTCCACGCAGCGCCGAGCGCAGCGCGCGCGGGCTCATCATCCGAGCGTGAACGGGTCGCGGACCTCGCCGGAGGTCTCGATCCAGACCGATTTCGTCTCGGTGTACTCGCGCAGCACGTCGGGGCCGTTCTCGCGGCCGATCCCGCTCTGCTTGTAGCCGCCGAACGGCACCCCGGGGCCGACCGTCCGGTAGGCGTTGATCCAAACCGTTCCGGCCTTCAGCCGCTTGGCGACGCGCATCGCGCGCCGGACGTCGAGCGTCCACACCGATCCCGCGAGTCCGTACTCGGAGTCGTTGGCCTTGGCGATCGCCTCGTCCTCGTCCGAGAACGACATCGCCGCGACGACCGGGCCGAAGATCTCCTCGCGCACCGCGGGTGAATCCGGGCCGACGCCGGTCAGGACCGTCGGTTGGACGAAGTAGCCGCCGAGCTCGGTCGCCGGACCGCCGCCACAGACCGCGGTGGCCCCCTGGGAGCGTGCGCGCTGCAGGATGTCGGTGACCTTCGCGAACTGCGCCGCGTTGGCGAGCGGACCCATCTCGGTCGCTGGCTCCAGCGGGTTGCCGAGGATGATCCTGCGCGCCCGCTCGGCGACCAGCTCGATCAGCTGATCGTGGACGTCCTCATGGACGACCAGCCGCGAGCCGGCCATGCACGTCTGTCCGGTCGCGGCGAACACGCCGGAGACGATCCCGTTGGCGGCCGCTGCCAGGTCGGCGTCGGGGAACACGACCTGCGCGGACTTGCCACCGAGCTCGAGCGTCACGCGTGCCAGGTGGCTGGTCGCCCCCTCGGCGACGTCGATCCCGGTCGCGGTCGAGCCGGTGAACGCGACCTTGTCGACACCGGGGTGACGCACCAGCCGCTTGCCGGCCGACGGTCCATCGCCGGTGATCACGTTGAACACCCCGTCCGGGACACCGGCCTCGGTCACCAGCTTGGCGAGTTCGAGCGCCGTGACCGGCGTGTGATCGGACGGCTTGACGACCATCGTGCAGCCCGCGGCGAGCGCCGGGGCGAGTTTCCAGGTGAGCAGCAGCAGCGGCGAGTTCCACGGCACCACCGCCGCGACCACGCCGATCGGCTCGCGCAGCGTGAACGCGACGAAGTTCGGCTGCGCCGGCGGCAACGTCTCGCCGCTGAGCTTGTCGGCCCAGCCGGCGAAGTACCGAAACCAGCCCGAGATCGCCTGCATCTGCCCGGCGAACTCGCGCAGCAGCTTGCCGGAGTCGCGCGACTCAAGCTCGGCCAGCCGATCGGCGTCGCGCTCGACCAGGTCGGCGAGCCGGTGTATCAAGCGTGAGCGCTGAAATCCGGTCAGCTCGCCCCACTCGCCCTCCAGTGCCGCGCGTGCGACGCTGACCGCCCGGTCGACGTCGCGCTCGTCGGCGTCTGGCACCCGCGCCCATGGCTCACCCGTGTACGGATCGACCGTTTCGTAGAAGCGGCCGCTGGCCGGTGCGATGTTGGCGCCGGCGACGTACAGGTCGTACTGAGGAAGCTCGACTGTGGCCATCGGTGTCTCCTTGTGCGATCGGGTGTCGCTCGGACGCTCAGCTGCCGGCTCGCACGACCTGGCCGACGCGGAGCACCCCGTCCGGATCGTGGCGCTCGGCGAGCTGGCCGAGCCGGTCGCGCGTCGGCTCGTCATAGCAGCGCGCGGCGTTGACCGCCGGGTCGGCCGTCGCTGCGAAGTTCGACAGCGCCCCGCCGGTCGCGAACGGTGCCAGCGCGGTCACGACCTCGTGGCAGTAGGCGACGACGGCTTCGCCCTGCGGGCCGACCGGCACCCCGATCGCCTCGAGGTTCGCCACGGCATCCCGATGCGAGAAGGCACTTGCGATCGCCGGGGTCCGGGCCAGCGCTCCGCCGAGTTGACGCAGCTCGACGACCGTGAGCGGCGATCCTGCCTCCGGACCGGCGACCGCCAGCAGCGCGTCGATCACGGCGGGCGACAGCTCGGCTAGCAGGGCGCTGGCCTCGTACGCGGGCATCGGCTCGGTCGGGTCCGCGTGCACCTGCGAGATCGCGCTGTAGGGGAGCTCTCCGACGCCACCCAGCACCGGCTTCGCGGCGGCGAGCAGCGGCGTCGCCAACGTCTCAGCGGCGTCCGCCCCACCGACGGTCGCGATCCGGATCGCGAGGGTCATCCGGCCCGCGAGCGGCTCTGGCACCTCCGGGAGCGGCGGCAATTGCAGCAGCGCCGCCGAGCTGCTCGTGTGGTCGGGCAGATCGCGGCAGGCCTGCTCCCAGATGGGCAGCACGCGCGGGGCGTCAACGCCGGCGAAATACAGCGCGCCGCCATGGAACACGGGCAGCGACAGCAGCTCCAGCTCGAGCTCGGTGACGATCCCGAGCGTGCCCTTGCCCCCGCGCAGACCCCAGAACAGGTCGGTGCACTCGTCTGCGCTGGCGCGTTGCCGCACTCCTTCGCCGGTCACGACCTCGAAGCTGCGCACGTAGTCGGCCGACAGGCCGTGGCTGCGCACGAGCGGGCCGATCCCGCCGCCGGTGAGATACCCGACGACGCCGACCGTCGGGGAGGAGCCACACAGCGGCGCCAGTCCGTGCGGCGTTGCCACGTCGAGCACGTCCTGCCACAGCGCTCCGGCGCCGATCCGAGCGCAACCGGTGCTGAGGTCAAGCTCGCAGCGGCGCAGCCGGCCGGTGTGGATCAGCAGGATGTCGTCGCCCTCGAGCGCGACCGCGCCGTGACCGGTCCGCTGCACGGCGACCCGCAGCCCGTTGGCGGCGGCGAAGCGGATGACCGCGGCGACATCCGCAGCGTCGGCGACCGCGACCACAGCCCGCGGGTCGCGGGTCGACGCCATCGCGACGTTCCACGGCACGCCCAGCTCGGCGTAACCGGGATCGCCGGGCAGATGGACGTCGCCGGTGAGTCCGTCGTCAAGCTGGCGCAGCGGTCGGTCGTCATCGCGGTCGGGAGCGGTGGCGGTCATCGTCGGTCGCTTTCGATCGAGTCGCGGCGCCGAGTGTGCCGGCGGTCGGCGGGTCGGCGCTTGGATGCGAGGCGCTCGCCCATGCATCTCCCCGATCCGTCACCCCGGCGCCCTCGGCCGTGTCGTAACGCGAGTGTACGGCCGCGCAGTGAGCCGCCGCCGACGGGGCGAGCCCAGGTCGCCGTTTGTGCCGGCGGCCGCGCGCTGTCTAACCGACGTCGAGCTCGGCGCTGGACGGCACCGAACCCGGGCGCCTGACCCGCGCATCGGCCGCCGGCTGGATATCGGGGCGGGCGATCGCGAGGTATGACACGAGGATGAACACCGCGACCGCGAACAGGATCGCGGTCGGCCCGTTGCCAAAACCGAGCCCGGTGAGGCTCGCCGGCTTGCTGATCCAGTCCGCGAACGAGGCGCCGAGCGGACGCGTCACCACGTACGCCATCCAGAACGCCGCGATGCTGTTGAGCCCGAATCGCCGCCAGGCGAGCGCCGGCAAGAGGATCACCACGAAGAAGAACAGACCCGACACCAGGTATCCCATCCCCAGCGAATCCGCGGTGAAATCGCCGAGCGCCGTTCCCAGCGCGAACGTCGCGAACACCGTCGCCCAGTAGAACACCTCGCGTCGCTGGGTCGTGATGCTGTGGATCGAGAGCGTCCCCTCGGAGCGGTACCACCACCAGAAGATCACCGCTAACACGACTGCCCAGAGGATCGTTGTGCCGATGTACGGGATGTGGCCGTCGAGGTGAAGGAAATCCGAGATGCCGGTGCCGGCGATCGCGATCGCGTAGGCGAGAAACCAGTAGGCGAACGCTCGGTACCGGCGTGTGCCGAACTGTAGGACGAGACCGATCACGAACAGCGCCACCTCGGTACCGCCGCCCCCGAAGTTGCCGTAGGTCTTGAGATAGTCGGAGGTGACCTCGCCCCCCGCGGTGGTGAGGATCTTCGCCACCCAAAACAGGAAGATGACCTCGGGGACCTTGGCGGCGAGCGGCTGCGCGAAGAACCGGCGAAGCACCGGAACCGAGCCGTCCGCCGGTCCCGTCGGATGCCGGCCTGTTTTGCGCGAGGTCATACGACTTTGCAGTATCAGACCGCGACCCGCGAGCGGCAATACGGCGCAAGGATGAACTTTGCACCCCGCGGGGTCAGCCTTAGGTCGTATGAATCGTGAGACTCGCTACCGCGCCTCGGCGATCATCACGGTCGTGTCGGTGAGCATCAGGCATTGCATCGTCCGCGTTGCCGCCTCGTCGATCTGCACACGCGGGTGCTCGGGCAACGCTTGCTGATGGAACGTCCCGGGCCCGTACAGCTGGCCGTAGCGCAGCACCACGCCACCGAAACCGCGCACGATCCGCTCAAGCTCGGCCTTGGCTTGCGCGCCGTCGCCGGTCGGCTCCCAGGCGATGCTCTGCGCCAGCAACCTGGTCGCGCCGGCCTCCCCCGCCGCATCGACGAGATTGCGCGTGCCCACGCGACGCATGCGCGCGTTGCGCTTGCGTGCGCCGGCAAGCTCGTCGAGGGAGTCGGGCAGGTCGGTGAGCTGGTGAATCACCATCTCCGGCGCGGCCCGACACACCTCCCGGATCAGTGCGTCGCGGTCATAGACGTCGCAGACGACCGGCTCGGCTCCCGCCCGCCGCAGCACCGTCGCCTTCTCCGGTGATCGCGTCATGCCGACGACCGCGTGACCGTCGGCCGTGAGCAGTCTCACCAGTCGGCTGCCGAGCACCCCGGTCGCGCCCGCGAGGAAGATCCGCATCGTCACGGGCAGATCATCGCCGAACACCTCCGCGCGCGGCTACATCGAGGCGTTCGCGGAGCGGTCATCAACCTCTTACCTCAGTAGACGGTCAGACGGGGCCGCTTGCTGGGCTGCGGCGACGGCCAGCACGTCGGCGCGCTCGTTGAGGGCGTGGCCGATATGCCCCTTGACCCAGTGCCAGCGGATCTGCTCGTGCTCTGACGCCGCCGCCTCGAGCGCCACCCAGATCGCCTGATTCTTGACGGGATCGCCCGAGGCCGTCTTCCAGCCCTTGCGCTTCCAGCCGGTGATCCATGACGTCATCCCGTCGTGCAGATATCGGGAGTCGGTCACCACGCACGCGCGTGATCCGGACGGCAGCGCTCGCAGGCCCTGCAGAGCCGCCGTCATCTCCATCACGTTGTTGGTCGTGAGCGGCAGCCCGCCGCTGTGTTCTTCGACGATCCCGTCCTCCCAGCACAGCAGTGCCGCCCATCCGCCGGGACCGGGATTGCGTTGACAGGCGCCGTCGGTCCAGACCAGCACCTCGCCCGGGGCGGCTTGCGGCAGATGGCCGGGGAGAGCCTTGGATCGTCGACGCGGTCCGGGGGCCATGCCGCGGATTCAACCAAGCACCTCCCCCGAAAGCTTCCCGATGCGCTAAGCGCTCGACGGCGAAGGGCCGGCCGGACCCGGTGTCGCGGGGCTCCTTCTCCACAGTCGACGCGCCTGACGCGAGGGCGCGGGATCGTGCGCGTGGCGATAGGCGAGATCGAGGTAGAGCAGCGTGCGTCCGGTGCTGACGTAGACGACGAGTAGCGCGTAGACGATCGCCCCGAGCAGGTTGATCAGGTTGGCGGGGATGCTGGTGAAGATGAACGCGGCGCCGAGCAGGATCGCCGGGACCTGGCTGAGCACCCAGAGCGCGCCGGCCACCGTGCCGGTGTGCCAGCGATGCCCGCGCACCAGCCGGGTGCTGCCACGCATCGCGTCTCGGATCGAGCGATCTTCGAACAGGATCTCCTGCTGGGCGAACTGCCAGTCGATGAACTTGATGACGGCGACCGGTATCCCGATGATCGTCACCACCAGCAAGACCAAACACACGAGGATCAGTATCTGGACGGCGACCAGCCGCCACACACGGCGTAGCACCGCCATCGTGATCGCGGGCAGGCGCGTGTCCTGGCCTCGTTCGAGGTTACGGATGAAGGCGACCACGATCGCCGCGGCAAACGGGGTGGCGATCGTCCGGCCGATGCTGAGCGCAGGCGATGGGCCGGATTCGTAGCTGGTGTCGGTAAGCGAGACCCCCGAATGGTTGGCGCTCAGCAGATGGCGCACCAGCCATTCCAGCCCCTCCAGGAGCGTGACCGCGAGCAGCGCAACGAGCGCGATCAAGACCAGTGACACGACGTGACGACCGAACAGGCGGCCCGCCGCGAGGATGATCTGGCCACCCGCGCGGGCGCTTCGCAGCGGGTCCAGTTGCACGGGCCGCCATCGGGTGAGGACCAGCGGCAACGTGAGCGCGATGATGACCGCCAGCGCGAGCGCGATTGCGCCGGCCGAGGTCTCGGCTTTGAGGTTGATGAAGCGCGACACGTCGGCGACTGCGCCGCAGAAGGTGTGGGAGACCGCCGGCCCCATCAGCGAGTCGCCAGGCACCTCGGGGCTTCTGGTCCGCGTGGAGTACATCCAGCTGAACGGCGTCCCCCAGACCGTCTTGGTATTTGGACCTTGGGGCCCATTGTTGAAGCCGGCCTCGCGCTGTCCCCAGTGCCCGTCGTAGTCAAGCCAGGCGAATCGTCCGGCTCGAGGGATCGTGTTGGGCAGCAGTACCGGACGAGGACGGAACGCGGTCAGTGGCGCGGTGGTGTTGTCGCACCCGACGCCGGAGCCGTTCTGGCCGGTGCCCAGCCACAACGCCGAGCTGTAGAACGTGGCGTGCGACCCAGCGGCCGAGTACACGACCGGGTGCCTGCCCCGCTTCTGGACCCTGGGATCCAGCCAACTGGTGTGCTCACCCCCGCTGTGCTGAAAGACGACGATCTCGTCTGGCCCGACCGCGAGCGCCTGGGTGGCGCTGGTCG
This sequence comes from uncultured Solirubrobacteraceae bacterium, assembly GCA_963714245.1. Taxonomy (GTDB): domain Bacteria; phylum Actinomycetota; class Thermoleophilia; order Solirubrobacterales; family Solirubrobacteraceae; genus Palsa-465. The sequence continues at coordinate 621,252 of CAVQNR010000005.1, read as the reverse complement.
TGTCAAACGTGATCTGCATGCCCTCCCAGTCACTCTCGTGCAGGTCGTTGAACTGGTTGAAGTAGTAATAGAACCAGTACTGCACCGCGAAGCCCTGATAACCCGGCTCACGCGCGATATGCGCGTAGGTGATCGCCGGCGCTCGCCCGGCGCGGCGCAGGGCAGCGAAGGCACGCGCGTACGTGCAGCCGGGACGCAACGGGTTTCCCGGCAGATCGAGATAGAAGTTCTCGTTGCGACCCGCCAGGTCCGCCGCTCCCGGCGAGCGGTGGACCTGCACCATGCGTCCTCCGACATGGTGCAGCAACCGCACGCTCGGGTTGCGTAACACCACGTTGACCGTGGTCGGCGGGCCGTACTGCTCCTCAGAGGTGTTGCACACCCCGTCGTGCTGGGCGCGCATCATCACGATCGGCGCGTAGGCATCGACCAGCCGCTGAGTCGGCGAATCGGACGCCATTGCGCCAGGCACCGCGCAGAGCATCGCCACCAGAACCGAGATCAGGATCGCGATCGCCGCTCGCCGCCGCCCCAGGCTCGTCACGCCGCCAAGCCTAACCGTGACCGATCGCAGGCGCGAGACCGCGGGCCCACCGTGAGCTGACGAGCGCGCGATCAAGGCCAGACGCGCCGACCGAACCGCTCAGCGTCCCTTGGCAAGCAGCGAGACGGTGGCGTGGACCGTTTGCAGGCGTGGCGCTGGCACGTCGGTGAGATCCGCGAGCTCGACGATCGCGCCGATCAACGCGTCGAGCTCCAGGCGGCGGCCGGCCTCGAGGTCCTGCAGCATCGAGGTGCGGTGCTCGCCGACGCGCTCGGCGCCGCCGAGCCGGCGTTCGATCGAGACCGGAACCTCGCAGCCGAGGGCGGTCGCGACGTCGATCACCTCCTGCATGATTGCGCCGGCGACCGCTCGGGTCGGCTCGAATCGGCACAACTCGGACATCGTCGCGCCGGTCAACACACTCAATGGGTTCAACGCCGCGTTGCCCATCAGCTTGACCCAGATCTGCTGGCGGATGTTGGGGTCGATCGGGCACTTCAGCCCGCCGGCTGCCATCGCCTGCGACAGCAACTCGCAACGTTCGCTGAGCTGCCCGGACGGCTCTCCGATCGCGAACCGCCGGCCCTCGACGTGGTGCACGAAACCGGGCGCCTCCAACACAGCGGCCGGATACACGACACAGCCGATCACCCGCGCCGGATCGATCACAGCGCTCACCGCGCCCGCCGGGTCGACGCTCTCGATCCGCCGTCCGTCATACGGACCGCCGTGACCGTGGAAATACCACCAGGGAATCCCGTTCTGCGCCGGCACAACGGATGTGTGAGCTGCCAGCAGCGGCGCCAGCAGTGGGCCGGCGTCCGCGTAGTCGTAGGCCTTCAGCCCGAGGATCACGCAATCGACGGGACCGATCTCTGACGAGTCCTCGGTCGCCGGCACCTCGACCGACCACGTCTTGTCCAGATCACGAACGCGGACTCCGTGCCGTTGGATCGCCTCGAGGTTCGCCCCGCGGGCGATCAGGTACGTGTCGGTTCCGCCCCGCGCCAGGCACGCACCGACCAGCGCGCCGATGGCTCCGGCGCCGAGGACTGCGACCTTCACGTGTCGAGTTGGTCGGGGATGAGCCGTCGCTGAACTTTTCCGGTCGGACCCTTGGGGATCGCGTCGACGACGTGGACCGTTCGCGGCACCTTGAACGGCGCCAGAAGCTCGGCGCAATGATCGCGCAGCAACCCCGGCTCGACCGGCTCGCGCAGCACGACCACGGCTTCCACGACCTCCCCCCATTTGTCATCCGCTCGACCGAACGCGACCGCCTCGAGCACGGCTCCGTGCGCGAGCAGCGCCTCGTCGATCTCGCGCGGGGCGATCTTCTCGCCACCGCGGTTGATCATCTCCTTGAGGCGGCCCTCCAGCGTGAGGTAACCGTCATCTGACAACCGGCCCAGATCGCCGGTGCGAAACCACCCGTCGCGAAACGACGCCGCGTTCGCATCGGGGTTGTCGAGATACCCGTCGACCACTCCGGGGCCGTTCACCGCGACCTCCCCAGCGTGACCCGGCGGCAGTGAACGCCACTGCTGATCGACGATCTTGACGGCCGCCCCTGCCGACACGCCGACGGTCCCTGGCCGGCGCTGCTCGGGTGGCAGCGGGTTGGTGGTCATCTGGTGCGATGCCTCGGTCATCCCGTACGCCTCGATGATCGGGACGCCGATCCGCTGCTCGAGCTTTGACCACAGCGTGGGCGAAAGCGACGAGGAGCAAGACCGCACGAACCGAAGCGTGGGAACCCCCGCCTGCGGCAGCTCGGGCAGCTTGGCGAGGATCGTCGGGACCGCCGACAGCCAACTGGCGTCGTGTTCGATCGCGTGCTGCCAGACCGCACGGGGACGTACCCGCCGAGGGACGATGACCGCGCCTCCGGCCGCGAGCGCAGCCAGCGTCGACGCGACCAGTCCGTGGACATGGAACAGCGGCATCACGCAATACGACGCATCGTCACGACCAAGCCCGTAGCCATCGGCGATCGATCGAGCGGACGCCGCCAGGTGACGCTGACGTAATGGCACCGATTTCGGGCGTCCGGTGGTGCCGCTGGTGTGCAACAGCAACGCCACTGCATCGGGATCGCCGTCGGGCAACGGGCGCCCGTCGCCGGACGTGGCGTCCGGCCTGTGATCATCGAGCGGTGCCAGCGCGCGAACGCCGAGGTCGGCGGCCGCGGTCACGCCCTGCTGGACCCCCTCGCCGCCGACCAGCATCGCCGCCGGACGATGCGGCCCCAGCAGTGCGGTCATCTCGTGCGGATGCAGCTGCGGGCTGAGCGGCATCGCCACCGCGTTGCAGCGGACGATCGCCAAGAACGCCAGCACGCCGCCGACGCCGTGCTCGTGGACGATCCCGACGACCCCACCGGGCCGCACGCCGGCACCGACCAGACGCGCCGCGAGTCGATCGATCTGCTCGTGCAGCTGCTCTGCGCTGAGCACCCGGCCGTCGTCCGGGTCGACGAGCGCCCGGCGATCGCTTGGCTGGATCAGTGAGAGCATGTCAAAGCTGCTGCTTGTCATCGCCGCTCCTATGGTCGTGTCTGAACGCTCGGCGGGCAAGCGAGCAGGCAATCCCTTGCGTATGCTTTTGACGCAATCGGGCTTGGCGGGACATACCGCTCGCAGCCCACGCTACCGCAGGCAAGGGAGGGCGGTGTCCACTTCAGAACCGGCGAAGTCGACCGCTGACACGCACCAGACCGAGCGCGGGCCGGGGAGCGGGATCTACCTGGCGTTTGTGCCGTGGATCCTCTTTTCGCTGATCACCCAGCACGACACGTTGAAGGCAGCCGCCGTGGTCGCGCTGATCGCTGCGGTGCTGATCGCGGCCCCGGCGGTGCTCGCGGGGCGGCCTCGCATGCTGGAGCTAGGGGCAGTGGTCGCGTTCATCGGCTTCACGATCGTGGCGTTCATCGCGGACCCGTCCGCGACGCAATGGCTTGCGCGCTACGCAAGGGCGATCGCGGCGCTGTTGCTGGCGTTGATTGCGTTCTCGTCGCTTCAGTTCGTCCCGTTCACCGAGCAGTACGCGCGCGAATCGGTTCCGAGGGAGTTCTGGGGGTCGGCGCGGTTCAAGCGGGTCAACCGCCAGTTGACGGCGATGTGGGGGTGCGTCTTCCTGGCGATGATGGCGTCGCACATCGTCGCTGGCGCGCTTGACACGCGGCGCGGCAACACGATCTTCAACTGGGTGATCCCAATCGTCCTGATCATCTGGGCGGTCAAGCGCACCGGCGAGGTCAGCAAAGCCGCGTGAAGCGATCCGGGACGGCCCCTCCGTTACCCGGCGCGGGCTCGAGTGCCGTATCGCGACGCCAAGGGCTTCAACTGTCGATCGCCTGCGGAAAGTTGAAGTAGTGATCGGGATCGACACGCTGCCGGGTGGCCTTGAGCCGCCCGAGGTTCTCCCCGTAGTAGGCCTGCTGCCAGCCCTTCAGGGTCGGGTCGATGTAGTTCTGGTAGGCCTGACCGGACACGTAGGGCTGCATCTTGGTCCAGGCCTGGTCGATCCACGACGCGCTGGCGCCCTGGCCGTAATACTGGATGCAGAACAGTTGCTCGCGATGCGCGAACGCGGTGGCCGTTGGGGACACTCGGTTGACCGCCCCGCCATAGGAGTCGCATAGCAGTGCGCCTGCGCCGGGCGCCTCGGTCGCAGCCACCATCGCCGCCTGTCCGGCGCTCGGGAGCGGCTTTGCCACATAGTCCGATTTGGCGTTGAACGCCTGGCGTGGCAGCGTCCCACCCGGAAAGGTTCCGACGGTATGACAGGCGGCGAACGTCTTGCTCGCGCAGCCGGCGAGCAGCAGCTGCAGTTGCAAATAGGGCATCTCGACGTTGGCGGCCAGCGCTGCGCCGGGCACGGCGAGCAGCGACGCGATCAGTCCCGAGATCGCGGCGGAGGAGCCAAGGTACTGACCAACCGTGCTGACCGTGGGCGATCCCTGAATCGCGTCCAGGTGCAGGATCGATGTGATCTTGTCGGTGGTGTGCGGTGCCCACGACTGCCAGGCGGCGATTGCCTGCGCGGCGGACGACCATGGCCAGGTGACATTGAAGAAGGTCGCGCTCGGGGGCAGCGGATGGACGTTGAAGGTGAACTCGGTGACGATTCCGAAGTTACCGCCGCCACCGCCCTTGAGCGCCCACAGGAGATCACTGTCGGTCTGCGCATTGACGGTCTGCAGGCGACCGTCGGCGGTTACGATCCCGACGCTGACGAGGTTGTCGGCGGTCAACCCGAAACGTCGGCCGGCGAGCCCGAAACCGCCCCCGAGCGTGACCCCGGAGATGCCCACCGACGGACACGATCCCCCGGGCAGCAGCGCTCCTGCCTTCGTGAGCGCGGCGTATACGTCGATCAGCTGCGCGCCCGCCCCGACCTTGGCTGTCTGGGATCGATGATCGACGACGATCGAGTCCAACTCGCTCAGGTCGATGACGACCCCGTCAGACAGCGTCGAATAGCCCGCGTAGCTATGACCTCCCGAGCGCGCCCGCACCGTAGCGCCGCGGTGGACCATCGCGCGCACCGCGTTCCGGACGTCGACCGCGTCGGCGGGTCGCGCCACCGCGCTCGGGTGGATGTCGTCAAACCGCAGGTTGTAGACGCGAGCAGCGGCGGCATATCCCGGTTTGCCCGGCTCGAACACATGCCCGCGGATCGAGCCCCGCAGTACCTGGGCATCGGACTGAGTCGCGGTCGCGCTTGCGGTTGTGCTGTTCGCGGTTGTGCTGCTGCTCGCGGTGCTGGCGCTGCTGCTCGCGGTGGACGACGAGGACTGGGACTTCGACCCGCCACAGCCGGCGATCAAAACCGCCCCGCCGCCGCCCAAGCCGACCAAGAACGCACGCCGACTCAAGACGCTCGCTTTGGGCCCGCCCCGGTTCGCTGGCATGCAGCGAGCGAGGCTACCCGATTCCGGGGTGCCACTCAGGCGCGCGGGGTGGATGGGTCGGGCAGGGGTCGCCTCGTTCCGCCGTCGACAAACACCGCTGAAGCGGCGGGGCGAGACAACTCGAGCCGAGGACCGGCGCCGAGTCGCGAAGCTCCTCAGGAGGGCGTGTTGGAGCGCGATCTGACCCGCTGTCGTGTTCGGCCAGGTCATGCTCCCAGCGCGGCGGCCCCGCTGGCTTGCGAAGCTGCTGCCCCAGGACCGCTCACGCCGCTTGCAGCGCCGCGCCGGGTACCGGTCCTGCGCCCGCGTTGACTAACCAACGAGCGCACCGCAGGGTATCCGTGAGATGGGGATGTTGGCCGCCGCTCACTATGCATGCGCGCACTATTGCTCCCCATGACCGGCCGTGCGACGTTCACGTTGCCCTCCGGGATCGAACGGTTCTGCCGATCACCCAGAGCCGCGAAGGATTGGATCCGCTCGACCGCGTCTTGACGCTGAACAACATTGGAGTGGATTGGGATGGCCGACGTAGAGAGACAGCTTGGGCAGGTAGTGAGGCGAATGCCGGTCCGAGGCGTTCTGGCTGGTAGCGCCGGAACGCTCGCGTTGACGCTCGCGTATGCGACAGAGCGGCGGGTACGACGTGGACACACCGGCCAGCTCGATTACGACGACTCGCTCGTGCCCGGGCAGATCGTCGCATCGATCATGCACCTGCCGCACGTGACCGGCCGCGAGGAAAACGAGCTCGGATTGGCGCTGCGCTGGGGCTACGGTTCAGTCTTCGGGGTCTGGCACGGGATGTTGCGCGGACGGTTCTCCGAACCTGTGGCGAGCGCCCTGTTCGGCGCGACGCTGATGAGTGCGACGCTGACGCTGTTCCCGTTGCTGGGGCGAACGCCGCCGCCGTGGCGTTGGCCAAAAGACGTGATCGCAACCAGTCTCGCAACCCACGTCGCGTACGTCGTGGCGGTCGCCACCGTTGACGACACGCTCGGGCAGCTCGCGCGCTGAGCGACTCCACGCAGGACACGCGCGCGGGTCAGGAACTCATCGAGGACAGACCCGGGCGTCAGTCGACCGGCCCGGGACACCTCGGATCGTCGTCTGACCACAGGCCCTGGACGCGGCCGGCACCGGATCCCTGGCGTTCTTCGTCGGACTGTTGGTCCGGTGAATCGCGGATCGGCGCTTGCCGGACCAAAGACGGCCACTTCGTGCGGTCCGACACCTTCTCGGAGGTGGCCGATCTGCAGGTCTTTCGGGTGATGGCGAGACCGGGACTTGAACCGGGGACACGACGATTTTCAGTCGTGTCAATAGCGGGCACCAAAGTCGTCCATTTGCAGGCAAGTTGCTATGGGTGGCAGCGATGTCCGCCACCGCACGTACGCAGCCAGCAACCGGCAATGCACAGGGGCGGTCTGGCGTGACGGCTGGCTCAGCTGCTCGCGATGGGGAGTGTCGCGCTGGCTAGGCCTTGGCCTGAGGAAGTACATGACGCTTTGAGTCGTGCTGGCGCAGGCCCCCGTGCTGGGTTCCAGCCGGCAGGGTCGCAGCGGGCGGCGGGCCTGGGCGGTCGTGGCGGTGGTCGGCGGGCTATAAAGCGACACTCCAGGCGGGCAGGCTTAGCGCGATGGCGCGCCTGAAGCCTGCGCGTGATGCGCGCTCGCGCCGCGCACGCACCTGTACCACGAGAACGACAGGACGATTGGACGAGCCGAAGCAGCCAAAGTATCATGTACCATGCTACTGCTGCCGGAGGTGCTACCGCCGATTCGCGCCCACACCGACGTCCCGGAGGACCGGATGAAAGTCAGTGACGTTGACGTCCACGTCGTCTCGGTTCCCTTCACCCACCCGGAAACCTGGCGCTTCGGGCGCATGTGGGGGCTGACCAACGCCATCGTTGAGGTGCACACCGATGAGGGCATCACCGGCATCGGTGAGGTACCCGGCAGTCCCCTGATCTCGCTCGTTCGCGCTGCGCTGGAGGCCACCGTCCCGTGGATCGTGGGCGAGGACCCGCTCCGGGTCACCCGGTTCTTGGGCCGGGCCGCCGACCGCGGCTGGCACCACTACCCATACCTCGGCAACGGAGCCACCGCCGCCATCGAAATGGCCCTCTGGGACATCTGCGGCAAAGCTCATGGGTGTCCGGTACACCAGTTCTTCGGAGGCCTTAACACCGAGCACGTCCCCTTCTACTGGTTCATCGGCGTCGACGACCGCACCCCAGAGACTGCTCGGGCCCAGGCGGCCGAAGGCGCCGCGCGCGGCTTCAAGACGGTCTACATCAAGATCGGTTTCGACCTCGACAACGATCTCCGGCTGGCCCGGGCCATCCGCGACGAAGTTGGCGACGATGTGGCTGTCCGAGTAGATGCCAACGAGGCGTGGTCAGTGTTCGAGGCCGTCGATGCGCTGAGGCGCTTCGAGGACGTGGGAGTCGAGTTCGTCGAGCAGCCAATCGACATGCACAACATCGCAGGATTGGCCGACCTGCGGGCCAAGAGCAGGGTTCGAATTGGTGCCAACCAGTCCGCTTGGCTGCCGGCGCAGGTCCAGGACGTGATCGCTCAGCACGCTGCCGACGTGATCGTCACCGACCCCCACCAGCTCGGCGGCCTGGTTCCGTTTCACAACGCCGCGGTGATGTGCGAGACCGCCGGTCTGCCGATCTGCAAGCACGCCTTCGCTGACCTCGGCATCACCACGATCGCAGCCTCCCATGTGCTGGGCACATTGCCCTCGCCGCAACTCGGCCACCAGCAATTCTTAACCTTCCTGGTCCACGATCTGCTGGCTAGCGCGGTCGAGTTCGTCGACGGGGCGATCCCAGTCCCCACCGGCCCGGGCCTGGGGATCGAGCTCGACCGCGATGCGCTGAAGTTCTATAGCCGGATCTTCGCCGAGTACGGCGAGTTCGAGGGCTACGGGCCGATCACGCCGGATTCGCCCCTGCCGCCGGACCTGCCGGTGCCCAACCGCTGATGCAGACCTTCAGGACAACCGACATCAAATACACCTACAGCCCGGCCCACGACCCGATCGGGACCGTGGCCGCGGATGAGACGTTCACCGTACTGACCGAGGACTGCTTCACCGGCCGCTTCGAGGACCCGGCGAACTTCACCCTCGAGACCGTGGCCTGGGTGGAGGAGAACCTCGACGGCGTCACCGGTCCGATCTCCGTTGAGGGAGCCGAGCCGGGCCAGGCGGTGGCAGTCACGATCGAATCCATCGATTTGATCACGCCCGGCTACGTGGTCGTCAGTCGCTGCGAAGCGGCATCCCCCGCCGATTGGTGGCATGAGGAGGACCACGTGGTCCAGCTTCCAGTGGCCGCCGACCGGCTTCGCCTCGGCCCGGACTGGACGGTGCCGGTGCAACCCCTGATCGGCTGTCTGGCGACCGCTCCGGCACGCGAGACCGTCCTGAGCCGCCACGAGGGCGGCTACTTGGGCAACGTCGACTGCCGCGAGATCACGGGCGGAGCGACGGTCGTTCTTCCAGTCGCCTTGCCTGGAGGCGGCCTTTACTTCGGAGATTGCAAGGCCGCCATGGGCGACGGTGAGGTCGTGGCTGCCCCAGAGGTCGGCAGCCGGATCGTCGCCCGCGCGCGCCCGATGATCCGGCCGGTCTCGATGGGCACTCCCCGGGTCTTCAGTGCCGACCGGCTGACGACCATCGTCTCCGGAATCTCGCTGGCCGACGCGTGCCGCGCCGCGTTTCGCGAGCTCAAGCTGTGGCTAGAGGACGAGTGGGAGCTCACCTCCGAACAGGCGGCGTTGGTGATGGGCATCGGGGCCCACTGCGGGATCGGGCAGGTCAGCAACCGGCTGCACACGGCCAAGTGCTCGATCGATCGGTCGTTGCTCCCAAGTTGACGCGGCCGCAGCAAGCGGCCCGTGGAGAGCAATTCCTGCTCCGGTCGACACACCCCCCGTTGTGATATGTGAAATACTACGCTTGAGGTGTCGAGCGAGAGACAACCGTGGCACGGGGTCCTGGTGGCCAACCCTCTGGCCCTCGATCAGGACCTGGAGATCGACTTCGATCGCTACGCCGAGCACATCGCATGGCTGGCTGAGGCGGGCTGCGACGGGATCACCCCCAATGGCTCGCTGGGTGAGTATCAGACCCTGACCGCGGCCGAGCGGGCCCGCATCATCAGCACCGCCATGCAAGCCGCGCCGGACGGTTTTGCCGTGATTCCTGCGGTTGGCGCCTACGGCTTCCGGGAGTCGGTCCACTGGGCCGAGCAGGCGGCCGAGGTCGGCGCCCCGGCGATCATGGCCCTGCCGCCGAACTCCTATCGCGCGGACGTGCGCAGCGTGGTCGAGCACTACCGGGCGCTGTCCTCCGTAGGGCTTCCGGTCGTGGCCTACAACAACCCCCTTGACACCAAGGTCGACCTCGGGCCCGACATCCTGGCCCGGCTATATGGCGAGGGGCTGATTGTTGCCGTCAAGGAGTTCGCGGGCGACCCCCGCCGCGTGTACGCGGTTCGCGAGCTGGCGCCGGACCTAGACGTGCTGATCGGGTCCGATGACACGGTCCTTGAGGTGGCGCTGGCCGGGGCCGACGGATGGATCTCGGGTTACAGCAGCGCGTTTCCGCACGCTTGCGTGAAGCTGTATCAGGCCTCGATGGCCGGCGATCTGGAGACGGCGCTGGCGCTCTATCGGACCTTGCACCCGCTGCTGCGCTGGGATTCCAAGACGGAGTTCGTCCAGGCGATCAAGCTGTCGATGGACATCGTCGGTCGCAACGGCGGCCGTTGCCGACCGCCGCGAGTCGAGCTCGATCCGGCTCACGAGGCCGAGGTACGCCGGCTCACCGAGCAGGCTGTCGCCTCGGGCATGAACTGAACTCGGCCCCTGGCGTTGGCGACCGCTGATCGACCGAAGCCCTTCGCGCCGCAGTCCTCTGACGACCTGATGGGGGAGTCATAGGGCACGGCCGCGTTGGACTCAACTCATCGAGCCGCGCTGTGGTAATCGCCCCACACGGCCTCTGAGTCGGAGCGAGGCGGCCTCTGCGGCCGGCTACTTCTCGTCGCGGCCGACCCAAAGGCCGCGGATGTGCTTGATGTGCGACTTGATCAGGGCCTTGGTCGCCGCGGCGTCCCTAGCCCTCATGGCCTGGATCAGGTCGTGGTGCTCCCGGGCCGACGCGACCAACGCCCCCGACTCGGCGAGGGCAACGAGGCCGAACAGCCTCGTCTGCCGGCGCATGCGATCGACCAGTTCGGTGAGACGATCGTTCCCGAGTTGCGAGATGAGCAGAACGTGGAAGCGGCGATCGGAGTCGAGGTAGTCGATCAGGTCGGCCCGGGCAGCGGCGGCGATGATCTCATCGGCGATTGTCGCAAGGCGGTCGAGCACCGCCGAGTCGATGATCTTCGCCACCTGGACCGTCGTCGGCACCTCGAGCAGCAGGCGGATGTCGCAGATCTCGTCGAGGTCATCCTCCGACATCTCGACCACGCGAAAGCCGCGGTTGCGCTCTGCGACCACGAAGCCATCCTTAGCCAGATCCAACATCGCCTCGCGGACCGGCGTAGCCGACACGCCGAAGCGCTCGCCCAGCGCGGGTGCTGAGTACAGCTCGCCCGGCTCGAGCTCTCCTGCCACCATCGCCGCCTCAAGCGAACGCCGGACCTGGTCTCGCAGGCTTCCTGCGCTGATCGCCACGATATTGCTGCGCTGCACCCCTAGATCAGCCTCCACGACAAGTTCTCCCTTGCTGGCAACCGGTCCCACGGTACCGGACGGAGCCGTCGCGTTGACGTCACATGTGCAATGTGGAATTCTACATGGTACCAGAGCACCCGACAGAGGAGACGGACCGTGAAGGCTTCCAGATCACAGACCGGGATTCGTAGATGACCTCCTCCGCAGAATCGGCTGTCGCCGGGTCCGGTCAGGGCTCGGCGACCGATCAGCCCACGCTGGCCAAGGACGAGGTCGGGCTTCTGGGCTCGACCGTCTTCGCACTGGCCGGCGCCGCTCCCGGCCAGACGGTGTCGATCGTGCTTGCGTCCCTGGTCGTCAGCTCGGCTTACGGGACGGTCCTTCCTCTGGCCATCTCCGCAATCGGTCTGCTGTGCATCGCGGTTGCCTTCCAGCGCCTGAACATGTGGCGCCAGAACGCCGGCGCCACGTACGAGTGGGTCTGCCGCGCGTTCAGCCCCTACGTGGGCAACCTCGTCGGATGGCTGATGCTCGTGGCCTTTGGCGGCTTTGTGCTGATCGATGTGATCACGATCGGCCCGAGCGTGCTCGCGCTGCTTGGCTTCTCGCCCAACAACCAGTTCGTCGGCGCTTTGGCGATTCTCATCATCGGCACGGCTCTGACTGCGACCGCGGTGGTCGGGATCAGGCCCAGTGCGCGCTTGCAGGTTACCGTCGCACTGATCGAGTACGTCATCCTCACTGTGTTCATCGTCTGGGCGTTCATCGAGGTCTTCCTCGTGCATAAGGCGGGAACGGTCAGGCCGCAGACGAGTTGGCTGAGTTTCAAGGGCACCGGCGCAGGAGTGTTCAGCGCCTCGATGGTGATCGCTGTGGCCTCTATCGCCGGCTGGGACGGTGGCATCTACGTCAACGAGGAGACCGAGCGCCCGGAGAGGAACCCTGGCCTCGGCGCGGTGGTCGCGGTAGCGATCCTCGGGCGTGATCTTCGTGTCGATGTTCGCCACTTTCCAGGGCATCGCGCCCCTGGGAGCTCTCAAAGACCATGCCGCCAACGCCGCAGCGTTCGTTGGTCAGCGGCTCGGCGGTACCGCCGGCGACCGCGTCATCTCCTTCGCTGTCGTCCTCTCGGTGCTGGCAACCACGCAGGTCGCGATCATCGGAACCGCGCGGCTCATGTTTTCGATGTCTCGGGACCGGGTGCTGCCAGCCCGCCTGGGCCACGTCCACCCGCGTTTCCGAACACCGGCGTTCAGCACCATCGCCTCTGGGCGGCTTGATGATGGTGCTCGGGATCATCGACATCTACTCCAGCTCGGTTTCCACCGCGATCGGAAGCCTGGTCACGGTGAGCGGGTTCCTGTACTCGCTCTTCTACGCGATCACCGGCCTCGCGGCGGCATGGTTCTACCGTCGTTTCATTGGCCGGTCAGTGGAAGGACTTCGTTGCATCCTCGGGGTGATGCCCCTCGGCCGGGGCCGGCCTGCTGCTCTGGGTCGCCTACAAGGGAGCGGTCGGCTTGTCGTCCACCGAGAAGGAGATCCTCGGAGGGATCGCGGTGCTCGGGGATCATCATGCTCGTGGTCGCGGTCAAGGTCTACAAGTCGCCGATCTTCAAGATCAAGGCGGAGGCGGCCACAACGACCGAAGCCGACGCCTCCACATCGGCGCCGGCTGACACAGCTCCTCCGGCGGATCCAAATGGAGCGACTTGACGAACAGGTGGCGATCGTGACCGGTGGCGCCAACGGCATCGGGGCTGGAATCGCCGCCGTGCTGAGGGCCGAGGGCGCCGACATCGTCCTGGCCGACATCGACGGCGACGCCGCCGGCGTCGCCGCGGCCGCCCTGGACCCCAGCGGCCAGCCACTGCCTGGCCGTCAGAACCGACGTGACCGTGCGGTCGGATCTCGTCGCGATGGCCGAGGCGGCGGTGCAGCGCTGGGGCAGGCTCGACATCCTCGCCGCGAACGCCGGGATCTACCCCCACCTACCGCTGGCCGATCTGGACCCTGCCGCCTTCGACCAGCTGATCGCGATCAACCTGCGCGGGGCGGTGTTTGCCGCACAGGCCTGCCTCGGAACCGATGCGCAGCAACGGGTACGGGCGGATCGTCCTAACCTCTTCGATTACCGGCTCGCTGGTGGGCCAGCCCGGATACTCGCTCTACGGAGCCTCCAAGGCCGCCATGCTCGGCTTCATCCGTTCGGTCGCGCTCGAGGTGGCCGACGCGGGAATCACTGTCAACGCGGTGCTGCCGGGCAACATACGCACCCCCGGCTTCGACGACCTCGGCCCCGCCCACGAGCAGGCGATGCTCGCCGCTATTCCCTTGGGCATGGTCGGACAGCCCGCGGATGTCGGATGGGCGGTGCGCTTCCTGGCCTCGCCTGAGGCGCGTTACATCACGGGCCAGACGCTGGTGATCGACGGGGGCCAGGTCCTCCCTGAGAGCGCTTGAGCGACCGTCGCCCGCCGACCAACGCCTGATTTCACCCCTATGGCCACCTGCCCTTGTCACCGGCGGCGCCTGTTTGTGCGCTCTCAAATGAGCTGTCGAGCGCGGCAATCGCGTCAGCTCCATCGATGATCTCGACCAAAACGGCCGGGTGCAAAACATGCCTGCCACGAGCGTGTTGGAACGCCTGCGGTCGCCCCGAGAAGGACGGCGCCTTGCCGTGTTCAGCGCGCGACGCGGTAGTGCGTGTGGGTGACGCCGTCCTCGCCCTCGATGATCCGGGTGCGCTGTAGGTTGATGTGCGCGGGCCCGAGGTTGTCGAACATACGGCGTCCTTGCCCAAGGATCACTGGGATGACATGGAGCTCGAGCTCGTCGAGGAGACCGGCAGCGAGCGCGAGCTGCGCCGTTGCGGCTCCGTGGACCAGCACATTCTTCTCGCCCGCCGCGCGCTTGGCCTCGGTCATCGCGCGCTTGACGTCGTTTGTATAGGTAACCAGCGGCCATCGGCTGACATCTATGCCGGGCGATCGGCGGCTGAGGACCCAGATCGGCACGCCGTCGTGGTGGTCGCCGCCCCAGCCCCTGGCGGGCTCGAAGGTCCCCCGGCCTGCGACGACCGCGCCGGTAGCCATGAACTCGTCGAAAAGCTGGCCGTTGACGCCCGCCGGACGGCCGGGAACTCCCGAGCCCGGGTCGGCGCGTCTCAATTGCAGCCACTCGTGCAGCCGTTCGCCGCCGTCGCCGAGCCCGTTGCCGGGTCCCGCATTGGGGCCGGCGACGAATCCGTCCAGGGACACGGACATGTACAGAACGGTTGCGGACATGGCGTCTCCTCTCCTCGCGTGCTGGTCCTACTAAAGACCGTGGGGTGCCGCGTACCTCACCGCTCGGCCCGACGACAGCTCCCGCGGCTCCCGCTTGATGAGGACCGGGTGCCTCCGACGTTAGTGGGCCGGCAGCCGTCATCAGCGCTTCTGTCGTGGCGCCGGCGGCTGGGCTGTCATTCACCGGCCGCTCGACGGACCGTCCAGTCCTCGCCACAGAGTTGGTGGAAGTGCGGCGGCGGGCCGTGACCGGACGGAGATGTCATCTCGAGAAGTCCTAGATGCCACCGGCGGCGTGAAGCGTCGAGCAGGACGCGCACAGGTATTGAGAAACCAGATGGCTTCCGTCGGAGCATCTACTACCGAGCCGATTCATGCAACACGAGTCATCGCCTTGGTCAACTCGGCGTTCTCGGATCTACCCGTTGACGCCGCGGGCGCAGCTAATTGAAGGCCGCCACAGTGTCTTGAGCCCAGTCTCGATCGTGATCGATGCCGGACCAGCGACCTTCTCTTAATCATTTGCCACGGGTTGGTGTGACCTCGCCAACAACGCGCCCCTACGGCAACAGCAGGGTGTCGACCTCAGCCTCCGTCGTCCTCGGGCAAGCGCTCACAGCCGCACCAGCACCCCCGCGCGGGAGGCCGTGGGCGAGCCGAGCCGAGCACCTTTGACGGCGAGTCGAAAATCCGCGACGGTGGGTGGCCTGGGTCTTCCAAGATCGCGGTTGCGAGATGATGGCCAGGTGCGTCGCGTAATCCTGACGGCTGTCGTTACCGGCGCCGCCCTGTGGGCTCCAGCAATTGCTACCGCCGCCGCGAAGTCGCTCGTGCAGCTGACCCCGGCCAGGATCACCGTGTCGGCCGCGAAGGCGCGAGCGGTGATCACGCGCAACCCGTACCACCTGGCGATCGAACGTCCAGGGGATGGCCCCGCGCTCAGCGAGATCGCCAACCACAGCCGCCATCCGCTGCATCTTCCGCCTGCGTTCGATCCGCGCAGCCCGGGACTCCCGAACCCCGCTGCGCGCGCGCCGGTTGCGCCGTTGTCGTTCCTCGTCGGGACCGACGCGATTGAGCAGTACGCGGGTGGCTTGTGGGGCGGTGACCTGAAGTCGGGCACCGCACAGGGCACCTGGTACTCGCCGCGTCGGGTTCTCAGCGCCCGCCGCGACGGGCGTGGTGTGCGGCTCGTGCTGTCAACCGATGACCCGGCCGGTCGGCGGTTGATGGTCACCGTCGTCCCGCGGGCCGACGACGCGATCCGAGTGAACGCGAGGCCGACTCCGAGCACCGGGGTCGCTGAGGTCGGCGACTCGTTTCAATCAGACCCTGGCGAGGGGTTCTTCGGCTTCGGGGGGCGCCATAACGGCCTTGACCAACATGGACAGACGCTCGACAGCTGGACCTCGGAGGAGAACCTCCACGACCCCAAGCTCTCAAGCCGGCTGTACCCCAACGGCTCCACCGCGGCGTACTACCCGGTCCCCGAGTTCGTCTCGTCTCGCCCATACGGCTTCCTGCTTGATCAGTACCAGCTCGCCCGCTTCGCGCTTGACGTCGACGGCCGACGCGACTGGAACGTGACCGTTACCGCGCCCTCCCTGAGCTACACGGTGGCGACCGGTCCGGCCGCGAGGGCGATCGCGACCCTGACCCGGATCAGCGGCCGCCAGCCCGCTCCCGCCCGCTGGGCACTCGGTCCGATGCTCGACCGTCTCGTCAAGAACGTCGGCGAGACTCAGGCCGACTACCAAGCCGAGGTCAGATCCGACCTAATCAACATCCGCCGCTATCACCTGCCGCTCACCGCCTACCGTCTGGAGGGCTGGGGCCTACCCGGAGCCACACCGGGCCTCTCGACGCCGAGCGAGAACGACGGTCTCGATCTGATCACCTACATCAGCTCCTCGCTGCAAGCCGAGGTGTTTCGCCAACTTCGAGCCCGCCACATTCACCCGCTGGTCTACCTGCGTCCCTGGCTCACCCCCGGCTCCGCGCCCGTCCGCGCCGGCCTGGCGGTCCGCACCGCGTCCGGCGCCCCGTACTACACCACCTCGACCGGCGGCATCCCGATCGCGCTGCTGGACTTCACCAATCCGGCCGCGGTGCGCTTCTGGCAACGTCAGGTGGCCGCGGCGCTCAACCACGGAGCCGACGGGTTCATGCAGGACTTCGGCGAGCAGGTGCTAACCGACATGCGCTTTCACAACGGCCAGACCGGGGCGACGATGCACAACCAGTATCCGGTACTCGCCGTCAGAGCAACCCGCCGAGAGTTCTCGCGCTATCAGCGGTCACATCCTGGCGCCGACCCATTCGTGTTCACCCGTGCCGGCTACACCGGCTCTAGCGCGATATGAGAACGCCAACTTCCCCGGCGACGAGACGACTGACTGGTCACACTCATCGGGCCTGCAGTCGCTGACTAGTGACATGCTCAACCGGGCCATCGACGGCGCCTACGGCTACGGCACCGACATCGGAGGGTACTTCGACATCACCACCCCTCCGACCACCCGCCAACTGTTCCTGCGCTGGGCCGAATGGGCGGCGCTGTCGCCGGTGTTCCGCCTGCACGGTTCGGGCCTCACCGGGACCCACACCCCGTGGTCGTTCGGCGCCGCGACCGCGCGAACCTACGACAAGATCTCGCGGCTGCACCTCAGGGCGGTCCCGCTGATCCTAGCGCCTCTGGCACCATGCCGACGCCACCGGGATGCCGGTCACCCGTCCCCTATGGCTGCAGTTCCCCGGTGACCGCGCAACCTGGGACCAGGACCAGGAATGGATGCTCGGGTCCGACGTGCTCGTCGCCCCGGTCGTGACAAAGGGGGCCATATCGCGCAAGGTGTACTTCCCGCCCGGCTGCTGGCGAGCCCGGTCTGGAGTGATCCACCACGGACCCAGCAGCGCCCGCGTATCCGCGCCGCTGACCGTCCTGCCGTACTTCACACGCTGCGGTACCAGCCCCTTCCGATCTCAGCATTAAACGGTTCGCGAGCACATCCGCGGTGCCAGATCGCCGTTTGACTCTCAGTGAGGGGAGGCTCGCCGGGCTCAGCCACAAGCAGATCTGCGAATCTCAGCGACCGCCGCGAGACTTCGGGACGGTAGCCGGAGCGGAAGCCACCATCTCGTGGCTGCCCCGGCGAGTTTGCAGAAGTGCAGGCGCAGCGCGCTTGCGTCGAACGGGAGTCTCGCTCATGGGCCGCTGGCCGTACGAGGTTCGGGGTGTTGGTCACGGCGTTGCCGCCCGGGTCTACGTGCCCGAGATGAGAGCGACGGCGGCGACCGAGATGACGAGGCCGAGAAGTTGGAATCGGCCGGTTCGCTCGTGCAGCACGACGGCGGCGAGCAGGACCGTGATGGCTGGGTACAGGGCGCTGAGGACGGCGACGACGGTCAGCGATCCCGTTCCGGTGGCCGCAAAGAAGAAGATGTTGCCGCCGGCGCCGCCAAGCCCTGAGGCCAGTCCCCAGATCAGGGCACGTGGCCACGGTGTCGACTGGCGGGCGTCGGCCCGGGCGCGTCGTCTCAAATAGGTGGTGACGGTGCTGACCAACACGATCGCGACGATCTGATCAGACAGCAGCGGCCAGGCTCCGGAGGTCGTTCCGGCTTTGTCAAGTCCGACGAATAGCAGCCCGAATCCGCAGCCGGCTAGCAGGCCCCACCCCACCCCTGACCGGACTGAGCTTCGTGCCCGACCGGAATGATCCGGACTCGGTTGAGCCGGGGACAGCGAGACGAGCCCGATCGCAGGTATGGCGATGACAAGTCCGGCCCATCCCGCCAGACTGAGCCGGTCGCCGCCGGCGAACCCTACGATCGCCGGCAAGACGGCCGTGAGCACCGCCGACAGCGGCGCTACGACGTTCATCGCGCCACTGGCCAACCCCCGGTACAGAGCCTGGTTGCCGGTCGCGCTGCCCACGCCAGCCAGCGCGCCCCACCAGATCACCGCCGATGGCGGTGACCCGTGGGCGGTGACCGCGACGGCGATCACCGCAACGACGAGGCCGGTGCTCTGGACGAGCAGCGACATCTGCGCCGGGCTCGAACGACGGCTGCCCTCGCCCCCGAGGAAGTCTCCGGTCCCGTAGCAGAGCGCCGATGACAGCGCGAGCACAACCGGGACCGCTGTCATCCTGGATGGACGTCGACGGTTGGGCGCACCCCAGCGATCATAATATGAGTCATGCATATCGCAGAGAGTCACGAGTATGCCCTGAACGTCATCGGCGCCTGGAGCCTGGCCGTCGCTGACGCGATCCAACGATCGACGGAGGAGGTTGCCGGGATCGCTGGGGCGGCGCCGGCGGCGCTCGGCGCGGTCGCGGCAGACCCGGATATGAGCATCGACGAGCTAAGGCGCACGCTGGACCTGACGCACCCCGGCGCCGTGCGCCTCGTCGATCGTCTCGAAGGCTGCAGCTGGATGCAGCGCCGCCCAGGACGCGGACGGACCGTTCACCTACGCCTCACCGCGCAAGGACACCGGACGCACCGCCGCCTACTCGAAGCTCGCCACCAGGCAATCGCCGCGCTCACCGAGACACTCGACCCCGCCGTGCTCGAACAGATCGCGGAGCTTGTCGCTCCATCGCTGACCGCCGCCAGCACCGACACTGATCGACTCAGACACCTCTGCCGGCTGTGCCGACGATCTGACTGCGACCCCTGCCCCGTCGCCGCCGGGATCACCTCCCTACAGGCTGACCGCGACCAACCGCCGCGCTAGCCAACCCGCAGCAACGCAGCCCTACCTGCGACGCGCTATCTCCGATGCAGAGGCGAACCGCCGTCGGAGCTGGGGGTCTGGTGATCCGTCAGAGCCGGCGCTACGCGAACGCCGCTAGCTCAGACAGGATCTCGCTGGCGATACTGCGCCAGCCCCCGCCCCAAACGCCAACAGATGAGCCAATCTGCTTCGGAAGGCTGGCGCATGCTCCGGTCCGCACGTCGGACGGTAGGCTGATGCCCCACGGTAACGATGGCATTCGACCTGGTCATCGACGTCGAGAACACCCCGGGGTCACTGGCGCAGGTCGCGGCCGCGATCAGCGATGCGGGCGTGAACATCGCCGCGGCAACGTGCACTGGACCGGGCGAGCGAGCCGAGCTTCACATCCTCGTCCCGCACGCGGAGGCCGCGAAGCATGCATTGGCCATTTCGCACCTCGCGGTCACCCGCGAGCGCGAGGTCGTGGTGGTCGACGTGGAGGATCGCCCCGGGGTGCTGGCCGACCTGACCCGCAAGATCGCGCGCGCTGGAGTGGACCTCGAGCTGGTTTATGTCGCGACGCGAAATCGCGTGGTATTCGGGGCTGCCGACCTCGTCGCTCTACGGACCGCGCTGGAGGAGCTGCACTGACGACGATCGCGACCGGCACGTAAAGCGACGTCAGGCCGCGGATGCGAGACGCAGATCAGCAGGCGCGTCGACGGCGCGGCGGCGGCCGATTCGGACTTCTGCTCAGTTCCAGCGGCCGCTCGAAGCGGCAGCGCCAGGCTCGTGGCCGCTTTGGCTGCTTTGCAGAAGCGTCGAAGCTGCTCGATGGATCGCCCAGAGCGCCGCGCAGCCGCGGGACGAGCCCGCGGATCTGGCGGATCAGCGTCTGCCGGTATCGGCCCGTGGCCCGGTCGTCGGCCGCTCCTGGTGGGTGACCGACTCGCGGCTCCTCGACCCCGGTCGAGTCACGTTCCTGCTCGAAGCGCTGCTGGAGCGTCCCACGCGGTCGCGTTCTTGACCTTTTTCATGGCTCAAGTGGCTTGTGGCGCGTGATGCGATGCGACGCGGGGCCGGCATCGTTGGATGCTACGAATCGCTGCTGGTTGAGGGCGACGGCGGGATTGGAAGGCCGGCTGCATTGAGGGCGTGCACCATCTCGGGGAAGGCGCCGGCGCCGTGTGCGCCCGTGTCGCCGTCGCCGGGTTGGCCGAGTAGCCGTCTGGTCAGGGTGGAGCGTTCCTCAAGCAGCTCGTCGAGGACGCGGCGAAGATCCTCGGCGGTGGGCGCCTCGCGGCGCTCGAGCGCGCTACGTAGCCAAGCTTGGCGGGTGAGCTCTTTGATAAACGCGCCGCTGACCCCGTCAGAGCGCTTGACGAGGTCGCGTTCTGTGCCCTGGTCAATGTCGATCCCCTCGCCGTAGAGCGCGAGCAACCGCCGCCGGCCGTCGGGGTCTGGCAGCGGGATGTCCAGCGCCAGGTCGACACGTCCGGGCCGGGCCGCGAGCGCGGGCTCGATGGTGTCGGGCCGGTTGGTGGTCAGCAGGAACAGCAGGTCCTCGTCCTCGGCGAGCCCCTCCATCTGGTTGAGCAGCTCAAACAGCACACCTTCGTTGCCGAACTCCATCGTGCGCTCAGTCGCGACCAGATCGATGTCCTCAAACACGAACGTCGCGGGCGCGAGATCTCGGCCGATCGCCAGCGCCTGCTCGATCAACCCGAGACCGCGGCCGGTCAGCAGGATTGTCGTACGCCCGGGCATCGCGCCCAGCAGATACATCACCGACAGCGTCTTGCCAGTCCCCGGCGGGCCGTGGAGCAGCACCCCACGTTTGAGGTGCTTGCCCGCCGAACGGAGCCAGTCGGCGTTCTCAGCGACCCCGATCGCGTGGCGCTCGAGCCGCTCCAGCGTCCCCACGGGCAAGATCACCCCGTCACGCTCGACCGGCGGCAGCGCATGAAATTGCACGCCGACCGCCTCCTCGTGGCCGCTTTGGTGCAGCGAGATGATCCGCCCGCGAAACACGTTGTGCTCGCGCATCGCCGCCCGCAACGCCCGCAGCAGTCCCGACACCGCGCTGCGCTCGGGCGAGACGCCCTCAAGCTTCAGCGACGAGGGCTGCATCGGGTGATCCCCCGCCCGCGAGAGCACCAAGACCAGCGGCGCTCCCTCCAGGGCGACCAGAAACACACCGCTGGCCACGCACTGGATCACTCGGCCGTCTCCGACCTCAACATCGGCGTACTGCACCGGCCCAAGCGAGATCGGGCCGGTCATCCCATGGCCCGCGAGAATCTCGGCCAGCCCGATCGACCCAAATCCCCTGTGTTGAGCCGTGAATCCGAGGATCTCCGCGTCACCCAGCACCGCGTCCAGGGCGAGCTGCAGGTTCGCCTGCTCGGTCAACGAGAACTCCGCCCCCGTGCTCGGCAGCTCCTTTGGATCCGCGCCGAGATGCTCACGCAGCCGCACCATCAACGCTGACTCGGTGTGCTCGGCAGCAAACGTCATCGCCCGCATAAAGTCCTCATACGCGGCCCCGAATGCTCCGAGATCAGGAAGATCTGCCACGATCACACACCGTAGGCAACAGCGGACCGCCTGGCAAGAACCCCTCACCCCCTCGACCAGTCACTTTTCTGCACATTTTTGTGACTCAACAGCGCTGCTGAGCCGAACCTGCGTCTTGAGGCGACCGTGGCGGGCAACGCTTCCCTATCCACGAATCTCCGATCGTCTCGGTACAGGGGTCTGCGGCGGGCACTGGCTTCCGCTCATAGGTCCCGGCGGGCCTCGAGCAGGAGCCGCGCCGAGACGCCTCGGTAGGCGACGAAGCGGGAGCGGCGCCGCCGCGCGCGGACAGCACTGCGATTGTTCCCGGGGAGACCAAGTTGAGGCAGCCCGGGACTGCTGCTTCGATCAGTCGCTTGCTCGGAGGTTGCACTCGAGGCGCCAGTTGTGGCGCGAGTAGCCGGGACCTAGCTCCGCTGGAGGGAGTCGTCGTTTCGGTCTGGCGCGACACCTCCGGTATTCCTCGGGCGGCACTCAGCGGGCGGCCGGTCGCAGCACGTGAATCTCGGTCTCGCTGCGAGAGTGCTGAACTCGTGGTGTGGGCCTTTCGCTTCGAGCTGATCGTTTGCAGCGGGTTGCACGCACCGAGTTGTCAGGCTGCGGTCACGGCGAACAGCTGCCAGCGGTCATCGGGCGCGGCCAGCGGATAGGAGCCGCGCTGCGCGAAAGAGATTCCGGATCCGACGACCAGGTCCTTGACGGTGCGCGAGACTAGGATCTCGCCAGCGCTCGCGCGCGCGGCGATGCCCTTGGCGATCTCGACGGAGTTGCCGTTGATGCCGTCGCCCTCGAGGCCGACTTCGCCGGTGTGGATCCCGATTCGCGACTGCATGCCGTGACCCGCGGGATCGGCATGGATGGCGGCTGCGCAGCGGATGGCTTGGCCGGGCGCGTCGAAGGTAGCGAGGATGCTGTTATCGGTGCTTGTGCGCAGTCGGCCGCGGTGGGCGCGGACGTGTTCTGAGGTCGTGACGTCTCGCACCGGCTCCGCGAGCAGGATCGTGGTGAGCACGCGGGCCGGTTGGGTCGAGGGTGGTGTCGTTGCGAGGAACTCTTCGATCTCCGCGAACAGGTCGACTAGCTCCTCGCCTTGGGCGAACCGTAGAACGTGATCGCCTGGCTGCTCGAAGTAACGGGCGCCGGGGATGTGGGTTGCGATGTAGCGTCCGTAGAAGGGCGGGTTGATCCGGTCCCCGAGGCGCTGGATCACGAGCGTCGGCACGCGGATCGCGGGCAACGCGGCCCGAACGTCGATTTCGCTGATCATCCGGAGCATCCGCAGGAAAGCGCTCGGGCTGATCGCCAGGCGCTCGAATCGAGCGAGCGCTTGTCGTGTTCGGGTGGAGCTCGCGCGGCTTGGGAGAAACCAGTCGATAGTCGCGCCCTGGCCCCACCGATCGGTTGCGATCTCGTGCATCGCTGCGTAAACGACCTCCGCGCCGGGCCCGCAGGGGTAGTCGGGCGCTGGGAACCAGCGCGCGAAAGCCGACCCGAGGATCAGTGAGCTCACCTTCTCGGGGTATGTGGCAGCGAACAGGATGCTCATCGGGGCACCCTCCGAATAGCCGAACACGACGGCTCGATCGGACGAGACCGCGTTCATTACGGCCTGCACGTCTTGCATGCGCTCCTCGAGCGGAGAGTCCTGCGGCGCACGGTCCGACAGCCCGGTGTCGCGTTTGTCGAACAGGATCAGCCGCCCCAGTGACGCGAGCCGGCGGTAGAACGACACCGTGCCGGGGTCATCCCACGCGAGCTCGAGGTGACTCATCAGTCCCGGCACGAACAAGAGGTCGCGCTCGCCCTCGCCGACAACCTGATACGCGATGTGAACGCCGCCGCTCTTCACGTAGTGAGTCTGCGGCGTCGCAGCGTCATCGCGGCCCGGCCGGACGCGACGGTAGCCGAGCGTCAGGTCCTGCCGCAGGATCTGCGTTTCGAGCTCGCGCAGCTCGGATCCAGGCTCGATCCCAAGGTGGTCGATCAGCATGGAGCGCAACTCGCGGTACGCACGGAGAGCTTCGGCCTGTCGCCCGGAGCGATACAGCGCCAGAAGTCGCTGATGCCAGAACCGCTCACGCAGCGGGTGGTTCGTGGTCAGCGTCTCGAGTTCCGCGACCGTCTCGCGGTGCCGACCACAGGCCAGCTGCGCATCGATTCTCGACTCGAGTGCACCGAGGCGTTCCTCCTCGAGTCGCGACTGCTCTGAGCTCGCGGATTGCACCTCTTTGATGTCAGCTAGCGCCGGCCCTCGCCAGAGCGCGAGCGACTGATCGAGGATCCGCACAGCCAGCTCCGCGTCTCCGTTGGCGAGCGCGTCGCGCCCCGCGGACACGAGCCGCTCAAACCGCAACACGTCAAGCTCGTCCGGCGCGACCCGAAGCATGTAGCCCGGCGGCCGCGTTTGCAGCCGCTGCGACTCTCCAACTGAACGAAGCGCCCTTCGCAGCTCGGAGAGCCGGACCTGGAGGTTCGCCACGGCACGGTCTGCCGCGAGTTCTGGCCACAGCTGATCTGCGAGCTGCTCCGCGGCCACGGTGCGGTTCGCATTGATGAGCAGCAGCGCCAGGACCGCTCGGGTCCGAGCGCCGCCGACGGCGAGCGGTCGCTCATCGGCGATGACCTCGAGAGGACCCAGGACGTAGAACTCGAGCGTGCTGCCTCCGATACCGGCGCCCCGTGCGTGACGCGCGTCGGCCTGCACGCAGAGCGTACTGCGGACACCGGTAGGCCCGCAGTAATCGACCCGTTGGCGCGCCGAAACAGCCTCGCGCGACGATGCGGCACGCCATGACAAGTCAGAAGGAGACAACCATGAACACCCCCAGCCAAGCCGACGAGACGCGCTCCGCGGTGCCCCCAACACTCGAGCGCGAGCGCCGAGCCGCCGCGGAGCTGCTGCGACTGATTTGGGGAATCCACATATCGCGGTGCGTCTACGCGGCGGCCGAGCTGAGCATCGCCGACCTCCTCAGCGACCATGTGTTAAGCAGTGACGACCTGGCTCGGGCCACTGGCGCCCACGAGCCGTCGCTGTACCGGGTGCTTCGCGTGCTCGCGGCGCTCGGAGTGCTACAGGAGAGCGAATCCCGTTCGTTTAGCCTGACCGTGATCGGCGATCGCCTTCGCTCTGACGCCCCGGTCGGCATGCGGTCATGGGCCACTTTCCTGGAGGCGCTCGGCGGCGTGCGCCCGTTCGCGCACATCCTCGAGACCGTGAAGACTGGCACGCCGGGACTCGACATCGAATTCGGAACCAGCGTCTTCGGCTACCTGACCGAGCACCCGGACGATTTCGCCACCTTCAACGCAGCGATGTCCGAACGGACCGCGTCGTTCGCATTCAGCGTCGCCGACAGCTACGACTTCTCAGACAGTCGCAAAGTCGTAGATCTCGGCGGTGGCAACGGAACGCTGGTGGTCGAGATGCTCCGCCAAAACGCCCATCTGACCGGGGTGCTGCTCGAGATCCCCGCCGTCGCGGCACACGCCGACGCGATCCTCGACGCGACGGACATCGCCAACCGCTGCGAGGTGCTCGCGGGCGACTTCTTCGAACGAGTGCCGGCAGGCGCCGACTGCTACGTGCTCGCCAACGTCCTACACGACTGGGACGACGAGCGATCAATCGAAATCCTGCGCAACTGCCGCCGAGCCATGCACGGTGCCGGAAAGGTGCTGATCGTCGAACGACTGATCCCAGAAAACGGCGACGACCCCCTCCCGACCCTACTCAGCGACATCAACATGCTCATGCTCACCGGCGGCCAAGAACGCACCAACACCGAATACCACAAGCTTCTCGACGCGGCAGGCCTGACGCTCGGCACCATCCAGCGAGTTGCGTTCCCCTACGGCGTGATCGAGGGCCTGACTACATGAACGCGCGGTACCAGCGCTTCAGCGAGCTCGGTTTCTGGCCGGTCCTGACTTCTGTTTCCGGTCCGACCCACCAGACGAGGCTGGCGACACTCAGTCGACGGTTCGAACGCGCTGGACGTAGCTCCTGGCCGGGGGTCGCTCGTCCACCGCGACCAGCGCCCCTGACGGCCCGCCCGCGGCACCGGAGCGCTCAGGTAGTGCTGGCGCGCTGTCCATGCGGCGGTCGACGGCCGCGAGCACCGCATAGGCCATGTCGCCCAGCGCATCCAGTGACTGGTGGCGGTTCTGCCGGGTCCCGAGCTCGGACTCGGCGAGCGCATCGAGGCCATAGCGCCGGCAGGCATCGATCAGCGTCGCGATCTCGACCCCGTACCCCACCGGGAACGCCAGCGACGCCAGCACGTCGCGCCGGCCGGCGAACTCGCCCGCGAGCGGCTGAGCGAAGCCGGCCAGCCGCGGCTCCCAGAGGTTAATCAACGGCCGAGCCATCAGCTCGGTCACGCGACCACCCTCGTGCGCGACAGAGCCAGCGCCCGTGTCAAACGGCCGGTCAAACGCGCCCCTCACCATCTGGATAGCCGGGTCGGTGAACAGCGGGCCGAGCAGGCCGAGAAGGTGGGCGGGGTCCGGGTCGCGCGTGTCGCCGTCGAGAAAGCAGACGATGTCACCGCCGGTGACGAGTAGGGCGCGCCACATCGCGTCGCCCTTGCCGAGCGCGGGGCCAAGCTCGGGAGCGACATCGTCCTGTTGGATCACGCGCGCGCCGGCAGCTTGCGCGATTCGGGCGCTGCCGTCGGTGGAGGCGGCGTCGACGACGACGAGGTCATCCACCAGGCCGCAAGCCCGCGCGGGTCCGACCGTCTCCTCAAGGACGCCGGCGATCGTCGCCGCGCACTCTCGCACCGGGATGATCACCGTCACCCGCGAATCACCCTTTGCTGCCGCCAGGGTCTCGGGCGGAAACGACCGCGCGTGATACCGCCGCCGCGAGAACCATCCGGCGACCGCGAGGTCGGCCGATAGGCCGTGCTGCGCCCGGCCGTCGGCGCGAGCCGAGGTGGTGACGACGACATCATCGGAGCGCGTGATCGGGATTCCGAACGCGCTGAGCTGGGCGGCGAACCGGTCGTCCTCGAGCGACGGCATCGGGTCGATGCCCCCCACGAGACGGTAGGTGTCGGCGGTCACCCCGAGCGACGCGCCGGCGAAGTGATGGTGCTGCGCGTCGGGGTCGACGCTGCGCACTCGGGCCAAGCGCTCGCCCGCGTCGCGAGCGCGGCGCCTGAGCACCTCGTCCGGGAGCCGTGCCGCCTCCAGAGGGTCGAGTTCGATGCGTCCCGCAACCGCTTGGGATCCACGGGCGAGATGAGCCAGCTGGCGCTCAAGCCAGTCGGTTGCCGGCCGGCTGTCGGCATCGGTCGAGGCGATCAACCCGTCACTACGACCAGCCTCGAGCAACCGGTCGCACGCCAGGTCCATTCCGACCTTGCGCGCCGGACCTGATCCACGCCCGGGCCCTGGCACCACGGTCGCGTCCAGACGACAGCGGCGCGTGGCGTCATCGACGACCGCGTGGGTGTCATCGCTGCAGTCATCGAGAACGACGATCACCGCAAACGCGTCACGCCCGACCGTCTGTGCGGCGAGCGCCTCGATGCACGCCCCGATCCGGCGCGCCTCGTCGCGGGCGGGGACGACGACGATCGCGTTCACGCCGGCCATGCCGCGCCCGCCATGATCAGTCCGCGCTCGGCTCGTTGTCTCTGGTCGACCGCCGGGGTGCGGACGCCTGGTCCGCGGGGCGGTTGTACGTGAGCCGCGAAATCGAACATCCACCTGCCGGTGCGACCGGTAGCAAGCGACCGACGCGACGCGCTAGACGAGCCCCAGAGCACGCCTCGAAGGTTACTCAGGACAAGGTCCTAGATAGATGCCGGTCGGTTCGTTAGACGGTCAGGCTGCCTCGAGCGCTTGCAGAGTGTGCAGGTTGACGAGCCCTCCGACGTAGACCTCAGGACGATCGCTGCCGCAGCTGACGCGGTGACACGGTACGAGCAGCGGGACCGGATTGGCGCCCATCAGGTGACCGATCCCATACGCGTCCAGCTCGGACGCCAGCCGGTTGTAGGAGCTCAGCTGGTCATACGGGATGTGCTGGACCGCTCTGAGCGTGCGCGCCTTCGCGTCTGACAACAGCCGCCAGTCGATGACATCCGGCGGCGGGGTGTGGCTGCCCTCGAAATAGCCCACGAACGTTTCCAAGCACGCGCTCAGGCGACCGCGGGCCGCCGCCGGGCCGCGGCGCGAGCGGGTTCGCTCGCTCAGGTTCGCGAAGTCCGCGTGGCCTTCGAACGCGACGTGGACGACCCCCGTCGGCGAGGCTGCGACGCCGAGCTCCCCGACCGGGCTCGGGATCCGTGCGCACGCGAGCCCTCTGAGCATGTCCGTCGTCATTAGCTCGGTGCTGGAGATCTCGGCAGCGCCGTCGCTCAACCCCCGGACGTAGGCGTGACAGTCGGCACACACGCCCTCGGCATGGACGGCGACCGACTCAATCGTGTACCCATCCAGCGGCTGGCGTCGCGTCTGGCGACCGCCCAGCTCAACGTCGAACAGCCGCAGGCACAGGCGGCAGCGGAAGTGATCGTGCGGCGTCACGTTGGTCTCATACCGGATCGGCTCCGGGTTACCGACCGCGCCGAGCACCCCGAGCTCGGCAAACTCCGCGAGCGTCGCGTAGACCGTCCCACGGCCGATCTCCGGTACCGCGACGCTCGCCCGCGAAATGACCTCATCGGCGGACAGGTGCTCATCAACCGCACCGCGGAACGCCTGCAGAATCGCCCGTCGCTGGGGCGTCACGCGCAGGTTGTGCTCGCGCAGCAGGTCGGCGATGTCGTTCACGCTCACCTCCGCAAAGGCTAGCCGGGCGCGACCGTCGCGTCCGTCGCGCCCGGGAAATCGTTTGAGAGCGGCCTCCCTGTTCGAAGGTTCCTCCGCTACCGCAAGAGCTGAGCGTGTCCGCCGAGGCCGAGGTCGACCATTGCCGCACGCCGATCGTCGTCGTTGGGGAAGATGCTGTCACGCGGCGGCCGCTTTCCGTGCGGAGCGCGATCCGCGAGAGATCGTTCCACGGTTGCCCAAGGCGTTCGTCGGCGATCGCGAGCGTCGACGCAACGCGATGATCAGCTCGGCGGCGTCGGCGCCGAGCTCGCGTAGCGGCCGTCGTCGGGCGACTCTCCTTCGATCGCCACCTCAGCCACCGCGTCGGCCCCGTGGTTCTGGATCGTGTCGATCAATAGCGACAGCCTCACCCCGGCGCCGACCGGGAAACGAACCGCCCGCAAAAGTGAGCGGCGCAGACGATCTCCGCCGACACGGCTGACAGCGCCCGCCAGATCGCATCACCGACGCCGAGCACCGGGCCGAACCGCTCGAGCCGCTGATCCGCGCCGAGCCGCCGCTCGACAGTGACCGGCACCTCCCGCCCGCCGGGGTCGGCGACGACCGCGGAGTGATCGCCGTGGACGCCCGACACGATCACGGCAACATCAACGTCGAGCGCGAAGGACCCCGGGTGCGCCTGGTCGAGTTTCGAATAGGTGTCGGTCACCACGACGAAGCTAGCCAAGACTAAGTCTCAGTCGATATCTAATCCTGATACCGTTCTGTTCACCAATAGGCGAGACGTAGCGCCTGCTGTTCAGCCTGTCGATATTTTCGACACCCCTTGTGCGGCGTCGGTTGTAGCACCACGTCACCACCGAGGAGGATGACCATGTCCCTTTCCAACGATCGTCGTTCGCCGGCTCGCCACCGCGGATCGCGACGTACGGCCGACACGGAGCTGATCGAACGATGGGTGCGAACCCGAGATCCAGATGCGCGCGA
Organism: uncultured Solirubrobacteraceae bacterium; assembly: GCA_963714245.1. GTDB lineage: Bacteria > Actinomycetota > Thermoleophilia > Solirubrobacterales > Solirubrobacteraceae > Palsa-465. The sequence continues at coordinate 591,728 of CAVQNR010000005.1, read as the reverse complement.
CGCGGTGTTCGAGCGGTTTCTGCCGTTGGCGAGCGCGCTGGTCCGGCGCTACGACGGCCCGCACGAGTCCCGTGAGGATCTGATGCAAGTCGCTGCCATCGGGCTGCTCGGGGCGATCGACCGGTTCGATCCCGATCGCGGAGGCCAGTTCCGCTCATTCGCGGTCCCGACCATCCTCGGCGAGCTCAAACGCCACTTTCGCAACACCGGCTGGGCGGTGCACGTGCCGCGGGGCGCTCAGGAGCTTGCGCAGACGGTCGAACGCGCGAGGCGCGAGCTGACCGACAGGAACGGCCGGGCCGCGAGCCCCGCCCAGATCGCCCAATTTCTCGAAATGAACCTCGCCGACGTGGTGCGGGGGATGGCCACGGGAACCGCGCACTTCTCACAATCGATGGACGCTCCGACCGCCGGCGCGGACGCGGATGTCACGTACGCGCTACACGAGATGATCGGCGACCGCGACGGCGGGTATGCGCTGGTGGACGTGAAGCTGTCGCTGGAGGCGGTCATTCCCCGACTGCCGTGGGGTGAACGAACCGCGCTCACCCTCCGGATCCAGCACGGTCTCAAACAGAGCGAGATCGCCCAACGGATCGGCTGCTCACAGATGCAAGTGTCCCGCCTGTTACGCAGCGCCGAGCAACGCGCGCACGCCGCGATGAACCCCACACCAACTGTCCAAAAGATGGCTCAGACCGTCTGATATCCCTCCGATATACGACGACATCATGCACGGTCCAAGATGAGAGGTCGCGACGTTCGCGGGTTCTCGAAACCAACTGGTCGAACATTTGCTGCCGAAGATGATCGGCACGCCATGACAAGCCGTGCCGTCGCTCCGCAGCTCGTCGCGTCCAATCTGGCCGACGAGTTGTTTGAGGGCGAGCTCAGCGGGCATCTGACTAGGACTAAGTCCTATCAAGGAAGAAATCTGTGATTCTGAGAATTGATCGCCTGCAGACCGAGATGCCGCCGCCGTCTGACCCCGATCCGATCGGTGCGTCCGCCGTGCAGGAGCTGCTCGGTGGTAAGTACGGCGAGATGTCGACGTTCATGAACTACACCTACCAGTCGTTCAACTTCCGCAACCGCCAGGGCGCGCGGCCGTTCTACGACCTCGTGGCGAGCATCGCCGCGGAGGAGTTCGGCCACATCGAGCTCGTCTCCACCGCGATCAACACGATGCTGACCGGCGCGACCGACGGCAAGCCGGGCAAGCTCGGTGACCTGACCGGCGTCAAGGACACCCGCAACACGCAGCAGTTCATCGCCGGCGGAGCCGGCACGCTGGTCCAAGATTCCATGGGCAAGCCGTGGAACGGCGACTACGTCCACGCCTCCGGTGACCTCATCGGAGATCTCACCTTCAACTTCTTCCTGGAGACCGGGGCGCGCAACAACAAGCTCAAGGTCTACGAGATGGTCGATCACCCGGCCGCCCGCGCCCTGACCGGCTATCTGCTGGTCCGCGGCGGCGTCCACCAGGTCGCCTACGCCCGCGCCCTGGAGAACCTGACCGGCGCCAACATGATGAAGTTGTTCCCCTCACCGCGGATCCCGACCGACAAGATCCCCGAGTGCCAGCCGCACATCAAGCGCGGCGAGCACCTGAAGCTCTACCGCTTCTCCTCTCAGACTTCGACGAACTCGCTGCCGTGTTCAACGGCCCGCACCCGGAAACCGGCGAGGACCTGTTCGTCGCAGAGGAGGCCCATCCCGAGGGCGCGCCGGCGTACGACCTCCCCTCACAGCCGGCGGTGTTCGCCCCCGGACCGGACCCCGACATGATCGCCGACGTGTCGGCCAAGCTCCGCACGGCCGCGGGCCTGCCGGCCAAGCCGACCGGCACCGTCGCCCAGGACAAGAACGGGGACGGCGTGGTCAAGAAAGCCAAGAAGGCCGTCGCCGCCGCCAAATAGACACGAACCGTAGGTGGCGCCTCGCGAATCCGAGGCGCCACCTACTCCGTCGCACGTCGCGTCACCCACCGAGAAGAGAGAGAACATGGCCGAACTGACCCACCTCGACGAGAAGCTGGCGGAGGTCCTCGGCCTCGCCCAAGCCGCGCAGACCGCCACCAAGAAAGTCGCGACGCTCGCGCGCAAGGAGAAGGAGACCGAGCTATTGGCGCTGATGCAGCAGATGAGCGATGAGGCGGCCAAAATCGCGCAGCGCTGCGACGTGGTCGCCGACGGCCGTGACGGCCTCCGGACCGCGATCACGAAGAAGGCGCAAGAGACGAAAGCCGAGGTCACCGGCTTCATGAAGACCTATCTCGAGGACGCCGAAGCGCTCGACGGACTGGAGTTTCTCAGCATGGCCGAGGCCGGCGAGATGGCCCACTGGGAGATCCTCGCCACCCTCAACGAGACGGCGAAGGATCGTGGCGTGGCCGGCCTGGTGAAGTTCGCCGTCCCGCTGCAGCAAGCTCACGTCACCGCCGTGCGCGAGCACTCGCTCCGGCTGGCCGCCGACGAAGATCCCGCCGAGGCCGCGTAAGACCCGCGCGGGCCCATGGCGACCACCCGTACCCAGATCGCAGCGTCACCCGACGAGGTCTTCGCAGCGCTCGCCAACCCCAAGAACTACGGCGACTGGGTCGTCGGCTCCGACACCATCCGTGACGCCGACCCAACGTGGCCGAAGGTCGGATCACAGTTTCATCACCGGATCGGGTTCGGACTGCTCAAGGTCTCCGACCACACCGAAGTACTCGAGGTCGACCCGCCCCACCGACTGGTGATGCACGCCAAGGCCCGGCCGTTGGGTACTGCGAAGGTCACGATGCTGCTCCGCGAGCGTGACGGCGAAACGGACGTGACGATGATCGAGGTCGCCGGGGACCGTCTCTCGTGTCTGGCGCTCAACCGGTTGAGCGATCCGTTGATCCACGTGCGCAACGTCGAAGCCTTGCGCCGGCTGAAGCGAATCGTCGAAACCGGGGGCTGACTCAAGGCATCCTCGCCACGGACGCACACAGCGGTCGCTGAGCACCGCGCGGGCCTGACCAGCCGCAGGTGCCTTGCCACGGGCCGCGTGTCGCCCGTGTCCCGTTTTAGAAAGCACGCACGAATCTGCCATCACGGGACGAGCCGCTCTCGAGGCACTTGGGAACTCAGACGCGTCCAAGTGACACCTCGGGTCCAGGCCCCTCGCCCACTCCGTCACCCAGCGCTCGGCGATCTGTCCCCGGCCGCTCGACAACGATGATTATGTCTACCACTGGGTCCAAAGACGTGCTACCCAACGTCTGCCGTCGCAGCCTCGCCTAGATGTCACCGCAAGTCTCGTGATCTGTCACCGATTCGTCTCGGCGACTGCCGAACGGCTACGGACTCAAACCCGGTCCTGACGGGCCCATCACGGGTGTTGCCCCCACCGCGGCGCTCGCCGAACAAGGCCCGGCCGCGGCGATCGATCAGTTCCGCCGCTGGTGGACCAGAGTGCTGAAAACGACCGACTACGCCGGCGGGTGCGTCATCGCCGCCGCCGCGCTCGAAGGCGCCAGGGAACCCGCCGCACACGCCGCCGCTTCCGAATCATTCACGCAGTGGGAGAACGCCATCACGCACGCCCTCCACGCTCGAGGCGTCACCACAGGGCGAGCACGCTCGCTCGCCACCCTCGCTCATCGCAGCCATCGAGGGTGCCGTCATACTCGCCCGCGCCCACCAAAGCATCAAACCGCTCGACCGCGTCGCGCGGGAGCTGCAACTGGTGGTTGCCGAAGCTCTGCCGAAGGCATGAGCCACCTCGGCCGCAGTGAGGGCGATACGCGTCAGCCAAAGAGAGCAGGTGAGCGGTCACGGTCCGGAACCCAGCCTTCCTGTTCGCTAAACGTACGCTCGGCGCTTGACGGTCGGGTCGATTCAGAAACCGTGGGCGATGCCTGCGGCGCTACCGGATCCTCAGTGTGATGCCGGGTGGGCGATGCGCGTCGGGCGCGCGTAGCGGATTGTCCTTGACAGCTTCGGGCTGACCCTTCCGGTTTGGTCGCCCGGTGGTGGATCGTTTCGCCTGGTCCAGGGATCAGCTACGGTACATGCCGGTTCGCGTCTCCTCGTCAGCCGGTTGAAAACGAGGCGACTTGACGTGGGTTTCGGCGTGTCATTGCCATGGCGCGGTGATCAGGCGGCGAGGGCTGGGTCGGGGTAGGTCTCGACGTGCGCGGTCTCCACGAACCGCTCAAATGACTGTGGCCAGGTGTGGTCAGGCCAGCGATACTCGACGCGACGTTCGGCCGGGAAGTATGCCGCGGTGTATAGCGTGCCCATGCCGGTGCTGTAGCCGGTGCTGTGCACCGGCGGCGCGAGGAAGGACTCGATGAACTGCGCGGATGAGAGCTGTGGATCGTCCAGCAGCGTCAACAGGCATCGCTGTCGCTCGACGCTGCGAACCGCACGGGTGTACTCGGGCCAGTCGTTGCGATCCTGGTGGTTGGTGGTGACGGCCACGGCGGTAAATCGAGGCGTGCGGTCGGGGCCGACGAAGGCAGTAATCGATTCGCCCGTGCTGTCGAGCAGGGTGAGGTTCTGTGCCGCGTGCACGGGAAGGCGCTCCAGCGTCGCTCTGGCTTCGCCCACAGTTGTGCATGTTTCGAGCAGGTAGCGCACGACCAGCGGCACCGCGAATCCGTCACCGACGGCTTGCCGCCCGCCGAACGTCAGCGATACCGCCAAGCCGGTGTCGTTGATCCCGTCCAGCAGTCCCCACAGGCAATCGCTCATCCCGATAATTTCTCGTCCCGTCCACCCCGATTTGCTGATGATGCCCTCCAACCGTGAAGCCGGGTAGTCGTAGTTGCGCACCAGCACCGGCGCGCCGCGCGTCCAGACTCCCTGCGAGCAACCGACGATGAACCCCGGCGGCCGATACAGCGACAGAAACCGAGCCGCGAGCTCATCACCGCCGGCGAGCTCGATAAGGCGCTCATACGTAGGCATCAGCTCGGGCATGTGCCGGCGCAGTCGCGTGCGACACGTGGCCAGGTCCGGCCGGACCGTATCTCCCTCACGGAGATACCACGCCCGGTAGGCGGGCCACATCGCCTCAAACCGGTTTCGCCACGCCTCGCCTGGTTGTTCCTCGCTCACCGCCTCGAAGCGGATCTGCTCGTGGGCGATGCCGTCCGCATCGCCCACGGCTGAAGCCGACCGGTTGACCTGGACCGGCAGCAGCGGCAACTTGTCCTTGATCACCTCCCATGCGGGCTTCCAGTAGCGGTCGATCGCTGCATCGGCGGCAGGGGGCAGGCCGAAACTCTTGACCCATTCGGGGAGTTCTCGGAGGCTGAACTCCGACGGATCAGTCGGCGGCTCGTCCGGCGGCATGGGTGCCCGGTCCTCTCGTTTCGGTCTCAGGCAAGTCCGTCCTTCCTACCCGGCCTCGGACACGATAGTCACGCGGTTGGTTGACGGCCGCACACGAGACGGCGGCGCGCGCGTCGCGATCCTGCTCGAACGCTAGACCGATCCACCGTTCAGGTTGGGGGCGCGGGTGGGGCAGTGAGTTGCACAGACCGCTGACCGCCTAGGCCCAAGCAGCGCGTTCCGAATGCCGCGCACCCGCGTCATGCGGGGCGTTCCCTCTCGTCGGAAGATGGCCTGGAAAGCGCTCTTTCACGCTGGCGTGACTTGCGGGTGGACGCTGCGGTAGTGGAGGTGAACGACGCCGTTCGGAGCCGGCGTTATCGAAAATTCGAGCGGGCGGGACGTTATCTGGCAGGGCGCGCCCGCCTCCCACCACGATCAGACACAAGAGCAACTCCCTCGGGCTCCCGTGGTGACCGCGACATCGATCAGCGGGCAGCGGTCCTCACAGCTCAGTGACTGGTGCTGTAGTCAACTGCCGGGACCGACTGGCCGGCTCGGCCCCCCGCTCGGGGTGGTCGCGTCGCGTTGCTCTGCCGTTGCTGTGATGGGGTCGTCCGCAACGTCGGCCGTTCGGCCGGCCTCGCCGCCTGGGTCCGGATCAAAGGTGAATTCGGCGACGACGTCAGAGAACAGTTGTTCGGGATCGTCGACGCCTTCCTGTTCCATCGCCGCGACCGTGCTCGGGGCGGGGCGCTCTGGGTTTGAGGTCAGCTTGATGATCATCGCGACGACGAGGTAGGTCATTGCCGCGAGGATCAGGAGGGCGAGCACGAGTGTCCACCAGCGGTGGACGACCACTGCCAGCGCGGCGATCGCGCCGACGACGACCAGCGCGATGCCGCCCTGCGCGATCACGAGGTTGTTCGGCAGCGGAAACGGGAGCGGCAGCGCGCGGCGATGTTCGACCTGTTCGCCCGAACTTGGATGCGGGCGAGCGGATGGGACCTCGACCTGGTCGGCTCCGATCACCTCGCGGACCTCGTCGGTCAGCGTCGCGTTGGTCGAGTCTGAGAGGCCGGGTTCGTCCACCTGCACGGCTCGTCGCTCCAGTTGCGGTTCCGTTGGATGTTCTGCTGGCGTTGAGATGGTTCTCCGATCAAAGTGGTCAGCGCGCCGACCGCCCACAGCAGGGGGCGGCCGGCGCGAGCGTGGCGGCGAGGAGGGACCGCCAGATCTCGCAGCGCGTTCTCGCTAAGGGATCTCGCGGTCCGGTGCCGCCGTCAAGCCGTCGGCTCCGATGGGTCCGGAATCGGATCAAAGAGCGGCGGCGCTTGGAGTCGCCGCTCCCCGACCCGTCGCCATGGCTAGGCGGCGAGGCCCATCTGCCGAAGGTCGTGGTCGGCGACCCGCTCGAGTAGCGCTGAGAGCTTCTCGGCAGCCCCGCGCTCCTGGGCGAGGATCTGATCGGCGACCCGTACCGTGGCGTGATCGCCGGCCCGTTCGGCGACCTGGCGCAGCATCCGGTAGGAGGCGATCTCCAGATGCTCGAACGCGTAGGCCTGGATCGCCATCTTGCCCGCCGTGTCCGGGGCGGAATTGGCGACCGCGCCGGTGACGGCCGCGACCCCCTTCTGGGTCACGTCCTTCAGCGTCGACGGTCCGGCGTCAAGTGCCTGCAGTCGCTCGTTGATCAGCCGCTCGTGCTCCTCGGTCTCGGCGAGATGCTCGCGAAAGACCGACGCTAGCTCAGGATCCTCGACGCTGTCGGCGCCGGCCCGCAGCGTGCTGAGCGCGTTCTGCTCAGTCGAATGCACGTCGGTGAGGTACTTGATCAGCTGGTCCTGCAACGAATCCTGGGACATACCGCCTCCTAGAGCGCCTGGCAGCCGAGACCGGCCACCACGCCTGTGATCGAAAAAGTTCGTGGACCATCAATGCCCCTGGCAACGATTACCTAAACAATGCGTTACGACTTTATCAACACACTGTTTGTTGCCGGGGCGTCAGGACGGGTAGCTATCGCCTACCGGCCTCAGGAACGGTCCGGTCTTTCCCCTCGATCGTCAGGAACGGTCATGTCGCCCTCACCGCTGCAGCAGCTCTCGCAACTCGGCCAGTCTGTCTGGGTCGATTTCCTGTCTCGCGACGCTCTTCAGGACGGGACGATCGAGCGGTTCATGCGAGACGACGCCGTCGTCGGTCTGACCTCGAACCCGACAATCTTCGAGCAGGCGATCGCTGACGGCGACGCCTATGACGACCAGCTGCGGGAGGTGCTCGACCACCAGACCGATGGCAAGGAGGTGTTTCTCGCGCTCGCCGCCCAGGATGTCCGCGATGCCTGTGATCTGCTGCGAGACACCTGGGAGCAGACCGACCACCTCGACGGCCAGGTGTCCCTCGAGGTCGACCCCCGTATGGCCTACGACCACCTCAGTACCGTCGCCGAAGCCAGGCGCCTGCACGACCTGGTAGATCGTCAGAACCTCTATGTCAAGATCCCGGCGACGAATGTGGGGCTGCTCGCGATCGAGGACACGATCGCGGCCGGCATCGCGGTCAACGTGACCCTGATCTTCTCGCTCCAGCGCCACCGCGAGGTGATCGACGCGTACCTGTCAGGAGTCGAGCGGCTGATCGCCTCAGGCGGCAAGGCCGCCGATGTTCCGAGCGTCGCGAGCTTCTTCGTGTCGCGCGTCGATACCGAGACCGACCGTCGACTCGATGAACTCGGCGGCCATGACGAGCTGCGCAGCCGGCTCGGGATCGCGAACGCCAAGCTCGCCTACCAGCAGTACCGCGAACTGTTCGCCGGCGCGCGTTGGGACAAGCTCAAGGCCCAGGGCGCGCGTCCGCAGCGCTGTCTGTGGGCCTCGACATCGGTCAAGGACCCACGGTCGCCGGACACGATGTACGCCGAGCAGCTGGCCGGCGAGGAGACCGTCAACACGATGCCGCCCGACACCCTCGCTGCCGTCCAAGACCACGGCACGATCAACGGCCAGACGATCGACCGCGGCCTCCGCGACGCCGAGGAAGTCTTCACCCAGCTCCAAGCGGCCGGCATCGACTACGACGACATCACCGCGACCCTGGAAGACGAAGGCGTCAAGAAGTTCGCCGACGCGTTCGATCAGCTGTTCGAGAACATCAAAACCAAACGCGATCAACTCGCGACCGCGGGACGCTAGCGAACATCAGCTGTGTCGCTGTCCTTGATCTGACCCAACAGAAGCGGCGTCTCGATGCGGTGCGGACAGCACGTCGTGTGCTCGACCCGACCACGCGATACCCGGCGACAGGCCTCACGCGACCCGGCTCCTTGTCTTCGAAGACGGGACGATCTGGGCCGCGGTCGCCTTCTTCGGCGGGTTCCTCGTCATCGGAGCGCTCGCCGCCCCAAACACTCTGAACTGGCTTGACCGCTGGTCCGGTGAGCTCTCGAACGCGGCGATCGCACTCGTCGCGCTCGTCTCGATCATCGTGGGTCACCCGTTCACGATGCAGTACGCGCGGGAGACCACCCCGCCGAAGCAGTGGAGCTCGCCGCTGTTCATCCACCTCAACTACGTGCTCACGTGGGTGTGGACGGGCGCCTTCGCGCTCATCGCGGTCGTCGGCTATATCGGTGACGGACCCCTGCACCAGCCCGACAACGTGTGGACGAACCGGATCATCCAGATCGGCGCGATCATCCTGGCGCTCAAGTTCACCGCCTGGTACCCCGACCACGCCTCAGCCCGCGCCGAGCCGGGGGCGCGCCAAACGCCATCCCGGCGGCGATTGCCGATCTCCTGCGACCGGTGGCGGCGTTCCTCGTGCCAGTCGGGATCCTCATCCTCATCGTCGGTCCCTGGCTGATCGGCGCCGGGCTGATTGTCGTCGGGATCCTCACCACCCGGACCCTCCACGCGGCGCGCGCCGGATCTTTGACGTTCTTCGTCGTCCTTTTGGTCCGGTAGATCGCGAAAATCGGCGTTTACCGGACCAAAATACGGCCATTCTATGAGGTTGACACGTCTCGGAAGTAGCCGATTTGCAGGGGTTTCGGCTAGGGATGGCGAGACCCGGATTCGAACCGGGGACACCACGATTTTCAGTCGTGTGCTCTACCAACTGAGCTATCTCGCCTGGCGGGGCGATGCTAGCGATTGCTGGGAGCCGCGAGGCGGGTGACGTCGCGCGGCTCGAGCCCGCGTGAAGTCACGGCGTTGTAGACCAGCTCGGCGCTGCCGGGAGCGACCGCGATCGTCAAAAAGCCGTGGTTGCGCTCCTCGTAAGCGTCGAGCGTGACTTCTGACAGCTCGGGAGCACCGTCGAACGCCGATGGCAGCCGGCCAACCCCCCGCCCGAGCGGGTGCAGCTCGTGATAGCCGCCGGCCCCGGCAACGATGTGCGGGACGTCGCACCCATCGACCCGGCGGGTGAACCGCTGGTAGCAGTGGGCGTGCCCGGTCAGGACCGCCTCTGGCCGCCGGCCGGCCCGCTCATAGCAACGATCCAACAGCTCGACGAGCGCCAGGTTGGAGCCGTGGGTGACGTCGGCGGAGTAGACCGGCTGGTGCATCGCGAGCACCGTGATTGTGTCGGCCGGCGAGGCTCGCAGCTCACCGACCAGCCACTCGAGCTGATCGGTCGCGAGCTGTCCTCCCTCAGGCACGTTCGTCCACAGACCGATGACCCGCAGCCACGGGTGCACGAGTGTCCAGTAGACGTTCGGCTGTCGCGACGGCGGACGCGACGCCTCGACCGCCGCGTCGTGCAACGGTTCGGTTCGCGAGCAGAACCTCGCGACCCAGGGATCCAGCGTCGAGTCGCCCGCCACCAACTTGCGATCGCCGTCATGGTTTCCCGGCACCCCGAAGATCGGGGCGCGGTAGGACGCGTACGCGCCGTGAAACTGCGCCCGGTAGTCGCGCTCTTCGCCGTGCGGATAGACGACATCGCCGAGGTGGTACAGAAAGCTCACAGCCTCGGGTCCGTCAAGCTGCGCCGCGAGCTCGGCCGCGACCCCTCGCTGCGGGCCCGGGTTGCCGTCGCCGCCGCTGTCGCCGAGAGCGTGGAAGCGGAGCACCCCCGCGGCGGCAATCGAGTCGGTCGCGTCGGGGCCGAGAACATCCGCGAGCTCGAGCCGGTACGGCGGCGCTCCAACGGGCGCCGGCAGCGCGACGAACCGGTCGTCGGGGGTCAGCGACCGCCGTCTGCCGACGAGCTCGGCTGCCGGTGGTAGACGACGGCGTGCCGCAAGGTCACGCGCGAGCAGATTGCGACCGCGAGCCATCGTCTCGATCCATTGTCATGCGCGCGCGAGCGCGCCCTGTGTCGATCCCGTGACCGACATCCGTCGCAGCAACTCCAGCGCGCCGGCCTTGTGCAACGGCTCGTTGAGGTTTCCGCACTTCGGCGATTGCACGCACGACGGGCAACCTGCCCGGCACGGGCATTCGCCGATCAGGCGCCGTGCATCGGCGACGAGCTGCTCAAAGCGCTCGTAGCCGCGACGCGTGATCCCGACACCGCCCGGATGACCGTCGTAGATGAAGATCGTCGGGCCACCGGTCTGCGGGTGGGCGTTGGTCGACAGCCCGCCGATGTCCCAGCGGTCGCACATCGCCAGCAGCGGCAGCACCGCGATCTGGCCGTGCTCGAGCGCGTGAAGCGAGCCGAGCAACACGGCCTGGCCGGCGAACTCGGACCCGATCGCTCCCAGCGGTCGCGCCGGCAGCCCGAGCGTCGGGTCGGCTCCGATCAGCTCGTCGAGCTCGTACCACAGCGCTCGGGTGCGAAACTCCGTCGTGGGCAGATCGAGGGCTTGGAAGTCGATCACAGCGTGATCCTGCAGGCCCCGCCGCTGGTAGCCCAGCACGGTCTCGGAGTAGATCACCGACCCGTAGGAGAGCGTCACCCCGCAGCTCGAGCGGCGCTCTTCGAGCCGGTCGACGTAGGTCATGATCTCGCGCTTGGTCTGGGTGAAGTAATCGCCGTTGAACGGCTCCAGCAGCGCACGGCGAGAGTCGAGATCGAGTTGGCGCACAAGATACGAACGGCCGAGGTGCAGGTAGATCGCACCCTCGTGCACGGTCGCGTACGCCCGCTGGGCCTCGATCGTGCCGAGCACCTCGCCGGAGCTGGCGTCGAGCAGCACGAAGCCGTCGGGCGACCCGCTGCGCAGGGCGACCCTCGCGGCCGGGTAGTCATCGGCGCGAGTGGGCACGAAGCCGGTTGCGCGCTCGCGCAGTAGACCGGCCTGCGCGAGCTCGCCCGCGACCTGCTCGACCTCGTCGCCGAGGGTTGCGTCATCGAGGCTGGAGACCGGCGCCTCATGGGCGGCGCAGAGCACATGGCCAGCGTGGATCTCGGGGTTGAACGGATCGAGGATCGCGGCCTCGACGGGCCGCGCGAGGAAGTCCTCGGGGTGGCGACAGAAGAACTGGTCAAGCGCGTCCTCGCCGGCGATGTAGACGGCAAGCCCTCGGCCACGGCGGCCGGCCCGGCCCCACATCTGCTTGAGGCTCGCGACGGTTCCGGGAAACGTGACGCAGACCGCCGCGTCAAGCTCGCCGATGTCGATCCCGAGCTCGAGTGCGTCGGTCGCGACAACTCCGAGCAGCTCCCCACCGGTCAGACGGCGCTGGATGTCCTGGCGTTGGGCGGGGGTGTAGCCGGCTCGGTAGGGCGCGATCCGCTCGGCGAGCTCGGGCTCGAGCCGGTCGCGCGCGTGGCGCAGGATCAGTTCGACCCCCTTGCGCGACTTCATGAAGCAGATCGTCCTGACCCCGGCCGCGACCAGGTCCGAGAACACCTCGGCCGCCTCGTACAGGACCGATCCTCGGGAGCCGAGCTCTTCGTCGAGCAGCGGCGGATTCCAGATCGCGATCCGGCGCTCGGCCTTCGGCGCTGCGTCCCGGTCGACGAGCGCGAACGGCTCGATTCCGGTGAGCCGCTGCGCCAGCTCGACCGGGTTGGCGATCGTCGCACTCGTCATCAGGAAGGTCGGCTCCGAGCCGTGGATCAATGCGATCCGGCGCAGCCGCCGCAGCACGTTGCCCACGTGGGAGCCGAACACGCCGCGGTACACATGGGCCTCGTCGACGACCACGTAACGCAGGTTGGAGAACAGCTCACGCCACGCGTCGTGGTGGGGCAGGATCCCAACGTGCAGCATGTCGGGATTGGTGATGATCAGGTTCGACTTGCGACGGATCGCCGAGCGCTCGGCCCGCGGCGTGTCACCGTCGTAGATCGCCGGCCGGATCGCGCGCTGCAAGCCGAAGCGCTGCAGCGACCGCGCCTGGTCCTGCGCGAGCGCCTTGGTCGGATACAGCAACACTGCCCGCGCGGTCGGATCATCGACGAGCGCCTGCAGCACCGGAACCTGAAAGCACAACGACTTGCCCGATGCGGTGCCCGTCGTGATGATCGTCGGCCCCTGCAGCGCGCACTCGATCGCCTCCGCCTGATGGGCGTAGAGCCGATCGACGCCCGCCGCGGCGAGCGCATCCTGGATCGGTCGGCTGAGGCTCGGCGGCGTTAGCGCCGCACGTCCGTCGGCGCCACGTTGCTGGGATTCGTGGACGAGCCGGTCCTCGGCGCGGCCGAGCTCGAGCAGCGGCTCCCAGGGCTCGGTGTCGTGCTCGGTGGTGGCCATCTCGTCTGAGTATGGCGGCGGTCAGTACGTCAGCCGCGGCGTTCGGCGAGCGTCGTCACGACCGCCTCGTACACGCCGGCGCCGTAGCGCTCGGATGCGATTCGCACGCGCGGGTGTCCCTTGACCTCGTCCGCAAGTGCCGGGTCGTGTTCGAGCGCATTGGCCATCAGCCAGAACGAGCCGACGACCTCGGCCGCCTGAATGTCCTCGCGCGAGTCGCCGGCGGCGATGCAGTCCGCCGGGGCGTAGCCGCGTGCCTGCATGTGCCGAGCGACCGCCCGAGCCTTTGAGGAGGTCGCCGGAATCAGGTGATACACGCGCACCCTTTCCAGCTGCGGCATCAAGCCGAGCGCGCGCGCCTCGTGGATCACCCCGTTGTCGACCAGGCGCAGCGAGGCGAGGCCCGCCTGCTCCAGCGTCGTCGCGACCTCGGCGAGTGGGATGTCGCCCCGGTACAGATGCGAGACCTCGCGGGTCGCCGCCCACGGGGTGTGCGGCTCCAGGCGTCCGGCGTAGCGCCCGAGCAGCAGCGCGGGCGCGCCCGAGTCCTCGATCTGGTCGTAGATGCTGCCCGCCTCGGCGTTGGGGACGAGGCCGTCGGTGAGCCACTCCAGCTCGCCGTCGAGCACCAACCCGCAGCCGAGCTCGAAGATGTACGAGCGCGCCCCGATCAGCCTCGACGCATCGAACACGCTCGTCTGCGTGCGACCCGAGTAGATCACGACCTCGATGTCGGCTCGTGCGCACGCCTCTAGCGCCCGCGCCCCGAGCAGACTGAACCGCCCGTCGGCGCCGGTCAGCAGCGACGAATCGGGGCCGAGCAGGGTCCCGTCGAGATCGACATAGAGGCAGCGCATGTTGGGTCGGTTCGATTCAGCGATCGCGTGTAGGTGTCAGTGGCGTCGCTTCGCGTCAGGCGACGCCGCGCTCCCTGGCAGCAGACAGCGCGGTGCGATCGTCCTGCTGCACCGCATCGGCGAGCGCGCCGGTCACCTCGGCGAGTTCGCCGAACGCGTCGGCGACCGCTGCGGGGTCGGACTGGCCGATCGCGCGGTTGAGCCCCGCGACCGACTGGTCGAAGCGCTCCCACAGCGCGCTCGGCCCTCGCCGACCGGTGCCGGGCCGCAACTCGTACGGCGGGGCCGCGCCCTGCGCGCCGGGGACCGGCCGCCATTGCAACCCGACCGAGTTCGCGTACTCCCAGGCGACCTGCTCGTTGGTCGCCGCGTCGGCGAGGTCTCGCAACCGCTGGGCGAACCCGAGATCCGGTGGAGCCAGCTTGTGGGCGCGCATCGCCGCAGCCCAGTCGTCGGCTGCGTGCCTGACGCGCCGCATGATCTGCGCGCGCTGCCGGTCCAGTTCCCCGCCGAACCCGGTGGTTTGCGGGTCGTCGGTCATCGGCGAGGGGCCTTCGCCGTCAGATCTGCGCGGTGACGCCGGAGCGGGTTCGCGGTTGCGCGAGCGGTCTGGTTTGCGGCCACCCGCGAGGTCATGTCTGCGGCTCCGCGAGACCGACTGGCTCGCCTCCCCAGAAGTCATCCCCGCTCGGTCCCGTCGCCGTCCTGGCGGGCTCGATCCGGCCGTTGTAGCGATCGTGCAGGTACCGCTCGTAGTCAGAGCGCTTGATCCGTACCCGCCGCCCCGCACGCAGCGCCGGAAGTTCCCCCCGATCGATCCAATTACGAACCGTCTGTTGATTGAGCTTGAGGTTTGCCGCCACCTCAGCAACAGTCAGATATTCCTCGTCAGGCTCGTTCTGACTCACGCCGATCCTTCCTCGATCGTGCTGTCTAATTGAGACAAACTGGTACCAATTAGATAGTTATACTACCCCCACCGGACGAGGGACCGAGAACCGAGTCGTAACCAGAAAGGCGCTGCAAGTCTCGTGAGAACGGACGATCGGACCACCGGCCATGAGGACACCGCCGACCGCGAGGAGGCGAAGGTGGTGCGCCTCAGTGATTGGCTCGGTCCGATCGATGAACTGGTGCCGTTCGGCCCACGCGCCGACGCGCAGCACGCGGCGTCGCATCCCAGCGCCGGCCACACCGGCGACGAGCTCGGCGGCGCCTCCGGCTTCTGGGACGGCGACACCTCGGTCCACACCGCGGTCCCCGCACCCGGGACGCTCGGGCCGTCAACCGCCGATGCGCCGGCTCGCGTCACGACGACCTCGGGATGGTTCGCGCGCACGCGCGAGACCCTGCTCGTTGCCGTCGCCAACCGGTTCAGCCGGCTCAGTTGGAGGGTCGCGCTGACCGGAGCGGTCGGGCTCGCCGCCGCGGTGGTGCTGTTCGCCGCACTCGGGTCCGGGTCCAGCGATCGCCGGATCCGTACGACGCAGGCAAGCATCGGCACGTCCCGGTCTGCGCCGACGCTCAACGGGCTCGGAATCGAGCGAGCCGGCGCGGCAGCCGTGAGTCGCGCCGCGGCGCATGAGCGCATGGTCGCCCGGGCCCGGCACCGGCGTCTTGAGCGGGCCAAGCGAGCTGCGGAGCGTCGTCTTCGCCGACGGCACGCGGCACGGGTCGCCGCTGCGGTTGCCTCCCGCCAATCGACGAGCGCGTCCGCGAGTGAGCCGACAACGGCCGCGACGACGCCGGCCTACACGCCCACCCAGGCTCAGAGCGAGCCCGCGCAGACGACCCCGACCGGCGCTGACAGCTCATCGAGTTACAGCACCACTTCGAGCGGAGGAACCTCGGCTGGCGGCACGTCCTCGAGCAGCGGCAGCCCATCCAGCAGCGGCAGCTCGTCGGGCAGCGGCG
Source organism: uncultured Solirubrobacteraceae bacterium (assembly GCA_963714245.1). GTDB lineage: Bacteria > Actinomycetota > Thermoleophilia > Solirubrobacterales > Solirubrobacteraceae > Palsa-465. The sequence goes on along the minus strand of CAVQNR010000005.1, from coordinate 575,994 downwards.
ACAGCTCGAGTTCCTCCAGCAGCAAGACCCCGGCCTACGGACCCGCCGGGGCGTTGTCCCCGGGCAGCTCACCTAACGGTTAGACAGAGGAGAACCAGCAGCGCATGCTCAGCAGAACCCTCAGCTACATCAGCCACCACGCGATCGCGATCGTCGCCCTGATCTGCTCGCTGCTGGCTCTCGCCGGCGCCTCGTACGCCGCGATCAACCTGCCGAAGAACTCCGTCGGCAACACGCAGATCAAGCGCGGCGCGGTAACGCCACCGAAGTTCTCGAAGCAGGTCGGTGGCTACGTGCGCATGTACGCGATCGTCGACGCCAAGGGCAAGCTGCAGTTCTCATCGCCGCGAGCGAGGCTCTCTCACTGGGGCAACAACTCGCAGCCGAATGGATTCAGCTTCGGCACGATCTCGTGGAAGTCGACGGTCGCTGCGAAGCGTTGTGCGGCGTTTGCCACGCCGGAGGCTGGAGGTTCATCCACGCCTAGCGTCGGAGCGACCGTAGTCCCGAACCTGCACGGCGTCACCGGCACCCACGTCTACGTGAGCTGGAGGGGCGACGCAGAGATTGCCGTCGAGGTCATCTGCCCCTGAACTCATGCAGCTAGCTGGAACGAGTGTTCGCATGCCGGCCCTCCGAGCGCTGGCGTTCTTGGCTTATGTCGCCGTGATGCTGGCGTCGGTGTCGAGCGCACAAGCCGACTTCACGGTCTCCGCATGCGGAAGCAACCACAACGAGGGCGTCTTCTCGGCGGTCCTTCCCCCCGGCGGGTCAGTGACCGACGAGCGGTAGCGGCTGCCCATCGGGCGGCAGCAGCGGCTTGCAACTCTGGAGCAGTCGTTCCGTGAACGGCGGCAAGGGAAAGCGGGGCACGTGGCAGGCGAATGCCCCCGCCGGACTGGAGATCGTCGCAGCATCGTGTTCGCGGCCCCCGGGATCACCGCAGGCGACATCAACAACCGCAACAGCCCTTGGGGTGGCGGGGCGTACTGGGCAGGCGGGAGCAAGAACATCCCGACCGAGCTGAACAGCGGTGGCTCCTGGTCGGGGTTCCAGTCCCGCTACTTCGGGTTTCAACTTGTCTGTGGTGCGAACCCCTGCGGAAGGATCCATCTCGCGGATATTCAGATCACGGGGCTCGATCAATCTCTCGGTTCACGAGACCGCCGGCCCATCACTGAGCGCACCGAACGGCCTCTGGCAGACCAAGGGCTGGGTCCGCGGACAGTGGCAGCTGAACTTCTCGGGCAGCTCGCCGTCAGGTATGTGTGCGCTCAACGGGACGCTGAACGAAGTCCCATTCACAGGCACGTCATCCCCCAGGGACGCCGCGACCTGGCATCAGTGCTCCGCGCCCGCCGTTCACACGAACATCAACACCGCGTCCTATGGCTCTGGCGCGATGCCGCTCTACATCGCCGGCTGGGACGCCGCGGGCCGAACCGTCCAGGACACCAAGACGCTCTACGTCGACAACAGCACGCCGACGTTGTCGCTGAGCGGACCGACCGATGCGTCAACCACCAGCGGGACCCAGTACGTGACGGCCCGCGCCGGCGGCAGTCCATCCGGGATCCACGGGATCTCGTGCTCGGTCGACGGCGGAGCCGGCGTTTGGTACGCGGGCGCGACGGCGAGGGTTCCGGTGAGCGGGGTCGGCGAGCATGTGGTCCGCTGCGGCGCGGAGAACAACGCCGTCAACGAACTTGGGGAGCACGGCGCATCGCCGCGTCGGAGCTGGTCGATGAAGATCGGACAGCCAACCGTGCTCGGCGTCGATTTCCTGAGGTATGTGGGGCTCACGTGCCGCATCGTTCACGAGCACAAGACGATTCCGGGCCACTGGGTCGTCCGCCATCGGCACGGCACGATCGTCAAGACCAGGACGCCGCCACGCCATCAGCGGGTCAAGGTCACGAAATGCCACCCGAGGGTCAAGCGGGTCAAGGTGGTCGTGCGCGTGCCTCGACGCCGGCACGGCAGGATCGTGCGCCGCCGCGGCCGGGTTGTGTACCGCACGAGGATCGAGCACAAGAAGGTCGCGGTGCAGCCGCATTGGAAGAGCGACCGCAAACTTCACGTGCGTCATGGCCACGCGACAACGGTCAGCGGCTGGCTGGGGACGGCCGGCGGGACGGCGCTCCCGGGCCGGTCCGTGCGGCTGCTTGCCGCACCCAGCAACGGGCTCGGCCACTTCGAGACGATCGCGACGGCGACCACTGCCTCCGATGGCGCCTGGTCAGCGAGCGTCCCCGCAGGCCCATCGCGAGTCATCGAGGCGGCCTATGCGGGCGATCCGACGACGCAGGGCACGCTGTCCTCCCCGATCAAGGAGATCGTGCCCGCATCGATCAGACTGATCCGCGTCACGCCGGCGCGAGTCGCGTGGGGCGGGATCGTCCACATCTCCGGCAAGCTCACCGGCGGCTACCTCCCGGCCGGAGGGGTCAACATCCGATTGCGGATCGGCCTCGGCAAGGACCGGATCACCTATGGCGTGGAGGAGCACGTCAAGGGCGACGGCAGATTCACGACCTCCTACACGTTCGGTCTCGGCGATGCGCGAGTCCACCGTCGGTACTGGTTCCAGATCGCGACGCTCCCGTCGAGCAACTACCCGTACGCGCCGTCGGCCTCCAACCGGGTCGACGTGAGCGTCGGCGGGCACCCTGCAGCGCGCCGGCGCTGACGCGACTCGGCGACCGGCGTCAGAGCGGTCCGTCCGGTACCCGACCGGCCAGGATCGCGCCACGTTGCGCGTCCGTGTAGGGCGCGCGAAACAGCTCGGGGTCGGACTGGTGGCTGCGGAACAGATCGACGATGTAGTTCATCCGGTCCGCCAGCTTCGTCCAGTCATGAGCGGCGCTGCCGGACAGCGAGTTCGGGGTTCGATCAAGACCGCCCGGGCCTGACAGCAGCGACGCGAGCTCGGGATCCTCGATCGTCGCCAGGGTCGCCGGGAACGCCGCCGAGTCGGGCCCGGGCACGACGTTCTCGCCGACCCGCATCGCCTCCTGCCCGATCGAGAAGCGCAACATCCGGTCGGTCACGAAGCGATGCAACGGAGCGGGCACGGAGGCCGCGATGTACGGCTCGAGCCGGTGGTGCTCGTGCAGGATCGCGAGCAGGTTGGCGTACAGCATCAACTCGTCGCGGTGGTCGGGATCGGTTGCGCTCGACGCCTCCCGGTAATGGCGGTAGGCGCCGCGCAAGAGATCCTGGCCGCCGACCTCCGGGGCGCCCGGACGGAGACTGCCGAGAAACTCCTCGAACGCGTCATCGTCGTCCGGGGCGAGCTCGATGAACCGGGCGCTCTCGCGGCCGATGTCGTCGAGCACGGTCGCGTTGCCGCTGAAGATCTGCGACGAGGCGCGGCCGGCGAGCCGGCTCAGCGCCCAACTGGTGCCGACACCCAGCGCCGCGGCACCCCCGAGCGACGCGGTGCGCCGAGGCGACGGCCGACGACGTGTGATCAGTGCCGCGCCGCCCACGCCGAACGACGTACCGACCAGGCGGGCGCGCGCGGACACCGGCAGCTCCTCCTGACGGATTGTCCGCCCGGCGGTCTTCGATCCCCAGACCGCCCAGGTGTGGAAGTTCGGGCCGCTGTCAGATCCGATCGTGCTGGCGCAGTGCAAGCGACAGCTCCTGGTGCACGAGCGTGATCCGCAGGTTGCAGAGCACGCGATCGCGACCGTCGATCGCCTCGTCGATCTGATCCTGCCACGCCCGCTCGGCCCCACCTACGCGGTCCATCGACGGTCAGCGTACCGACGCTCCGCTCGCGGTATGTACATCCGGGGGGTGAATCTCGGCTCGCCCGCGGCTATTGCAGTTGGAGGCATGTCGATCCCGACCCGAACACGCGAACGGTGTGACCGAGCCCGCGGAGGCGGTACGCTGTCTGGGACATGGTCGGAGATCTCTTCCAGCCAACACATCTGTTGTTGGTACTCGTGGTGGCGCTGCTGGTCCTCGGCCCCAAGCGTCTGCCCGAGGTGGGCAGGACGCTGGGCGCAGGAATCCGCGATTTCCGCGAGGCGATCAGCGGCGAGAGCCACGACGCGAAAGACAATCACGTGGTCGCGGCGTCGGCCGACGAGGAGCCGAGCTACGGGACCGGGACCGCGGTCGCGGACCCGCCGGCAACCGACGAGTCGATCGACGACGAGGATTTGCACGCGCCGGCGTTTGAGGACGATCTGGCCGACTCGGTCCAGGACGACGCGCACACCGACCCCGACCACGGCGATCTGGCCACGGCCGTCGTACCGGACACGACCACCGTGTCCTCGGCCTCGACGCCGGACGCGACGGACGACGACCCCGCGGCAACGCCGCGCCCCGCGGCCTCCAGTGCCGGCTTCGCGTCGGCGCTGGCCGCCACGCGCCAGCACGCTGCGGACGACTCGACCAGCGACGACCAGTAGCCGCGCACACGGCGCCGTCGTCGCGCTCCTGCGGCTGGCGGAAGCCTCGCCGGACGCGTTCGGCGCAAGCTCGCCCGCCGATCTGCTGACCGAGGCGGGCGATCCGGAGCTGGCGCTGAGCAGCGCACTCGGCGGCAGCGCCGACCAGACCACGCTGCTGCCGGTCGACCCGGAGCCGGCGATCGATGCGGCAACCGCGGCGGTGAAGCGATGGACGGCGGCGGGCATCCGGCTCGTGTCGGTGCTCGATCCCGACTATCCGGTCAACCTCCGCGCGGTTCACGACCGGCCCGCGCTGTTGTTCTTGCGAGGCGAGCTGCTTGCCGCCGACCAACGTTCGGTCGCGATCGTCGGTTCGCGGCACCCGCCCCCGGACGCGGTCAAGCGCGCCGAGCGGATCGCGTCGGAGCTGGCGCGTGACGGGTACGTGATCACCTCCGGGCTGGCCGCCGGCATCGACGCGGCGGCGCATCGCGCGGCCCTGACCGAGGCTCGCCGCACGATCGCGGTGATCGGCACCGGCGTCGATCGCGCGTACCCGCCTCAGCTTGCCGACCTGCAGCGAGCGATCGCGAACAGCGGCGCGGTGGTCTCGCGTCTCTGGCCGGACGATCCGCCGAGCCGCCGGACGTTCCCAGCCCGCAATGCGCTGATGTCCGGGCTGACGCTGGCGACCGTCGTCGTCGAGGCCTCTGAGCGCAGCGGCACTCGGATCCAGGCCAGACGGGCGCTCGCCCAGGGACGCCCGGTCTTCCTGCACCCCGCACTGATGCGCCAGGCCTGGGCCCAGACGCTCGCAGAGCGACCGAATGTTCACGTCGCCGCCACCGCCGCCGAGATCGCCGCGACGATCGATCGCGCCCGCGTGGCCGGCCCGCTGCGTTGGTGAGCGGCGATGCCGACGGTCGCCGACCTGACCGCCGCGTACGGCAACGTGCTGGTCGCGCCCCGGCACGGCCCGGGGATCTGCGAGACCTGCCTGAACACGACCGCCGGATACCGGCGCTGCTACGCGTGCGCGCACGGCGGGCGCTGGCTCGATGCCGTGGTGCCGATCTCCTACAGCGTCGCCGGTGAGCAACTGCATCACGTGCTCACCGGCTACAAACGCGATTGTGAGCCGGTCGCCGCGCGGTTCGCGGTCGAGCTCGCCGCCGTGCTGTGGCGGTTTCTCGCAGCCCATGAGCGATGTATCGCCCGCGCCGTCAACACCGGCAGCTTCCCGGTCGTCACGACCGTTCCCTCCAGCGACCCCGAGCGCGACGCCACCCACCCGCTTCCCCGGATTGTCGGCGAACTGGTTTCCCCCACCCGGGGACGACACCGGCGCCTATTGAGGCGTACCGCAGTGCCGGCACAGCCCCACAGCTTCTGCGCGGAGCGCTACGAGGCGACGACGCGGCTGGACGGCGAGCCGGTGCTGCTGATCGACGACACCTGGACGACCGGCGCCAATGCTCAAGGATCCGCGGCCGCGCTGGCCCGAGCAGGTTCTGGGCCGGTCGCAGCGGTGGTCGTCGGGCGGCATCTGAATCGTCGGTGGGGCACCAACGACGAGCGGCTGCGCGGGCTCCCGACCCCGTTTGACTGGAGTTGCTGCGCACTGTGCGCGACCTCCGCCTGAGCACGCAGCGGCTCGCGATCAGTCGCGCCACCAGTCGCCGAGCACCCGTCGCCAGTTGTCCCAGGCGATCGCGTCGAGCTCGGAATCGGAGAAGCCGACGGCCGCGAGCGCGTCAAGCAGCCGCGGCACTCCAGCCACGTCCCCGAGCTCGTCGGGGATCGGCGCGCCGTCGAAATCCGACCCCAGTCCGACATGCGCGACGCCGATCCGCTCAGCGACATAGGCCGCGTGTCGCGCGATCACCTCGATCGGCGTGTCCGTGTCCTCGGCGAAGTCCTCGCGCAGGAACGGGCACGCATACACGATGCCGACCAGTCCACCGGTGGCGGCGATCTCGTCGAGCTGACGATCGGTCAGGTTGCGCGAGGACCGGCACAGGGCGTGCGCGGCGCTGTGGCTCGCGATCAGCGGACCGGCGCCGATCCCGGCGACATCCCAGAAGCCGGCCTCGTTGAGGTGGCTGAGGTCGACGGCGATCCCGAGCTCACCACAACGCGCGACCAGCGCCCGGCCGGGTTCGGTCAACCCCGGGCCGGTGTCGGGACTCGAGGGCGCGCGGAACGGGACGCCGTGGCCGAACGGCGTCGGCCGACTCCAAACGGGTCCGAGCGAACGCAGACCGGCCGCGTACCAAAGTTCCAATGCCTCGAGTCCGGGATCGATCGCCTCGGCGCCCTCGAAATGGAGGATCGCCGCCGGCGGCAGCTCGGGGTGTGCACGGACCGCATCGAGGTCGGCGACCGAACGCGCGCTGGTCAGATGGCCGGCGCGCTCCAACGCGGCCAGGCGCCCGGCGGCCCGGGTCGCGAACTCGGCACAGTAGTCGTGGTCCAGTTGGTCGGCGAGCGGCTCGTCCGTCAACCCGTGGCCGCTGGCCGGCTCGCCCGGCGCCGGCAACGCGACGTCGTGTCCGCCGGGCGGCGGACACCAGACGGCGAAGATCGCCGCGCGGACGCCACCGGCTCGCATCCGCGGCAGATCCAGATGCCCGTCGGGACGACCCGCCACAAACCGCTCGTGGTCGTCGGCGGTGAGCACGTCGTTGTGGCCATCGAACACGGGTCGCATCGCGCCGCGACCGTATCGCAGACGGCGGTGGGACCGCGTGGCTACGAAGGTGTAGGTGCAGGTAAGCTCTCTGAACCAGATGCCCCGGCCAGCACGCCAGGCAGCCTCAGGCGCGCCGCGCCGTCGCTACGCGCCTCGGATGGCGCCGGCGCAGCGACGCGAACAGCTGCTCGACGCGGCGCTGCAAGTCGTGCTCGATCAGGGCTACGCGGACGTCTCGATCGAGGCGATCGCGCGCATGGCTGGCGTCACCCGTCCGGTCATCTACGACCATTTCCCCAACCTCGGGGCGCTGATCCAGGCGCTGATCCAGCGTGAAGAGCGCTACGCGCTGACACAACTGGCCGAGGTCGCCCCCGACCTCGAGCACGCACAACAGACCGACCCCGCAACCCTGCTCGGCGTCGGCATTCCGCACTTCCTGCAGGCCGTCGCCGAGCGACCGACGACCTGGCGCATCATCCTGTTGCCGCTCGCGGGGACCCCGGCGATCGTCCGCGAGCACGTCGAGGCGAATCGAGCCCTGGTGCTCGGCCGGATGCAGGACGTCGTCGGAACCGCTGTCGAGGCCGGAAAACTCTCGTCCGAGCTGGACGTCGAACTCACCGCGCGCGCGTTGATGGACTTCGGCGAGAACGCTGCCCGAATGGTGTTGCTCGACCCCGAGCGCTACTCACCGGAACGCTATACCGGCTTCGTCGGGCTGATGGCGACGCGCCTGTTTCCGCGCAAATAATTGCGGCGGAGACCCGGATGACCGGATCCCCGCCGCCCGATCCTCGAGATCCGCGCTCACGGCCGGGTGAGAGCGCGGACCCGCGATGACCGATTACGACCTCCTAAACCCGCAGGCGCGGCGGAAGTTGCGCGCGCGATTTCGTCTCGCGGCGTCAGGCCGCGACTGCGTGCATGGCCTCGGCGAGCAGCTCGACCGACCGCAGGCGCGCCGACACCGACGGTGCCTGGTGGGCGACGATCAGCTCGTCGGCGCCGGTCTGACCGACGAATGCGTCGAGGTAGCCTGCGACTTCGGTCGTGGTGCCCACCGCGGCGTAGGTGAGCATCTCATCGACGTGGGCCGCGAGGCCGGCGGCCAGCAGCTCGTCGGCGTCCTCGTCGCCGAGGTCAAGCTGCGAGGACGAGACCCCACGAGACCGCGCGAACAAACCGATCGCACGGGTCCGACGGATCGCCAGAAACTGTTCGCGCGCGGCGTCGGCGGTATCGGACGCGACGACGTTGACACCGACGATCACGTACGGCTTCTCAAGCTGCGGTGAGGGCTGGAACCGTCCGCGATATAGCTCGATTGCCTCGTGCAGCGCTGCCGGGGCGAAGTGCGACGCAAATGCGTACGGTAGACCGAACGCTGCGGCCAGCCCGGCGCCGTACAGCGAGGAGCCGAGAACGTAGAGCGGCACGTTGCTGCCCTTGCCCGGAACCGCGTCGACGCCGGCGATCAGCGTTTCGCCGCTCAGATAGCCCTGCAGCTCTCGAACATCGGCCTCGAACGTGTCGGCGGCCTGAACATCGCGGCGCAGCGCGTAGGTGGTGTTGCGATCCGAACCGGGCGCGCGGCCGAGCCCGAGGTCGATCCTGCCCGGGTACATCGCGTCGAGCGTGCCGAACTGCTCGGCGATCAGCAGCGGCGCGTGGTTGGGAAGCATCACGCCGCCGGCACCGAGCCGGATCGACGAGGTATGCGCGCCGACGTGCGCGATCAGCACACTGGTCGCCGACGACGCGATCTGCGACATGTTGTGATGCTCGGCGTACCAGACGCGCGCGTATCCCAGCCGCTCGGCCGATTGTGCGAGCGCGACGCTTGCCGCGAAGCTGTCGCTGGCGGTCTCGCCCCGGCCGATCGGGGCGAGATCGAGAATCGAGACCGGAACGGGCATGTGTTCGAGCCTACTTCGCCGTTCGTGCCCTGCTTTACTGAAGCCTCCCTTCAGGGGGCGTAGCTCAGTTGGTTAGAGCGCCGGCCTGTCACGCCGGAGGTCGCGGGTTCGAGTCCCGTCGCTCCCGTCGAAGTTTTCGCCTGGAAACGAGATGTTTCCGGCGAGCCCGCTGATTATGCGACCGGGGTCGCGGGCCTAGATCCCGTCATCACGTGGGCTGTGGTTCTACCGCGGCGTACTGGTTGCTTTCGGCTTCGGCGAGTTCATCGGCGTCGTGGTGCGGGTCGACTCGCAGCACGAGCAACACGATCACGGCTGATAGAGCGGCGGCGGCGGCGCATATCAGGAAGCCAAACGAGTACGCGCTGCCGAGCGCGTGGAACGCTACGCCCTTGAGGGGGTTGAGCGGCACGGTCTTGCCGGTGGGCAGTGTGGCTGTGGCGGGCACCCCATTGGCTCCCAGCGGCCCTGACTTGACTGCCCCCACAGCGGCCGCAAGCTGATCGCGCTGGGCGGCCGGAGCGTGCGCCGGCGAGTTATAGAACGCCTTGAGTGCGTGCTGTAAATGGGGACTGGCCGCGATCTTGGCGTCGATGCTCGATGTCGCTCGGCTGAGCGCGATCGCGCCGATGACCGCTGGACCCAGGGTGAAGCCCAGATCTCGGAACATGCTTGTGGTCGCACTCGCCATGCCGGCGAGGTTGATTCGGACGGCGTTTACGGCTACGGCGGTGACCGACGCCACCGCGAAGGCAAACCCGATACCGACCACAGCCAGCGGAGCGATCACCGGCCCGATCGAGAGGTCAGAGACCGGTAGCGTCGACATCCAGAAGTCGCCGACGGCGATCAGCGCAAACCCGCCGCCGAGTAGCCACCTCGGGTTCACGCGGGGCATCATGTAGGAGATCACCGGGAGGAGCACGAGCGTGAAGCCCTGGATCAGCACGAACGCGATTGAGGTCTTGAGCGGGCTGAACCCCTGAATCGACGAGAGCCGGATGCTCGTGGCGTAGGCGGTGCCCAGAAACCCGAACATGCCGATCACCGTGACGAAAGCGGTGATCGAGAACGCCCGGTTGGCGAACAGTTCTAAGCGCAGCAGCGGCGAGGTGGTCCGGTGCTCGATCATGATGAAGATTGCGATGAAAATCGCAGCGACGACGAAGCCGAGGATGACTTGGGTACTTCCCCACCCGGCCGTCGCCGCTTGGATAAACGCGAACAGGAGAGCAAACAGCCCGATCGCGACCGTGATCTGGCCTGGCCAGTCAAGCGACCGGCCTTCCGGCGAGGAGGAGTTGCGCGCCATCAGCAAGGAGATCGCGGCACTCGCCAGTGCCATCACCATCACCGCGAGGAACGCCCAGCGCCAGCTGGCGTTCGGATCTGAGCCCCACTTGACCTTCGCGAGCGCTCCGCCGATTACCGGCGAGATAAACCCTCCCGTCGACAGGGCGGCGGCATAGATGGCGATCACGCGGCCGCGGTCTCGCGCGTTATGGGTGCCCGCGGCGACCATCGCCAACGAAGTGGGAAACAGCGCCGCGGCACCCACGCCCGCCATCGCCTGTCCGATCCACAGGACGAGCACACGCGTATCCGTCGAGGTCGACGCGCCCGGAGTGAGAACGGAGACAAGCTCCCCGGCCGCCAGGATCAGCGCGCCCCCGACGAGTAGCCGCTTGCGCCCGAAGAGGTCGCCCAGCACGCCAAACGTGAGCTCGAACAGCACGACCGGAACCAGGAAGGCGTCGGAGATCCAGGTGAGCTGTGAGGAGCTTGTGCCGAGGTCCAGCTGGAAGAGGCCGTTGAGTACGGCAGGGATCGCCAACGCGACCTGTCCCACCGCCACGGCGACGGCGGCAGCGATCAGCGTCCCGGTAGTCAGCTCTCCGACGAAGAACGACCCGTTCGCCGCTCCCGTCTGAGGTGTAGACGACGACCGCTGAGACGCGATGCGTGCTGGCACAGCTTCGCGCCTGCCCGCGGTCCCCTGGCGGTAAACAACGCCGGCGGCTGTGCCGGTCGCGGGTCAGAGCTTGGCGTGTTCGCCGTGTGGTGCTCCTGGGCCGGGTGGCAGCTCGATCTCGCCTCTGGTGGCGTGTTGGTCGCAGCGGTCACAGCGCAGGTCTGGGCCGAGGTTGCCGCCGCAGCCGGCGTGGAGGGTCAGGCGGGGCGGCCCGCCGGGGGTCGGGTAGTGGCGGTCGCCCCATTTCATCAGCATGATCAGCGCGGGTCCGAGCTCGCGTCCCTTGTCGGTCAGCAGGTATTTCGGGCGCCCGGGTCGATCGCGATCGGGGACACGTGTGAGCAGTTCCTCGTCGCAGAGCCGCTTGAGGCGGTTGGTGAGGACGTTTGACGCGATCCCGAGCTTGGCCTGGAACTCGTCAAAGCGGGTCAGGCCCAGGAGCGCGTCGCGGAGGATCAGCAGCGTCCAGCGTTCCCCGATCACTTCCAGGGATCGGGCGATCGAGCAGACCTGATCGGGATAGTCGCGTTGGAGCATGCCCCGATCGTAGCTGACTTGCTTGACACCAGTTAGAGTTCCGTCTACTCTCGCTTGCGTGACGCAAGTTGGCTATCCGGAGGCACAATGAACCGCAAGCCCTTGATCCTGGTCTCGCTGCTGCTGGCGGCGTTCACGATCAATCTCGACACGACCATCGTCAACATCGCGTTGCCGTCGCTGGTGCGCCAGTTGCACGCGTCGGACTCGCAACTGCAGTGGATTGTCGACGCGTTCAACCTGCTGTTCGCCAGCTCGGTGCTGGCCGCGGGCAGCCTGTCTGACCGTTTCGGGCGCAAGGGGATGCTGCTCGCCGGCCTGACCGTCTTCGGTCTCGCGAGTCTCGCCGGCGGGCTCGTGGACAGTTCCGGCGCGCTGATCGCGACACGCGCGGTGATGGGTGTCGGCGCGGCGATGGTGTTCCCCTCGACGCTGTCGCTGATCACGAACGTGTTCACCGAGCGTGGTGAGCGCGCCCGGGCGATTGGCCTGTGGGGCGCGATCACGGGCGTGGCGATCGCACTCGGGCCGATCGTCGGAGGCTGGCTGCTGCAGCTCTCGGACTGGCGCAGCATCTTCTTCGCGATGGTCCCGATCGCCGCGGGCGCCGGGGTCCTCGCCGCCCGCTACGTCCCGACCTCGCGGGACCCCCGCGCGCCCCGCACCGACCGGATCGGGTTTGCGCTGTCGACCGCAGCGATCGGGCTGCTCGTCTACACGATCATCGAGGCTCCGAACCACGGTTGGGATGGCGCTCGAACGCTCGGCGGCTTTGCACTGACCGCGGCGTTGGCGGCGGCGTTCGTGATCTGGGAACGACGGACCGACCGGCCGATGCTCGACCTGACCCTGTTTCGCAACCCGCGATTCACTGCCGCGAGCGCCTCGGTGGCGATCTCGTTCTTCGCGCTGGCGGGGTTCATCTTCCTGGTCACCCAGATGTTCCAGTTTCTCAAGGGCTACGGCCCGCTGTCGACCGGCGTGCGGCTGCTGCCCGTCGCCTCGTTCGTCGCGATCTCCTCGATCCTCGGCACCAAGCTGGCCGTCCGGTTGGGCACCAAGCTGGTGGTGGCGACCGGCTTGTTGTTGATGGCCGCGTTCTACCTGTGGGTCTCGACTTCATCGGTCACGACCGGCTACGGGACAATCGCGGCTCAGATGGTCGTGCTCGGGACGGGCATGGGCCTCAGCAGCGCGCCCGCGACCGAGGCGATCATGGGCGTCGTGCCGAAGGCCAAGGCCGGCGTCGGGTCAGCGGTCAACGACGCCACGCGCCTGCTGGGCGGCACCCTCGGCGTCGCCGTGATCGGCAGCGTCTACGCGTCGCTGTACGCCGGTCGGCTCACCTCGGTGCTCGCCGGGCGCTTGCCCGCCGGCGTCGAGCGGACCGCGCACGCATCCGTCGGGGCGGCGCTCACCGTCGCAGCTCGGCTGACCGATGCCGGCCATCCTCGCCTGGCGGCAAGCGTCCACCACGCCGCCAACTCGGCGTTCTTCGATGGCTTTCACGTGGCCACCTACGTCGCCGCGGGCATCACCGCTGGTGGTGCCGTGATGGCGCTGGCGCTACTCCCCGCGCAACCGACGACCAGCCAAAACGACGCGGCTGCGGGCCCTCCCGATGACCGCGCACCGACCGGCCGCCCCTTCGAACAACAGGAGACAGCACCCCATGAGCACCCAGCAAGCGACCGCCGCCGGCTCCGGGCTCGGCCAGGCGAGCGGGTTTGAACTACCCCGCCCCGATCGGCCGCGACCGGCCAACTTCGAAGCCGCGCTGGAGCGCAACCGCGAGTTCGCCGCTGGCGGCGGCCATCAAGACGCCGTCGTCTTCCCGAAGCTGAGCCTGTTCGTGATCACCTGCCTGGACCCGCGCGTCGACCCCGCCCACTTTCTCGGGCTCGGCCTCAGTGACGCGATGGTCGTGCGCAACGCCGGTGGGCGGGTCACTCCCGAGATCATTAACGATGTCGCGTTCATCGCCCAGCTCGCGGAGAACGTCCTGCCCGACGGCCCGTTGTTCGAGGTCGCCGTGATCCATCACACCCAATGCGGGACCGGCGCACTCGCCGACGACAGCTTCCGCCACCGCTACGCAGAGCGGATCGACGCCGACGAGTCAGCCCTACGCGAGCACGCCGTCCTCGACCCAACGGCCACCGTCACCCGCGACGTCGAGCGCCTCCGATCGGCGCCCGCGATTCCATCGCGCGTCACGGTCTCCGGGCACGTCTACGACGTCGTCACCGGCTTGGTGGAGACGATCACGCCCAGAGCCACCGCAACCTAGGTCGCTTGAGGTAGGCCTTGCGCGACCTCCGTGTAGGTGCCCATCTGGGAGCCAAGCGCTTCGTCGGTGACGGCCGACGTGACGCCGAGGTTGTCGACGATCGCGCCTGCTCGCGCGATCAGGCGCACGAACTCCTCACTGGACTGGATCTCATCGAGCGCCGAGCGCTCGCCATGGATCAACCAGAATCCCGCGAGATCACCCCCGTGCGGCCGCAACAGAAACGGCCGGAAGCTCTCGATCCTCCCATCCTCCTGCAGTTTCGCCCAGTACTCGGCAGTGTCCTGGAACACCTGAAGCGCCAGTTGTTCGCGCCCACGCACCACCTGACCCCACCCGAGGAAGATCGCGTCTCCAGCCATCGTGCTGCCCCTCTCGTTGCCGGCCTGAGACCCCGACGGTAACCGGTCGGACGCAACCGGTGGGAAAAGATCGATTCCCGGCGATCCCGCGAGGCCGGGCACAAGGGTCGGCCGCAGGTGCCGGTGGTCAGCGCCAGCGGCTGCCGGGAAGCTTCGGCGCGGACCGGCGTCACAGACAAGTACGACGCCACCAACGACCCCGCATATCGATGAAGGGACGCCTGAATCCATCGCTACCCAGATGATCGCCGCGTATCAGCGGTTGAGGGGCTGGAGCTGGCCGCGGCGCTATCCGCTGATCCAGTTCCCCAATGCGCCGCTGATCCTGGCGTTCGTCGCCGGCCAGGCGACCGGCCGACTGCACGGCGCGGCACACGATGACGCGTGGGCGATCGCGTATCTGTCGATGATCGTCTGGGCCTACGGGGAGCTCGCGCGCGGGGTCAACCGCTTCCGAAACCTGCTGGGTCTGTTCTACGCGATCTCGACAACCGTGCATCTGGCGGCAGCGCTGCACCGTTAGTCAGGACGGTGCAGCCGAGTTATCGCGGCCCGGTTCGCCGGCTGAGGTATCGTCGGGCCTGCGTCAACGGAAGGAGGCCGCCATGTCCTACGCCGTGGATTTCAAGACCGTCTCGACCGTCGGCCTGGAGTCGTCGCCGGTCGCGGACTCGCTCGCCGGTCTGCGGGCCCATGAGGCCCGCTACTTCAAGAACAAGTACGACCACGTGTTCACCGTGGAGCCGGCAAGCGACGCGCAGGCGACGGTCGATTGGGTGAACCGGATCCTCAAAGAGGAACGCGACATCGTGATCTCGTCTCCCGTGCTCGAGGCGACGGCGTTTCAGGTGCAGAACATCCGGATCGCCTACCTGTTCTACGAGAGCGGGCTGTCGATCAACGTGATGTACACGGTCGACGGTCCCGAGAAGCGGGCGGTCGGATTCAAGCTCTCCGAGGGGATGGAGATCCCGACAGAGCTTGCCTCACGGTTCAAGTTCGCCAGGCAGAGGTCAAAGCTCGCCGGGACCATCCGCGGGTCGTACTTCGTGGTCAAGAACGACTACTGAGTCGGGTCGACGGGCGGGTGGACGTGCAGCGCACGTCGCTGTCGCAAAGATGGGGCGAACACCCGATGTGAGTTGCCACCCCCGGCCGTAACGTCCTGTACGACGGTTCAACCCAAACCGAACGACGAGGTCGAGCAATGGTCGAGCAGGTCACTAATCCAAACCGGGCGCTGTGGGAGAAGGGCGATTTCACACGGATCGCGGCGAGTATGCGCGACAGCGGCGAGGCACTCGTCGACGAGCTCGGCATCAACTCCGGCCTGCGCGTTCTCGATCTGGGCTGCGGCGATGGCACAACCGCGATTCCGGTGGCCCGGCGTGGGGCCGACACGCTCGGCGTCGACATCGCAGCCAACCTCGTCGCCGCCGGGAACGCGCGCGCCACGGCCGAGGGCCTGACCAACCTCCGTTTTGCGCAGGGCGATGCCTGCGATCTGGGCGATCTCACCGCCGATTCGTTCGATCTCGTGCTCTCGGTGTTCGGCGCGATGTTCGCTCCGCGTCCGTTCGACGTCGCCTCCGAGATGGTGCGCGTCACGCGGCCCGGCGGGCGCCTCGTGATGGGCAACTGGATTCCCGGCGACCCGACCCTGGTGGCGCAGATCCTCAGGATCAGCGGCGCGTACTCACCGCCTCCCCCGGAGGGATTTGTCAGCCCGGTCACCTGGGGTGTCGAGAACGACGTCCGCGAGCGGTTCGCGGCGGCCGGGATCGCGCCCGACCAGGTCGCCTGTACCCGGCAGACGTGGACGTTCGAGCATCCGGGATCGCCGGATGAGCTGCTCGCGATCTTCCGCGATTACTACGGGCCGACGATGAACGCATACGCCGCGGCGGCGACCAACGGTCGCGCCGATGCGCTTCACGCCGAGCTGCGAGACCTGTTCGAGGATCAGAACACGGCTACCGACGGGTCCACCTCGATCCCGGCAACCTACCTGCGCGTCAGCGTCAGCGTCTGAGCGGCGGGCAGCGGTGCCTCCCCTCCCCAAGGCGCCTCTACGATTGCGCGATGAGCAACGCCGAGGGCCCGAACGCGCTCCGGCTGTCGGAGCTACTCGGCGTGCTCTCGTTCGGAACCGATCTCGGCATGGGCCAGCCGATGGAACATGTGCTGCGCCAGTGCATGATCGCACTCGGCCTTGGCGAGCTGCTCGGTCTCGGCGCCGAGCAGCAGGAGGCCGTCTACTTCGGCTCGCTGCTGGCCTGGATCGGCTGTCACATCGATGCGTACGAGCAGGCGAAGTGGTTTGGCGACGAGACCGTGCTCAAGGGCGACTTTCGCCAAGTCGACTTCGCCTCGGCGACCAGCGGACCGCTGTTCATGATGCGTCACCTCGGCGGCGAGCGACCACTGCAACAGCGGCTGGCGCTCGTGCCGGGGTTCCTCGGCGACGGTCGGCGTGCCGCGGAGTCGATGCTCGAGAACCACTGGCGCGCGTCCGACGAGCTGATGCAGCAGCTCGGGCTTGACCGGCTCGTCCGCGACACGGTCGAACAGAGCTTTGAGCGGTGGGACGGCCGCGGAGTCCCTCGCGGGGCCAGCGGACAGGAGATCCTGATCACCGCGCAGCTGGTGAACCTGGCCGACGTGGTCGAGGTGTTTCATCGCGCCGGCGGGACCGATGCGGCCGTCACGGTCGCGCGAGAGCGGGCGGGCACCCAGTTCGGGCCGGAGCTGGTCGAGGCGTTCGCCGGCTGCGCCGGGCGGCTGCTCGCCGACCTCGACGCTGTCCAGCCGTGGCAGTACGTGATGTCGTCCGGGCAGGCGTCCCGGTACTGGCTCACCGACACGCGGCTGGACGCAGCGCTCGAGGCCGTCGCCGACTTCGTCGATGTCAAGTCGCCCTACACGATCGGCCACTCCCGCGGCGTCGCCGAGCTCGCCGAGAACGGCGCGGGCCATTACGGCCTCGGCGCCGCAGACACCGCGTTGCTGCGCCGGGCGGCGCTCGTCCACGACGTCGGCCGGCTCGGGGTACCGAACACGGTCTGGGACAAGCCCGGGCCGTTGAGCCCGGCGGAGCTCGAACGCGCACGCATGCACGTCTATCTCACCGAGCGCATGCTCGCCAGTTCGCCCGCCCTCGCCCCGCTGGCGGCGGTCGCGGCCCAGCATCACGAGCGGCTGGATGGAAGTGGGTATCCGCGCGGCCTGACCGGCGGCGACATCACCCCCGCCGGCCGACTGCTCGCCGCCGCCGACAGCTACCACGCACGACGAGAGCCGCGCCCGCATCGCTCGGCGCAAAGCGCCGAGCAGGCCGCATCGGAGCTGCGCGCTGACGTGCGCAGCGGCCGCATCGACGGCGATGCGGCGCGTGCGGTGCTGGCCGCAGCCGGGCACACGTCCGGCCGGCGGCGCGACTGGCCCGCCGGTCTGACGACCCGCGAGGTCGAGATCCTGCGGCTGCTGGCACGCGGGATGACCAATCGGCAGATCGCGGACGAGCTTGTGATCTCGCCGAAGACCGCGAGTACTCACGTCGAGCACATCTACACCAAGCTCGGCGTCAACAACCGCGCGCTGGCGAGCCTGTTCGCCGCCAAGCACGGCCTGATCACCGTCGACGCTGCGTAGCGAGCCCGCTCCGGGCTCTCACGGCAGAATGGAAGGATCGGCGACGAGGCGTCAGGAGGGTGGTGCGGCCCGATCCCGAGCCGACCGACCTGACCGAAAGGAACCCGATGAGTCTCGTCGACTGGCGCGCCCTGGCCGAGCCGCACGCGGCTGACCGCCGCTAGCCGATTAGCCTCGTGCGGGTGCTCGTGCTACTGCCACCGTCACGGGGCAAGGCGTCGCCGCAACGAGGCCGCCGCGTCGGCCTCTCGACGCTCGTCTATCCACGACTGCGCGAGCGTCGAGAACGGCTGGTGGATGCTGTTGACCCCGAGCTGCGATCCGCGCCGGCGATCCGCGCGGCCGAGCTCTACACCGGGGTCCTCTATCAGGCGCTGGGGCTGGCCGACCTGCCGTGGGACGGGGTCCTGATCGCCAGCGCGTTGTGGGGCGTCGTGCGCCCCGGCGATCGGATCCCGGCCTACCGGCTCGAGATGGACGCCAGACCGGCGGGCATCGGCGGGCTGGCCGCCTACTGGCGCGATCCGCTACGCGCGGCGCTGCCCGACCGTGGCCTGGTGCTGGATCTGCGCTCCGGCTCCTATGCGGCGGCCTGGCGGCCGCGACGTGCGACCCAGCTCGCGGTCCGGGGGTTCACCGAGGGGCCGGACGGCAGTCGGACCATGATCACCCATATGGCCAAGCGTGTCCGCGGCGAGGTTGCGCGCCTCGTCCTGCAGGCCGGGGGCGCCGAGCGCCCCGAACAGGTCGCGGAGATCGCCGCCGCAGGCGGGCTTCGTGTCGAGCTCGCCGCCGGCTCGCTCGACGTCATCGAAGGGGTCCCGCTCGCCGGGGCCCGTTCGGTGCCCGCCGCCTGAGACGACGGCGGGCACCGAAGCGCTCAGATCGTCGTCAGCGTCCGAGCTGCGCGGCCTCGAGCACGCGACGCAGCCGGGCGTGGGCGCGCGCGGCGCGTGCGTATGACTTCACGGCCGGAGCATCACCGTTCGCCGATGGGACCGGCTTGGGCAGCGGCGCGCAGGTCTTGTCCCAGCGCGCATTCGGCTTGCGCCGGGGCAGCGCGCCGGTGGTCAGGTAGTCGGCGATCGTGCCATCCACGCAGGTATCACCGAACAGCGAATCGGCATGACTGGTTCCGCCGGGCTCCGCGAGCAGCACGGCCTTGGGGAACAGCTTGCGAACCTCGAGACTGCCAGTGAACGGCGTCGCCGCATCGAGCGTCTCGTCGATCAGCAACCCACTCTTGACCTTGTCGCCGTTGATCTTGACGGGCGTCGATGACTTGGCCGGCCACCAGCTGCATGGACCGTTGAACCACGCGTTCCCCCAAGTCAGGAACGGAGCGGAGCGATACACCTTCCAGTTGTCTGAGACGACCCGGCTGAACGGCTGCTTCCACGGTGCATCCGAGCATTCGACGGCCAGGTAACCCGCCAGCTCGTTGTCGTTCCCGGGGGCGTCACTGCTCTGATAGGCACTGATCAGATCCTGCGCGGAACTGGCGCCCCGATCGTGGACCCAATCTGCGAACAGCTGCGCCGAATCCAGCCAGGTCTCCTCGTAGTAGGCCGGCTGCTCGAAGATGTCGTTCCATTCGTCGGGACCGACCACACCGCCGGCGGGACGGCGCCGTAGGGCGCTCTGCGTCGCGTAGAACAGCTTCGAGACGGCCTGCTTGGTTGCGCCCAGGTGGTAGATGCTGTTGTACTTGGCCAACCACGCGAACCAGATATTGATGTTGCGGTTGAACGCCGTGTCCTGATCGAGGTTTGACTGGTACCAGACGCCACGCGGATCGACGTTGGAGTCGAGGATCAGCCTGCGGACATGCGACGGGAACAGGGTCGAGTAGACCTGCCCCAGGTAGGTGCCGTAGCTGAAGCCGTAGTACGAGATCTGCTTGAGGCCCAGCGCCTTGCGGATGCTGTCCATGTCGCGCGCCGAGTCGATCGTCGTGTCGTTGTGCAACAACGCGGTCTGCTTCGGGCTCTTGACCGCGCACTCGGCGGCGTACGCCTGCGAGCGCCTCTTCCAGTAGGTCAGCAGCCGGCTCGTTGTCGGGATGTAGTTGGCCCGGTCCGGACCGAGGAAGCCGGGGTTACAGCTCAACGCCGGTTTGCTCGAGCCAACGCCGCGTGGGTCGAATCCGATCCAGTCGTAGTCGGCGGCGGCCGCCGGGTAGTTCTCCTCCTGCAGCGTCGAGGCGAGGATCGCCCCCAGCTCAAGCCCTGAGCCGCCCGGGCCGCCCGGGTTGGTCAGGATCGCGCCCTGATAGTCGGCGGCCGATGACGTGTGCTGTGACCGGGCGACCGCCAGCCGGATCTTCTGCCCGTTGGGCTTGCTGTAGTTGAGCGGCACCGACAGGTAGCCGCACTGGGCGCCGGCCTGCGACAGGCTCGGATCAGAGCACGAACCCCAGCTGATGCTCCCGACCCCGGCGCCTGACAAATCAGTGCGGTGCCGAGTTGCGGCAGCGCTCGATGAGGCGGCCACGAACAGCAACGCCAAGCCCACACTCACCGTGGTGAGGATGCGGGACCCCAGTCGATACATGCTTTCTCCTTCCCAGAGGGCTGACTTAGCCCCGGCCGACGCGGCACTCTAGTGCAACCGCGGACGCCTCGCAGCGGTGGGCAGCCGACTCGGTCCGTCAGCTGACCGGCGAGCTCGCGGCCGCGGGCTCGCCGCGTTCGCAGGCGCCGCGTTTGCGATCAGTCGGAAGTCGAGGCGGCGGCGTCAGACCCGGCGGACGAGTCGGTGTCGCTGGTGCTCGCGCTCGAGGCGGTCTGGTCCGGGTCGGCGGTGCCCGCCGAGTCCGTCGAGGACGTCGCGCTCTGATCGGTCGAGTCCGTCGCCGAGGAGTCGCCGGCGCCGGTCGTGTCGTCTGCGGTGGTCGAGTCCGACGAGGTGCTGTCGTCGCTGCCGGTCGTGGTCGTCGAATCCGACGAGGTGCTGTCGTCGCCGGACGTGGTCGTCGAATCCGACGAGGTGCTGTCGTCGCCGGACGTGGTCGTCGAATCCGACGAGGTGCTGTCGTCGCCGCTGGTGGTCGTCGAGGAGGCCGAGCTGTCAGAGCTGCCTGCGCTGAGTCCCGCACCGCCGTCGTCGGTCGTCGTCGTCGTCGCGCCGGATCCGTCATCTCCGGCCGCGGTCGAGGACGATCCGTCGCCGCTATCGGTGCTAGTGGACGAACTCGAGCCACTGTCGCTGCCGCTCGAATCAGAGGACGAACCCGAGCCGCTGCCGCTGGAATCAGACGACGAACCCGAGCTGCCGCTGCCGCTGGAATCAGAGGACGAACCCGAGCTGGCGCCGCTTGAGCCGGAGGACGATGAGCTGGACGAGGAACTCGAGCTTGACGACGACCCGGTGCTCGTGGCAGTCGAGGTGGATGACGACGCGGTGGTGTCCGAAGCACCTCCGCTCGAGGCCGGCGGCGAAGCTGTCGTCGTCGAGCCGGCGCCCGAGGAGGTCGACACGACGGGCGTCGACAGGACAGGTGTGGACACGCCGGTGGTGGTCGACGTACCCGAGGTACTCGGCGTACCCGAGGTACTCGGCGTACCCGAAGTACTCGGCGTACCCGAAGTACTCGACGTACCCGAGGTACTCGATGTGCTCGAGGAGCTGGTCGAGCTGGCGCTTGTCGTCAAGCTTGTGCTCGACGAGCTTGGCGTGGAGCTGGAAGCGGTCGTCGTCAGCGGTTGATAGACGGTCGACGTCACGCTCGTGGCGCTGACCGACCCAGTGGCCGGGCTCGTCGACGCCGCCCCGGTGCTCGCTTCCACCGATGTCACGGCGGTCGGGACCGAGCTCGGCGGCGCCTCTGTCGGCGCGACGGTGGTGACGAGCGACGCAGACCGAACCATCGGCGGACGCACCGCGGCCGAAGCAATCGGCGCGACCGCGTGCGAGGACCCGAGCGCGACCGCTGCGGTGGCGAGCATCTTCGCCACGACGCCGGTCGCGCCCAGCCCGCTCACGCTGGCGACCGTCAGCCCGCCCGAGACCGCCGCGACCGAGCCGCCGGCGACGCGCCGCCCCGGCTGCGCCGGTGGTGACCCCCGCGAACCCCCGGTCGCGGCCGCGCCGGCGCCCGACGCCACCGACCGTCGCCCCGCCGCCGACGACCGCGCCGGTGCTCGGCCGTCGTCACTCCGGCGGTCACGCCCGCGCCGGCTGCCGCGGCGCCGCCCGCCGGCCGCCGCCGCTCCGCCGCTGGTCACGCCAGCGCCCGCCACCGCAGCACCGCCGCCGTGACACCGGCCCCGGTCGCGGCCGCGCCACCAGCACCCGCAGCTCGCCCCGGCCAGCGCAGCGCACCGCCGTGCAGCGCCGCGCCCAACACCGTGGACTTCAGGCCCACGGCCAAGGGGCACGGGAACGATCAGCGCAAGCGCGGCCCGCTGGTAGCGCGTCTCGCTCTCGAAGGCGGCGCAGCTCGGGCAGCGGTCGATGTGAGCGCGGGTCCTGCTGCGCGGCAGGATCACCCGGCGCGTCGTCGCGATCTGCTCGCGGATGTCCGCGCACGACTGATCCCGGGCCAGCCGGCCGCGAGCCAGCGCCTCACGTGCCTGGAAGACGAGTGCCTTGACCTTGCTCGGCTGCACGCCGAGGATCTCCGCGATCTCCTGGTGGGAGTTGTCGCCCAACTCGAACAGGACGAGCGCGGCTCGCTGATCGTCCGGCAGCCGCCGGATCTCGTCGACCATGTCGCGCAGATCCTCGCGGCGCTGAACCTGGTCTGACAGATCGCTGAACTGAGGCCGCGGGTCGTCCGTCCACGGCTCGCTCTCCCGGCGCGCGCGGATCTCGGACAGACAGCGGTTTCGGGCGATCGTGTAGAGCCAAGGCCGCAGCACGATCTCGCTCGTTCCCTCGCGCATCGCTCGATAAGCGGACACGAACGTCAGCTGCAGCGCATCCTCGGCCGCTTCGCGGCTCTTGAGCATGTGCACGCAGAACGAGAGCAATCCGCGCGCGTACCGGTCGTAGATCTCCTCGAACGCGGAGCATCGACCCCGGCGCGAACGGCGACGACCAGATCCTCATCGGTCTCACGACGACGGGTCTCGGAGGCGCGTATCGACGTTCCTCGAAGACCTCAGCGGTTGCGCCCATCGACACAGTGTGCTCAATCTCGCGCCGAGAATCCAGTCAAGATCTCTCGGATCGTCGACGATTCGGATCCGGCGATGCGCCGGCGCTACCTTCCTGCTCGCGTCCCAGGGCCG
The DNA here is from genome assembly GCA_963714245.1 of uncultured Solirubrobacteraceae bacterium. Taxonomy (GTDB): domain Bacteria; phylum Actinomycetota; class Thermoleophilia; order Solirubrobacterales; family Solirubrobacteraceae; genus Palsa-465. Next base: position 552,925 of record CAVQNR010000005.1, on the reverse strand, counting down.
CCACGACGTCCTCCAGCTCAGGCTTCGCTCATGCATTCGGGGCCGAGAACCGTGGCCAGAGGTGGCACGCGCCTGAGGACTCCCATGCCCTCAGGCGCTGCGCCCCCACGCCACCTACGCCGAATGCACCGTCTGCTTCGGCGATCCCTGGCTCGACGCCCGACGATCTCTCGGATGGGGCATCTGCATGTTCAAAACGCAGCCGACGGACAAAGGTTGGTCCAACCCACCAGCCCGCGACACGCAGATGCGCAGATCGCCCGCCAGCCCTGGGATTTCGGCCTTCGCGAAAACAGCGCCCATCTGACGCGTGTCGGGTGCTTGATCGGCTCGCGGCCGGATCGAGGCGCCAAGCGGACACGTGCTCGGGACTGCTGTCAGCACCCGGGCCGGCGGCTCGCGCGACGGCCGCCGGCTTGACCGCGGCGCACCCGGTCAACCGGTCAACCGGTCCGGATCGTGTCGATCGGGGCGTTGCAACAGGCGACTCTCACGCGAGTACTCCGGCATGCCGACGGTCGGCTTCGACGTCTCCGCAATTCTGGTTGCAGGCGAGAGCAGCGGGCGACTGCGCACGAGCGCCCAGCGGTCCGAATCCGATCACGGTCCGGCGCCCGCGGCGGGAGAAATTGGTCCTCGGCGGATCGATTCATCCCAACCGGGCGCAGCCCGGAACGCTGCTTCTCGGTCATGCGGCGAGCGCGCCACGCCAGCTCGGATGCGCGGGCCGCCAGTCGAGCTGGCGACGGGCCTTGGCGTTGGAGACGCCGTGCAGGTCGCACATCATCAGCGTGCCGGCTTCGCCGGCGAGCAGCCGGCCGAGCAGCCGCGGCACTCGCCGCGGCGCAGCGGCGCCAAGCGTGCGTGCGGCATCGGGCAGCCATTCGGCGACCGGCGCGGGATCGTCGTCGACGACGTTGTAGATGCCCGGCGGTCCATGATCGATCGCAGCCACGGTCGCGTCGCCCGCGTCGGCGACGTGGACGAACGACCACACGCCGCCCCCGTCCCCGACGATCGGGAGCCTGCGCCGACGGATCATCTCGGCCTGCTCGCCCCCGGCAGCCATCGACGTCCCCGGGCCGTAGAGCGCGCCGTAGCGCAGCACGATCCCGTCGGTCCAGTCGGCGCCCGTCACTGCCTGCTCGAGATGTCGGATCGCCGCCAGAGACTCGCGCATCTCGCGGGGCGGCTGGGGGTTGTACGGGTCCTGCTCATCGGTCACGCCCGGCCCGCGCGGTGCGGTTGGCCAGCCAGCGTAGCTCTGGGCGACAAAGCGCTTGACACCGGTCGCGCGTCCGGCCGCGAGCAGGTGGTCGGTCCCCTCGGTCCGCAACCGGTTGGTCTGGGCGAAGTCGCGGTCAAACCGGCGCGGGTTGAGCGCGGCGATCGCGGTCAGCTCGTGGACGATCACGTCCGGGCGGGCCGCAGCGACGGCATCGGCGACCCGCTCGCGATCAAGCGCGTCCGCGACCACGGCGGTCGCCCCGAACCCCTGCAGCAGCTCGCGCTTGGCGGCGGATCGGGTCATCCCGGTCACGTCGTGCCCGGCGCTGACCAAGCTCGGCACCAGTTGGCGCCCGATCGCCCCTGTCGCTCCTGCAACGAACACCTTCATCGCCGTACCTCTCATTTGCCGATCGACGCAGACGAGGAGATCCGCATCATTGTCTGGTACTAAACAGCGCCGCGCCTCCTGGCACACCGACCTGGACAGCGCCGTCAGGTCACGGGCACTGGTCCAACGTAGTGGGCGCGTGGGCGAAACCGCAGCCGATGCGGGTACTCCTCGATCGCGTGGCCGAGCACGCCGACGATCCTCGCGACGATGAAGATCGTCGCGGCGGCGTCATCGCGCAGTCCGCTCACATCGGTCAGCGCGGCCAGCCCGAGATCGACGTTCGGAGCTGGGAGCTCGAGCGCCATCGCGGCGTCGAGTACCGCCGAGACGACTTCGGCGCGGTCGCTTCTCGCGTCTCGCACGCCGGTGACCCGATGCAGAAGATCGGCCGCCCGCGGATCACGGTGGCGGTAGATGCGATGACCGAAGCCGGGGATCGTGCCTCCGTCCGCGAGCCGTCGCTCGAGCACCGTGAACGCATCGCTTGGCTCGCGTACCTCCGCCAGCAGCGCGGCGGCCGCAACCGTCGCGCCTCCATGCAGCACGCCCCCAAGCGTCGCGAGCGCCGCGATCACGACCCGGTAGGGATCGGCCCACGCCGAGGCCGCCACCCGCCCCGCCAGCGTCGAGGCGGCCAGCTCATGATCGGCGAGCAGGATCAGCGCGGCGTTGAGCGCCGCCAGCTGCGCGGGCCGCGGGCCCTGGCCGTCCTCGCGCAACGCCCACCACAGGCGCGAGGCGGCGTTCGGCGGATCATCGCCCTCGCGGTCGCGCGGCTCGAGCGCAGTCAAGGCCGCAGCGAGGATCCGTGCTCCGGCGAGACGGACGTCTGCCGGCCGGCGCCCGCCGCGCCGTTGATCGGACGCCGCGAGCCCCGCCAGCCCGACCGTGATCCGATCCGCTGCGGTGGCGCGCTCGGGCAGCTTCGCGACCAGCGCGCGGACGAGTCGCTGGTCGTCGCCCACGAGCGTCCACGGCGCGCCCGCATCGCCATCCCAGAGCAGTCCGGCGACCTGCTCGAAGCTGCGAAACCGCGCCAGCTCGGTGACGTCCAAGCCGCGGTAGAACAACCGACCGGCGGGGTCCAGCCAGGTCATCCGGGTGTCGACGACGACCTCGAGCGCACCCGCCCGACCCGTGCGCCGCGCACGTCCGGCGAGCCGCTCGACGGCGTCGGCGGCAAACAGCGACCGATGGTGGCCGCTGGCCGGATCGCGCGCGAGCAACCCGCGGCTCACGTACGCGTAGACGGTCTCGCGCCGGACTCCGAGCCGGAGCGCGACCTCGTTTGTCGTGAGCAGTTCGGTGGTCATCGCTCAATATTGACGTGATCAACGTTGAACGGCCGACGACCGCGACGGATCCTGTCGCTCAAGACACCGAGTTCGACCACGAAGGAGCGATTCATGGCCACGATCGCCGACGTTCACGATGGGTTGGAGGGCGTGTTGGCGTTCGCATCAGAGATCGCAGAGCCCGACCGTGACGGTGGGACCCTGCGCTATCGCGGGGTCGACATCGCCGAGCTGGTCGGGACGCTGCCGTTCGAGGCGGTGTGGGGATTGCTCGTCGACGGCCGTCCGGATCGGCCGCTGGCGCCGGCCGATCCACATCCGCTGACGATCCGCACCGGGGACACGCGCGTTGATGTGCAGTCGGCGATCGCCTCGCTCGCGCCTGAGTGGGGGATCGCCCCATCGGTCGACGTCAGCCCCGAGGTCGCACGCGACCAGCTCTCGCGGATCTCAGCAACGACGCTGTCGTTCGTCGCGCAGTCCGCCCGGGGCGTCGGTCTGCCGCCGGTCACGCAGGCGCGGATCGATCAGGGCCGGACACTCGCTGAACGGTTCCTGCTGCGCTGGCGGGGCGAGACCAGCCCGGACGCAGCGGCTGCGATCGATGCGTACTGGATCACCGCGGCCGAGCACGGCATGAACGCTTCGACGTTCGCCGCCCGCATCGTCGCGTCGACCGGCGCCGACGTCGCGGCGGCACTCAGTGCGGCGGTCGGCGCGCTCTCAGGGCCGCTGCACGGGGGCGCGCCCGCGCGCGTGCTGCGGATGCTCGACGAGATCGAGGCCGACGGCGACGCCGACGCCTACATGGCGCGGGCGCTGTCGCGCGGAGAACGGATCATGGGCTTCGGCCATCGCGTCTACCGGGCCGAGGACCCGCGCGCCGGGGTGCTCCGCGCGCTCGCCGAGCGCCTGCGCTCACCGCGGCTGGACTTGGCACTGGAGGTGGAGCGGGCTGCGCTCGCGGCACTTGCCGCTCACAAGCCCGATCGCGTGCTCGCAACCAACGTCGAGTTCTGGTCGGCGGTGATGCTCGATCATGCCGGCGTCCCCCAGGAGCTGTTCACGCCGATGTTCGTGTGCGCGCGGACCGCCGGCTGGTCGGCCCATATCGTCGAGCAGCGGATCACCGGCCGTCTGATCCGACCCTCCTCGCTGTATGTCGGTGCGCCGCCGCGGCCGCTGCGCGACCTGCTTTAGGCCGGTGACCGAGCGGCCGGCTCGGGCAGTCGCGCGAGCCGGCGCATGAGCGTCTCGAGCATCGCCCGGCGGTCGGGCGCGCCGAGCCGGCGCAACCGCTTGCGGCTCGGCCTGGGCCGCGTCACGACGCCGTGCAGAGCGGCCCACAAGAGCCACGCGTCGAGCTGGGGGTTGGTGCTTTGGCTGCGCCGGTCGGCGGCCAGGCGCGCGATCAACTCCTCGATCAGCGTGTAGGTCTCGACCGCGCCGGCGGGGTAGCCGGTCTCGTCGAACATCAGTGCAAAGCGGGCCCGATGGCGCCAGCCGAACCTGGCGTACGCGCGTCCCGCTGCCAGCAGCGCCTCGACGTTGTCGTGTTCGGCCGCGATCGCGGCGGCGACCGCCTCGCGGAGCTGATCGAAGCTGCGCTCGCGGACGGCGTCGGTGAGCGACGCGAGGTTGGGGAAATGGTCGTAGATCGACGGTGCGCTGATGCCGGCCGCGCGCGCGACGCCGCGCAGCGTCAGCGGTGCGGGACGCTCGCCGGAGTCGGTCAGTGCGAGCGCGGCCTCGAGGATCTCCCCGCGCAACCGCTGGCCCTCACCGCGTGGGTTGCGTTGACGGACCTGTGCAGACATCGCTTACTGTCGTAAGTTTACATATGTTTAGCGACGGACGGCAGCGAGCGACGCGACCGGCGATGCTCGATGTCCTGCTCCGCGACTGCCGTTTCAGGACCGGACGGCACCGCCGTCCGCCGCGGCACGGATCGCTGCAAGGTCGAGCTTGCGCATCCTCATCATCGCCTCCATCGCTCGCCGGGCGCGGTCGCGGTCGGGGTCTGAGAAGAGCTCGGCCATGCCGGAGGGAACCACCTGCCAGGACAGCCCGAAGCGGTCCTTGCACCAGCCGCACGGCCCCTCCTCACCGCCATCGGTGAGCCTCGACCAGTAGTGGTCGAGCTCGTCGGCGTCATCGCAGGTGATCATCAACGAGATCGCCTCGCTGAAGCTGTGTTCGGGACCGCCGTTGAGCGCCATCACCGGCTGTCCGTCGAGCTCGAACTCGACGACCATCACCGAGTCCGGCTCCCGCGGACCGGCCTCGCCGTAGCGGCTGACCGAGACGATCCGTGAATCGGGAAAGATCGAAACGTAGTAGTCGGCGGCCTGCTCGGCCTCGGTATCGAACCACAGGCACGGTTTGATCTGACTGCGCATCGGCATCTCCTGTCGCTGCTCGCGGGCTGGTCTGCCCCTACCGACTGCGCCGGCGCCGCGAACTCATCGCTTCCCCCCACGCGACCGAACCGGTCCGGCGCTCCGTCAGACGCGCCGCAGCAGGTCCGGCGTCAGCTCGCTTGCGCGTGTCTGTCCCGCCAGCCCGAGGGTCAGGTCGAACTCCGCGATGATGTTGGCGACGACCTCACGCGCGCCGGCCTCGCCGGCGAGTGCCAACCCGTACAGGTAGGGGCGGCCGATCAGCACCGCGTCGGCCCCGAGCGCGAGCGCCTTGAATACGTCTGCGCCGGAGCGGACGCCCGAGTCCATCAGGATCGCGCAGCCGCCATCGACCGCGGGCGCGATCTCGGCGAGCGCGTCAAGCGAGCCGATCCCGCCGTCCACCTGGCGGCCGCCGTGGTTGGAGACGACGATCCCGTCGACGCCGGCCTGCAGCGCCCGGCGGGCATCGTCGGGATGCTGGATGCCCTTCAGCAGGATCGGCAGCCGGGTTCGTCCGCGAAGCGTCTCGATGTCGGCCCAGGTCAGCGACGGACGGGAGTAGATGTCGAGGAACGTCTGCACCGCTGCGCGCGGTTGCGCCGAGCGGAGATTGCCGAGCAGGCCGCCGGGGAACCGACGGCTGATCGAGTACAGCGTCCGCAGCGCCGCGAGCGACGGCTTGACGTCCGCGGCGGGCTCGGCGTCAGCCTGCGCCGCCGCCGCGATCCGGTCCCGCACGATCTCCATGAAGCGCGAGTCGGCCGTGTATTGCGCGATCCCCTGCCCGCGAGCGAACGGCAGCGAGGCGAGGTTGAGGTCCATCGGGCGCCAGCCGAGCATCGTCGTGTCGAGCGTGACCACGACCGCCTCGCATCCGACCGCCTCCGCGCGGGCCAGGAAGCTGTCGACGAGCGCGTCGTCGGTCGACCAGTACAGCTGAAACCAACGCGGGGCGTCGCCCATCACGGCCGCGCACGACTCCATCGAGGCGCACGCCTGGCTGGTGAACACGTATGGGACGCGCAGCGCCGCGGCGGCACGCGCGATCGCGATGTCGGCCTTGCGGTCGAGCAGCTCGGCGGCACCGACCGGGCCGAACAGCACCGGCGCCGGCAACGTGCGGCCGAACAGCTCGACGCTCAGCTCACGGCGCGAGACGTCGCGCAGCATCCGCGGCACGATCCGATAGCGGTCAAACGCTTCCCGGTTGGCACGCATCGTCGCGCCCTCCCCGGCACCGCCGGCCGCATATGCCCAGCCGAGCTTGCGCGCGCGCCGCCGCGCCCGCCGCTCGAGCGTGTCGAAATCGGTCGGGACGCTGGGCCTGTGGCCCTGAATGCCGCCGCGGTAGATCTCGTTCTGGCGGATCCGTCCGGGGCCGGGTGTGTTCGAGTCAGATGACGTGGACATCGGCGACCCGGAGCCTACGCGACCGGCAGCAGCCAGAGCCGGCGCCGAGCGCGACCGACGAGCGCCGGCGGATGCAGGCGACGCCCGGATCGAGTTGGTATCAAGCGGGTGTGGCAACCGTCGACGGGGACTCGCGCTTGCAGGGCGCCGACGTGATCGTGGTCGGGCTCGGCGCGATGGGTAGCGCCGTGACCTGCGCGCTTGCCCGGCGCGGCTTGCGGGTGATCGGGATCGATCGCTTCCACCCCCCGCACGACCGCGGATCGACGCACGGCGATACCAGGATCACGCGGCTCGCGATCGGGGAGGGGCCGGAGTACGTGCCGCTGGTGCGCCGCTCGCACGAGCTCTGGCGCGAGCTCGAGCGTGAGACCGGGACGACGCTGCTGCACCAGGTCGGCGGTCTCGTGATCGGTGACCACGACGACCCGTTCCTCGCCAAGACGCGGGCCGCGGCCGCGCTGTACGAGATCGCGCACGAGAACCTCGACCGCCGCGAGCTGACGCGCCGGTTCCCGATGTTCGACCCGCCGGACGGCACCGAGGCGTACTTCGAGCCACAGGCGGGCTTCACCGCGCCCGAGGCGGCGGTCTCGGCGCAGTTGGGACTGGCGCGAGCGCTCGGAGCCCAGCTGCGACTCGGCGAACAGGTGCGCTCGTTTGACGCCGGCGGCGCCGGCGTGACGTTGACCACAGACGTCGGCACGCTGCGCGCGGACCGGCTGGTGGTCTGCGCGGGCGCGTGGATCACGCGGCTGCTGCCCGAGACCGCCGGCACGTTCGCGGTGTACCCGCAGATCCTGCACTGGTTCCCGATCCACCGCGGCTTCGCTGAACTGTCGCGGATGCCGGTGTTCATCTGGGAGATGGACGGCGCGCGCGACGCGTTCACCCACCTCGCCGGGGGCTTCTACGGGTTCCCGCCGATCGACGGGCGCGACGGCGGCATGAAGCTCGCGACCGAGGTCTACGACGCAACGGTCGGCCCCGACGAGCCTCGCGCCGACGCGACTGCCGTCGCGTCCGCCACGACCCTCCATCGCCGTTATCTGTCGCGTTACTTCCCGTGGGTCGGTGCCACGCCGGTCCGAATCGCGTCGTGTCTGTACACCAACACCCGCGGCAGCCGGTTTCTGATCGGCCCGCACCCGAGCAATCCGAAGATCATGATCGTCGCCGCCTGCTCCGGACATGGCTTCAAGCACTCGCCGGCGATCGGCGAGGCAGTCGCCCAGACGGTCACCGACGGCGCCAGCGAAATCGATCTCGTGCCGTTCGCGATCGGCGCCGAGACGCTGTCCTGACCCCGACGTGACAGCATGCGTCGGGTGGACACCTCCGACGCAACCGAGACCGAGCCCCGGCGGTTGTACACGCCGGTTTCCGACACGCCACAGACCTATCTGCGCGAGCCGGAGGGGACCCACCCGCCGTTGGACTATCCGCCGTACAAGTCGACGGCTCTGCGCCATCCGTCCCAGCCGCTGGTCTATCTGCCGCAGTCGATCACCGAGATCACCGGGCCGGCGCTACAGACGTCGCTCGACATCGGCCCGGCGTGACGCGGACCTGACCACCCAGCACGACGGCGAGCCGATCGGTGAACGAATCATCGTGTTCGGCCGTGTGTTCGATACCGAGGGCAAGCCGCTCTCGGACACGTTGATCGAGATCTGGCAGGCCAACGCCGCGGGCCGGTATCGGCATCGTTGGGACAACTGGCCGGCACCGCTGGATCCGAACTTCTCGGGCGCCGGCCGCTGCGTAACCGACGGGCAGGGGCGCTATCGGTTTCAGACGATCAAGCCGGGGCCATACCCATGGGGCAACCATCACAACGCCTGGCGGCCCGCACATATCCACTTCTCGCTGCTCGGCCGCGCGTTCGCGCAGCGGCTCGTGACCCAGATGTACTTCCCCGGCGACCCGTTCTTCGCGTATGACCCGATCTTCAACTCGGTGCGCGACCCGGCGGCGCGGGAGCGGTTGATCTCACGCTTCCGGATCCACGAGACCGTCCCCAACTGGGCGCATGCCTACGAGTTCGACATCTACCTGCGCGGACCGGGTCAGACCGTGTTCGACGAGGTGCACGGATGATCTTCGCGCCGACGCCCTCCCAGACGGTCGGGCCGTATTTCGCGATCGGGTTGCCCTGGCCCGAGGGGCCGCACGCGGTCACCCCCGGGATCGACGGCCAGCTCACGATCACCGGCACCGTCTCAGATGGCGCGGGCGAGCCCGTTCCCGATCACCTGCTGGAGTTCTGGCAGCCCGACCCCGACGGCCGCTTCGCCGACATGCACGGGCACGGTGGACCGTCACAACTGGCGGGCTTTCGCGGCTTCGCGCGCTGCGGCGTCGAGGTCGGCGACGGCACCTACGAGCTGATCACGATCAAGCCCGGCCACGTTGCTGACCCCGACGGGGTGGCGCAGGCCCCGCATATCGCGATGTCGGTGTTCGCACGCGGGATGCTGCATCGCTGCGTGACCCGCATCTACTTCGCCGACGAACCGGTCGCCAACGACGCCGATCCGGTGCTCGCACGCGTGCCCGCCGACCGGCGCCAGACGCTGTTGGCGATCTCCGAAGGGCCCGGGCGCTACCGGCACGACATTCGCCTGCAAGGCCCCGGTGAGACGGTCTTCTTCGCGGTCTGATTGGCGCGCCGACCGGATGCTGCACGAGATCTACGCCCGCACCCCGATCGCCGACCTCGTCACCGAGCGCGCCTGGGTGCAGGCGATGCTCGACGTCGAGTCGGCGCTGACGACGGCGCTCGCGTCGATGGACGAGATCCCGCCGCAGTCCGGCGCGCCGGATCGCTGACGGCGTGTGACGTCGACCGCTACGACGTCGACTCGCTGGCTCGGCGAGGCGGCGTCCGCACGCGACGCCGGTCGTCGGGCTGGTCGCCGGCGCTGCGCGATGCAGGTGCCCGAGTCCGACCGGCCCGTACGTCCACGTCGGCGCCACCAGCCAGGACATCGTCGACACGGCGCTGATGCTGATCGCCAAGCGGGCGCTGACAGCCGCTGCTGGCGACCAGCGAGGCGAGCGGCCTGGACGCTGTTCGAGCTCGCGCAAGAGCACCGCCACACCCCGATGATCGCCCGGACCCTGCTGCGTCAGGCGCTGCCGATCACGTTCGGGCTGCGCGCCGCGATCTGGCTCGACGGGATCGACTCGGCGCGGGCGCGGCTGCGGACCGTCCAGGAGACCGGCCTCGCCGTGCAGATGGGCGGCGCCGTCGGCGGGCGCGCGCCGGAGCTCGGCACGCGGGTCGCGCTCGAGCTGGGGCTCGCCGATCCGGTGATCGGCTGGAGCGCGACCCGCGTGCGCACCGCGGAGCTGGCGAGCGCGCTCGGGGTGCTGGCGGGCGTGTTCGGCAAGGTCGCGCGCGACGTCACGCTGCTCGCGCAGGACGAGATCGGCGAGGTCTCCGAGGGCGGCGAGTGGCGGCGGCTCGAGCTCGATGGCGCACAAGCACAACCCGGTCGCGGCGGTCTCGACGCTCGCGTGCACGCGTCGGGTCCCGGCGACTGGTCGCGACCGTGCTGGCCGGCATGGAGACCGAGCACGAGCGAGCGGCCGGCGCCTGGCAGGCCGAGTGGGGCACGCTCGCCGACCTGCTGACGCTGACCGGGTCGGCCGCCAGCTGGACCGGAGCGCTGGTCACTGGCCTGCACGTCCACGCTGATCGGATGGCCGCGAACCTGCGCGCGGCGGTCGCCGGCGACCAGCCGCCACCGGCCGGGATCGACGAGCTGATCGACCGGGCGCTGGCGGCGCACATCTCGCCGGCGATCGAGCCGGGCGGATTCACGACCGACGCGGCCGGCCGGCGCTCAGCCGCGCCGGCGGGCGAGCACCGCGTGAGCCGACGTCCGCGCGGAGCGCCGCGCCGTGATCCCGCTGAGCGACGCGGTCAAGCTCCATCACGCGCTCGACGGCTCGCTCGACGGCCGGCGCTGCTGCTCGGCGGCTCGCTCGGGACGACGCTCGAGATGTGGGAGCCGCAACTGCGCGGCGCTTGAGCCGATCGCGTCAGCTCGTCCGCTTCGATCACCGCGGCCACGGCCGCTCGCCGGTCCCGGCCGGTCCGTACGGGATCGACGACCTCGGCCACGACGTGCTGCGGCTGATGGACGATCTGCAGTCTCGAGCGCGCCAACTACTGCGGGCTGTCGATCGGCGGGATGGTCGGCCAGTGGCTGGCGATCAACGCGCCCGAGCGGCTCGACCGGCTGATCCTGATCTGCACCGGGGCATTCCTGCCGCCCGCCGACCCGTGGCTGGAGCGTGCCGCCTCGGTCCGCGCCGCCGGCAGCACCGAGGTGATCGCCGACGCGGTCGTCGCGCGGTGGTTCACCGAGCCTTTCGCCGACAGCATCCCGAGCTCGTGGCGCGCTACCGGGCGATGATCGCCGCGACCGACCCGGGCGGCTATGCGGCGTGCTGTGAGGCGATCGCGTCGATGGACCTGCGCGCCGGGCTGCCGATCGGTGACGACGCCGACGCTGGTCTCTCCGGCGCGCAGGATCCCGCGATCCTCGCCGTGCACGGCCGCGCGATCGCGGACGCGATCCCCGGCGCACGCGCTACGAGCTGCTCGACCCGGCGGCGCATCTGGCCACCGTCGAGCGCGCCGACGCCGTCAACGAGCTGATCGGAGCACTCCTGGCATGAGCGACGACCCCTACGAGGCGCGGGATGAAGGTCACGCCGCGAGGTGCTCGGCGACGCGCACGTCGACCGCGCGCTGGCCCGCACGACCGACTTCACCGCGGAACTTCCAGGAGCACATCACGCGGTCGCCTGGGGGTCGGTCTGGACCCGGCCGGGTCTCGACCGCCGCACCCGCTCGGCGATCACGCTGGCGGCGCTGACCGCGCTCGGGCGCGAGGGCGAGCTCGAATTGCACGTCCGCGGGCGCTGCGCAACGGCCTGACCCCGGACGAGATCTCCGAGATCCTGATCCACACCTCGGTCTACGCGGGCGTCCCGGCCGCGAACGCCGCGTTCGCGATCGCGCAGCGGGTGATCGACGAGGAGAGCGCCGGTTAGGAGCCTTGTCCGAGCTGGCCGCACAGCTCGTGAGACCCCGGCCTCAGCTGTCGAAGCCCGAGCCCGAGCCGGTCCAGCGCACCGAGCCACACGCCGCGACGGCCCTCGCGCCGATCGGCGGCGGCGAGCCGGTTGCGGGTCAGCGCGATCACCGCCGAGCGGCCGGCTCCGGCGGGAACGGAACCGGCTTGCGGCGCACGAACTCCAGGGCGGTCGCCTCGGTCTCGCGGCCGTCGAGCAGATCGAGCGCCACCTGCGCGCCCCACCGGGTCGCAGCCGACGCCGAGGCCCGTGTAGCCGACCGCGTAGGAGACGCGGCCGTCAAGGGCGGTGCCGAAGAACACGCGTGAAACGGCTGCAGGTGTCGATCGCCCCGCCCCAGCGGTGGGTGAAGCGCAGAGTCCCGCAGCTGCGGGAAGGTCGTGAAGAAATGCTGGGAGAGCGTCGCGAACGTCGGCTGATGCTCGTCGAGCCGGTCGGCGACCGGGCCGCCGTAGCGGTAGACCGCGTCGTAGCCGCCGAACAGGATCCGGCTGTCGCGCGTCAGTCGGTAGTAGTGAAACTGGTTGCCGACTGTCGCCGATCCCCGACGCGGTCGGCCCAGCCGATCGCGGCAGCTGCGGTCCCGACAGCGGCTCGGTCATCAGCGCGTAGTCGTAGACCGGCGCGATGAAGTGGCGCAGCGGTCCACGAGCAGCGGCGGGTAGGCGCTGGTGCCGAGCAGTACCTCGCGGCGCGGACCGCGCCGGCGCGCTGCGCACGCGCACGCCGGCTCCGTCGAGCTCCAAGCCCGTGCACGGGGCTGTGCTCGAACACGCGCACACCGGCGAGGCGGCCGCACGTCGCAACCCGTCGCCGAGCTTGCCCGGGTGCACGAGCGCGGTCGTGCCGCTCGAGCCAGCAGCCCGCCGAGATACGTCGGCGAGTCTGAGCTGGGCACGGATCGCGTCGGCGTCCAGCACGATCGCGTCGTGGCCGAACCGGCGGCCAGCTCGGCCTCCTCCTGCAGGCCCTCGACCTGGTGGGCTCCAGCGCGACGTCAGCGAGCCGGACGGGTCGTACTCGGCAGTCGATCCCGAACCGCTCCAGGTCGGCGGCAGCCCGGCGAAGTTCTCGGCGCCGAGCCGCGCGAGCATCGGCATCTCGGACGCTCGAAGCGGCTCAGGCCGTTGACCAGCCCGTGCGTCAGCGACGCGTCGAGGAACCCGCCGTTGCGTCCGCTGGCGCCCTCGCCGCAGCGCCCGCCCTCGACCAGCACGACCGATCGCGCGGGGTCCAGACGCTTGGCGTGCAGCGCCGCCCACAGCCCGGTGTAGCCGCCACCGACGATGCACAGGTCGGCGTCGACGACGCCCTCCAGGCGCGGGTGGGGATCCCGCGGAGCAGGTCGTCAAGCCAGATAGGACGCGGCCGGCGCGTCGGCGAACGCCGCGCAGCTGCTCAGCGGTCGGCGGGGTCGTGGGCCATGGCGGGGTCATCGCGCCGGCAACAGTAACGCGCGCGCCAGTGCCCAGGTGGCTCGGCCAGCGGCCCTGGGAGTGCCCGATGAACCACTCGGGGCCTACGCCAGACCCGAGCCCCGGAACACGACCTCGCCGTCGACAACCGTCGCCAGCACCGGCAGCGACACGAGCTCGTCGGGATCGCAGTCGACCGGATCGGCGGCGAACACGGTGATGTCCCCGTCCATCCCAGGCCGCAGCCGGCCGCGGCGGTCACCGTCACCACCGGTCAGCGCCGCGCCGGTCGTGTAACCGTGCAGCGCGGCAAGCCCGTCGATCGCCTGATCGTCGTAGGCGGCGCGGTCAGGGTGGCGCGGCGGGCGGCGCAGCTGCGCCGACGCGATCCCCTCGCGCGGGTCAAAGCGCGCGACCGGCCAGTCGGAGCCGAGCGCCAGCACCGCGCCTGACTCGAGCAGCGAGCGGGTCAGAAACGCCCGGTCGCAGCGATCGTCGCCGAGCCGCCGTGACCAGTTGTCCGAGCGGTCGGGCGACAGCCACATCATGTGCTGGGCCTGCATCGAGGCGACGACGCCGAGCGACGGCAAAGCGCGGCAGGTCGATCGGGCTGGATCGTCTCGATGTGCTCGATCCGGTGCCGGACGCCGGGCGCCGCGCCCGACCGCCTCGTAGGTGTTCAGCGCCTCGCGCACGCCCGCGGTCGCCGGTCGCGTGGGTGACGCACTGAAAGCCCCGTTCGCTGAAGAACTTGACCGCCCGCCGGTAGCGGTCGACGTCGGGCCAGAACGAGCTCGCGTCCGGCGCCCTCGGAGTCCGGCGTCACCAGCCAGCCGGTGCCGGAGTCGATCACGCCGTCGATGAAGAACTTCGCCACGCCGGCGCGCCAGCGGCGACCGCCGGGCCTCGCCGCAGGCGGCGTACACCTCCCACAGCTCCTCCGGCGTGTCGGGTGGATCGTGAACGGCGCGAGGATCCGGGTGACGAGATCGCCGCGTGACTCGAGCGTCGCGCAGCAGCTCCAACGACGCGCAGCGTGCCGTCCATCATGTGGGTGCCGGTCAGCCCGACCGCGGCCAGCCGCTTGCAGGTGCTGGGCGCAGAGCTGGTACTCCTGCTCGGCGGTCAGCTCCGGTATCGCCGAGCGCACGAGGTCCATCGCCCCCGACTCGCGCAGCTCGCCGGTCGGCGCCCGTCGACGCAGACGACCTCGGCGTGCTCGGCGAACGTGCGCGGGCCGTCGACCCCGGCCAGCTCGAGCGCGTGGGTCGAGGCCGAGCACCGTGTGGAAGTCCATGAACGTGACCGCGGCCGGAGCGCCGCCGACGGCCTCGTCGATCACCGCCGAGCTGATCGCCGGTCTGCTCGAACACGTTGTAGTCAAGCCCCCAGCCGAGCACCCACTCGCCCGGCTGCGCACTTGCGCCGTCTCGGCGCTGAGCCCGTCGAGCACGTCGTCGAGCGTGTGCGCGTCGAGCAGATCGGCGCCGCGCGCCCCGATGCGCGCCCATGAACGGATGCATGTGGCTGTCGATCAGCCCGGGCACGACCGCCGCCCCGTCGAGCTCGCATCACCTCGGTGCCCGGCGCCGCACAGCGCCCGGACCTCGGCGTCGGAGCCGACCGCGGCGATCCGGCCGCCGGCGATCGCCATCGCCTCGGCCGACGGGTTGCTCGGGCGTCCAGCGTGCGCACGCGCCCGTCGACGAGCGCCAGTTCGATCTGCTCAGGGGTCATCGCTCATCTCCTTGTCAGTGTCGTCGCTCACGCCGGCGTCGGCTCGCAGCCGGCGGCTCGGCTTCCATCCCGGTCCTGGCACCGAGGCACGCAGCATCCGCGTGTACTCATCCTGCGGGTCGTCGAGGATCCGCTCGGTCGGGCCGCGCTCGACGACCTTGCCGCGGTGCATCACGATCGCGTCGTCGGTCAACTGGCGGACGACCGCGAGGTCGTGGCTGATCAGGATGTACGAGACGCCGGTCTCGGAGCGGATGTCGGCGAGCAGGTTGAGGACCTGCGCCTGGATCGAGACGTCGAGCGCCGCGACCGACTCGTCGAGGATGATCAAGCCGCGGCTCGGCCGCCAGCGCCCGCGCGATCGCGATCCGCTGGCGCTGGCCGCCCGACAGCGCCCGCGGCATCGCCCGCAGCATCCGCTCGTCGAGCCCGACCAGTCTCGCCCAGTTCCGCGACCCGGGCACGCCGTGAGTCGGCCGTCGTGCCGCCGTTGCCGATGCAGCCGCAGCACCTCGTCGAGCGCGTGCTCGGCGCTGTGGCGGGGGTTCAGGCTCGAGTACGGGTCCTGGAAGACGATCTGGATCTCCGCGCCGCGCCGCCGTCGCTCGGCGGCCGAGCGCGCCGGGGTCGAACGGTCGCGGCCGCAGGCGACGATCGTCCCCGCGGTCGGCTTGGTCAGCCCGACGAGCATCCGCGCGATCGTCGTCTTGCCCGAGCCCGACTCGCCGACGATCGCCAGCGAGCCGCCCGGCGGCGACGCGTCAGATCGACGTCGTCGACCGCGACCAGTCGGTCCGTACTCCTTGCGCAGGCCGCTCGCGGCCAGGATCGGCTGATCGTCGGCGCCTACCGGCACGGTCTCAGTCATGTGCAGGCTCCGGTTGCCTTGGCGACCCGACCGCGCAGCTCGGTCGCGCGCAGACAGCGGACGACGACCGCCGCCGAGCGACTCGAGCTGGGGGTCGCGCTCGCGGCAGCCGTCCTGAGCGAAGTCGCAGCGCGGCGCGAACGAGCAGCCCGCAGGCGCTTCGAACGCCGACACCGGCCGGCCCCGGATCGCCGCCAGACGATGGACGTTTCCGTCGATCGCGGGACGCGCGGCCGACAGCGACGCCGTGTACGGGTGCAGCGGATCGGTGCCCGAGCGTCGACGACCGCTGCGCCTCGACGATCTCGCCGGCGTACATGACGCAGGTGCGATCGCAGACCGCGCCGGCGAGATCGAGGTCGTGGGTGATGAACAGCAGCGCCATCCCGTGCGAGCGGCGCAGCTCGTCGAGGATCGCCATCACCTCGGCCTGAGTGGTCACGTCGAGCGCCGTCGTCGGCTCGTCGGCGAGCACCAGCCGCGGCTCGGTCAGCAGCGCCGACGCGATCATCACGCGCTGCAGCAGTCCGCCGGACAGCTCGTGCGGGAACTGCTTGAGGCGCCGCTCGCCGTCCGGAATGCCGACGTCGTCGAGTGCGGCGACCGCCTGCGCGCGCGCCTTGGAGCGATCGACGCCGCGATTGGTCCGCAGCGCCTCGGTCATGAAGTCACCGATCGAACGGACCGGGTTGATGTGGGTGCGCGGGTCCTGGAAGATCATCGCGACCTCGCCGCGGTACTCGCGCAGCGCGCCGCCACGCAGATCGGTCACGACCCGGCCGCGATAGCGGATATCTCCGCTCGACACCGCCCCGGACGGCAGCAGCCGCGCGACCGCGCGCGCGGTCATCGACTTGCCGGAGCCCGACTCGCCGACGAGCCCGACCGCCTCGCCCTCGTCGATCGTCAGCGAGACGTCGTGCAGGACGGTCTGCAGACGCCCTTCGACCGGCAGCTGCGTCGCCAGATGATCGATCTCCAGCAGACCGCTCACGCCGCCAGCGCCTCCACCGTCGGGCGCGTGTCCCACGGGCGGACCGCCTCGAGCGCGGCGCCGACCCGGAAGACCGTGAGATCGTCGTAGGTGCGACCCGCGATCTGGACGCCGGTCGGGGCATTGCGCGCGCCGAAGCCCGACGGGACCGCGAGCACCGGACAGCGGCTGAACACGTTGAACACGGGCGTGAAGAAGTTGCCGAGATAGAACTCGAGCGGCGTACCGCCGGGGGCCGGCGCGTGGTCGACGTAGCTATCGCCGGCGTCCAGCCCCGACACCCGTGAGGTCGGCACGACGAGCGCGTCGTACTCGGTCAGCAGCGCGCCGACCGGCTCATACAGCTTCGCCTCCAGCCGCAGGCCCTCGGCGACGGTCCCGGTGCCCGCCAGCTGCTCGGAGGCCTGCACCATCGCTCGGGTGTAGTCGCAGACGAGCTCGGGGTAGGCCTTGACCGCGTCGCCGATGTCGGCCGCGAACCCGAAGTGGAAGTGGATCGAGATCGCCTGCATCACCTCGTCATACGGCAGCGTCAGGTCGACCTCGTCGACGGTTGCGCCGGCGCTGCGCAGCGCGTCGGCGACCGCCAGCGTGTTGGCGCGGACGTCTTCGTCGAGCGTCCAGTCGCCGCCGAGCTCCAGCGACAGCGCGATCCGCATCCCCTCGATGCCCTCGAAGCGGTCGGGCAACAGCAGCTCTGAGCGCAGGGACACGATGTCGCCCGGGTCCACGCCGGCGATCACGTTCTCATACAGCGCGGTATCCGCGACGGTGCGCGCCAACGGCCCGCAGTGACAGTACGTGTCGAGGTTGTACGGCGGATCGCACGGTACGCGCCCGTAGGGCGGCTTGAAGCCGACGACGCCGCAGGCGGCCGCCGGCATCCGGATCGAGCCGCCGATGTCAGAGCCCGAGGCGAGCGTCGTCGAGCCCGCCGCCAGCGCCGCCGCCGATCCACCCGACGAGCCGCCGACCGCCAGCTGTGGGTTGTGGGGGTTGCGGGTGACGCCGTTCAGGCGCGAGTGCGTGAAGCCGGCGCACGAGAACTCGGGCGCGGTCGAGCGGGCGTGCACGATCGCGCCGGCATCCAGCTGCCGTCGGGCGAACTCACTGGTGTAGTCGGCGACCGTGTCCTTGTAGATCAACGAGCCCTGCGTCCACGGCTGGCCCGCGATCGCCTCCTCCTCCTTGAACGCCAGCGGGATCCCCTCAAGCGCTCGGGCGGTGCCGTCGGCGTAGCGACGTTCGGCTTCGCGCGCCTGCTCGATCGCCTCGTCATAGAACGTGTGACAGAGCGAGTTGACCGTCGGCTCGGTCTCGCGCGCGCGATCGATCACGGCCTCCATCAGCGCGACCGGCGACATCTCTCTGGATCGGAATCGGGCCAGCGCCTCGACCGCCGACAGGTAGCACAGCTGCTCGTTCATCGACCCTCCGAGGCGTCGTTGCGTTGCACGATCCGTTCGCCGAGCAGGTTGACGGCGACCACCACCAGCACGATGCACAGGCCCGCCGACAGCGACTCGAGCGGATACCCCTGGAGCACGCCGGTCTCGCCGGTGGAGACCATCACACCCCAGTCGGCGGTCGGCGGCTGCACGCCGAGCCCGAGGAACGAGATCGACGCCAGATCGACCATCGCCCACGCAAACACGAGCGTCCCCTGCGCGACCACGAGGCTGCCGAGGTTCGGGATCAGGTGCTTGAAGCAGATCGAGAACGTCGACAGACCTTGCACTTCGGCCGCCGAGATGTAGTCACGGGCGCGTTCGCGAACCGCCGCCGAGCGCAGCACTCGCGCGATGTAAGGCATGTACGCGATCGCGAGCGCGATCGTCGGCGCCACCAGCCCGGCGCCGAACACCGCCGAGCACAGGATCGCCAACAGGATCGCGGGGAACGCGAACATGATGTCGAGCACGGTTCCGATCGCGGAATCGACCCAGCCGCCGCGCCAGGCCGAGATCACCGCGACCACGACCCCGGCGAACATCGACAGGATCATCACGAGCATCGGTCCGATCATCGACGTCCGCGCGCCGGCCATCAGCCGGCTGAGCAGGTCACGGCCTTGGCTGTCGAACCCGAGCAGGTAGCCCTTGGCCTTGAATGGTCCGACGAACTGGAACTGCAGCTGCGAGTAGTTCGGATCGTGCGGCGCCAACAACGGACCGAAGATCGCCATGAACACGGCAACCCCGAGGATCAGCCAGCAGAGTCCGTAGACGAATCGGTTGGCTGCCATCCGCGCCCGCGTGCGCGGGAACACCAGCGGCGCGGAGGTGACGGTCGCGGACGTGGTGCTCATCGACGACGTCCCCTCATGCGGCCCGGGCTCCCGACGGCGACACGCGGGTCGAGCACCGCGTACAGCAGGTCGACGAGCGCGTTGGCGATCACGAACGCGGCGACGAGCACCAGCGAGATGCCCTGCACGACCGCGAAGTCCTTGGACAGCGCCGCCTGCACGAGCGCCGCGCCGATCCCGTTCAGGTTGAACGCCTCCTCGACCACCGCCGAGAGTGCGAACAGCGACGTGATCGTGATCCCGACGACCGTCGTGATCGGGATCGAGGCGTTGCGCAGCACGTGCCTGCGGACGACCAGCCGCCAGGGGATCCCACGACTGGTCGCGGTCTGGACGTGCTCCTGGCCCAGTTCCGCTCGCACGGTCACGCGTGTGACCCGGACGACGATCGCGAACGCCGACGCCGCGAGCGCGATCGCCGGCAGCGTCAGGTGCTGGATCGTGCCCCAGAAGCCCGAGCCGTCCCCGAACGACGGCAGCCAGCCGAGCTTGACCGAGAACAACGCCAGCAGCACGATCGCCGCAACGAACGACGGGACCGCCGCGAGGATCGTCGAGACCGCGATCACGGAGTTGTCGATGAAGCCGCTGCGCAGGCCCGCCAGCAGCCCGAGCCCGACCCCGAACACGACGATCATGATCCCGGCGAACAGGACCAGCTCGGCGGTCACCCCGATCCGCTGTCCGATCAGCGTCGAGACCGGCTCGCGGTACGCGATCGAGACGCCGAGGTTGCCGTGCAGGGCGTCGGTCAGCCACTGCCAGTAGCGCTGCAGCACGGGTTCGTTGAGGTGATATTCCCGGCTCAATGCCGCCTGCGCGGCGGGCGACAGCGTGTGACCGCCCGACAGCGTCGCGAGCGGGTTGCCCGGCGCCAGGTCGACCGAGATGAAGATCACGAAGCTGGACACCAGCAGCGCCACGATCAGCATCACCAGCCGGCGGGCGGCGAACCTCAGCATCCGTCACCACCTTGATCTGCCCGGTCGCCGATCACCGTTACTTCCCGCCCATCATGTTCGCCCAGGGTCCGCCCATGTAGACGAACGAGCTCGGTGCGCCGGTCAACTGCTTGGAGGTGATCAGGATCGAGTCGGGCGCGTCGAGCGGGATCCACGGCAGCTGCTTCATGATCATCGTGCCCGCCTTGGCGACGAGCTCCGCGCGCTGGTCGGGGTTGGCGGTCGACCGCGCCGCCTCGAGCGCCTTCGTGATCGGCGGATCGCTGAAGCCCGAGAAGTTCTGGCTGCCGCCCGGCAGCGCGAAGGTGTTGTAGAGCCCGGCGGGGTCGGCGTAATCCGGGTAGTTGGTGGTCGGAAACGCGTCGACCCCCTTGCGCGCCGACGGGCTCTCGAACAGGTCGATGTAGTTAGCCGCCGAGACGGAGTCGATCTTCGCGTTGAGCCCGATCTCGTCGGCCGCCTGGCGGACCGCGTTGGAGGCGGTGGCCAGCGAGTTGATCGAGCTGGTGGTCGCGATCGTGATCGTCTTGCCCTTGGCGCCGGCCTCCTTGACCAACTGCTTGGCCTTGTCGACGTTGACGGTCGGCACCGGCAGACTCTCCCAGTTGCGCTGGAAGACCGATTCGCCGTATCCCCAGGCACCAGGGTTCTCGATCGCGCGCGGCAGCTGCGCGTGGCCGTGATACAGCGCCTCGATCAGCGCCTCGCGGTTGATCGCCATCGACAGCGCCTGACGGACCTTGACGTTGCCAAGCGGCCCCTTGAAGTTGTCGATCACGAGCGCGTCGACCGCGTTGGAGGGACCGAACGAGACGCTCAGATTCTTGTCGGCGATCAGCTGCGGCAGCGTCGAGATATTGAGCGGATAGGAGCCCTGGATCGCACCCGTTTCAAAGCCGGAGGTGACGCTCGCATCGTCGCCGATCCCCTTGAACTCGATCTCATGCACCTTCGGCTGAAGCGTCGAGTCCCAATAGTGCGGGTTGGCGACGGCCGTCAGGGTGGCACCCGGCTCCCACTGCTTGAGCTCGTACGGGCCGCTGCACATCGTCCCGCCCTGGGGGGTGCCGAACTTCTTGCCCTCGCGCTGCACGTAGGACTTCTCGAGCACGATCCCGGGCATCGACGAGAGCTCGCCCTGCAGCCAGTAGTCGGGCCTTGAGAGCGTCAGCGTGACCGTCATCGGGTTGGTCGCGACGATCGACTTGACGCGGCTGAACACCTCCGAGTAGAAGCTGCCGCTGGTCGGCGATGCGGCCCGCTCGAGCGAGAACACGACATCGGCGGCGGTCACCGGCTGACCGTTCCAGAAGGTCGGGCCGGAGCGCAGGTTGAGCACCAGCTTGGTTGGCGTCGGGTAGGTCGCGACCGCCAGTCCGGGGCCGATCGAGCCGTCCGGCTGCTGGCGCTGCAACGAGTCGCACAGGGCCGTGTCAACCGTGTTCTCCGGATAGTCGAACGCCTGAATTGGGTCGAGCGTCTCGACTGGGCGGTAGGTCACCCAGACGACCGGCTTGCTGTAGTTCTTGCTCGGCGGCGGCGTGTCCGGCGACAGGCCGACGGTCGCCTTGGCGCCCGATGAGCTGCCGCCGAGCTGTGCGGCGGTCGGCAGGTCGCGCCCGCAGGCCGCCGTCGCAGCGGCGACAGACAGCAGCGCGATCGCGATCAGCGTGCGGCGGAACATCCGTACTCCTCCTCCTCGTGCGCGGCGCGGCGCCCGACGGCTTCGATCAACAACTCGGTGGTGCGGTCGAACATCTCGTCGGGGTCGCCGAACAGGTACGGCGCCGTCTCGACTGAATGCGGGAACTCGTCTGCGGGCAGCAGCGCAAAGGCACGTCGCAACGCGGCGGGCTCGCCGAGGCGGGCATCTCCGCAGTGCTCGACGACCGCAAAGAACACGCCGCAGCCGACGACATGGTTCTCGAACATGTGGTCAAACCAGGCCGCCTCCTGCGGTGTTAGCCCGGCGCCATCGATCAGCGCCTCAAGCGTCTGCTCGCGCAGCCGCACCAGCGGCGCCAGCAGGTCAGGCTGGCGCGCGAGCAGCATGCCGAGGTCGGGATGCGCGCGGTAGCGCTCGAACGCGTGCCGCGCGTGCGCTCGCAGCTGGTCCTGCCAGGACTGCGTCGGCGCGATCGCGGGCTCGGTCGAGAAGATCCGCTCGGCGAGGCAGTTCAGGAGCTCGTCCTTATTGCGGAAGTGGCGGTAGACCGCGGTCGGGTCGACCCCGAGCTCGGTGCCGATCCGGCGCATCGTCAGCTTCGCGAGCCCCTCGGACCCGACGATCTGCTGCGCTGCCTCAAGGATCACGTCTCGGTCTAGGCGCGTCGCCTGAACCCCCGTCTCCAACCTCATGGGTGCGGCAGCCTAGACCGGCGCATTGCCGTTGTCAACAGCAATGACATCAATGTTGGGTGGGCCGGCGCACAGCGTCGGTCCCGATGTACAGTGGCGGGCCATGCCGCGCGGCTCGATCACGCTCGCCAACTGGCAGGACCCCGATCACACCGGCTGGAGCTATCGCCACATCCGGGAGCTGATCCCGACCGCCCGCGTGCGCCGCGGCGAACGCCCGTGGTCGCTCACCGACGCCACCGGCGTCGTCGGCGAGCTGCCCGCGCAGCGATTGCTCGACGACGATCGAACCGACGGCCTGATCGTGTTACACCGTGGCGAGATCGTGCTCGAGGGCTATCGCCGCGGGATGGTCGCCGACGACGTCCACCTGCTGCAATCGGTCTCGAAGTCGATCACCGGCACGCTCGCCGGCGTGCTCGTGCAGCGCGGGCTGCTGTCGACCGACGACCTCGTGTGTGATCACGTGCCCGAGTTGCGCGGCTCGGACTTCGACGGCGCCACGGTCCGCGATCTGCTCGACATGCGTGCGGGCACCAAGTTCGACGAGACCTACGCCGACCCCGACTCAGACATCCGCGCCAGCGAAGCCCAGTTCGGCTGGGCGACCGCGCCGAGCCCGACGCCGAGCGCGATCGCCTACCTCGCGCAGCTTCACAACCACCGCGAGCACGGCGGTCGGTTCGAGTATCGCTCGATCCTCACCGATCTGCTCGGGCTGGTGCTCGAGCGAGCCGCCGAGACGCCCTATGCCGACACGCTCGGGCGGGACCTGTGGGGTCCACTCGGCGCCGAGCACGACGGCTATGTGACGATCGACGGCGGCGGCTTCGCGGTCGCCGACGGCGGCGTCTGTGTGACATTGCGCGACCTCACGCGCTTCGGCCGGATGGTCGCCGACGGCGGCGTCGCCGACGGCCGACGGATCGTCGCCGCCGAATGGTTCGAGGACACGCTGGCCGGCGCCGACGACTCCCGCGAGGTGTTCGCGGCCGACGAGCACAGCGTCGACATGCCGGGTTTTCACTACCGCAACCAGTGGTGGGTGCCGCCCGATGGCGAGCTGTTGCTCGGGCTCGGGATCCACGGCCAGTTCTTGTTCGTCGAGCGTCGCTCGGGCACGGTGATCGCGATGTTCTCGACCTGGGAGAACTCGCTTGACTCCGACCGCTACGAGCGCGCGATCGACGCGTTCCGGGCAACGGCCGGTGCGCTGAGCGGCCGCTGAGGCAGCGCGATCCAGACATCGGCGCCGCCGCCGGGCAGATCGCGTGCGCGGGCGTCGCCACCGTGTGCCTGCGCAATCGTGCGGACGATCGTCAGCCCGAGCCCGACACCGCCACGGCCACGGGCGACATCGGCGCGGCTGAAGCGATCAAACGCACGGTCGACGAACGCCGCGCCAAAGCCGGGGCCGTCGTCGGTCACATGCAGCTCGACCCGCCCGTCGGCGGTCCGCGCCGACAGCGTCACGACGCCGGCGCCGTAGCGCAGGCTGTTGTCGATCAGGTTCGAGACCGCCTGGTGGATCCGGTCGGGGTCGGCATCGATCGCGGTGCCGGGCGGCGGCTCGGTGGCGTCGAGCGCGAGGTCCCGGCCGTCGCGGTGCACGACCGGCTCAAAACGCTCATGCAGCTCGGCCAGCAGCTCGCCGACGTCGAGCGGCTGGGGGGTCACGGGCAACGTCCCGTCGTGCGCGCGGGCGAGCAGCAGCAGATCCTCGGCGAGCTTGACGATCCGATCGGTCTCCTCGATCGCCGACCCGACCGCCGACCGCAGCTGCGCTTCGCCGGCGCGCTCACGCAGCGTCACCTCGAGCTCGGCCTTGAGCACCGCGAGCGGCATCCGCAGTTCGTGGCTGGCGTTGGCGACGAACTGGCGCTCGTGCTGCAGGCCGGCCTCAAGCCGGTCGAGCATTGCGTTCAGCGTTCGTCCGAGCGCTCGGATCTCGTCGTCGGCATCGGGCAGCGGCAATCTGGTCGAGATCTCGTCGGTCGAGATCGTCGCCGCCTGGGCCCGCATTCGCTCGACCGGGGCGAGCGCGGCGGCCGCGAGGAAGTAGGCCGCGATCGAGGCGAGCACGAGCGCGATCGGGACGCCGATCCAGAGCGAGTCGTCGAGCTTGTCGAGCGCCGCATCACGGGTCGCGAGCGACACCCCCGCGACGACGATCCGGCTCCCACCCTGCACCGGCGTCGCGTACAGCCGGTAGCTGTTGCCGCGCTCGATCAGCTGCGCGCGTGCCCGCGCCCGACGGATCTCGGCACCCGACAGCAGCGCCGGGCCGGCGCGACCGGGGCTTGCCCCGAGCACCCGCCCGCCGTCGTCGAGCACCTGCACGAAGTTGTCGCCGTGATCGGGGATCGTGCCGAGCGCGCCGCGGGTGTCGGCCGCGTCCTCGTTGCGGACAAGGCTCTCGACCTCCTGCGCCCGGGCGCGTAGCGAGCCGTCGATGTTGTAGTCGAGGTCAGAGCGGAAGTGGAAGTAGATGAACGCGATCAGCCCGGCCAGCAGCACCGCCATGACCCCAGCGAACACGAACGTCAGCCGCCATCGGATCGGCAGCCGGCGTAGATCGGACGGTCGGTAGTCCGGACCTATGCCTCGTCGCATATCCGGTAGCCAACTCCCCGCACGGTCTGCACGCTGTTGCGCCCGAACGGCCGATCGATCTTTTCGCGTAGATAGCGGATGTAGACCTCGACCACGTTGGAGCGGTTCTCGTACTCGTAACCCCATGCCTGCTCGAGCAGCTCAAACCGCGACAACACCGCTCCGGGCCGCCGCATCAGCGCCTCGAGTACCGCGTACTCCTTGCGCGACAGGTCGATCGGCTGCTCGCCGCGCAGCACCTGATGACGTGCCGAGTCGAGCGTCAGATCGCCGACCTGAAGCACCACCGGTCGCTCGATCGGCCCGCGGCGGCTCATCGCCCGCACCCGCGCCAGCAGTTCGGCGAACGAGAACGGCTTGACCAGGTAGTCGTCGGCGCCGGAATCGAGCCCGTGGACGCGATCGGCGATTCCGTCGCGGGCGGTCAGCATCAGCACCGGCGCGGCGGTCTGCTGCGCGCGCAGCGCCCGGCAGACGTCGAACCCATCTCGGTCGGGCAGCATCACGTCGAGCACGATCACCGCGTAATCGGTCGCGCCCGCCCGGACGATCGCGGCCTCGCCGGTCGTCACCAGATCGGCGGCGATTGCGTCGGTCGCAAGCCCGCGCACGAGCACCGGCCCGAGCTTGCGATCGTCCTCGACCACCAATACGCGCATCACCACAGGGTGGCGCACGGTCGATGAGAGACAGATGAACGGGGCAGCGGTTCTCATCGACGTCTCATCGCGGCCTCGCACAATCGCCGCCGTGCACGGAGCCCCGCTCACCTACTTTCAGGCGGTCGTGCTCGGAAGCCTGCAGGGCATTACCGAGCTGTTCCCGATCTCCAGCCTCGGCCACACGGTGCTGTTCCCGACACTGTTCGGCTGGACCGGCCTGGTCAAGGCGCAGTCGGATCCGGAGTCGTTCTGGCTCGCGCTGGTCGTGATGCTCCACGTCGGCTCGGCACTCGGGCTGCTGCTCTATTTCTGGCGCGACTGGGTCGCGATCGTGCGCGCGTTCGTGCGCAGCGCCTGGCGGCGGCAGATCGAGACCCCGACCGAGCGACTCGCCTGGCTGATCGTCGTCGCGTCGATCCCGACCGGCCTGATCGGGCTCGCGCTCGAGCACCCGCTGCGGGTGCTGTTCGCCAAGCCGACCGCCGCGGCGATCTTCCTGATGATCAACGGCTGCATCCTGCTCGGCGCCGAGCGGCTGCGGCGTCGCTCGGTGGCGCGCGTCACGGCCCGGCGACCGGTGCCGGTGCCGGTGCCGGTGCCGATGCCGGTGCCCGACGATCACGCCCAGCACGGACCGGCCGCCGACCAGGCGCCGGAGCTCGCCGAGATCACGTTCCGCGATTCGGTCGGGATCGGTTTGGCCCAGTCGACCGCGTTGATTGCGGGGATCAGCCGGGACGGCGTCTGCATGTCGGCGGGGCTGGTGCGCGGCCTCGATCACGAGATCTCGGCCCGCTTCGCGTTCCTGCTCGCGACCCCGATCATCCTCGCCGCCGGCATCTTCAAGCTTCCGGACCTGACCGGCCCGCTTGGCGCCGGAATCCGCGGCCAGTCGGTGGTCGCGTGCCTGTGCGCCGCGATCACCGCGCTGATCTCCGTCCATTGGCTGCTGCGCTGGTTTGAGACCCGCACGCTGACCCCGTTCGGCATCTACTGTCTCGTGTTCGGGCTGGCGATGGTCATCTACACGACCGCATGAGGCCGCCGCAAACCGATGTCCGCATCCCAATCAGCGCTGGCACTATCGGTGTTTCTCGCCTGCGCCGTGGAGGCGGTCGAGGCGCTGACGATCGTGCTCGCGGTCGGAACGACGCGCAGTTGGCGCTCGGCCCTGTACGGCGTCGCTGCGGCGGTGCTTGCGCTGGGGTGCATCGTCGCGGCGCTCGGGCCGGCGGTCGGATCGATCCCGATCGGCGCGCTGCGAACGGTGATCGGCGGGCTCGGGCTGATATTCGGGCTGCAGTGGCTGCGCAAGGCGGTGCTGCGCGCGTCGGGCCTGAAGGCGCTGCACGACGAACAAGCGATCTACGCGCGCGAGACCACGCTGGCGGGATCGGCGACCGCGGCCGGATCGCTCGCGCTGGACCCCTACGCGTTCACGGTCAGCTTCAAGGGAGTGTTGCTGGAGGGACTGGAGGTCGCGTTCATCGTGCTGACGTTCGGGTCCGCCCAGGATGACGTCGGCCTCGCGGTATTGGCCGCGCTCGCGGCGGTGCTGGTGGTGATCGCCGCCGGGATGCTGATCCGGGCGCCATTGGCCCGCGTGCCGGAGAACACGATGAAGTTCGCGGTCGGCGTGCTGCTGTCCTCGTTTGGCACCTTCTGGCTGGGCGAGGGCGTCGGCGTGAACTGGCCCGGCGCCGACGCGGCGCTGCTCGGTCTGGTGATCGCGATGTCGCTGCTGTCGGTGGCGCTGGTGGCGTGGCTGCGCGACCAGCCGGTCGCCGCGCGGGCGCGACTGGGACGGCAGCGATGAAGCGGGCGCTGCTCGCCGTCTGGGATTTCGTCGTCGGCGACGACTGGGTCACCGCTGCGGGCGTCGTCGTCGCCGGCGCGGCGACCGCGGCGCTGCAGTCCGCGGGAGTCGCCGCCTGGTGGCTACTGCCGCTGGCGGTCGCGCTGCTGTTGACCCGCTCGGTGGCGCGCCACCGGCGCGGCTGAGCTGGGCTGGCGGTGCGACGCTAGCGCCACATCGAGATCCGAGGACGCCGCATGGCGGTCATCCGGGGCCGACGTTTCGGGTGCAGCGTGTGTGGGAGGCCTACTGGTCCTGACGCGTCCATCGCCAGCGCCCAAGACCTTGGCGGCTGCAGCGCGCCGGCGCCGCCGCTTTTTGCGCCCACTCGGCGTGCGCGGCGGAACTTTGGCGCGAGCCTGCGAATAATTCTCACCTTCTCGCCATCGTTCGCGCTCAAGCCGCCCGACGAGATCCTCGAATCAATCAAACGCTGCTGCGAACGAATGAGCCTGCCAGCACACTAGTAGTCCCAGTCGGTTGCCAGCAGCGCCTCGCGGATCCGCGCGACCGCCGCGGCCGCGTCCGGATCTGGGTCCGGCACCGGCGCGCGGTCGAGCGTCGCGGGCGCGGCGAGCTGCAGCGATGAGCTGAGCACCAGCAACCCGGCCCGCGCCTCGCGCAGCGTGATCGGCCGCGGCACCGCCTCGAGCCCGAGCGAGCCCGCGACCGCGAACAACCGCGCCCGGGTCACGCCCGGGAGGATCCGGCCGTCCAGCGGCGGCGTCGCGAGCTGTCGGCCGCGCAGCAGCCAGACGTTCGCCCAGACCGCCTCGAGCAACCGGCCATCGACACCGGGGCGATCGACGAGCAGCGCCACCGGCCCGCCGGCCGCCGAGCTGGTCAGCGGACCGCGGTCGGCGAGTTTGTGAGCGCCGTAGCCTCCGTCGAGCACCAGCGGCACGAGTCCGAACGACGTCGGGCGCTGGGCCAGCGCGGCGGTCGTGAACGTCAGCGACAGCGAGCCGTCGACCGGGCGGGCGTCGACTCGCAGGCGGTGCTCGCCGGGGCCGAGCTGCGCGGCCCGCCCGCGGATCTGTTGCGCCAGACTGGGCGAGGGCTCACGTCCATACAGCGCGATCGTCGAGTCAGACAGGCGCTGCAGGTGCGCGCCGAGCGCCTGGACGCGGCCGTCGCGTGCCAGCAGCGTCTCGAACACGCCGCGCGCCGGGTCGGGCACGGGCTACGCCGCGACGGTCGGACGAGGGCCAGCGCGCCACGTGGTCGGCGGCGGCTCGCCGACCCTCACCGAGCTGCCAACCGCCGCCGCGATCGGCCGCGCCTTCGCGATCGCCTCGTCGAGCTCAGCGCGCGGGTCGGAGTCGGCGACGATCCCGCCGCCGGCGCCGATCCAGAGTCGGCCGTCGCGCAGCTCGAGTGTCCGGATCGCGACGTTGAGCTCGAGCCCCGCGACCGGGCTGCTGTAGCCGATCGATCCGGTGTAGACCTCGCGGGCGGTCCGCTCGAGCTCGGCGATCACTCGCAGCGACTGCACCTTCGGCGCACCCGTTACCGATCCCGGCGCAAACGTCGCGCGCAGCAGCTGGGCGTTGCTGGTGCCAGCCCGGAGCGTGCCGCGCACGCGTGAGACGAGATGCCACAGCCCGGGATGCGACTCGGCCGACGGATACCGCGGCGCGACGATCGAACCGTAGGAGCAAACCCGGCCGAGGTCGTTGCGCATCAGGTCGACGATCATCACGTGCTCGGCGGCGTCCTTCGCCGATCGCCGCAGCCGCGTCAGCGCCGCCGCGTCGCGCTCCGGATCTCCGACGCGCGCCGCCGTGCCCTTGATCGGCGCGGTCACGACCTCGGCGCCGCGCCGCTGCAGGAACAGCTCCGGCGACAGCGATGCGATCGAGCCGTCCGGGGTGTCGAAGGTCGCTGCGTACGGGGGCGCGATCCGCCGCAGCGCGGACGCCGACAACGACGCCGCATCGCCCGCCCACGTGCCCTGGAGTCGCAGGCAGAGGTTCGCCTGAAAGATCTCGCCGGCGGCGATCCGCGCCCGGCACTCGGCAACCGCCTGCACGTGCTCCTCGGCAGCGTCGGCGCTGAGCGTCAGCGGTGACGGTCGCGAGCCGAACCGCGGGGCGGGCGGCGGACCGGCCATCCACGCGCGCAGCCGCTGCAGCCGTGCCCTGAGCTCTGCCCGCCGCTCGTTGGTCACCAGCGCCTCGAAGAACCAGCGGCCGTCGGGGTCCAGGCGCAGCACGTTGTCGTGATAGGCGAACCACCGCTCCGGCATTGGCACGGGCCGCAGCGGGCTCAGCGGCACCAGCTCGACGGCGGCCGCGAGTCGGTAACCGAGCCACCCGAACCAGCCACCGCCGACCGCCGTCGCCGGGATCGCAGCGTCGTGCTCGACGACCGGCAGCTGGTCGAGCACCGCGAACGGATCGGTCGCGTCGCCGTGCTGCGCTGGGCCGGCCAGCCGGAGCGGATCGAACCCCATGATCGCGCCGCCTCCCGCCCATGCCCCGGTCAGCGCGAACGGCAGTCGCTCGCCCGAGATCGCCTGGACCGCATCGGCGGCGGTCCACCGGCACGGCAGCGGCTCCCGGATCAGGGTGGCGTGTGGTGACACCAGTGACATCAAAGGTAGCCTCCACGCGTCGATGCTGTACGAGCGGATCGGTCACAGCTATCCGCAGACCCGTCGTGCGGATCCCCGGATCGCAGCGATCGTCGGGACCGCGATCGGCGACGCGCGCAGCGTGCTCAACGTCGGTGCCGGGACCGGCTCCTACGAGCCCACCGACCGCTACGTGGTCGCGGTCGAGCCGGCGGCGAGCATGCGGGCCCGGCGTCCGCCCGGCGCGGCCCCGTGCGTGGCGGCCAACGCCGAGCAGCTCCCGTTCGATGACCGCAGCGTGGATCTCGCGATGGCGCTCTACACCGACTTTCACTGGACCGACCGTCCCCGCGGCATCGCCGAGCTGCTGCGTGTCAGTCGCCGCATGGTCATGGTGCTGACCGTCGACGCCCGGATCGCGGACCGTTACTGGCTGATCCGGGACTACTTCCCCTCCGGGCGCGAGCTGTTCGCGCCGCTCGACCAGCTCGTCGCGTGCTTTCCGACCTCGCCCGAGGTCAGCGTGGTGCCGATCCCGACCGACTGCCACGACGGCTTCGTGCACGCCTTCTTCAGACGCCCGGAGGCGCTGCTGGACCCGGAAGTACGCGCACCGATGGCGCTGTTCGCGCGGCTCACCGACGAGGAGCTCGCGCTCGGCCTGCAACGGCTCGAGGCCGATCTGCGCACCGGCGCCTGGCATCGGCGCAATCATCGGCTGCTGGGAGCCGAGAGCGCCGATCTCGGACATCGGCTGGTCGTCTACCGGCACCGTGACCGCTAGGGCGGGAGCACCCGCGCGGGGCGCGCGTGCGTGGGGGCACCCGTGCCTGGGGGCGTGCGTGCGTGGTAGCACCGCCCCGGGGCACGCCTACGCGGCGGCATCCGCCCCGGGGCACCCCGCCTCAGACGCGGGTGATATATCGCCGTTTGCCCCGCGGCACATTGGGGCAAACGGCGATTCGCGACGCCAGAAGTCCTCAATCGCCCTTTGCGCCCACTCGCAGCACGGCAATGGGCGATATATCACCCGCGCGGGACGCCCGATCGGATCGCGCCAGCCTCACGACGATGCATGCGTCGGCCGGACGGCGCGATCCGAATGTCCGGGTGTCTCGCTGATCGGCGCCTGCGCTGGGCCGGAGGCCGCTCGGCCGCCATGCACGGCCGCCATCCGCGCCGCCCGGCCGCGGGACCTGCCCAGCCGCCGGCCCCGCTGACCGGCGCCACCGCGACATCCGGGCGACCAACCCCACTGCGCACCGGTTGTCGTAGGCTCGGGACCGATGCGCGATGCTCGTTGCGCTCCGCGTTGGCGACGCGGCGGCGCACTCCGACTGCTGTTCACGGCGACGTTCGCGGCGGCCTGGCTGGCTGCCTGCGGAGGCGCGAGCGCAACCTGGCGGACGTCGCCCGGCGGTGGTGGCGGCGCTGGCATCGGCGGCGGCGCGCCCGCCCATTCGATACCGAAGCTGTCGACCCAGCAGCTCGCCGGAGCCCGTGTCGTCTACTCCTACGCCGGCCTGCAGCCGCCCGCGTCGCTGCGGCGTCAGATCCGCGCCGGCGATGTCGGTGGCGTCATCTTCTTCAGCTCCAACGTCTCGAGCCTGAGTCAGATCCACGGCGTGATCTCGAAGCTGCAGGCGGCCGCGCACGCGAGCCCGATCCACCGGCCGCTGCTGCTGATGACCGATCAGGAGGGCGGCGAGGTCCGCCGCCTGCCGGGCGCCCCGACCCGCTCGGAGAAGCAGATCGGGGAGAGCCGCAACGCGAGCGCGGCGGCCGGCAAAGCCGGCTCCGGGGCCGGACGGCTGCTGTCGTCGGTCGGGATCAACGTCAACCTCGCGCCGGTACTCGACGTGTATCGCACGCCGGGCGATTTCGACGACCAGTTCCAGCGGTCGTACTCCAGCAACCCGCACACGGTCGCCAAGCTCGGAGCGGCGTTCGTGCGCGCCCAGCAAGCCAAACGCGTAGCCGCAACCACCAAGCACTTCCCGGGCCTGGGCGCGGCGAGCGCGTCGCAGGACACCGACGAACGGCCGGTCACACTGCGCGTGCCGCTATCCAAGCTGCGCTCGATCGACGAGCTTCCGTTCGCGAGCGCGATCGGCGCCGGCGTGAAGCTGGTGATGACCTCGTGGGCCGTGTATCCCGCGCTGGATCGCTCACATCCGGCGGGCCTCTCGTCAAAGGTGATCGAGGGTGAGCTCCGGGGCCGGCTCGGGTTCCGCGGCGTAACGATCACCGACTCGATCGACGCCGGCGCGCTGAGCGGCTACGGCAGCCTCGGTCACCGCGCGGTGCTCGCCGCCGGCGCGGGCGCCGACCTGATCCTCTGCAGCCAACCGAGCTCGGGCGTGCAGGGCTTGTCGGTCGTCCACGCGCTGGCGCACGCGCTCGCGTCGGGCACGGTTTCGAAGTCCGCCAACCAGGCCGCGGTGGCGCGGATCCTGGTGTTGCGCGCCAACCCCTAGGAGGCGAGAGATGAGCATCGGCGACTACAGCACGATCCCCGACGATCTGCCCAAGCCCGTCGACGACGGCGCAGCCGAGCATCTGGCCGGCGTGGCGATGCCGAGGCTGACGCTGCCGGCTACCGACGGCAGCGATGTCGCGCTCGACGAGCGCCGCGCGGGCCGCACGATTCTGTACCTGTATCCGCGCAGCGGCGAGCCGGGCAAGGCGCTGCCGGATGGCTGGGACGAGATCCCCGGCGCACGCGGCTGCACGCCGGAGTCGTGCGGGTTCCGTGACCACTACACGGAACTGGCACGGGCGGGAGCGCCCAACGTCTTCGGACTCTCAAGCCAGAGCACCGCCTACCAGGCCGAACTGGCGCAGCGGATCGAGCTCCCGTTCCCAATCCTGTCCGACGAGTCGCTGCAGCTGGCGGCGCTGCTCGAGCTGCCGACCTTCGAGACCTCGGGGATGCGGCTGTACCGGCGACTGACGTTGGTGATCGTCGACGCAGCGATCGAGCACGCGTTCTATCCGATCTTCCCGCCCGACAGCCATGCCGCGGAGGTGCTCGCGTGGCTGCGGGCGAACCCGCGATGACCCCGGCGCCGCTGCTGGTCCTACAGCACATTGCCTGTGAGCCGCCGGCGGCATACGAGGACGAGCTGGACGCGCGCGGGCTGACGCTGCATCGCGTCGAGATTGACGAGGGCGAGCCGCTTCCAGACTGGCGCGAGTTTGCGGCGATCATCGCGATGGGCGGCCCGATGGGCGCCTACGAGGACGAGCGACTGCCGTGGCTGACGGCGGAGAAGATGCTGATCGCGGAGGCGGTCCGGGCCGGCATGCCGTACTGGGGCGTGTGCCTCGGCGCCCAACTGCTGGCCGCGAGCCTCGGCGCTCGGGTGTACTCGGGTCCGCGCGCGGAGGTCGGGGTGCTGCCGGTCACGCTGACCCCGGCCGCACGGCACGATCCGGTGTTCGCCGAGGCACCCGAGTCGTTTGCCGCGTTGCAGTGGCACACCGACACCTGGGAGCTGCCCGAGGGTGCGGTCCGGCTTGCCGGCTCCGACGCCTACGAGCAGCAGGCGTTTGCGTTCAGGCGCGCCTACGGCGTCCAGTTCCACCTCGAGGTCGGCAGCCGGCTGGCGAGCGAGTGGGGCGACGTGCCGGAGTACGCCGACAGCCTGCAGCGGCTGCTCGGCGAACGCGGCCTGTTGAAGCTGATCGGCGCCGTCGCTCGCCACGAGGCCGAATCGGTCGGGCTCGCGCGGTCCCTGTTCGGTCGCTGGCTGGAGCGGGTCGTCGACGTTGCGCAGCCGGTCGGCGAGCTCGCGGCTCAGCAGGCTCGGTAGACCGCTTCCCAGAACCGCACGAATTGCTCGGGCGGGCGATTGCTCTCCATCGCGCGTTGGGTCAAGAGGACCGCCGCAAGCCGCCGGTCGGGATCGATGTAGGCGGTTGTCCCGGTGCCGCCCATCCAACCGAAACCGCCGGGCGCCACGGCTGTCCGCTCGCGCGCCAGCGCCACCTCGCCGCCGAAGCCCCACGAGCGACCGGCGCCGAGGAACGACTGGGCGTCACCGCGTTGGCGAGCGTCGAGCCGGTCGCCGCACATCAGCGCGACCGCGTCGGCGCCGAGCACGTCGCGTCCGCCGTCCAGCAGCGTCTCCAGGAACGTCAGCAGGTCCGGCGCGGTCGAGACCAGTCCCGAACCGAACGCCTCAAACCGCGGCCGGCGCGAGAACGGCCCGCGCGGCAGATCGAGCACCACCAGCCCGGTCGGCCGCGGCTGATAGGCGGTCGCCAAGCGATCGAGCCGGTCGGTCCAGAACGCGGTGTCGTGCATCGCAAGCGGGCCGGTGATCCGCTGCTGCAGCAGCTCGGACAGCGGCCGGCCGGCGGCACGGGCGAGCAGGACCGAAAGCGCGTCGAACGGCGTGTGGTACAGCCAACCGGAGCCGGGCTGGATCGCCAGCGGCAGCCCGCCCAGCCGGCGCATGAACTCGTCGTGCGAGAACGGCGGCGCGAACGGCCCCGGCATCAGGCCCTGATCGCGCAGCGCATCCTGCAGCGGTCCGCGGGCGAGCACGAGCCCGAAGCCGGCGGTCATCGTCAGCAGATCCTCAACAACGATCGGCGCGGCGGCGGGGTCGCTGTCGTGCAACGGCCCGTCGATCCGTCGCAGGACGCGAGGCAGCGCCAGCTCCGGCAGCCAGCGCGCGACCGGCTCGCGCAGCGACACGACCCCGTCGGCCGCGAGGCTCAGCGTCAGCGCGGCACCGACGAGCTTGGACAGCGACGCGACCCGGAACAGCGTCTCGGGACGCATCGCGCCGACCCGGCCGCGATCTACGGAGGCGGGCGGATCCGCATCGCCGCGGTTGGCCGGCGCCGGCGCATCCGCCTCGCCGCGATCGGCCGGCGCCGGCGCATCCGCCTCGTCGCGATCGGCCGGCGCCGGCGCATCCGCCTCGCCGCGATCGGCCGGCACCGGCGCATCCGCCTCGCCGCGATCGGCCGGCGTGGGCGCATCCGCCTCAGCGCGATCGGCGAACGCGAGCATTCCGCAGGCGCCGATCGCCCGCTCGGAGTCGATGCTGACCGCAGCTACGAACCCGGGTAGCGATCGGTCGCGCACGAACGGTTCGAGCTCGCGCACAACTTCGGCGATCGCGTCCGCAGCCGACATCCGATCGCGAGCTTACGTGGCTCTGCGGGGGCGAGCCGCTCGTGCGCGCGGGCGCCCGTACGGGCGCTCGAACGCGCCAGCTCGCGTCGCGTCGGCGCTCGTCCGCGTCGGCTCGCGTGCGTTCCGCGCCGGGTGAATGGTGGCGAATCACTGGGGCCTACCCCCACCAAATCGCCATCCTGATCGTGACGGTCGCCGCGCCGTTCGATCAGCTCACCCCACAGGCGACGATCAGCTCACCCCACAGGCGACGCACAGTCGCTGCAGCTGCTCCATCGCATCGGTCGTTGACGTCGGAAGCGCCGCCAGCGCGCCCGCGGCGGCGCGCAGATCGCCGATCGTCGCGGCCCGTGCCTCGAGCGCGAAGCGCCCGAGCCAGCGCACCGCGGCACGGTCATAGCGAGCCGGATCGCCGTCGCGCAGCACCAGACAGATCCGCAGCGCGTCATCGAGCGCGATCTGCGGCAGCTCGCGCGCGGCGTTGAGCACCAGCAGTTCGTTGCCGGTCTCGAGCGCGCGGCGAAATCGCGCGTAGGGGCTGCCGTCGCTGGTCATTACGAACATATGTTCGCATAGGAGGCGGCGTACGCCCTCCCAGCTTGCCCGCCGTGAACGAGCCGCGCCGGACCCGAGCCGCGCGCGCCGCACGCACGCGAAGCCCGCCCCAACGTCTGTCAGGCCCGGTCGGCCGACCGACGGTAGGTGAGGATCGCGATTCCGTCGCCGACCGCCTGGGCGCTGGCCAACGACAACGTGACCGCGTCGTCGGCCGGGCCGAACAGACGCTCACCGTCGCCGAGCACGATCGGGAACACCATCAGCCGCAGCTCGTCGATCAGCCCGTGGGCGAGCAATCCGCGCACGAGCTGACCGGACCCAGCGACGAGGATGTCGCCCTGATGCTCGGCCTTGATCGCCGTCACATCCGTGACCAGATCGCCGCCGAGGACCCGCGAGTTCGTCCAGTCGGCGCGCTGCAGCGTCTTCGAGACGACGTACTTCGGCATCGCGTTCATCTTCTCGCCGAACTCGCCGGTCGAGTGCTCCATGTTCGGCCAGGCGGCCGCGAAGCCCTCGTAGGTCACCCGGCCGAGCAATTGGGCGTCGGCGGCCCGCAACTCCTCGAGCTTGAACAGGTTGCCGTCCTCGCCGCGATCGAACTTGAACGTCCAACCGCCGTGCTTGAACTGGCTGGCTCCGCCCGGATCCTCAAAGACCCCATCGAGCGAGACGAACTCCGTGACGACGATCTGTCCCATCGCTGCCCCTTTCCGATGCGAGCACTAAGGTGGTGAATGTCTTGTCGGACTGTCGGGCGGGCGAGAAGTCATCGGCGCGCGCTGACGTGGCTGCTCGTCGGGCCAATGGCCGTGCAGTTCGAGGTAGCGCCTCGCCTCCTCCTCGCGCTCGCGCTCGCGATCGCCGGCCACGCCGACCCGGTACATCCAGTTGAGCATCAGCACCGACAGCCCACCGCCGACCGACATCGCGAACCCCTCGACGCCGAATCCACCAGGGTTCAGGATCAACAGCACGAACCCAGCAAGCACCATAATCCATCCGATTCCGTACCGGACGAATAGGGTCAACGCACCTGGTCCCCGGACAGACGCCGGATGTCGGTTCACGATTAGGACATTACGCTGAGCAAGGAGCAACCACCTGAGCTGACGGGGACGTCGCGCCGAACGTCGGCGATCTCGGAGCCCGAGGCGCCCGAGCGCGCCCCGAGGGTGCCGCCGGAGCGTCCCGGCGAGCAGCCCGTGATCCGCCGCCGCCCGCGGTCGATCTCGACTGCGCGCGACGAGCCGCGCCCGGCGTCGCGCCAACAGGCCGCCCGTCAGCCCGCGGCAGGACCACGCCAACCCACGCGAGCGCCGCGGCAGCCGGCGTCCCGCTCAGACGGAGATCCGCAGCGCCGCACGCGCCCGCGGCCCGACCGACCGGCCGACGGCGGGCGTCCCAGCGCCGCGCGTAGCCGCCCGGCCGCCGACGGCAACGGCGACGGGGGCGCCCCGCCACGCCGACGTCGCCCCCGGATCGAGTCCTCCTGGCTGGACGAGGTCGAAACCCCACGGCCGACCCGTCGGCCTCGCCCGCAGCGACCCGACGGCGACCGCGCTCAGGACCGACCGCCGGATGGCGCCCAACGACGACCCCGCACGCGCCCAGCCGACTGGAGCGACGAGCGGCGGCCGGGATCGCGTGCTCGCGCGACGACCCCGAGCGACCAACCAGCTCGCACGCAACGTCAGCGTCCCAGCGCCGGGCGCCAGCCCGCTCGCCGCGCCACCCGGCAGGTCACCCCCCGGCGACTGGCGCTACCCGGCGCGGTCGCGCTGTCCGAGCATGGCCTGCCATCGAGCATCACGCTGCCGCCGCTGTCGCGCCGCAATGCCAGGCGCCTGCGGCTGGTTGTGCTGCTGCTGGGCCTGACCGCGTTCGCGCTGGTGCTCGCCGCGCTGGTCGGGGCGTTCAGCGCTTCCAAGCGGGCGCTGCCGAAGCTCCCGGCGATCCCCGCCCGGGCGATCGCAACCCAGACCGGACCGCCCGCAACGGTCTCGCTGAACACGACCTTCGGCGGTACGCAGGCGCCGAGCGGCCGGCTGTCGGCGCTCGAGCTCGATCTCGCCCGCGGTTTTCACTTCGACCCGCGGGCGGCCGCCACCTGCTCGGCGTCACAGGCGCGTGAGGACGCATGCCCGTCGGACACGACGATCGGCGGCGGGACCAGTGAGGTCATCGTCCAGGGCAGGTTCCTACCGCGAACCACGTATCCGGTCAGCGCCGGGATCTATCTGACAGCCCCGACCCACCGCGGCGACATCGCCGGCCTGGTCCTCGACTTGACGGAGGCCCAGTCGCAGCTGCACGCGGTCATGTACGGGCGGGTGATCCCGCTGCCCACCAGCCCGTACACGATCGCGCTGCGGTTCGCGAACGCGAGCAAGTCGCTATCGGGCGGCTATGACCTGATCGTGCGGCGGATGGCGCTCACGTTGCAGGCGAGCCGAACGATCGATTCGCACACGTACCACCTGCTGACCAACCCGACCTCGTGCGTGCGCCACGGCTGGCCGCTGCGACTGTCGATGAGCTCGCAGCAGACAACCTGGATCTACCACGGCAAGGCGTCGTGCGATGCGGCCGAGCGAGCCCAGTCCCGGGTCTGGCAGCAGCTCGGCTACGTGAGCCGAGGCGATCTGCGAACACCGCAGCAGTTGCGCTCACGTCTACTCAACTAAGTTGATTGAGATAGATCGTTTGAGCTAGACTCGCCGGCGTGCAACGGATCGACCTGCACCAGCACGTGTGGACGCAACCGCTGCTGGACGCGCTCGCCGCGCGCTCTCGTCATCCGTTCATCCGCCGCGAGCACGGGCTGTGCACGCTGCACCTGGAGGGCGAACCGCCGTATCTGATCGACGAACACGCCGAGTCCGCCGGCGCGAGATCCCGGCTGCTCGACTCCGACGGGATCGAGCTCGCGGCGGTGGCGATCTCCAGCCCGCTCGGGATTGAGGCGCTCGACCCCGACGAGTCCGGGACGTTGATCGCAGCTCAGCTCGATGGGGTGCTCGGACTCGGTGATCGGTTCCTCGCCTGGGCTCCGATCGCGATCCGCGAGCCGTACCCGGCCGACGTCGACGCGGCGCTCGCGCGCGGTTGCATCGGCATCTCGGTGCCAGCCGACGCGCTCGCCGACCGCGACGGGCTCGAGGCGATCGGGCCGCTGCTCGAGCGCGCCCAGGAACTCGACGCGCCGCTGTTTGTCCATCCGGGACCGTGCACCCCGCGCCAGCCGTCGCGCCCGGACCCGCTCTGGTGGACCGCGTTGACCGACTATGTCGCAGGGATGCAGGCGGCGTGGCTGACGTTCGTGGCCCACGGTCGCCGTGAGCTGCCCCGGCTTGCGGGTGCTGTTCGCGATGCTGGCCGGGGGTGCGCCGCTGCAAACCGAACGGTTGCTGGCTCGCGGCGGTCCGCCGATCGATCTGCACGACCCCCGAACGTTCTATGACACATCGAGCTACGGGCCGATGGTCATCGACACGATCGCAGCCTGGCTCGGGCCCGACCGGCTCGTGTACGGCTCCGACCGGCCGGTGATCGAGCCGGTGCCGACCGGAAGAGAGGTGCAGCTGATGGGCAACGCAGCGGCTTTCCTGGTTGCAGAGAGGGCAGCGGCATGAGCCTGACGCTCGAGCAGCTACAGCGGTTCGCGGAGGGGCTCGCCGCCTCACCGGATCGCTGGAGCCATCACGTCCGCCACCACGACGAGATGCGCGTCTACGAGCTGATCTGGCACGACGAGGACGTCAACGCCTGGGTGATCTGCTGGTCCGAGGACCAGGACACGGGCTTTCACGACCACGACGAGTCCGGGGCGGCGATCGCGGTGATCTCCGGCCGGGTCCGCGAGGACCGGCTGACGATCTCGGGCGGGCCGCGGTCTCGCGAGCTCGGGGCCGGCGAGACGTTCACGGTGCCGCCGGTCGCGATCCACCGAGTGCTGCACGCCGGCGATCGACCGGCCGTGACGATCCACGCGTACTCGCCGCCGCTGCGACGGACGGGCGCGTACCGGATCGGCTCCGACGGCGAGCTCGAGCGCGAATCACAGCCGTTCGAGGTCGAGCTGCGCGCCGAGCCCGCACTCGTCTGACGTAGCGATCGTCGTCCCGACGTCGACCGAGCGACTCGGCACGGGTCGATACCGTCGACCCTGGCGATGTACAAGACGTTTCACCACGACGGCGTCGAGGACCGGGTCGCGATCGAGGAGCCGCTCGAGATCCGCGTCGATGGCGCCGCGCTCGCGGTGACGATGCGCACGCCCGGCAACGACGAGGAGCTCGCGCTCGGATTTCTGTACGGCGAGGGCCTGATCGACGGCCTGCGTCGGGTCGGGCTGACAGACGACCTGGCGGCAAACACGATCGAGGTGACCGGGCCGCTGACCCGCGACCCGGGCGCGCGCAACTTCTACACGACGTCGTCGTGCGGGGTCTGCGGCAAGGGGGCGCTCGAGGAGGTCGCGGTCCACAGCGCGCCGCTGCCACAGGGCACGCCGGTGCTCGACCGGGCACTCGCGGCGTCGCTGCCCGACAGGCTCGCGCAACCCACGTTCGCAAGCACCGGCGGCACCCACGCAACCGGGCTGTTCACGGCAGCCGGCGAGCTGGTGGCCACGCGCGAGGACGTCGGTCGCCACAACGCGATGGACAAGGTCGTCGGCCGCGCGCTCGAGCAGGGGTTGCTGCCGCTACATGACCACGTACTGTGCGTCTCGGGCCGGCTGTCGTTCGAGCTCGTGCAGAAGGCCGCGGTCGCCGGCGCACCGGTGCTGATCGGCGTCGGCGCCCCGAGCTCGCTGGCGATCGAACTGGCGCAGGACCGCGGTTTGACCCTGTGCGGCTTCGCGCGCCGGGGCCGCCTGAACGTCTACACCGCGCCGCAGCGGATCAGCGGCTGACCGCGAGCACCCGCGCCGGTTCGCGGGTTGGGCGATCTGGGTCGATTGAGGACCCATTCTTCCCAACCGCCGCCGGGCCGGCGCTCAGGGGGCGACGAGCTCGACCAGCCGGTCGAGTTCGTCCTCGCTGCACCAGGCCCCCACCGACGCGCGGATCAGGCCGTGGGAGAGGATGCTGCGCACGACAACCCTGTGTTCGGCGAGTCGCGCGACCTCGGCGTCGGGGTCGTCGGCACGCCACGAGACGAGCGTCGAGCGGTCGCGGGGGCCGACCTCGAGCCCACGGTCGGCGAGGCGCTCGGCCAGCGAGGCCGCGAGCGTCGCCGCACGTGTGTGGACCCACTCCCAGCCGGCGCCCTCGAGCACCGCGATCGAGGCCAGCGCCCAGGCGCTGCGCATCCCCGGGGGAAATCCGTGATCGAGCCGGGCGGCGGCGTCGGCCGGGCCCGAGTGCAGCGCGTCGGCCGGGTCGGCGACCGACATGTAGCTGGGCCACGGGGCATTCAGCTCGTCGAGCTGGTCGCGTCGGACGTACAGCGCGCCCGAGCCCTCCGGGCCGCACATCCACTTCTGACCCGAGCCGGCGTAGAACGCGCAACCGAGCTCCTCGACGTCCGTCGGGACGGCCCCGATCGACTGCGCCGCGTCCAACAGGAATGGCACGCCCGTGGCGGTCAGCGCCTCGGTGTCGACGACCCGGCCCGAGACCCACGAGACATGCGAGACCGCGACCAGCCGCGTGCTCGGTCCGACCGCATCGGCGATCTCCGCGAACGGCGCGATCCGGACGTCAACGCCGGCGCGCCGCAGCCGTCCGAGCGGAGCCAGCAGTCCTGGGTGCTCCTCGTCGGAGGTGACGACATGGTCACCGGGTCGCAGCTCGAGCCCCGACAGGATGGTGTTACAGCCGTCGGTGGTCGAGCCGGTAAGCGCGATGTCGGAGGGATCGGCGTGCAGGACCCGCGCGTAGCCGGCCCGCAGCTCGCCGGCGAGCCCGCGCACGGACTCCATGTACGCCTTGCCGGAGCGGCCCTCGCCTGACTCGAACTCGATCCGCGCGCGTACAGCCTCGGCGGCGGCGCGTGGCAGCGGCCCTTCGGTGCCCGCGTTCAGATAGGACTTGGAGTCCTGCACCGGAAACTGAGCGCGGAACTCGGCTGCGGCGGACACGGCGCTCGATCTTAGCCTTGATTCACCGGCATATCGGTGAGCTTCGGTTGCGTCGGTGAGTCCAGGCGATCGCGGACGATCGCTCGCGCGGCGTTCGCGATCGCTTGATAGGCAATCGTGGGGACCGGCGCGAGCGAGGGGCGGCGGGCGCGGAACGGTCTCGGCTGACGCTCAGTTGCCCGCCAGCTCGCGCTTGAGGACCTTGCCGGTCGGGTTGCGCGGCAGCTGCTCAACGAACACGACCTCGCGTGGGACCTTGTAGTTGGCGAGGTTCTCGCGAACGTAGTCACGCACCTCGTGCTCGGTCAGCCGCCGGCCGGCGCGGATCACGACAAACGCGCGCAGCCGCTGACCGAACCGCTCGTCGTCGACGCCGATCGCAGCCGCCTCGACGATCGCGTCGTGACCAGCGAGCAGCTCCTCGACCTCGGCCGGGAACACGTTCTCGCCGCCGGAGACGATCATCTCGTCGTCGCGACCGTCGATGAACAGCAGTCCTCGCTCGTCGAAGTGGCCGACGTCGCCCGACGACACGAGGCCATCGATCCGGTCCTTGTCGGTGCCGCCCGTGTAGCCCTCGAACGCGGCGCGGTTGCCGACGAAGATCCGTCCGATCTCCCCGGTCGGCAGCTCGGTGCCGTCGTCGTCGAGGATCTTGACGACGGTGCCGCGTACCGGTGGGCCGACCGTCGCCGGATCCCGGGCGAGATCGTCGGGCCGGGCAATCGTCGCGTACGCGACCTCGGTCGAGCCGTACATGTTGTAGAGCACCGGCCCAAACGCGCGGGTCGCACGACCGACCAGCGTCGGGCCGAGCGCCGAACCCGAGACGAAAATCACGCGCAGGCTGCGCAGATCGTGCGCGGCGATCTCGTCGTCGCCCAACTCAACGATCCGTTGCAGCATCACCGGCACGACCACCAGCGCGGTCGCGTGATGGTCGGCCAGGCGATCGAGCGTGACCTGCGGATCGAAGCGACGGTCGACGATCAGCGTCGAGCCGAGCGCGAGTCCCATCGCCATCGCGGCGAGCCCGAGCGCGTGGAACATCGGCGTCGCCAGCACGGTCGGCTGTCGCGCCCGCAGTGGTACCCGCGAGAGCATCCCGCCGATGATTGACAGCGAGCGGGGTTCGTCGCGCGGCGCGCCCTTCGGGCTGCCGGTGGTGCCGCTCGTGAGGATGATGATCTTCGCGTGCCGGTCTGGCTTCGGCGGCGGCTGCGAGCCGGCCGCGGCGATTTGGGACTCGAGCGTTTCGCCATCGGCGTCCGCGTCCTCGACCCATGCGCGGACGCGACCGAAGCGGGGCTGTACTCCCTCCAACAGCGCCGCGAACTCGTCGTCGAACACGAGCAGATCGGTGCCCTCGCGCTCAGCGACCTCGCGGATCTGCGGGCCGGCGAACGAAGTGTTGAGCAGGACCACGCGGGCGCCGCAGAGGACCGCGGCGAACATCGCGAGCACGAAGCCGCGATGGTTGCGGACCAAGATCGCGACGCCGTCGCCGGCCCGCAGCCCGCGAGCCCGCCAGGCATTGGCGAGCGCGAACGCATCCGCCTGCAGCTCGCCGTAGGAGACGTCGCCGCGCTCGTCGCGAACCGCGGTTCGGTCGGGATGGCGGATCGCCCCGATCGCGATCGAGCTCGCCACCAGTCCGTGGCGCTCGATCGCGCGCACGATCCGGGCCAGGCGCTGCGGTGGTTCGAGTTCGAACACTCCCGCGCGGAAGCAGACCCCGACGAAGTAGGCCTCGTCACCGGCTCGCTCGGCGAGCTTGACCCCAGCGCCGAACAGGCGCTTGTAATCGAGGTGCGACGCGGTCCGGCTGCTCACAGCAATCGGGACCTTAAACATCGGCGCCCCCACCGGAGAGGTCGGGGCGCCGAATCGCAGCGTGATGTCGATCGAGTCGGGCGTCAGTACGTGTACCAGCCGCTGGCATAGCCGCCGGGAATCACGTAGTACCAGGTCGAGCCGTCGCCGCCGCCGTAGCCGCCCGATGAGTCGCCGTAACCGTCGCCGGACCCATAGCCGTAGCCGCCGGACCCGTAGCCGTAGCCGCCGGACCCGTAGCCGTAGCCGCCGGACCCGTAGCCATAGCCGCCGGAGCCATCGCCGCCAGATCCGTAGCCGTAACCATCGCCGGAGCCGTAGCCGCGACCCCCGTAGCCGTAGCCCTCGCCGGAGCCACCGCCGGAGCCGTAGCCGCTGCCCGACCCGTAGCCGCTTGACTCGCCGGAGCCGCCGCTGGACGCGTAGGAGACCGAGAACGACGATCCGTCCGTGGACAGCGACGACGGGTTCGCGCCGCCACCGTCGCCACCGGTGCTGTAGCTCGCCCCGTCAAAGCCCTCGGTGTCAGAGCTCGGCGAGAGCGTCACCGCGGTCGCCGACCAGTCGGGATCGTCGATCGATCCGGTGTGGCCGCTGGTGTCGGTCGCGCTCGCGGAGCTGAACTGGACCGAACCAAAGTCGGTCAGCGACAGCGGCGAGCAGTTGCTGGTCGAGCCATCGCACTGCGACGGCGCCTCGGCGATCCACTCGGCGGTCGAGGTGTCCGGATCGGCCATCGTCAGCGTCTTGGAGAACGTCTGACCGCTGGTCTGGTCAGACAGCGAGATCGACACAGCGGTGCCGCTGACGTTGACGGTGGTCGAGACCTTGTCACCGGCCGAGACCGGCAGGTCGACCTTGACCGGCGCC
The DNA here is from genome assembly GCA_963714245.1 of uncultured Solirubrobacteraceae bacterium. GTDB lineage: Bacteria > Actinomycetota > Thermoleophilia > Solirubrobacterales > Solirubrobacteraceae > Palsa-465. Next base: position 508,237 of record CAVQNR010000005.1, on the reverse strand, counting down.
TTCGGCACGAGCTCGTACCACGCGTAGTAGGAGGCTGCGCCGTCCGCATTGCAGTTCGTCTCGGTTCCGGCCTGCTCGAGTGCATTCTTCGAGTCGGCGCCGCCGAGCCCGACCCAGAAGGCCGAGTAGGTCGACCCGGATTGCGCACTGCAGGTGCCGGTCGGGACGACCCAGCTACCCGAGACGGTCTTGAACTCGGTGTTCTGGCCATCGGTGACATAGCCCGACCAGTTGCCGCTCTGTGCCTGTCCGACCTCGGTCGCGGCAGACGCGGACGCGGTGGCGCCCAGCGCACACACGGCCGTCGCCGCCATCACTCCAATTGCTCGTTTCATGGAGCCGACGTTCGCGACCGTCGCGAAGAGCGATTTACGAGTTGACGAAGAGAACCGTCAGTTCCGTCCGGGTACCCGACGCGCCGGCGCACCCGCGACTAAGCCGTGAGCACCGCCCGAGTGCGCGCCAGCTTGACCGCCTTGGTCAGGGTGTCGATGTCGTAGGCGCCCTGGTGGCGGTGGCCGTTGATGAAGAACGACGGTGTCCCCGAGACACCGCTGAGATCGGCCGACTCGACGTCCTCTGCGATGTGGCCGGCGCCCTTGCGCTTGTGCATCGCCGCGCGGAATCCGTCGATCTCGAGCCCGAGCGCCTCGGCGTGCTCGACGATCTGGCGGACCTTGAGCTCGTCCTGGTGGGCGAGCAGCCGGTCGTGCATCTCCCAGAAACGACCTTGCATCGCCGCCGCCTCGGTCGCCTCGGCCGCCAACTGTGCCTGCGGATGCACGTCGTACAGAGGCAAATGACGCCACACGTAGCGCAGATCTGCCGACCGCCGACAGCAGCTCGCGGATCACCGGCTCGGCTTGACCGCAATATGGGCACTCGAGATCGCCGTACTCAAGCAGCGTCACGTCGGCGTCCACCGGACCGCGGATGTGATCGCGCTCGGGGTCGACAGCGACCGCGAGATCGACGATCGTCTCGGCCGAGCCGACCAACGCGCTGGCGCGAATCGAGCGTCGGCAGCCGCTTGGACACCTCCTGCACCACACAGGTCACCAGCGGCGCGCCGATCAGCGTCGTCAGCACCCCGAGCTTGGCCTCCGACAGCTCCTGCCCCGAGAACGCGAGCGACGCGATCAGCAGCGAGACCGTGAACCCGATTCCGGCGATCGTGCCTCCGGCCAGCACCGACGCCCACCCGACGGGCAGCCGGATCCGACCGCGGGTGAGGCGCACGACGAGCGTCGAGGCGCCGCCGATCCCGATCGGCTTGCCGACCAGGTAGGCGACCAGCACTCCGAGCGTGATCGCCGACCCGTAGGCGTGGATCAGGAACGAGCCGCTGATCGCAAAACCGGCGTTGGCGAGCGCGAACAGCGGCACCACGACGTAGCTCGTGAACGGGTGGAACATCTGTGTCCAGCGTTCGTTGGGCGAGATCGCCACCCGCAGGCCCGCGGTCGCCGACTGTTGCAGCTCGGAGGTCGGCTGCTCGCGAAACAGGCGAAACAGGTCAGTGGCCTGCTCGAGGTCGGCTCGCGCGGCCGGGAACGCGGCGGTCAGCAGACCCATCGCCAGTCCGACGACGATCGGATCGATCCCTGACTTGAGCACCGCCACCCACGCCACCAGCCCGAGCGCCAAGTAGATGCTGCCGTTGTGAATACCGCGCCAGCGCAGTGCGAGCAGGACGACGAACGCACCGACCCCGACGGCGAGCGCCATCACCTGCAGCGACTGCGTGAACGCCACCGCGATCACGATCAATGCGACCAGGTCGTCGACCACAGCGACGGTCAGCATGAACGCGCGCAGCGAGTTCGGAAAGCGGCGGCCGACCAACGCCAGCATCGCCAGCGCGAACGCGGTGTCGGTCGACATCGCCGTGCCCCAGGCGCCGGCCGGAGCGTTGGATCCCGCGATCAGCAGGAACAGCGCGACCGGGACGATCATCCCGCCGATCCCAGCCGCAACTGGCAACAGCAGCCGTCGGCGGTCACGCAGATCGCCGAGATCGAACTCGCGCCGGGCCTCAAGGCCGACGACGAAGAAGAACAGCGTCATCAGGCCAGAGTTGACCCAGCGGCGGAGGTCGAGCGCGATACCCGCGTCGCCGATTCGAATGCTCAGCGTGGTGTTCCAGACGTGCTCGTAGGAGGAGCCGATGTTCGCCCACACGAGCGCGATGATCGCCCCCGCCAGCAGGAACGCCGCCGAGCCGGTCTCGGTACGCAGGAAGTCGCGTAGCGGCGCCTCGAGGTTGCGCGCCCACGCGGTCTTGCCCGAGAAGCGACCGGCAACAGCGGCGGCGACCGATTCGACGCCGGTCGAGGCAGACGGCGCGGCGGACTCTTCGGCGGCCGGCTCGGGCGGCGCGCCTGGCTCGATCGGGGCGTCGCCGGCGGTCACTTCACTCGCGCAGGTTAGAGGCGCGCGGCTGCCAACATGGGTTCGTGCACACGACGGCCCTGCGCTCGCACGAGTTCGAGCTCGTGATCAACGGCGAGCCGGCGACGATCGAGACGCTGTTTGACGGCTTCGACGAGCGTGACCGGCTCGGGATCGTGCTCGCCGCTGACCACGCCGCGATTGGAGCGGCGACGCTGATCCTCGCGGCCGTGACCGGCTTCTATGACCGGCTGCGCGTGAACGATCCCGGGTTCTTCGCATATGCGGACTACTTCGCGTTTCACGTCGAGCGCCGCCGCGGGTCGCTGCGCAAGCTCGACGTGTTCCCCGAGCACAAGGAGATCGTCGTCCCGCTTGAGACCGAGCCGATGCTCGAGGCGATCAACGACCGCGCGATCACCCGATTGCTGGTGCCCGACCGTGCGCCGGTCCAACCGCAGCTACAGCGCGAGACCCGCTCGGCGGCCTTGCGGCGAATCCGATCGGCGCTCGTCTATTCCCCGTCCGGACGCGTCGATCGCGGCGACGTCGAGGTGACCGGACCGGACCGGGCCGAGGCGTTCGTGAGCGCGATGCTCGAGACGACCGGTGCCGAACCTGAGCTCGCCGTCCGCCGTGAGGCGCTGCGCGTGAACGGCGGCCAACCGCGCGAGCGCCTGCAACGGGTGTCGCCGGCGCAGGCGCTGGCGATTCTCGGCGGCCTCGGCAGCTCGGTGGGGTCGGCGGGTAACCCGCCCGCGGACGCGGGCTAAGATTGCGATCAGCGAGTTTTCCGAACACTGTGTGCAGCTAATCGAGGAGCAGACCAAATGGCAGCTACCGAACCGCTCATCTTCGACGCCCTGCGGACGCCGCGCGGCCGCGGCAAGGTCAACGGGTCGCTGCACGCGACCAAGCCCATCGATCTCGTGGTCGGCGTGATGCACGAGATGCTCAGCCGCAACCCGGAGCTCGATCCCAACCGCATCGACGACGTCGTGCTCGGCTGCGTCTCGCCGATCGGCGACCAGGGCGGCGACATCGCCAAGGCGGCCGCGATCAAGGCCGGGCTTCCGAACACCGTGTCCGGCGTGCAGCTGAACCGTTTCTGCGCCTCCGGACTGGAAGCGGTCAACATCGCCGCGCAGAAGGTCGCCTCCGGCTGGGAGGACCTCGTCTGGGCCGGCGGCGTCGAGTCGATGTCCCGGGTGCCGATCGGCTCCGACGGCGGCGCCTGGGCGATGGATCCCGAGACCGCGTACGACACATCGTTCGTCCCGCAGGGCATCGGCGCCGACCTGATCGCGACCGTCGAGGAGTTCAGCCGGGAGGACGTCGACACCTACGCCGCACGCTCCCAGGAGCGCGCCGCCGCCGCGCAGGCCGAGGGCCGCTTCTCGGACTCGATCGTCGCGGTGCGAGACATCAACGATCAGGTCGTGCTCGAGCGCGACGAGCACATCCGGCCAGGTACCACCGTCGAGACGCTCGCCGGGCTGAAGCCGTCGTTCGCCGCGATGGGCGAGATGGGCGGCTTTGACGCGGTCGCGCTGCAGAAGTACCACTGGATCGAGAAGATCGACCACGTCCATACGCCCGGCAACTCGTCAGGGATCGTCGACGGCGCCGCGCTGGTCGCGATCGGCAACGAGCAGACCGGCGCCGAGCTGGGTCTGCGCGCCCGCGCCAAGATCCTCGCCACCGCGGTCTCCGGCGCCGACCCGACGATCATGCTGACCGGACCCGCGCCTGCCTCAAGAAGGCGCTGGCAAAGGCCGGCCTGACCGTCGACGACCTCGATCTGATCGAGATCAACGAGGCGTTCGCGGCGGTCGTGCTGCGCTTCGTCCGCGACATGGGGCTTGATCTGGAGAAGGTCAACGTCAACGGCGGCGCGATCGCGATGGGCCATCCGCTCGGCGCGACCGGCGCGATGATCCTCGGCACGCTCGTCGACGAGCTCGAGCGGACCGGCGGGCGCTACGGGCTCGCGACGCTGTGCGTCGGCGGCGGCATGGGCATCGCCACCGTCGTCGAGCGCGTCTGAACCATGTCGACTTCGAACGAGAGAGACAGCTACTATGAGTGACAGCAGCACGATCCGCTGGGAGCAGGACGCCGATGGGGTCGTGATCCTCACACTGGACGACCCGAGCGGCTCCGCGAACACGATGAACGAGGCCTACCAGGCGTCGATCCGCGCGATCGTCGACCGGCTCGAGGCCGAGCGCGACCAGATCACGGGCGTCGTGATCACGTCGGCCAAGAAGACGTTCTTCGCCGGCGCCAACCTCAATGACCTCAAGCGCGTCGGTGCCGACGACGCCGCGCAGATGGAGGCCTTCGTCCGCGACGCCAAGGCGGTGCTGCGGCGGCTGGAGACGCTCGGCAAGCCGGTCGTCGCCGGCGATCAACGGCGCCGCGCTCGGCGGTGGCCTGGAGATCACGCTTGCGTGCCATCACCGGATCGCCGTCGATGACCCGAAGGTCAAGCTCGGCTTCCCCGAGGTCAAGCTCGGCCTGCTTCCGGGCGCCGGCGGCGTCACGCGCAGCGTGCGGATGTTCGGGATCGCGGCGGCGCTGCTGCCGTTGCTGCTGCAGGGCAAGGAGTACCGCTCGGCCGAGGCGCAAGGAGTTCGGGCTGATCGACGAGGTCGTACCGACTCGCGAGGACCTGATCCCCGCCGCCAAGCGATGGATCGCGGAGAACCCCGAGGCAGTCCAGCCATGGGACGTCAAGGGCTACAAGATCCCGGGTGGTACTCCGTCGACCCCGAAGTTCGCCGCGAACCTGCCGGCGTTCCCGGCGAACCTGCGCAAGCAGCTCAAGGGCGCGAACTTCCCCGCGCCGCACCACATCCTCGCGGCCGCGGTCGAGGGTTCGCAGGTCGACTTCGACAACGCGTCCGAGATCGAGGGGCGGTACTTCGTCGACCTCGTGACCGGCCAGGTCGCCAAGAACATGATCCAGGCGTTCTTCTTCGACCTGCAGCGGGCGACCGGCAAGCGCGGGCGGCCCGACGAGCTGGAGACGTTCACGCCGGCCAAGCTGGTGGTGCTTGGCGCAGGCATGATGGGCGCGGCGATCGCCTACGTCGCCGCCAAGTCCGGTGTCGAGGTGGTGCTCAAGGACGTCTCGCAGGAGGCGGCCGACCGCGGCAAGGGCTACTCGGACAAGCTGGTCGCGAAGGCCGTCGAGCGCGGTCGCTCGACCCAGGAGGACGGCGACGCGCTGCTGGCCCGGATCACCCCGACGACCGATCCGGCGGCAGCCGACGGCGCACGAGCTGGTGATCGAGGCGGTGTTCGAGGATCCGTCGGTCAAGCGCGAGGTGATGGCAGGAGATCGAGCCGCATCTGGCCGACGACGCGCTGCTGGGCTCCAACACCTCGACGCTGCCGATCACCGGGCTGGCCGAGAACGTCACGCGGCCGCCCGAGTTCGTCGGTCTGCATTTCTTCTCCCCGGTCGACAAGATGCCGCTGCTGGAGATCATCCGTGGCGAGCAGACCTCCGACGAGACGCTGTACCGCGCGCTCGACGTCGCCAAGCTGCTGCGCAAGACCCCGATCGTGGTCAACGACAGCCGCGGGTTCTTCACCAGCCGCGTGATCGGGACGTTCATCAACGAGGGGATCTCGATGCTGGCCGAGGGGATCCCGGCTTCGACGATCGAGCAGGCGTCGTCGCAGGCGGGCTACCCGGCGCCGGTGCTGCAGCTGTCTGACGAGCTCAACATGAAGCTGATGCAGACGGATCCGCAACGCGGCCAAGGAAGCGACCGAGCAGCGTGCCAGTGGTTGGGACTCGCACCCATCCGAGCAGGTGATCGACCGGATGCTCGACGAGTTCGACCGGCCCGGCCGGCTCGAGGGTCGTGGCTTCTACGAATACGCGGACGGCAAGCGGACCGGCCTGTGGCCGGGGCTGCGCGAGGCGTTCCCGCCGGTTGACGATCCGTCGGAGATCTCGCTGCGCGACCTCGAGGAGCGGATGATGTTCATCGAGTCGATCGAGATCGGTCAGGTGCGTCGACGAGGGCGTGATCGAGTCGGTCGCCGACGCGAACATCGGCTCGATCTTCGGGATCGGCTTCCCGGCGTGGTCAGGCGGCGTGCTGCAGTACATCAACGGCTACGAGGACGCCTCCGATCCACAGCGACGCGGCCCCGCCGGATTCGTGGCGCGCGCGCGTGAGCTCGCGGCCACGTACGGCGAGCGGTTTGAGCCGCCGGCGTCGCTGGTCGCGCTGGCCGAGCGGGGCGACACGTACTCCGACGAGCAATCGCTCGTCGCCGCCGGCTGAGGTACGCGCGCGTAGTGACGCGGACGCGGACGGGGACGGGGAGGGCCTGGGATGTTCTCACCAGATAGCGGTGAGAACATCCCAAAGGGGCCGCTACCGTCGAACCGATGCTGCGCGAGGTCGCCGAATACCCGAACTCGTTCATCGAGCCGCGTCCCGGGTCAGAGCGAATCGAGACCGATCGCTACACGCTGTGCCTGACACCGCGCAACGCGACCGTGCAGCGCCAGCGCTTCACCGAGCCCGAGATCGACTCGGTGCTGGAGGAGGTCCGTACGTTGCTGCGCGACCGCGGCCGGACCCGAACCCAGTGGGAGATCGGATCACAGGCGACGCCCGCCGATCTGGCGGATGCGCTCCGGGCCCGCGGGCTGCGGCGCGACGATGAGCCGTGGGCGCTCGCGCTGGCGTTGAGCTCGCCGCCAAAGATGCTGCAGGCGGGCGGCGAACTGCGGGGCGCGCAGGTCGTCACCGCGGCGGATTACGCTGCCGCCCGCGCGGTGCAGGACATCGGCTTCGGCGCGAGCCTCGAGCAGGTCGCGGCCGCCCGCGAGCGGCACATCGAGGAGTTCCGGGCGATCGACCGCCGCCGCGGCGGCGCGCCGTGGGATCAGCAGTCGCATCTGATGCACGCCGTCTGGTCGGGTGACCGGATCGTCTGCGCGGGCGCGTGCGAACAGACGCGCGTCGCGCTGGCGTTGTTTGGCGGCGCGACGCTGCCAGAGTTCCGCGGCCGCGGCGCCTACCGGGCGCTGATCGCGCAACGGTGGCGAGCGGCGGCTCGCCACATGCCACAGCGCCCCGCGCTCGTCACCCAGGCGGGCGCGATGTCACGGCCGATCCTGGCAGCGCTCGGGTTCGAACCGGTCGGGCGGGTCGAGATGCTGATCGACGAATTCAGCTGAACGGCCGGACGCGCCGGCTGGAGCGTGATCGTCCCATACACTGCCACGCTCATAACCGCGGGCGGGGGGCCAGATGGACGATCACGACGCAGGCCGCGACCGGAAGATCATGTGGGCGGGGCTGGGGATCGGCGTGCTCGGCGTCGTCGTCGCGATCGTCGCGCTGGTGATCGCCCTGTCGACGAACACCACGACCAACGACAACGCCAAGATCGCGCGCGAGGTGAGAGCGCAGGAGGACAGCGAGATCGGCCAGATCCGCGCGAACCTGCACAAGAACGTCGCCGCCGCGACGGTGCTGCTGACCAAGCTGCAGAACAGCTCCGCGCGTGCTCACCGAGACGACAGCGAACTGCGGCGCGACGCGAAGGCCGCACAGACCGGGGTGCTCGCCAACCGCGCCCATATCGAGGCGCAGCAGTCAGACATCTCCAAGCTGCAGGTCTCGGTGGCGAAGCTGGACTCCAAGACGACCGGGCTGTCGGGTTCGGTGACGTCGCTGACCCACGCGCAAAAGGCGCTCAGCCATCGGGTGCACGTGTTGCAGCAGACGGTCAACGCGCTTCCCTGAGCGGGCCGTCGCCGGATATGGCGCGGCGCGCGCGGGGCAAGTCCACCGCGCGCGCCGCCTGCCCACCCTCCTCGAGCGGCTCTTGCGTCTATCCCTCGCCCGCCGGCGGCGGGTACACGTCGCGCACGTAGTGGTCGACTTCCTCGGGCGACAGCCGGCTCGCGAGCGCCCAGTAGTAGATCGCCACGCTGAACACGATCACCACGGCGATCCACACGTACAGGCTCAACTCGCTCGTGTCATTGCCGCCGCGATCGAGCACATGCTTGAAGATACCGACCGAGCCGATGATCCCGCCGGCGCCGAAGTCGCCGAGGTAGGAGATGATCCCCATCCCGATCAGATACGTCAGCACCCACGGCGCGGCGTTCCAGTCGACCCGCGGTTGATTCGGGTTCAGTCGGAACGCGAACGAGATGCCGATCAGCAGATATCCGAGCAGCAGCGCGACCATCAGCGTCGAGTACGTCGTCCAACCGGAGAAGTACACGATCAGGCTCGCCGCAGCAAATCCCGCAGGCGCAAGGAAGCCTGCGGCGGGCATTCGGTAGCTCCGGGGCAGGTCGGGCTTCTGCAGCCGCAGCGCCCCGAGCGCCAGCGGTGCGCCGGCGTACATCAGCACCGAGGCAGAGGTGACGACCCCCACCAGCTTCGCCCAACTCGGGAACGGGAGCAGGAAGATCAGTCCGACGACCGAGGTCAGCAGGATCGCGGCCACGGGCACCCGCGCGCGGCCGGTGACGTTCTCGAACATCTCCGGGATGTACCCGTTCTTCGACAGCGCGAACAGGATCCGGGAGCCGGACGTGAGGTAGATCAGTCCGGTGCCAGTCGGCGAGACGATTGCGTCGATCCGCAGGAGCACTCCCAGCCAGCCGAGCCCGGCCAGCACCGCAACCTGATGAAACGGTGCGGCGTTGAGCGCGACGACCGTCGCGTTGCTGCTGGTCGGCCCGAGGTTCGCCCAAGTACCAGCGTGCGCGAGCAGGCTTGGCTGGATCGCGCCGATGAACGCGACTTGCAGCAGGATGTAGATCGTCGCGCCGATGATCAGCGACAGGATCACCGCCTTCGGCACGTCGCTCGGCCTCCTTGCCTCTCCACCTAACTGCACCGCCTGCTCGAAGCCGAGCAGCGAGAACACGATGCCGCCGTTCGGAATCGCGATCAGAATCGACTTGACCGCCGCGCCCTGGACGAAGAAGCCGCCGCCGTGGCTGAAGTTCGAGGCGTGGAACTTGAAGGCGATGAAGACGATGATCGTCAGCACCGGGATCAAGACCTTCCACCACGTCAGCGAGTTGTTCACGCGCGCCAGCCAACGGACGCCGACGAGATTGACGACCGTGAAGAACGCCATCAGGATGACGGCGACGACGATCCCGACGCCGGTCAGCTTCGTGCCGTTGTACCAGCCAGACGCGAAGCCGACAGTCGAGAAATATTCGATCGCCGCCAGCACCTCGATCGGCGCGACCGCCGCAGCCTGCAGGTACGCCATCCACCCGAAGGTCATGCCGGCGAACGAGCCGAACGCGTAGTGCGGGAAGCGGCTGGTCCCGCCCGAGACCGGGAACAGACCGCCCAGCTCGGCGTGGATCAACGCCAGAACTCCGACGATGATCGTCGCGATTACCCAGGCGATGATCGCTGACGGGCCAGCGATGGTGACGGCGGTGAGCGCGCCAAACAGCCACCCGGAACCGATGATCGACCCCTCCGAAGCCCACGTCAGCCCGAGGAAACTGATTCCTCGGTCCATCCCCTCGCTGTCCAGCTGAGCGGTCCGCTCCTGCTCGGCTTGGTTGCTCATCTCCCCTCCTGCCTAGATAAAGACAAAATTCAAGAGCGGCATCCTATACCTGATCGGTGACGATCCGCGCTATCCCGCTGTCCAACTGCAAGATCGCTGTCATCTCGCCGACATCACAAGTCAATGAAATGACGCAATCCGCAGCACTCTCGCAGCAGCTCGACGTACTACCGGGCCCGGGCCGGCGAGTACGACGACTGGTGGTTTCGGACCGGCCGCTTCGACCGCGGGCCGGATGCCAATGCCGCCTGGTTCGCCGAGACGGCGGCGCTCGAGGCGGCGCTGGAGCGCTTCGGACCGCGTGGCGAGGTGCTGGAGCTGGCCTGCGGGACCGGTCTTAGACGCGGCATCTGGTCCGCCACGCCGACCACGTGACGGCGGTCGACGGCGCGCCGGAGGTGCTCGAGCTCAACCGCGCGCGCCTGGACCGAGCATGCGGCTCGGGCCGCGCCGGTGACGTTCGTCGAGGCAGACCTGTTCCAGCTGGCGACCGCCGGCGGGCGCGTTCGACGCGTGCGTGTTCAGCTTCTGGCTCTCGCACGTGCCCGAGGACCGATTCGCGCGGTTCTGGGAGATGGTCGGCTCGGCGCTGACGACCCGGCGGCCGGGTGCTGCTGATCGACTCCCGCCGCGCGCCGCGCTCGAAGGCGCGCGATCACACGATCGGGCCGAGGGACTCGCCGGCCGAGCGACGCCGGCTCGACGACGGCCGCGAGTTCGAGATCGTCAAGCGCTACTACGAGCCCGGCGCCGCTGGCGGCCGAGCTGGCCAGGCTCGGCTGGCGCTGCGAGCTGCACAGACCGGCGAGTTCTTCATCTACGGCACCGCGAGCCGCTGAGTGGCCAAAACTCGCATATAGATCAAGTAATTGGCCAGCGCACGGCGCGGCGCTCGGCCTACGGCTGGACTGGCCGTCGGTAGATCGTTCCGACGTAGAGCTGCACGAGCGGCTCGAGCAGCGCCTCGTGGCCCGACAGAGCACCGCGATCTCACCGGTCATCGCGAGTGGAAGACACGCTCGGCCGACCACACCAGCCAGGCCGCCAGCGCCTCGGCATCGGCCCCTGCGGGAGCCCGGCCGGCCGCACGCTCGGCGTCGATCAGCTCCGCCAGCCGGCGGGTGAGCTGCCGTGGATCCGAAACCACAGGCGCCGCAGCTCCGGCACCGCCGGCCACTCCTCGGACGCCGCGAGCACCAGCGGCGCGTACCGCGGGCCAGACCCGCAGCAAGCCGCGACAGACCCTTCGCGAAACGCCGCTCGGGCTCGCGGCCGTTGCGCGCGAACATCGGCTCGATCTCGTCGGCGACCTCCGCGCTGATCGACCGCACGAGCTTGACGACGACATCCTCCTTGGAGCTGAAGTGCTCGTAGAAGCTGGTGCGCGAGACTCCCGCGGCAGCGATGATCCGCGCGACGCTGAGTTGCGCCAGCGGCACCGTCTCGAGCAGCTGCGAGGTCGCGGCCAGCACCGCCGCGTAGGTCTTCGGCCGCCGGCCGCGCCGGCGAGAGCGCCGCGGTGGTGGTGCGTGGCTCGGGCATCTGAGGCGGACCGCGTGTTCGCTAATTCCCGTCGGCGCGGTCGCCTACAGGCCGAGCGAACGGCCGACGATCTCCTTCATGATCTCGGTCGTGCCGCCGTAGATCCGGGTCACCCGTGCGTCGGCGTAGGCGCGGGTGATCGGGTACTCGGTCATGTACCCGTAGCCGCCGTGCAGCTGCACGCAGCGGTCGATCACCCTGCCCTGCAACTCGGTCGCCCACCATTTCGCCATCGCGGCGTCGGCCGGCGGACAACTCGCCGTCGTTGAGCGCGAGCACGGCCTGGTCACAGAACGCGGTCGCGAGCTCGATCTCGGTCGCGATCTCGGCGAGCGCGAAGCGGGTGTTCTGGAAGGTCCCGATCGGCTTGCCGAACGCCGTGCGCTGCTTGACGTAGTCGACCGTCCAGTCAAGCGCGCCGCGGGCCGCCCCGACGCCGGCGAGCGCGATGCTCAACCGCTCCTGGGCAAGATTCGAGGTCATCTGGCGAAAGCCCGTCGCCCTCGGCGCCGAGCAGGTTCTCGACCGGGACCCGCACGTCTGAGAAGAACAGCTCGGCGGTGTCCTGCGAGTGCATCCCGAGCTTGTCCAGGTTGCGCCCGCGGGTGAAGCCGTCCATCCCCCGCTCGACGATCACGATCGAGATTCCCGCGTGGCGCTCGCTGGGATCGGTGCGGACGGCGGTGATCACGAGATCGGCGTTGATCCCGTTGGTGATGAACGTCTTGGAGCCGTTGACGACGTAGCAGTCGCCATCGCGCGCCGCGCTGGTGCGCAGCCCGGCGAGGTCCGAGCCGATCTCGGGCTCGGTCATCGCCAGCGCGGTGATCAGCGATCCGTCGGCGATCCCCGGCAGCCAGCGCTCCCGCTGCTGCTCGGAGGCGAAGTTCAAGAAGTACGGCAGGCAGATGTCGTTGTGCAGCGTGATCCCGAGCCCGGCACCACCGATCCCCGTGATCCCGACCTCCTCGTCGAGAATCTGGTTGAAGCGGAAGTCATCGACGCCGGCGCCGCCGTAGTGCTCGGGGACCGCCATCGCCAACATGCCCGCTGCGAGCCGCCTTGGCGAACAGTTCGCGGTCGACGATCCCGTCACGCTCCCAACGCTCGCGCTCGGGTTCGATCTCGGCGGCGATGAACCGCCGAACGATCTCGCGGTAGTCGGAGTGCTCGGCCTCGAACCCTGTCCTGCGCATCGGCGACACACGTTAGCGATGGGGTTGACAGGGTGTTCGGTTACACGAGCCGCCGCGTCCACACGCGGGGCTCCCGGAGACCCACTAGATTGCCGCCGATGACGAGCTTTCAAGGACAGACCGTGATGATGTCGGGCGGCAGCCGCGGGATCGGGCTCGCGATCGCCTGCAGGCTGGCCACCGACGGCGCCAACGTCGCGCTGATCGCCAAGACCGACCAGCCCCACCCGAAGCTGCCCGGCACGATCCACACCGCCGCGGCCGAGATCGAGCGAGCGGGCGGCTCGGCGCTCCCGATCGTCGGTGACGTCCGCGACGAGGCGGGCGTCGCCGCCGCGGTGGCCCAAACGGTCGAGCGGTTCGGCGGCATCGACATCGTCGTCAACAACGCGTCGGCGATCAACCTGGCGCCGATCGCCGAGCTCGAGGTCAAGCGCTTTGACCTGATGCAGCAGATCAACATCCGCGGAACGTTCGTGCTGACCCGGGCCTGCCTGCCGTCGCTGCGCGCCAGCGGCCGCGGCCGGGTGCTGACGCTGTCGCCGCCGCTCAGCGCCGATCCGAAGTGGCTGCGCGGACATGCCGCCTACACGCTGTCGAAGATGGGCATGACGATGCTGACGCTGGGGCTCGCCGCCGACGAGGCCGAGCACAGGATCAAGGCCAACTGCCTGTGGCCGCGGACCTTGATCGCGACCGCCGCGGTCCAGAACCTGCTCGGCGGCGAGGAGGCGATGCGCCGCGCGCGGACGCCGGAGATCTACGCCGATGCCGCCTACGAGCTGCTCGCGTCTGACCGGACCGGCGAGGCATTGATCGACGACGAGGTGCTCGCCGGCCGCGATCTGTCGGGCTATCAGGCGGTGCCGGGCTCCGAGCTGGCGCTCGACCTGTTCGTCGATGGCTGGCCGCAGTGACCGGGCCCCGAGGCGCGGCGGCTGACGTCGAGCCGCTGGCCGGGACGCTGCGCGCCCCCCCGTCCTACACCCGCACCCAGGCGGCCGTGCTCGACGCCACCGAGCGGCTGCTGCGCCAGCGCCCGTTCTCGGAGCTGAGCGTCAACGACATCATCGACGAGGCCAGGATCTCGCGGACCAGCTTCTATGCCCATTTCGACTCGCGCACGGCGGTGATCGCTGAGTGCCTGCGGCGCGTGATGGGCGAGATCGCGGTCGCCGTCGACCCCTTCCTGGCGGAGTCCGAAGACGATCCCGAGGCCGCGATCCGCGCCAGCATCCGCCGCTGGATGGCGGTCGCGCGCGAGCACGGCGAGGTGCTGCGAACGGTGTCTGAGCAATGGCCCCACGATGCGCGTCTACGCGAGCTGTGGTTCTCGATCATGGCGCGCTTTGCCGCCGGGACCGCACGCGTGATCCGAACCGCCCGGGCGGCCGGGCAAGCACCACCGGGCGCCGATCCCGAGCGGCTCGCCGCGTGCTTGATGTGGGGATATGAACGGGTGCTGCAGGTCGCGTCGGCCGGCGACGCGATCGGGCTGCCCGATCCCGACGCGATCGTCGAGCCGCTGGCGCAGATGATGACGGGCGGCGTCTACGGGCTGCCGGCGTTCGCCGAGCGGTGAGGCCCGGCGAACGCGGCGCGACCGATCAGAACAGGCCGACGATCGTGCCGTCCTCGGTGATGTCGACCTGCTTGGCGGCCGCGTTGGCGCCGAGACCGGGCATCTGGCGGATGTCGCCGCACAGCGGCACCAGCCAACCGGCTCCAGTGTAGGCACGCACGTCGCGGACCGGCAGGTCGAAGTCACGCGGCGCCCCGAGCAGGTTCGGGTCCGACGACAGCGACGCCGGCGTCTTCGCGACGCAGATCGGCAGCGTCCCGAGTCCGTGCTTGGTGAAGCGTTCGATCGCGCTCTGGGCGGCCGGCTCGAACACGGCCCTACGGGCGCCGTAGATCTTCGTCGCGATCGCGGAGATCTTGTCGGCGATCGGGGCATCGTCGGGGTAGGTGTAGTTGATCTCGCTGGGCTGCTCGGAGGCCGCCACGACCGCCTCGGCCAGACTCACGGCGCCGTTGCCGCCCTGCGCGAACCCATCAGAGATCTCGGCCGCGAACGCGCCGGCGTCGAGCGCCAACTGGCGGACCAGTTGCAGCTCCTCGTCGGTGTCACCGGGACGCTGGTTGACCGCGACCACGCACGGGAGCCCGAACCCGGCGACGATCTCCAGGTGCCGGACGAGGTTGGCCGCGCCGTCGCGGATCGCCTGTTCGGCCGACCCGCCGTCGCTGCCGCCGCCGTGATGCACGAGCGCGCGCACGGTCGTGACAAGCACGATCGCCGACGGCGCGATGTTGCCGTTTCGGCAGACGATGTCGATGAACTTCTCCATCCCCATGTCAGACCCGAAGCCTGACTCGGTCACGACATAGTCACCCAGCTTCTGACCCAGCAGGTCCGCGATCAGCGAGCTGTTGCCGTGCGCGATGTTCGCGAACGGACCGGCGTGGATCAGGCACGGCTGCCCCTCGAGCGTCTGGACGAGGTTCGGCTTGATCGCGTCCTTGAGCAGGACGGTCATCGATCCGGCCGCTTCGAGGTCCTCGGCGGTCACGGGGTCGCCGCTGCCCGAGGTGTATCCGACGGTGATCCGGCCAAGCCGGGCGCGAAGATCACGCAGGTCGCGGGCAACCGCGAGGATCCCCATCACCTCGGAGGCGGCGGTGATGTCGAAGCCCGACTCGCGCGGGAAGCCGTTCGCCGGCCCGCCGAGCCCGATCACCATCTGTCGCAGGGCACGATCGTTGATGTCGATCGCCCGCCGCCAACCGACGCGCAGTGAGTCGAGGTTGCACGGATTGCCATGCAGCAGCGACGCGTCGATCATCGCCGCCAGCAGGTTGTTGGCGGCACCGACGGCGTGGATGTCGCCGGTGAAGTGCAGGTTCAGGTCCTCCATCGGCACGACCTGCGCAAAGCCGCCGCCGGCCGCGCCGCCCTTGACGCCGAACACGGGACCCAACGACGCCTCGCGCAGGCAGAGCACCGGCTTGCGCCCGATCACGCCGAGCCCCTGCGTCAGGCCAACCGCGGTGGTCGTCTTGCCTTCGCCGGCAGCCGTCGGGTTGACGCCCGCGACACAGATGATCTTGGCGTTCGGTGCTGCCTCACGGCGATCAATCGCCTCGAGCGCGATCTTGGCCTTGTAGCGGCCGTACGGCTCCAGTTCGTCCTCGCTCAGGCCGAGGTCCGACGCGACATCGACGATCGGACGCAGTTGGTGTTGCTGAGCGATCTCGAGACTTGACTTCAAGGGTGGCCTCCACTTCGCGGGATTGATCTCAGAATCGGGAGGCAGGAGGATGACACGACCGAAGCGGCTTTGGCTGTCTGGAGGCAGCCGCGCGCCGGCTGCGCCCGCCGTGCCATGCTCTGACGGTGCGCCGCCTGGATCCAGCGACGCTGCATCAGCACATCGACCCGATGTACCGGGCGGCGCTGGCACTGAGCGGATCGCGCGAGGACGCGGAGGATCTCGTGCAGGAGACGTTCGCCAACGTGCTGTCCCGGCCCCGGGCGATCCGGGGTGAGGAACGTGGGTATCTGATGCAGTCGCTGCGCAACACCTTCTACTCGCGCCACCGCACGGCGTCGCGGCGGCCTCGCACGACCCCGCTGCCCGAGCACGCCGAGCCACCCGACCCTCGGGCACCGGCGCCGGACCGCGCCGCCGAGATCAACGAGGTGCTCGCGGCCGTCGCCGAACTGCCCGAGGACTTCCGTCTGACGATCGCCGCGGTTGACATACTGGGACTGTCGTACGCAGAAGCCGCTCAGGCGCTGCACGTACCCGAGGCGACGATCACGACGAGGCTGTACCGGGCGCGGCAGCGAATCGCGAAGCGGTTCGCCGATCCATCCGCTTCGCCGGTGAAAGGATTTGGCGCGGACGGCGTCTTACCAAGCGGATGAACCCATGAGCGAGCGAGACGAGCAAGCGCCGACCGAGACCGAGCTGCAGCTGATGCGGATCGTCGACGGCACGCTGTCAGACGCGACCGCCGCGCAGCTGCGAGCGCGCGCCGAGGCGACGCCCGAGCTTCATGCGCGGCTGGCCGAGCAGGAGCGCGGCGCGTCACTGGTCCGTGCGGTCGACGTGGCCGCCCCCGACGCGCTGCGCGAGCGGCTGGACGCGATGCTCGATCCGGGCCCCGGCGCGGCGCCGGTCGAGAACCACAGGTCGCGATCGCGGCGTCCTCGCGCTCGCTCACGCGCGCGGTGGCGCAACACCCTGTTCCTGCCGGCGGCGACCGCGCTGGCGATCGTGATCCTCGCGCTCGTGCTCCTGTTCGGCCCGGGCGCCGGCGCGCCGAGCGTCCGCCAGACCGCGACGCTCGCGCTCGCCCGGGCCACCGCTCCCGCCCCGGGGCCGGTCAGCGGCCGGCCCGATCTGCTCGAGGCCGGAGTCGACGGGATCCCGTTCCCGTCCTACGTCGGCACGATCCAATGGCGGGCCGTCGGCAGCCGCACACAGCAGGTCCACAAGCGCAAGATCGTCACCGTCTACTACCGCTCTCCGGACGGGATCCGGGTCGGCTACGCGATCGTCCCGGGGCCGTCACTGCGGACTCCGATCGGCGCCAGCACCGTCCGTGACGGCGTGCGCTACACGTTCGGCAGCCTCGGACGCAACCGCTACGTGACCTGGCTCCGGAGCGGGCACACCTGCGTGATCGCCGGCACCCGGGTCACCAACCAGACACTGCTTGGGCTCGCGACCACCGACGAGCAGATCGCCACCTGAGCACGATGACGAGCGGCCCGTGTCACGCGCAAGTGCGCGTCGGTTCGCTCGCGGCTGTGATTGCGGTCGCGCTGTCGGTGGCCGGCTGCGGCGGCCACAGCGTCACCAAGCAGCAGGTGGTCGCGCGCGCGAACGCGATCTGCTTTGCGTCGCTGCAGTCGATCCGCTCGGTTCCCGGACCGACCGTCTCGGACCCGTCGTTCAGCAACCGGCGGTTCCTGCTGGCGTTCGGGCGCTACGCCGACAAGGTCGTGCCGATCATCGACGGCGAGGTCGGCAAGTTGCGGGCGCTGCCGCGGCCGGCACAGGACACACATACGTTGAACGCGTTCATCGCCGCGATGGCATCTGAGCGCGTGGATTACCACGCGCTCGCAACCGCCGCCGGTCGGGGCGATAGCGCCGGTGTCAACGATGCGCTGGCGATCGCTGCGCGCCAACCCAGCGGGCAAGCTGGCGAGCACGTACGGGCTCAAGCAGTGCACCGGCACGGCCGGCACCTCGAGCTCGTCCGGTTGACTCCTCGCGGCTCGGCTGCCCGGTCAGGGCAGGTCCGATCCTCAACTTGACCTAAGCGCAGCCTATGCAAACCGAGATAAGCTGGCCGAATGCATATCATTTCTCACGCGCGCAGGAAGGCCAGGACCGGCGCGCCAAGCGGCCACAGAGGCGGTCTTTACCGGCTGATGGTGCCGTTGGCCGGGCTGATGACCGCCGTTGCGCTGATGCTCGCACCGAGCCTCGCCAGCGCTGACACAGCGTCGACGCTGACCGTCATCGGCACCAGCGACGTGTCTGACTCCGGGCTGATCCAGAACGTGATCGGTCCCGAGTTTCAGAAGGCGAGTTCCCGCAGTACACGTTCAAGTACATCGGCACCGCGTCCGGCACCGCGATCGACCAGCGCGAAGACCGGCACCGGCGGCGCCGAGCGCGCTGATCGTCCACGCCCCGTCGCTGGAGAACCAGTTCGTCGCCGGCGGCTACTCCTATCAACAACCAGCCTACGGCCAACCCGCGATCTATCAACGACTTCGTGCTCGCCGGGCCCGACCGGCGGATCCGGCCGGCGTCGCCACGGGCGCGCCGCACAACATCGCGCAGGCGTTCGCGACGTCGCCGCGCCGGGCGCCAGCGGCAATGCGACGTTCGTCTCCCGCGGCGGCACCCGCCGCGTCGGGAACAACCGCAGGAGCACGCGATCTGGGCCGACTGATGAACACCGCCGGGCTGACCCCGACCGGCGTGTCACGCTGTGCACCGTCCCGGCCGCGCTCGGCGGCGGCATGACGCCGATCGCTCGAGCGCCTCACCAACGGCGCGGCTTGCCCTGGCAGCGTGCTGCCGGTCGACCGGCGCGGCGCGCTGCCGACTGGTACTGCATCAACAGCGGCGCCGACGCAGGGCGCCGAACGTGATCGCGGCCAACGCGTGCACGGTGGGCGGTGGCAACGAGCGGCCCAACAGCTGCTACGTGCTGACCGACCGCGGCACGTTCGACTACCTGCTCCGGCACCGCCCCGGCAGGGTCGATCCCGAACCTCAAGATCGTCACCCGCGGCCCGCAGCGACCACGGCTCCGGGCGGCCCGTTCGCGCTGATCAACTACTTCCACGCGTACGTGCTCAATCCGGCGAAGGTGCCGAACGTCAACCGTCACCGCCGCGCCAGGACTTCGTCAACTTCCTGACCTCGCCGACGGTCCAGAACGAGCTGCCGAGCTACCTGCGCAACGTCAACGACCGGGACCCGGCCGGACCGCCGTTCGTCGCAACCGCCAATCCGACGTCGATCGACCGCGCAGGGGCATGCCCGACGAGCTTCACGGCCGGTAAGCCGGTCACGATCACGGGCAGCTTACCAACAAGGAGCCCGGGTTCCCGCCGCTCAACGGCGTCACCGGTCAGCGTCGACCAGCTCGTCAGCGGCCTCCCGGTCAGCCGTCCAGGCGCACCGCACGACGACGCGAACGGGACTTCAGCTCTCGTTCACGCCGGCGGTCAGCGGCAGCTACGCAGGTCATCGACCGCGGCGATCTCGAAGGTCGAGGACACGCACCCTGAACCCCGTGTTCGGCGACGTGCTGTCGCCGTCGGCCTCGCCGCGCGACGTCGGTCACGGTCACCGCCGTCGATCACGGCGCTCAAGCACGGTCCAACGGCGCCGGCGCGGCCGTGTTCGGACTCGCGTCGCCGCCGGCGCACCGGACACGTCAACGGCACCGTGACGATCTCCGGCCGGCCAAGCAGCCTCGAAGCAAGAGCTACAAGAAGCTGGCGACGGTCAAGCTGGCCAGCGACCGACAGCAACTTCGCCGCGGCGCCGAAGCTGGCCGGGCAACTGGCAGTTCCAGGCGGTGTTCGCCGACCCCGGCCAGGTCACGACCTCGCCGGCCAAGACGATACCGTTCCAAGCTCGGCGCCTAAGCCCAAGACGTCGGTCTCACGGGAAACTCGACCACGGTCAACGGCTCAGGTCATCCAGGTGCCGGCCGACCGTCAAGCCGAGGGCGGCGTCGAACGGCGGCACGGTCAAGCTGCTCGTGACTGAAGGCGACCAACGCCGGCCAAGGCGCAGTTCAACCAGAAGGACAAGGCGGACGTCAAGACGGGCAAGACGACGTACACGCTGAAGCACAAGCTCAGCGGCCCGGCCCACTATGCGCTGCAGCTGAAGTACGTCAGCACGGGCCAGGCGACGAGCTACACGGCACTACAAGTATGTCACCATAAAATCGAGCCGAGTGAGCGCCCTCGCAGTTCGCCTGCCTACGCAGACAGCACAGTCAGCACCGCCGCTCCGGGATTTTCCCGGGGCGGCGGGTTGCGTTGGCGGCGGCGCTCGCGTGGCGGCGGCCGCGGTCGGCTCGGCGCGCTCGGCCCGCGTCGCGGCGCCGCCGACACGGCCGGTGGTCAGCGCGACGATCTTCCCGGCGGGCGGCGGCGCAGGCCGGCTCGATCAGCGGTTGACCAGCTCCGGCTGCTCGAAACTGTCGGCACCTATGGGGCCTCGACGTCCGATCGCGACGCAGCCGAGCGCGCCAGCACGCGATCCCGCTGCCGCCGCGCCTGGACGCTCGGGACCGTGCTGACGCTGCGGACCCGTCAGATCGACCCAGCTCGATCGTCGACCGCGGTGCAGGTGCTCAACGGCACGCCGGCAGCTACGAGCGCCGCTTCGGTGCCGGCGCCAGATCTTCGACGCCGAGCGTACCCCGGGACCGCCGGCGCGCAGCCGATGATCTCTGTCGACGGGACGACGACCAGCACAGCACGTCACTACAACCGCCCGCCGCCGGCGCGCTCGGATCACGAACGCAGCCGACGAGCTCAGCTCGAGAGGGCCAGCCGATCGCGCTCGACGTCTACGTCGGACCAGCGCCGCTGACGGTCACCGCGAGCGCTTACGCCGAGCGCCGGTCGCGGCAGCGGGACCCCGATCGACGAGCACGCCACGCCCGCGAGCGACCGGTCACGTACCGCGGACGTCGGCGATCCGCCAGCGTGCAGCGGACGTATCGGCGCTGGTCGATCGGTGACTCGCCAAGGCGTGGCAGACCGCCGCCGCGCCTACGACCCGAGCACGGTGCGACCGGCGGCACGACCCTGCCCGTGCTGGTCGGTCTGACCGACTGGGAAGGGCACCGGCGGCACGACGCCACGACCGACGACGCCAACAACCCCGACCACGCCGACGACCCCGACCACGCCGACCACCCCGACCGGCGCCGGCAACGACAACCAGCAAGGCCACAACCGGGCAACCACAACCACAAGCGGCACCGGCGGCAACGCGGCGTCGACCACGACCAGCAGCCCACCAGCCCACAGAACCACGGCACCACACCACCACCACACGCAACGACCTCTCCCAACTCGACGACCCCAGCAACGCAGTCCGGCAGCGGCACCCGCGGCACGACCGGCAACGGCGACGGCAGCCGAGAACGGCTCACGGTTACGACCGTCTCCGACACTGACCGGACAGCCGACCACCACGGCCGACCTCCGGCGCCAACCGTCGACACGCACGCCCGACCAACTCCAGAGCACCAAGGGCCACGCACGCCAAGCGCGCGCCGCCACCACCAGCGCTCGGCGAGCACGTCCGGCGAGCTCGCCGCCGGTCGCCTGGTCGCTGACGTGCAGGCGCTGCCGTCGCGCCTGGCGCGAGCCCGCTCGTGCACCCGACGCGCCGCGCAGGCGCCGCGGCGCCCACCGCTGGTCGGCACGCCGCCAGGCGACCAGCATCGAGCACGCCGACGTGGGCGTACGCGACCGCTGGCGGTGCTGGCGCTGCTCGGTGGCGGCGCGCTGTATGAGCGGCGCGGCCGCCGCGGCCGTAGCCTGCACCGCTGACGACGCACGACGACCGCACGGCTCGACTCGCATGTGACCCTGATCTTCGCCCTCTCGACGCCACGCGTCGACGACGCGATCTTCCACGTCGCGCTCGGCGCTGCAGGTGCCGGTGCTGATCGCTGGCGCTGCTGGCGCTGGCGGCGACGATCTTCGAGCTCGGCAGCTACTGCGTCGAGCTGCACGGACGCCGCGGCCGCCGCTTCGGCGCGCTGCTGCAGAGCGCCGGACGCCGCCCGCGCCGCGCTCGACGCCGGCGACGCGGCACGGCCGCACAGCGCGCGGTCGCGCCGCTCGCCCGCAGCGCGCAGATGGCCGCGACGCTGACTTCATCGTCGCCAGGCGCGGACGCACCGGGGGCCGACAACCAGCTCAACAAGGCGCTCGCCGACTTCGACCTGGATGTCCCAGCGGCGGCTCGGGCGCACGCGGATGCTCGTCCGATTCGGACCGGCGCTGGGACTGATGGGCACGCTGATCCCGCTGTCGCCGGCGCTGACCGGCCTGGCCGACGGCAACACCGCCGAGCTCAGCCACGACCTGCGGGTGGCGTTCAGCGTGACCGTCGTCGGGCTGCTGATCGGCGCGGTCGCGTTCGCGATCTCGCTCTCGCGCGACCGCTTGTACAGCCAGGACCTGTCGGATCTGCAGTACGTCGCTGCGGTGCTGACCGCTCCTTCCTCGGGCGCCGTGATCGACCCACGCGGGCGCACCACGATCACGCCGCCACCCGCCGCGCGCGTGCGCCCAACACCCCGAGCGCGCCACCGCGTACGGCATGATCTCCGTCACCCCCCAGCCGCCCAGCCGCGAGGACCGCGCCGGCGACCCGCTCGACGGGCTCGTCAACCTGTTCGACCTCGGGATCGTGCTGGCGGTCGCGTTCCTGCTGGCCGCGCTGTCGTCGCTGCACCTCGGCGGCACCCTGACCAAGCACGGGCTGCACGCGACCCAGCGCCACGCAGATCACGATCAAGCCCGGACAGACGGTCGCGCCGCTGCCCAAGCAGCGGCGCGCAAGACGATCGGCCGCGGCGTCCAGGCCGGGGTCGTCTACCGGCTGGCCAACGGCCAGCTCGTGTACGTGCAGCGCGCGCCGGCACCAACGCCGGCGAGCGATGGGCTGCCTCTGGACCCAGCTGCGCCAGGCGGTGCCGCTGATCGCGCACGGGGACCGCTACATCTGGAGCGTCACTTGGGTGACGCTCCGGCTGGCGCTCGTCTCGACCGTCTGCGCGACCGATCATCGGCCTGCCGTTCGGCTCTGACGCTCGGGCTCGGGCGGTTCCGCGGCCGCCGCGCGCTGCAGGTCCTCGCCAACGCCTCGATGGCGCTGCCGCCGGTCGTCGTCGGCGTGTTCGTGCTGATGCTGCTGCTGCCGCGGGGGCGCGCTCGGTTCGCTGCGGATCGAGTTCACGCTCCGCGGCGTCTACATCGCGCAGACGCTGCTCGCGCTGCCGTTCATCGTCGCGCTGACGCCGGCCGCGATCCAGGGGCTGCCCGGCGGCTGCTCGCACCAGGCGCGGGCGCTCGGCGCCGGCCGGTTCGCAGCTCGCGGTGCTGGCGCTGCGCGAGGCGCAGATCGGGGTCCTCGCCGGCGGTGATCGCGGCGGTCGGCTCGACCGTGTCCGAGGTCGGCGCGGTGTGATCGTCGGCGGCAACTTCCAGGGGCACGATCAGACGCTCGCCGGCGGCGGTGCTGCTGCAGATCACCGACAACGCCAACTATCCCGACGCGAGACGCGATCGGGTTGTGCTGCTCGGTCCTGATCCTGATCCTGATCGGCGGCGCTGACGGTCCTGCAGCAGTACGTCGGGCGGGATCTCGGCCTGCGGTTTCGCCCCGCGGGGCGGCGTCGTGGACGCTGCTGTGGGAGCGAGCTGAAGGCCGCGGTGCCGCTGATCTTCCACGGCAACCCGTACGCTGTTCTCGGTGATCGGGTTCACGCTGCAGGTCGCCGCGGTCGCGACCGTGCTCGCGTCGCTGATCGGGATCCCGATCGGGCTGGCGATCGGGCTCGGCGCGTTTCGCGGTCGGCGCTGGCTGCAGGTCCTCGCGAACGCTCAGCCTCGGCGCTGCCGCCGGTGCTGGTCGGCGCTGTTCCTGTTCCTGCTGTTCGTCGCCGCAGGCGCCGCTCGGGCGCGCTGCAGCTGATCTACACCAGGCGGGCCGTGTACGTCGCGCAGGCGATCCTCGCGCTGCCGTACACGGTCGCGCTGACCGCCGCCGCCGTCCAGGCGCTGCCGTCGGGGCTGCTGGCCCAGGCGCGGGTGCTCGGAGCCGGTCGGCTGCAGGTCGCCGCGCTGGCGCTGCGCGAGGCACGGATCGGGGTGTTCGCGGCGGTGATCGCGGCGCTCGGCACGCGTCGCTGTCGGAGGTCGCGGCGATCGTGATCCTCGGCGGCAACGTCTACGGCTACGACCAGACGCTCGCGTCCGCGGCGCTGTACGAGGCCAACCAGGCCCGCTATCGGGAGTCGCTCGCGATCGCGATCGTGCTGCTCGGCTTGATCTGATCCTGTGCGCGTCGGCAGCCTCGCTGCATCACTCGCGCAACAGGGATCCGGATGCGATTCCGCTCGCCCGCCGCGGGTTCAGTGACCGCAGCCAGCGTCGAGCGACCGACCCGCGAGCCGCTGCTGCGCGCCACCGGGCTGACGGTCAACCGCGGCCGTCGCGAGATCCTGCACGGCGTCGACCTCGAGCTGCGGGCCGGCGAGCTGGTCGCGCTGCTGGGTCCCAACGGCGCCGGCAAGTCGACGCTGCTCGACGCGCTGGCGGGCGCGCTTGAGCCGACGTGCCGGCGTCGGTCGCAGCGTCGACGGCAGGTCGCGGTCGCGCTGCAGTCGGCCGAGATGGCGCGTCGCTCGGTGCTCGCCAACCTGACCGCGGCGCTTGGCGTGGTGGGGCGTGCCGCGCGGACAGCGGCGCGAGCGGGCACGCGAGGCGCTGGAGGCGATCGGAGCCGGCCCATCTGGCCGATCGCCCGGCAACGGCGCTGTCGGGCGGCGAGCGCCGGCGAGTGCACCTGGCGCGGGTGCTGGCGGTCAGCACCCGACGTGCTGCTGCTCGACGAGCCGTTCGCCGGCCTGGACGCCGAGGTCCGGGCGGCGCTGCTGCAGGACGCCGAGCGGGCGCTGCGCTCGCCCGACCGCGCGACGCTCGTGGTCGTCCACGACCGCGCCGAGGCGTGGGCGCTGGCCGACCGGCTGCTGATCCTGATCGATGGCCGGATCGTCGCCGACGGGACCGCCGGCGAGCTGCTGGCGACGCCGCCGTCGGCGCTCGTCGCGCGGTTCCTCGGCTACGACGGCGAGCTGCGCGACGGCGACGAGCTGCTGCTGACCCGCCCCGCGCACGTCACGCCTGACGCCGGCCGGCGAGCACGTCGCGACGGTCAGCCGCGTGATCCCGCTCGAGGATGGCGTGCGCCTCGAGCTGACGCTCGCTGACGATCGCGGCCGCCTGTACACGACCGCCGAGCTGCCGGCGCCGCGCGTCGGCGACGACGATCCGGGTTCGGATCGACGGCGGCGTGCGGTTCCCCGCTTGACGACTTGCTGTCATGCTCGAACCATGAGCGCCTGAACAATCCGGCTGCACCCATCTGGACACGATCGAGGTCACCGAGCTGCCGGCCTCGGTCGACGGCTGCGAGGACTGCCTGCGCGACGGCGGCGTCTGGCTGCACCTGCGCATCTGCCTGGAGTGCGGCCACGTCGGCTGCTGCGACGACTCCCCGGGCCAGCACGCCAGCGCACACGCGGGCAGCAGCTCGGCACCCGATCATCCGCTCGCTGGAGCCCGGCGAGCAGTGGAGCTGGTGCTTCATCGACGAGATCGGGATGATCCTCCCCGAGGTCACCGGCGAGACGAAGATCCCGCCATCACCGATGCTGGCCAGGGGCTGAGTGGCTGTCTCCGAGAACCGACGAGCGCGTCGCCGGCCGCCGAGGAGCGCCGAGCGCGTACGCGCCCCGCGATCCTCGCGATCGACGACGAGCCGACCGTGCTCGCCGCCGTCTCGCGCGATCTGCGGCGGCGGTTCGGCGCCGACTACCGGATCGTCCGCGCCGAGCTCGGGCCAGGAGGCGCTGGAGCTGCTCAAGAGATGCGCGCCCGCGGCGACGATCGTCGCGCTGATGGTCTCCGACCAGCGGATGCCCGGGATGGAGGGCACCGAGTTCCTGACCCGGGCGCGCAAGATCTACCCCGAGGCCAAGCGCACGCTGCTGACCGCCTACGCCGACACCCAGGCGGCGATCACCGCGATCAACGACGTCGACCTCGACTACTACCTGCTCAAGCCGTGGGACCCGCCCGAGGAGCAGCTGTACCCGGTCGTCGAGGACCTGCTGCAGACCTGGCAGGCCGGCGCCGACGTGCTCTCCGCCAGCGGCGTGCGGATCGTCGGGCACCGCTTCAGCCAAGGAGACCCACGATCTGCGCGACTTCATCGCGCGCAACCGCGTGCCCGGCCGCTGGTACGACGTCGAGCGCGACGCCGAAGCCAAGCAACTGCTGGAGGTGGCCAGCGTTCCCGAGGACCGGCTGCCGGTCGTGTTCCTCGAGGACGGCTCGGTGCTGGAGCGCCCGAGCGTGCTCGAGCTCGCCGAGCGGCTCGGGGTGGCCGGGCGCGCCGGAGTCCGACCACTACGACCTCGTGATCGTCGGCGGCGGCCCGGCCGGGCTGGCGGCTGCCGTCTACGGCGCGTCGGAGGGGTTGCGGACGGTGATGGTCGAGTCCGAGGCGCCCGGCGGCCAGGCGGGCCAGTCGAGCCGGATCGAGAACTACCTCGGGTTCCCGACCGGTCTGTCGGGCTCCGATCTGGCGCGGCGCGCGACGACCCAGGCGCGGCGGCTCGGCGCCGAGCTGCTGACCGTCTCGGACGCGGTCGCGCTGCGCGATCGAGGGCGCCGGGCGGGTCGTGCAGCTCAGCGGCGGCCAGGAGCTGAGCGCCTCCAGCGTGCTCGTCTCCTCGGGCGTCGCGTATCGCAAGATGCCGGCGCCGGGCTTTGAGCGGTTCACCGGCGCCGGGGTCTACTACGGCGCGGCGATGACCGAGGCGAAGTCGTGCGCCCAGCAGCACGTGGTCGGTGATCGGCGCCGCCAACTCGGCCGGCCAGGCCGCGGTCTACTTCTCCCGCTACGCGTCGCGGGTGACGATGCTGGTGCGTTCGGATTCGCTGGCGAAGTCGATGTCGCACTACCTGATCGAGCAGATCGCCGAGATCCCGCAGATCGAGGTGCTGACGCAGACGCAGGCGGTCGAGGCGATCGGCTCCGAACAGCGTCTGGAGCAGCTGCGGATCCAGGGCCCCGAGGGCGAGGCAGCTGCTCGACGTCGACGCCTGCTTCGTGTTCATCGGCGCGATGCCCCGGACCGACTGGCTGGAGGGAGTCGTCGCGCGCGACGAGCGCGGCTTCATCCTCGCCGGGCCCGACGTCCGCGACCACGGCTGGCAGCTGCCACGAGAGCCGATGACGCTTGGAGACCAGCGTCCCCGGCGTGTTCGTCGCCGGCGATGTCCGCGCCCGCTCGATCAAGCGCGTCGCCAGCGCCGTCGGAGAGGGCTCGATGGCGGTCTCACTGATCCACCAATACCTGGCGGAGGGTTGAGCGATGTCGATCGACACCGGCCACCACACCGACGCCGAGCAGCAGACGATCGCGCCGATCGGCCACCCGACACTCGAGGAGCTGCGCACGCTCGACCTGCTCGCCGATCTGCCCGACGCGCGAGCTGCAGCAGTGGTCAGAGGCGGCCGACCTGTACGACGTCGAGCTGGGCTCGACGATCACACGCGAGGGCGAGGAGTCGCTCGGGACGATCCTCGTGTTCGAGGGGACGCTGCGCGGCACGATGCGCGACGGCGAGCGCGACGAGCCGCTGTCTGACCAAGTCGGCCCGACCTGGGTGGGCGCGATCCAGACGCTCACCGGCGACCTGAACACCGGCCTGACGCTGCGCGCCGCCGACCGCGTCCGCTACGCGGTCGTCGCCCCCGAGCCGTTCACCGACCTCGTCGTCAGCCATCGAGCGGTGTTCCAACAGGTGATGTCGCGGATGCGGCCGGTGATGCAGGCGATGACCCAGCGCGAGCAGAACCGCGAGCGGCTGGCGTCGCTGGGCACGATGGCCGCCGGCCTGGCCCACGAGCTCAACAATCCCGCCGCCGCGGCACAGCGGACCGCCTCTGACCTCGCCGACGCGCTGGAGATCCTCAGCAACTCAACCGCGGTGTTCGTCGAGTCCGGGATCGAGCGCGAGCAGGCCGCCGAGCTAGTCGACCTGCAGACGGCGCGCGCTGCAGTCATGCGCGAACCGGACCGCGCTCGACGCGCTGGACGCCGCCGACCGCGAGGACGAGCTGCAGGACGCGCTGGCGGCCGCGGGCGCGCCCGAGCCATGGACGCTGGCCGAGGCCTACGCGACCGCCGGGCTCGACGGCGCGTTCGTGGCAGCAGGTCGCCGAGGCGGCCGGACCGGTGACCCCGCCGGCGCTGCGCTGGATCGCCGCCTCGCTGTCGGCGCGGCACATGGCCAATGACCTCGCGCGGTCGACCCAGCAGATGGGCAAGCTGGTCAAGGCCGTCAAGCGCTACGCCTACATGGACCGCGGCGAGCTCGTCCAGGTCGACATCGCCGAGGACCTCGAGAACACGCTGACGATCCTCGGCCACAAGCTCAAGAAGACGACGATCGAGATCGAGCGCGACTACGACGCGTCGCTGGGCAAGGTCACCGCCCACGGCGCCGAGCTCAACCATGGTCTGGACGAACCTGCTCGAGAACGCGATCGACGCGCTCGGCGACAGCGGCACGATCACGATCGCCACCCGAGCCGACGGCGACTGCGCCGAGGTCGACATCTCCGACGACGGCCCTGGGATCCCGCCCGAGGTCCGCGACCGCGTGTTCGACCCGTTCTTCACCACCAAGGAGGTCGGCAAGGGCACCGGCCTTGGGCTCGACACCGCCCGCCGGATCATCGTCGACCGCCACCACGGCAGCCTCACGCTCGACTCGCGGCCGGGTGAGACCACGTTCCGAGCGCGGCTGCCGATCGACGGGGCGACCCGACACTGAGCGCCGCTGCGACCCGCCGCTCACGCGGGGGCGGGACGGGCGACGCGAATCCCGGCGAATTGGTGGGGACTATCCCCACTAATTCGCCAATCCTCGGAGTGCGCGGCCGGCGCCCAGCCCCGCTACGGCTGCCCGTAGTACGCGTCCGGCCCGTGCTTGCGCGCGTGGTGCTTGTTTGCGACCGCCTCGGCGAGCAGCGGCGCGTCGGGCCGCAGCATCGTCGTCAACAGCGCCATCCGCGCCACCTGCTCGAGCGTGACCGCGTTCTCCACCGCCGCCGCGGCGCTGGCGCCCCAGCAGAACGGCGCGTGGCCGCGAACCAGCGCGCACGGCAGCTCGGCCGGGCCCTGGCCGGACACCGCCTCGATCAGCACCTCACCGGTCGCCGCCTCGTAGTCGGCGTCGATCTCCTCCGCGGTCAGCGCCCGGGTGAGCGGGATCGGGTACGCGCACAGGTCGGCGTGGGTCGTGCCGAGCAGCGGGATCGGCCGCTGCGCCTGCGCCCACACCGTCGCCCAGGTCGAGTGGGTGTGCACGACCCCGCCGACCTGCTCGAACGCGCGGTACAGCGCCAGGTGCGTCGGCGTGTCGGTCGACGGCCGCCGCGAGCCGGCGACGACCGTCGCCGTCGAGGTCGCAGCACGACGAGGTCGTCGACGCCGCAGCGCGCCGTACTCGACCCCGCTCGGCTTGATCGCGACCAGCCCGGCGTCGCGGTCGATCGCGCGACGCGTTGCCCCAGGTCAGCGTCACCAGCCCGTGCTCGGGCAGCGCCAGGTTCGCCTGCGAGCGCCTGCTCGCGCAGCAGCGACGTGTCCATCTCAGATCTCCTCGCACTCGAGCTCGAGCTGCTCGGCGAAGGCACGCCAGCGGGCGCGGTGGTCGCCGAGGATGGTGACGAAGTGATGCGGCGCGCCGAGCGACAGCCAGCGGTCCATGAACGGCTCCATCCCGGCGTCGGGCCGGAAGTGGAAGTGGTGCATCTCGACCTTCGGCAGCTCGGGGGTGTCGAGCACCTGCCGTAGCCGACACGAGCCGCATCTACTCCCGTCGATCTGGACCAGTGCGGCGGTCGTCGCCGGCCCCGGCTCGGCGCCATGAACACCGGCGTCGGCGGGTTGTCGAGCCGACCGATCCCGAGCGGTCGGTCGATCAGCCGGACCGGCCGGTCGCGAGCGTGCGATCCGCCAGTTGCCCTCGCCCATGTGGCTGATCGAGCACCGAGTCGAGCTCCCAGTCCATCGCGTAGATCTCAGAGAAGTGCGCGAGCCCGCGCCCGGCGAGCACCTGCGCCGGCGCACATCAGCGACGCGGTGTTGACGTCGCCCTCGGCGGCAAAGCCGTAGCCGTCGGCCATCAGGTTCGAGGCGGCCAGCAGCGGCAGCTGCTCGAAGCGGCCGTCGCCGCCGATCGAGTCGAAGTGAAACGTGAAGCCGGCGTAGCCGCCCTCGGCAGCAGCATCCCGCGCATCGCGAGCTCCATCCGCGCCGCGTACGCGTGTCGCTCGCGCGGCAGGTCGTCGGCCACCGTCGAACCGCTGGTGGCTCGGCGGCCAGCTGCGCGGCCGACTCGCCGATCGGAGACCGCCGTCGATCCGCGCCACCAGCGCGCCGAGATCCTCGGCGACGACCATCACCCCGAGCCGTCGCAGCAGCGCGTTGAGGTCGGGCAGGATGTCGCCCATTCCGTTCATCGGATATCCGAGCAGCGCCACCCGGGTGTCGCGCAGCGCGGTCACCGCCTGCGCGGCCAGCGCCCAGTCCCCGAACGCCGCCGGCGAACCGCTCCGAGCGCCAATCGCCGGTCAGCACCGAGAACGGCAGCTCCGGAGCGCAGCAGCGCGTTGGCCTGGTCCTGGGCGCCGTGGATCCCCTGGTTGTAGGTCAGGTCGTCCATCGTCCAGTCGGCGGTGATCGACGCGTTCGGGCTGGATGTTGGCCAGCAGCAGCGGCACCCGCGGCATCGCGCAGCGCGCGGACCGTGCGCATCGCCGGGCCGTAGGTGAGCATCACGATCGCGATCCCGTCGACGCCCGATCGCGAGCAGCTCGCGCGTGATCGCCTCGACGTCCTCGCGGTTGCGCGCCGGACGCAGGAAGGTGACCTCGGCGACCTCGGCTCAGCTGCGGCGGCGACCGCCGCCGCGTACGCCGCCTGACGCTCGGTGATCCCGGGCACCATCTCGTCGTAGAGCTCCTGCATGATCCCCAGCAGTCCGATCTTGCGGCCGGTCGGTCACGCCGCTCTCCTTTCCGCACGGATGCGCTTGAGCTCGTGCAGCAGCTCCGACCTCGAGCTGGCCGAGCAGGTCGTGGAACTCGCGAAAGATCGGGTACACGCGCGTCGTAGACCGCGACCGCGTCCGGGTCGGGCGTGAACGTCCGCGCGGTCGCGGGCCGCGTCGCCTGCACCGCCGCACCGATGTCGGCGAACCCGCCGCCGGCGACGGCGCCGAACAGCGCCGCGCCGCGCGCCGGAACCTCGCGGCAGTCGGGCACGTCCACCGGCAGGCCGCTGGCGTCGGCGATGATCTGCATCATCAGCGGGCTGCGCTCGGCGATCCCGCCGCACGCGACGATCCGATCGAGCTCGAGGCCGTGCTCGGTGAAGTTGTCCATGATCCGGCGGTTGCCGAACGCGATCGACTCCAGCAGCGCCCGGTAGATCTCGGCTCGGGTCGTCTGACAGCGTCAGCCCGAGGATCGAGCCGGTCAGGTCGGCGTCGGCGAGGATCGTGCGGTTGCCGTTGAACCAGTCGAGCGCGACCAACCCGCTGGCGCCCGGCGCGACCGTGCCGCGGCCTCGCGCCTCGAGCGAGGCAAACGTAGGAGGCATCGCCGCCGAGCGTGCGCACGAACCAACGCGAGCATGTCGCCGACCGCCGCCTGGCCGGCCTCGTAGCCGTACAGGCCCGGCAGGATCCCGTCGCGGGCGACGCCGGTGATCCCCGGCAGCCGAACCTCGACCGGGTCGACGACCATGTCGCAGATCGAGGTGCCGATCACCATCACGAACGTCTGCGGTCGCTCGACGCCGGCGCCGGGCACCGACACGAACGAGTCGACGTTGCCGACCGCGACCGCGACCGTCTCCGGCAGTCCCAGCGAGGCCGCGAGCTCGGCCGCAACGATCCCGCGCGGGTGCCCAGCGGCGACAAACTCCGTACCCGAGCTTCTCCGTCCGGGCGGTCGAACCCCGGATAGGCAGGCCTCGAAGTAGGCGACCGGCGGCAGACCCTTCGTCGGGCGACCACATCGCCTTGTAGCCGGCGGTGGTCGATTGGCGCACGAGCGCACCGGTCAGCCACCAGACGATCCAGTCGGTCGCCTCCAGGAACACGTCGCAGGCGTCGTAGACCTCGCGGTCCTCGTCCCACACCTCGATCAGCTTCGGGAAGTACCACTCCGATGAGATCCGCCCGCCGTAGCGCTCCAGGAATGGCTCGCCGCGCTCGCAGCGCGACCTGGTTGAGCCGGTCGGCGACCCGCTGGGCGGCGTGGTGCTTCCACAGCTTCGGCCACGCGTGCGGCGACCGGCCAGCCGGTCGGTCAGAAGCACAGCGGCGTGCCGTCGGCGACGGTCGGCAGCACCGTGCACGAGGTGAAGTCGACCCCGAGCCCGACGACCGCGTCGGCCGACGACCCCGGCGTGCGCGAGTGCGGCCGGGACGCCCTGCTCGATCACGTCGGTCCAGTCGCTCGGGTGCTGCAGCGCCCAGTCGCCGGGCAGCGGCTCGCTCGCCGCCGGGCAGCGTGCGGTCGATCACGCCGTGCGCGTAGGGGACGACGTGCGACCGCCAGTTCGGCGCCGCCATCCAGATCGAGCACCAGCACTCGCCCGGACTCGGTCCCGAAGTCGACCCCGATGCTGCAGGCGCGCTCGCTCACCGTGCCGCCGTGGCTGGCGTCAGCCGGCGGGCGCGTCGCCCGGGGAATCGTCCGGGGCGTCGCTGGCGTCGTCGCCGTCGACGTCGCCGCCCCTGACCGCCGCACGCGCGGCGTTGACGTCGACCGCCATGCCGGCCATCGCGCGCTGCGCCTCCTGCGGGCGCGCCGGTACTGCTCGACGACGATCTCGTTGAGCTCGGCGACGCTCGTCTCCGAGGTCGGCTTGTCGAACGTGATCACGCCGTCCTGGATCAGGTTGACCCGGTCGCAGACCTGGAAGACCTGCACGTAGTTGTGGACGATCAGGATGATCGAGACCTCGCCGGAGTCCCGCAGGCGCTGGACCAGGTCGAGGATCTGCGCGCCCTCCTTGGCGCCCATCGCGGCCAGCGGCTCGTCGAGCAGGATGATGTCGGCCTCGCCGGAGATCGTCCGCGCGACCGCGATCGCCTGCCGCTGGCCACCCGACAACCGCGCCACCGGCAGGTCGATGCTGCGGGATCTTGATCCCGATGTCGTCCAGCGCCGCGCGCGTCCGCTTGCGCATCCGCCGGTTGTCGAGCAGCGGCAGCGGCTTGGCCGTCAGCTCGCGGTGCAGGAACATGTTCTGGAAGACCGTCAGCTGGTTGATCAGCGCCAGATCCTGGAAGACCGTGTCGATCCCGCTCCGGCGCGCCTGCTCGACCGACTTCGGCGCGTACGTCTCGCCCTTGCACCACATCGAGCCCGTGTCCGGCTTGGTGAAAGCCCGACAGGATCTTGATCAGCGTCGACTTGCCGGCGCCGTTGTCGCCGAGCAGCGCCAGCACCTCGCCCTTGCGCAGGTGCAGGTTGATGTCGCGCAGCGCGACCGTCGGTCCGAACCGCTTGGCTGATGTGCTCGACGCGCAGCACGTCGTCGTCGGCGGTATCCAGCCCGACGATCTGCTCGCCGGCGTATGCGACCTCAGGCACGGACCCGTCCCCCTTCGCACGCGCCTGCACCAGCACGTAGATCGTCATCGCGATGATGATCGCGATTCCCAGGTACAGATACTCGTAGTTGGCGTTGACGCTCTTGAGCACCAGCCCGTCCTGCAGCACGCCGATGAACAGCGCCCCGAGCATCGCTCCGACCACCGTGCCCTCGCCGCCGGTCATCACCGTGCCGCCGATGATCACCGCGGCGACCGCATACAGCAGGAACTGGTTGGAGCCCGACGGGTCGGGGGTGATGCTCGAGGTCCGGACTCCCTCGAGGATCCCGGCGAAGCCCGCGGTCATCGCGCACAGGACGAAGTTGCGCAGCATCACCAGCCGGGTGTTGATCCCCGCCTCGGCGGCGCGCGAGCCGGTTGCCGCCGATCGACGACCGTGTAGATGCCCCCATCGCGTGAACGACAGCACCACCTGCAGGAGCGACCCCGATCCCGAGCAACCAGATCAGCTCCGAGTAGGTGCCCGCGCCGAAGATCTGCGCGAACGTCGGCACGCCGACGATCTCGGTGCCGGGCGTCGTGATCTGCTCGCGAGTGCGAGACGATCAGCGTCAGACCGTCGAGGAAGAACAACATCGCCAGCGTCGCGACGAACGACGGGATCCCGACCTAGGCGGTGAAGAATCCGTTGATCGCACCGAAGCCACCGGCGATCACGACCGCCAGGATCAGCGCTCGGGACGAGCGGGATGCCCGCCTCGGTCAGCTTCCAGTAGGCGAACGGCGTGGCGAGGTACATCGCCCCGATCGACAGGTCGATCTCGCCGAGCGTCATCACGAACACCTCGCCGATCGCCATGATCCCGAGGAAGCAGAAGTACGGCAGCAGGTTCTTGAAGTTCGCAAACGTCAAGAAGTCGCTGGTCGTGACCCCGAAGTACACGATCGCCGCGATCGTGACGACGATGATGCTGCCCTCGCGCAGCGCCAGCACGCGCGTGATCGGCGCCATCACCCCCGCGGACCGCCGCTTCGGCGGCGATCCGGAGGCGGGAGCCTCGGCGGGGGTTTGCGAGGTGGCGGCCATCGCTAGTGAGCGTTACTCGACGAGACGACCGTTACGACTTCTGGACGCCCGGCGACGTGCTCGTGCCCTCGTAGCGGCTCTTGGTCGAGCTGTACGGGACGACCGTCGTCTTGTCCAGGAACTTCAGGCCAGTGTCGACGTCGGCGGCGCCGGTCAGCCCCTGTGACGCGTTGCAGCAGGTACAGCTCGATGATCGGCAGGAAGCCCTGCAGGTAAGGCTGCTGGTCGATCGTGAACGCGATGTAACCCGCCGCCAGCAGCTGCTCGGTGATCGGCGTCAGGTCATACCCACCGCCGACCCAGCCCTTCTGCTTGAGCCCCTGCTTCTGGATCGTCTGCGCGAGGCCCTGGGTGCTAGCCGGCATCGACCGCGAACATGCCCTTCGCGCTCGAGTGACCCTGCGCCCAGGAGGTGATCGCGGTCAGCTCGGCCGGCACCGCGGCGCCGGTCGCGACGACGTCGTACTTGATGTTCGGGTGCGCCTTCAGCGTGTCCTTGGCGCCGTCGATCCGCGGCTGGATGTTGGCCGCGCCCGGGGTCGCGATGAACAGCCCGATCTCGCCGCCGTTGGGCAGCAGTTCGACGATGTGCTGGCCCATCTCCTGGCCGGAGACGAACAGGTCCTGGCCGATGTAGGCCAGCCGTCCCGAGCTCGGCTCGTCGGCGTTGTAGGCGACGACCGGGATCCCGGCCGCGGTGGCCTTCTTGATCGGCGCGTTGAACGCCGTCGGCGAGATCAGCGAGGTGGCGATCCCGTCGACCTTCGAGGAAATCGCGCCGTTGATCGAGTTGACCATCTCGCCGACGTTGCTGGTCGCCGAGCCGGTCCACTGATACGAGCAGCCGAGCAGCTTGCAGGCGTCCGAAGCCCCGCTCTGGGTCGGGGTGAAGAACACGTTCGTGGTCACATGGTTGACCATCGTGAACTTGTAGCTGCCGCTGACCCCGAAGATCGAGGCGGCCGAGCTGCTCGAACCGGTGGACGCCGAGGCGGTGCCCGTGCCGCTCGAGCTCGAACTCGAGCTGCCACATGCCTGCAGTGCCATCGCGGCGATTCCGGCCGCGCCGCCGGTCAGCGCCGCGCGGCGCGAGACCTGTCGCAGCTTCTTGCCGGGACTGTCGTCGGCGCGCTCGTCAAACTCCAGCCGCTCGACCGCATCGCCCATCACGTCCTCTGGGCTTGACATCGATCAAATCTCCTCTCGCATGACTCTCCAATACCCGTCGGCATTGCCGATCAGGGCCCCACAAGTGTGAACGCTAACACACAGCGCCCGCGACAACCACCCGCCGATCGTTAGCAATCGGTTTGCGCCGCGGGCGCATCCTATCGATGTGACCGGGCCGCATGCGGCCCGGTCCGGGCGGCGCATGCGCCGCCCGCGTGTGGGCGCATGCGCCCACACGTTCAAGCAGCTGACGAGCGCGGCGGCGCCGTGCTGGCGCGGACGATCAGCTCGGACGGAAGCACCTGATGGTTGGTGACCTCCTCGCCGGCGATCTGCGCGCGCAGCAGCGCAAACCCGCGCTTGCCGATCTCGATGAAGTCCTGCAGCACGGTCGTCAGCGGCGGCGTGAAGAACTCCGCCTCCGGCACCGAGTCAAAGCCGACCACGCTGACGTCGTCGGGGACGCCGCGACCGGCCTCGCGCAGCGCGTGGAGCGCGCCGAGCGCCATCTGGTCGTTGGCGACGAAAATCGCGGTCACCTCGAGGTCGGCCGCGATCGGCCGGCACAGCTCGTATCCGCCCGCGGGCTCCAGTCACCGTAGACCGGCGCCGGTGGCCGCAGGCCGGCCTCGGAGATCGTGTCGCGACAGCCGAATACCCGCAGCTGCGCCTCCTGCGAGTCGGCCGGCCCGGCGATGTGCGCGATCCGGCGGTGCCCGAGCTCGAGCAGGTGCCGCGTCGCGACCGCAGCGCCGCCGTAGTGATCGATCGCGACCGTCGGCACGCCCTCGATCGGCTCGGCCTCGAGCGCGACCAGCGGCAGCTCGAGCGCGACCTGGCTGAGCGTCGCGAGCGCGGTCGTCTGCGACGCCATCGCCAGTACGCCCTCGACGTTGTGGCGCCGCAGCCGCTCGATCGCCACCCGCACCGAGTTGCGGGTCAGTGCGGGCATGCTGACGACGCTCGTCAGATAGTCGGCCTCGTGCGCCGAGCGCTCGATTCCGAACAGGGTCGAGGACGGTCCGAACAGGGTCGTGTTGAAGCCGATCACGCCGACCGTGCGCGAGCGGCCGGTGACGAGCGCCCGCGCGACCGAGTTGGGCCGGTAGTCCAGTAACCGCATCGCGTCTTGGACTCGTTGACGGGTGTCCGGGGCGACTCGCTCGGAGTCGTTGATCACACGCGAAACGGTCTGGTGCGAGACGCCGGCCAAGCGGGCGACGTCCGCCATCGCGGCCGGACGGCGCCGCTTCGATCTCGGCGCCGACCCCCTACCCGGACCCGCCGCCATCTC
Source organism: uncultured Solirubrobacteraceae bacterium (assembly GCA_963714245.1). Taxonomy (GTDB): domain Bacteria; phylum Actinomycetota; class Thermoleophilia; order Solirubrobacterales; family Solirubrobacteraceae; genus Palsa-465. The sequence continues at coordinate 470,945 of CAVQNR010000005.1, read as the reverse complement.
TCCCATGCTCCGGACCTTACTATGTGATCGCTCACATTCCGGCTTCCGGACCCGCGCCAGCGGCGCTCAGCAGCGCCCCGAGCGTCCGCGCCTGGCCGACCGCGTCGTCACGCCCGAGCAGCGGCGGCGCGGTGCCGGCGATCGCCGCCATCATGTTCTCGGTCTCGAGCCGATACGGGTCGACCTTGGGCAGGATGATCTGCTCGATCACGCCGTCTCGACGCCGCTCGATCACCGGCTCCCGGCCGTGCCAAGGATCGTCGAGCCAGACCGATCCGAGCTCGCCGACGACCTCGAGCTCGTCGCGCGCCGGGAGCGTCATCCCGACGTCGAAATGCGCCAGCACGTCGCCGTCGAACCGCATCACGGCGGCGAACGTCAGATCGACCCCGTCGGCAGCGGTGCGGATCGCCTGGACCTCGAGCGGCTCGCCGGCGAGCATCCGCGAGGCGTTGACGCAGTAGCAGCCGATGTCGAGCAGCCCGCCGCCGCCGAGCTCGGTCGACAGCCTGACGTCGCCCTCCGGCCGGCGCGAGTAGCTGAACGAGCTGCGGATCATCCGCAGCGGGCCGAGTTCGCCCGCGGCGACGAGCCCCCGCAGCCGCTCCATCTGCGGGTGGTGGCGGTACATGAACGCCTCGGCCAGCTGCAATCCGCGCCGGTCGGCGAGGTCAAACAGCTCGGTGACCTCGGCGGGATCGTGGCTCAGCGGCTTTTCGCACAGCACGTGCTTGCCGGCCAGCAGTGCTTGACGCGTCCACGGCACGTGCAGCGAATTCGGCAGCGAGATGTAGACCGCGTCGACGCCCGGGTCGGCCAGCAGCGCCTCGTAGCTGCCGTGCGCGCGCGGGATCCCGCGCTGCTCGGCGTAGCGCTCGGCCCGCTCGCGATCCCGACTGGCGACCGCGGCGAGCACCGCCCCGTCGGTGAGTGCAGCGCCGGCCAGCCACGCGTCGTTGATCGCGGCTGTCGACATGACTCCCCAGTTGACCGTTGGCATCCAGCGACGCTCCAAGTGGACAGGTCCCTGATCCGGCACGATAGTCGGGATGCCCGCTCTGCGCCCACCGGCGACCGGCAGCAGCTCGGCCAAGCGGCTGGCGTTGATCTCGTCGATCCTCGCCTCGACGATCGCGGCGGTCGATTCGTCGGCCGTCAACGTCGCGCTGCCTGCGATCGGACGCGATCTGGGTGGCGGCTTCGCGGCACAGCAGTGGGTCTCGAACGCGTATCTGTTGACGCTCGCGGCCCTGATCCTGCTGGCCGGCTCGCTCACCGACCGGCTCGGCGAGCGACGTGTGTTCATCGCCGGCGTCGCCGGCTTCGGAATCGGCTCGGCGCTGTGCGCGCTGTCGCCGTCGATCGGCGTGCTGATCGTCGCCCGCAGCCTGCAGGGGGTCTCCGGTGCGCTGCTGACGCCGGCGGCGCTGGCGATCATCGTCGCGGTCTTCCCGCGCTCGGAGCGCGGCGCCGCGATCGGCACCTGGACCGCGTGGGCCGGGATCGGAGTACTCGCCGGCCCGGTGATCGGCGGCCAAATCGTCGACTCGGCGTCGTGGCGTTGGATCTTTCTGATCAACGTCCCGCTGGTCGTGATCGCGCTCGTGCTCGGCCGGATCGCGGTTCCCGGCCGCGCGGTCCGGGCGGGCGGGGAAGCGAAGCAGGTCCCGATCGACTGGACCGGGGCGGCGCTCGCCGCGGCCGCGCTGGCGGGGATCTCATTCGCGTTGATCGAGCAGCCGGTGCTCGGCTGGTCAGATCCGGCGATCTTCGGGTCGCTGGCCGCCGGGCTCGCGCTGCTGGTGACGTTCGTCGTGTATGAGCGCCGGATCGCCACGCCGATGCTGCCAATGGAGCTGTTCTCACATCGCAACTTCACGGTCGCCAACGCGCAGACGTTTGCGATGTACGGCGGGATCGGGCTGCTCGGGTTCTTCGTGACGATCTATCTGCAGCAGGTCGCCGGTTACAGCGCTCTGAAGTCCGGCGTCACCGGGCTGGTCCCGACGATCGTGATGTTCGCGCTGTCGGGGCGGATGGGCAAGCTCGCCGACCGCTATGGGCCCCGTCCGTTCCTGGTCGTCGGCCCGCTGCTGGTCGCCGCCGGGTTCGCGCTGATGCGCCGCTACGAGACCAACGTGTCGCTGCTGACCGACGTGCTGCCGGCGCTGTTGGTGTTCTCGTTGGGGTTGGCGATGACCGTCGCGCCGCTGACCGCGACCGTGCTCGCCGACGTCTCGTCGTCAGACGCCGGAATCGCGTCGGCGATCAACAACGCGATCGCGCGCACGGCGGGGCTGATCGCGGTCGCCGGCGTCGGCGCGATCGTCGCGGCACACTACGGCAAGGTGCTCGACGCTCAGCTCGGCAACCGCCTGCCGGCGTCGGCACAGCCGGCGGTGGTCGCGGCCAAGCACCGGACGTTCGGCACGATCGCCCCGGCCGCACTGCCGGCGGGCGATCGAGCGTTTGCCGCAGCAGGCCGCGGCGCATGCATCCGAGGACGCGTTTCACCTGGCGATGGGGATCGGCTCCGGACTGCTCGTGCTGACCTCGCTCGGCGGCCTGGCGCTGCGGGGCAAGCGGCAGACCGACGTGCCCTGCGCCGACTGCGGCGGCGGGCAGCTCGCCGGGCAGCCGAAGGTGGTGCTGACGGGCCCGGGCGCGCCCCGCTCCGAGGTCGCGGTCAGCGCGCGAGCAGGTCCCGATACTGGGGGTGGCGGTCGATGAAGGCGGCGACGAACGGGCAGCTTGGGCGCACCGACAGCCCGCGCATGCGGGCATCGTCGAGCGCAAACCGCACGAGCGCCGAGCCCAGCCCGCGACCGCCGAACGACGGCTTGATCTCGGTATGGCGATGGTCGATCACGCGGCCGTCGGTGCGGTAGCTGAGGATCCCGACCGGCTCGCCGCCGACATCGAGCTCGTAGCGGCGGCGCTCAGCGTGATCGACGATCGCGACCGCGTCGCCCGGCTGGGGTCGATCAGCTGGCACGGGAGATCGCGCGGTCCATTGCCGTCGCCGGCTCGTGCACGGCCGGGCCGTGGCCGACGACCATCAGCGACGGCTCGAGCGCCCGCAGCGCACGCGCCGATTGAGGTTGCGGGCTCGGTCGTAGGTGCCCATCGTCGCCAGCGGGAAGACCAGGTTGCGGGTGCTCGTCGTCGCCACGGTCCCGACCGACGTGAACACATCGCCGGCGATCAGCGTCCCGTCACGCATGTCGTACAGCGCGACGTGACCGGGCGTGTGGCCCGGCGCGGCGACGACCCGCAGGCTGCCAACCATGTCGCCGTCGCGCAGCCGCACGTCCGCAACGGTCGCGAGCTTCGGCCAACTGCCCGTCAGCTTGCCGTCGACGACGCGCTCGCCCGCGTGGATCCTGGCATCGAGCTCGCCGAGCGCCACCGGCACGCCCGGGCCGAGCCGCTCGCGCAGCCGATCGAGCGAACCGACGTGATCGAGGTGGCCGTGGGTCAGCGCGATCCGGCGGATCGAGCCGCCGCCCGACTCGCGCGCCGCGGCGACGAGCACGTCGGCGGCGCCTGGCAGGGCCGTGTCGACCAGGGTCAGGCCATCGTCTTCTGAGACGAGGAACGCGTTGACGAATCCGAGGCGCGTGACCTGGACGAGGTGCTCGGTCAGTCGTTTGGTGCTCAAACTCGGTCCTGTTCGCTTCGCGTCGCCGACCTCGTATTCTCGCGTCGGTGACGCGGCGGTGGCTTGCAGTTTGTCTGGTTGCCGCCCTCGTGTGCCTGTCGCTGGCTGCGTGCGGCGGCTCTGCTGCGACGCCCGAGGCGACGCTGGATCCGTTCCTGCGCGCGTGGTCGCGCGGCGACTGGGCGGCGATGCGGCGGCTGACCGCCGACCCGCCGCACAACTTCGTGGCGGCCAACCAGCAGGCGTTCGCGGCACTCGGCGTGACCACGGCGAGCTTCACCGCCGGTCGCGTGCGGATCCTCGAGCTCGGGCGATCGCGCGAGCGCGCCGGTCGGCTCCCATTACGACCTCGGCGAGATTGGCTCGTTTGATCCACGCATCCGAGTGACGCTGGTCAAGCGACATGGCCACTGGCTGGTGTCTTGGTCGACGCGAACGATCAACCCGCATCTCGGTCCCGGCGAGACGCTCGCACTCGACCGTCGCTGGCCGCCCCGTGCCCCGATTCTCGGCGCCGGCGGCGCGCACCTGACGACCACAGGCCCGCGGTCGCGGTCGGCGTCGTTGGCGAGCGGATCAAAGATCGCCGCACGCGGTCGCGACCGACCTGGTCAGAGCTGGCGCGACGCCGGCGCAGGCCGACAGGCGTTGGCGGCGGCGAAGGCCCACCCGACGTACTTCGAGCCGGTGTTCAGCGTCTCGCAGCCCCGCTTCGCAGCAGCTCAAGGCGGCGGGCCGAGCCGCACAACGTCTACGCGGTGCCGGGCACCCAGTTCGAGCTGCAGATCCGAACGCCACGCGATCACCGAGCAGCTCGGCCAGCCAGCTGGTCGGCGCGGTCGGACCGATCACCGCCGCCCAGCTCAAGCGCTCGGGCCGCCCTACGACGCCCGTCGATCGTCGGCAGCGCGGCCTCGAGCAGATCTACCAGCGGCGGTTGGCTGGTACCCCGACGACCGAGATCAACGTCGTCGACTCGACCGGCTCGCCGGTCGTGCGGCTCGCCACCTACCGGGGCCGACGCGGCCGGCCGGTCCGGACGAGCATCGAGCCGAGCGTTCAGCGGGCCGCCGAGCAGGCGCTCGCCGGCGACACCCATCACGTCGCCATGGTCGCGATGCGCGTCGTCGACCGGGCAGGTGCTGGCGGTCGTCTCCGAGCCCGGCGACTACGAGTTCGACGAGGCACTGCAGGGCCAGTATCCGCCCGGCTCGACCTTCAAGGTGCTGACCTCGACCGCGCTGATCGCCAGGGCTCTGATCGCCGTCTCGCCGGCGAGCTGCCCGCCGACGATCACCGTCGACGGCGAGACGTTTCACAACGCCTCGCCCGACGAGGCCGCGTCGACGCTCGGACAGGCGTTCACGATCTCCTGTAACACGGCCTTCATCGGGCTCGCGACCGCGCACCTGAACGCGGCCGCGTTTCCGGCCACCGCGGCGCTGTACGGCCTCAACCACCGCACCCAAATCGGGATCCCGGCGCTGATGGCCAACGTTCCCAAGCCATCAGACGAGGCCGAGCTCGCCGCCAGCTCGATCGGTCAGGCGTAGATCGTGTTCTCACCACTGGGGATGGCGACGGTCGCCTCAGCGGTCGGTGCGGCACGAGTGCGGCTGCCCCGGCTGGTCGTGGGTGCCGGCGACGATTCGTGTTTCGCCGCACCGGCTGCCGGCCGATGTCGTCGATCGACCTGCGCTCGATGATGCTGTCGGTCGTGCAGAGCGGCACCGCGTCGGGCACCGGGCTGCCCGCCGGCACGCACGCCAAGACGGGCACCGCCGAGTACGGGCCCGGCCCGAACTAAAGATCGACGGCTGGCTGATGGGGTACCGCGGCGACATTGCGTTCGGGATCGTCACCCAGGACACCGGTGGTCAGGACGGCGGGCCCGTCAACGGGCCGCTGATCGCGAAGCTTTCTCAGCGCGCTCGGGCCCAGCGGCTGAGCGGGAACCTGGTCAGCTGACACGCGTCCGGTGCGAAGGGTTCGCCCCGGGAGACGTTACAGCGCGGCGAACGCGGTGAACAGCTCCTTGGCGGCCGCGATCCCGAGCTCGATGTACGGCACCAGCAGCCGCTCGTTGGGCGAGTGGATGTTGGCGTCGGGCAGCGAGAAGCCGGTGATCACCGCGGGGATCCCGCGTCGCGACAGGGCGGGCACGATCGGCAGCGTGCCACCCGTGCGGACCAGCAGCGGCCGCGCGCCGAGCGCGCGCTCGAACGCGTCGAGCCCGAGTTGCACGGCGCGCGAGTCGGGCGCCACCAGCCCGGGCGCGGCCGACGACATCGCTCGCAGCTCGAGTTCTGCGCCGACGGGAACGGCTTCGGTGATCAGCCGCGTAAACGCTTCGGCGATCGTGTCCTGATCCTGACCCGGCGCGAGCCTGATCGACACGTTCGCATCGGCCCGCACCGGCAGCACCGTCTTCTCCAGCTGCGGCGAGCCGGACTCGATTCCGTTGACGTCGAGCGCCGGCTCCGCGAACGTCCGCAGGTAGAACTCGTCGCTGGCGGCCGGGTCTGCCGGTCGAGCCCCTCGCTCGGCCAACGTGTCGGCGCCGGCGGGCAGCCGTCGCCATCCGTCGAGCTCGGCCGTGGTCGGTGGTGTGATCCCGACCCGCAGCGGCTCCGGCAGACGGCCGTCGCGCGCGATCACGGCGTCCAGTGTCCGGGTCAGCGCGTGGATCGCGTTCATCGCGGCACCGCCGTACACGCCCGAGTGCAGGTCGCGCTCGCCGGATCGCAGCGTCAGGTGGAAATACAACGATCCCACGCGTGGCGACGTTGAACGCCGGCGTCCCGCGAGCGAGCATCTCAGCGTCGAAGATCACGGCGACGTCGGCGTCACGCTCGTCCGCCTCCAGGAACTCGACGATCGAGCTGCCGCCGGTCTCCTCCTCGCCGTCACAGGCGAACCGGACGTTGACCGGCAGCGCACCCGCGCGGGCGAGCTCGCGGGCGGCCGTGAGCAACAGATAGAGCTGGCCCTTGTCGTCGGCGACGCCGCGGCCATACAGGTATTCGCCGCGGATCTCGGGCTCGAACGGATCGGACTCCCAGAGCTCGATCGGGTCGGCGGGCTGCACGTCGAAGTGGCCGTAGCAGAGCACCGTCGGCGCCTGCTCGGGGTCGCGTGACGCCCGCAGCTCGCCGATCGCCAGCGGCCGCCCGTGCCAATCGACGAGCTCGGCGGTCCCGCCGGCTGCGCGGATCAGCTCGCAGACCCATTCTCCCGCCGCGGCGACGTCGCCGGCGTGGTCGGGATCGGCGCTGATCGATTGGATCCGCAGCAGCTCGGCTAGCTCATCGAACCAGGGTGGCATCGCCGGGAGGCTAGTGCGCCTCGCCGAAACGGGAGACCCACGGCTAGCCCGATCGCGACCGCTGACGCACGTCCGAAACGAAATCAGCTTCAATGCGCGCGTGGCCGTCATCGTCAAGTGGCGGCGGGCCGCATCGTGGCCAGCCGCAATCATGCTCCTGCTCGCGTTCGCGATCGCCGGCTGCGGCTCGTCGTCGTCGCAGCACCGGATCGGTTCGAGCTCGAGCTCGAGCGACAGCGCATCGTCGTCGAGCTCCGGTGCCACGACGAGCGTGAGCACGACCGATGTCGGCGACCCGACCGCCACCGGCGCGTCGGCCGCCGGCCGGCCGCTGCCGTCCGGCTGGCTTGGACTGTCGATGCAGTACAAGGCGTTTCCGCAGTACGCCGGAGCCAACGCCTCGTCGATCAACCCGGCGTTTCTGAACCTGATCCGCGACATCGCGCCCAACCAATCGCCGTCGGTGCGCTTCGGCGGCGACTCGACCGACTGGACCTGGTGGCCGGTGCACGGGATGCGCCAGCCGGGCGGGGTCACGTATGTGCTGACGCCGAAATGGGTGCGGACCGCCAAGACGATTCATCGGCGACCTGCATCCGCGGCTGATCCTCGGCATCAACCTCGAGGCCAACAGCGTCAGGGTTGCCAGCACCGAGGCCCACGCGCTCGTATCAGGACTCGGTCGCCGGCACATCGCCGGGTTGGAGATCGGCAACGAGCCGGAGCTGTACGCCGCGTTCAACTGGTACCGCAACAAGCGCGGCGTCGGCGTCCCGGGCCGCAACGTGGACACCTGGACCGAGAGCGCGTTCTTCAAGCAGTTTCATCAGTTCGCTGCCGCGATGCCGTCCGGGCTGCCGGTCGCCGGTCCGGCGAGCGGCTCGGCCAGCTACCTGTCCGAGCTCGGCGCCTTCCTGCGGGGCGAATCGCGCGTCAAGATCTCGACCTTCCACGCCTACCCGCTCAAGCACTGCACCGCGGCCAAGCAGTCTGACGATCGGCGAGCTGCTGTCGCCCGCCGCGACCTCCGGCTTCGCCCGAGCGCAGGCCCGCTACGTCAACGCGGCGCACCGCGCCCACAAACTCGCCCGGCTCGACGAGATGAACGGGATCACGTGCGGCGGCTTCCGCGGTGTCTCGAACACGTTCGCGTCCGCGCTGTGGGTGCTCGACACGCTCTACGAGCTCGACCACAGTCGGCGTCGACGGCGTCAACATCCAGACCGTGCCGGGCGGTGCGCAGGAGATCTTCGGACCGCGGTCGCGCAACGGTGGCCCGATGATCGTCCATCCGGAGTTCTACGGTTTGATGATGTTCGCCCAGGGATCGCCGACCGGCTCGCGTCTGATCTCGCTGCACACCAAGCTGCCCCCACGCGTCAAGCTGTGGGCCACCCGCGCCACCAACGGCACGATCCGGGCGACCCTGATCAACGACAACTTCTCCAAGCCCGCGACGGTCAAGCTGCCGACCTCGGGCAAGACCGGCGGCGCCAGCGTCGAGGCGCTCCGTGCCGCACACATCGGCGCGACCGGTGGGGTGACGCTGGGCGGGCGATCGTTCGGCCGCTCGACCTCGACCGGTCGGCTGCCGGCCCCGAAGCTGACCCGGCTGAAGGCCCGGGGTGGCCACTACTCGGTGCGGATCCCGCCGGCGACCGCGGTGCTCGTGACGATGCCCGCCAGCGCCACCGCAACCTCAAACAGCTGAGCGCGCTGGACGCCCGCCGCCTCGCGCGGGACACTGAGGCGATGTTGAACCCGGGTGAGTTCCGGCGCCAGATCTCGGTCGAACTCAACGCCGCCTACGGCGAGGGCCTGCTGTCGCAGCAGACGCTGTCCTACCGACTCGACCAGGTGCTCAACGGCCGCCTGCTCGATCCCGAGCGGCTGATCGGCGACCTCTCGTCGCGTGCATCGCGCCGCTCGCTACGCGACTCGGTGCTCGACACGCTCTCGCGGCGCCGGCGCGCGACGGTCTCACCGCCGCTCGTGCTCGCGCTCGAGTGGGATCGTGACGACGCGGAGCTGCTCGTCGGGCGCGATCCCGACTGCTGCGACGTCGTGCTCGAGCACCCGACCGTCAGCCGCCGCCATGCGCAGCTTTACCTTCGTGACGGCGCCTGGGTGCTGCAGGACCTCGAGTCGACCAACGGCACCCGGATCAACGGCAAGCGGGTCGCGCGCTGCCGGCTGGCGCCCGGCGACCGGGTGACGCTCGGACGCCAGGCGGTCGTCGTCGATTGACGGACGCCGGTCAACCGGCCGCTCGGATCGCCTCGGCGAACCGGGCAGGAGCCTCGAGCGGCGAGAAGTGGCCGGCGCCGAGAAGATCCTCGCGAGTCACGCGCTCAAAGAAGTCGTCGAGGCGGTCGCCCCAGAGGGGCGGGAACAGCGGGTCGTGCTCGGGCCAGAGCACCGTCGTCGGGACAGTGATTCGCGCCGCCGGCTGCCGCGAGCGCTCCGCGAGACTGGTCGCGACCGTGCCTGAGCCGGCGCGGTACCAGCCGATCGAGGCGGTGAACGCGCCCGGCCGCGCGTATCGCTCGGTCAGCCGCTGAAGCTCGGCGGGCTCGGGCTCGTATCGCGGCCCCGACCAGTGCGACCAGAAGTGCTCCAGGTAGGCGCGCACCGCCCGCGGGTCGCCGTCGACCAGCTGCTCGGCCAGCTCGAGGCGGTGAAACGCCTGATACCAGAACTCGGCCTGCGCGTCGGCGCTCAGCACTCGCTCGCCGACGCCGGGCAGCGGCGGCGCGACGACAAGCGCCGAGATCCGCTGCGGCGCTTGACGGGCGAGCTGCTGGGCGGTCCGGCTGCCGACGTCGTATCCGACGAGCACCGGATTGCTGATCCCGAGCTCGTCGATCAGCCCGAGCACGCTCGCGGCCTGCCCGGGCGCCCCGAGCTGCGCCGGATCACGATCGCGTTCGGCCCCGGTGTAGGAGTCGCCGAAGCCGCGCAGATCGGGCACGATCGTGTCAACCGCGCCGCCGAGCTGCGCGACCACCGCTCGCCAGTCGTGGCGGTCCCCCGGCCAGCCGTGCAGCAACACGACCGGCGGGCCGTCACCGGCGCGGTCATAGGCGAGCCGGAACCCATCGACTGTGGCCGAACGCGGCATGCTCGACGGAGCCTACGCGTCGACCGCCGTTGCGGTCAGGCTGCCGTTCACACGATCGCCGCATCCGGGCGCCCAGCGCTCAATAGCGTGGCCACCCGTCGTCGCCCGCACCAGCAAAGGAACCGCCTTGTCTCACACCCCCCGGCGCCGCGGCGCCATCACCTTGACCGCGATCGCCGTGGTCGTGCTCGGACTGCTGGTCGCCGCGCCGATGGCGGCCGCCGCCTACAAACCGCCGCCGATCAAGCACGTGTGGGTGATCAACCTCGAGAACGAGAGCTACTCCTATACGTTCGGTGGCGCCGGTCACAGGTTCGCGCCGTACCTGACCCGAACGCTGCCGTCGCGGGGGGCGCTGGTCCGCAACTACTACGGCACCGGTCACGACAGCCTTGACAACTACGTCGCGGAGATCTCCGGCCAGGCCGGCAACTACGAGCTCAACGAGGACTGCGGGATCTTCTCGCCGTTCGTGCAGTTCGGCGGCGAGAACTTCGACAAGCTGACCAAGTTCGGGCAGCTCTCGGGCGGCGGCTGCGTGTTCCCGAAGTACATCCCGACGATCGCCTCGCAACTGCGCGCCAAGCATCTGAGCTGGCGCGAGTACGCCCAGGACATGGGCAATGACCCGCATCGCGATCGGACCGTCAAGACCAGACTCGGCCCGGCATGCGGCCATCCGAAGCTCGGGGCGGTCGACCTGACCGACACGACCGGTCCGGCCAACGACAGCTACGCGACCCGGCACAACCCGTTCGTGTACTTCGCGTCGATCATCGACAATCGCCGGCTGTGCGATTCGCATGTGCTGTCCTTCGCGCCACTGGCATCCAACCTGAAGCACGTCTCGACGACCCCGAACTACTCGATGGTGACCCCGAACACGTGCAACGACGGCCACGACTGGCCCAAGTGCCAGAACGGCAGCCCGGGCCGGTTGCCGAAGGTCAACGCGTTCCTGAAGCTGTGGATCCCGAGGATCATGGCCTCGCCCGCATACCGGGCCAACGGGTTGATCGTGATCGTGTTCGACGAGTCCGGCGCCGACGACAACGCCGCCGCCTGCTGCGGCGAGCGCGACAGCCTCGGCTTCTCGGACCCGTCACATCCGAACCTCAACGAGCCGGGGCTGTACGGCCCTGGCGGCGGCCGCACCGGGGCCGTGCTGCTGTCGAAGTACATCAAGGCCGGCACGGTCTCCGACAAGCCGTACAACCACTACTCGCAGCTGCGCTCGATCGAGGACATCTTCGGGCTCAAGCACATCGGTGATGCGCAGCAGCCGCAGGTCCATTCGTTCGGTCACGACATCTACACGCGGCCACGCGGCTGAGCTCGGGCCCGCGTCGCTGAGCGCGCTCGCGGCGCTGGCCGCGGGCGCCGCCGTCGCGCTCGCGGGACCGGCTGTCGGGATTGCGGCACCGGCCGCGGGCGCCGCCGCGGCCGAGCGGATCACGTTCGGCGACGTCACCTGCGCGCCGGGCTGGCCGCCCCCGACCGCCGGACGCGACCGCTTCGAAGTGGTCAATCGATCGTCGCGCAGCGCGGCCGTGTACCTGTTCCGCGCCGACAGCGGCCGGATCGTCGCCGCGATCCGCGGTTTGCGCGCCGGCGCTGCCCGGCGGCTGACGGTGCGGCTGACGCCGGGACCGTACGCGTGGGGGTGTGACCTGCGCGGCTACCCGCGCCATGTGTCGGAGGCCGACAGGGTGACCACCCACCATCAGCGCGGTCCGGTCGTCGTCCCGGTCGTATCGGCGGAGCTGGCCGGCCCGCTGCGCTCCTACCGCCGGTACGCGGCGTCGACGATCAGGCGGCTCGTGACCGAGGTTGCGGGGCTGCATGCCGCGCTGCTTGCCGGCCACACGATGCTGGCCGAGACCGACTGGCTGACCGCTCACGAGTCCTGGCTGGCGCTCGGTCAGGACGACGGCGCCTACGGCGCGTTCGGCTCGCTCGGGCGCTCGATCGACGGCACCGCCGCCGGGCTGGTCGATGGCGACGCGAACCCCCACTTCACCGGCTTTCACCGCGTCGAGCTCGATCTGTTCGAGCGTCACGAGCTTGGCGCCGCAACCACCGACAGCGCCCGCCTGGTCGCGCTCGTCGGGCGCCTGTCGCAGCTGCGCTTGGGCGCCGTGCTGCCCACCACCAGGCTCGGCGAGAACAGCTGGACGCTGCGCTGTCACGAGGTGCTCGAGGACGCCCTGCGCGACTCGCTGACCGGCGACGATGACTACGGCAGCCGCACCGACCTGGACTCGCTCACCGCCGACGTGTCGGTCACCCGCCGGCTGCTCGCGTGGCTGGCACCGCTGTTGGCGCCGCGGGCGCCACGGCTGGTCGACAGCGCTCGCCGCCAGCTGGCCCGGATCGACGCGGTGATCGCAGGCGCGGGCGATCGGCCGATCGCGATCTCGGCGCTGCCGCGCCGCACCCGTGAGCGCGTCGACGCCGCCGCCGACGCCGCCCTGGAGACGCTTGCGCCGGTCCCCGACCTGCTCCGGATCGGCACCACGTGACGATCGACCGCCGCCAGTTCCTGCGCCGGTCGGGGCTCGGTGCCGCGTCGGTCTCGGCCGGCCTGCTAGGCGCCGGCGCCGGGGCTGATCAGGCCGCGGCCGACGCCCGCGAGCCGACGCTCGCCGCTGACGGCCCGCAGCAGCTCAACCACCTCGGCGGCCCGGCCGCGCGGCTGCCGGCGGTGCCGTTTCACGGCCCCCACCAGGCCGGGATCGTGACCGATCCGCCGCCGGCGGCGTGCTTTGCGGCATTCGACGTCGTCACCGAACGACGCAGCGAGCTGCATCAGCTGCTGCGTGCGCTGACCGACGCCGCGCGGCTGCTGACCGGAGGCGGCGCGCCGCCGCAGCTCGGCACGGGCGCGCCGCCGTCGGACAGCGGCACACTCGGGCCCGTGATCCCCGCCGACGGACTGACGGTCACGGTCGGGGTCGGCCACACGTTGTTTGACGACCGCTACGGCCTGGGAGTGCAACGCCCGCGGCACCTGACGCCGATGCGCTCGTTTCCCAACGACGACCTCGATCCGGCGCAGACCGGCGGCGATCTGTTGCTGCAGCTGTGCGGCGGCAGCCTCGACACGACCCTGCACGCGCTGCGCTACATCGCCAAGCACACTCGCGGCGCGATGCAGATCCGCTGGCGGCTGGACGGCTTCGTCGCACCGCCACGGCCGAGCGGCGCGCCGCGCAACCACCTCGGCTTCAAGGACGGGATCGCCAACCCGGACGTGTCCGACGGTCGGATCGCCGATCGGCTGCTGTGGGTCGTGCGCGGTCTCGGCGAACCGGCGTGGGCGACCGGCGGCAGCTATCACGTGTGCCGGATCATCCGGACGTTGATCGAGTTCTGGGATCGCGTCTCGCTAACCGAACAGCAGCAGATGATCGGCCGCTACCGCGACTCCGGCGCGCCGCTCGGCCAGCGGTCGGAGGCGGCGATTCCCGACTACCGAACCGACCCACACGGGCGCAGGATCCCGCTGAGCGCGCACATCCGGCTCGCGAACCCGCGGACCGCGCGCACCGAACACAGCCGCATCTACCGCCGCGGTTACAACTACGACGCCGGGGTCGATCTCAACGGCGACCTGAACCTCGGCCTGATCTTCAACGCCTTCCAGCAGAATCTCCGCCGGCAGTTCGAGGCGACGCAGTTGCGACTGGTCGGCGAGCCGATGGTCGACTACGTCACGCCGGTCGGCGGCGGGTACTTCTTCGCGCTGCCGGGCGTCCTCGACCGCTCGGACTGGTACGGCCGGCGGCTGATGTCCGCCTAAACGCCAACCGTCACAATCGGCCGATCGCCACCGCCCCAGGTCACTCCCACCCGCTTCGCAACCGCGCCACCCCGCTCGGCGAGATCGTCGCCGATCCAGCCCGCGGGCTCGTGTACGGCAACCGCGGCTGCCTGCACGACGCCCACGGCGAGCTGCGCCGCCGCTACAACGGCCGGCGCTGGATCGCGTGCCGGCTGCAGTTCCGCGGCCGTCGCCGTCCCGGGCTGCTGATGCCCGGGCGTTACACCGAGCTGTTCTTCTTAGATGAGGCGACGGCGCTGGCGGCCGGCCACCGTCCGTGCGCTGAGTGCCGGCGCGAGGACTTCCTGGTGCTGCGCGAGCGCTGGCAGATGCTGCATCCCGGCCAGCGAGGCGCCGACGCGATCGACGCCCAGCTGCATGCCGAGCGCGTTGACCCGGGCACAGCTCAGCGTCGGCGCCAGCCGCCGGTCGAGGCCGGCACGCTGCCCGACGGCACGTTCGTGCTCGGCGGCGAGGGCGGCGCCTGGCTGGTGCGGGGCAGCGCGCTGTTGCGCTGGACGCCGGCCGGTTACGCCGAGCGTCGCCGGCGCCCGGCGCCGGGCATGCCGCTTGAGCCGATCACGCCGCCATCGCTGGTCGAGCTGCTGCGCGACGGCTGGCAGGGCGTCGTGGCGCTGTTGCACCCATCCGCCGGCTGACGGTCATCAGCTGCAGCTCGGGTCCGGGTCAAACGTGTCCTGCACGATCGTCAGCGGCACCGGGCCGCCGTGCGGGATCAGCTGCACGTGGTTGACCTCGGTGTTGTTCGGGTCGTCGGTCGGATCAAACGGCCGATAGAGGCCGAACTTGGCCATCTCGGCCTCGCTGATCTGGGTGGCGCTTGAGCGCAGCAGGCTGTTGACGCCGATGTCCTCGGCTTCGCCCTTGGTGTGTGGATCGTCGGCGTAGCCGCCGACCGCGACGCTGTGCGCGGGCGTCCGGTAACCGCTGATCCCGTAGATCGTGACGTGCAGGTAGATCCCGAGCCGATTCAGGTCACTGGTGATGATCGGTAGCTCGCCGACGTCCTGGACGGTCCCCGGGTCGGCGACGAAGCCCCAGCCATGGTGGGTGCCGAACGGGGTGGCGTCGGCCGGATTGTTGGTGCCGCCGCAGAGGTTCAGCCGCGCGAGCTCACGCTTGACCTTCGACAGCGGCTGGGCATGCGCGGTCGGATCGCCGACCGGATCCTTTGCGGCGGGGGCGGTCACCGACGCCTGCGATCCGGCCTTTGGCTGCACGACCTGCGGATGCGCCTTGGGGATCGTCGTCTGACTCGCCGATCGTGACGTGCTGGCGCTCGTGGTCGTGGCCGTATCGGTCGCCGACGATGATCCGGCGCTCGAGGCGCATCCCGCGGTCGCGACCGCGACCGCGACCGCGACCGCGACCGCCGCGACGGCGAGCTGCGTTGACCGGCGTTTGCTGCCCACCTGGTGATTGTTGCCGACCGGCGCGCTGCGCGATTCAGCACCAGCGTGTGAGCGATTGGGAAGTAACCATGTCTATCGGCGGATCTCGTTCCAACCGCGTGGTCCATCGATCCCCCGCGGGTCAGCCGCGGATCACGCAGCGGAACCCGAGGTGCGAGGTCGACGTGTCGATCGCCTCGGCCTGTCGCGCCGCCGGGCGGTAGCGCAGGCAGTAGTTGGGCGCGCAGATGTGCGAGCCGCCCTTGATCACCCGACGCGGAATCCGCTCGCCGGGCGCGAGGCTGTGGTCCGGCGACTCGATGCGCGGATTGTGCGGCGCGCAGCACGGCCGTTCGCTCGCCTGATGCGGCGCCAACCAGTCGCAGGTCCACTCCCAGACATTGCCGCAGACGTCGTACAGGCCATAGCCGTTGGGCGGATATTTCTTCACCGGCGAGGTCCCGGCGTAGCCGTCGAGCAGCAGGTTCTGCCATGGAAACTCGCCCTGCCAGGTGTTCGCCATCTGCCGCGCCTTGGGCGCGAACTCGTCGCCCCAGGCATACGTCGCCTGGTGCAGGCCGCCCCGAGCGGCGTACTCCCACTCGGCTTCGGTCGCCAGCTCCTTGCCGGCCCACTCGGCGTAGGCGGCGGCGTCGTCGTAGGCGACGTGGACGATCGGATGACGATCGAGGCCGCCGGTGTTGGACCCCGGACCGGCGGGATGACGCCAGCTCGCGCCGGGGGTCCAGCGCCACCAGTTGCGAAAGTCGCGCAGGTCGACGGGGCCGTCGGTCGCCGCGAACACGAGCGAGCCCGCAACCAGCAACTCCGGGTCGGCGTCCGGGTAGTCGGCGGCGTCGGGCGCGCGCTCGGCGCCGGTCTCGTGGCCGGTCGCCTTCACGAAGCGCCGGAACTGTGCGACCGTCACCGGATGCTCGTCGATCCAGAAGCCGTCGAGCGCCACCTCGTGGACCGGGCGCTCCTCGGGGTAGAAATCCTCGCACCCCATCGCGAACCGGCCCGGCGGGATCCAGACCATGCTCTTGGTGGCGGTGGTCGAGCTCATCGGGTGCCGCGCGCCGCGTCGACAGCGGCCTGGACCGTAGGGTAGACACGGGCGAGCGACTCGTCCTCGGAGGCGTGGCGGATCACGTCGCGGACCTGTCCGATGTCGCGCGCGATCAGCAGCTGGACGTCGCGGCGCGCCGCATACAGGCCGATCACCGGCGACCCGCCCGCGATCGACGCGTACGCCAGCGCCTCCGGGACGAGCACAGCCCAGACGGTCAGCCCCGCGATCACGTCACCGCGCAGATAGGGCGTGCGATAGCCGCGCAGCGACCCGAACAGCCTGGCCGGCATCAGCCGGCCGTCCCGCTTGTACGCGATCCGCTCAGGGCACCGGCTCAGCGACGTGCTCGCGGTGGTGACGGTGGCGTTGACGAACGTGGCGCAGCAGCACCACGATCATCGCCAGGCAGAGCAATCCGATCAGCAGGGGAATCAGCGCGTGCGGCAGCGACTGCTGCGAGATCGCGGAACCGATCCCGTAGGCGCTCAGGCTGGCGCCGATATTCCACAGGCAGGCGGCAAGCAGGTTCCAGGCCGCGAATCGCCTGAACCTCATGCCAACCGCGCCCGATACCCACGACGGCACGAACAGGACCAGCAGCGGCCCCCATCTGCGCGCGAGCTTCTCGCCGGCATCGATCGCCTTCTGACGCTTGCTCGCGTCCCGGTGCTGCTCGTCGAGCCCGGCGCGGGCGGTGCGAAAGCCGATGTACCAGCCGATCAAGCTGCCGATCTCTGCGCCGATCGTGCCGACGACGACCACCGCCCACAGCTGAATCACTCCCTGCGAAGCGAGCGCGCCGGTCGCGGCCGAGGTCGCCGCCCCGAGCGCCGGAACGCCCGCCCACGAGAGGATCTGACCGACGAACAGCGTCAGGAACGTGAGCGGCTTGTTCGCGGTCGAGGTCGCGACAATGACAAGCGCCCCCGTTGTCAGATTCGCACCGGTCACCCTCGGTCGCGCAATTTAGTGGTTTCACACGCTCCGGCGTATGCGCAGGAGCGAGCACCGACGATCGCGAATTATGAGACCGTGAGACGGCGGACCGTCCTGATCACGGCCGGCACGATCGCTGCGGTCATCGTGATCGCGATCGTTTTGCACGCCGTCGGGGCCGGCGACGGTCTCGGACTGATCGCCGCCCACGCCGGCTCGTCGTATTTCGGCGTCACTGCGCTCGTCTTCGCCGACGCGGTGTGCCCGGTGTTCCCAGGCGAGACGACGCTCAACGCGGCCGCGACGCTGGCTGCCCAGGGCACGCTGAACCTATGGCTGGTGATGCTGGCGGGAGCGATCGGTGCCATCGTCGGCGACTCGGCGCTGTACTGGCTGGCGCGGCTGTTCTCGCGACGACTGTCGGGGCAGCTCGAGCACGCCAAACAGGACGAACGGGTCAACAATGCGCTCGACCTGCTCGGCGACAGCGCCCCGATGCTGCTGATCGCCGGGCGGTTCGTGCCCGGCGTGCGGTTCGTCGTCAACTCGACCTACGGGATCACCAGGCTCCCGTACGGGAGGTTCGTGTTGTGGTCGGCGATCGGCGGCACGATCTGGAGCATCTACACCTGCGCGCTCGCGTACGCGGTCGGAACCGCGCTGCAGGACTTCCCGCTGGCGTCCGTCGTGATCTCAGGTGCGATCACCACGATCCTGATGGGCGTCGGGCTGTGGACGCTCAAACAGCGCCGCGACCGGCGGCGGCGATCGCTGCCCTGCGACCCCGGCTCGGCCGCCGCGTGACAGGGATCTTGCAGCGGCTCCGGCCTGCTAAATCTACGATAAACGCCAATCGGAACGGAAGGCGGTAAGCGCGAAATGAAGGGTGTCGGAAGGGCGATGTTGGCCGCGGTGTTCCTCACCATCGGCGGGGTGCTGAACGTCATCTACGGCATCGGGGCGATCGGCAACTCGCATTTCTTCGTGGGCGACACGCACTACGTGTTCGGCGATCTGAAGACCTGGGGCTGGGTCACGCTGATCATCGGAATCGTCGAATTGATCGCCGCCTTCTCGCTGTTCGGCGGCGGGACCTTCGGACGCGTGTTCGGGATCATCGCCGGCTCGCTGGCGGCGATCGGCGCGCTGCTCTCGATCCCGGCGTACCCGCTGTGGTCGATCGCGATCTTTGCGCTGAGCCTGTGGATCATCTACGGCCTCGTGATCTTCGGCCCCGACGACGACGTGTCGGCCGCACCCTGAGTCCCGGCGACGTCGCGGGGAGTCTGCGTGTCGACCGAGTCCCCGCGCGTCGTCTACCGCACCGCGACGTCGCTGGACGGGTTCATCGCCGACCAGGCCCACTCGCTCAGCTGGCTGTTCGCGGTGCAGCAGGACGAGCGCCAGGAGGGCGACCTCCGCCGGTTCATGGAGACGGTCGGTGTGATCGTCGAGGGCTCGTCCACCTACGAGTGGGTACTCCGCGAGGAACACCTGCTCGAGCAGCCACAGAAATGGCAGACCTTCTACGGCGATCGCCCGACCTTCGTGTTCACCACTCGCAGGCTTCCGTGCCCGGCGGGCGCTGACGTGCGATTCGTCGCTGGTCCGGTCAGCGACGCCCTGCCCGAGATCCGTGCCGCGTGCGGTGACCGCGACATCTGGGTCACCGGCGGCGGCGACCTCGTCGGCCAGTTCTTCGACGCCGGCGCCCTTGACCGGGTCGAGGTCTCGATCGCGCCGGTCACGCTCGGCAGCGGTGCGCCGTTGCTGGCGCGGCGGATCGACTCCAGCCGTCTACGGCTGCTGTCGGCCGTCGCCGACGGTCAGTTCGTCCAAGCGCGTTACGCGGTCTCAGCGGCGGGCTGACACCGGCTGACCGGACGCCAGCTGGGGGGGCCGGACGCGAGTCCGCGCTCGCGCGGGGCGCGCTCGTCAGCCGGACGCTCCTGGAGCCATTGGACCGCCTCGGCCATCGCGACGGTGTGGTCCAGCGGCGCGACCCCGCCGTGGAGGTCGTCGGCCGTCTCGTGGCCGAGGATCGCGAGCGCCTCGTCGCGCAGCACGCACTCGGGCCAGAACTCGGAATCCAGCTCGGCGCGCGTTCGCTCGGCGTGCACGAGCCAGCGGGCCGCGGTCTCGGGGGCGACGCCGACGGCGTAGCGGGCGACGAGCCACAGCCCGAACACCGACAGCGGCGCAATTCCCGGACGACGGATCGTCGTCACGACCTCGGACAGCGCCTCGCGCCCGATCGCGCCCTCGAGCTCCGAGCGCGCCAACAGCTGCGCGCCGACACCGCTGGCCAGCATCACCTCGTGGTTGATCTCCCGGGCCCGCTCGACGCTGCGCGAGGCATGCTCACAGGCCGACTCCAGCTCGCCCTCGATGTAGGCGTCGAGCGCCAGCTGGTAATGGATCCAGCCGGCGGCGTGCGCGCTGAGGCCGGGCGTGATCAGGGCCAGCAACGATGGCCTCAGCGCGCGCATCTCGTCGTGATCGCGCGCATTTAGGGCCCCACCGAAGAGGTTGCAGGTGGCGACCGTCAGCGCCTCGTGGTCGCCGGCAGCCGCCGCGGCCGTGGCCAGCCGACGATGCCATTCGGGCGCGTCCGGACCGAGCGCGAGATAGGACGTGATCCGCAGCAGTGCAAGCTGCTGCGGATCCGGGACATCGAAGCGGTCGAGCACGCGCTCGACGAGCTCGTGGGCCTCGCGCCGCAGCGCCCCGACGATCCACAGCGGCCGCAGCCCGCGGGCGAGCGTGATCGCCGAAA
The DNA here is from genome assembly GCA_963714245.1 of uncultured Solirubrobacteraceae bacterium. Lineage (GTDB taxonomy): Bacteria > Actinomycetota > Thermoleophilia > Solirubrobacterales > Solirubrobacteraceae > Palsa-465. Next base: position 450,819 of record CAVQNR010000005.1, on the reverse strand, counting down.
CCTGATCGCCGGCCTCGAGCGCGTCCTCCAGCGCAGCACGAAGGTTGGCGTGCTCGGCCAGCAGCGACGCGGCCGGCGCGCCGGCAGCGCCACTGTCGTCGAAGGCCGCGTTGACCGAGACGACCGACGCCGCGAAGTAGTGCCGGTACCGCTCCCGGGCACGCTCCTGCTCGCCGGCGTCGCGCAGGCGGACGTGCGCGAACGCGCGCACCAGCTCGAGCAGCTCGTAGCGGTCATCGACGGTCTGATGACGGATCAGGCTGGCGTCGAGCAGCTCGTCGATCTCAGCGCCGACCGGACCGTCAGCGACAGCCTCCAGCGCCGCCGTCGTCAAGCCGCCCAAAAACAGCGACGCGCTGCGCAGCAGCTGCTGCGCAGCGTCGGTCAGCAGCCGGTAGCTCCACTCGATCGTCGCCTCGAGCGTCTGCTGGCGGGCCGGGAGGTCTCGGATCGAGTGCTCGCCGATCGACAGCGGTCGCGTGAGTTGCTCGGCGATCTGCGCGGGACGCAACGAGCGAGCGCGCGACGCGGCGAGCTCGATCGCCAGCGGGAGCCCGTCGAGCGCGCGGCAGATCGTGGCGACCGTCGTGGTGACCGACGCGTCGACCTCGAACCGGCGGCTCGCCTCGGCGGCCCGGCGCAAAAACAGCTGCACCGCCGGGCTCTGCGCGAGCGCCGCGTCGCTGTCATCGGTGGGTAGCGCCAGTGGCTCGACCTCGAACGTGTGCTCCCCTCGGATCCGCAGCGCCGTCCGGCTGGAAATCACCACCTGGATCGCCGGCGCGAGCTCCAACAGCTCGGCGATCAGCAACGCGGCCGAGATCAGGTGCTCGAAGTTGTCAACGAGCAGCAGCAACTCGCGTTCACGCAGATATGCCGGCAGTCCATCGGCGCCGGGTCCGTCGGTGCCGTCACGCTGGGCCAACGTCGATGCGATCTGCGCCGCGACCAGGGCGGGATCGGTCAGCGCCTCGAGACGGACGAACACCGCGCCGTTGGCGTACTCGGGCTCTCGGCGCCGCGCCAGCTCCAGCAGCAGTCGCGTTTTGCCGACGCCTCCGGGGCCGGTCAAGGTGACCAGCCGCACGTTGGGATCGGCCAGCAGCTGCTGCAGCGCCTCGAGCTCCTGCTCTCGCCCGACCAGGCTCGTCGGTGGCTGCGGCAAGCGGGAGGCCGGTGGGGTCGGGGCGGCCGCGGCCGGCGGCGGTGAGGTCCCCGACGGCGGCTCGCGCTCGATCAGCAGCGACCGATCGCGCTCGAGGATCTGCTGCTGCAGACGGGCGAGCGGCGCCCCCGGCTGCATCCCGAGCTCCTCTGAGAAGCGGCGACGGATCCGCTGAAACCCGTCGAGCGCATCGGTCGGGCGGCCGGCGCGGTACAAGCAGAGCATCAGCTGACCCCACAGCTGCTCCTCGAACGGATGCGCGTCGGCAAGGCGCTCGAGCTCGGGCACCAACTGCGCCGCGGCCCCCGCAGCCAGCTCCGCATCAAACCGCTGGATCGTCGCCTGTAGGCGCCTGTCCTCCAACTGCCGGCGCCACTGGGCGATGCTCCCCTCAGACGCGACGTCTGACAACGGCTCCCCCCGGAACATGCCGAGCGCCTCGGTCAGCAGCGCCGCCGCTGCCTCGGGGTCGGCGCGAGCGCGGTCAACCAACGCGTCAAAGCCCCACAGATCGAGCTCGAAGCCTCCCGCCTGCAGCGCGTAGCCGGCGGGCTCACGGACGAGCAGGCCACCGAGCGCGGCCCGCAGCTTGGACAGGTGCACGTGCATCGCGGAGACCGCACTCGACGGTGGCTCCGCCCCCCACAGCTCGTCGATCAGCCGGTCGCGCGAGATCGGCTTGCCGTCACCGAGCGCGAGCAGCGCCAACAGCGAACGCTGATGTCCGCTGGCCAGCGGCAGCACCGTTCCGGCCCGCTCGACCAGCAGCGGTCCGAGCACCCCGATCCGGCATATGCCCCCAGTCACCGCGGCACAGCTTACGCCCCACCAAGGCGGCACCAAAGCTCGCCTTTGGCGGTTCTTTGCGGCGCCTTCGGCGCGACCCCCGAAGGTTCTGACCATGCAATCCAGTCGTCCACACCCGACGCCGATCGAACCCGAGGCCAGGACTCAGGCGACGATCGTGCATTCGCAACCGCTCGGAATGCGCAGCCGACCGGGCCACGACCTGTATGCGCTGCGGCTGAGGATCAGCGTGCCGGGGCAGGCGCCGTGGGAGCTGCAGGTCTCAGACCACGTACCGGTCGCGGCGATCCCGTCGCTGCGCCCGGGCGCCACCGTGCCGGTGAAGCGCGCGCCACGTCGCGGTGGTCACGAGCTCGCAATCGATTGGCAAGCCGCGCTCGACGAGGTGGACCAATGACCACCTGACACGACGCCGGTTCCAGCTTGCAGCGGCGCCTCGCCACTGCCCTTTCACCACCACGACTTACCAACGCAGGTCAATCAAACACAGGGGGAAAACAATGGTTCTTGTTACTCACAGCTGGCGCGCTTGGACCGCCGGACTCGTCGCATCGCTGGTGATCTTCGGCGTGCTCTTCTTCACCGTGATCCAGCCCAGCACGAACACGGCCAACCAGGCCGTCAAGGCCGGCCTTCAGGAGAGCCAGCAGGCGATCAAGCAGACCCAGCATCAGATCAACAACGCCGTCGCCGCCGGCAACCAGGCCGCCGGCACCGCGAAGCATGCCGACAAGCAGGCCGCCGTGATCTCGACGCATGCCAAGCAGCAGCTCAACCAGGCGGGCAAGCTCGCCAGCTGCGTCACCGCGGCGGGCACCGACACCGGCAAGATCCAGGCCTGCCAGGCCAAGTACCAGCCCTGAGACTCAGCGCGCCCCGGGCCGCCGCGATGCTTCGCTCAAGCGTCGCACCGCGGCGGACCGGGGCGGTCGGGCGGCGGTTTGGGCGAAATGGGGTCACCGACGGCCAACATCTCCCAACCACCCAAACAGCCGGCGCGATCTACGCGGTGGACATCTTGGACTCGAGCTCCGCCGAGGCCAGCCGAGCCCCTTCGAGCCGTGCCGAGATCTTCTGCATCGCGATGTCACGGGCGAAGTCAGGCGAACCGTGCAGCGGCTTGACGTCGCGACTGAACGGAGAGAAGCCGCAGTCATCGGTGGCGCCGAGACGGTCCGCTGGGATGTGCTCGGCCGCGGTCAGCAGCTCATCCCGGACGTGCTCGGGCGTCTCCACCTCGGGGCTGAGGGGGTTGATGACGCCCATGAAGCACACCTGCGAGACGCCCGCCGCGTCGTCGCGGCGGTGCTGCCCGCATAGCTTGTAGACCGGTTCCCGGTCCTCTTCGCTGGCGCACTGGATCAGGAAGTAGCCGGCATTCATCTCGAACATGTGCTCGAGCAACAGCTGGTAGGGCACCTCTTTGCTGTGGACCGAATCACAGTCACCGCCCGGGCAGGTGTGGATGCCGATGTTCCTGCGCTCCTCGGGCGTGAAGCGGTCGAACAGCCGATTGTTGAGGTCGATGAACTCACCGAGCATGTTCTTGCCGGTCCAGGGATTGCGCGAATCGTTCTTGTTCGCCAGCCGGCCCTCGGTGAAATCGACCGACACCCGGACCGCGCCGGCCGCGAAGCACTGGCGGATGTCCTTCTCGCACTCCTCGATCACATCGCCCAGGAACTGCTCGCGCGAATAGCCCTCGAGCTCTCCTTCCAGCGGATATAGGAGGCTCATCATCGACGGTGAGATGACCGCCTGCTTGACCGGGTGGGTGGCCGTCTTGACGTTCTTCTCGACGAACTCCGACGCGTAGGTCTTGTACCGAAACGGTCCCCCGGTGAGCCGCGGCAACTGCCGATGATGGCCATCATCAAAGATCGCGAAGAACTGCCCATCCCCAGCCAGGTTGTCTGCGAGGCCGGTGCCCGCAAGCGTGTCGGTGATCGAGTACGTCGCGAAACTCGACTCCCGCTGCTCGCCGTCGGTGACGATCGGCTCGCCGGTGGCCTCCAGGCGCCGGATCGAGTCCTCGGCCGCGGCGTCCTGCTCGGCTTGTAGCTGCTGCCAGGTGACCTTGCCTTCGTCGTAGTCGGCGTAGGCCTGTTGAAGCTTCATCGGTCGTGGGAGTGACCCGACGAGCTCGGTTGGGATAGGCATGGGCCGTCCTCTCCTGTGGAGATCGCTTGCAGATGACCGGCCACGCCGCGGCGTGCCAGGGCTTTGAGGTCCAGCCCCGACGGACGAGACTGACCGGTCTCCCTCTAGCTGCGGACGTTACTACCGCGCGTAATCCGGAGTCAAGCGAGGCGACGTCGAACCATCGAGCGCGTCGCTCAGCAGCAGCGCGGCGATCCGCTGAGCCCGCCTTGCCGCGTCGAGGTCGCCCTCTCCGGCGGCGACGATCGAACCCTTCATCAGGATGTGCCACTCGCGGGCGAAGCTCTCGGGCTCGCGGATTCCCGCCCGGCCGGCAAGCTCGGTCAGGAAGTCGCGAATTCTCTGCAGGTACGCGCACGATTCGACGTGCAGGACGTGGCCAGAGCCGGGGTGCTCGAGCATCACGTTGATAAACGAGCAACCCTCAAACTCGGGGGTGCGAAACCAAGCGTCGAACACATCGAAGATCGCCAGCAGCTGCCCGCGTGGATCCGCGCTTCGCTGCTGCACCTCACCCTGAAGCCAGCTCCGGGTCCAGAGCTCGTCGCGGCGCTCGAGGAATGCCACCACAAGGTCCTGCTTGGAGGCGAAGTGGCGATACATCGTCTGCCGGGCCACGCCCGATCGCTCGATGATCGCGTCGATTCCAACCGCCTGAATGCCCCGCCGCGAGAACAGCTCGTACGCCGCCTCCAGCAGCCGCTCGCGCGCTCCGCTGCCGTCCTTCACAGGCTCGCCTAGCAGCGCTAAATCCCTGGCCGCCACGCTGAGAATCTAGCATCGGCCATTGCGGCGCCCGTCGCCCTCGGGAGTTTCGAAACGGAGCTGCTGCAGGCCGGCGCTTCACCGCCCGGCAACCCCGAGCAGCCGTAGATACCGCGAGACTGCCTGGGAGCGGTTGGCGACGTGCAGCTTGCGCAGGATCCGGTGCACGTGGAACTTGACGGTGCCTGGCGTGATCACGAGCGCCTCGGCGATCGACCGGTTGGACCGGCCCTCGGCGAGCAGGCGCAGGACCTCGAGCTCCCGGCGGGTCAGAAGACCGTCGAACACGGCCCGATCGTCACGCGCGCCGCCCGGCGGGGCCGCCTCGATCTCCGACAGCGGCGGCCGGGGGGCACGACGGAACGTCGAGAGCCGCACGGGCGCGTCGGTGAGCTCACCGCTGCGGGCGCCGAGCCAGCCGAGGAAGTCCCGCAGCTGCTCACGCTGCTGACGCAGGCGCCGGCGCAGCATCGCGCTCTCGTAGACCTGCCCGAGCTCGCTGGTGAACTCCCAGAGGACGTCGCGGTCGAGCACGTCGAGCTCGGTGCCAGGCCCACGATCGGCGTGGACCAGGCCGATCAGCGTCCGTCCCATGACCAGCGGCGCCGCGGCGTAAGAGCGCCAGCGCATCACGGCCTGCAGGCCCGGGTCGACGCGGGCCTGGACGGTCGCGTCGGTGACGATCGTCGCTCGCCGACGGCGGACCAGTTCGGACTCGACGAGGGGGTGCGCCAGCAGGATCGGACGCTCGCGCGAGCTGGTTGAGGGCCGCTGTGGCGCCGGCCGGGTCTCGCTCGAAATGCACCGCGTGCACCCGCATCCGCCCTTCGCCGAGTACCGACAGCATCGCGCGCTCGAACCCCGATGCCGCGCACAGTGCCGCTGGCGCATCGGCCAAGATTGCCTGCGGTGCGGTGAGTTCTCGCAGCGGGTTGATGGCGTCGCGAGCGCTGATCCAGCGCCTCGAACCGGTGCGCGTAGCGCGCGATGCAGACGGTCACGGGCCGAAAGCTGCTCTCGGACCAGCTGGGAGTCGATCCCGAGCTCGACGAGCCGCTGGTCAAGCTGGGCGATCAGCTCGGGCAGGTCGCCGGTGCCGAGCTCCGGCCGGTCAAGCAGCGCCGCCACCCGGAACGCTGGCGTCGGCTGCGCGCTGCTGTAGCGGCTGCGGATCGGGGGCGAGCGCGCTCATCGCGACTCCGTCATCCCCGTTGCGCGCAGGTACCTGGAGACCGCGTCGGCCCGTCCGGATGCGCCGAGCTTGCGCAGGATGTTCTTGACGTGGTATTTGATCGTGCCCTCGCGCACGACCAGCCGTTGGGCGATTTCACGGTTAGAGAAGCCTTGCGCCAGCAGTCGTACGACCTCGGTCTCACGCGTGGTCAGCGACTCAAGCGTCTGTGAATCCGGCCTGCCGAGCGCTTCTGACGTCGGTCCGCCGGCGAGCTCGTCGAGCCGCCGGACCGCGCCCGCCATCCACTGCGCCGCCGCTGACAGTTCGGCTCGATGCAACTCCAGCGTATGACGTAGCACCGTGCGCTCCAGCACCCCGGAGAGCCCGACGGCAAAGCGCGTGATCACCTCACGATCCAGTTGGTCGAGCTTGCGGTCGCCGTCGTCGGCGTGGACCAGGCCGATCGCCTCCGGATCGGCGACCAGCGCCGCGACCGCGTAGCAGCGCCAGTCCAGCAACTCGGCCCACGCATGTGCCCCGTGAGCGGTATCGACATCGACGATTCGGCTGCCGCGATCGCGGACCACCTCGCGCTCGAGCAGCGGGTACGCGAGCATCGACCGGCTCGGCACTCAGCCGCGTTACCAGCCCGTCGTCATCGCCGATCACGCTCCCACGCCGCGACGATCGTCAACTCGATCGCCGTTGACCTCTGCTGATCAGCACCCGCGCGAACTCCGATCCACGGCCGAGCTCGGCCGCCGCGTGCGCGGGCAGCTCCTCGCCGGGTGACAGCTCGCCGAGCCGTTGCACCGCGTCGGCGACCCGCTCCAGCGCATCCGCCCGCCGAACGTAAGCTAGCTCGGCGAGCTCGCGTTCGAGCGCCAGCAACCCGGCCAGCTCACGCGCGAGTGCGCGACCGTCGGCGCCGGCGCTCACCACGCCGACTGCGACCTCAGCGGCTGGAGTCGCGACGGGTCAGCATTCGGTAGCGCGTCAGCGCCTCCTGACCGACGGCGCAGATCTGCAACGGGCGACCGGCCCTCGTGATCCGTCGCCAAAGCTCGGTGCCGATCCACGGGGCGTGATCGCCAACGCGTCGTCGTCGGCGTGCAGCAGCCAGTAGGTCTCGGGATCGTCCGCGGTCCGCGTGACCGGCGCCACGGCTCGAGGATCGCGACCGCGACCGTAGACGCCGAGCTCGCCCAGCAGCAGCCGGCTCCGGCGGCCGATCACGGCGATCGCCGCCCACTCGTCGGTCCGATCGTGCAGTGCCACCGCGGGGTCGCGCAGCGTCCAGAACTCCGAGCCGCCCGCGCAGCCGCTCGGCCTGCTCGGCTTCGCACAGCGCGATCAGGCGTCCGCCGTCGGGGCGGTACCAGCCGACCGCGCGGGTCTGGTAGCTGCCGCCTGCCAGCAGCGGAACGCCGAGCAGGCCGGCGATCACGCGCTCCAGGTTTGGCCCCGGGGCCGTTAGCTCGAGCTTGGTCAGCTCCGCGCGTGAGGCGACACCGACCGCGTTCATGCATGCGGCCAGTTCCCCCGCGGCTGATCCGTAGCTGAGCGCGAGCGACCCGGCCGCCGCGTCGAGCCAGCACCGCTCCGGCCTCCGCTTGGATGCCGCCGAGCTCGTCGCGACAGCTGACTCGTCGCCGGCTGGCGTGAACTCCGGCCGGGAATCCGAGACCGACATGAGCGAGGAACGTAACGTCCGGCATGCGCCTTGACCCTACCCTTTAGTCGTGACTTCCCATACTCGATCGGATCTCCGGCCGTGGTGTTGCTCATGCCTTTAGCATGGCATCGCGGACGACACTACCCTTTCGGACAGGTCAAACATACCGACTGAGGGTGGCAGCGGGGACCGATCGGGATAACGCTGTAGACGACCGCCCGGCGGCATCGATCGGCGCGGTCAGTGATCGCGCCACCAATCGGCTGACGCGGTGCAGAGCGAGGAGAGGAGCATCATCCGATGACCCCAGAGTCGACGATCGGCGCGACCGGCGTCCGCTACGAGCGGATCCGCGAGCATGATCGCCAGGGACGAGTGCGTGATCCTCGACGGGGCGATGGGGACCGAGCTGATCAAGGTCAGAGGCGGCGACCAGCCGGAGTCCGAGCAGCTCTGGGGGCTGACCGCGCTGCTCGACGCGCCCGAAGAAGTCGCCAGCGTTCACCGCAGCTACATCGACGTCGGCTGCGACGTCGTCTGCACCAACACCTGGGGATTGCCGACCGCGTTGCGTGAGGGCGGCGTTGAGGGACACCGGTCCGCCGGGCGCTCAGAGCCCGTGCACTGGATGGACCTGACGCGCCGAGCGGTGACGATCGCGCGGGAGGCGGCCGCGTCGGCCGGACGAGCGGACGAGGTCGCGATCGCGTTCAGCCTCAACGGCGATGTCGACACCAGCGACGGTCGCGAGACGATCCGGCTGCTGGCGCGATCGTTCGAGCAGGCGCCGCCGGACCTGATCCTGTTGGAGACGCTGTCGCTCGTGCGCAGCTCGACGTATGCGACGGTCGAGGCGCTGCTGGACACCGGGATCCCGGTATGGCTGAGCTTCCGGCGCTGCCGGCACGGGGTCTGTGGCGTCTACGGCGAGCACTGGGGCGGCCCCGAGGGAGACGCGTTCGGTCGCGCCGCGCGGCGGTTTGAGGAGATGGGCGTGGGTGCCCTGGCGATCAACTGCATCCCGCCCGACCACGTCGCCGGGATGCTGTCGTGGCTGCGCGATTTCACCGACCTGCCGCTCGGCGTCTACCCGAACCTCGGATCGCTCTCGCAGAACGGCTGGCGCGAGGAGGCGGGCGTCGCCGGCGACGAGTACGCCGAGCTGGCCGCGCGCTGGCGGGCCGAGGGGGCGCAGATCATCGGCGGCTGCTGTGGCGTGCGGCCCGAGCACCTGCTTGCCGCCCGCACGTGCGCTCGGTCACACCAAGCCCGGTCACGATCGGCCCGATCCACGCCCCGAGGCGACAGCGGCGCTCGCAACGGCGCAGGCGTCGACGCCCCGGCGTGGACCGACGCTCGCGGGCGGACGTTGTATCCGCTGCAGGTGCCCGAGCTGACCGTCGATCCGGGCGTGTTCGTTCCGACGCAGGGCAGCTTCCTGACGTGGAAGTACCTGTATCGGGAGGGGATCGGCGCGCACCAGCGGTGCCTGGACATCGGCTGTGGCTCCGGCCTGTTGACGGTTGCGCTGGCGCGTAACGGTGCCGCGCACGTCCACGCGATCGATATCGACGAGGCCGCGGTCAAGAACACGCTCACGAACGCGTTTCGCAACGGCGTCGCCGATCGCGTCAGCGGCCGCCGCCCGTGATCTGTATCCGTGGGTGCCGGAGGAGCGCTACGACGTGATCGTCGCCAGCCTGTATCAGACCCCGGTCGATCCGCTGGAGCAGACGACCACGCACCGGCCGCTCGACTACTGGGGCCGCAACCTGCTCGACCACCTGATCCGCCTGCTGCCCGAGGCGCTCGCCGATGACGGCACCGCCTACGTGATGCAGCTGTCGATCATCGGCCAGAAGCGCACGTCGGAGTTGTTGGAGCGACTCGGCTACAGCGCCCGAGTCGTTGACTTCTCATTCTTCGAGTTCAGTGACCTGTTCAAGGGCAAGCACGAACAGATCAGTCGCGTCGAAGCGCAGTCCGACGCGTACCACCTGACGTTCGGCGACACCGACGTGACGGTCGCCTATCTGCTCGAGATCACCCGCGACCGTGAGGAAACCCACGCCAGATGAGCTTTGCTGAGAACGAGTTTTTGTTTACCTCCGAGTCGGTCACCGAGGGGCATCCGGACAAGGTTGCCGACCAGATTTCTGATGGCGTGCTCGATGCGGTGATGAACGATGATCCGCTTGGGCGGGTGGCGTGCGAGACGTTGGTCAACACGGGGTTGGTGGTGGTCTCGGGTGAGATCACGACCGAGACGTACGTCGACATCCAGGAGATCGCGCGGCGCACGGTCGAGCAGATCGGCTACACCGACGCCGCGTTCGGGTTTGACTACAAGACGTGCGCGGTGATCAACACGATCGACAAGCAGTCGGCGGACATCGCCCAGGGCGTTGATGCGGCGTTTGAGCGGCGCACCGGGTCAAGCGCCGACGATGAGTTGGACGTCGCCGGCGCCGGCGACCAGGGGATGATGTTCGGCTACGCGAGCAACGAGACGCCGGAGCTGATGCCGCTGCCGATCGCGTTGGCGCACCGGCTGGCGCATCGGCTCGCGGCGGTTCGCAAGGCGGAGACGCTGCCGTATCTGCGCCCTGACGGCAAGACGCAGGTCAGTGTTCGGTATGTCGACGGTCGGCCGGTGGCGATCGAGAAGCTGTTGATCTCCTCCCAGCACGCCGAGGGTGCCGAGGACGCGATCCGCGACGATCTCTGGGAGCAGGTCGTGGTGCCCGAGCTGCCGGCCGAGCTCTATGACGCCGACGAGCTGCGCCGCAGCTTCCTGGTGAACCCGACCGGCCGGTTTGTGATCGGCGGTCCGATGGGCGACTGCGGGCTGACCGGCCGCAAGATCATCGTCGACACCTACGGCGGCATGGCTCGCCATGGCGGTGGCGCGTTCAGCGGCAAGGATCCCGTCCAAGGTCGATCGCTCGGCCGCGTACGCGGCGCGGTATGTCGCGAAGAACGTGGTCGCGGCGGGGTCTGGCTGACCGCGCCGAGGTGCAGGTCGCCTATGCGATCGGGGTCGCGCGGCCGGTGTCAGTGTGATGGTCGAGACGTTCGGCACTGAGAAGATCGGCCGCGGCCGAGATCCTGCAGCTGATCAACGAGCACTTCGATCTGCGCCCGGGCGCGTTTCGTGACTACCTGGACCTGCACCGCCCGATCTACCAGAAGACCGCCGCGTACGGCCACTTCGGTCGCGATGACCCGGACTTCACCTGGGAACGAACCGACAAAGCCAACCAACTACGCGACGCCGCCGGTCTACCTGCGTCAGAACCGGTAACCGCGTGAGCATCACCGTGGTCGGGTCGATCGCGTACGACGGGGTCAAGACCCCAATGCGAGCAGCAGTCAGTTCGCTGCGGATCTTGGCGTGAGCGTGGCGACGGTCTATGCGCCGCCCGTTCGCGGTCGGTAGGTGGCGCTCGAGTCGCCGCCTCGCGGCCGCGCCCAAGCGGGCGCTGATATTCAGACGTCTCGGTTTGACGAGCAGCACCGCCGCGCCCACCAACAGCACGGCCGCGTAGCCACAGAACACCGCAAAGCCGACCCAAGGGTGCAGGAAGTGGTCTGATGGATCGAGCTTGGTGGTGAAGAATACCGACACAACACCACGCCGGCGCCTCGATCGGCTCCCCGTGCCGAAACGGTCGAGGTTTAGGGTCCGCTTACCGTTGTCACGGTTTCTGCTCACAAAAGCCGGGCATATATGAGACTCGCGGTTTCGCGTGAACGCGTAGCGGTTGATCGAGCGCGAGACCACACTCAACTACAGCGCGGTGAGCTGACTCCGATCCGATCCAGCGAGAAGCGCGTCACCAACTGCACCTCACCGGGGCGCCGGATCGTCAACCGGGTCGCGTTCCCGTCAGGCGCGACGCAGCCCGACCCCCGCGCGAGTGCCCAGTAAGAAGTGAAGTGCAGATGAACGACGATCGTCCCGGGTCGGCTGGCGTGCAAGGTCAGCGAGCTGGGGCCGAGCGATTGCAGTGTCGCCGGTCCCTGCACGATCGGCGTGGCGGCGTGCACTTGGTAGACGCGCCAGTGGCGTGAGCGGAACACAAGATGCAGGTAGGGCAGCCCGCGGTTGATCAGCTTGACCTCGGCTCGGGCCGAGTAGTCGGGGTCGGCGTCGGAGATCGCGACGAACCTGACGGCGTTATCGTGCAGCCAACGGTCGTAGGTGGCCCGGGTTAGGCTGCCGCCGTAAAAGATGTGGTTGTCGTGGATGTCGAGCTGGCGCTCCCAGCCGCGTGCGAGCGAGAACCGGCTGGCCACCACGTATGACTCCCAGTGAAACTGGGTAAAGGGGATCTCGGTACGAAACGGAGCCGCCCCCGGCGCGGACGCCTCACGCTGTAGGAAGCCGAGCAGCGGCGAGTAATACGCGGTTGATGTCGTGTGGTCGAGGTCGGCGGCGATCCCGTCGCGAAACGCCGGTGACCATGCCATGTACAGCAGCGGCAGGAACGCGAGCGCCAGCGCACGTGGCCGTCGGCCCCACCACACCAGCGCGGTCAGCGGCAGCGCGGCAAACGTCCCCATCCGCGCGATGTTCGATCCGATCGGGGTTGGAGTCAGGTAGACAGCGAGTGTCGCCAGCGCGTACACCGCCACGCCGGCACGCAGACGGACCATGTCCCGCGGAAGCAGGATCAGCGCCAGCGCAGAGACGACGAGCAACGGCAGCATCGTCGTAAATGCGAACGGTTCGGTACCGCCCTGGGGGAAGATCCAGGCGATGATCACCACCGGCAGCAGCGAGCCGACGACCACCGCCAGGCCGGGCCGGGCGACCCGGAGCGCGCGCGAAGCGGTGTATCGCACTGTGACCGCGCGGGTCAGATCCGACGCCGTCGTGTGGCGGATCGCGATCACGCCCCCTAGCGCATGGCCGGTTGCCATCAGCGCGGCGAACAGCGCGGCGACCGGGCTGCACAACGCCGACAGGATCGCGAGCGCGACGGCCAGCGCCGGAAGCTCGCAGTCAAGCGCGAGGATCGCGCCAAGCGCGGGCAGCGCGCCGAACGCGAACGCCAGCCTGCCCGAGTACAGATCGGCGGCGGTCGCGGCGCCAAACAGCATCGCGCCGACCCAGCCGCGCGGCCCGAAATGACGCCGGGCGAGGACCGTGAACACGGTCGCTGTTCCGGTGGCTGCGAGCGCGGCGGCGAGCTGCGGAGTCAGCGCCGCCGACACGGCCGGGAACAGGACGCTGTAGCCGAGCACGGCGTTGCCCGAATACCAGTAGTTGTTCCAGACCGCAAATCCCTGCTCCCGGAACATCTGAGCGCGAAACAGGTGCGCAGCGAGGTCGACGCTCGACGGCGAGATGATCACGTAGACGGCCGCCAGGCTGGCCGCAACCAGCGTCGGAGCCAGCCACCACAACAACCCGCGGGCGTCAAACGGCGCGCTGAGCGATGGCGTCCGAGGTGCCGCGGGTGTCCGCTCGAGGACGGCCACGGTTCAGCCGAGAACGTCAGCGCAGCCGAACGGGGCGGGCGCGCGTGAGGCTCGAGCTGCAGTGCTCGGAGGTCCCGGGCGACCTGCTGCTGGCATGACCGGCGGACGGCGTTGACCAGAGCGCCCGACGTCGATGATCACGTGCGATGCCCAACCGCCAGCGCGGGCTGCACCAGCTCACCGGCCCTGACAGCGCGGACCGCTGCCAACAACCGCGCCGGACTCGCGCTCTCGGGCAGGAAGCCGCGAACGCCCGCGAGATGGTCGTGATCGTCCACGACGACGATTTCGGCAGGCATCGACGTGCTCCCGACCGGGGTTCTACTCGGACTCGGTGACCAGGATCGGAGTCGGGTGGGTGCGGTTCTGGTGCTCGGCGCTGTGGCCGGCCTGAACGTCTCGGCGGGTGGCGGTAATCCAAGCGACGAGCGCAGCGAACAGTACGAGCGCGACAAAACTGACCAGGGGATCCCCGACGCCCAGACCGCCGCCGTAGTTCTTGGAGAAGCCGTCCGCGAAGGACGCGCCCAGCGGCCGGGTGATGACGTAAGCGAACCAGAACGAGAAGATCGGGTTCCACCCCAGTCGCCACCAGCCGACTGCGGGGATCGAGATGATTACCGCGAACAACACTGCCGAGGGCCAGAACCCGAGACCGAGCTGGGTGGCGGTCAGGTCCCCGGCAGCGGTGCCCAGCGCGAAGGTCCCAAGCACTGCCGACCAGTAGAACTTTTCGCGCCGCCGGGTATTGATCTCGTGAATCGAGAGTGTGCCCTCGCTGCGATACCACCAGCCGAAGATCGCCGCGGTGATAGCGGCGAACAGCGGCGTCGTTACCGAATACGGGATCCCAGCCCCGTCGTGGATGCCGTCGGCGGCCATCGTCCCGAACACCGCGACCATCATCACCGCAAACCAGTAATACGGGGCGCGGTACTCCGTCTGGCGCAACTGCAACCACAGCGCCAGCGCCAGGCCGAACAGGCCGACCGCGGCAGCCAGCGGCACGCTCTGCTGCCCAATCGCATCCGACATCGCCTCGCCCATGCCGGTTGTGAGCAGCTTGAGCACCCAGAAGATCGCGGTGATCTCCGGGACTTTGCTGAGCATCCGTACGGCGGGGCCGCGGTGGCCATGAGAGCTGGGGTGGGAGGTCATCACCTGTGGAGGGAGGGTCAACGGGAGGTCGGGTCAGAGTGTGTGCGGCTGGCGTCGATTTGACAATCGAGCGCAGGGATGAACTTCGACAACGGGCCGTCCCACTCTGGTAGCAGCGAGCTCATCCAGAGGTCGCAAGGTCCGTGGGGACCATGCACCGACGATCATCGCCGAGCGGGTCAAATCGGCCCCGCCGCCCGGTGCCGCTAGGGGTATCCGGGCTGCCCGGGCATGGCCGGGGTGCGGTGCGCATCCCATCGTCACCGTCGTAGGCGGTCAATATGAGACATGCGTGAAAGAAAGACTCGAGTCGAACGGCCGCTTGACCTACCGGTCAGTCAGTGTCGCCCTTGACCTCGCCCCGCGCCGAGGCCGCGAGCGAGCACTCGATCTCGGCGCGGATATCAGCCACGAGCTCGAGGCGGCCAATGGTGGCGATTTGCTGGGGATAGTCCCCAGTGATTCGCCAGTATTCCCCCCGCGCGCGCTCAGGAGCGGCTGCGGCGGCGGCCGAGCGGACGCCCCGGTTTACCTGGTGATTGCATCAAGTGTCACGTGTCCGCGTTGGACACTCTCCGCGATTGGGTCGGCGGTCACACTAGTTCCGAACTTCGGGGATCTCGCCGTACCAGTAGGCGGCGGTCACTCCTCCGTCCATCGAGAAGTCGCTGCGCTGATGAACCCACCGTCGGGACCCATCAGCAGCGCACCGACGGCGCCGACCTCGTCCGGGGTGCCGGCGCGCCCCACCGCAGATGACTGGATCATGCGCGTCCGATGACAACGATGATGTCGGCCATCACAGGGCCTGCGCGGTCGGACGGATGAGGATCTCGTTGAGCGACACGCTGTGCGGGCGGGTGATCGCGAACGCGATGACCTGCGCGATGTCGGCGGCGGAGATGGCGTTATCGGCGTACATCCGCTCAGCGCCTGCCTTGGTCTCAGGGTGGGTGATGTGGTCAGTCAGCTCGGTCGCGACCGCACCGGGCTCGATCACGATCACGCGCACATCGGGCTGGAGCTCCTGGCGTAGCGACTCCGACCAGCCGTTGAGCCCCCACTTCGTGGCCGCGTAGCCGGCGTTGCCCGGGCGGGCGGTACGCCCGGCGACCGAGGAGATGTTGATCAGGTCCCCGCCGCCGCCGCGCAGTTGGTCGAGGAACACCTCGGTCGCGGTGATCGCGCCGAGCAGGTTGACCTCGATCATCTGACGCAGCTCGGCCCGTTGGTCAGAGGAGAACGGTGCAAGCAGCATCACGCCCGCGTTGTTGACGAGGATGTCGGTGCCACCGAGCTCGGCCTTGACGCGCGCAGCGGCCGCCGTGATCGAGTCGCGGTCGGTGACGTCGGCCTCGATCGCGATCGCCTGATCGCCGAGCTCGGCAGCGAGCGCCTGGAGCCGGTCGGCGCGGCGTGCCAGCAGCGCCAGACGGTGACCGTCGGCGGCCAGGGCCCGCGCGGTGGCCTCGCCGATACCCGATGAGGCGCCGGTGATGACCGCGACGCGGCTGCTGTTTTGATTCGTGCTCATGTTCGTCTCCTTGGAGAATCCTTAGGGTCGGGCGCGATCGGCAGGTGTGGACGGTTCGTGCTCGGTCTGAGACCAATCAAGCACACCTCAGGAGAAGCTGGGAGGCCCTGTCAGAGGGGTATTGAGAGGGCACCCCAACGCGGGCAGGACCGGTTTACGCTGAACCCATGGACCCCGCGAACGACGCCACCGAGTTCCTCTCCTCACGCCGCGCCCGGATCACCCCTGAACAAGCCGGACTGCCGACCTACGGCACCCGGCGCGTCCCTGGACTGCGCCGGGAAGAGGTCGCGTCGCTGGCCGGCGTCAGCGTGGAGTACTACAAGCGGCTGGAGCGGGGCAACCTCAGCGGTGTCTCCGAGCTCGTGCTGGCCGGGTTGGCCGACGCGCTGGCGCTCGACGACGCCGAACGCGAGCATCTGTTTGACCTGGCCCGTGCCGCCGGGCCGGTTGCTCCGCGTCGCCGTCGCCCCAACCACCGGGGCGTCCGGCCCGAGGTCCAGCGGATCCTCGACGCGCTGGACACTCCGGCCGTCGCGCGTGCGGCCTATGGCGACTACGTCGCCGCCAACAGATTGGGTCGCGTGCTCTACGCCCCATTGTTCGAAAGCCCTGAGCAGCCCGCCAACAGCGCCCGCTTCACCTTCCTGGACCCGTCCGCCACCGAGTTCTACCTCGACTGGGACCGCGTCGCCGCCGACCTCGTGGCTCACCTGCGCTCCGAGGCCGGGCCCAACGCCTATGACCGCGCGCTGACTGACCTGGTCGGCGAGCTGTCGACTCGCAGCGAGGTGTTCCGCAAGCTCTGGGCCGCGCACAACGTACGGTTTCATCGCACCGGCACCAAACGGATCCATCACCCGATCGTCGGGGAGCTGCAGCTCAGCTTCGAGTCGTTGGCGCTGGTCGCCGACCAGGGGCTGGCGATCAATGTCTACACCGCCGAACCGGGCAGTCGCTCAGAACAGACCTTGCGCCTGCTCGCCAGCTGGGCGGCCACACCCGCAGAGCAATCGTCGTCGGCCGACGTGGACATTCCCCGCTCGTGAGACCCGCAGCTCCAGCGCTCCCGCGCAGCTGCTTGGGCTAGGAAGCTGCCGGCGCGCCGGGTCCGCCGTCGCCGTGCTCGACGGCTGACGCCCCGTTCAAACAAGGAGACGACCATGCAGACGCGTTACCTCGGCAAGACCGGCGTCCCGGTCTCAAGCCTGTGCCTCGGCGCGATGATGTTCGGCGAGTGGGGCACCAAAGACCACGACGAGTCGATCCGGATCATCCACCGCGCCCTCGACGCCGGGATCGACTTCATCGACACCGCCGACGTCTACTCCGCCGGGGAATCGGAGCAGATCGTCGGCAATGCGCTGGCCGACGGCAAGCGCGATCACGTGTTCCTGGCCACCAAGGTCGGATTCCCGATGGGCGATGACCCCCACCAGCGCGGCGCGTCCCGGCGGCGGATCATCCGCGGCGTCGATGACTCCCTACGACGGCTAAACACCGACTGGATCGATCTGTACCAGATCCACCGCCCAGACCCCAACACCGACATCGACGAAACGCTCGCCACGCTCACCGATCTGGTCGCCGACGGCAAGATCCGCTATTTCGGGCACTCCACCTTCGCCGCCTCCCAGATCGTGCAGGCGCAATGGACCGCCCGTGAGCGCGGCTATCTGCCGTTTCGCTGCGAGCAGCCGCCGTACTCGATCCTGACCCGCGGCATCGAGCACGACGTGCTCCCCACCTGCGAGCAGTACGGGATCGGCGTGATCCCCTACAGCCCACTCGCCGGCGGCTGGCTGTCCGGGCGCTACCGCAAAGACACCGACGCCCAGGGACCGCACTCCCCCGCGCGACCACAGCGACGCTTTGACATGGGCGACCCCGCCAATCAGCGCAAACTCGACGCCGCCGACGCGCTCGCCCAGCTCGCTGACGGGGCCGGCCTGACGCTGATCGAGCTCGCGCTCGCGTTCGTGCTGCGCCACCCCGCGATCACCGCCGCGATCATCGGCCCCCGCACGATCGACCACCTCGAGTCCCAGCTCACCGCCGCCGACGTCGAACTCTCCACCGATGTGCTGGACCGCATCGACGAGATCGTCGCGCCCGGCACGACCATCAACGTCGCCGACAACGGCTGGACCCAGCAGTCGATCACCAACCCCGCCACCCGCCGCCGCTAAGGAAATCCATCTGATGCAGATCACCCGCAGCCAACTCGACACCACCAAAGGCCCAACCGACTGGTTCACCGGCGACGTGTACGTCGACACCGTCGTCGCCGCGCCGGCGCCCGCCCGCAGCCAGGGCGCACTGGTGCACTTCATGCCCGGCGCCCGCACCGCCTGGCACCGCCACCCGCTCGGCCAGACGATCTTCGTCACCGAAGGCGTCGGCCGCTGCCAACGTCGCGGCGGCGGCGTCGAGGAGATCCGCCCCGGCGACCGCGTGTTCTTCGAACCCGAGGAAGAGCACTGGCACGGCGCCGCCCCCAACCGGCTGATGGTTCACCTTGCCCTGACCGAGGACCCTGGCGACCAACCCGCCACCAACTGGGGCGAGCAGGTCACCGACCAGGAATACGAGGCCGGCACCGTCGCCGGGCCCTCGCCATCGCCGCCGCGTTGAGTGTCCGCTGCGGCCCGCCGGGCTTTGGGGCTGCTGGCCTGGTTCAGCGTCCTGGTCGCCACCGGGCTCGTGCTTCACGTCCTCGCCGGCACGATCGGCGGCCTTGATCGCCGGCTGGTCGACGACGCCGTCACGATCCGGACCGATCCGCTGACCGCGGTCGCCCACGCAGCATCGCTGCTCGGTCGCAGCTGGCTGCTGTTCGGACTGGCGGCGATCCTCGGCCTGCTCCTCGTGCGCCCGCTCGGGATCCGGGCCTGGGGCCCGCTGCTCGCGGTCGCCGGCGCCGACGCGCTCCAAAACGTGATCAAGTCGCTCGTGAACCGTCCGCGCCCATCGGTGACGCACCTCGAACACGTCAGCAGCTCGAGCTTCCCATCCGGCCATGCGACCCAGTCCACCGCCTTCCTCGTGGCCCTTCTCTCGCTCGTCTACGCGACAACAACAGGACCCCGCCGGGCCGTCGCCACGCTCGTTGCCACCGTGTTGGTGTGCGCGGTCGGCGCTTCGCGGGTATACCTGGGCGTCCACTACCCGACCGACGTGGCCGCCGGAATCATCCTCGGCGGAGCCTGGGCAGCGGGGGTCAACCGCTGCCTCGACGTCGGGACGGTCTCACCGCGATCGGGATCGGCGCGCAAGCGTGTCTCACCGACCTGAGTTCCCGGTGAGGCTGTCAGGCTGATCTCACCTTCGGGCGATAGAAGGGGAGCATGCCCGTCGGATCGCCCCAACATCGACGCAGCAGCGGACCGTATCGACGGCGACGCGCGGTGGCGGTGGCTGCCGTGCTGATCGTCGCGCTGACGGTGGTCTGGCTGATCTTGGGTTCCGTCGGTTCGAGCGCGCCGAATCATCCGACCCGGAACGCGGGCCGATCAGGACGGCGAGCGAACCAGTCGCCTTCCGGGAGCGCGAATCGTCGGCCGCGTGCCTCGACGCCGCTGCCGCTCGCGGGAGTCCCGGTTGGTCGATGGGTCACGCTCCGAGCGTCGCCGAGCTCCCGCGGCGAGGTGTCGGCGGCTCGGCTCGGCGATGACGTGTACGTCGTCGGCGGATTCGATGCCGCGGGTCACACGACCGCCGCCGTCCAGCGCCTGGACGTGCGGACTGGCCGATGGAGCGCGATCCCGTCGATGCCCGTAGCGCTCAATCACATGAGCGCCGTCGGCTACCGAGGAGAGCTGTACGTCGTCGGCGGATACGCCTCGCCGGGTGACACGAGCACCGATGCGGTGCGGGGCTTCTGGCGCTATGACCCGAGCACGCGCCGGTGGCGGGCGATGCCCGACGCTCCGGTCGCCCGCGCCGCCGCCGGGGCAGCGGTGCTCGGCCACCGCCTGTACGTCGTGGGCGGGCGCAACGATGTCACCGCCGCGTTGTCGAGCTTGGCGATCTTCGACTTCGTCACCGGACGGTGGTCACAGGGTCCGCCCCTGGCACACGCCCGCGAGCACCTGGCGGCGGTGGCGGCCGGTGGTTCGATTTGGGCGCTCGGCGGACGAGAGCTGGGCGTGAGCTTCAGCTACGCCGAGCGTTACCGTCCGGGTGCATCGGCGTGGCGGCCGATGCCGTCGATGCCGGTCGCCCGCTCGGGGTTCCAGGCGGTGGCGGTCGGCGACCAGATCGTCGTCGTCGGCGGGGAGGACGGCGCGCAGACGGTTCCCGAGGTCGATCGATTCGATCTTCGGACCGGTCGATGGGCGCCACTGGCAGACCTGACGGTGGCTCGTCATGGACTCGGCGTCGTCGCCGACGGGCCGTTGGTGTTCGCGATCGACGGAGGGCCGCAACCCGGTCTGACCACCTCGCGCGTGGTGACCCGCCTCCGCGTTCCCAACCCGTAGCGGCCGGCCGCCGCGCCGTGCGTCAGCCGTCGTCAACGAGGCCCTGGAGCGGTCCGAGCAGTCGTTGCGAGCGCCGGGAGACGCCGGGCAGCCCGAGCAGATGATGCGTCGGTGGCTGACCGTTCTGGCGGCGCCGAAGCTGCTCGGCGGCGATCGGCTTCCACAGCTCGTCAACGACGGCGTGCGCGGGCCGGCCGGCGATCGCCTCCGGCTCGTTGTCGAGGTGCTCGGCCCACAGCCGCAGACGCGTCAGGCGGGCGAGCTCGCGATGGTCGGTGCAGACGTTCATCTCGGTGTCGTTGAACAGCGAGTGAGCGTTGAGGTTGGCCGAGCCGATGCTCAGCCAACGGTCGTCGACGATCGCGACCTTGGCGTGGACATACAGCGGATCCTCACGACCGCCGCTCAGCGAGCGCAACGAAGCCGCAAGCACTCGACCGGCTCCGGCGTCGGCGGCCAGCAGACGGCCGAGCTGGCCCCGAGTGTCGTCCTGCCCGTTGTTGGCCTTGGCCGGCAGCACGACCACGAGCCGAAAGTTCGGCTGGGGCGGGTCACGCAGCTTCTCGGCGAGCAGTTCGACGATCTCCGGAGCCCACAGGAACTGGTTCTCCAGGTAGATGAAGTCGCGGGCGGACCGCAGCGCCCGTGAGTAACTCTCAAGAATCCGAAAATCGCCGTCGGGCACCGCGTCGTACATCCCGTCCGCGACGGTCCGGACCACCTGGACGGTGTGCTCGCCGCAGCGCTCCGGAGGCGGTGGCTCGGGGACCGACTCCCCCGTCACCTCGCGCCAGCGCATTGCAAAATGCGCGGCGACGTCAGCCACCGCAGGCCCGTGCAATTCGGTGCCGACGTCATGCCATCCCAGCCGCCGGCGCGCCGGGTGATCGGAGCAGTCGTTGCGGTCACCTCCAAGATCGGTCATGTCGATCCCGCCGACGAACGCGACGCGACCGTCGATCACGACGGTCTTCTCGTGGTGGCAGTGCATCGGATGCTCGCGCGGATCAAGCTCGCAGCGGATCTTGGTCTGGCGCACCAGGCGCTCGACTCCCTCGCGTACTTCGGCCCGCGACGGATGAAACAGCGGCAGCGGCGCGCCGGCCCAAGCCAGTATTCGTACGTCGACGCGCTCGGCCGCCTCGGCCAGCAGGTGACCGAGAACCGTCGGCGAGCTGCCACGCACCATCTCGAAGTGGGCGGCCAGGTGCCAGCCGGTGATGTGAACGAACTGCTGCGCGGACCCGATCGCCTCCGCGATGGCCGCCATCGCCTGCTCACCGTCGATCAACACCTCGAGCCGGCAGCCCTCGCGCGGTGGCGGTGAACCCCCCGCCCATCGGGTCGCTTCGTCTGGACGCAACGCTCGCGACCAGCCCAGTCGCTCCAGGCGCCGTGCATGCTTCGTTCGCACCACGAACTCGACGCCGGCACCGACCGTCGCGTCGACGCTCGATACCAGGCGCTTCGGAAGCTGTGGCATCGCTCGCCCCTAACCCTCAGCGCAGAATGCCGGTGTGGCCCAGCGAATAGCGTCCCGGCTGGGGCCACACGCACAGGCCGTGCGGTCCGTTGCCCACCGGGATCGTCGCCCGCAGCCGCCCGGTGCGGGTGTTGATCGCGTACACGACGCTGTTATACCGCCCGCTGAGCCAGAGGGTTCGCCCGTCGGCCGACACCCCGCCCATGTCCGGACTCGCCGGCGCGGGAAGCCGCCACGTCTTGACGACCTTCCTGGTCTTGAAGCTCACGACCGAGATCGTTCCCGCCATCCGGTTGGAGACGTACATCACCCGGGCATCGCGACTGGGGTACAGGCCGTGCGCGCCGGCGCCCGTGGGCAGGAATCGCTCCACCCGCAACCGGGGGTCCATGCCGAGCTCCCAGACCCCGTTGTTGCGCATGTCGGCGACATACAACGTCCGCCCGTCGGGCGAGAGCTTGACATCCTGCGGCATGGCGTTTCCGCCACGCAGGCGGAGGGTCTGGATGACGCGCAGGTCGCGCAGGTCGATGACGACCATCGCGCCGGAGAACTCGCAGCTGGCGTAGGCGTAGCCGCCGTCAGCCGAGAAGTCCATGTGATCGACGCCGGCGCACTGGGGAACCGACACTGAGTGGCGCAGCTTGAAGGTGTGAGGATCGCGGAAGTCCAGTCGTCGCAGACGCTCAGCGACAACGATCGCGTATCTGCCATCAGGCGTGAAGTACAGGTTGTAAGGATCGGTGACCGGGATCGGCCGGCCCGGAAGCCCGGTTTTCGGGTTGATCGGCGTGAGGCTGTTGCCCTGATCGTTGTCGACATACAGGGTCTTGAGGTCATACGCCGGGGTGACGTGCTGGGGCAACGCGCCGGTGGGGAACTGCCGGATCACCTTCATCGTCTTCTGGCTGATGACATCAACCGTGTTGCTCAGGCTGTTGGGCACGTACACGAGCGCGGGATCACGCCGGACGGTGGAGCTCAATCGGCCGGCGGTGTCGTCGCGATAGACGTCAACCGCGGCTCGTCGATGGGGATGATCGTTCACCACCGGCGATGTCGATGTCGATGTCGAACGCGAGTGGGTCAGCGTGCGATCAGCGGCGCGGTCCCCGGCCCCACAACCCGCCAACGCGAGCGCCGCGGCCGCGAGGGCGACCCCGATCCACCACGGTGCCGAGCGATGAGCGCCGTCCACCGGGCACACCGTAGGGCCGGATCGTGATACCAGTATGAGCCGGGCGCACCGGTCCGCGGATTCCTCGTCTCGTCAGGCCATCGCCGGCGCGTTGGGCTCGGGCCGCTCGGCCACGATCCGCCAGGCCCAGACCGCGCTCGCGTAGATCAGGACCGCGATCATCGTGGCCGCGCTGACCACCATTCCGGCGGCGGTCGCGGTGACGAGACTCGTGGCGCCGAGCGCGGTGACCATCGCGGCCGGGCCGGTGCCGACTCCCAGCGGCAGTAGGCCCACCGCCCCCATCGTGAACAGCACGATTCCGCGAACACCCATGGCGGAACCGCGGGCGAACGCTGCGGGGAACGAGTCGCCCCGCGTCGCGGTCAGGTACACCACGATCCCCAGCGCGCCGCACGGGACCAGGCTGAGAGCACCCTGCGCACCGGCCGCCACATGCGCCTGCGCGCACCACGGCCTCCCCGTCGAGGCACCCCCGGCGGCGTAGCCGCTCTGGGACGCGCGACGATCCCGCCGCAGCGAGTCTGGGCGAACGTGACCGACGGGTCCGCCGGCGCTTCCGGGCACAGCCTTGCCTACCTCGACTTCGGCGCGTTCTCGCGCGTGGCCGTGGGCTGTCAGGAGAGCCGCATCAGCGGTCCGCGCAGCGGAGGCCGGAGGCCCGATCCTGACTGCCGCCGGCACGCGCCAGAATGCCGCCGCGTCGTGGCAGGAAGCCTCCAGCGGATTGTCAGACACCAGCACCGTGACCGGTAGCCGGTCGGTCTGGGCGATGAGTCGGGCCGTCGCGCACCTTCTCGGACGAGTTCGCGTCGCTTGCGTGCGACGCGGAGCCTGCTCTCCGGTTCACGCCGGCGGGTCAACCACGGTTGGCGTTCGTTGCCGCGATCGCGTCGTCCGGGTTCGGAAAGTGGACCATCTCGATCACCTTTCCGTCACGGAAGGTGCTGAGGTTCGCGATCGGCTCGACTGGCTCTCCGCCGACGGACGGCGGGAGCGTGATGACGACGACCTGATCGCCGGCGTCGATGATGTCGACCAGTTCCCCGATCCCGCCGCGGAAACGCGCTCGGCGCATGAACGCCAACGCCTCGTGGCGGTCGTGGCATGCCACCGGGTCACTCGGGTCGCCACCATGCCACACGACACCTGGATCCAGCAGCCCCTTGATCACGTCAAGGTCCCCGGCCAGCATCGCCTCATAGCCCCGAGCCAACTCGACATTGTTCTCAGACATCTCGACCCATTCTCCCACGCCTACCGTCTGAGCCACGAAGGTCACAGGCCGTTCACGAGTCTGCTCTGACGATCGCGGCGGTTAGCCAGCAGCCAACAGGCCTGCATCGTCGCTCAGTGAGGCAGCTGCGAGGTGAGGGCTTCTGCTTCGGACCGCCGCCGATCACGAGCGGCAGTCCGGCGCAGCGGCGGCGTCGAGCTTGAGAGATCTGGTCAATCCGGGACGCGAATCGCGCCCGGAGATTGCCTGAGGTCCGAGTGTTTCCGGCGCTCGGTTTGTCGCATCTTGCTTGGGGTATAAGCGCGGGGGGAACGACCGTTCATCGCGGAGAGGAGGATTTCGGTGGCACGCAGAGTGGCTTTGCTGGTCGCATCGGCGATGTGCGCGGCGACGGCGGCGTTGGGGTGCGCAGCCGCAGCATCTGCGGCGCCGGGGGATCCCTCGGTGACGCCGACTAAGGTGACCGCGATCGCAGGATCGTCCTCGGCGACGGTGCGCTGGCAGGCGCCCGCAACGGTCGACGGGGCGCCCGTGGCATCGTTCACGGTCGTCGCCTCGACGGGTCAGCAGATGACCGCCGACGCGCCTAACCACTGGGCGATCGTTCCCGGCCTCGCCGAAGGTATGCCTGTCACCTTCACGGTGACCGCGACCAGCTCGCTGGGGACCTCGACGGCGTCGGCGCCGAGTGCGGCAGTGACTCCCGAGCCGGTCAAGCAGCCCCGTCACGTGCTGCTCGGACAGCCCAAGCAGGTCGGCTATGACCACTACTCGCTGATCATCGGCGGCAAACGGGTGCTGCTGTGGGCCGGCGAGTTTGACTACTACCGGCTGCCCTCCCCGTCGCTGTGGATCGACCGCCTAGAGGAGATGAAGGCTGCCGGCTTCAACGCGGTGAGCATCTACTTCGACTGGGACTACCACTCGGCGGCGCCCGGAGTCTACGACTTCTCCGGGGTCCGCAATATCAACCGGCTGCTCAACGACGCCCAGCGCGTCGGGCTCTACGTGATCGCGCGGCCTGGCCCCTACATCAACGCCGAGACCGACGCCGGCGGCCTCGCCGGTTGGCTTGCCTCCACTCCGGCCGGAGCGCGCACGAACAACCCCCAATACCTGGCCGCAGCCGACCAGTGGCTGTCGGAGGTCGACCCGATCATCGCCGCTCACCAGATCACCCGCGGCGGCGACGTGATCATGTACCAGATCGAGAACGAGTACGGCTACACCGACCCCACAGGCGAGGCGTACTTCGCCAACCTCGAATCACAGGCAAAGCGGTACGGGATCGACGTCCCCACATACACCAACAACGTCGGCTCATATGCCAACGGCTGGTCTCCGGGGACCCCGAGCGCACCCGACCTCAATGGCTCAGACCAGTATCCCGAGGCCTTCAACTGCGCCGACACCTCGAAGTTCACCGCCCCGCCGGTGCTCACTGCGGATCATAATCCCGACACCCCGCTCATGGTCCCCGAGTACCAGGGCGGCGCCTTTGATTCGTGGGACGGCGTCGGCTACCGGGACTGCGCCGAGCTCACCGGGCCGAACTTCGAGAACACCTTCTACCGCTACTACCTGGCCCAGGGCGCGACGATGCAGGGCATCTACATGACGGTCGGCGGGACCGACTGGGGCTTCAACCCGGCACCGTTCATGTACACCTCCTACGACTACGGATCGGCGATCTCGGAGTCCGGGGCGCTCTCGACTAAGTATCCCCAGCTCAAGCTCGCCGGCGAGATCTCCCAGGCGCTGCCTGACCTCGCCAAGACCGACCAGGTCACGCCACCGACGGTGCCGGGGCTGACGACCTTCGAGGAGCGCAACCCGTCGACGGGTGCCACGTTCCTGTACCTCGGCAACCTCGGCACCTCGCCGGTGACGACCTCATTGCCGCAGGACCCGAGCGCCTCGGTCACCGTCCCCGCCCATGAGGCGAAGTTCCTTGTATCCAACGCACGCTTCGGCCGCCAACAGCTGGTCGACACGACCTCGGAGCTGATCACCCAGATGACGCTGGGCAACCGCGACGCCGCCCTGCTCAGTGGAGACACGGGCTCCTCGGGAGAGGTCACGCTCAACTATCCCCACCGACCGACGGTGACCGTCGACGGCGACCCGTCAGGAGATCCGATCAACTCCTCCTGGCACGCACGCACCCATCGGCTGACGCTGCGCTACACCCACGACGGCCTTGACCGAGTCTCGATCGACGCTGGCCGCTCGCACCTGCTGCTCCTGATCGCCGACACGACGACCGCCGAGCAGTTCTGGGTGGAGCACACTGTCTCCGGTCCGCTGCTCGTCCGAGGCTCCTCGCTCGTGCGCACCGCCACTGTGCATGACGCCCGGGCGGTGCTCACCGGCGACACCTCGGCGGCCGGTCCGCTAACTGTCTGGGCGTTTCCGTCGGTGAACACGGTCAGCTGGGACCGGCGCCGCCTGGCGACCCAGCCCGTTCGCGGCGGGGGCCTGCGCGCGCGGCTGCCCGGGCCGCCGCGCTCGATTGCCCTGCCGAGCCTCAAGCATGGATGGCGGTTCAAACAGGGTTCACCTGAGCGAGCGCAGGGCTTTGACGACACCGGCTGGCAGGTCGCTGACCACGCGGTCACCGACAACCCGCAGCAGCCGACGAGCACCCCGGTTCTCTACGCCCAGGACTACGGCTTCGAACACGGCTTCGTTTGGTATCGCGGCCACTTCACCGCGACGGGCCGGGAAAAGGCGATCACGCTCACCGCCGACACCGGGCCGTTCGGTTCCTTCGCGGTCTGGCTCAACGGTCACTATCTCGGCTCGGCGACTACGCCGACCGCGCCGCAGAGCATGACCGACACCCCCGTGACCCACACGTTCAAGATCCCGGCAGGCACGATCGCCGCCGGCACCGACAACGTCATCTCGGTGCTCACCGAGAACATGGACCAGGACGAGTCCTTTGAGAACTCGCTCGGCCTGGATTCCGACAAGACCCCGCGGGGCCTGGAGAGCGCGAGCCTCTCGGTCTCCTCCGGTTCGACTCCCGCGGTCACCTGGCGGCTGCACGGCGCCTCAGCCGCGCAGGTCGCCCGCGACCCGGTGCGCGGACCGACCAACCCGGCGGGCCTGTTCGGCTCAAACGCCGGCTGGGCGCTGCCGAGCTACCCCGACGCCTCGTGGGCGAAGGTCAGCCTGCCCGACGCCTTCAGCACCCGCGACGTTCCGCCGGGCATCGGCTGGTACCGCACGACGTTCTCGCTGAACATCCCGCACGACGTGTGGGCACCGCTCGGCCTCAAGCTGACACCGCCCAACGGCGGGACGCCTGGCCCCGGCGGAGAGAACTTCCAGGCGCTCATCTACCTCAACGGCTGGCTGATCGGCCGCTACATCAACAACCTCGGTCCCCAGAACACGTTCTACCTGCCGCAAGGCCTGCTGCGCACCCGCGGAGATAACACGCTTGCTATCGCCGAGTGGAGCCTCGCTCCCGGTGCCGGCGGCCTCGGTCAGGTATCGCTGGCTCCCTACGAGGTGCAGCGAGGCGGGATCTCCGTCCGGACGGTCAGATCGCCCGGATACCGGGCCGTGCGGAGATAAGTAGACGAACTCGTTAGTTCTGACGCTGGCGCGCCGTCGCAGGGGGAATCCCCTCGCACCCGGAATCGCCGACCCATGGACGATCGCTTTCGCCTCCATCAGCCGACGACAGCCAGCGACCGCTTTGACGACAACTGGATCGCCAGCTCGGGTCGGCGCACTCACGATTTGACGCCCAGAGGAGTCGCTGACGTCGCCGCCAAGACTTGATCGGGGTCCGGACGGTTCACGATTGCTTCGGGGCCTCGTCGCTGGGATCGACCGCGGCTCTGGCGTGCAGCACCGCATAAGGGTTCAGGAAAGCCTCGTGATCGCGCGGGCCGTCGAAGGAAAGCACGACGCGCGGGTCGCGTTCGATGTTGCGCAGCTTCTTGTGATGGCTCATGTGGCCGCTGACCAGCTGATCACCATCTAAGCCGATCCAGATGACCGTAACCTGGGGGCTGCCGTCCGGGTTGATCGTGCTGAGATGAGCCATCGGCCCGGACTCGATCAATCCTCGCAGTGGGTCTGGTAGGGAGCTCATGGCGGAAGTCTGACGCAGCGAATTGGGTGGCATGTGCCGCCCACCACGCGATCAGCGTCCGCAAGCTTCCCCTGCCAGATCAAAGCGTTAGTAAGCGGAATTTGTCGCCGCGTCGCTTCTGCGGCGACAGAGACCAGCAGTCTGCACGCGCGTCAATATGGATCTTCACACCCAGTTGCTCTCATCGACCCAGACCCGAGGTGCTCCATGACGACGGTGATCGCCTTCGACGTCAACGAGACGCTGCTCGACCTGCGCGCGCTCGACCCCCGGTTCGAGCTGCTGTTCGGGTCGGCCGCGCTACGCGCTCAGTGGTTCGCACAGATGCTGCAGCTGTCATTCGTCGGCGGACTCACCGGCCAGTACGTGGACTTCACCACGGCCCAGCGGGCGGCGCTGCGGATGCTCGGCGAGCGCCAGGGGGTCGCGATCGATGACGCGACTGTCACCGAGACGGTCGATCAGATGCGGACGCTGCCGCCGCATCCCGAGGTGGCCGAGACGTTGCGGACGCTGACGGGCACTTCCCTGCGGCTGGTGGCGCTGACCAACTCGACCGCGGAGGTCGCCGAGGCCCAGCTCACCAACGCTTGTATCCGCGACCTGTTCGAGGCGGCGCTCTCGGCCGATGCCGTGCGAGCGCTCAAGCCGGCGCCGGCCGCCTACCGGCTCGTGGCCGAGCAGTGCGGAGTCGCGCTCTCAGAGGTAAGGCTTGTCGCCGCCCATGCGTGGGACGTGTCGGGCGCGCTCGCGGCTGGCGCCCGAGCGGCGTTCGTGGCGCGCCCGGGGATGGTCCTCTCTCCGCTTGGTGCCGCGCCTGACATCGTCGGCAGCGACCTCACTGAGGTCGCGGAACTCATCATCGAGCGTGACCTCGGCTGACCCGGAACGCCATTTGCGAGGGTGCGTTTTGGTTCAGCGCGCGGTGAGCCGCTCCCAGTTGCCGTGGGCGATCTTCTCGCGGTCAGCCGGGTCAAGGTCCGCCTCCTCAAGGAAGCGTCGTGCGGCTCCGTCGGGCAGGCGAATGTAGGGATAGTCGACGGCATACATGATGCGGTCGATGCCGACGACGTCCATCGTCCAGCGCAGATATCGCTGGCTGAGGATGCCACTCCCGGTGTAGAAGACGTTCTCGCGGAAGTAGTCCTCGAGCGGCCGATCCAGCTTCAGGCCCATCTGTTGCATCGCGGCGATCCGTTCGATGTAGAACAGCACCACCTCACCCCAGTGACCGACGATCACCTGCAGCTCGGGATTGCGGTCAAACGTGCCCGAGAAGATCAGGCGTAGCAACTGCACGCCGGTTTCGTAGTGCCAGCCGATCCCGAACCGGGCGAACAGCGTGTCGACCGGTTCGCCCAACCCGGAGTAGATCGCCTCGCGCACGGGAACCACCGGCGACTGAGGATGGATGTACAGCGGCGCACGCAGTTCGGCGGCGGTGCGGTAGATCTCCGCGAAGTCCGGCTGGTCCATATTGCGCTGGCCAGTGCGCCCGCACAGCATCGCGCCCTTCATCCCCAGCTCGCCAATCGCACGGCGCAGTTCATCGGCGGCCGCGCCGGGGTCCGGCGTCGGCAGCGTGGCGAAACCCTGGAACCGATCTGGGTGCTCAGACACGGCAGCTGCGATCGCGTCGTTGCCCTCCTGCGCCACGCCCGGAGCATCCGCCGAAGCGAGGTTCTGAACTCCCGGTGTCGTCACCGACAGAACCTGGACATCAACGCCGGAATCGTCCATGTCACGCAACCGCTGGTCGCCGATGTCAGCCAGCTTCTGCCCGAGCGGACCGTCGCCAGCATGATCAACTCCATCCTCCTTCGCCGTCGGCACCCGGGCCCACGCCTCCAGCACCCGCGGCGTCACGACGTGCTCCTCCAACGCGATGATCTTCATCTGATCTCCTGCTCGTGGCGGTTTGCCCGGACGCGAGAGTCCGGCGACTCTTCACAGATGTTCACTTGTTCGTGTGCGAGACGGTCTCGGGCGGCGTGAGCAAGTTCAGCCTCGAGGCCCAGTCGACGATGATCGACGTGAATCGCTGTGGGTCGTGGGCATGCATCGCGTGTGCCATCTCGGCCAGTTCGACCACTTCGAACGGCTGACCGGCGGCGGTGACGAGCTCGCGGGCGCGTGCGACCTGCTGATCAGACAGCGCACCCATCAGCCCGCCCGTCTCGGGGTCGATCTCCCGGTAGTGATGGGTGAGCAGGATCGGCGACTTGACGCTCGAGAGCATCCGCAAGTGATCGCAGCTTGCGCTCGCGAGGCCGGTCCAGAACGATCGCGCCCATTCGGGGTCGTATTCCTGCATGTTCTGGGGCGGCTGGTGGGGCGCGCTGGGGTCCGGCGGGGCGCCCGTCCGCATCTCCCATCAAGATCTCGGCGGAGTGTTCGCGACCAACGTGCTCGTCGCTCAGGGTGTCGACACCGGACTGAAGACAGCCGGCGTCTCCCACAACGTCAAGATCGTCGGCTACGACGCCGACCCGACCCAGGTGGCGGACCTCAAGAGCGGCGTCGTCGACGCGCTGATCGCCCAAGAGCCGTACCAAGACGGAGTCGACGGCGTCCAACAAGCGGTCAACGCGGTTGAAGGCAAGCCGACAAAATCGATCCTCACCACCGTGACCGTACTCACGCGCGCCAACCTGGCCGCCCACAGCAAGTACATCTACAAGAGCAGCTGCTGAGCACGATCACGCAACGCAGCACGATGCAGGGCGCGGCGCAGGCCGCGCCCTGCAGCTCTCCCATGATCGTGGTCGCCGGCGAATCGCTGATCGACCTGATCCCGAACGGCGTCCTATCAAAGTTGGTGGTGGCGGGTGAGGGTCCGGCTCACTTCACTGCTGAGCGCGTGAACGCACGGATCGAGATCGCCGTCAGTGCGCCTGCGTACAGCGCGATGACCGCGAGGCTCGCAAAGGCTTGGGTGGTCGGGTTGCCGGCGCCCCAGATGGCGTGTAGGCCTTGCCCGCGCGGGTCGATCAGTCCATAGCGCAGCAGCGCCAGCGTGTGTGTCAGCGGCAGGAACTTGGCGATTGTGGCCAGTGCGCCCGGCATCGCGCTGATCGGATATAGGGCTCCGGCGAAGAAGAACGGAAGAATCGCCACGGCAGGGACCGCGCCGACGTAGTCCTCGGCCTTGCCGATGCGTGCGGCGAGCGTTTCCGCGACCCCGTACATAAAGACGGTGAACAGCAGTCCGGCGGCGAGCGCCCAGTCGATGCCGGTGGAGGTGATGTGGAAGGCTCCGCCGCGGAGTGCGGTCAACCCGACGAGCACGACCGCCTGGAGCGCTGACAGCACGATGGCGACGATCAGGTTGCCGAGCACGAGGTAGGAGCGGGGAATCGGCGCAGCGAGCAGTTCGCGTTGCGCGCCGGCGTGGCGGTCCACGATCACGCTGAGCCCGGCGAAGATGCAGCTGAGCGGGATCACTAGACCGACGGCCCCGACGCCGGCGAATGACTCGTAATCGATCGCCGAATGCAGGCCGCCCGTCGCGGCCTTCAGAGCTGGGGCGACGATCAGCGCGATCAGGGCAGGGCCAAGCAGCGGCACCGCGATCTGGCGGGGGTTGCCGGCCGTCAATGCGGCGCGACGGCGCACCAGCGTACCTAGGGCGCTGATGGGGCGCGCTCGGCGCGGGCGTGCAAGGACGATGGAGGGTGCTTCGGTTACGGCCATTGTTGACTCCTGTAATTTGGTGGTTCAGGCTGCTTCGGGCAGCCGGTCTCCGGTGAGGCGCAGGTAGACGTCGTCGAGCGTCGGGGGGCGCGTGGTGATCCCCGAGGTCGTTTGGTTGACGGCGCGCAGCGACGCGACTGCCTGCTCGGCGGGTTGTCCGTGCAGGGGAACAGTGAGCGTCGAGCCGATCGCGAATGCGTCGCCGTTTGCGAGCCCGCTGGTGCGTAGTGCGGCCAGTGCGGCGACGCCGTCCCCATCGACACGCAACTCGAGGATCTCCTTGCCGAGCGCGCTCAGGAGCCGGTCGGGTGTGTCAAGGCCGGCGATGCGGCCCTCGTGCATGATCGCGACGCGCTCGCAGAGCCGGCGGGCCTCCTCGAGGTAATGCGTCGAGAGCAGGACCGTCATCTCAAAACGGTCGCGGAGGCTCTTGATCAGATCGAGCAGCTCGTGACGGATGCGAGCGTCAAGACCGGCCGTCGGCTCGTCTAGGAACAGCACCTGCGGACGTGATACGAGCGCACGCGCGATCTCGAGTCGGCGACGCTGGCCGCCACTGTAGCTGCCGACCGCGCGGTCGACCAGCTCCTCGAGCCCGAGCACCGGGACGAGCTCCGCCATCCGGTTGTCGGCCTCCTCCACCCCGACCCCCCAAAGCCGGGCGTGCAGCTCGAGGTTCGCGCGGCCACTGAGACCGGCGTCGACGACCGCCTCCTGGAACACGACGCTCGCGACGCCTCGCGCGGCAATCGGGTCCCGAGCGACGTCAAAGCCGGCGAGGCGTGCGGTTCCGCTCGTCGGCACGATCGTGGTCGTCAGCATCCCGATCGTCGTCGATTTGCCCGCGCCGTTGGGGCCAAGCAACCCGAACACCTCGCCGGCGCCGACGTCGAAATCGATGCCCTTGACGGCCTCAACGCCGCCCGGGTAGGTCTTCTTCAGCGACCGGACGTCGATTGTCATAGAACTGGAAGTTGCGTTCATCAGCTTTCACCTCGATGCTTTGTCTCTTCGCCGGGTTTGACGGATCACGGGGCGCAGATGTGACCGCGTCACATCTGCGGTGACTCGTCCGTCAACGACTTAGGAGACCGATGCGATGACCGACTCAGACCTCTACGCGCTCCCGTTCGAGCAGCAGCGGCCGCACCTGCAGGCCATCGCGTACCGGATGCTCGGCTCGGTCGGAGAGGCAGAGGACGCGGTCCAAGAGGCGTGGCTGCGATTGAGCCGCTCTGACACGGCGGAGGTCACGAATGTTGGTGGCTGGCTCACGACCGTCGTCGGGCGGATCTGCATCGACATGCTCCGAGCGCGGCGGACGCGGAACGAGGAGTACGTCGGCACCTGGATCCCCGAGCCGGTCGTCAGCGACGACGACGCGACCAACCCGGCCCGGCAAGCCGAGCTCTCGGACACGGTCGGGCTCGCGCTGCTCGTCGTGCTCGAGCTGCTGACACCCGCCGAACGGCTCGCGTTCGTGCTGCACGACATGTTCGGCGTGTCGTTCGAGGAAATCGCCCCGATCGTCGATCGCAGCCCGGCCGCGGCCCGACAGCTCGCCAGCCGCGGCCGCCGCCGCGTGCGCGGCGCGGCACCGACACCTGACGCCGACCTCGCCGGGCAGCGCCGGGTCGTCAACGCGTTCCTTGCCGCCTCGCGCGCAGGCGATTTCGAGGCGCTGCTCGAGGTACTCGACCCCGAGGTCGTGTTCAGGATCGACACCGGCCGCGACCATCCCTTCGCGCGTCCACCAATCGTCGGCGCCGAAGACGTCGCAAACCAGGTCATGGCCCGCGGCCGGCCGTTCGCGCCCCGGGGACGACCGGCCCTCGTCAACGGCGCAATCGGAGTGCTGGTCGGCCCCGCGGACGCACCGATCGCCGTCGCCGGCTGCACAGTCGCCAACGGACGGATCGTCGCCCTTGACCTGATCCTCGACCGACACAAGCTGGCCAGGATCGACATCGCCTAGCCGCCATCGCAACGACAAGCTCTACTCAGACACGAATGGGGCACCGAGTGAACCTGCTTAGCGCCCAAGCGGAGCTGCTCACTCGTGAGCCGATCTTCCACACCCCGAGTTCGGAACAAGCCATGAGGACTACGCGGCGCAGACGGCCGATGATTCCTGGGAGGTCGGGGGCCTCCGGCCAGGCTACGAGCGCGACTACGTCCCTCAGCGTTGGTGCGGCGAGGGCAAGGAGCTGACGCGACGATTGGATCGTCAGCGATGTGCGCCGCGAACTTGGCGATGGCACCTTCGCATTCACCTACCGGCTCGATCAAGCCGGGCAGCTCACGCGGCACTCCCGCTCATATGCCCAGCTGTGGTTGGAAGGTCCTATACCACTAAGGAACCCTTGGCCAGGCACTTGCGCCAGGCCAGGTTTGACGGGGCTCGGATCTGCCCCGGAAAACTTGAGCCGACATGCTGAAGCCCTCGGCAAGGGAGGATTCTTGTCATGCCTCGCCGTTAACCGCCGGACTTCGTGGTCAGGTGATCGAGCTCGTCCGCGCAGACATGCGTTTCGCGCAGCTCGCGGTCACGTTCGGGATGTCGGGGGTGACGATCTACAACTGGCTCAAGCAAAGAACGAATCGATCGCGGCGAGGTCGACGGCGTCACGACCGATCAGCAGCCAGAGCTGGCCGCTGCCAAGCGCCGAATCCGGCAGCTCGAACCGAGCTGGCGGTCTGCCGGAAGTCAACGCACCAGGCGCTCGACTCCCTCGCGTACTTCGGCCCGCGACGGATGAAACAGCGGCAGCGGCGCGCCGGCCCAAGCCAGTATTCGTACGTCGACGCGCTCGGCCGCCTCGGCCAGCAGGTGACCGAGAACCGTCGGCGAGCTGTGATCTGCCGCGGCGCCGGACGCCGCATAGAAGAGCAAGCCCGAGATCTCTGTTGCACTGTCTGGCGGGCCCGGAACACCGGTGACCCGCGATCACGGTTGCCGGTCCGCGACTGCGGGTAACTCCGAGCCGATGAGCCGAGTGCGCCCCTCCCGCCAGACGTCGTAGCTCGGCGATGGCGTCCTACTCGGTCAACGAAGCAGGGATCGCGCATGCCCGGCGTCTGATCGCCGCACGCCAGTACGTGCTTCGCAGTCAGTGGGGCGAAGTCCAGCCCGCCGCTGATGCGGAGAACAGCTACCTGGACAACCACGACTGGGAGGCGTACGGGAGCTGGTTTCTCGGACTGACCGACGGCGCCGCCGAGCACACCAAGGCGCGCTACGCGTTCGTGTTCGGAGACTTCCGACGCATTCATCGCTCCGGTCTGATCGCCTGCCAATACCGTGCCGCCGAGTGGCGACACAAGGCGATCGAGCTCACCGCGCACGAACTCCTGCAAGAGCTCGACAACACCTCTGCCTAGCTTCACAGCGCCACCGATGCGCCCCACGGCGGCGCTCACGCGAAAACGAAACCGGTCGAAGCTGACCAGGCCGCCGGCCCGGGTCGGGGTGTCGGTGCGCCGCAACGCCTGCTCCACAGCTTCCGCTTTCGATCAGGCGATGAACGCAAGCAGCACTACCCGCGCCACTACCCGACCGGCGACTGAGGAGAAGCGAGGCCTCGGCGCCGGACAGGCCGGGATGAACGTCGTGATGGTCAAGCCCGGACAGCGCGAGGCGTTCGCGTATCGGTATCGGACTGCCGCGGAGATCTACGTTGGGATCGACGACGCGGGACGGGTCAAACTCGACGACTCGCCCGCTGTCCTGGGTGGGTCTGGAGGGACGTGCGGCGTGCTTAGTCACACGGGAGGGCGTTGATTCGAATACTTAGTGGATGAACGCCGAGCGACAACTGCGTGAGGACTTCGAGGCGTTCTATCGGACGAACCTTGAGGCGGTACTCGCGTTCTGCTTTGCGCGCACCGGCGATGCCGAGTTGGCAGCTGACCTGGCCGCTGAGAGCTTCGCGGCTGCACTGGTGGCGCGGGAGTCGTATTCGTCGCGGCGGGGATCGCCGCGGGGGTGGCTGCTGGGGATCGCGGCGCACAAGACGGTCGATGCGCTGCGCCGTGGGCATGTCGAGCGTCGCGCGCAACAGCAGCTCGGCATGTCACAGATCACGTGGTCTGAGGATGACCTGGACTATGCCGCGCGCGTAGATGGCCGGTCGCTTGAGCGGTTGCTCGCCGATCTTCCCGCCGATCAACGAGAGGCCGTACAGGCGCACGTCATTGAAGAGGTCGAGTACCGCGATCTGGCTCGCGTCGCGGGCGTGTCGCAGCCGGCGATCAGACAGCGGGTGAGCCGAGGCCTGGCTGCCCTGCGTCGACAATTGACCAAGGAGCCGCGATGACCGGTGGATTCGAGCAACTACAGCGGCAGCTGAGCGCCGCCGAGCAGCGCCTCGCGCGCGAACGTATCCATCCGAAGGGTTGGCCGGTGAGCAAACTGCTGCCCGTCCTCGCCGTCCTGATCACGCTCTCCGTGATCGCTGTCGTCGTGTTGGCCGGTGTTAGACACCAGAGCCATCCCAGCGGCGCAGGACCCCAGACGCCGCCCGGCCACCCAACCCAGCCAACAAGCCCGAACGGCCCGGGCCGAACCCTTCCGTGCGACGAGGCGATCGGCCACCAGTCGCCGCCGCCGGGCATGCGCGTCGTGCTCGAGGTCGTCGCGCTGCCGGCCAGCCCTGGTCTGCGGCACGCGCTGCAGACAAGCCAGACCGGCGCGCCGGGCTCGCGCCTGTTTGCCAAATGGGGCCTGTGGGTCCGCTCCGGCACGCGATTTGAGCTCATCGTGCCAGCCGTGCTGCGGGGGCAGCTCTCGATCGGCTGGGGAAACGCCGGTGAGAGCCATGTCGGTTCGATCGTCACCGACCCCGGCTGCCACGCACCTCGTCATCGCTGGATCAACTTCGCCGGGGGCTACTGGACCACCAAGCCGAGGTGCGCGACATTGATCGTCGCCACCAATGGCCAACGCCGCCGCGTCCGCATCGGCATCGGGCAGGCCTGCGCCGGACAACTCCCGCCACCCCAACCAACCCAACGCTAACGCTCGCCCAGCTGGCGGCGGCCACCACAAAGACTCCTGCTCGCACGAGGGTGGAGTCGTCTCGGCCGGCGCAGACAGCGCCGGCCGGACTGCTGCTCGACGCCGGCGACTCCCTGAAGCAGAAGTCCGCGGACCCAGAGCCGCCGCGGCGACGAGGGACAAGTCAGACTCGCTCTCGAAGCCGGAACCACTCCACCACGACCGGCGTTGAGTCGTCGAGCACCGGTACGTCCCCCCGCGCTACGCGCACGCCGCTGGCTCAGACAGGATCTCGCTGGCGATACTGCTGCAGCCCCCGCCCCAAACGCCAACAGATGAGCCAATCTGCTTCGGAAGGCTGGCGCATGCTCCGGTCCGCACGTCGGACGGTAGGCTGATGCCCCACGGTAACGATGGCATTCGACCTGGTCATCGACGTCGAGAACACCCCGGGGTCACTGGCGCAGGTCGCGGCCGCGATCAGCGATGCGGGCGTGAATATCGCCGCGGCAACGTGCACTGGACCGGGCGAGCGAGCTGAGCTTCACATCCTCGTACCGCACGCGGAGGCCGCGAAGCATGCATTGGCCATTTCGCACCTCGCGGTCACCCGCGAGCGCGAGGTCGTGGTGGTCGACGTGGAGGATCGCCCCGGGGTGCTGGCCGACCTGACCCGCAAGATCGCGCGCGCTGGAGTGGACCTCGAGCTGGTTTATGTCGCGACGCGAAATCGCGTGGTATTCGGGGCTGCCGACCTCGTCGCTCTACGGACCGCGCTGGAGGATCTGCACTGACGACGATCGCGACCGGCATTTAGGCAACGACATGCGTCGGGTGCGAGACTGAGCCCCGGCGATCTGCTGCTTAGGGAAATGGCTCTCAGGTGCGAGCAAAGGCCGCAAGCGCGTTGCGCGACAAGCAAGCGCCACGGAGACGCAGGGCTCGCTTCTCGTTTCTCAGCAGCCGCGTCGGGCGTCAAGTTCGGCGCCGACCGCACTCCTGCGCTTCGTCGGCAGCTGAGCGAAGCGGCAGCCGCGAGTTCGTGGCCGGTCCGGCGACGAACCGGAAGTCATCGATGGGCGGCGCCATCAGGTGTGTCTCCTCCCGCCCGAGCACCCTGCTCGCGACCTCGCGTGAAACGGCGAACGCGCGGTCCAAAAGAGGCCGGACGAGCGGCACAGCGGACGGGGTTCTGCTCGGCTAGTGGCCCCTGGTGGCCCCTTGAACCCGGTCTGAGTCAGCACGCCCGGTTGACTTAAACCCAGCGATATACAGGGTGTTTCTGGGGATGGGCGGTGACGGGCTCGAACCGCCGACTTCCTCCGTGTAAGGGAGGCGCTCTACCAACTGAGCTAACCGCCCGCGCAGTCGCGGATGCTAGACGCAGCCGGAGCTGCCGGATCCGGCCAGGCGCTCGTTGGTTTGGGATGTTCTCACCTCTAATGAGGTGACAATCCCCCAAATCGCCCTCGGGCGGCCGGAGCGGCGGGGCGACCGGCGCGGCGACGCGCCCGCCCGGACCGCCAACTCAGACGGGTCTCATCGCGCGCCTAGTACCGTGAGCCGGATGAGCAGCTTCGGCTTTGACCCCGACCGCGCGATGGATCGTCTGCGAAAGCTCGCGGCGGATGCGCCGACGATGCTGGCGGATGGGTTCGGCAAGATGGTGCGCGAGGCGCCGCCCGAGCGGCTGGCGCAGCTGATGCGCTCACCGGCCCGCAAGCCGACGCTGGACGGGATCTTCTGGCAGATGCCCAAGCAGGTCAATCCCGAGGTCGCCAAGGAGCTGACGACCACGATCCGCTGGCGGATCTCCGGTCGTCCCGACGACGGGGTCGATGTCTACCAGCTCGAGGTCGACCGCGGCCAGGTCAAGACGATCAAGGGCGAGCAGGGCGATCCGAAGCTGACGGTGACGATGGACGGGGTCGAGTTCCTGCGCCTGGCCAGCGGCAATCTCGACCCGATGCAGGCCTACTTCAAGGGCCGGATCGAGCTTGCCGGCGACATCATGGTGGCCGCCAAGCTGGCGCAGATGTTCAAGCTTCCAGGCCAGGGCGGCAACGGCGGACACGGCGACAACGGCGGACCGGGTGGCCCGTCGGACTACCAGGACCCGCCCGAGCACGGGACCGACCCGCCGCCGGCCGTGGGCTGAGCGCACCGCCGCTCGTATCCTTCATCAGGCATGGTGCACACGCCCGACGCGGCGATCGAGCTCTGCGGCGTCGTCAAGCGATTCGGCGAGCTGACCGCAGTCGATCACCTCGATCTGACCGTCCCCACCGGCATCTGCCTCGGCCTGCTCGGTCCCAACGGCGCCGGCAAGTCGACGACGATGCGGATGCTGACCGCCCAGGCGATCGCGACCGAGGGTTCGATCGAGGTGCTCGGGTTCCGGCTGCCCGAGCAATCGAAGGAGGCACGGATGGCGATGGGGGTCGTGCCGCAGCTCGACAATCTCGATGTCGAGCTCACCTGCCGGCAGATCCTCGCTGTGTTCGCGCGCCTGTACCGGGTGCCGAGGGCCGAGCGCGAGCCGGCAATCGAACGAGCGCTCGCGATCGCGAACCTGACCAACCGCGCCGACACCGTCGTCCGCGAGCTCTCGGGCGGGATGCGGCGGCGCCTGCTCGTGGCCCGGGGACTGATCCATCGTCCACGGCTGGTGCTGCTCGACG
Organism: uncultured Solirubrobacteraceae bacterium; assembly: GCA_963714245.1. Classification (GTDB taxonomy): domain Bacteria; phylum Actinomycetota; class Thermoleophilia; order Solirubrobacterales; family Solirubrobacteraceae; genus Palsa-465. The sequence goes on along the minus strand of CAVQNR010000005.1, from coordinate 411,014 downwards.
AGCCGACCGTCGGGCTTGATCCTCAGGTGCGCCAGGAACTGTGGTCGCTGATCGACGCCCTGCGGGCTGAGGGCGTGACCGTGCTGATGTCCACGCACTACATCGAGGAGGCCGAGCGGCTGGCCGACACGGTCGCGGTCATGTCCGCCGGCCGGATCATCGCCCAGGGAACGCCGTCGGAGCTGGTCGGCATGCACGCCGGCCGCGAGGTGATCGAGGTCTATGGACCCCCGCACGAGCTCGTCGAGCTCGAGTCCCGCGCCGAGCGCCAGGGCTGGCGTCACCGGCGCAGCGGACCGGCGGTGGCGCTGCTCGGCGCCGAGGCGCTCGACGGCTGGGCGCCCGAGGGCGTGCGACGCCCGGCGAATCTCGAGGACGCGTTCGTGGCGCTGACCGGCGAGACGATCGAATGAGCGCTCGCGCGCCCGCCGGCACCCCCGACCCCCGAGTCGCCGGCACCCCTGACCCCCGAGTCACGAACCCGCCGCCCCTCAAGCGCCTCGAGCCGGCCGCGCTGGCCGGTGTGATCTCACGCGACGTGGTCTTGTTCAAGCGCTACTGGAAGGCGACCACGTTCTCATCGATCGTGCAGCCGGTGATCTACCTGCTCGCGTTCGGGCTCGGGTTCGGGTCGCTGATCAATCAGGTCGGCGGGCTCAGTTACGTGCAGTACGTGGCGACCGGCGTGGTCGCGACCGCAGTGTTGTTCTCGTCGGCGTTCCCCGGGATGTTCAACACGTTCATCCGCTGGCAGTTTCAGCGCACCTACGACGCGCTGCTGGCGGCGCCCGTCGACGTCGAGGAGCTGATCACCGCCGAGATCCTGTGGATCTCGGCGCGGGCCGGCGTCTACGGGATGGCGCCGTTGATCGTCGGATTCTTCTGGGGGCTGAAGCCCGAGCCGACGATGCTGCTGGTGCCGCTGATCGGGTTCGTGACCGGCTTCGGGTTCGCGTCGTTCGGCGTGGTCGTCGCTGCGGTCGCGAAGACGATCGACAACTTCAACTACGTCACGAGCGCGGTGCTGACGCCGATGTTCCTCGTCGCCGGCACGTTCTTTCCGATCTCGCAGCTGCCGCCCACGCTGCGTACGATCGCGCAGTTCAACCCGCTGTATCACTGCGTCGAGCTTGTGCGCGCCGCCTCGCTTGAGCAGTTCTCAAGCTCCGATCTGGTCAGCGTCGCGGTGCTGCTGGTGTTCGCCTTCGTGCTCTGGCGCCTAGCGGTCTGGCGTCTGCAGCTACGGCTGATCGACTGACCGCAGCCGGGTGCATTCGGTGTGCGAGTCGACCTGTTTACCGGCAAGCAACCGAATGATCGAGATCCCGCCGTAGGCGACCGTCCCGGCACGGCCGTCGGCCGACACCACCCGCCCGGGCGCGACCGCGGCATGCCATCGGGTGACGACGCGGTCGTCCTCGGCGAGCTGATCGTCGACCACGACGCAGAGTCCGGGATGGCGCCGACGCCGGCTGCAGACGAAGCGGCGCATGCCGGCCGGTCCGACGACCGCACGATCGACGCACGAGACGTGGCCGAGGAAGTCCAGCGCGACGAGTTGGTCGATCAGCTCGATCTGTCCCTGGTTGAGCACCACCTCGAAGAACAGCCGCACCGTTTGTTTGTTGACCTCGTTGACCGCCGTCGTCACACCCGGATCATCGGGCGTCACCGACCACACCGACAAGGGAGCAATCCCGAACGTTTCCCCTCGGGTTTCGACAGGCGATCGACCCGCGACCGAGCCGATGTATCGTGACCTGGTGGCGTCCGCCGGAGCCGCGGTTCTACTCGAGCGCGAGTACGAGCTCGAGCTCGTTCGCGAGCAGCTGACACTTGCGCGCGAGCGAACGGGCGCGCTGATCTTGATCGAGGGGCCGGCCGGCGCCGGTAAGACCGAGCTCCTGCGCGCGGCCCGCGCGGCGGGGACGGCACACGGCCCAGCACAGGGCCCAGTCGTGCTCGACGCGCGCGGCTCGGAGCTCGAGCACTCGTTTGCGTTCGGCGTTGTTCGCCAACTGCTTGAGCCGGTGGTGTCGGGTGCCGCGGACGTCGGGACGCTGCTGTCGGGCGCGGCGGCGCCGGCGGCACGACTGTTCGGCGCCGACGAGCCCTCGCCCGCGGGTGCCGAGCTCGGCTTTGAGGCGCTGCACGGGCTGTATTGGCTGATCGTCAACCTCGCCGACATCGCCCCCGTTGTGATCCTGGTCGACGACTGCCAATGGGCCGATCGTGAATCGCTGCGGTTTCTGCAGTACCTGGCGCAGCGTCTGGAGGGGCTCGCGGTGGCGCTGCTGCTGGCAAGCCGCCCACCCGAGCCGAGCGCGGAGGACGGCGCGCCGCTGTGGGCGCAGATGCGCTCGCGCCCCGAGGCGGTCGCGCTGTTCCCCCAGCCGCTGAGCGAGGACGCCGCAGCGCAACTGACCCGCGCGCGGCTCGGCGAGCAGGCGGCCCCGGCCTTCTGCCGCTCCTGCCACGCCGCAACTGGCGGCAATCCGCTGTACCTGCGCGAGCTGCTGCGCGCGCTCGAAGCGGCCGGAATCGCGCCGTCCGACGCCGCGGCAAGCGAGGTGCAATCGGTCGGTCCGGCGGCGGTCAGCCGGTTCGTCCTGCACCGGCTGGCGACACTCAGCCCGCCGTGCCGAGAGCTGGCCCGAGCGGTTGCGGTGCTCGGTGACAACAGTCCGTTGGCGATGGCCAGCGACGTCGCCGGTGTCGAGCCGGATCGGGCGCGGTCAGCCGCCGACGAGCTCGTCCGAGCCGACATCTTCGACCGCGGCGAGCGACTCGGATTCGTGCACCCGATCGTGCGGGCGGCGCTGTACGGGGATCTCGCTCCGGGCGAGCGCCAGGCCCTGCACACGGCGGCGGCATCGGCGCTGGCCGCGGACGGCGCCAGTCCTGAGCGAGTGGCCGCGCATCTGCTGCTGACGACTGCGACCGGCGACCCGGAACGGATCCGCGCGCTGCGCGCAGCGGCCGCCGGCGCTGCCCGTCGCGGAGCGCCGCGCGCGGCCGTGGTCCGACTGAAACGGGCGCTGGCCGAAGCGCCGCCCGAGGCAGAGCGCGGCGCGATCCTGGCCGAACTTGGCCGCTACGAGGTGGCGGCGATGGCCTTCGAGGACGCCGAGAGCTCGCTGCGCGCCGCGCTCGAATCGGGCGCGGACGCGGTGGTCAGGGCCGGGGCGGCGTCGACGCTCGGGCGCTGCGCGATCGTTTCCGGCGGTCTTAGCGCGACGGTCGCCGCGGACGCACTGGAGTCGCTGGCCAGCGAGCTCGAGACGACCGATCACGATCGATCGCTTGAGCTCGGCTCGGAGCTGGTGATGCTGCGCACCGCGGTCCCGGAGCTGCGCGCCGGCCTCGATCAGCGACTGCGACGGTTTCGTCAGCAGGCACGCGGCGACGCCGGCTACGAGGCTGTCGCCGACGTGCACGATGCGCTCGAGCGCCTGTTCGCCGGCGAACCGGCAGACGCCTCGGTGCGTCAGATCCAGGCTGCACTGGCGGCCGGCCTGCCGCCCGCCGCGGCCACCGGGGCAGGCTTCCTGGCGCTGATGGCGCTGCGGCTCAGCGAGCAATACGAGCTCGCCGAGCGAAGCCTCGAGGGCACGCTGGTCCGCGCGCGGCGGGAGGGCCACACGACCCGCCTCGGGATCATCCACGCCGAGCGGGCGACGATCGCGCTGGCCCAAGGATCGCTACACGACGCGCTGATCGAGGCCGAGACCGGACTACGGCTGGTCGAGCACCCGCATTTCGTCGTGCCGCAGCTGCTCGCGGTCGCGATCAGCGTGCAGATCGAGCGCGGCGAGCTCGACCGCCGCGGCCGAGCTGCGCGGCCCGCGGCGAGGCGCTCGGAATCACCGACGATCGCAGCTACGGCGCCGACTTTCTGATCGCGCGCGGGCAGCTGCGGATCGCCGAGGGAGACGCCGGAGAAGGGCGTCGAGGACCTGCTGTGGTGCGGCAGGCGGCTGCAGGCGTTGGGATTGCGCTGGCCGGGGGAATGGCAGACGCTCGCGGCGCCGGCGCTCGCGTCGATCGGGGACAAGACGCGCGGCCACCGCGCTGGCGCGAGAGCAGCTGACGATCGCACGGCGGGTCGCCACCCCGCGAGCGATCGGCCGAGCGCTACGTGCGGCGGCGCTCGTGAGCGATTTCGGCGACGACGAGACGCCGCCAACGGAATTGCTGCAGGAGGCGGTGTCGGTGCTCGAGCGCTCAACCGCGCGGCTCGACCTCGCACACGCGCTCGCCGACCTCGGCGACGCGCTCTGTCGCTCGCGGCGTCGACGCGAAGGCCGTGACGCCCAACGCCGGGCGATCGAGCTCGCCGGGCGGTGCGGCGCGATCGCACTCGAGGAACATGCCCGGGCGGAACTGCAGTCGGGTCCGGGCCGCCGCGCGCGGCTGCAGCTGAGCGGGCCGAGCGCGCTGACCGCGGCCGAATGGCGTACCTGCCGACAGGCCGTCGAGGGACGCACTAATCGCGAGATCGCGCAAGCGATGTTCGTGACCGAGAAGACCGTCGAGCGACATCTCTCCAGCGCCTACCACAAGCTCGGGATCCGCTCGCGCTTTCAGCTGGCGGCGGCGCTCAGCGAGCAGCCGTAGCCACCGCAGTCAGCCCACCCTCCGACGAAAACGGTAGGGGAAACACGCGGGGTTCCCCTCTTGTGGCGGCCGGTGAGGCCGAACACGATGGATCGCGCAACCACGGGCGGCGAGATCGCCGTCGGAGAGGAGACAGCTCGTGATGACGGGTGTGCTGTACGCGATCGCGCGGTTCTGCGCCAGGCGACGATTCTCGGTGCTGGTGGTGTGGCTCGTGGTCGCAATCGCGCTGGTCGCGGTATCGCACCGGCTCGGGGACCGGACCAGCGACAGTCTGTCGCTGCCGGGCACCAACAGCCAACGTGCGACCGACGCGCTACAGCGGTCGTTCCCGACCGAGGCCAACGGCTCAAGTCCGATCGTGCTGCACGTCTCCGACGGCAAGCTGACCGATTCCAAGTACGCGGACGCGGTCAACCAGGCGGCCGCCGATGTCGCCAAGACGCCGGACGTCGCGTCGGTGATCAATCCGCTCACGCCGCAGGGAGCCTCGGCACTGAGCAAGGACCAGTCGACCGCGTATCTGTCGGTCACGACGACCGTCGATCCCGGGTCGATGTCGGTTTCCGATGCACAGGCGATCATCGACGCCGCCTCCAAGCCGGCGCACCGCGGCGGGGATTGAGGTACAGACCGGCGGCCAGCTCGGGCAGAAGGTGTCCAAGCCCTCGACCGAATCCTCAGAGCTGATCGGGATCATCGCGGCGATGTTCATCCTGACGTTCACGTTCGGCACGATCGTCCGCGATGCTGATGCCGATCATCAACGCGATCATCGCGCTCTCGTGCACGCTCGCGATCGTTCGGATCCTGAGCCATGTGACGACGGTCTCGACGGTCGCCCCGACGCTGGCGACGATGATCGGGCTCGGCGTCGGGATCGACTACGCGCTGTTCATCGTCACCCGCCATCTGCGCGGGACTCGACGACGGCCTGGACTGGCACGAGTCGATCGCGCGCGCGACCGCGACCTCGGGCGGCGCGGTCGTATTCGCCGGCGGCGACCGTGACGATCGCGCTCGTCTCATTGCTGGTCGCCAACATCCCGCTGGTCACGACGATGGGGCTGATGGCGGCGATCGCGGTCGTCGTCGCGGTCGCCGCGGCGCTGACACTGCTACCGGCGATGCTGGCGATCGCCGGCCCGCGGATCAATTCGCTGCGGGTCCGTCATCCCCCGGACGAGAACAAGACCCGGTCCGGCCGTTGGGCACGGTGGGCGGCCGGAATCGCCCATCGACCGGTGCTCGCCGGTCTCGCCGCCCTGGCGATCCTGATCCCGCTGTCGATCCCGCTGCTGTCGCTGACGCTCGGTCAGAAGGACGTTGCGGCGCTGTCGAGTTCGACGACCGCCCGACAGGCCTATGACCAGATCTCGACCCACTTCGGGGCCGGCGTCAACGGCCCGCTGATCGTCTCGGTCTCGCTCGGGTCGCCGGCGAACCAGCTCGGATCCGACCAACGCCGCTGGCGACGCTGCAGAAGGACGTCGCGGCGACCAACGGCGTCGCGGCCGTCACCCCGATCCAGCTCGACAAGGCCGGCACGGGCGCGTTCTTCAACGCGATCTCCACCCACGGCCCAGCGGCCGATCAGACGACCACGCTGGTCAACACGTTGCGTGACAGCGTGATCCCGAAGGCCGAGCACGGAACCGACATGACCGCGGAGGTGGGCGGCACGACGGCATCGAACATCGACCTCGCCGCAAACATCACCAGCAAGCTGCCGCTGCAGATCGCCGTCGTGATCGCGCCTCAGCTTCGTGCTGTTGCTGCTGGCGTTCCGCACCGTGGTGATCCCGTTGCAGGCGGCGCTGATGAACGTGCTGTCGATCGGCGCCGCATACGGTGTGCTGGTGGCGCTGTTCCAGTACGGCTGGTTCCACAGCGCGATCGGTTTGGAGGGGCCGGTCCCGATCGTCTCCTACGTACCGCTGTTCATGTTCGCGATCCTGTTCGGGCTGTCGATGGACTACGAGGTGTTCCTCGTCTCCCAGATCGAGGAGCACGTCCACGCCGGCGAGGACAACAAGAGCTCGGTGGTGTCCGGCCTGGTCACCAGCGCCCGGGTGATCACCGCGGCGGCGGCGATCATGGTGTTCGTGTTCGGCAGCTTCGTGCTCAACGGCGACCCGACCGTCAAGCAGTTCGGAGTCGGGTTGGCGGTAGCGGTGATCCTCGACGCGACGATCGTTCGCTGCCTGCTGGTGCCGGCGCTGATGGTGTTGATGGGGAAGGTCAACTGGTACATGCCGCGCTGGCTGGACAAGATCACGCCGCACATCAGCATCGAGGGCGCCGAGTACTTCGCTGCCCGCGACGCGCAGCGGCGACCGGCATCGGGAGCCGCGCTCGAGCCCAAGCCGGTGGCTGAGGTCGCCGCCCGCTGAGCGCGTGTGATCCTGATCAATTCCAGGCGAGCGCGCTGCGCCGCTGCCAATAGCGCTGCGGCGACTCGACCACGCCCGCCAGTGACGTACCGACCGCCGGATCCCACGCCACGTCGCGCGGCCGACAGGTTGCTGAGGCGAGCATCGGCGCGGTCGAGGCGCCGCTCAAGCCGACGTCGACCCACGGCTGCGCGAGCACGAACGCGAGCGCCAACGCATCCGGCGTGACCCCACGGTCGGCTGCGGCCGACAGCAGCGCCGGCACGTCGCCGCGCGCGGTCAGCCGGCCGTTGGCGACCGCCTCCTTGATGATCACCCCGAGCCCGGCGCCGCCGAGGCGGCCGCGAGCGCCGGCCCGGCGGAGCGCTCGAGCAGGTTGAAGGTCGCCTGGACGGCATCGAAGTGCGCCGGTCGCGAGCGCGCGCTCGATCGTCTCTGACTGGTTCGGGCCGGTCGAGGTGAAGCCGATCCGCAGCCCGTCGGTGCGCAGCCGCGCCAGCTCGTCGAGCACGGCGCGATCGGACAGCACGCCGCTCTCGATCGTCGCCGAGTGGATCTGGTAGAGCGCGAGCGTGTTGCCCAGCAGCGCCTGGGACTCGTGCTCCTGGCGCCGTAGCGTCTCGATCGACAGGTCCTTGACCTCGTTGACCTCGGCGTCGACGCGCCAGTCGGCCGTGTACCTGTAGCCCCACTTCGAGCCGACCGTCAGCTCGCCCCGGCCGAGCCCGCGCGCCTGCAGCCAGGAGCCGAGGAACTGCTCGGCGAGTCCGTAGGAGCGGGCAGCATCGAAGTAGCGCACCCCCGACGCGTACGCCGCGTCGAGCACCGCGTGCGCGTGCGCGCGCATCGAATCGACGTCGGTCTCGCCCGAGAGGTCGTCGCCATGCCCGAGATTGATGTAGCCCGGCCGGCCGAGCGCCGCCAGCCCGAGACCGATCCGACTGACCTCCAGATCCGTCTGGCCGAGGCTCACGATCACCGCCCGCGGACAGTACCCTGGCGGCGGTGCGCCTGTCATCCCTGCGCAAGTTCAGCGCCGACCCGCTGCTGGCCGCACAGGCGACGGCGATGACCGAGGACCAGCGATCGCACCCGGTGATCGCGGCGTTGCATCGCCGCCGCGAGCAGGGCTCGGAGCCCGGCGCGCGCGACGACGGACGACGGATCGCGCTCGTGATCGAGGGCGGCGGGATGCGCGGCGTCGTCTCAGCGGGGATGACGGCGGCAATCGAACAGCTCGGGTTCACCGACTGCTTCGACGAGGTCCACGGCGCATCCGCCGGGCGCGTTCGCCGGCGCCTTTTTGCTCGCCGACCAAGCCGCATACCTGGCTGCTCTGTACCCCCACGGATTCGGCAACCCGGCGTTCGCCGCCCCGTTTCGGTTCGTCCGCCGGCGTCCGGTGTTCGATCTCGACTACGTGATCGGCGAGGTCTGGCGACGGCAGCGACCGCTGCGAACCGATCGGATCCTCGCTCGCGGGATCGAACTGCATTGCACCGCGACCGATGTCGACACCACCGAGATCGTCGACCTCGCACCGCTCGCCGATGACGCCGCAGATCCGCGCCGCGATGCTGTGCTCGAGCCGGTTGCCGTGGCTGGCAGGCGGTCCCGTGAGGTTTCGCGGTCGACGGCTGCTGGATGCGACGCTCGCCGAGGCGATCCCGGTCACTCTGCCATTGCCGGTACCGCGACCGATCTGCTGGTGCTGCAGACGCGGCCGCACGGCGTCGGGCACACGCCGCTGTCAAGCGCGGTCGCGCGGCTGACCGTCGGCTATCTGCGCAAGCTCAACCCGGCGCTGGTGGCACTGCGCGAAACCCGTTCCGAGCGCTATGACCAGCTGAGCGCGCAGCTCCGGGCCGCCGCCGTCGACCCGACCCACACGCCTGCAGTGTGCGTGGTCCGGCCGCCGGCCGGGGCGTTGTTGATCGGGCAGATGGAGAACCGCGCGCCCGCGCTGCAGGTCGCGGGCAGCCACGGGCTGCGCGCGGCGTGGATGGCGCTGACCGGGGAGGACCCTGATCTCGTCTGCGCGCCGCGCGGCTACTCGTCGGCGGCCGGGCCCTGCGTACCGGTCCTCGAGGACTCCCGCTCCTCCTCGGCGAAGCCCTCGTCGGGGTCGGCCGGATCGGGCTCGGTCTTCTGACCCTCGGCAAACGAACCGCGCTCAACCGGCTCCCCAGCGTCCTCGCCGGTGCTGAAGCGTCCGACCTCGTGCTCATCGGGGAACTGCTCCGGGTTGGCCTCGCCCTCGGCGAAGCCGCTGTGAGTCTGCTCGGGGGCGTTTGGCGGGGTCTCCGGGTCGTTCGGCGGGGTCTCGGGCTCGTGCTCGCTCATGAGTCCTTCCTCTGGCCCTCGCCGAAGCCACCGTGGCCGACCCGCTTGGGATGCTCGGTGAGCTTCTCCTGGCCCTCGCTGAACCTGCCGTAGTGCTCGTCCTGTGGGTTCTCGGGCGGTGCCTGGCCGTCTGAGAAGTGGCCGTGCGCAGGACGCTTGAACTCCCCGTCGGAGGCTGACGCCTGACCCTCGGCGTAGCCCGCGTTCTTGTCCTGCTCCGGCCGGTTTCGACGTTCCTGCTTCTCCGGACTCATGGACTCCTCGCTTGCTCGATTCTCCTCGCGCCATAGACGTTACCGCTCCGTCGTGTGGCCGGGCAACAATTCTGTAACGGTTGTCACGCAGGGGGGTATCTCGGCTGTGCTGCCGTTCCGCCGCAAACGCACACTCAAGCAACGGATCGCCGCGCTCGCCCGTCAGGCGCCCCAGCGTGGGCGCGAGCTGCGTGACGCCGCCAGCGACCTCGACGTGCCGTGGGCACGCTCGGCGCCCGCGCGGTTCGTGCGTGAGCGGTTCATGCAGTTCGCGCTCAACCCGGCGATGAACTACTACGCGGCGCGCCAGGCGACCGGCAAGGAGAAGCTCGCGGCGCTGAAGGGGCCAGTGATCCTGGTCGCCAACCACGCCAGCCATATGGACACCCCGGTGATCCTCTCGGCGCTCCCGCGCCGACTGCGCAAGCGGACCGCGGTGGCCGCCGCGGCCGATTACTTCTACCGCAACCGGCTGACCGCATCGCTTGTATCGCTGATCTTCAACACGGTGCCGATCGACCGCCACAAGGGCAACGCAGTCGCCAAGAACACGGGTCATCTCGACACGTTGCTCGATGACGGCTGGAACCTGCTGCTGTATCCGGAGGGAACGCGATCGCGCGGCGGCACTCCGGGACGGGTCCGGCGAGGCGCCGCCGTGCTGGCGGCGGCGCACAACCTGTCGATCGTCCCGATCAAGGTCACCGGCACCGCCGAGGCAATGCCGCCCGGCCGGCTGTGGCCCAAGCGACTGCATGGCAAGCTGTTCTCCAAGCGCCATCGGATCACGGTCTCGTTCGGCGAGCCGATCGCTCCGGGCGCCGACACGCAGGCGCTGATCGACCGGGTGCAGACGTTCTTCGAGACGACCAGCGGCAGTGGTCCGTCGATCAACCCCTACCGCCGGCGCGACGGCAAGGGATCCGACTCGAGCGCGAAGCTGACCGCGAACAGCAATGGCTCGGCCGCGGACGGCAACGGCGCCGGGCGCAACGGTCACTCGTCGTCCTCGTCGAGCCAGTCGGTCGTCCGCGCGACCGCCTTGCGCCACTTGCGGTAGCCCCGCTCGATCTCGTCGGAGTGGTTGGGCCGCCACTGCGCGGCCATGTGCCAGTTGGCGCGGAGCTCCTCGCGCCCTGACCAGAAGCCGACCGCGAGCCCGGCGGCATAGGCCGCCCCGAGCGACACCGTCTCGGCCACGATCGGGCGCACGACCGAGACGTCGAGCACGTCGGCGAGGAACTGCATCAGCAGGTTGTTCGCGGTCATGCCACCGTCCACGCGCAGGGTGGAGAGCCCGATCCCCGAGTCGGCGATCATCGCCTCGACGACCTCGCGCGTCTGCCAGGCGGTCGCCTCGAGCACCGCGCGGGCGAGGTGGCCCTTGGTGATGTAGCCGGTCAGTCCGGCGATCACCCCGCGCGCATCCGAGCGCCAGTGGGGCGCGAACAGGCCCGAGAACGCCGGCACGAAGTAGCAGCCGCCGTTGTCGTCGACCGTACGCGCCAGCGTCTCGATCTCGGGCGCCGAACCGATCAGGCCGAGGTTGTCGCGAAACCAGCGGACGAGCGCGCCGGTGACGGCGATCGAGCCCTCGAACGCGTACGTCGGCGGCTCGTCACCGACTCGGCAGGCGAGCGTCGTCAACAGCCCGCTGGCCGACACGACCGGTCGCTCGCCCATGTTCATCAGCAGAAAGCTGCCGGTGCCATAGGTGCACTTCGCCTCGCCGGGCTCGAAGCACGCCTGCCCGAACAACGCCGCCTGTTGGTCGCCGAGCGCGCCGGCGACCGGCACGCCGCCGAGCGACCCACGAGCCTCACCGTAGACCTCAGATGAGGAGCGGATCTCGGGCAGCATCGCCCGCGGGACGCCGAGTGCCGCAAGCAACTCGTCGTCCCAGTTCAGCGTGCGCAGGCTCATCATCAGCGTCCGGCTGGCGTTGGTCACGTCGGTCAGATGGCGGCCGGTGAGCCGCCAGATCAGCCACGAGTCGATCGTCCCGAACAGCACCTCGCCCCGCTCGGCACGGCCGCGCAGTCCGGGCACGTTGTCCAACAGCCAGCGCAGCTTCGGTCCCGAGAAGTACGTCGTCGCCGGCAACCCGGAGCGCTCGCGGAAGAACTCGGAGCCGAACTCGGCGTTGAGCTCGCGTACGAGGTGGTCGGTGCGCATGTCCTGCCAGTTGATCGCCGGGTGGACCGGTTGGCCGGTGTCGCGACTCCAGACGACCGTCGATTCGCGCTGGTTGGCGATCCCGAGCGCGACGATGTCCGACGCCTGAAGGCGAGCGTCGGCGATCGCGCGGGCGGTGACCTCTTCAGTGTTGATCCAGAGCTCGAGCGGATCGTGCTCGACCCAACCGGGTTTCGGATAGCTGTGTCGATGCTCCTTCTGCGCGACCGACACGATGTTCCCGGAGCGGTCGAAGATCAGGCACCGCGACGACGCGGTGCCCTGGTCGATCGCCGCCACATATCGCTCTTTCATCGTGTGCGTCACCTCACCACGGGATCGCCCCGAGCTCGCGGGATACGGCTCGTGCGGCCTCGCGCACGTAGGCGACGAGCTCACCCCGCGGCTGGCGCGCCGCCAGCAGCCGCTCCGGTGGCCCGAAGATACCGACCGCGCCGACGGTCCGCCCCGCACGGTCGGCGATCGGCGCGGCGATCGACACCTGCCCCGGGCTCAGCTCACCGATGTCGGCCGCCCAGCCGCGTTCGGCGACCCGGGCAAGCTCGCGCTCGAGCCGCTCGAGATCGCAGATCGTCGCGTCCGTATAGGACTTCAGCCCGGTCCGCGACACCTCCGCCAGCGCGAACGGATGATGCGCGAGCAGCACCTTGCCCAGCGCGGTCGCGTGGGCCGGCAACAGCGAGCCGACATCGAGCGTCTGCAGGCTGTCATCGGGACGGAAGACATGGTGAACGATCAGCACCTGGGACTCGTGCAGGGTTCCGATCCGGACCGCCTCGCGGCTGCGCGCAGCGAGCGAGTCCGACCAGTTCAACGCGCGCGTACGCAGCTCGTTGCCGTCGAGGTAACTCGAACCCATGTGCAGCAGTGCGGCACCGAGCTTGTACTTGCCCGTGTCGGGGTCCTGCTCGACGAATCCGACGTGCTGGAGCGTGCGCAGCAGCCCGTGCACCGTGCCCTTGGAGAGGCTCAGCTCGCCGGCGAGGTCGACCACGCCAAGCTGTCGGGATCGTCCCGAGAGCAGCCTCAGGATCGCCGCTGCGCGCTCGATCGATTGGATGTTTCCTGGCAAGGCGGCACTCTGGTTTTAGGTGCGATTTCGGGTAGTGACGAACCGAGTTTCTGATTGATGAACCGAGTTTGACATTGTCGAACTTGTGCGGATAGTATCGCGCCGTCAATATCCCTTTTCTCACTAGGAGGAGATAGTGAGCATCATCGGTGCTGAAACGATCGGCACGGCGTTGCTGATCCTGCTGGGCGACGGAGTCGTCGCGGCCGTGCTCTTGACGAAGTCCAAGGCACAGGACTCGGGCTGGGTGGTGATCACGTTCGGCTGGGGATTCGCCGTGATGGTGGGCGCCTACTCCGTGGGTCACTTCGACGGCGCCGCTCTGAACCCGGCGGTCACGCTCGGGTTGTGGATCAACGGCAACATCAACGGTAGTTTTGCGTGGCACCAGTGGGTCGGCGAGTTCCTCGGCGCGTCGCTGGGCGCGTTCCTCGTCTACCTGACGTACTTCCTGCACTGGCGTGAGACCGAGGACCCGGGCCTGAAGCTTGCGGTGTTCTGCACCGGCCCGGCAATCCGCAATTACGCCTGGAACTTCGTGACCGAGGTCGTCGGCACATGCGTGCTGGTGTTCGGAATCCTGGCGTTGACCGGCAGCTTCCAGGGACCGGTCCTGGCCGGTGGCCTGAACATCCTGCTGATCGCGTTCCTCGTGGTCGCGATCGGCATGTCGCTCGGCGGACCGACGGGATACGCGATCAACCCGACGCGTGACCTGTGTCCGCGGATCATGCACGCGATCCTCCCGATTCCCGGCAAGGGGAGCTCTGATTGGTCGTACTCGTGGGTTCCGGTACTCGGCCCGCTCGTCGGCGGCGCGATCGGCGCGCTGCTGTTCGGCGCCTTCTATCCGGGCTGATCGGAGTCAACACGATGAAGAAACTGATCAACGCACCCGACGATGTGCTCGCGGACGCGCTGCGTGGCGTGCAGGCGGCACACGGGGACCGTGTCCGTGTCACGTTCGAACCCGCCTGCGTGATCCGCGCCGACGCGCCCGTCAAGGGCAAGGTCGGGCTGATCTCGGGCGGTGGCGCCGGCCACGAGCCGATGCATGGTGGGTTCGTCGGCCCGGGGATGCTCGATGCCGCCTGTCCGGGCCAGGTGTTCACCTCGCCGACCCCGGACCAGATGATCGAAGCGACCAAGGCCGTGGACGGCGGCGCCGGTGTGATCCACATCGTCAAGAACTACACCGGCGACGTGATGAACTTCGACATGGCGGCGGAGATGGGCCGCACGGAGGACATCCAGGTCGAGACGATCCTGACCAACGACGACGTCGCGGTCGAGGACTCGCTGTACACGGCGGGACGCCGCGGCGTCGGGGTAACGGTGCTGGTCGAGAAGATCTGCGGTGGCGCGGCCGATGGCGGCCGTGATCTGCAGCAGGTCGCCGAGATCGGCCGGCGGGTCAACGCCCAGGGCAGGTCGATGGGCATGGCCCTGACCCCGTGCATCACCCCGGCCTCGGGGGAGCCGAGCTTCGAGCTGGCCGAGGACGAGGTCGAGATCGGGATCGGGATCCACGGAGAGCCGGGCAGGTTCCGGGAGAAGATCGGGCCGGCGTCGCAGATCGCCGAGCGGCTGATGGGCCCGATCCTCGAGGACCTGCCGTTCGGCTCCGGCGATCGCGTGCTCGCGTTCGTCAACGGCATGGGCGGCACGCCGCTGCTGGAGCTGTACGTGATGTATGCCGAGGTGGCGAAGATCGCGGCCGACCATGGGCTGACGATCGAGCGCAACCTCATCGGCAACTTCATCACGTCGCTGGAGATGCAGGGCTGCTCGATCACGCTGCTCCGGCTCGACGACGAGCTGACCGGCTATTGGGACGCCCCGGTCAACACGCCGGCGCTGCGCTGGGGCGTGTAGTGGCGATCGATCGTGACTCCACGCTCGCGTGGATGCAGCAGTTCGCCGCCGAGATGGCCGAGCACCGTCAGGAGCTCGTCCGGCTTGACACCGCGATCGGGGACGGCGACCACGGGACGAACATGAACCGCGGCATGCAGAAGGCGCTGGAGAAGCTGCAGGCGTCCGAGCAGGCCGATCCCGGAGCCGTGCTGAAGACGGCGGCGATGGCGCTCGTGTCGAGTGTCGGCGGCGCCGCCGGTCCGCTGTACGGGACGCTGCTGTTGCAGATCGGAACCGCGCTCGCTGGACAGCCCGAGGTCGACCAGGCGGCGTTTGCAGCCGCGTGGCACAAGGGTCTGGACGGCGTCAAGGCGCGCGGCAAGGCGCAGTCAGGCGACAAGACGATGGTCGACGCGCTGACGCCGGCGATCGATGCGCTCGCGCAGGCGGCGGACCTCGACTCCGGTCTTCGGGCCGCGGTCGAGGCCGCCGAGCAGGGCATGAACGCGACGACCCCGCTCGTCGCGCGCAAGGGACGGGCCAGCTACCTCGGCGACCGGTCGGCCGGTCATCAGGATCCGGGCGCGACCTCCACCTATTACCTCTTCAAGAGCGCCGCCGACACGCTGGCGGACTGAAAGGACGGACATGCCGAAATACGCAGCAGCGCTGGACCAGGGGACGACCAGCAGTCGGGCGATGATCTTCGACCACGAGGGACACGTCGTCGCGATCTCGCAGAAGGAGCACGAGCAGATCTATCCGAAGCCCGGCTGGGTCGAGCACGACGCCAAGGAGGTCTGGGCCCGCTGCTCGGAGGTGCTCGACGAGGCGATGGACGCGGCCGGCGCCTCCACCGACGACATCGCCGCGCTCGGCGTCACCAACCAGCGCGAGACCGCGCTGGTGTGGGACAAGACCACCGGCGAGCCGATCCACAACGCGATCGTCTGGCAGGACACCCGCACCGACAAGCTGGTTGAGGAGATCGGCGGCGACGCCGGTCCCGACCGCTTCCGGGACACGGTCGGCCTACCGCTGGCGACGTACTTCTCGTCGCCGAAGGTCCGCTGGATCCTCGACAACGTCGACGGTGCGCGCGAGAAGGCCGAGGCCGGCGATCTCGTGTTCGGAAACATGGACACCTGGTGCCTGTGGAACCTGACCGGCGGCGTCGATGGCGGCCAGCACATCACCGACCCGACCAACGCCAGCCGCACGATGCTGATGGACCTCAAGACGCTGTCGTGGGACGAGAGCATCGCCGACGCGATCGGCGTGCCGATGTCGATGCTGCCCGAGATCAAGGCCTCAAGCGAGGTCTACGGCGAGGTCAAGAGCGGCAAGATGGCCGGGATCCCGATCGCCGGTGACCTCGGCGACCAGCAGGCGGCGACGTTCGGCCAGGCCTGCTTCTCGGTCGGCGAGGCCAAGAACACCTACGGAACCGGCTGCTTCTTGCTGCTCAACACCGGCGAGGAGGTGGTCAAGTCCAACTCCGGCCTGCTGTCGACCGTCTGTTACAAGATCGGCGACAACAAGCCGATCTACGCGCTGGAGGGCTCGATCGCGATCGCCGGTGCCCTGGTGCAGTGGCTGCGGGACAACCTCAAGATGATCAAGGCCGCGCCGGACGTCGAGGAGCTGGCGCAGAGCGTCGAGGACAACGGCGGCATGTACATCGTTCCGGCGTTCTCGGGTCTGTTCGCCCCGTACTGGCGCTCGGACGCACGCGGCGTGTTCTGCGGCCTGACGCGCTACATCAACCACGGTCACATCGCGCGGGCAACGCTCGAGGCGACCGCGTATCAGTCGCGCGAGGTCGTCGACGCGATGGCGACCGACTCCGGTGTGCAGCTGGACTCGCTCAAGGTCGACGGCGGCATGGTCGCCAACGAGATGCTGATGCAGTTCCAGGCCGACATCCTCGGCGTGCCGGTGATCCGGCCGCAGGTCGCCGAGACGACCGCGCTCGGCGCCGCCTACGCCGCCGGCATGGCGGTCGGGTTCTGGTCATCGGAGGACGAGGTCCGGGCCAACTGGGCCGAGGACAAGCGCTGGGAGCCGAAGCTCGATCCCGACAAGCGCGACGCGTATTACAAGGAGTGGAAGAAGGCCGTCACCCGGACGTTTGACTGGGTGGACTGATCGGAGATGAACGCGAGCGGGCGGCCGCGAGGTCGCCCCGCTCGTCACGGAGGTAGGCTCCTGCAATGACAACGCTGAGCACCGAGATCCTCGTGATCGGCGGCGGCGCGACGGGAGTCGGAGTCGCCTGGGACGCGACGCTGCGCGGGTTCGACGTCGTACTCGTCGACCGAGCCGACCTCGCCGAGGGCACGAGCGGCCGATTCCACGGCCTGCTGCACTCCGGTGGTCGCTACGCGGTCAAGGATCCGCGCGCCGCACAGGAGTGCATCGCCGAGAATCGGATCCTGAGAAGGGTCGCGGCCGACTGCATCGAGGACACCGGCGGGCTGTTCGTCACGACCCCGTTCGACGACCCCGACTACGCGGACACGTTCGTCGCCGGCTGCCGGGCCACCGACGTCGACTGCGAGGAGATCTCGGCCGCGGAGGCACTGCGCGCCGAGCCCCGTCTGCACCCGAAGACCTCGCGCGCGTTCCGCGTTCCGGACGCGAACATCGACGTCTGGAAGACGTTGTGGGCGATGGGCCATGGCGCCCAGCAGCGCGGCGCGCGGATCCTCACCTACCACGAGGCGATCGCCGTTCACCGGTCGTCGGATCGGGTGACGGGCGCGCGCGTGCGAGACGTACGCAGCGGCGAGGAGCTCGAGATCGAGGCGCAGGTCACGGTCAACGCCGGCGGCGCCTGGGCGGGCCGGATCGCCGATCTCGCCGGGATCGAGGGCGTCAGGGTGCTGCCCGGCCGGGGAATCATGATCGCGATGAACCACCGGCTCGTGAATACCGTCATCAACCGCTGCCAGTTGCCGACCGACGGCGACATCATCGTGCCGATCCGGACAGTGTCGGTGATCGGCACGACCGACCAGCACACCGACGACCCCGACGATCACACGGTCGACGAGCACGAGGTCACGCAGATGCTCGACGACGGCGAGAAGCTGGTGCCCGGCTTCAGGCGCGCGCGAGCGCTGCGGGTCTGGACCGGCGTGCGGCCGCTGTTTGAGGATTCCAAGGCGTCAGACACCGACACCCGCGACGTGACCCGCGCGCACGCGCTGCTCGACCACGCCGAGCGTGACGGGATCAGCGGCTTTGTGACGATCACCGGCGGCAAGCTGACGACCTTCCGGATGATGGCCGAGGAGACCGTCGACGCAGTCTGCGGCCACCTGGGGGTGACGCGATCGTGCACGACCGCGTCAGAGCCGCTGCCCGGCTCGGAGTCCGGCGCCAACTACACGCTCGGCGAGCGGCTCGCGCGCAAGGAGGCGGCGCTACTGGACGAGCAGGTGATCTGCGAGTGCGAACTCGTCACCCGCTCGCGGCTCAACGACGCGATCCGCCGGACCGGCTCGGTCAAGCTCGACGACATCCGCCGTCAGCTGCGGCTGGGGATGGGACCGTGCCAGGGCGGCTTTTGCAACTACCGGGCGACCGGAATCCTGCACCAGCTCGACGGGTTGACCGCCGAGGAGGCCAACCGCGCGCTGCTGGACTTCCTGCAGGAACGATGGAAGGGCACGTGGCCGATCCTGTACGGCGACCAGCTGCGCCAGGTCCGCTTTGACGACTGGGTATTCCAGGGCGTGCTCGACGTCGAGCACGCACCCGGCGCGAAGGCCGCGACTCCGGTCGCGTCCGGGCAAGCGCCGTGAGATCGCAGTTGCACTTCGATGTGGTCGTGATCGGCGGCGGCACCGCTGGGCTGACCGCGGGCACGCGGCTGGCCGAGGCCGGTGCGAAGGTCGCGGTGCTGGCCAAGGGTCACGGCTCCACGCACCTGTCGCCGGGCACGATCGACGTGCTCGGCTACATGCCGGAGCTGGTCACGTCGCCGAGCGAGGCGCTGCCGCGGCTGATCGCCGACGCTCCCGAACATCCGTACGCGCTGATCGGCACCGAGGCGGTCGCGGAGTCGCTGCGCTGGTTCGCCGATCGGATCGCCGCCGGCCCGCTGCCGGACTACGGGTACGTCGGTGGCTTAGAGCGAAATCTGTCGCTGCCGACCGCGATGGGTGGTCTGCGGCCGTCGGCGCTGGCGCCGAGCACGTTCGCGGGCGGCGACGCGTCGGGGCTGCGCTCGGTCGCGGTCGTCTCCGCGCCGGCGCTGCGCGAGTTTCACCCGAGCCTGTGCGCCGCGAACCTGACCGCCGCCGGGATCGACGCGCGCGGGATCAGCATCGAGCTGGCGCTGGAGCGGGCCGACATGAGCCCTCTCGGGATGGCCAGGCACTTCGACGATCCCGCTTGGCGTGGCAGCTTCTGCGCGCAGCTGTTGCCGATGCTGCGCACCGAAGAGCACGTCGGGCTGCCGGC
The DNA here is from genome assembly GCA_963714245.1 of uncultured Solirubrobacteraceae bacterium. Taxonomy (GTDB): domain Bacteria; phylum Actinomycetota; class Thermoleophilia; order Solirubrobacterales; family Solirubrobacteraceae; genus Palsa-465. Next base: position 391,812 of record CAVQNR010000005.1, on the reverse strand, counting down.
GATGCTCGGGCTGCGCGATCCGGCCGCGGCGGTCGCTGACCTCGAGCGACGGCTCGGACGGCGGGTGTTCGAGATCCCGACGCTGCCGCCGTCGGTTCCGGGCATGCGGCGCTACGACGCGCTGCGAGCGGCACTGCGGGCGGCCGGTGGCCGGCTCGTGCTTGGCGCCGAGGTGATCTCGCACGAGCGCTCCGGCGATCGGGTGCGCGCCGTCTCGACTCACGCCGCCGGACACGATCTGACCTACGCCGCCGATTGGTACGTGCTCGCCACCGGCGGCTTTGCCTCGGGGGCGATCGAGCTCGACTCGCACTGGCTCACGCACGAGCGGGTGCTCGAGCTGCCGCTGCGCGGCGCGGCGGGCCCCGGGGAGCCGCGGTTCGTGCGCGAGTACCTGTCCGAACAGCCGCTGGCGCGCGCGGGCGTCGCGGTCGACTCCGAACTGCGCGCCGTCGGCGTCGACAACGTGTTCGTCGCCGGCGCCTCGTTGCCGGGCGCGATCCCGTGGCGAGAGGGATCGGGCGAGGGGATCGCGCTGGGATCCGGCTACCGCGTGGCGGCGCTGATCGGGGCTAACCTCAAGACCAAGGTGGGTGTCGCGTCGTGACCGACCTGCTTGAACTGGCACTGCTGCGCGGCTCGCTCGATCACTGCGTCAAGTGCACGATCTGCGAGACCCAGTGCCCGGTTGCCAACGTCTCCCCGCTGTTCCCCGGTCCGAAGTACGCGGGTCCGCAGTCTGAGCGGTTCCGCGTCGCCGGTGACGCCTCGGTCGATCTCTCGGTCGACTACTGCTCGGGCTGTGGGATCTGCTCGCAGGTTTGCCCCCAGGGCGTCAAGATCGCCGAGATCAACGCCCAAGCGCGCGCCAAGCTCAAGCGCCAGAAGGGCTGGCCGCTGCGTGACCGGATCATCACGCGACCGACCTGGCTGGGCCGCGCGGGGACGCCGGTGGCGCCGCTGGCGAATCTGTCGCTGAAGCTCAAGCCGTCGCGGATCGTGATCGAGAAACTGCTCGGGATCCATCGTGACGCGCCGATGCCGGCGTTCGCCGGGCGGCGGTTCTCGAAGTGGGCGCGGTCGCGACCGGACCGCGAGCGGATGCGCTCGCCGCGCAAGATCATCTACTTCCACGGATGCGGGACCGAGTACTACGAGCCGTGGGAGGGCGAGAAGCTGGTCGCGATCCTCGAGCACAACGGGTTCGAGGTGATCGTTCCCAAGCAGGACTGCTGTGGCCTGCCGCTGCAGTCCTCGGGCCTGTTCGACGACGCGCGCAAGGTGCTGCGGGCGCTGGCACGGTCGCTCGATTCCAAGCTCGACGACGACGGCACGATCATCGTCGGCAACGCCACCAGCTGCACCCTGATGCTCAAGCGTGAGGGCCGCGAGGTGCTCGGACTCGAGAATGATCCGGTGATCAAGCGGGTGTCCGAGCGCGTCTACGACATCTGCGAACTGCTGCTCGAGCTGCATGACCGGGGGAGCTGAAGACCGACTTTCAGCCGCTGCGCGAGACCGTCGCCTATCACGCGCCGTGCCAGCAGCAGGGCCACTGGATCGGCAAGCCCGCGCTGGATCTGCTAGCGCTGATCCCCGAACTCGAGGTGCGCGAGATGACCGCCCGCTGTTGCGGCACCGCCGGTACCTACGGGCTCAAGCTCGAGAAGTATGGGATCGCGCAGGCGGTCGGCCGCGATCTGTTCGATCAGGTCGCCGCGTCGGGAGCCTCGACCGTGCTGTGTGACTCTGAGACCTGCCGCTGGCAGATCGCCGACGGGACCAAGCGACCCGCCGCACACCCGATCGAGTACCTGTACCGCGCCTACGGCCTGGGTGCCTAGCCCTCCGACGCGGCGGCGGTTTCGATGGTCGGGATCGTCATCGTCTCTCACAGCGCCTCACTCGCCGAGGGGGTGGTCGCGCTCGCGCGCGAGATGTCGGGCCCGGAGTTGGCGGTGCAGGCGGCCGGGGGCTTTGAGGAGGAAGGCGCGCTCGGCACGGACGCCGGCCGCGTGCAGGCCGCGATCGAGCGGGTGATGTCCGCCGACGGCGTGCTCGTGCTGATGGACCTCGGGTCGGCGCTGATGAGTGCCGAGTTCGCGGTCGAGATGCTCGGCGACCAGGCCGCCGGACCGGTGCGGTTGAGCGCGGCGCCGTTGGTGGAAGGAGCGGTTGCGGCGGCGGTGGCGGCGGCGGGCGGAGCGTCGCTGGACGAGGTCGCCAGCGAGGCCCGCGGAGCGCTGGCGATGAAGGCCTCGCAGGTCGCAGACGAAAGCCCCGCGACGGAGGCGCCGCCGGTCAGCGGCGACGACGCCGATGCGCGCGTGGAACTCGCGGTCCGCAACGAGATCGGCCTTCATGCGCGGCCGGCGGCGCGGTTCGTCGAGACCGCGCGCGGCTTCGACGCCGAGCTGCGGGTGGCCAAGACCGGTGCCGACGGCGCGCCGGTGAGCGCGCGGTCGCTGACCGGCCTGGTGTCGCTGGGCGCGCGGCTGGGCGACACGCTGGTGGTGACGGCATCCGGTCCGGGCGCCACCGACGCGCTCGCTGCGCTCACGGCCTTGGCCGACGAGGGGTTCGGCGACGGCGTGACGGTGGCCGGCAGCGCAGCTGAGCCAGCCGAACGGCAACCGGTAGTTGACGGATCTCCCAGCCACACCAGCGATGTTCCGGCACCGGGCGAGGTCCTGACCGGGGTGGCCGTCTCGGCCGGCATCGCGATCGGACCGACCCGCTCGATCGCGCCGGTCGGGGTCGACGCGCCACCGCCGGCCCGGGTGGCGCAGGACGCCGCCGCCGAGCGCGCGCTGCTGGACGGCGCGATCGCGGCCGCCGGCACCGCGATCCAGCGCGACCGCGAGACGGTCGCCCAGCGAGCCGGCACCTCCGAGGCGGAGATCTTCGACGCGCACCTGGCGTTGCTCGACGACGACGCGCTGCTGTCTCCAGCGCGCGAAGCGATCGCCGCGGGCCAGGCCGCCGAGACCGCCTGGCACCACGCTGCCGAGCACGTGGCCGCGGTCTATCGAGCGCTGCCCGATCCGCTGCTGGCCGAGCGCGCGACCGATGTCGTCGACGTCGGTCGACGCGTGGCGGGCGAGATCGGGCGCTCACGAGGCGAGGAGGGCGATCGCGACGGCGCCGGCGCGGGCGCCGATGATGCCGCCGCGTCGATCGTGGTCGCCGATGAGCTCACGCCCGCCGATGCGGCCGGGCTCGACCCGGATCGGGTGCTGGCGATCGCCACCGCCCGCGGGTCGGCCACGGCACACGCGGCGATCCTGGCGCGCGCGCTCGGCATCCCTGCGGTCGTCGGGCTCGGCGACCCGCTGCTGGCGGTGGCCGACGGGACGACGCTGTTGCTCGATGGGGACCGCGCGACGGTCACGATCGAGCCGCCCGACGACGTCGTCACAGCGGCGAGCGAGCGCCGCGAACGCGAGCGGGCGGCAGCCGCGATCGCCGCCGAGCACGCCCACGAGCCTGCGGTCACGGTTGACGGCACTCGGATCGAGGTGTTCGCGAATCTCGGGTCGGTCGCCGACGCCCAGCGGGCAGTCGCGGCCGGGGCCGAGGGTGTCGGACTGCTGCGCACCGAGTTCCTGTTCCTCGATCGGCCGGCACTACCCGACGAGCGCGATCAGGCGGCACAGCTGACGGAGATCGCGGCTGCCCTCGAGGGCCGTCCAGTGATCGTGCGCACGCTCGATGCCGGCGCCGACAAGCCGCTGCCGGCAGTGCCGATGCCGGCCGAGCAGAACCCGTTCCTCGGCGTCCGTGGGATCAGGCTGGGGCTCGCCCGGCCCGAGCTGCTGCGGGTGCAGCTGCGCGCCGCGCTGCGCGTGATCGCCGCCGGCTACCCGCTGAAGCTGATGCTGCCGATGGTCGCGACGCTCGACGAGATCGCGGCGGCACGAACGCTGCTTGACGAGGCCCGCGCCGACCTCGGGATCGAGCAGGCGGTGCAGCTGGGGATCATGGTCGAGGTTCCGGCGGCGGCGCTGACCGCGTCGCGGCTTGCGCCGCACGTCGACTTCTTCTCGGTCGGGACCAACGACCTGACCCAGTACACGATGGCAGCCGAACGTGGCGACGCGCGATTGGCGGCGTTACTCGACGGACCGCAGCCCGCGGTCCTGCGGCTGATCGACGCGACCGTCCGCGCTGCTGTCGCCCACGACCGCTGGGTCGGTGTCTGCGGCGAGCTCGCCGGCGACCCGGCGGCGGCGCTGCTGCTCGCCGGACTCGGCGTCACCGAGCTGAGCATGGCGCCCGGCCTGATCGCGGCAGTCAAGCAGGCGCTGCGCTCGGTCTCAATCGCGCAGGCGCGCGCGGCCGCGACCGCGGCGCTGGACGCCGAGTCGGCGGACGCTGCACGAGCGCTCGCACAAGCCCTGCTGTAGAACGTGCGTGGGGTAACGTCCGCGCTATGGAGGCGGGCTCTCTGAACGCGCTGCGCTCGTCGCGAACCCTTGCCGTCGGCACGTGTCTGCGGATCGTCGCCTGCCCGGCGATCATGGCGTTGCTGCTCGGACACGACGACACGCTTGCGGCGATCGTGTTTCTGTGCGCGGCCGCGACCGACTGGTTCGACGGCCGCCTCGCGCGCCGGTGGGGCGTGACGACCAAGCTCGGATCGTTCCTGGACACCACGGCCGACAAGCTGCTGGTGACGACCGCGCTGATCGCGCTGGTGGCGATCGACCGCGTGTCGCCGTGGATCGCGCTGGTGATCATCGCACGCGAGTTCACGATTCTCGGGCTGCGGGCCGCCGTCGCCGCCGGCGGCGTACGGGTGATGGACACCTCGATGCTGGGCAAGTGGAAGGCGACGATCCAGTTCGCGGCGATCGCGCTCGCGATCCTACGCCCGGACGTGACGATCGCCGGCGTCTACCTCGACCAGTGGGCGATGGTGATCGCGGCCGCGGTGACGGTCTGGTCGGGCGCCGACTACCTCGCGCGCTCGACCGACGCTCTGCGCTGATGCGGATCTTCATCACGGGCGGCACCGGTGTGCTCGGCACCGCGCTGGTCACCGCACTGCTCGCCCGTGGCGACGAGCTGGTCGGGTTGGCGCGCTCCGATGACGCCGCCCGGGTGTTGGCGCAGCGGGATGTGCGCGTGGTCCGGGGCGAGATCTGGGATGCCGCCGCGATGACCGCCGGGATGGACGGCTGTGAGCTCGCGTTTCACCTCGCCGGGGTCAACTCGCTGTGCGTCGCCGACCCCGAGCCGATGCGGCGCGCCAATGTCGACGGAGCGGTCGCGGCGGTGCGCGCGGCCGCGGCGGCCGGCGTGCCACGGCTCGTGCACACCTCCTCGGCGGCCACGATCGGCGAGGCTCCGGGCACGATCGGGACGGAGTCGACCACGCCGCGCGGCTGGTATCTGTCGACCTACGAGCAGACCAAGACCGAGGGCGAGCGGGCAGCGCTCAACGCCGCTTCAGAGCTCGGCCAGGACGTCGTCTGCGTCAACCCGTCATCGGTCCAGGGCCCGGGCCGGGCCGGCGGCACCGGCCGGTTTCTGCTGCTGTTCCTCGACGGTCGGCTGAAGGTGTTCGTGGACACCAACGTCAGCCTTGTCGACATCGACGACTGCGTCAGCGGGCATCTGCTCGCCGCCGAGCACGGCGCCGCTGGCGAGCGCTACCTGCTGTCCGGGATCCGGCTGACGATCACCGAGGCGCTCGCGCTCGCGGCCGAGGTCGCGGGCGTCGACGCGCGCCCGAGGCTGATGCCGCGGGCGGTCGCGACGGTCGGTGGCGCCTGCGCCGAGGCCGCGTTCAAGCTCGTCGGCAAGCACCCGCCGGTCTGTCGCGAGATGGTCCGCACGCTGCTGCATGGTCATCGCTACGACGGTTCCCGCGCCGAGCGCGAGCTCGGCCTGCACTACACACCCGCGCCCGAGACGCTGCGCAAGACGATCGAGTGGGCCCGATCCGAGGGCCTGCTGCGCAGCGGCTGACGGTCTCAGACGTTCGCTGAGCGCCCGGCGTATCCTGGCGCCGTGGGGGTCGTCGTGCAGTTCCGCTTGCCGGACACGTTTCTGGATCAGGCCGGCACGCGTGCCGGGTTCGTTCTGCTCGGCATGTTCCTGCTGTCATTCCTGTTCATCCGGACGAGCGCGCGGCTGATGCGCAGCCCACGCGTCCCGTGGTGGCCGGGGAGCGTCACGACCGAGGGCGGACTGCATCTGCACCACCTCGTCTGGGGGATCGTGCTGATCCTGCTCGCCGGCTTCCTCGGGTTCGCATTGAACCCGGTCAGTCCGTGGAACGAGATCCTCGCCGGCCTGTTCGGGGTCGGCGCCGGCCTGACGCTTGACGAGTTCGCGCTGTGGATCTATCTGCGCGATGTCTACTGGGCCCAGGAGGGACGCACGTCGTTGGACGCGGTGATTGTCGCCGCGGTCATCGGAGGGATGGTCCTGTTGGGCCTGGCCCCATTCAACGTGGCCGACAACCGCTCGTCGATCGCCAGCCTCTCAACCGCGGTCAGCATCTCGTTCGGACTGGCGACGCTCGCGATCCTCAAGGGCAAGCCACTGCTCGGGCTCGCCGGCGTGTTCTTCCCACTGTTCTCGCTGGTCGGCGCGATCCGACTTGCGTCGCCGACGTCGATCTGGGCGCGCTGGTTCTACAAGCCGGGCAGCCGCCGGATGCGACGCTCGGCGGCGCGATTTGCGCGGATCCGTGCCCGGCGCAATCGACTTTCCAACGTGCTCGCGGGCGCGCCGACGATCGTCGCGGCGGGCGATCCACATGCGGCGGCCGGCTCAGGCGCCGACGAGGACGATCCGCCCGGCTGACCTTCGATCGGCGCGCTCAGTCGTTGATGTCGAGCACCGGCGTGATCGCCGGCAGCTGTGCGCCCGACTCGGCGTGCTCGTTGGTCACGACGGCGGTGCCGATCGCGAAGAACTCGATGACATTTGAGCCCCATCCGTGGTTGTTCTCGTGCAGCTTGACCTCGACGATCCCGAGCACGCCGTCACCGATCGCCTCCGCCTCCTTCTGCATCCGCTCCATCGCGAGCTCGCGGGCGTCGTAGAGCGCCTGCGTGTACTGCTCGAGCTCGACGTTGCGGCCGGCCTGACGCATCGTCTGCATCGCGCCGCGGCGGGCCACGTGGTAGACGCAGTTGCCCAGCACCATCCCGACCGGTCGCTTGCCGGTCTGCATCAACGTCCAGAACGCCTGGCCGGACAGGTCGGAGGTGAACGGGCGACCGTTCGGCGCCCGATGGACCTTCCCGCCCTTGTGCTTGATCGCGGTGCCGATCGCGATGAATTCGGCGACGTCGGCGCCCCACTCGTAGCGGCCGATGTCGAGCCGCACGCCGACGATCCCGTCGGCGCCGAGCTGGTCGGCCTCCTCCTCCATCCGCGTCATCGCCAGCTCGCGGGCCTCGTACATCGCCTGGGTGAGCACCCGCATCTCTTCGTTGCCCTTGAACGCCGACTGCTGGTAACCGATGTGGTAGATGCTGGAGCCGACAACGAGTCCGACCGGCTCGAAGTCTGCGTGCTCGATGCACAGGTACTCGTTGACCGACAGGTCGGAGGTGAACAGCCCCCGGGCGTTCATCTGCAGACGTTCGGACGCGTGCGCGGCCAGGCCCTCGGTGCTGGTCGGATCATAATCTGGCATCGGCACTCCTCTGTTGTCAGCCGCGCAGGTCGATCGACATGACCGGCGTGCGCAGGGGCGCCGGATGGGGGTCGTGGGCACCGAGCCGCAGCGCGGTTCCGAGCAGGTCCATCGTGACGATGAAGTAGTGCTGATTCGCGGCGCTCTCGCGCTCGATCTCATGATGTTCGATGTTGTGGTTGAGCGTCGTGACGACGATGTCGTTGGCGCCGAGCTCGGTCCCCTGACGCTCGATCTCGGCCATCAGCAGCCGGCGAGCCTCGTACACCCCGTGGCTGATCTCGGTCAGCTCCTGGTTGCCCGAGCGCCAGCCGCCGATCGCCCAATTGCTCCGCGCGCCGAGGCCGATCATCACGACCGTCGTGTGGCCGACGATCCCGCACGTCGCCGCTCCGATCCGGCGCAGCTTGTCGACATCCTGGCCCGACAGCGTGCTCAACAGCGGACCATCCGACGATCGCGCCGCGAGCGTCGTCTCCCGCACCGCCGTGCCGAATACGACGTACTCGATCTGAGACCGATCGTCGCCGATCGAGCCCGTCGACAGCTCGATCCCGATCACTGCGTCAGCGCCCGCGTGCGCCGCCTCCTGACGGAGCCGATCAAACGACCGCTCCCGGGCGAGATTCCACGGCTCCGACCATGACGTCAGCTCTTCGGTGTAGCTGTTGGCGAACCCGCGCGCGCCCCACCCCTGCCAGCCGTGCTTGACCACCGATGAGCCCATCACCTGTGCGATCGGCACAAGACCCGACGCTTGCGCGAGCGCGTACTCCTTTGACGACAGGTCGCTCGTGAACAACGGCGTCTTTGCCGCCCCGGCCCGCTTGAGCCGCTGTTCTGCTCCGAGCGGGATGCCGCCGTCGCGGATCCGCTGCAGATCGACCTCGGCGGCCTCGAGCTGCTCCTGGCTGGGGTGGTCCGTACCGAACCCGAATGGGGCCATCAATGTGGATTGTGACAGCGCGCCGCCCTCAGCGTGTCAGCCTCCGCAGCAGTCATGCGTCGGGTCGTCACACGGGAACACGCACGGCTGATAGCCCTGGATCACCGTGTTGCACGGGCAGCAATAGTCGTGTGTGCCCTCGCACGGGCCGAACGATCCCTTCGGGTTGAAGTCCGGGCATCCGGGCTGCAGGCAGTTGCTGTTGTCGGCCTTCTGGTTGGCGGCGACCTTGTCGGTGCACTGAGTCCCGAGCACCGCATCGGTGCCGAGCGCATCGGGCCCGAAGAACGCGAAGCCAACCGGAGCGACGTAGCCCAAGATCAGCAGCCCGGCCAAGGCCGAGCCGAAGTTGCAGTGCGAGTAGCCCGAGGATGCCGTCTGGTGGGCGGTCCACAGGCATCCCTGCCGACACGCATGCGAGTCATCGGCGAGCGCCGGCGCGACGCGCATCAGCGGCACCGCCGACACGACCGCGCCGACGGCGGCGGCCTTTAACGCCTGACGGCGCGTGTAGCGCGCAGCGAGCCGGTCGAGCCAGTGCTCGCGCGGGCGAGCTTCCTGCGGTGGTTGCGGCACGTCGCTCACACCCCCACCGCCTGGGCGCTCTTGAAGTACTTCGCGACCGGCTTGGCGTGGTCGATCGCGTCCTGAACGTGACCTGAGATCGACTTGACCACGGCATCCACATCGGGCTTGGTCGGCGAGCGCCAGAAGGCGGCGCGCGTGGTCCACGAGGCGGCTTCGGCCTTCAGCGCGGCGGTCACGTGCGCGCGCAGATGATGCGGGAAGTCGACCTTGGCGACGTCATCGTGCATTGACATCAAGGTTGCGGCGATCTCGTCGCCGTACTTGGCGGCCTCGAGTACGAGCGGATCGACGGCGCCGTTCGCCGGCAAAAACCAGGTTGGTCCCGAGCCCGCGGGGGCGCGCGCGTCCTGAGACGAGAGCTCGGCCTCGGGATTGAGATTCATCAACACGGCGATGTTGTGCTGCAGCGTGCGCAGCCGGTGCAGCCGCTTGCGCTCGTACAGCACATGGTGAAGCGCCTTGATCTGCGCCTCTGAGGGTTTGTGCTTGGTCAACGGGCAACCCTCAGCTTGATCTGCTGGTCTGATCCGGGCGCGGCTGACTCGCCGCGTTGACGCTCGGCCAGCTCGAGCCGCCGGATCCGCTCCAGCAGCCGCGCGTTCTGACGAAACAGCGCAAAGCCCAACCACGCCTGCGCGGCGACGATCGCCGCCGCGACACCCACGACCGCAACCAGCACGGGATCGGCGCCGGCCAGCACCGATCCGATGCTCGTGCCCGGCCCGACGAGGGCAACCGCGAGCGCAAACAGTGCGAGCAGCGCGTTGCGGATCAACGCCGGCGCTCCGAGCGCCCTGGCCCGCGAATGGGCTCCAAGGCAATTGCACGGATGGCGATCGCCGGCGCGGACCGCGCGCGCGATCACGATGCTGAACGCGACCAACAGCGCCACCGCCGCGACCGATGCCGCGATCGCGGTCGTCGCGGGCACGAGCGCGATCGCGATCACCAGCTCGAGCGCGGGCAACACGACCGCCGCAACCGCGACCAGCGGCTCGGGCATCCCGAAACGGGCGAGCGTGGTCCGCGTGCGACCCAGATCCATCGCTTTGCCGATCGCCGCGTAGGCGAACACACAAGCCAGTCCCAACCGCGCGATCAATAGCGCAATCCCCATTCACTTACCCCCAGGCGAATTTCTAGCACAGCCCCACACCGCCGGTCCAGGGCAGCGCCACGATTCGTCGAGGGGGTGTCAGTCGGCCAGCTCGGCCGGCAGACCGAAGCGCACGAACAGCTCATCGGTCAGCTGCGGCTCGTGCGGCTGATCGGGCAGGCGCTGCACGGAGGCCGGGTCGAGCGCTCGCGGTGATCGCGCGATGAACGCCGTCACGGCGCCGATCAACGGGCCGTCGAAGGTCAGCACGTTGAGCGCGAACGGGATCCAGCGCCCGCGATCCGGATCATGCGAGTAGTAGCCGAGCGCCGGCTGGCCGTTGGCGCTGGCGGCGAGCGCGCGCCATCGGTACACGCCCGACAGCGGCTCCTTCACCACCCAGCGGAGGATCGCCGCGCGCCCGTCGAACCAGCTGGCCAGCGGCGGCATCGCGAAGCTCGCGTCCTCGGCGAGCATCGCCGCGAACGCGTCGATGTCGCATCGCTCCCACGCATCGACATAACGGCCGACCAACCGCCGAACCTCGTCGTCGCCGAGCTGGCGCAGGGTCGACTGCTGCGAACGCTCACCGACGCGCTCCCGCACACCGGCACGGGCCCGTTGCAGCGCGCTGTTGACCGATGCGACCGACGTCTGCAGCGTCTCGGCGACCTCCTTCGCCGAAAAGCCGAGCACCTCACGGAGGATCAGCACCGCCCGCTGGGTTGCGGGCAACGCCTGCAGCGCCGCGATGAACGCGAGCTCGACCGACTCCCGTCGGTCATAGACGGCGTCGGGGGCGGCGAATCCATCCTCGAGGCCGAGCACCTCGTCGGGATACGGCTCGATCCAGATCCGCTCCGCCAGCGGGCCTCCGGACCCGGCGACCGGGTCAGCCGCCGGGCCGTGGTCGATCGGGAGCGTGCGCGTCGGCCGCTTGCCGATCAGATCCAGGCAGGTGTTGGTCGCGATCGTGTACAGCCACGATCTCAGCGAGCTGCGACCCTCGAACCGCGCGAGCGCGCGCCAGGCGCGCAACAGCGCGTCCTGCATCGCGTCCTCGGCATCGTGCACCGAGCCGAGCATCCGGTAGCAGTGCGCGTGCAGCTCGCCGCGGTAGGGCACGATCAGCCGCGCGAACGCGGACTCGTCGCCGCCCGCCGCCTGGGCCAGCAGCGCGCCGTCGACACCGATCCGCGCGGTCTCGCTCATCGCCGTAGCGCACCCTAGTGGGTCTCCCGGAGGCCCACTAGTCCACCGCGCGCGAGCCCGGCGAGCGGCTTTGCGCCATCATGGTCGCCCACCGGCCCCGGCAACCAACGTGGTCGGCAGTGAACGACCGACAAGGAGCCGTGATGGCAGCCCCCCGTTTCGTCGAACGTCTCAACGAGCAGATCGCGAACGAGTTCGCGGCATCGCAGCAGTACATCGCCAACGCGATCTACTACGACGCACTCACGCTGCCGCGGCTGGCTGCGTTCTTCTACGAGCAGTCGATCGAGGAGCGCAACCACGCCCTGATGATGATCCAGTACCTGCTGGACGTCGATGAGCCGGTCGCGATCCTCGGCGTGCAGGCACCGGTGACGTCGTTCGACGATCCGGTCGGACCGGTCGAGCTCGCGCTCGAGCAGGAACGGCGCGTTTCGGATCAGATCGCGGCGCTGATGGGAGTCGCGCGCGAGGAGTCTGACTTCCTGTCTGAGCAGTTCACCCAGTGGTTCCTCAAGGAACAGGTCGAGGAGGTCGCGGCGATGTCGTCCCTGCTGACCGTGATCAAGCGCACGAGCGAGTCGCTGATGTCGGTCGAGGATTACCTCGCGCGCGAGCACTCCGCAGGCCCCGGCGCGGATCCGACGGCGCCGCCGGCGGCGGGCGGCTCGCTGTGAGCGGCTGAGCGCGAACCACCTGCCGAGGTGACTCGCGCAGCGGAGGCTCAGCCGACCGGCACCTGATCGGCCTCGGCGCCCTCTGCCGCCTTGGCGTCTCGCTCGGAGAAGAACTCCTTGCCCTCGATGCTGATGTGCGGCGTGATCTTGTCCAGCCAGCGCGGCATGTACCAGTTGCGCTCGCCGATCAGCATCATCAGCGCCGGCACCAGCAGGCAGCGAACGACGGTCGCGTCGAGGATCACGGCCACCGCCAACCCGACTCCGAACTGCTTGACAGTCGGGTCGCCGTTGAGCACGAAGCTGCCGAACACGAACACCATGATCGCTGCCGCCGCGGTGATCACCCGGGCACTGGTGACCAGGCCGGACACGACCGACGTGCGGTTGTCCTCACCGCCGTTGTGGTGCTCCTCGATCTGGGAGACGAGGAACACCTCGTAGTCCATCGACAGCCCGAACAGGATCGCGAACATGAACAACGGCACGTAGGAGACGATCGGGACCGGCCCCTCCAGTCCGATCACCGAATGCAGCCAGCCGTATTGGAAGATCGCGGTCAGCACACCGTAGGAGGCACCGATCGACAGGATGTTCATCAGCGCCGCCTGCGGTGGGATCAACAGCGTCCGGAACGCCAGCAACAACAGCAAGAAGCTGAGCGCAATCACGACGACGATCTGCAACGGCAGCTTGCTCGAGATCTTCGCCGCGAGGTCGTCGTAGGCGGCGGTGGTGCCGCCCACGTACGCCTGCATGTCGGTTCCGTGCTCGGCCTTCGGGATCACGCTGTCACGCAACGTGTGGACCAGCGTGGTCGTCTGATCGGCCGCCGGGCCATGGGTGGAGATCGCGTTGAAGTACGCGCCCGTTCCGGTCTTGTCGACCTGGATCGGGGTGACGGCTGCGACGCCGTTGGTCGCCGCGACGTCCTTCTGCAGCGTCGTCAGCCGCGGGTCGGTGGCGCGAGGATCGCTCTGCGAGCTCGAGCCGCTCGAACTCGATCCGCTCGAACTGGAGGAGCTGGACCCGCTCGAACTCGATCCGCTCGAACTGGAGGAGTTGGAGGACTGCTGCGAGGAGCCGCTCGATCCCGATGCCGGCTGCGCCGGCGTGCCGAGCTTGATCGCGATGATCAGCGGCCCGTTGGACCCGGGGCCGAAGTTGGACGACAGCTGGTCGTAGGCCTGCCGAGCGGTGGTCGACTTCGACAGCGCCGCCGTGTCCTGCTGGCCGAGCGTCAACGACAGCAGCGGGATCGAGAGCGGGATCAGGATCGCCAGCGCCGCCAGCCCGGCGAACAGCGGCGACTTGGAGATGTCGTGCGCCCACTTGGCCCAGATGCCCTTGCGCGCCTGTTCGTCGGTCGGTGGATGGCGCAGCCGCAGTGAGTTGATCCGCGGCCCGATCGCCGCCAGCAACGCCGGCAGGAAGCTCAGCGCGCCGAGCACCGCCACCACGACCGCGACCGCGGCCATCAGCCCCATATTCGTGACCAGCGGGATTCCCGCCACCCCGAGCGACACCAGTGCGATCGTCACGGTGCACCCGGCAAAGAACACTGCGCCGCCGGAGGTCGCGGCGGCGCGGGCGATCGACTCGTCGATGTCGAGCCCATCATCGAGCCCGCGCAGATGCCGGGTGACGATGAACAGCGCGTAGTCGATCCCGACGCCGAGGCCGATCATCGTCGCGAGCGTCGGCGCAACCGTCGGCACGGTGATCACGTGGCCCAGCATTCGGATGATCGCGAGCGTCGAGAGCAGCGCAAACAGCGCGGTCACGATCGGGACGAACATCGCGACGACCGTCCCGAACGTGAACGTCAGGATGAACATCGCGGCGATGATCCCGATCAGCTCCGAGGATTCGGTCGAGGGTTTTGACACCTTCTGGCCGAGTTGGCCGCCGGTTTGCACCTCGAGACCGGCCGCCTGCGCCGGTTCGGCCGCGGAATCGATGATGTCCTGGGCCTCGGCCTGCGACAGGGAGCCGGGGCTGACCTTCAGGCCGACGGTCAGATACCCGGTCGCCTGGTCCTTGCTCAGCGCGCCCGCGCCCTCCGGTGTCAACGGGTTGACGACCGACGCGACATCCGGTTGCTTGGCGAGATCGGCCGCCGCTTGGTTGATCGCGTTGGCGTACTTGGAGTCGGTCAGCTTGCCGCTGGTGGCGTGCAGCACGATCGGGCTGGTGCCATTGGCCTGGACCGGGAACGATTGGTCGAGCAGGTCCGTCGCATGCTCGCTGTTGGTGCCGGGCAGCGACAGGTCGTTGTTGGTGTTGTCCCCCATCCCCTTCGAGATGCCGACCAACGCGATCGCGGCCACCAGCCAGACCGCGATCACAATGAACTTCCGCCGCACGCAGAAGTGTGCGATTCGATATAGGACGCCCGTCATGACCCCGGTTCCCTGGTTCCGATGATCCGTTCCGGATCGGCATGCTTTCACGGACCGTGCGTCCGCGCAACAGCGGCGCCTAGGGCTCAGTCAGAGCCGAGCGCCAGCCGCGCGAGCTGCTCGATCGCCTCGCGCGTCCGCGCCACCACCAGAAACCGCTTGGCGTGACAGAAGAGCGCGTCGGCGACGCCGGTCTCAGCGACCAGCCGCCCGCCCTCCAGGCCGGCCCAGGACTCGGGCAGGTCACGGCGGTTGCGCAACGAGCCGAGTTGCTGGGGCACCGCCTCGAGCCCGAACCCCTGGCGCTTTGGATAGATCACGAACAGCGCCTCGGGCGCCTCGGGCACGAGCGTCCGTTTCCATGGGGCGTTGACCGGCAGTGCGACCACCCGCGGGTCGGCCGCGCCTGCGATCGCGTCGCGCACGACCTGCACCGCGCGGGCGGAGGCAGCCGCCGCGGCGATCTCGCGGCGGAGGATGGCGGTCGCCAGCGCGACTGCCTCGTCGAACCGAGCGCGCTCCTCGACGTCGCTCAGGTTCTCGTCCCAGCGCGGGTTCAAGCCGGCGATCACGCTCGAGACCGACATCGGCTGGACGCCCTCGACCACCGGTTCTGACAGCCGCTGACCGGTGTCGTTGGCGTCGACGGTCTGGACGAGCGTCGCGTCGACCGATTCGGCGACGGCCGCCTCGTCGCCGCAGATCCGCGCCCCGTGATACGCCCAGACCAGGCCGAACGATGCATACCCGACGCCGTTGGCGCGGGTCCGCTCAAAGCCGCGCTGATGGTGATCGAAGTCTCCGGCTTCGGCGTCGTCACGGAAGCCGACGTCGACGCGCACGTCGGCGGCCGCCAGCGTCTTCGGGTCGCGGCTGCGAACCACGTCGACCGTGGGCTCCAACAGGGTCAGCGCAGCGACCGCGAACACCTCGTCGGCGTGAAACGAACCGTCATGCGTGGCCACCTGCACCGCGACGACTCTAGGGGGCGGGTCCTCGTCGCTGGCCGGCGCTGTCAGCCGTTCGGATCGACGAGCACGGCGTACACCTCGATCGCCACCGTCTTGCCCTTCACCAGGACCTCGCCTTGGGGCTCGATCGCGATCGTGTCGCTGAGGCCACGTTTGGTGTGACCGTCGATCAGGATCGGACGTTTGACCACCTTGGTGTGTGACTCCAGTCGCGCCGCCACGTTGACGGTGTCACCGACGCACGTGTAGGTGGCGCGCTGCTGCGTCCCGGCGTAGCCGGCCACGACCCGTCCCGACGCGATCCCGATACCGATCTCGATCTGGACCTTGTCTTGCGCCGCCTGCTCCTGGTTGAACAGGCGGATCAACCCGATCATCTGGCGCGCCGCCAGCACCGCGGCCTGACGATGATCGTCACGCGGCAGCGGCGCCCCGAAGATCGCCATCAGACCATCGCCGATCATCTGGCTGACGATCCCGCGCTCGCCGTGGATCGCGTCCATCATCAGCGTGTAATAGTCGTTGAGCAGCTCGATCGTCTCGCTGGGCTCGCGCGCTTCGGCGATCGTCGTGAACGAGCGGATGTCGCAGAACATCGCCGACGCGTCGACGTAATCGCCGCCGAGCGAGAACCCGGACTGGAGCAGGTCGTCGGCCACCTCGCGGGTCGCAAACTTGCCGATCAGTTCGCGCTGCTGGTCGCGCAGGCGCTTCTTCTCGAGCGTCTGGTTGATGCGCGCGTTGAGCAGGATCGGATTGATCGGCTTGGTCAGATAATCCTCCGCGCCCATCTCCAGGCATCTGACGACGCTGTCGAGCTCGTCGAGCGCGGACGTCATGATCACCGGGGTGTCGCGGAGATGGCGATCGCGCTGCAGCTCCTCGAGCACGGCGTAGCCGTCGAGCTCGGGCATCAGCACGTCGAGCAGCACCAGGTCGAACTGCCGGTCTCGCAGCAGCTCGAGCGCCTCCCGGCCGTGCTGGGCAGGCACGACCGTGTGTCCCTTCTGCTCGAGTCCGCGGCCGAGCAGCAGCCGGTTGACGCGATTGTCGTCCGCGAGCAGGATCGTGCCGGGCAGCGGCGTTGAGCCGTTCATCGGGCCCGGCCCGACCCCAGTGGCGCGAGCGAGGCCTGAAGGGTTCGGTATTCCTGCTGGATCTGATCCACGAGCTGCGCTACCCCGTCGAGTTGACCATCCTTGGCGCGCAGCTCGACGACCCGACAGCGCTCGGCGAACTCGGCCGCGCCCAACGTGGCGCCGTTTGATTTCAGCGTGTGCGCGGCTCGGCGCAGCTCCTCCGTGTCGTGGCGTCGCAGCGAGTCCTCGAGGCTTGCGAGCAGCGTCGGGGCGTCCGCCGCGAACGCGTCGACGACCTCGGCGACGAACTCGTCCCCACCGAGGTCTCGTAGGCTCCGAAGCGCCGGCTCGAGCCCTGGATCGCTCTCGGCCGGACCGCTGTGATCGTCGTCTGGCATCGGCCGCACGCGCCCCAGTGCCGCCGCGAGCTCATCTCCGCGGATCGGCTTGGCGACATAGTCGTCCATGCCGGCCGCGAAGCATGCCTCGCGGTCCTCGGGCAGCGCATTCGCTGTCATCGCCACGATTCGCGGGCGGCGTTCGGCGGGCCAGCGCTCGCAGATGCGCCGCGAGGCGTCGAGGCCGTCGAGCTCAGGCATCTGCACGTCCATCAGCACGACGTCGTAGCGGCGGCGCTCGAGCGCGGCCACCGCCTCCAGACCATTGGATGCGATGTCGGCGCCATGACCGAGCCGCTGCAGCAGGCGCAACGCGACCTTCTGGTTCATCGCGTTGTCCTCGGCGAGCAGGATCCGCAACGACGAGGTGGCCTGCCCGGTCTCGGCCACCGGTTCGCCTGCCGGCGACGCGGGCTCGTCGGCATCGAGCAGGCGCAGCAGCGTGTTGTAGAGCTGCGACGCCCTGAACGGCTTTGCGAGCTGGGCCGACAACGGGCCGGTCGCCTGTGCCCGCTGGACGGGCCCAAGCGAGCTCAGCAGCAGCAGCGGCAGCTCCTGTTCGCCGCGCCGGGTGCGGATCTCCGCGGCCAGCGCAAGCCCGTCCATCTCCGGCATCACCATGTCGAGCACGGCGACGTCGAAGCGTTGCCCGGCATCGATCAGCGCCAGCGCCTCGGATGGGAGCTCGGCGGCGACCGGCTCCATCTTCCACGCGCGCGCGTGCCTGGTCACGATCTCGCGGTTCGTGCGGTTGTCATCGACGATCAGGATCCGCTTGCCGCTCAAGCGCGGGAGTCCGTCATGCACAGCGATTGGGCTCGTCACCGCCGCTGCCTCGACCCCGAGCACGATCTCGAAGGTCGAACCGACGCCCTGCTCGCTGTGCACCGAGATCGAGCCGCCCATCAGTTCGACCAGGCGCTTGGAGATCGCCAGCCCAAGTCCAGTCCCGCCGAACCGACGCGTGGTCGAGGTATCGACCTGACTGAAGGACTCAAACAGCCGGTTCATCCGATCGGGCGCGATCCCGATCCCGGTGTCGCGTACCGACAGCTCGAGCCGCTGGGCACCGGATCGGCTCGGCTGCGCCCGGACCAGCACGAACACCTCGCCCGCTTCGGTGAACTTGACCGCGTTGGAGAGCAGGTTGAGCAGCACCTGTCGCAGCCGTGCCCTGTCGCCAAGGATCCCGGCCGGCGTGTCCTCGTCGATCAGGCAGCCGAGCTCGATCCCCTTCTCCCACGCGCGCGGAGCGACGATCTCCAGCGCTCCCTCGACACATTCGCGCACACCGAACGGCTCGCGCTCGAGGTTGAGCTTGCCGGCCTCGATCTTCGAGTAGTCGAGGATGTCGTCGATCACGTGCAGCAACACGTCCCCGCTGGAGCGCACGACCTCGGCGAACTCGCGCTGCTCGCCGGTCAGCTCCGTTTCGAGCAGTAGATCGGTCATGCCGATCACGGCGTTCATCGGCGTTCGGATTTCGTGGCTCATGGTGGCGAGGAACGCGCTCTTGGCCTGCGTCGCCGCCTCGGCCTCCTGACGCGCACGCTGCAGCTCGCTGACGTCGTGATAGATGCCGAGGAACCCGACGTGCGCGTCCTCGGCCATCAGCGGCACCAGCATCAGCTCGACGTCGACCGGCGTTCCATCCTTGCGCACCCGCTGCGTGATCCGGCCCGCGTGACCGACGCTGATCGCTTCCTTGATCGTCTCGCGTCCCTCGTCGCGGTGTGCCCCGTCGAACAGCAGGTCGTCGATCGGCCGGCCGAGCGCCTCCTGCGCGGCGTAGCCGAACAGCTCGGCAGCCGCCGGGTTCCAGTCGGTCACCCGCTCGTCGGGGTCCATCACGACCACGGCCGCGGGACTGATCTCGACCAGCGACTCGAGGTACTGGCGCTGGCGCTCGACCTCGGCGAACAGACGCGCGTTCTGGATCGCGACCCCGACGTTGGCGGCGATCGTCGCCAACAGCCGCGAGTCGGTGTCTGCGAAACGGCCGGCCTCGTCGATGCTCTGCACACTGATCACCCCGATCGCCTCGTCACGATGCAGGATCGGAACACCCAAGAAGGACCGCACCGGGGTGCCGACCCGAGACGCCTCATGCGACTCGAACTGCCGTGATCGATTGAGCAGCAACGGCTCGCGCGAGTCGAGGATCCGAGACGTCAGCCCCTCGCCGTATTCGATCGCTGGCTCGTCGCGGCGAAGCCCGCCCTCGTAGTAGTAGGCGAAGTCGATCCGGTCGGCCCCAAGATCGTGCAGCGCGACATACGCGATGTCGGCGTCAAACGTCTCGCGCACCCGCTCGCCGACGAGCTCGATCAGCGCATCGAGATCGAGTTGCGACGAGAGCGCCTGGCCGACGCCGTTGACCGTCGCCAGCTCGGCGACCCGCTGACGCGTCTGGTTGAGCAGGCGAGCGTTGTCGAGCGCCACCGTGAGGCTGCCGGCGAGGGTTGTCAGCAGACGCTGATCGTCGGGGCCGAACGCGCCGGTGCGATCGACGTTTTGCAGCGACACGACCCCGGTGACGCGGCCGCCGGCGACCAGCGGGACGAACAGCGCCGACTTGATCGGCTCGCCACTGAGCACCCACGGGTTGCCGTAGCGCTCGGCCTCCTCGGGCGTCATCTTGTCGATCATCAGCGGCTCGCGCGTCTCGATCACGTGCCGGCGAAAGCCGATCAGTTCAATCGGCTGCTGCTCGAGTCGCTCGCCGCGTTCGATCACGTACGGGAACGTCAGCAGTGCCGAGCTCTCCTCGTACACCGAGATGCTGACGACCTGTGCGTCGAACACCTGCTGGAGTCGGTCGCCGACGTGATCGTAGATCGCCTGCGGATCGAGCTCGCCGGCGATCGCCGCCTGGACGCTGTTGATCAGCGCCAGCTCGGTGTTGCGCTGCCGCGTCTCGTGCACCAGCCGCGCGTTCTCGAGGGCAACGCTGAGGCTCGCGCCAAGCGTCTCCAGCAGCTGCCGATCATCCTCGCCGAACGCGTGTGTGCGATCGACGTTCTGCAGCGACACGACCCCGGTCGCGCGGCCGCCGGCGACCAGCGGGACGAACAGCGCCGACTTGATCGGCTCGCCACTGAGCACCCACGGGTTGCCGTAGCGCTCGGCCTCCTCGGGCGTTGCCTCCGTGATCATCAGCGGCTTGCGCGTGTCCATCACGTGCCTGCGAAAGCCGATCAGCTCGATCGGCTCATCCGGGAAGCGGACTCCTCGCTCGATCGTGTACGGGAATCGCAGCAATCCGGAGGCCTCGTCGAGCATCGCGATGTCAACGATCTGTGCGTCGAACACATCGCGGATCCGGTCGCCGACTGCGTCGTAGATCGATTGCAGGTCGAGCTCACCGGCGAGCGCCTCCTGGACGCTGTTGATCACCCCGAGCTCCGCGTTGCGCTGGCGTGTCTCCTCGATCGCCCGGGCGCGCGACAGGGCGGCGCCGATGTGCTGGCCGACGAACCCGAGCAGTTCCTCGTCCTGCGTGGTGAACTGCAGGTCGGGAACGTAGGACTGCACCACCAGCACGCCGACCGTGCGACCGTCGTCGGCGCAGAGCGGGACGCCGAGCCAGTCCACGCACATCACGCCGAGCAGATCGACCTCGCCGCGCTCGCTGAGCGCCACGATGTCGTCGCCCGACAGGTGCTGTGGTTTGCCGGTCCGCAGCACATATGCCGTCAGGCCGCGCGCCTCGCCGGTGCCGAACTCATGCCACCGATTCGGGTCGGGGATGTCGTCCTCGAACGGGTTGACGTAGTACGGCCAGTTGATCAGCTGGCGTTCATCGTCGTACAGCGCCAGAAACAGGTTCTGGGCGTACACGAGCTCGTCGACGATGGCGTGGATCGCGCGGTAGAACTCCGGCAGATCCTGAGCGGCGCTGGTCAGCTCGGCGATCCGGTACATCGCCGTCTGCACCTTGGCGGCGTGCTCGCGCTCGGCCTCGACCGCCTCCAGCTCGGCGAGCCGCCGGCGCGCCTCGGCCAGCTCGGAGGAGCCGTCCGCGCCGTGACTCACCCCACACCCTCCCTGGTGCGCATGACGGTAAGTATCACCGATAGCGGGCGGACGCGTGTGAGCCGCGGTAGCAGATGAGGTCCGCCGGCCATCGCAGGCCCGGAGTGCGTTTCAGATGTCACCGCTGTGGCTGGCGCGTGACCGTATGCTTTCTGGCCGGGTGCAGTCACGGGGGCGATCGAGGTCGAGGCGGCGCGTCGGGCTGCCCGCGCGGTGGCGCTGGCGATCACGCACACGAACTCCGGCCTGCTGATCGGTTCCTGCGACGTTCGCCCGCCAGATCCAGCGATCAACGACTGGGCGAGATCGGATACCTTCTCGGCGCGGAAGCACGAGGACATGGGTTCGCGACCCGGGCGGTGTGGCATCTCTCCGATTGGTGCTTCGACGCCTTCCAACTTGAGCGGCTCCAGGCGCTCATTAATCGTCCGTGGCTTAGGCCTGGTCCAGAGATTCAGCTCGACGGCACCACGGGTTCGCATTCCTTCCCAGCCGGTCGAGACCAAACCACTTGACGTGGGCTCAACTCCGGCGTGTCATTGCCATGGCGCGGTGATCAGGCGGCGAGGGCCGGGTCGGGGTAGGTCTCGACGTGCGCGGTCTCCACGAACCGCTCAAATGACTGTGGCCAGGTGTGGTCAGGCCAGCGATACTCGACGCGACGTTCGGCCGGGAAGTATGCCGCGGTGTATAGCGTGCCCATGCCGGTGCTGTAGCCGGTGCTGTGCACCGGCGGCGCGAGGAAGGACTCGATGAACTGCGCGGATGAGAGCTGTGGATCGTCCAGCAGCGTCAACAGGCATCGCTGTCGCTCGACGCTGCGAACCGCACGGGTGTACTCGGGCCAGTCGTTGCGATCCTGGTGGTTGGTGGTGACGGCCACGGCGGTAAATCGAGGCGTGCGGTCGGGGCCGACGAAGGCAGTAATCGATTCGCCCGTGCTGTCGAGCATGGGAAATCCTCGCCACGCTCAACGAGACCGCGAAAGATCGCCCCCTCGCCGGCCTGGTGAAGTTCGCCGTCCCACTGCAGCAGACTCATGTGAAAGCCGTGCGCGAGCATTCGCTGCGGCTGGCAGTTGACGAGGATCCCGGAGAGCCGGCGTAGCCGCCGCTGGTCGAACCGTGACTCGTAGCTGATATGGCGACCACACGCACCCAGATCGCCGCTTCACCCGACGAAGTCTTCGCGGCGCTCGCCAATCCCGAGAACTACGGCGACTGGGTTGTCGGCTCAGACACGGTTCGCGATGCCGACCCGACCTGGCCGAAGTTCGGCTCCCGATTTCATCACCGGATCGGGTTCGGCCCGCTCAAGGTCAACGACCACACCGAAGTGCTCGAGGTCGAAGCACCACACCGTCTGGTCATGCGGGCGCGAGCCCGGCCGCTGGGCAGCGCGAAGGTCACGCTGCTGCTCACCGAACGCGGGGGCGGAACGTACGTGACGATGATCGAGGTCGCCGGTGACCGACGCGAGCATGGATTCCAATTGCCTCCCGCGTCCCTGAGCCCGGCCCTGGCCGAGACGAGGACAGGGACGGCGGAGGGGCGCATCCTGCGCCCGGGCGTCTGCTGCCCGTGCGGCCGGAGACCGGGCCGCCTCGCCCGTAACCCGGTGCGTACGAAGACGCGGAGGCGTCGACGTGCTCGCCGTCACCGGATCGGTGGTCTTCAGCTGTGGCGTGCCGATCCTGACGTCACGCGTTGTATGACGGTCGCGCACCGACGCTGCGCTGTGCGCGCCGTCTGATGTCCTGGCGGACCACCGCTGCTCGGCGGCTAACCGTTGACTGTTTGCTGAAGCGTGGTCGCGCTGAGGTGGTCATGGAGATGCTCGACGGAGTCAAAGACGACGGTGGCGCCGGCCTCGGCGAGTTCTTGCTCTGAGAAGCCGCCGGTCAGGACGGCGATGCTGGGAAGCTTGGCTCGGGTCGCGGCCTTGCAGTCCCAGGTGCTGTCGCCGATCATCACGGCCGGTCCGCCACCGGCCTTCTCGATCGCGGCATGGACGATGTCGGGTTCGGGCTTGCTGGCGTTCACGTCAGCTGAGGTGGTGTAGCCGTCGACGAACTCTTGGGCGTCGAGCAGCTCGATGTAGTGCTCGGCTTCTTCTTCCTCGGCTGAGCTGGCCAAGATCACGGGATGCCCGGCTTGCTTGAGGTCGCGCAGCAGCTCATGCGCGCCCTTCATCGGCTCGACCTCGTCGATCATCTCCTTGTATAGCGGGCCTTGGGCATCGCGCAGGGTTTCCCCGAGCCTGGCTTCGACCTCGTCGCCGGCGAGCATCTCGACCACGCGGTCGCTGCCGATCCCGATCGCGCGATGGATCTGCCAGATCGGCATCACGATCCCCTCGCGGCGGAACGCTCGATACCACGCCAGCGCGTGCTGGTAATTGGTGTCGACCAGCGTTCCGTCGATATCAAAGATGGCTGCGAGAGTCATGCGGTCCTATCGTCGAAACAGGGGCGAGTGCAGCTTCGGTCGGTCGGCGGCGACGTTAGACCACTCGACTTCGATTTGCCGGCATGCCGGATGAGCGCGATGTGGCAGCTCTGACCCGTGACTGGGAATCGCTTCGGTTGGTTAGGGGGCGACTGGGCGGGCAGTGGATCAAGCGTGAGCGAGCTGCGCAGATGAAGATCGGGTACTTCCTGTCGTCGGAGGAGTGGGGCCCGCGGGATCTGGTCTCCCAGGCGATCAGAGCAAACGACGCCGGGTTCGAGGGCTTGTGGATCTCCGATCACTACCACCCGTGGAATCATCAGCAGGGCCACGGTTCGTTTGTCTGGGCGACGATCGGCGCGATCGCGGCGGCGGTTCCTGGCGTGCACGTCACCACCGCCGTGACCTGTCCGACGATGCGGATCCATCCGGCGGTGATCGCGCAGGCCTCCGCGACCGCGGCGGTGCTGCTCGACGGCGAGTTCGCGCTCGGAGTGGGCAGCGGCGAGGCCCTCAACGAGCACATCTTCGGCGACGCCTGGCCCAACGCCGATGTGCGCCTGGAGATGCTCGAGGAGTCGATCGAGGTGATCCGAGAGCTGTGGCAGGGCGGCGCGCAGAGCCACCGGGGGCGCCACTACCGCGTCGAGCACGCCCGGATCTATGACCTGCCGGCCGAGCCGACCCCGATCTTGATCTCGGGGTTCGGACCGAAGGCGATCGCGCTCGCCGGGCGTATCGGAGATGGTTTTTGCGCGGTGTCGCCCGATGGCGAGGCGGTGCGGTCCTACCGTTCGCAGGGCGGCGAGGGCAAGCTCGTCCAGGGCGGCACAAAGGTCTGCTGGGGCGAGGACGAGCAGGCGGCGCTCGAGCACGTTGTGAGGCTGTGGTCCAACGAAGCGCTGCCCGGGGAGCTGCCCCAGATCCTGCCGACCCCTGAGCACTTCGAGCAGGCCGCGCAGCTGGTCACGCCGCAGATGCTGGCCGAGTCGGTCGTCTGCGGGCCGGATATCGACCGTCACGTCGCCGCCCTGCGGCGTTACGCCGACGCTGGCTTTGACGAGCTCTACGTCAACCAGATCGGCCCCGACCAGGACGCGTTTTTCGAGGCCTATTCCCGGCATGTGCTGCCGGCGCTGCGATGAGGGTCGTCGTCACCGGCGCGACCGGCAATGTGGGCACCGCGGTGCTGCGGGCGCTGAACGCCGATCCGGACATCGATCGGGTCGTCGCCGTCGCCCGACGGCCGCCGATCCGGTCGCTGTCGCCTGCCGAGTTCGTCGCCGCCGACGTGAGCACGGACCCGTTGGAGCCGATTTTCGCCGGGGCCGACGCGGTCGTGCATCTGGCGTGGTTGATCCAGCCCGGTCGCGACGAGTCGGTCACGCGAGCGGTCAACGTCGACGGCAGCCGGCGCGTCTTCGACGCGGTCGCCGCGGCCGGCGTCCCTAGCCTGGTCTACGCATCGTCGGTCGGCGCCTACTCCCCCGGACCGAAGGATCGACTTGTCGACGAGTCCTGGCCGACCGGCGGGATCCCGAGCTCGTTCTACTCGCGTCACAAGGCCGAGGTGGAGCGCGATCTGGAACGTGTGGCCGCGCAGCAGCCACGGCTGCGGATCGTGCGGCTGCGCCCCGGTCTGATCTTCCAGCGCTCGGCCGCGACGGGTATCCGACGGCTGTTCATCGGCCCGCTGCTGCCGGGTGTGCTGTTGCGTTCGAGCCTGGCCCCGATCTCGCCCGAGGTGCCCGGTCTGCGTTTTCAGGCGGTGCATTCCGACGACGTCGCCGAGGCGTACCGACGCGCGGTGCTGTCAGACGTCAGCGGCGCGTTCAACGTCGCCGCCGATCCGGTGATCGGCGCCGCCGAGCTCGCGCAGCTGCTGAACGCCCGACCGGTGCGAATCCCGGCGCGGATCGTTCGCGGGACGGCCGCCGCGACGTTCGCGCTGCGTCTGCAGCCAGCCGAGCCCGGGTGGGTCGACATGGCGCTCGGCGTTCCACTGATGAGCGTCGAGCGCGCCCGCGCGGAGCTTGGCTGGTCGCCGCGGCACTCGTCGATCGCGGCGATCGAGGAACTGGTCGCCGGGCTTCGGGACGGTGCGCAGGACCAGACCCCGCCGCTGGCGCGGACCACCAGCGGCCCGGCCCGCGTGCGCGAGCTGCTGACAGGCATCGGCCAGCGCCAGTAGCCGCTCCGATTCCGCTCGGTTTCTGTTGCGGCCAACCCACACGGGTAGTCCGAGCGATATGAAAGCGCTCACCTGGCAGGGCGTCTCAGACGTCCGCGTCGACGAGGTCCCCGACCCTCAGATCCAGGATCCGACGGACATCATCGTCCGGATCACCTCGACGGGTCTGTGCGGCTCAGATCTGCATCTCTACACGGTGCTGGCCCCGTTTCTGGATGCGGGCGACGTGCTCGGGACACGAGCCGATGGGGATCGTCGAGGCGGTCGGGCCGGAGGTCACCGAGCTGCGCGTCGGTGACCGGGTCGTGATCCCGTTCAACGTCTCCTGCGGCGACTGCTGGATGTGCGGACACGACCTGCATTCTCAATGCGAGACCACCCAGGTGCACGAGTACGGCACCGGTGCCTCGCTGTTCGGCTACACCAAGCTGTACGGCCAGGTGCCGGGCGGTCAGGCCGAGCTGCTGCGCGTTCCGTTTGGGAACTTCCTGCCGATCAAGGTTCCTGAGGGCCCTCCGGATGATCGCTTCGTGTTCCTCTCCGACGTGCTACCGACTGCCTGGCAGGGAGTCGAGTACGCCGACGTACCCGACGGCGGATCGCTCGTGGTGCTCGGTCTGGGGCCGATCGGGGACATGGCCACCCGGATCGCCCAGCACCGTGGCCAGCGCGTGATCGGCGTCGATCTTGTCCCGGAGCGGCTGGCGCGGGTGCGCGCTCGTGGCACCGAAGCGTTGGATCTCGAACAGCACGACGACCTCGCCGGGACGATCCGTGAGCTGACCGACGGCCGTGGACCCGACGCGGTCATCGACGCCGTCGGCATGGAGGCCCACGGCTCCCCCGTCGCCGGAGTCGCGCACAAGCTCGCCGGGCTGCTGCCCGACAAGCTCGCGCAGCCGATGATGGAGAACCTCGGCGTCTCGAAGCTCGCCGCGCTGTACTCGGCGATCGAGATCGTGCGCCGCGGCGGCACGATCTCGCTCAGCGGCGTCTACGGCGGCGCGGCCGACCCGCTGCCGACGCTGCAGCTGTTCGACAAGCAGATCCAGGTTCGACAGGGCCAGGCCAACGTCAAGGCCTGGATCGACCAGATCCTGCCGCTGCTGACCGACGACGACCCGCTGGGCGTCGACAGCTTCGCCACGCACCATCTCCCGCTCTCCGCCGCCCCGGAAGCGTACGAGCACTTTCAGAAGAAGGAGCAGGGAATGATCAAGGTTGTCTTCAACCCCTGATCGCGCTGGACACTGCGCATCGCTCCCACTACTTATATAGCGTCGCAACGAGATTTCATCTGCGCTTGATTCGGACGCCTTTGAATCTCGCGGAGACCAGCCAGGGTTGCTAGCTCGGACAATAGGGCCCAGTCGGCGAGAGGCTGTTTTCAAAAGCTCGGGGTGCGCCCGCGAGCACCCGATGATGGGGATCGGGCCGCGCCGGGCCGAGGGTGTCAGAGAAAGCGACTCCAGCAACTACAGACGGAGGCCGAACATGAGCCTCCGACAGACGAAACGCGGACTATCAGATCTGCGGCCCTCCCCCAAGCGAAGCGTAATCCGGTCGGTCCCTCATGGTCAGATTTTGCTGCCGAGCCTCGCACCAGCGCCAAAGCCAGCGATCAACGACGAGTCAGGGACCCAGGGTCAACCCCCGAGATTTCCGACGTCGGCGCGGCCACGCCGGTCGGGCCGATGGCGGCGCCATCTGGTCAGACGCTGCAAACATCGGTGCCGTTGCCCGGAGATGAGGGAGCGTCTGGGAAGCCTCGCCGCCGAGTCGGGCACGACCATCAACCAGGCGCTGTCGCAGCGGCAACCAGGCTCGCGCCCGCGCTCGCCTGAGACGATACGCGTGACCAGATGGCCAAGGACTCACACCGATTCTCGGCATTTTCGAGACTCTCTCGCTGGTCACAGAAAGCCCCCGTCTGCAAGAATCTTCAGTACCCCCAGCCGGATTCGAACCGGCGATCTCCTGCGTGAAAGGCAGGCGTCCTGACCGCTAGACCATGGGGGCGTGCCCGCTGGATTGTACGGGCGCTGCGCGGATGAACTACGCCGCCGGTCGCTCGAGTTGCGCGTGCGCGACCAGTCGAGCGAGCGTGTCCGCGATCGCCGCCCGGGCCTGCTCGTCGGCGATCAGGCCGTCGGGGCCGACCATCTCGCGAGTGACCGGCACCCGCGCGCAGGCGGGGCAGACGACGTCGGCGCCCGCGTAGCGCAGCACCTTGGCAAGTGACTCGTGGGCGTCGGCAGCGCCGGACGGGGCGGCGGGGCCCGCGGCGTTGATCCAGGCGACGGGCTTACGGTAGGTCCCGGCGTCGCCGATCGTCCACTCCAGCAGGTTCTTCAGCGCGGCCGGCAGCGCCCCCGCGTACTCGGGTGTGGAGATCAGCAGCGCGTCGGCGCGCGAAATCGCATCGCGTACGCCGATCACGCGCGGATCGACCGGGACGCCCTCGCGGTCGAGATCGGGGTTGAACAGCGGCAGCTCGCCGATCCCGCCCAGCGGTCTCGGCTCCACGCCATCGCCGGCGAGCTTCGCGGCCGTGCGCAGAACCGCGGCGTTCGTCGAGCCCTCGCGGGCGCTCCCAGTGATCAGCAGGACCGAGACCATCGCGCTCTGACCATAGGACCGAGGACGAGTGTTCGATTGTGAACACCCCTTGGCAGTAGTCGAACACACCCGACCCAGGCGCCGCGATGCGCAATCATTGCCGCCGTGAGCTCGCTCCTGATCAACCACGCCCAGACGCTTGGGCCGGCCCGCCGCGCAGCTAAATGACCGACGACGCGATCGACCGCTTCTGCCGCGCCGCCGAGGCCAACGACATCGCGTCGCTGTCGGCGACGCTGTCGCCGGCGGTCACGCTCGTCTCACCGCTGTCGGGGCGGATGGTGTTCCGTGGCCGCGACGACGTGACCGCACTGCTGGCGCAGGTGTACGGGACGATTCATGGGCTGCGATGGTCAGAGCAGTTCGGTGACGGCGATCGCCGCGTCGTGATCGGCGACGGCCGCGTCGGCCCGCTCAGGCTGGCGGACGCGATGGGGCTCGAGCTCGGTCCCGACGGCCAGGTCAGCCGGATCCGACCGCACCTGCGACCGTGGCTGGCGACGACCCTGTTCGCACTCGCGCTGGCGCCGAAGCTCGCGCCGACGCCCGGCGTGTTCCTGCGTGCGCTTCGCGGTTAGTGGGCCTCCCGCCAGATCAGGCATAGCACCGACCGCTCTGCCGACGGCCGCTGCTCACTCCAGCCCAGCGGCGGCGACCACCGCAGATGCAGGGGTCTGCGGGTCGGTCACGAGCTCAGCCAGCGCCCGACCACCGAGCTCGACGAGCTTCGCCTCGTACGCGCCGGCGGCGACCGGCGCCCCCGGAGCGCCGCTGGGAGCCGTGACGCGAACCAGCTCGCGGTCGCCGCCCGACAGCACCGCCCCCCACTGCGGCAGCGATGCATCGACCGCCACCGACACGCTGCGGGCGCGGCCGACGGTCGCCAGATCGAGCCCCTCGAAATCGGCACGTCGGGGCGGCCCCGCCGACAGCGTGTGCGCGACGCAGTAGGGAATCGAGAACTTCGCCTGCAGGCCGTCGCCGACCTCGTCGAGGTGGGCCGCCTGACGACCGACCGGGTGCACGGTGACGACCAGCTCGTCGGGCACCGACCCGGCCGTCCGCAGCCGCGCGGCGCCCTCGATCGGTGCGTGGGTGCCGAGGCAGCTCGGATGCAGTTTGATCCAGTTGCGCGCGATCCCGGAGCACTCAAAGTCGCGACCGTCGGCCCGCGCGACACGGGCGAGCGGAGCCTCGGCGATGCCGGCCGGCCAGGTCGCCCCGAACACGGCGTCAAAGCCGAGCGGACCCGAAATCGCGTGCTCGGAGACGACCGCCCCGGCGCGGGCCAGCAGCGCTCCACCGAGCCCGGCGATCGCCGCCATCGCGACCTGGAGCGCTTTGCCGTCAGAGCCGAACGCTCCGCGCGTGCCACCGGTCCGCAACAGCGCCGCACGGACCGCGCCGACGCACGCCGACGACGACAGCCCGAGCACAACCGAGGCAGCGACCGCGGCGCCGATCGGACCGCAGACCGCGGTCGGATGCCAGCCGCGGTCATACAGCGACGGGTGACTCGCCGACGCCACCGCCGCCGTCGCCTCAAAGCCGGCCGCATACGCGACCAACACATCACCAAGCGAGCCGCCACAGCGAGCCGCGAGCGC
This sequence comes from uncultured Solirubrobacteraceae bacterium, assembly GCA_963714245.1. GTDB lineage: Bacteria > Actinomycetota > Thermoleophilia > Solirubrobacterales > Solirubrobacteraceae > Palsa-465. Next base: position 361,887 of record CAVQNR010000005.1, on the reverse strand, counting down.
CAGCGCCACCGGCGCGGTCGTCGCCGAGACGTGAGCGACGCCGTCAGACAGCGTGTCGTCGAAATCCAGCACATGCCCCGCGGCCGCGGAGAATCCGACCGCTCCGGTCAGCGACCGCTCGTCCCCAAACGCCGCGGCGGCGCGCATCGCACGCGGCGCGCGCTCGCCGGCGCCGGCCGACGCGCACGCGAGCCAGTCGGAGAACGCGTCCAGATATGACGGGTGTAGCTCGGTCGCGGGAAAGCCGGCCGGCTCCCCGGGCATGTTCACTACTGAACCGGACGTCCGTTTGCCGTCAGCGATACCTCGATATTGCCCCGGATAGCGTTCGAGTACGGGCAAACCTGATGTGCGGCGGCGACCAGCTCGGCAGCCCGCTCGGGGTCGTCGACCCCGTGCAGCGTTACCTCGAGTGAGACACCGAGGTCAAAGCCCTTGGCGGCGTTCGGGGTAAGGCTGACCGCCGAATCGATCGAGACCTCGCCGAGCTCGGAGCGTTCGCGCCTGCCGACCGCGCCGAGCGCGCCCTCGAAGCAGGCCGCGTAGCCGACCGCGAACAGCTGCTCGGGGTTGGTCCCGTGGCCGTCCCCGCCCATCTCCTGCGGGAGGCGCAGGTGCACGTCCAGCGCCCCGTCCGACGAGACGCCGTGACCGTCCGCGCGACCGCCCTGCACCGACGCCCGCGCCGTGTAGATCGCCCTGGCCACGTCGATCCCCCAGGCTCAGGAGGCAGTGGCGACAGCGGACTCCGCGACCTTGGCGCTGCCGGAGCCGTTCGCGTGCGCGCCCGCGCCCGCATGCCACTTGGTCGAGCGGCGGGTGCCACTGCGATAGGCCTTGCCGGCCTGCTCGAGCTCCTTGAGGATCGAGAGGATCTGCTCGTGGCCGCCGTTGGTCTGGCGCGACAGCTCTGCGGTCGTGGTCCCGTCGGTGGCGCGAAGCAGCGACTCGATCTTGCCGGCCGGAACCACCACGGTGCCGTGCACCTGCCGGCGCCGGCTGCGACGCGGGGTCGGCTTGCTCGGCGAGGCCGGTCGGCGGGGGGTCGAGCCGCCGTCGAGTGCGGCCAACGCCGCGCGGAGCCGTGCAAGGTCGGATTCGAGCTCCGCGATTCCCTGCACGAGTTGATTGCGTAATTCAGTTGAATGACTCATAAGGAGCGATCCTAGTACCTTTGTGTGTCCGGACAGTCCGATAGCAAACGCAGTCGCCTCAATGCGACGCGCAATGCGGGTGGTGATTGGAACCTGACACCGATCAGCCCGCGGCCGATGGCTGACTCGATGTTAGGAACTGAATCATCGATCATCACCGTCCGCGCCGGTTCGAGGTCATAGCGCGCGAGCAGACGCCGAAAGACCTCGGGGTCCGGCTTTGCGATCCCCTCGTGCGAGGAGACGACAGTTCCGTCAAACGAACGCATGAACGGGTAGCGAGCAACGCGCAATGGATAGGTCTCACGTTCCATGTTGGTCAACGCGTAGCACCGCACCCCCGACGCCTGCAGCTCGCCGAGGATCTGCACGGTGCCTTCGGTCGGCCCGGCGTCGGACCTTGGAAGCGTGATCGTCGACCGACGTCATCCCGACAGATCCTGCCGCAGTTCGGACCGGGCCGCGTGTGCTGTCCACCCCCGGCGGGCCTCTGGATGGGTTTGCGCGCGGACCTCCGCCGAGTGCGACGATACGCGCGCACGTGAGCCCGTCACATCCACCAGGCGATGGCGCCGGGGCCACCGAGCCGCCGGCGGCGGCTCCATCCCCGTCCCGCGTCCGGCGCAGCTTCAACGAGGCCGCTCACAAGCTCGGCTACTGGCCGGTCACCCCCGCGTCGCCGAGGGATACCGCCCCATCGCAGCGGGTCCGGGACGCGGGCTCCGACGACCGCGACGTGGTCGCGCAAGCGAGCAAGGCGGTGCTTGCGCTCGGCGCGCTCGGAATCGTCTACGGCGACCTGGGCACGAGCCCGCTGTACACGGTGCAGACGATCTTCACCCCGGGCCGCTACCACGCGGTCACGACCACCCAGGCCGGTGTCTACGGAATCGCGTCGCTGATCTTCTGGGCGCTGATGATCGAGGTCTCGATCAAGTACGCCGGCTTTATCATGCGCGCCCACAACCGCGGCGACGGCGGGATCATGGCCCTGGTCGCGCTGGTGATCCGCAACAAGGTGCCGCGCGCCGCGATCCTCGTGATCCTCGGGGTGTTCGGCGCCGGCCTGTTCTTCGGCGACGGGATGATCACGCCGGCGATCTCGGTCGTCTCGGCGGTCGAGGGCCTCGACGTCGCGACCCCGAGCGTCTCCGGCCTGGTCGTCCCGATCGCGCTCGTGATCCTGTTCGGACTGTTCGCGGTCCAGCGGTTCGGGACCGGTGCCGTGGGCTGGCTGTTCGGGCCCGTGATCGGGCTGTGGTTCATCACCATCGGGGTGCTCGGTCTGCAGGAGGTGCTCCAGCATCCGGGGGTGGTCCGCGCGCTGCTGCCGAGCTACGGGATCAGCTTCATCGCCGATCATGGGCTCGATGCGTTTCTCGTGCTCGGCGGGGTCGTGCTGTGCGTCACCGGCGCCGAGGCGCTGTATGCCGACCGCGGTCACTTCGGTGCCGGCCCGATCCGCTTCACCTGGTTTGCGATCGTGCTGCCAGCGGTGTTGCTCAACTACCTCGGCCAGGCGGCGCTGGTGCAGGCCGACCCGAGCAAGGTCTCCAACCCGTTCTACCTGCTCGCACCCCACAGCCTGCAGTTGCCGCTGGTGGTGCTTGCCACGCTGGCAACGATCATCGCCTCCCAGGCCGCGTTGACCGGATCGTTCTCGGTCGCAAAGCAGGCGCTCCAACTCGGGCTGCTGCCCCGGATCAAGATCGTCAACACGTCCGACATCGAGGGGCAGATCTATGTCCCGATCATCAACTGGTTTCTGTGTGCGGGCGTTGTCGCGCTGGTGCTGATCTTCCAGAGCTCGGCGAAGCTGACCGAGATCTACGGCGTCGCGGTCACCGGCACGTTCATCCTCAACACGGTCCTGTTCGCCTCGTTGTCACGTGCGGTCTGGAAGACGCCGTGGTGGCGGCTCGGGCCAATGGTGACGATCTTCTTGATCGTCGAGGTGTCGTTCTTTGCCGCGAACCTGACGAAGATCGACCACGGCGCCTACCTGTCACTCGCGGTCGGGTCCGTGTTCGCCTTCGCAATGCTGACCTGGCGCCGCGGCCGCGAGATCCTGACCGCCAACCGGGTCCGCGAGGAGGGCTCGCTGGACGCGTTCCTCGCCGGCCTGCCCAATGTCGAGCCGAAGATCGGCCGCGTCCCGGGCACCGCAATCTACCTGGCGCCGTCGACCGCGACGACGCCGCTGGCGCTACGCGCCGAGATCGAGCACAACCACGTGTTGCACGAGACCGTGATGATCGTGACGCTCGAACCGGTCTCGATCTCGTATGTCGATCCCGATGACCGGTTCGCGTTCGAGTGGCTGGGGTCGGGTCGTTTCAAGGTCGGCCATCTGACCGCGCACATCGGCTATCGCGACTCGGTCGACCTACCGGCGGGACTCGCACTGGCGCGCAAGCGCGGGCTGCTGGCGCGCAACCTCGATCTCGAGCACGCCTCCTACTTCGTCAGCCGGATGCAGATCGTCCGTACCCGGGCCCCGGGGATGCCGCGTTGGCGCAAGGCGATCTTCGTGCTGATGGCGCGTAACTCGTCGAGCCCGCTCGAGGACTTCTCACTGCCAGAGGAGCGGACCGTGATCATGGGGTCCCAGGTGGACTTCTGATCTCGCGGACGGTTGAGCTCACAAGCCCCGAGCGTCAGCTGGCGTACAGCTCCGGCCGGCGGTCGTCGAAGATATCGGCGAGCTCGGTGTAGCGCTTATCGAGCGCGAGCCCGAGGTCGAGGTCGGCAGCGATCGGGCCCACCGTGAGTGCGTCGGCGCCCGTTTTCTCGGCCGCGACCCAACCGTCGGCGCCGATGATCGTGCTGCAACCGGTCCACGGCTGTTCGCGCTCGATTCCGGTGCGGTCGGCGCACGCGACCGCCATCAGGTTCCCGCGCGCGGTCGCCTGCGCGATCACGACCTCTCCCGGCCGCTCGCGGTCGGGTCGGTGCATCAGCGGCCAGTTGGTCGGTACCAGCAGCAGCTGGGTGCCGGCGAGCGCGACCATTCGCGTCAGCTCCGGGAACTCGAGGTCGTAGCAGACGATTACCGACAGCTTCCCGAGGGCGGTCTCGAGCACCGGCGGTGGCGCGTCACCGGGCATGAACCACAGCTTCTCGCGGTCCCAGAGATGCAGCTTGCGGTAGATCGCCCGTAGGCCGCTGGGATCGACGATCGCGGCGCTGTTGTAGGTGTTGCCGTCCGCACCACGCTCGGCGAACCCGGCGGCGATGATCACCCCGTAGCAAGCGGCCGCGCGCTCCCACTCGCGGATGATCTCGTGATCGGGCGCGATCGCCAGCGACGCCGCCTCCTCAGCGGACTCGAACATGTAGCCGCTGGTCGTCAGCTCCGGCAGCACGACGATCTCGGCGCGTAGCTCGATCGCCTCCTGAATCGCCCCCAGCGCCAACTCGCGGTTGGCTTCCAGATCGCCGACGACCGGGTCCAGCTGCTGGCAGCAGATGCGCGTTCGCTCGAGCTGCGGGGTCTCGCCAGAGGCGACCCTCGGGGTCTGCATTCCGGCAATCTATCCGGGGGGGTCATCGCCGACAACCCGTTCGCGCCGACGTCGGTCCGGTGCACGTGGCCGGATGCGTGTACCGGTGGGCCTCCCGCTAGCGTGCCGGCGATGGATCCAATCGTTGGCACCGACTGGCTCGTCGGCGCGGGTGCCGAGGTCGCGCTCGTTGACGTGCGCTGGTACCCGGACGGCCGCGACCCACGGGAGGCGTTTGCGTCAGGCCATCTGCCCGGAGCGGTGCTGGCAGTGCTCGAGCAGGTCTGCTCGGCCGCCGCCTCCGACGACCGCGGCCGCCACCCGCTGCCGACACCGGCGGCGTTCGCGCACGCGCTCGCCGAGCTCGGGATCGGCGACGGCGACGTGGTGCTCGCCTACGACGACGCGGGCGGTGTACTGGCGGCGCGGCTGGTGTGGATGTTGCGTACGCTCGGGCACGAGGCGGCGCTGCTGGACGTCGGGCTCGGACCGTTCCCCGAGACCGGTCCCGGGCCGCCGCTGCCACGGCTGCGACCGCCGCTGACGGTGCCCGATCGCTGGCCCGTGCGGCTGCTGGCCGAGATCGACGAGGTCGCGGCGCGCGGCGACGACACGGTGCTGATCGACGCGCGGCCGGCCGAGCGCTTCGCCGGCGCGCCCGACCCGCTGGACCCGCGCCCCGGTCACATCCCGGGCGCGCGTTCGCTGCCATGCCGCGGGCACCTCGGTCCTGACGGACATCTGCTCGACGACGATCGGCTGCGCGCGCGGCTGGCGGCCGTCGGAATCGATGATCCCGAGCAACCGTTCATCTCCTCGTGCGGTTCGGGTGTGACCGCCTGCCATAACCTGCTCGTCGCTGAGCACCTCGGGCTGCGCGGCGGGCGCCTGCACCCCGGCTCGTGGTCGCAGTGGAGCCGTGACCCGTCACGGCCGCTGGCGACCGGCGGGTGATGCCGGCCGGCAAGCGCCTGCGCGAACGTGGATGTGGGACGTTCTCACCGTATATGGGTGACAACGTCCCACGAACGGTCGCGGTCGATATCCCGCCGGTGGTGGTCAGGCGAGCGCGTTGATCCCGGTCAGCGCGCGGCCGATGATCAGCTTCTGAATCTGGCTGGTGCCCTCGTAAAGCGTCGTCACCCGGGCGTCTCGGAAGTAGCGCTCGACCGGGTGGTCGTCGACGTAGCCCGCGCCGCCGTGGACCTGGATCGCAGTGTTGGCGCAGTTGACCGCTGCCTCGGTCGCGTACAGCTTCGCGACCGACGTCTCGGTCGCGTTCGGCCGGCCGGCGTCCTTGAGCGCGCCCGCCCGATAGACGAGCATCCGTGCCGCGTCGGCCTGCACACGCATCTCGGCGAGCATCGCCTGGACGAGCTGAAACGCGGCGATCGGCCGGCCGAACTGGGTGCGCTGGGTGGCATAGGCGACGGAGTGATCCAGACACCCCTCGCAGATCCCGACGCAGCCCGCGGCGACGCTGTAGCGCCCGGATTGCAGCGAGCCCATCGCGACCTTGAAGCCGCCGCCAACCTCGCCGAGAACAGCGTCGGCCGGCACGTGGCAGTCATCGAGTGAGATCGCCGCGGTGTCGGATCCGCGCAGCCCCATCTTGTGATGGATCTCCTGCGGCCGATACCCGTCGTTGCCCTCGGTCTCGACCAGGAAGCACGCGAGACCCTTGTGTCCGAGTGACGGATCGGTCTGGGCGAAGATCAGCGCCAGCTTCGCGTAGTTACCGAGCGAGATCCACATCTTCGAGCCGTTGATCACCCAGCCGTCATCGGTCCGGCGCGCGCGCGTCTTCTGGTTGGCGGCGTCTGAGCCGGTGTCCGGCTCGGTCAGCCCGAAGCACGCCAACCACTCACCCGAGCACAGCTTCGGCAGGTAACGGCGCTTCTGCTGCTCGGTGCCGAACTTCAGGATCGAGGAGCAGACGAGCGAGGTCTGGACCGAGACGACGGTCCGCATCGCCGAATCGCCGCGGCCGATCTGCTCGACGACCAGCCCGTAGGTGACGTAGTCAAGCCCAGCGCCGCCGTACTCGCCGGGAACGATCGCGCCGAGGTATCCCTGCTCGGCGAGCTTGGCGACGAGCTCGAGGTCAAAGTGCGCATTGCGATCGTTCTCGCGCCCGCGGTCGACGATTTCGGCGTCGGTAAACGCTCGCGCGGTCTCACGGATCAGCCGCTGCTCGTCGCTGAGCTCGAAGTCCATCAGCGGGCCTCCCGGAGGCGTCGTGCCGCAAACGGGGTGGTCCAATGGTTGTCAGGCATCGAGATCCGCGGACGCCGACTGGCGATCACCCGGGACCGCCGTTTCGGACGCGACGTTTGGGGAGGGCCACCAAGTCGTACATTGGCAGGTGATGCAAGCAAGTGGTCAGTGGACCGGTGAGCCGCTCCCGCGCGGTCGGCACAAGCTCTCGCGGGAGGAGGTTCTGTCTTCCCAACGCGGCCGGCTGCTGCGAGCCATGGAGGAGCGTGTCGGCGAGTACGGCTACGACTCGACCACGGTCCCGCAGGTGATCAAGGCGGCGCGCGTCTCGACTGCGACCTTCTACCGGTTCTTCTCCGACAAGGTGGACTGCTTCATCGCGGTCTGCGAGGAGCGCGGCGACGCGCTGCTGCAGGAGCTGTTCCCCGACGAGCACGAGCTCCGGTCCTACACGGCGTCGCAGCGGCTGGATCGTGGCCTGCGTACATACCTGCGCTTCTGGGCTGACAATCCGGCGCTGGCGCGCGCCTATTTCGTCGAGCTGCCCGCTGCTGGGCCGCGCGCGGTGAGCGAGCGCGACCGGCAATACGAGCGGTTCGCGGCGCTCAATCGGATGCTCGCGCTCAACTCCCGCGAGCAGCTCGGTGGTGCTGCGCCGCCGGACATCGACGTGCGCGCCTCGGTGATCGTGATCACCGAGCTGATCGCGGCCGAGATCCGCGCCGGCAATGCCGAGCAGCTGCCACAGTTGCACGACGACCTGCGGCGGCTGCTGCTCAAGCTGCTCGGGCCGACCGCGATCGCGCTCGAGCCCTAGACGACGATGAGCGATCGACTACGACCCAACCTCGCTGGAGGGATTCCCGAGTCCGGGCGCGAGCGACTGGAGCAGAACCGCGAGGGGCTGTACACCTCGGACCTCAGCGTCAACGAGTTCCTGCTCGTCACCCAGGCCGGGTTCGACCCGGTCGGGTTGGTCGTCGGCAGCTCGATCTTCCACACCGGCTTTCAGGTCACCGGCCCCACCGCCAGCCAGGAGATGACCGTGCTGTCGGAGGCGATGTACTCCGCTCGCCATCTGGCGATGACGCGGATGGAAGAGGAGGCCGACCAGCTCGACGCCGACGGGATCGTCGGCGTCCGCCTCGACATCGGCCGCTACGAGTGGGGGCCGAACATGGCCGAGTTCGTCGCGATCGGAACCGCCGTCAAGCATCGCGAGGGCGTCCTGCACCGCGCGCCGAACGGCCGGCCGTTTCAGAGCTGACCTCTCCGGACAGGAGTTCTGGACGCTGCTGCGCACCGGCCATCGCCCGGTCGGGATGGTGATGGGCAGCTGCGTCTACCACGTCGGTCGCCGCGGGCCGCTGAAGACGCTCGGCTCAGACCGGCCGCAACGTCGAGCTGCCGAACTTCACGCAGGCGCTGTACGACGCGCGTGAGCTGGCGATGCAACGGATGCAGACCGAAGCCAAGGAGCTCGCGGCCGAGGGGATCGTCGGCGTCTCGCTGACCGAGCGGACACACGGCTGGGGCAGTCATCTGATCGAGTTCTTCGCGCTCGGCACCGCGATCATCCGCTCCGAGGACGCGGAGGACCTGGCGATCGAGCCGCCGGTGACGGTACTCGATCTCAACGACCCCGCTAGCTGCCGTGGGCGTTCTTGCACCGCCGCGGCGCGGATGCCGAACTCGACGCCCCGGACGAGGATCCCGGTCTGTCCGAGCACGCCCAGGAGCGCCTCGAGGATCTATCCGGCGCCGGCGCGATCTTCACCAGCGGCCTGTCGGTCAACGAGTTCGCGCTGCTGCGCGGGCTCGGCCCCACACCGCTGGCCCAGGTGATGGGCGCGAGCGTCGTGCGCACCGGCTGGCAGTACCTGCCGGCGCTGGAGCCGGGCATCGCCGCCTACGTGACGCCGAGCTTTGGCGGCACCGCGACGCTTCGGCAGGATCGCTGGGGCAACGCCTTCGGCGAGACCTCCGGAGCCCAGATCCGCAGCCTACCTGTGGTCGACCCCGGTCGTCTGCAGGCTGGAGACGATCAGCGATGCGTGGAATCTGGCACGGCGGCGAGCGCTCGCGCGGTTGACCGACGAGGCGACCGAGGTCGGCGCCGACGCGGTCGTCGGGGTGTCGCTGCGACGCGCACCGACCACGACCTCGGACGACGCACGGTCGAGTACGCCGTCAACGGGACGGCCGTTCGCTCCCGCGGCACCGGCGCAGCCGCGCCCGACGCCGGTACTGACCGACCTGTCGGTCCAGGAGTACGCGAAGCTGATCGCGGGCCGGCCAGGAGCCGGTCGGGTCTGGTGGCGACGACCGCCGCGGTGTTCGCGTCGCCGTCACGCGACACCCGGATCAAGCGCGTCGGACGTTTCGGTGCACAACCAGGAACTGACCGAGCTCTCGCGGGCGTTCCGGCTGGCCCGTGACTCGATCCGACAGGACCTGCGCGACCAGATCGCGCGCGCCGGCGGGGCGGGCGTGGTCGGCGTCGAGCTGTCGCAGTCGATCGCGCCGCGAGAAGCTGTCGCTGGCCTCGGCGCTGCGTCTCACCCGAGCAGCACGGCTGGGGACGCGGCCGGCTCGGCATCCCGTACTACGTCTCGCGGCCGGATGGAGGCCGAGCGGCGCGGCTGGGTGATCACGATGCACGCCGCCGGCACGGCGGTCCGGCCGCGCGCCGGCGACGGCTCACAACCGCGTTCGCCCGACCGAGATCCGGCTGCGCCTCTGACCGCACGACCGGCCGCTGGCCTCAGCCGAGCAAGGGCACGTCGGCGGTGATCACCTCGTGGCCGTCGGCGGTCACGAGCAGGTTGTCCTCGATCCGGATGCCACCGAAGCCGAGCATCCGGTCGACCCGGTCCCAGTCGACCTCGTCGCGGTGACGCGCGCGACGCTCGGGATCCTGCAGCAGCGCCGGGACGAAGTAGACGCCCGGCTCGACGGTGACGACCATTCCCGGCTCCAACGGCAGGTCGATCCTCAGGTTCGGATACGGCGGCGGCTCGTGGCGGCGCTCGTACAGCGGCTCGCCGGCGTCGCGGACACCGAGCCCGACCAGGTGTCCGATCCCGTGCGGGAAGAACAGGCCGACCGCGCCGGACTCCACCAGCGACTCGGCGTCGCCGCGCAGGATCCCGGCGGCGACGAGGCCGTCGGCGATCGCGAGCGCCGCGGTCCGGTGCACGTCACGCCACTCGACCCCGGGCGCCACGCGCTCGATCGCGGCGCGCTGCGCGGCGTGGACGACCGCGTGCAGCTCCTGCTGGGTCTCGCTCATCACGCCGCCGACGCAGAACGTGCGGGTGATGTCCGAGACGTAGCCGAGCTGCTCGGCGCCCGCGTCGATCAGGACCAGCTCGCCGCGCTCGCATGACCCGGCCGGTCGGCATGAAGTGCAGCACCGCGGCGTTGGGGCCCGAGCCGATGATCGTGTCGTAGCCCATCGCGGCGGCGCCGTGTCGGAACGCGGCGGCCTCGAGCTCGATCTGCAGCTGGCGCTCGGTGACTCCGTCGGCGAGCAGCTCGGCGCGCGCGCGAACGCGGCTCGCGTCGCTTGCTGCGCCGCCCGCATCCGCTCCAGCTCGACCGCGTCCTTGGGCCGGCGCACGGCGCTCAACTGGAGCCGCAGCCGCTCGGTCAGCTGATCGCCGCCGGCGCGCGGTGCGCGCCGGCCGTCGGCGACGCCGAGCCACACCGCCCGCCGCGCCGCGGTCGCCGGCCTGCAGCCATGCCGGCAGATCGTCCGTGGTCGGCCACTCCGTGTTCGCCGGCGGACGCCTGACCACAGCCGGTCGGCGACGGTCACCGGCGCCGGGAAGTCGAACCATCCCTCGCCGGGATCGAACGCCAGCACGCCGCCGGGCCGGTTGCGATCCGTCAGCCAGTAGTACTCGGAGTGGGCGACGAACGGGTAGGTGATGTCCGCCCGGCCGGGGACGTGGATCGGCTCGCCGGCCCCGACCAGGACGATCTCGTCGCGCAGCTGCCAGGCGTCGGCCGCCGCGGCACGGCGGCGCTGGAGCTGGGCGGCGATATCGGTGGATGCGAGGTCGCCCGTCATGTCTGCGGCAGGCTACCCGGACATGGGCGTCCTTGGCAAGTTCGTGCGGATAGCTCCCCGAAACGCGCCGGGTACGTGACCTCCTGCGCCATCAGACGACCACGCGCCGTCAGACGATCAGTCGCAGCCCCGCGGCGGTCGCCGCCGCCGCCAGCGCGACGACGACGAACGGCGCCCGGCGCCAGACCAGGAACGCCGCGACCAGCAGCGCCGGCGCCCGCGCGTCGAGCACGAGCCGGTGACCGGTGCTGAAGCTCTGCACGGCGATCAACGCCGCCAGGATCGGCACGACCAGGATCTCCAGATGCCAGCGCTCGGCGACCGTCCGGATCGAGGCGCCCGCCGACCGCGAGCCCGAGCGCCTTCAGCCCGTACGCCCCGACGCACAGCGCGATCACCGGCCACCAGCTCACGCGTCCGCCTCCCGGCGGCCGCGGCGGTGCGCCGCCACCAGGAACGGAACCGCGACGCACGCCGGCCGCGATGATCGGCACGCCCGCCGGCACGAACGTGACCAGCGCGAGCGCCACCAGCCCGCCCGCCAGCGCCGCGCGGCGGGAGTCCGCATTGCGCAGCTGCGGCGCCAGCAGCGCCAGGAACACCGCCGGGAACATCGCGTCGAGGCCCAGGTCCTGCGGGTTGCCGAGTCCCTGTGCCGGCGAGCGCGCCGGCCGACCGTGCCGAGGTTCCAGCCGACGAACAGCAGCACCGCGGTCAGGTCGAACGCGCGGCGCTTGGCCGCGGGCGCCGGCTGCGCGTGCGCCATCGCGCTGGTCTCGTCGATCACGCCCTGGGCCAGCAGCGCGCGCTTGGCGACCGACCCGGTCAGCACCGACCTGAGGCTGATCCCGTAGAGCGTGTTGCGCGCCGCCAGCAGCAGCGCGGGCGCGAGCGCCGCGCGGGCGAGCCGCCCGGCGCCGATCACCGACACGAACGTGAACTGCGAGGCGCCGGTGAACGCGACGACGGACATCACGCATGTCTGGGCGACGCTGAAGCCGGCGGCGACCGACAGCACGCCGAACGAGACCGCGTAGAGACCGGTCGCGAGCGCGATCGAGACGGCATTGCGCAGCACCTGGTCGGGCGCTGCGGGCGTGGGCGCGTCGGTCGCCGACGGTCGCGTCGCGGTCGTGGCCATCCCGAGAGATGATGCGAGCACGGACCGCGCAAGGTGGTGCTTATTCACGCGGGTTGAGCGGCGTTCTGGCAAGATCGTTCGATGGATTCGATCGATCGCGCAATTATCAGCCAGCTCGTCACCGACGGTCGGCTGTCGAATGTCGAGCTCGCCGAGCGGGTTCGGCTGTCGCCGTCGGCCTGCCTGCGCCGGGTCCGCGCGCTCGAGCGGCGGGTGATCCGCGGCTATCACGCCGACATCGACCCAGCTGCGATCGGCCGCGGCTTCGAGGTGACGATCCACGTCGACCTGCAGATCAAGGACCGCCGCACGGTCGAGGAGTTCGAGCGCCACGTCGCCGGCCTCGACGCCGTGCTCGAGTGCCGGCGGATGTTCGGCCAGCCCGACTACCTGATCCGCGTGGCCGTGTGCCGACCCGGTCGCCTACGAGGCGCTGTACATGAACGAGCTGGCGCCGATCACCGGCGTCGGCCGCGTCAACTCGCAGTTCACGATGAAGCTCGTCAAGGCCGACGACGCAGCTGGCCGCTTGACCCGGCCCCGCATGACGGGCGCCCGGAGCCGGCGTCGGCGGGACCTGGCGATCAGTAGCCCTCGACGTCTGCGCCCGAGGGCGCCGGCTGCAGGTAGTCGAACGGCAGCCCGAAGTCGTGCTCGTCGTCGTACTCGGCCTCGAGCGCGGCGGCCAGCTCCGGATCCAGCAGATCCAGCGCGAGGTCGTCGAACGCCGGGCCGTCGGCCGGGCACCGGCTCGACGCGTCGGGCGCGGCCTCGGCGGCGGACGCCTCGCGACCGGGTCCGAAGCACGACCAGCGCCGTGACGATCCCGACCGCGACCGCCAGCGCGCCGATCGTGAACGCGAGGTGGTAGCCGCCGATCAGCGCGTCGGTGAGCGACGTGCCCCCGGCCGCCAGCGACTTGCGTGTGGTTGGTCGCGATCGTCGACAGCACCGCCAGGCCGAGCGCGCCCGAGATCTGCTGGGAGACGTTGACGATGCCCGAGCCCAGGCCGGCGTCGGCGGCGGGCACGTCGGCCATCGCGATCTGCAGCAGCGGCATGAACGCCGTGCCGATCCCGAGCCCGATCAGGAAGAACGAGACGCCGATCGTCGGGAAGAACGCGGTGTGCGGTCCGGTGGTGGTCAGCAGCATCAGTCCGGCGATCACGGCCACCATCCCGCCGACGCAGCACCCGTATCGCGCCGAACCGAGCGACGAGGCGAGAGGTCACGCCGAGCGACAGGATCGCGACGGTGATCGTCCACGGCATGTAGGCGAGACCCGGTCTGCAGCGCCGACAGATGGCGGATGTGCTCCAGGTACAGCGTTCCGAGGAAGAACGTCGAGTACATGCCGGTGACGAGGAAGCCACGGACGACGCTCGAGCCGACCAGGCCCCGGCACCGACAGGATCCGCAGCGGCATGATCGGGTTCTTCAGATCCGCGACTCGAGCGCGACGAACGCGCCGAGCAGAACGAGCGAGACGGCGCCGAAGCCGAGCACCTGGGCCGAGCCCAGCCGTGGCTGGTCGCCTGCACGATCGCGTAGACGCCGATCATCAGGGCGACGGTGACGAGGACCGAGCCGAGCCAGTCGATCCCGTGCCCGAGACCCAGCCCGCGGTCGGCCGGGACCAGCGCCTTGGCCGAGCGCCAAGGTGGCGAGGCCGATCGGGACGTTGACGAAGAAGATCCAGTGCCAGCTGAGCGCCTCGGTCAGCACGCCGCCGGCCAGCAGGCCGAGCGAGCCGCCCGCGACCGACACGAACACGTACGCGCTCATCGCGCGGGCGCGATCGGCGGGCTCGGGGAACTCGGTGACGATGATCGCGAGGATCACCGACGCCTGGAATGCGGCGCCGATGCCCTGCAGGAAGCGGGCGCCGATCAGGAAACCCTGGGATGGCGCGCCAGTCCGCACAGCACCGACGCGACCGGTGAAGACGCGTCACGCCGAGCAGGAACACGCGCTTGCGGCCGACGAGGTCGCCGAGCCGCCCGGCCAGCAGCAGGAAGCTGCCGAACGTGACCAGGAACGCGTCGATCACCCAGGTGAGGTTCCCCTGGGTGAAGTGGAGGTCGTGCTGGATCGACGGCAAGCGCGACGTTCACGATCGTCGTGTCGAGCACGATCATCAGCTGCGCCAGGCAGACGACCACGAGCGACATCCAGCGCCGGCGATCGGGGTTCTGAGGTGATGGAACGAGAGATGAGAGGTGGGGCATAAAAGTGGGTCCGAACGGTTGGGTGGCCCGTGGGCCGGTGGTAATCTGGAGGACACCTCCGCAATATCCGAGATATCTGGAGGATGCCTCCGCTAAGAACTATACGGAGGTTGCCTCCGGTTTGTCAAGCGGTACAGTTCGAGGGGTTGCCATGAGCACCATCGAGCACTCCCGACCACCGAGACCACAGCGCACCCGCCCGATGCGGGCCGACGCGCGGCGCAACTACGAGAAGGTCGCTGGCGGCAGCCCGCGACGCGTTCACGGCCGGCGGCTCGGCCACGTCACTCGAGGAGATCGCACGCCAGGCCGGGGTCGGAATCGGCACGCTGTACCGGCACTTCCCCAACCGGCAGGCGCTGCTGGAGGCCGTCTACGCCGAAGAGGTCGAGTCGCTCTGCCGCTCCGCCGCGCGACTTCGCCGAGCTCGAACCGTGGGACGCGCTGGTCGGCTGGCTGCGCGGATTCGTCGGCTACATGGCCACCAAGCAGGCGCTCGCGGCCGAGCTGCTGGACTACATGGAGCGTCGACTCGCCGCTGTTCACCGGCTGCCGCAGCGCGATGTATGCCGCCGGTGAGCCGTTGCTCAGGCGCGCGCCAGGAGGCCGGCGTCGTGCGCGCCGGACGCGAATCTGCCCGACGTGATCCAGATGGTCGCGGGGATCGCGAAGATCCAGACCAGCGACCCGGATCAGATCGAGCGGATCCTCGAGATCGCGCTCGACGGCCTGCGCGCGCGCTGACGCGCGGCTGACCGCAGGAGGTTCTGATGCACCAGATGCTGGCCCGAGGGCGTGGGTGAGGTCGTGATCGAGGCGGCGAACATCTACGACGCGGAGATCGACACCGGTCGGATCGACGTCGCGGGCCCGGCCGGGTCCTCTGAGATGGCGATGTACCTCTACGAGATCCCGCCGGGCGCCAGCTCGAGCCCGTATCACTACGAATGCGTCGACGAGTGGCTGCTCGTCGTCGCGGGCACGGTGGTGGTCCGCACCCCCGACGGCGAGCGCACGCTGCACCAGGGGACGATCGCGCGCTTTGAGGCAGGCGCGGCGGGGGCGCACAAGATCTCGAATCGCAGCGACGCCGGGGCGCGGGTGCTGTTGTTCTCCGCCGCCGGCGCGCCCGCGGTGTCCGTGTACCCCGACAGCGACAAGATCGGCGTCTGGACCGAGGAGCAGCCCGAGGGCCTGATCTTCGTGCGCGGCTCGGCGGTCCCGTGGTCGCATGGCGAGGCGGGCTGGGAGCAGGCCGACTGAGCACCGGGCGAGGTCGAGCGGTTCGTGATCTACTCATCGAGATGAGCGCCGCGCACGTCGGTGACACGCCGCGACTGAGTCGCACGATCGACGCGATCCGTGCCGAGTTCCCGTCGCTTTGCGATGGACGCGCAGCGCTCGATGGTGCCGCCGGCACGCAGCTGCCGGCCGCGGTGATCGAGGCGATCACGGAGGCTCTGCGAGCTGCGATGTCGAACGTGCACGGGCCGTTCCCGGGTTCGGAGCGCAGCACCGAGGTCGTCGACGACGCCCGGCGTGCGATCGCCGACTTGGTCGGCGGCACGGCCGAGGGCGTCGTGCTCGGGCCGAACATGACGACGCTGACATTCCTGCTCGCCGACACGCTCGCGCAGACATGGGGTGCGGGCGACGAGGTGGTCGTGACCTCGCTTGACCACGACGCGAACATCCGGCCCTGGGTGCTTGCCGCGCAGCGAGCCGACGCGACCGTCCGCTGGGCGGAGTTCGACGTCGACAGCGGCGAGCTGCCGGCGGCGGCGTTCGACGAGGTGATCGGAGAACGGACGCGGTTGGTGGCGGTGACGGCCGCTTCGAATGCGATCGGCACCCGTCCCGATGTCCGTGCGATCGCCGATCGCGCGCATGCGGCCGGCGCGCTGGTCTACGTCGACGGGGTTCACGCGACCCCGCACGCCCCGATCGACGCCGCCGCGCTCGGGGCCGACCTATACGCGTGCTCGAGCTACAAGTGGTTCGGCCCGCACGCCGGCGCGGTGGTCGCCGATCCGGGGCTGCTCGAGAGCCTGCGTCCTGCCAAGCTCGTCCCGTCTGCGGACGAGGGTCCCGAACGATTCGAGCATGGGACCGCCTCGTTCGAGCAGCTCGCGGGGGTCGGGGCGGCGGTCGACTGGATCGCCGGGCTGACCGCCACGTCCGGTTCCCGGCGCGAGCGCGTACTGGCGGCGATGGCCGCGTCGAGCGCCACCTCGACGAGCTGGCCGCGCCCGCTCGCGATGGGTTGCAGCGGATCGCGGGCGTGCGGGTGCTCGGCCGCGCCGCGTGCAGGACCTCGACGATCTCGTTCACGGTCGGCGGTCGCACTCCCGACGCGGTCGCGTCCGCGCTCGGCGAGCGTGGGGTCAACGTCTGGGCCGGCGATAACTACGCCTACGAGCTGATGGACCGGTTCGGGCTGGGCTCCAGCGGCGGCGCGGTCCGCGCCAGCCTCGTGCTCTACAACGATCGCTCCGACGTGCAGCGGCTGCTCGACGGGGTCGCCGAGCTCGCGTCGTGAGCTCGCGGATCCCGATCAACGGGATCGAGCTGGCGGTCGCGGATTACGGGCCCGCCGACGGCCCGGTCGTGGTGCTGCTGCACGGCTTCCCCGAGCTCGGGTTCTCGTGGCGCCATCAGCTCGAGCCGCTGGCCGGCGCCGGCTACCGGCTGCTGGTCCCGGACCTGCGTGGCTTCGGCGACTCAGACGCGCCCAAGCCGGTGCAGGCGTTCGCGATCGACGTGCTTGCCGGCGACGTCCTCGGCCTGCTCGACCATGCCGGCGCCGCGGTCGGCACGGTGATCGGGCACGACTGGGGTGCGGATCTCGCGTGGAGGACGGCATGGCTGCATCCGCAACGAGTCCGCGCCGTCGGTGGTCTCTCGGTCCCGTTCGCGCCGCGGGCGCCTGCGCCGCCGCTGGAGCTGATGCGCCGGCACCTCGGCGAGGACTTCTACATGGTCTGGTTCCAACAGCCGGGCGTCGCCGAGGCGGCGTTGCGACGCGACGTTCGCCGCACGCTCGCCACGCCGCGCGTGTGGGACGCGGCGTGGGCGGCGGACCCCGACGAGCGGCCGTCGACGCCGCCGTTCATGACCGAGGCCGAGCTCGATGTCTACGTGCGCGCCTTCGAGCGCACGGGCTTTCGCGGCGGTCTGAACTACTACCGCAACCTCGACCGCAACTGGGAGCGGACCGAGCCCGTCGCCGACCGGCGGATCACCGCGCCGGCCCTGTTTGTCACCGGCGAGCGCGATCCGGTGCGCCGGTTCATGCCAGCCGCAGTGATGAACGGCTGGGTGACCGACCTGCGGGTCGACGCGGTGATCGAGGGCGCCGGTCACTGGGTCCAGCAGCAGGCACCCGCACCGGTCAACGAGCTGTTGCTGAGCTGGCTGGCCGACGTTCACCGGTGACTGGATAGGTTGCCGGAGATGACCGTCGGTACCGAGATCGGCATCGTCGGCGCCGGGATCGTCGGCCTGTCGGCGGGGTACGCGCTGACGCGGCGGGGCTGCTCGGTCACGATCTACGAGCGCGGCGTTCCGGGCAACGGGCAGTCCGGCGGCGACTCGCGGATCTTCCGTTACCTGCACGACGACCCACGGCTGACCGCGTTCGCGCGGCGGTCGCTGCTGTTGTGGCGTGAGTGGGAACAGCGCTGCGGCCAGGAGCTGGTGTCCCGCGATGGCGTGCTCGCGCTCGGACCCGAGCTCGACCGTCGCTGCCAGACGCTCGTCGCCGCGGGGGTTCGAGCGCGGCTGATCGACGCCGGGGAGGCCGCGGATGTGCTGCCGATCCTTGCCCGCGATCGCGACGACCGACGGCTGCTGCTCGACGAGGACGGGGGCGTGATCCGGACGCGGGCCGCGGTCGAGTTCCTGCGCGCGCAGCTCGCGGAGCGGATCGTCCTTGACGAGGTGCTGTCGGTGCGCCCGAGCTCGAGCGAAACCGCCGAGCTGCGCCGCGGCGACGAGCGAGTCGAGCATGGACAGGTGCTCGTCTGTGCGGGGATCGGGAACACGGGACTGGCGCACGGCGCCGGGATCGAGCTGCCGCTGCGACCGTCGCTGCACGTCCGGCTCGCGTTCGCGCTTCGCGCTCGTCCGGCGCCGCGGCTCGCGTGCCTGCTCGACGCCAGCACCGGCGACCACGCCTACGGCGATCCGCTGCCCGGCAACGGCTCCTACGCGGTCGGCGTCGCCGAGGCGGCGGTCCATCCCGATGGCGGCCTCGTCGACCCGGACGGGCTCGCCGAGGCGGCCGCGCGCACCGTCGCGTATGTCAGCACGGCGCTGCCAGGACTCGATCCGGACTCGCCGAAGGCGCGCCACTGCTGGGTGACCGAGCTCGACTGGGCGACCGATGCGTTCGCGCTGTTCAGCGTCGGCCGCGTCGGCTTCCTCGCGGGTCAGAACCTGTTCAAACACGCGCCCGCGATCGGCGAGGAGCTGGCCGCGGCGGTGCTCGGCGAGCCGGCCGCGATCGACCTGTCGCCCGCTGCCCGGCTCGGCGCCGCGCCGTGAGCGCGGGCCACCGCAACTGGCCGATCTGGTGGCCGTCACTGGCCGATCAGCTGGAGGCGGATGCGGCCACCCGGTTGGCAGCCGCGATCGAGGCGTGGGGGCTGCACGAGCTCGCGCGGCTGCCGGGCGGCGAGGTCGCGCTGGTGTTCGCCGCCTCGTGCTCGCAGGGTGAGGCGGTGCTCAAGCTCAGTCCCCGTGTCGTGGACTCGGCTCGATCGGAAGCCGACGCTCTGGAGCTCTGGGCGCGATCGGGAACCGCCCCGCAGGTGCTCGGTGTCCGCGACGGCGGGCTGACGATTCTGATGCGGCGGATCTCACCCGGTCAGAACCTGCGAGACACCGGCGCCGACGCGGACGAGATCGTCGCGACGCTTGGCTCGTTGTGTCCACGCGTCCACGTCGAAGCCGCGCCCGGGGCGTTCGCCCACCTGCGCGACGGCGCCGAAGCCGCAGCCTGGCGACGCGCGCTGGCCGACAGTCGTGAACACGACGAGCTCGAGCGCCTGATGGTCGCCGACCCCCGCGACCGGCTACTGCACATCGACCTGCATTGGCTCAACGTGCTGCGCGGGCCCGATCATTGGGTCGTGATCGACCCCAAGCCCTACGTGGGCGACCCGCACGCCGACGTGTTCGGGTTCTTCGACGGGCCGCCGTTGAGCTCGATCCCACGCCAACGCGCTGCCGCGCGCGAGCACGTGCGGCGGCTGACCGACCGCTACGCGCGGGCGGCCGGCCTGGACCGCGACCGCGCCGAGGCATGGATCCGGGTTCGGGCGCTGGCGATCCTCGGTCAGGCCGCGGGCGACGGCGAGCCGGTCGCAAGCGGCACCGATTCGTGGTCGCTGGCCCTGTCGCGGCTCGCCGACGCGGTCGCCTGAGCCGCCCCCCCGGCCACGCCGTGCTCGATCCCGTTGGCGCCCCGCAGAGAACCGAGCGGCCAACTGCTCACGGCCTGGCGTCGAACACCGCTGCGACCGCCTCGTGCGGCAACCGCGGGCTGCGTCGACCGTCGACCCCGATCATCGCGGGGGCGGCGACGAGCGCGTTGAGCACCGCCTCCTCGACGCACTCCACGACGGCTTCGTAGAACGGATCGATCAGTGGCCACGGCACGTATGTCAGCTGCTCGTAGACCGGTTGCGCCCCGGCCGCGGTCAGCGTCCCCGACAGCGCGCCCGGGTTCGCCGTCGAGAACGCGAGAAAGATGTCTCCGGAGAAGTGCGAGCCCGTTGTTCCGGTCCGCGCCAGCCCGAGCGGCACCCGCCGCGCGAGCGCCTTGCACTGGCCGGGCAGCAGCGGCGCGTCGGTCGCGACGATCACGATCACGCTGCCTGAGCCCGGCGGCGCGAACCATTCCGAGGTCTGCTCCGGGTTGTCGTCGCAAAGCCGCTCCCCGAACGGCACACCGGCGATCGTCAGCTCGTGGCGCGAACCGAAGTTGGCCTGGACGAACGCACCGACGACGTGCTGTGTGGCGCCGAACGCGACCGTCCGCGAGGCCGTTCCGGAGCCGCCCTTGAATCCGTAACAGGTCATTCCGGTGCCGCCGCCGACGGCACCCTCGACGATCGGCCCCGAGCGCGCGGCTCGCAGGGCGGCTTGCGCGGCGGCGGCGGTCACGTGGCGGCCGTTGATGTCGTTGAGATAGCCGTCCCAGGTCTCGCCGACAACCGGCAAGAGCCATTGCCGGGCGACCTCCGGGTGGACGTCGCAGATCCACTCGACCGCGCCCTGATGGCACGGACCGACCGCGTGGGTGTTCGTGATCAGGATCGGCATCGACAGCGAGCCTGACTCCTCGATCCAGGTCGTGCCGGTCATCTCGCCGTTGCCGTTGAGCGAGTACCAGCCCGCGGCGCAGCCCTCGCCGACGCGCCCGCGCCCGCGCGCCAGCAGCGCGGTGACGCCGGTCCGCACCGGGCCCTCGCCGACACGCAGCCGGCCGTCGCCGCGGATCAGCGTCGTGTAGCCGACCTCGATCCCGGCGACGTCGGTGATCGCATTGTGTGGCCCGGGCGCGCCACGCAACGGAACCCCGAGGTCGCGGGCGCGAACGGCTGGCCGGGTGGCGTTCACACCGAGGTTGTAGCGACAATGGCTGCCGTGGGGTGGTTGCGGCGGCTATTGGAGTCCGACAACCGGGATGGTTGGCGCGAGCACGCCCGGGAGTCGATTCCGGAGGTCAACGACGGCATCGCGGCGGCGGCGGGCATCGCCGAGGGCTTTGCCACGGGCGGAGCTTCGTCGCGGGCACTGGCCCTGACGGGAGTGGTCGTGATGGTCGCGGGCGCACTCGCCGCAGCCGGCGTCCGCTACAGCGAGGAGCGGACAGAGCGGGAAATGCACCTGCGGCTGCTCGAGGCCGAGCGACGCAGCATCGAGCAGCAGCCGGACGATGAGCTCGAGGAGTTGGCCGGCATCTACCGCGACAAGGGGTTGCCGGCGCCGCTCGCGCGACAGGTCGCCGAGGCGCTCACCGATCATGACCCGGTCGCCGCTCATGCCGATGCCGAGCTGCGCTTAGACGACGTCTCGGAGCTCGCCTCCGGGTGGCCAAGCGCTCGCGCGGCGATGATCGCCGGGGCGTCGTTCGCGTTCGGCGCGGCGGTACCGCTGCTGCTCGTCCTCACGTTGCCGTCCAGCGAGCGGATCGAGTTGACGTTCGTCGCCGTGCTCTGCGCACTGACGCTGACCGGCTGGATAGCCGCACGGCTGACCGGATTGCCGCCGCGGCGGCTGGTCGTGCGCAACCTCGGGTTCGGGGTGCTGACGATGGCGGCGGGTTTGCTGGTCGGTGCATTGGTCGGGCTGTAGCGCCGCGTCTGACAAACAGCCGAGGTAGGCGGCGAGGCCGCGAGCCACGCCGGTGGTTATCGTGGCGCCCGTGAGCCGGGTGGGCATGATCGGCGTGGGCCGCATGGGACTGCCGATCTGCGCGCGGCTGGTGGCGGCGGGTCACGAGCTCTGCTGCACCGATCTCGATCGCGCGCAACGAGCGGACGCGGTCGACGCCGGCGCCTGCTGGGTCGGGACCGCCGGACAGCTCGCGAATTCGACGCCGTTCACCAGCGGCGTCGAGCGCCGCAGAAACGAGCGCAGAGATTGCTCGGGCACAGCCGTACGCTACTGCGAGCCGGTGCCCGAGCGGTCGCCGGGTGTTGGCGACGATCCGGCGGTCGACTACTCGGCCTCCTCCAGCTCTGCCGCCGCGATCTCGAGCGCGAAGCCCAGGGCCCGAGCGATGTTGCCCTGGGCAGTGACGATCCGCGGCGCCCCGACGATCGGCGCGACGCCGGTCAGGACACCCTGGACGTCTTCGAGGGTGATGCCGCTGTCTGACGCGGCCCCGATGTTGAGCAGGTACGACGCCGCCGGGGCACCGGTGGCGACCAGCGCGGCGATGCGGGTGAGCATCAGCTCGTGATCGTCGAGGCTGGTCGCCTCCAACGAAGCGGCGGTCATCACTGTCAGGACGTCGAGTACGGGGGTGTCTGAATCTGCCATCGATCGCTCCTCGGTTTGCGTGGGGATACTGCGCGCTGCGCATTGTGGCGCGCGGGCGCGCGGTCTGCTCAGCGCTGGTCCTTGAAGGCGATGAAGAAGCAGACGAGCAAGCCGACGATCCCGATCGCCACCAACCACCACAGGTGCCCGTGGTCAAGCAGCACGCCAAGCACGATCAGCGCCAGGAAGAACCCTGGCGTCAACCCAAAGCGTCGGAGTCCGTCCATCGCGCGGGCCGAGCGGCGCGGCGCCTACCCGGCGCGGCCCCCCAGGCCCATGTGAGCGCTGGCATCGGCCAGCACGTCGCCGAGCCGCCCGACGATGTCGTCGAGCACGGCTTGATCGGAGATCAACGGCGGCGCGATCTGCAAGACGCTGTCGCCGCGGTCATCCGCGCGTGCGATCACGCCGGCCTCGCGCAGCCGGCCGGGCAGAAAGCCCCGCAGCAGCCGATCGCGCTGCTCGGCGTCGAAGCGAGAGTTGTCAGGGCCGACCAGCTCCATCGCCCAGAAGAAGCCGTCGCCGCGCACATCGCCGACGATCGGCAGCTCGCACAGCGTCTGCAACCGCTCGGCGAGGTAGGGCGTCCGCTCGCGGACGTTCTCGAGCACGCCGTCGCGCTCGAAGATCTCGATGTTCTTGAGGGCGACCGCGGCGCTGAGCGGATGACCGCCGAACGTGATCCCGTGGCGCAGGACCGCGCCGGTCTCGATCAGCGGCGCGACGACCCGCTCTGAGGCAAGCACCGCGCCCATCGGCGCATAGCTCGAGGTCAGGCCCTTGGCCAGCGACACGAGGTCCGGCGCGATCCCCTCGCGGCCGGAGGCGACCCACTCGCCGAGTCGACCACAGCCGGTGATCACCTCGTCGGCCATCAGCAGGATCCCGTAGCGGTCAGCGAGCTCCCGCAAACCGCGCCAGTAGCCCTCCGGCGCGACCAGGCAGCCGCCCGCGTTCTGGACGGGCTCGGCGATCAGCAGCGCGACCTGGTCGGGCCCGGCGGCGATGATCGCCTGCTCGACCTCCGACAGCAACTCGCGACAGAACGCCACCGGGTCGGTGACCGGACCGCCGTCGGGGCCGCCGCGGAACAGGTTCGTGTTGCGAACGTGCGTGACGTCGATCGGGGGTGGGCCGAACGGCGTCTTGAAGCGATCGACACCGGTGAACGACAGCGCGCCGAGCGTCACACCGTGGTAGGCGATGTCACGGGCGATCGCCTTGGTCCGTTGCGGCTGCCCGGTCGCGAGGTAGTGCTCGCGCACGAGCTTCCAGGCGCTCTCGACCGACTCCGAGCCGCCACCCGTGAAGAACACATGCTCGAGCTCGCCGGGCGCCAGCGACGCGAGCTTGCCGGCCAGCTCGATCGCCGCCGGATGGGCGGTGCCCCAATTGGTGTTGAACGCCAGCTGCGTCAACTGCGAGGCAACGGTCGCCGCCATCTCCTCCCCGTAGGAGTAGCCGATCTGCGCACAGAACAGGCTCGACAGCGCGTCGACGTAGCGCTTTCCCTTGGTGTCGAACACGTAGACGCCCTCACCGCGCTCGAGCACCAGCAGGTCGTCGAGCGCCTGCTTTGAGAAGTGGAGCAGCAGATGGTCGCGGGCGGTCTGCTGGAGCTCATCGTGTGTCATACGTCGGACGCTAGTGGACGACCGCCTGGCGGACTGCACAAACGTAGACTCCGCGTATGTCCTTGAGCCAGCGACTGTCCGACGGCGTGTTCGCCGTCACCGCCGAGCTCGGACCACCGGCCGCGCCCGACGCCGCCCGTGTCCGGGAGGCCGCCAGAGCGCTCGCGCCGTTCGTCGACGCTGCCAACGTGACCGACAACCAGGCCGCGACCGCCAAGATGTCGCCGCTGGCGTGCGCGGCGCTGATGATCGACGAGCGGCTTGAGCCGATCATGCAGCTCACTGCCCGTGACCGCAACTTGCTGGCGCTGCAGTCCGAGCTGCTTGGCGCCTGGGCGCTCGGGGTCACGTCGGTACTGGCGCTCGCGGGCGATCCGCTGCCGGTCGGCCCCTACGAGCAGCTCGCGACCCACGTCGGCGACCTCGACGGCATCGGTCTGGCCAAGTTGATCGCGGGTCTGAACACCGGCACGATGCACGCCGGTGAACGATTCGAGCCACCGACCGGGTTTCTGATCGCCGGCGCCGCCAACCCGCTGCTCGACAGCGTGCAACGGCTCGAGGCCAAGCTCGAGGCTGGGGTGGGCATGTTTCAGACGAACATCGTCTACGACGTCGAGCGGTTCGCCGAGTGGTTCGCGCCGCTGGTCGCGGCGGGCATCGTCGAGCGCGCGCCGATGCTGGTAGGGGTGACGCCGCCGCGAAGCCGCCAGATGCTGCAGTACATGCACGACCGGATCCCCGGCGTCGAGGTCGACCCGACGACGTTCGCGCGGATGGACGGTCTCGTCGGCGACCGGGCGCGCGCGGAGGGGATCGTGATCGCCGCCGAGATCATCGCGGCGCTACGTCAGATCAACGGTGTCGCCGGCGTGCACATCATGGCGCCGGGCTGGGAGGTCGAGGCGGTGCCGCAGGTCGTCGAGGCCGCCGAGTTGCCCCAGGCCGCCTGAACACGCCAAAGGGTTAGCGAGGTTTGCGCGCTCACGCGCGCCGATCGCCAGGAATTGCACGATCTGACGCGGCTTGACGCCAGCCAGCCCCGACACTAGGGTCGCGGTCAGGGGTTGATGCTCGTGGGCGGCAGCGATCAACAGCGGGATCTCGGGTTGCGCGGCGACGATGGCTAACGTCGAAGGCAAGAGCGACCGCGATCACGGTCGTGACGCCGCTCAAGCGCGAAGGGCCGCTGGTACTGATGGCGGTCTTCTGGGCCGGCCGGCACATCTCCGAGACGCTGAAGAAGCTCGAGCAGCTCTCGTTCATCCACTACGCGCGCTGGGCGGTGATCGACCGCTTCCCCGACGCGGCACGGCGGCGAACGACTCGAGCCACGAGTACCTGCTGTTCGAGAGCAACTTCAACGGCACCTGGGACCAGTACATCGATGCGTTCTCGGAGGTGGTCCCGTTTCGCATGAAGGCGATCTGGGGCACCTCCTACGGCTTCCCCGGGCCGAATCCGGTCGAGCCGTTCAAGGACTACATCCGCCGCAACGAGTACGTCGCCAACCACTACTGGTCGGCGTATCCGGGCTTCACGACGACCGAGATCATCTCGGCCCAGCACGTCGAGGCGGCGCTCGACGAGTTCCGCGCAGCACGCCGCCAGCGCTCGAGCCCGAGGCATTCAAGGCGGCGTACGAGTCGCTGCTGACCTCGATCCAGCACGACCTGTGAGCAGCGCCGCACAACGTCTGCGGCCAGGCCTACTCGCTGACCGTGATGACCCCGATCGTCGACGGCCACGAGACCGAGCCTCGCCCGTTACCTGGACGAGCTGCAGAGCGGTGACCAGAGCCCGCTGGCCGGCTGTCGCGCGGTACCCATTTCGCGCGCTGGGTGGTCATCGACGATGTCATCTACGAGGGCCCCGAGCAGGGCGAGCCGCGAGCACCTCAAGCACGCCCGCCTGCTGTTCACGAGCAACTTCGACGGCGAGCTCGACCCCTACCTCGAGCGCTGCGCACCGGCCTGGGCGACAGCGCCGACGCGATCTGGGGGCACTGCATCGGCTATCCCGGGCCGCGAGATGCCGCGGGCGTTCGCCGACTACATGCGCCACCACCAGATCGACAGCTCGCTGTTCTTCGCCGCCTACGGCGATCGCACGGTGAGGAGGTCAAGCGCAGCCTCGCGCTGCGGACACAGTTCATCGAGTTCGCGCTACGCGCGCAGGGCCTGTCGGCGGACGAGCTGCAAGCCGGCGTTCCTGCAGGAGTTCGGCGCGTGACCACGCTCGACCTCGACCGCGATCCAGGGCTTCGTCGTGCGCGGCTACCGGCTGCCGCTGGCGCGGCTACCTCTTCCTGCGGATCGACGATCCCGCGCGCCGCCGGGGCGCTGGATCGCGGAGATCGCCGGCGAGGTCCTCACCGCCGCGCCGTGGTCGGAGAAGCCCGCGCTCGGGCGTCAACGTCGCCTTCAGCTATGCGGGCCTCGCCGCGCTCGCGCTGCCCGAGCCGACGCTGGCGAGCTTCCCCGAGGAGTTCCGCGAGGGCATGGCCGCCCGGGCCGACGTGCTCGGCGACGATGGCGACAGCGCCCCGGCCAACTGGGAGTCGCCGCTCGGCACGCCGACGTGCATCGTGCTGGTGATGATCTCGGCCGCTGCACCAGCAGGCGCTCGACGCCCACGATCAGCGGATCCGTGCGAGCGATCGAGCGCGCCGGCGGTGCTGACCATCGTCTATCGACGACTCGGCAGCTTCATGCCCGATTACCGCGAGCACTTCGGCTATGCCGACGGGTTCGCCCAGCCGGACATCGAGGGCGCGGGACTGCCGTCTGCAGCCCGGCGGCGGCGCGCCGCTGAGCGGCGGTCAGTGGCGGCCGATCCGCGCCGGCGAGTTCATCCTCGGCTACCCCGACGAGGAGAACGTGCTGCCCGACGCGCCGACCCCCGACCAGCTCTGGCCACCAACGGCTCCTTCCTCGTCTACCGAAAGCTCCACCAGGACGTAGCCGCCTTCCGCGCCCAGCTCGCGCCGGCCGCGCAGCTATATCCCGGCGGTCGAGGAACTGCTCGCGGCCAAGATCGTCGGGCGCTGGCGCGACGGCACGCCGATCGACCTCTCGCCCGATCATCCCGACCCGGCCGATCGTCGACCGACGAGCGACCGCAACAACGCCTTCTCGTACGCGCACCGACGCCGACGGCCTGCGCTGTCCCGTCGGTGCCCACGTCCGCCGCGCCAACCCGCGCGACAGCCTGCCGTTCGAGGGCAAGCTGGTCAACCGCCACCGTCTGATCCGGCGGGGCATCCCCTACGGCGATCCGCTGCCCGAGGGCGCCGCCGACGACGGCCAGGATCGCGGGGTGATCTTCATGTGCCTGCAGGCGAGCATCGCCCGCCAGTTCGAGTTCATCCAGGGCCAGTGGCTGAACGGCGGCAACGCGTTCACGCTCGGCGAGGATCAGGACGTGCTCATCGGGCGGCCAGGACGCGGACGGGCCGCACAAGATGACGGTCCCGGGCAACCCGCCGTTCTTCGTCGGACCGCTGCAGCGGGTGGTCACGGTCAAGGGCGGCGAGTACTTCTTCGTGCCCGGCATCAACGGGCTCCAGTTCCTCGCCTCGGCCGCCGGCAGCCGCGCAGCCTGAACGCCGGCGCCCGGCCCGGCGTGCCAGTCAGCGACCCGTGAGCACGGTGTCCTCGGGCGCGTAGGGCGGCGAGCAGCAGCACAACAGCACCAGCGGCTCGTCGGCGGCGGCCCACAGCTTGTGCGGCGTCCCCGGCGCGATCACGATCGCGTCTCCCGCGACGATCTCAGCCGTATCGTCGCCGAGCCGCATCCGACCGTGCCCGGAGGTGATGTAGTAGATCTCTTCGGCGCGCGGGTGATAGTGCTCGGCCGTCTCGCCGCCGGGCGGCACGCTCGCCTCGGCGAGGCTCTGGTGCGCGCTGGCGCCGCTTGACGGCTGTCGCCCCGCGAGCTCACGGATCGTCGAGCCGTCCTCGGTGGTGAACGACGGCATCTCGTCGAGGTTGAAGGGTTGCATGTCGGGCGATCGTAACTCGGACCGCGCGCGGAGGTTGCGGCGTGCGCGTGGCCGTCCGGGGCGTGCGCTCTAGTACCCCGCTGTGAGTGCGGGGCGTCTGTTTGTCGCCGGGACGGGTACGTGGGCGCTTGAGTTGATCGAGTACGCCCGCGCGGCGGACGTCGAGGTGATCGGGTTGCTGGAGCTCGTCGAGCCTGAGCGCGCCGGTCGCCGGATCCACGACCTGCCGGTCCGCCTCCCCGAGGATCTTCCACCCGTGCCCGATCGTCTGGCGATCGTCGGGCTGATCCGAGCGCGAGCCCAGTACGGCGAGCGATTGGCCGAGCACGGCTGGCGTCCAGCACCGCCGATCGTCCATCCCCGGTCGATCATCAGCCCGAGCGCCCGGTTGGCCGATGGCGTGTTGGTGGGGCCAGGCGCGGTGCTGGGAGCCGAGTCTGAGCTGGACGCTCACGCCGTTGTGGCTCGCGGCGCGCTGGTCGGACACCACACTCGGGTTGGCATCGGCGCGGTGCTCAACCCCGGCGCGAACGTCGGTGGGAACGCGTCGATCGGTGACGGCGCGGCGATCGGCATGGGCGCGACCGTGCTCAATGCCGTGCGGGTCGGCGCCGGCGCCGTGGTCGCCGCGGGGGCGGTCGTGATCAGAGACGTCGCGGGCGGGCACCGCGTCCAAGGAGTGCCGGCGAAGGTGTACGGAACTTGAGGGCGCTCCGTCGGTATTTGTCGGCGCGGGTGACTCGACCGTTTCGCTGGATGTTCGACGCCTTGATCGGGCGACTGGACGGAGTCGACGGTCGCGTCGTGGAACTCGAAGCCAGGCTTGATCGGGCGACCTCGAGCATCCAAGGTGCGCTGGAGCGATCGGAGGCCCAGCTCACGCGACTGGAGGCGGCGACCGCGCGCGCCGAACCCCTGCTGCGCGCGATCGTTGCCGAAGAGGCGGCGACCCGACGACGGCTGTGGGCGTTGCGCGCGGATCCGGACTACGAATTGGCCTTTGAGGAGACCGAGCCGCTGGTGACGATCTCGGTGCTCGCGCGCGATCGCGCCGCACTGCTGCTGGAACGCAGTCTCGCCTCGATTCTCGCCCAGAGCTACGAGCACCTCGAGGTGCTTGTGATCGGCGACGACGCGACGCCGGAGGTGCGGGCCGCGGTCAGGAGCATCCCGGATCGGCGTGTCCGCTTCACCAATCTCACGACGCGCGTCGTTCGTGAAACCTCACAGCTCCACTGGCTCGCCGCCGGAACACTTCCCCGCAACGAGGCCTACCGGCTGGCACGGGGACGCTGGATGCTCGACTTCGACGACGACGATGCGCTGCTCCCGACGGCGGTCGAGGACCTGCTCACCGTCGCCCGCAGCGAACGAGCCGAGGTGGCCTACGGCCAGATCCGGCAACACGAACCGGACGGGGCGCTCCGGACCTTTGGCGAATTCCCTCCCCAGCACGGGAAGTTCAGCCTGGCGGCCGCGCTCGTGCACGCCGGCCTGCGCATCTTCGCTCGAGAGCTACACGCGACGGATCTCGGCATACCCGGCGACTGGTACCGAACCAATCGAATGGTCCGAGCCGGTGTCCGGTTCTCGTTTCTCGAACAGCCGATCTTCGACTACTACCCATCGCGGCGCGCACTTCCGCCGGAGGGGCCCGCGTAAACCCCCCCCCGAGCGGGCCCGCAGTCGAGGCGATCCGCGGGTGAATCAGCGCGCGTCTCTCGGATGTTCAGACGAACGCGCTCGTGGCATCGCGCCATACCCTGGGTGTCGTGAGCACTCAACGGACCGACGCCGATCTGGTGGTCGTGGGCGCGGGGATCGTGGGGCTCGCCTGCGCGAGCGCGCTGGCGCGGCGACATCCAGCGTGGCGGATCGTGATCGTCGAGCGCGAACACGACGTCGCCCAGCACCAGAGCGGCCATAACAGCGGCGTGATCCATGCCGGGATCTACTACAAGCCCGGATCGCTGAAGGCCCGGCTGTGCGTTTCGGGCGCGCAGATGCTGTATCGCTTCTGCGCCGAGCATGGGATTGCCGTTCAGCGGGTCGGAAAGCTGATCGTCGCCTCCGACGCGGAGGAAGTGCCCAGGTTGCGCGAACTTGAGCGGCGCGGAGCACGCAACGGAGTGCAAGGTCTGCGGTGGCTCAGCTCGGCGCAGCTGCGTGACATCGAGCCACATGTGACCGGGGTCGCCGCGCTGCATTCCCCCCACACCGGCATCGCAGACTTCCCGGGCATCTGCCGCGTGCTCGCTGCCCGGCTTGGCGCGGCAGGCCACGAACTGCGCACCGGCTGGGAAGTCCGCAACGTTGCCGAGGACCGCGATCGAGTCAGCCTCGAGAGCGAGCACGACCAGCTGACCGCACCGCGGGCGTTGTTCTGCGCCGGCGCCTGGTCAGACCGGCTGGCGATCCGAGCCGGAGCACCGGCGGACCCTCGGATCATTCCGTTCCGCGGGGCCTACCTGGTGCTGCGCGAGGACAGGCGCCAGCTCGTCAACGGCCTGATCTACCCCGTTCCCGATCCACGCCTTCCCTTCCTCGGCGTTCACCTCACGAGGCACATCGGCGGCGCTGTCTCGATCGGCCCGACCGCGCTGATCGTCGGAGCCCGCGACGGCTATCGGCCTTCGACGGTACGGCTCCGGGATCTCTACGAGATGCTGTCCTGGCCCGGGACGCGCAAGCTGGCATGGCGCTATCGCGCCAGTGCCTGCGCCGAGCTCATCCACCTGCTCAGCCGGCGCTCGCTGGTAGCGGCCGCGCGACGCTACGTCCCCGAGCTGTCGCTCGCTGACGTCAGCCCGGGTCCCGCGGGTGTTCGGGCGCAGGCGCTCGCAGCGGACGGGAGCCTGGTCGACGACTTCGTGTTCTCGCAGACGGCACGCGCGCTGCACGTGCGCAACGCGCCGTCCCCGGCAGCCACCTCATCGCTCGCGATCGGCGAGTACGTCGCGGATTCGTTCGACGAGCGATTTCACGCGTGATCGGCTACCTGGGCCCCGCGAACGTCGCTTACGCTGCGCAGGCGTGAACAGCGGCTCACTACAGGTCCGGCGTTCGGCGCAACATCGCCGGATGCCGTGGCGCAACGGCGGCGGCGTCACCTACGAGGTCGCTTCCTCGCCGGCCGACGCCGACCTCGCCGGCTTTGACTGGAGGATCAGCATCGCCGAGATCGAGGCCGGTGGACCGTTCTCAACGTTTCCCGACATCGACCGCACGATCATCCTGATCGAAGGCGAGTGGATGGCGTTGACCGTCAACGGGCGACGCCACCGCCTCGGCATCCGCGACCCGTTCAGCTTCGACGGCGACAGCGAGACGCTGTGCGAGGTGCCGGGCCGCAGCCGGGATCTGAACGTGATGACCCGCCGCGGGCGCGCGAGCGCCTCGGTCGCCGTATTCGACTCGCCTGACCGTGGTGCCATCGACGGACGCGAGCTGGTGTTCGTGTGCCTGACGCCCGGCGTCATACTCGCGGCCACGGATGGCACCGAGGTCACGCTCGACGCACTGGACGCCGCCGTGGCGATGGACGCCGCGCCGCTGACGATCCGCGGCGAGGGCGCGGTCGTCGCGATCGAGCTTCGGCCCGTCGCTGCGTAGCCGCCGTCGCGGCGCTCTCGAGGCGTTGGCCGAGGTAGAAGCTCGGCGCCAGCCACCGCTCGCGGTGAGCATCGGGCGCGCAGATCATCGATCGCGGAGATCGCGTGATCGGGATAGGCTCCGGCACCGTGCAGGGACCAAACTGCGATTGAGGGAGCACAGCCATGACAGACGCGGGGGAAGAAGGGGCGCGCAGCATCGCGTGGCACTACGGGGCGATGCGGTCGAAGATCGGGATCCTCGAACTGGCCGACGGTCGGCTCGCATTCGCCGAGGGCGAAAACGGAGAGCAAGTGGTTTTTGACGCCCCACTGGCGGACGTCAAGGTCGAGGGGTGGCCGTCGTATGGGGTCGCGCCCAATTCTCAGGTGAAGCTGCGAGTCGCGGGCAAGAAGCATCGGATCTGCTTCGTGATGCCTTCGAACTCGAAGGAGGCGGCCCCGCCGGCCGGCGTGGGCGATGCGATCCCGGGGATCCGTCGAGCCGAGCGGCTCGCCGCGTCGGTGAAGACATATCAACTCGGGGGCGAGCTCGGCGAGCAGTGGCGGACGCTGCTCGGTGGCTAGACGGCGCAGGGGGCTGACAGGCGCCGTGCCGGCCACCTGCGGCGAGCAGGAACTGGGCTCTCGTCCGGGGACGGCTAGGACAACTTCAGACCGGATCCGGGCGACCCAGCGCGAGCAGGCTGAGCAGGTCATAGGCGGCGTTTGACCCCGCGACCGCCGTCGCGCCGGATGGGTCATACGGCGGCGAGACCTCGACGACGTCGGCCGCCACGACCGTAATCCGACCAGCCAGTCCGCGCAGCATTGCCAACAGCTCGCGGCTGGTCAGCCCGCCGGCCTCGGGCGTGCCGGTCCCCGGGGCAAAGGCCGGATCGAGGCAGTCGATGTCCACTGTGACGTAGACCGGCGAGCGCAGATGCGCGACGGCAAGCTCAATCGCTCCTGACACGCCGACGGTGTCAAACTCGCGCGCCAACAGTGTCGTGAAGCCCAGCGACGCGTTGTCGGTGATGTCATCGCCGCTGTAGAGCGACCCGCGCAGGCCGATCTGCACCGAACTGGCACCATCGACGATGCCCTGCTCCACCGCGCGGCGGAACATCGTGCCGTGTGTCAGCTTGGAGCCGAAGTACGTGTCCCAGGTGTCGGTGTGCGCATCGAACTGCAGCAGCGACAGCGGGCCGTGCGTCGCGGCTGCCGCGCGCAGGAATGGCAATGAGACCGAGTGATCTCCACCCAGGCCGAGCACTCGCGCGCCCGATCGATGCAGTTCGTTCGCCGCCTGCTCGATCGCGTTGTGCGCGGCGACGATGTCAACCGGGTTCGCCGGCGCGTCGCCGGCGTCGACGATCTGACACTCGGCGAACGGACTGAGATTGAGCGGCTCGTTGTAGGGGCGCAACAGCAGCGAGGCCTCTCGGAGCGCCGATGGCCCGTAGCGCGTCCCCGCACGAAACGTCGTGCCGCCGTCAAACGGCGCGCCGAGCACGGCCACGTCCGCGCGCCCGACTTGCTCGAGCGTCGGCAGGCGAGCAAACGTACGGATCCCCGAGAAACGGGGAATCACGCTGGCGTCGACGGGCGGGACGATCGGGCGACCAGGCGATCCCATCACGCCACCCCCGGCTTGTCGCGCATCCCAAGCTGAGCTGTCACGATCGCGCACGGTACAAGACGGACCGCTCACCCACCGCGCCTCGCCGTCGATCAGCTGGTCGGTCGGGCGCAGACCGAGCGACGCGGCCACGGCCTGAGACGCCCGGTGCTCCGGATCGATGTGGACTCGCAGGCTCGTGATGCCCTGGTCGATCAGCCAGTCCGCCACGAGCGCGGCGGCCGCCTTGGCCAGACCTCTGCCCTGATCGGCGCAGCCGATCATCCAGGCCAGCTCGGCGACACGGCAACCGTCTGGTCTGTCGCACACGGTTGCCTGCATCGTCCCCACGATCCGTCGCCCGCCGTCACGCAAGACCACCCAGTTGAGCCAGGTCTCATGGCGATCGGGCGATCCTCCCCGCAGCTGGCGCGCGAGGCGAGACCGCAACTCGCGGCGATCCGGTGGACCGCCGCCAATGAACCGATACAGCGCCGGGTCGGCCAACACCCTGGCGAGCTGCTCCGCGTCGCCGATCCGCGTCGGGCGCAAGCGCACGGCTGGGCTGCTCAGCGGCACGGCGGTCAGCGTCACGTGACGATCATCCTCGGATCCGGCGACCCCCGACGCTCGGACTGGGATAAATGGACCCGCCCAGGACCAAATCATCCCAGCGGGAGGCAAGCGCCGCGGGTCCGACGCTCTGACGTTGGGAGAGATGGATCCACCACCGACCCAGATCGCCCAACTGGCCGGGCGACAGCACGGGCTCGTGATGCGGACGCAACTGCTCGAAGCGGGGGGCCGGCCGCCGACGCGATCGAATTCGGCGAGACCGAGCAAGCCTTCTAGAGCCCTCAAGCCGAGGAAGCGATGTCAGTGGCGGCTTCGGCTGAGAGCTGCAGCACGCTGCCAGGAGGATCATCCGACGCGACCGAGACTTCAGCGGCGACGGTTGATATGGTCGCGCCGTGACCGAGCCGGCTCCTCCATCCGGTCAGCCGCAATCGGCGGCGTCGGAGGACCAGCCGGAGGCAAAGAAGTTCAGGTTCCCGACAGCGTTTACGGTGCTCGCGATCGTGCTGGTCGTGGTGTGGGTGGCGTCGTTTTTTATCCCGGCCGGGCTGTACAAGACGAATGCCGCCGGCGAGCCGAAGCCGGGGACTTACCATGAGCTGCCGTCATGCTCGTCGGTTGAGGCAAACGGCGAGGCGATCAAGGCCGAGCAGTCGACCGAGTCGGGGGTCGCGCCGACCGACGCGGAGTCCGCGCCGAAGGCGAAGATCGAACCGATGCCGGGCATCAACTGCGTCGACACCTCGTTCAGCTACCGGTTCAAGCAGTTGTGGGACGCGCCGCCGAACGGGCTCTACGGGGTAGAGGGGTCAAGCGGCTTCGTCGGCCCCTGGGAGGAGGGATTCCTGTACGGGTCGGGCACGATCTTCCTGTTCGTCCTGGCGGTCGGCGCGTTCATCACGGTGACGATGCGGACGGAGGCGATCCAGACCGGGATCGGGCGGCTCGCGCTGCGCTTCAGACACAGCGGCGCGGTACTGATCGCGATCTTGATGACGGTCTTCGCGATCGGCGGGACGACGTACGGGATGTGGGAGGAAACGCTCGGGTTCTTCGTGCTGCTGGTGCCACTCACGCTCGCGCTCGGCTATGACCGCATCGTCGCCGCCGCGATCATCTTCCTGGGAGCGGGCAGCGGCGTGATCGGCTCCACCGTCAACCCGTTCTCAACCGGTGTCGCCTCCGATGCTGCCGGGGTCAGCATCGGCGACGGGATCGGACTGCGCCTGGTGCTGTTCGTGGTCGTCGTCGCGATGGGCATCGCCTATGTCACCTGGTATGCGCGCCGGGTCAGCCGCGACGCTCAAAAATCGATCGTCGGCGTATCGCCGTCGGACGCAACCGACGCGCAGGCGCTGATTACCGACGTGCCGAGATTGACCGGCCGCCAGAAGATCGTGCTGGTGCTGTTCGCGCTCACGTTTCTGACGATGATCTACGGGTTCATCCCCTGGAACGACATCTGGGACACGGTCTTCTCCGCGAAGTTCCCGCTGCCGACGTTCTACGACTTCTACTTCCCCGAAGCGGCAACGCTGTTCCTCGTGATGGCGGTCGTGATCGGCCTGATCGCGAAGCTCGGCGAGGAGGGAACGGTCACCACGATCATCTCCGGCGCCGCCGACTTCCTCGGCGCCGCGCTGATCATCGTGCTCGCGCGTGGCATCACGGTGGTGATGAAGAACGCCTACATGACCGACACGATTCTGCACTGGATGGAGAAGGCAGTATCCGGAAGCTCGAGCGGGGTCTTTGCGATTCTCGCGTTCGTCGTCAACATCCCGATCGCGTTCCTCGTACCGTCCTCGTCGGGGCACGCGGCACTCGTGATGCCGATCCTCGCGCCGCTCTCCGATTTCGCCAAAGTGTCCCGCGCGACCAGCGTCACCGCGTTCCAGTCGGCATCCGGACTGGTGAACCTGTTCACGCCGACCTCAGCCGTGATCATGGGAGGTCTCGCGCTCTCAAAGGTCGGGTATGACAAGTACCTGCGATTTGTCTGGCCATTCCTCGTCGCCGTGTTCTTCGTCGTCTGCGCGCTCGTCGGCATCTCGGCGGCGGTCAGCTGACCGGCTGCGCGCCTGGCGCAATCCAGAACCACGATGCTGCGCTTACGCCTCTGACCAGTCGACAGTCGCCACAATGACCGGCTCGGCAAGTCCCTTCAGCTCAAGTCTCCGCTCATCGACGGCGCGGAAAGCGTCGTTGGCCGCACTCGAGCGCGTCTGAGCTCGCGATGATCTCGCCCGCCGTGGCGGCAGCCGCGATGCGGGCGGTCATGTGGACACCGCGGCCGATGTAGTCGCCGCCACGAGCGGTTGCCTGGTCGCAATGAATGCCGATCCGCACGGGCGGTGCGAAGCCGTGATCGCGTCGGTGATCTCGCAGCGAGCGCTGGATTGAACAGGCGCACTCGAGCGCGCTGTCCGGTTCCGTGAACGCGACGAAAAAGCCGTCACCCTCGTGCTTGATCTCCTCGCCGGCACGGGCCTCGAAGCATGTTCTGAGCGTGCGGTCATGCCAGGCAAGAAGTAATTCCCACTGCTCGTCGCCGAGCGTCTCGACGAGTCGCGTCGAGTCGACGATGTCGGTGAACATGAACGTCCTCACGGCGGTGTGCGGAGCCGTACCGAGTCTCGACAGCAGCGCCGCAACACGACGAGCAGCGCGCTCGGCGCCCATCCGCTCGAGGCTCGCGCGCGCGGCCGTCAGCTCGAGTTCGGCGGCGTCTGCGTCACCCAGGTCGCCCAAGGCCCGGGCCAACACCTCGCGGGCCTCCGCCGCCTCGTAGGGGACGTCAATCTCAGCCCACATGCGGACCCCTCGGCGAAGGTCCTTGACCGCGTCTTCGGTCCGGAACTCTGACATCGCGACCTGTCCGCTGGCGACGGCGGCGGCCGCACGGACCGCCGTGGTGTCAAGCGAGTCGGCCAACTGCTCCAACTCCTTGAGCGAGGAACGTGCGAGCTCAATGTCACCTGACGCGATCGCGATCTCGACCGCCGCCGGCAGCACCAGCCAGCGGCTCTCGCGCATCAGCCCGCCCTCGTCTGCAAGCGCGTCCAAGATCGCCCGCCGGGCGGCGCTCGGCTTCCCCTCGTCAAGGCGCAGCAGCGCCAAGCCGGGCTGAGGATTGAAGCCCAGCTCGGCCGCGTGCCGGAAGGACTCGCTCGCGCCCTGTAGGTCACCACGGCGACGCCGGATCTCGCCAACCTCGTGCAGCCCCCAAGCGGCCCAGCGAGGCGCCGCCTCGACCAGTTCGTCAACGGCCTCGCTCGCGTCCCGTTCGGCACGGTCGAGCTCGCCGCGAAACCGCATGACCTCAGCCCGATGAAACCGGCACAGGCCCGGGAATCCGCTCAGCGACTGGCGCTCACACCAGCGCAATGAGGCGACGCTCCACTCACCCGCCCGACCCCAGTCGCCGCGGTTGCGGCACGCGAAGATCGTCGAGCAGAAGATCTGCCCTGTAGTCCAAAGCTCGAGCCCTCCACCGAGCGCCTCCGCCATCGCCTCGTCGATCAGAGCCGTGCCCTCGCCCACCTCCCCAGCAACCAGTCGCGCGTGGCCCAGCACCAGGCGCCCCAGCGCCTCAACGTCACGATCCTGTAGCTCGCGGCCCAGGTCCACCATCTCCTGGCTGATCTGCAGCGCCGCCGAATCGTTACCGGCGAAGAACATGCCCTGGGCCATGCACATCAGCACCAAGCCACGCTCGCGGCATGCAGGCGCGCCCTCCAACAGCCGGCCCGCCCGAGCGAGCCAGCCGGCGGCAAGAGCGTCCCCCTGCCGCGCATGATGCTCAAGCGTCAACTTCACAGCCACGCGCGCAGCGGATCGACGGTCCCCGGCAATCTCATAACCCGCCACCGAGCGCTCGAAGGCGTCGAACATCCCGCTGAAATGGCGCGACCAGCGGGCGGTCTCACCGAGGCACTCCAGGTCCTCGGGAGAGAGCGACCTTTCGGCATCTGCAGAGCACAGCTCGTCGAACGCGAGCCCCCACGATCGCCGTTCGAACGCCTCCCGTCCACGCTCCAACGCGCCGGTCCCGGTCTCAGCCATCCCCAGATTCTCCCAGCCCCATGCCGAACTGAACCGAGTACATCGGCGCGCCGCAGTCGGCCGGCACGTGCCGACGACGATCCCGGTCACGGGTCGAGCAGCTCACGGTGTCTGTCAGCGGTGAGGGCAACGAGCCGAACAGCGTCTGGCCCTGGTTGCAGGGGTATCGTGTCGCGCCGTGAACGCACGGTATTTCGTCCGGATGCTCCCCTGGGTAGCGCTCGTGGGACTGGTTGCTGTGAGCGTCGCGGCCGCGGCGGCTTCGGTGCGAGCGACGGCACCTCGGCCCCGTCCCGAGCGGACGTTCGGCCGAGGGGCAGGGTTCGTCACGACGCCGGTACCCGGTTCGTCGGCGGTGGCCTACGCGGCAGTCGTCTTGAAAGATGGCGACACCGTCGTCGCGGGCCAGGCCAGCCCGCCGTCCGGGGATGGCCAGGTGGTCGTCGCTCGTTACCTGGCAGACGGTCAGCTCGACCGGAGGTTCGCGTCACATGGCGTGTTCGAGTCCAGGTTTCCGTCGGCGAGTGCTCCATATATCGCCACGACGATTGCCCAGGACAGAGGCACGGGCAAGCTGGTCGTCGCCGGCGGATACGGGCAGGGCTCGATGCTCCTGATGCGTCTGACCGCGAACGGCCGGCTCGATCCCACGTTCGGTGCGCACCGCAGCGGCTTTACGACAGCCGCCGTCGGAGGAATCGCCAACGCCCTCGCGATAGCGCCGAACGGCGCGATCGTTCTCGGCGGTTCCGACGCGAACCGAAACGGGCGTCCGTTTGTCGTGGCGCGCTTCACGCGCAACGGTGTGCTTGACCGCGCGTTCGGGCGCAAGGGAATCGCGCAAACCCTGTTCTGGACTCCGTCGGTCGCGTCAAGCGCCGGCGTGAACAGCCTGGCGATGGCGCCCGGCGGGGGGATCATCGCCTCGGGGCATATTGACTACATCGGTGGAACGGGCCACGGCAACGCTGGCTACGGAACCGCTGGCGTGTTCCGGCTCACCAACAAGGGGCGGCCATTTCGAGCGTTCGGGGCCGCTGGTCACACGCAGATCAAGTTCCCGGGCCGCGCCGGAGTGCCGCAAGCGTGGTATCCATGCGCGGCGACGGTCGACCAACGCGGCCGGATCACGGTAACCGGGGGTGGCGGTTCCCGTAGGTCGGCCCTTCTGACCGCCCGGCTAACCCCGCGCGGTAGGTTGGACCGCTCCTACGGCGTAGCACGGAATGGCCGGAATGCCGTACCCGGCGTTGGCGGCAATGCCGTCACGACCTGCGGCGATGCGTCCACCCGGGCGGGCGAGATCACCGTCGCGATCCAGTCCAAGCTCGCGCAGATTCTCCCCGGCGGACGGCCCAATCGCCGCTTCGCGCCGAGAGGGGTGTTCACCATTTCCAAACCTCGGCGCGTGTTCATCAACTCCGTCCTGCGCTCGGGGCGCCGCATCGTCCTCGCAGGCTCCGCCGCCAACAAGATCTACATCGGTCGGTATCTGCTCCCAGCGGGCAGCTAGCGCTGTTTCCAAATCGGCCGTCCAGCCGGGGCCTCACGCGACGCATCCCGAGGGCATCAGTCAGCTCTGGCTGTTTGCTGGCAGCGGTCAGGGGCCGGAGTCCTCGCGGTCGTCGCTGTGCCCGTGACCGCTGGCGTGCGGTCTCGATCATGCGCCGCCATCAGGGGGCTTATAGCGGCGTTTGCGGGGTCGTTGAGTCACTTGACGTTGGTGCTCCGCAAGCGAGGTCGATGCTCGGTGACCTGCCGGCCCCGTCGAGCGCGCCGAGCCGTCGGCGCTATGGCGTGGCGGATCATCTCGGCGGGGCGCGGTAGAGTGCGCTCATGCGTGCCTGGCGCGGGGGCGGTGCAGTGCGACTGGTGTTATTGGCGATCGGGGTGTGGTTGTTGTTGGCCGCGACTGCGTTTGGGTCCGAGGATCGCGGGGACCGAACGCGCCCGGCCGCGAACCGTCGGGGCGCCCGCCTCCGCTGCTCCTTCGGCCTCCCCGTTTACTTCGCGTTCGGCGAGACGGACGTCTACGTAGTGCTGGATCTGCCCGACAACCAACGCGCGGCCGCGGCGTCGATGGCGGTCAACGCCGCTGGCGGAGCGACGTCGGAAGTCGTCGTGCTGCTGACGCCTGAGGACATCGACGCGGCAGCGAAGCTCTCGGTCGACTATCGACCCCCAGGATCCTGACCCGGGGCCACGTCGGCCACTTAACTGGTCCGCGGGCTGCGCGGCCGGGGCGGCCGGGAGCTCGTCTGGGGCGTCTCGGCGACGATCCCGGGAGGCTCAGCTGACAAGGCGTGGGGGACCCAGTGTGGCTTCGGCGCGATGTCCAGCGACGACATTGTCAACCGGTATCCGGCTGACGGCCGGCCGAGCGCGAGATCGTCGTCGGACTTGACTCGCCCTGGACATTGATCCCGCGAGTCACGTGAGCCCGCCGGTGGGCGGTGAGCGGCGGCGGCATCAACGCAATGGATTCATGCCAAGCGCCAAAGATCTGGTCTTGGGGTCTGGGGGAGTATGGTGGTTGGTGGAGCGCCCTCGCTCGCCGCCTCGGCTCGTTACCGTGACTGAAGTTCACGGGTCGCCGCCTCGCTCGACCGCGTACCCCTTACCGAACGAGCATGCGCGTTGAGCGACGAACAATCTGGGCTGGAAATCACGGAGCTTCGGGATGCCGGGAGAATGCGTGTTCGCCTGCGCGGTGAGCTCGACCTGGCCGGCGCGCCAGCGCTCGGCGAGGCGCTGGCCAGACTGCGCGATCTCCGCGAGGTGGTCCTGCTTGATCTCGACGAGCTCGCGTTTATCGATATGAGCGGCCTGCGCGTGGTGCTGGCGGCCGCTGAGGCCTCCCGGAACGGTGTCGGGTTCGCGGTTACGCGCGGCTCGCGCCAGGTACGTCGGCTCACCGCCCTGGTGCACCTCGACGGAAAACCCCCCTTCGATCGGGCTTGAGATGACTTCGGTCGCCAGCGAGCTGCCGCGCTCACCCGCCTCGATCCGGGCCGCTCGACAGCTCGTAAACGCCCATACTGCCTCGCTCGGCGTCCGACAGCGCGAGGACGCCGCTCTGCTGGCCTCTGAGCTGGTCACCAACGCGCTGGTGCACGGCATCGGCTCGATCTCGCTGCGGATCGACGTCGACACCCACGGGGTACGTGTCGAGGTATCCGATCAGGGCAATGTCGCGCTGGCACCCAGTCCCACACCCGGCGCGCACGACGGCTGGGGTCTGCGGATCGTCGACGAGCTGGCCGACGACTGGGGTGTGCGCGAGGGCAGCACCAAGGTCTGGTTTCGCCTCAACCATTCGCCTCCGCGGCCCTGACAAGCTCGTAGCTGCAAGTTCAATCGCGCAGTGCCCGGCCCCGGGCCGGCTAGGGAGAGAGCTCGAGTCGGCTCGCTTGCACCGTGTGGTCGGCCTGCTCCCATACCGCGTAGACCGGCCCGTGGCCGCCGCCGGCCAACGCGGTCCCGAGGAACAGCCCGCCGAACCCGGCGCGTCCGGCGACGTGGGAGGGGCGGTGGTAGGTCCCGCCGTGGCTGGCCGGTGACAGCACTGCGGCGCCGCCGAGCCCGCCATTGGTCGGACCGATCGCGGCCTCGAGGCCGAGGTTCCGGGTTCCGGGGTCGCCGGGTCCGCCGCTCGGTGGGGCGCCGAGCTCCTGCCAGGTGACGACCGGACGACCGGCGGCGAACGCCAGTGCCGGAGTGGACGGCCCGGCCCGCGGCTCGCCGAGCGGCTTGATCGCTGATTGCGCGATCAGCGCACCGCCCGGGGTCCAGCGAGCGGCGGACACCAACGCATCGCATGCGTCCTGGCACTGGGCCCAGACCAGCTGGGCGGTGTCGTCAGGACCGAAGGCGACCGCGGGATAGGTCCCTTGCTCATAGGGAACGGCGAACTTGATCGGCGCGCCGAACACTCCGCCGGCGGGGCGGACCGCGACGTTCTGACCGGTGGGGCCCTGCCCGATCGCCGCGGTCTGGTCCTGCCAGGTCAGCACCGTGTTGCCGGCGGCGTCCTCGGTCAGGGTGGTCTGGGGCAACAGCCCGACCGTGGTGGTGGCGGCGACCAGGCTGGGCGCGGCGAACGAGCCCCCCGGCGCCGCGACCGTGGCCTCCACATCACCGGTCGCGTGGGCGTGGTTGAGCTCGAGGCTGACATTGCGATACCAGGCGGCGACCGCCTCGCCGTCGGCGGACATGCTGACGGCCGGCGCGAGCGGGCCGGCCTCAAACGAGGCGTGCTTGACCGGTGCCGAGATCACCTGTGCTTTCCCGAAGTGTCCGCCGGCGGGACGGCTGGCGACCATCACGACATCCGGGATCCCAAGCGCGTCGACGGGCGCGATCGGCTTCTTGGGCAACGGCCGGTCGCGCTGGAACGCGATCGTGGCCGCGCCCCCGTCGGCGATCGCCACGGCCGGCGTCTCCGCCGACACGCCAGCTGGCGAGATCTGCCGTGCTGGAGCGGGACGGCCCCCGGCCGGGACCGACACGGCCATGATCTTCGCGTCGTGCCCGCCCGGGGCGATTCGCGTGAACACCAACACCGCGGCGCCGGAAGCGTTCATCGCGACCTTCGGGTCGCTCACGGTTCCCCGCGCGACGCCGACCGTGCGCGCACGCCCGAAGCGACCGCCCTCACCGTGAACCGCGAACTCGATTCCCTGTCGACGATGCCGGCTGACGCTGCGCCACGCGACGAGGATGTCCCCGCGGCCGTCGGTCGCTGTGGCCAGAGCGGCAGACGTGGTCTCAAAGCCGCGGACCCCCGAACGACCCAGGTCAACGGGCCTGGCCCACCGGTCCGCCTCCGCGACGCCAGCGAACGCCAGCCCCACCAACCCCGAGAAAACAATCGTGATCAACGACCGGCGCGCGACGCGTTTCATACAAGCCAAAACGGAGCCGGGCCCGCGAAGTTGCGGGGCGGGCGCCGCGACGCCGGATCTACTCGTCGCGTGATCCCGTCAGATCGTCCAGGTGAGGAGGCGGTGAATCACAGCGGTCCCCTCGACGGCCTCACGTTCGTTTACGAGTCACACAACCGAGGAGGCAATTGGATGGGTCGCGTCATCGTCATTGAGTTCGTGTCTATAGACGGGGTCATGGAGGATCCGGACGGCAAGGGGGGTTTTGACCGTGGAGGATGGGCCTTCCGCTACGGGCCCGAGGCCGTCGCCGGTGACAAGTTCAAGCTCGGCGACCTGTTCGACACCGGCGCGCTGCTCTTCGGCCGCCAGACCTGGCAGCAGTTCGCCCGGATCTGGCCGTCGCGCGACGACGCATTCTCGACCAAGATGAACACCGTTCGCAAACTCGTCGCATCGCGAACACTGACGGGCGTTGACGAATGGCAGAACTCACAGCTGCTCGGGGGCGATCTCGTCACCGAGGTACTCGCGCGCAAGACGACCCAAGACCTGATCGTCGTTGGTAGTGCCAGCGTCGCCAGGACCTTGATCGTGCACGACCTCGTCGACGAGTTCCGGCTGAAGGTCTTCCCGCTGGTCATCGGCACCGGCGCACGCCTATTCGACGCCAGCCCGCCGATCGAGCTGGAGCTCACCTCAACCGAGCAGTCCGGTGCGGCCACACTGCTCACCTACCAACGAGCTTGTGCGCGGTAGGACACGCCCAGTGGAACCACCGGACGGCACATCCGGGGTGGGTAGAGGGCATGACGCACGATCCGGCGACTCCCGGAGAGATCGCCGAGAGTTGAGGGCGATGCTGCTGGCGCCACTGAGCTGCTAGAAGAACGTCTATGTCAGCGATCGGCGTCGCCACCACTCGTCGCGACTCTGAGGCGAAAGTTCGCGGCGCGGCCCGTTACGCCGCCGACATGCGGCTTCCGGATCTCACGCATGCGCGGCTGGTGCTGTCGCACGAGGCTCACGCGCGGATCGTTGACATCGACGTGTCTGAGGCGCTGACGCTGCCGGGCATGATCGCGGTCCTGACCGCCGCAGATCTTCGAATCGTCGCCACCGGCAAGGGGCGCATGTATGAGCCGCTGGCCGAGACCGAGGTGGTGTACGCGGGCCAGCCGGTGGCGTTGGTCGTAGCCGAGACCGAGGCGATCGCCGAGGATGGAGCGCAGCTGGTCGGCGTCGAGCTCGAGCCGCTTGAGCCGGTGCTCGATCTGGTCGACGCCGCCCAGCCCGGCGCATCCCGCGCGCGTCTGGAAATGGCGGCGACGGGCGACGATGCAGACATCGGCGACGCACACGCCGCCGTGGCGGCGGCGACGCTTGACGGCGAGCAGCTGTCTGACAACGTGCTCGACACGGCCCGGCTCGCCAGCGGGGACGTCGAAGCGGCGTTGGCCGCGAGCGCCCACGTGGTGAGCGGCGAGTTCCGGACTCCGTGGGTCTATCAGGGCTACCTGGAGACCCAGAGCGCGGTCGCGTGGGTCGAGTCTGAGGGTGAGCTGAATATCCGCAGCTCGTCGCAGGCGCCGTTCGCTACCCGCGACGCGCTCGCGCGCCTGTTCGGCTTGCCGATCGAGCGCGTTCGGGTCAAGACGACCACGCTCGGCGGTGCGTTCGGCGGCAAGATCATGCTGATCGACCCGCTCGTGGCGGCGGCCGCGATGACGACGCGGCGCCCGGTCTCGTTGTCGCTCACCCGATCAGAGGACTTGTCGGCCGCCAACCCGGCCCCGGCCGAGCGGATCAGCATCACCGTCGGCGCCGACGCGGACGGCAAGCTGACCGCGATCCGGGCCCGTGTGCACGTCGACCGCGGCGCGACCGACGACATGGGAGTCGAGTCGATCGCTGCGATGCTCGTCGCTGGTCCCTACCGCTGGCCCGCATACGAGCTGGCGGCGCTTGGGATCGCTACTAACCGCGTGACGTTCGGCGCCTACCGGGCCCCGTCGGCGCCGCCGGCTGCGTTTGCGGTTGAGTCGTTGATCGACGAGCTCGCCACCGCGCTGGGGATCGACCCGCTGAAGCTCAGGCTCGACAACGTGATCGACGAGGGCGACGTCGGCGTCACCGGCCAGAGCTTTCCCGTGTTCGGCGCGCGCGTGTGCCTGGAGCGAGTCGGT
Organism: uncultured Solirubrobacteraceae bacterium; assembly: GCA_963714245.1. Classification (GTDB taxonomy): domain Bacteria; phylum Actinomycetota; class Thermoleophilia; order Solirubrobacterales; family Solirubrobacteraceae; genus Palsa-465. The sequence continues at coordinate 316,959 of CAVQNR010000005.1, read as the reverse complement.
AGCCATCCCGTGTGGACTTCGCGTAGCGAGCTGCCCGCGGGCGAAGGTGTTGGGCTGTCGATCGGGTGGTGGCCGGGCGGCTATGAGCCGGCCGCCGCCGCCTGCCGGCTTGATGCCGACGGCAACCTGACCGTGATCACCGGCGCCGCCGACATGACCGGCGTCGAGACGGTGTTCGCGGCGATCGCCGCCGACGCGTTCGGGGTCGATCCGAGCAAGGTCCGCGTCGTCAACGCCGACACGTCAAGCGCACCGTACGCCGGCACCAGCGGTGGGTCGAAGGTCACCTACACAGTCGGCCGAGCGGTTGAGAAGGCCGCGATCGAGGCTCGCGAGCAACTGCTCGACATCGCGGCCGAGGAGCTCGAGATCGGCCTGGACGACCTCGAGATCGTGGGCCACGCGATCCAGCCGGTCGGCGTGCCCGATAAGGCAATGCCGATCGAGCGGATCGCCGCGAAAGTGCTGAGCTTCGGCAGCCCGCACCTACCCGTCGAAGGCCACGGCCGCTGCGCCCAACCTCCTGCCCCGCAGGTCGCTGCCCACCTCTCCCATGTCCGGGTCGACGCCGACACGGGTGCCGTCACTGTGATCGGGCACGTGATCGCCCAAGACGTCGGTCGCGCGCTGAACCCGGCACTGGTCGAGGGACAGATGCACGGCGGCACCGTCCAGGGGCTCGGCTGGGCGCTGCTGGAGGAACTACGCCACGACGAGCATGGCCAGCTGATCACCGGCACGTTCGTCGACTACGCGCTGCCGGCCGCGGGCGGGACACCGCCGATCGACGCGCAGATCGTCGAGGTTCCCACCCCGGACGGACCGTTCGGGGCCAAGGGAGTCGGCGAGGCCCCGGTTGTCGGTGTCGCCGGCGCGGTCGCCAACGCGATCGCTGCCGCGACCGGTGGCCGGGCGCGGATGCGGCAGCTTCCGATGACAGCTGAGCGCGTCTGGCAGGCGCTCAGACGGTCGACCGCCGCCCCCTAGCCCGACCGCCCAACGCCGGGACGGATCGCCTGCCAGTGGCGAGCGGTGCGATGCTCGCCGGTTGCGAGTAGTGCGTCGATCGCGTCCAGCACCTCTCGGTCGCGGCCCCGGAGGCGATCGTGCTGGCGCTCGTGCTCTTCCCAGGATCCGACGATGAACAGCTCCTCGAACCGATCGGCATCCTGTAGGTCCCGGTGCAGGTGCCAGTGGATCGCGCCGGTCCGGCGGCGGGCGCGACGGAGCTCCGCCCCCTGTGCGAGGAATGCGTCGGCCTTTCCGGGCGCGAGCCGGTAGGAGACGGTGATCGCCACTGGGCCTTGCTCAACGGTTGGGATCTCCGGCAGCGGCAGGGGCTCCTCGCTCAGTGGCGCGCCGGCGCTTGGTGCGGGGAACCTCAGACGCCAGGTCAGCGGAGCGACCACCAGCAACGTGGCGGCGAGGACAGTGAGCGCGGTCGCGACGCTGCTGGCCTGGGCGACGCCCCCGAGGACGAGCGCGCCGATCGCGTTTGATCCCTGGAAGGCGACAAGGTAGTAGGAGACTCCGCGGGCCTTGACCCACGGCGGGAGTTGTCCCTGGTAGGCGGCGCCGAGGAGGCCCAGACCGGTGATCCACGCGCCGCCGGCGGCCACGAGCGCGACGACGGCGACGGCAACGCTGTGGGTGACTGCGAGCAGCAGCCCGGCCCCGGCGATCGCCAGACACGCGATCGCGTAGATCACGCGCGGCGCCAGCCGTTGGCGCAACTGCGGGCCGAGCGCGGCGGCGACCAGCGCGCCGACACCGACGCATCCGAGCAGCAGCCCGTAGCCGGCTGAGCCGAGTCCGAGTCGAAACCGTGCGACGAGTGGCAGCAGCGCCCACAGCGCGCCGGCCGGGAAGATGAACGCGGCCGCCCGCACGATCAGTGCCAGCAGAGTGGGACTGTTGACCGTGTACCGTCCGCCGGCCTGTACCGCCGCGAATACGTGTTCACGTGGCAGGGTGAGGGTTCGGATCGGGACGGCGGTCACTGCCACTGCGCCGAGGACAGCCAAAAACGACACGGCGTTGGCCCCAAACACCACCGCGGCGCTGGTGGCCGCCAAAAGCGCCCCGCCGACCGCCGGGCCGACCGCCCGGGCAAGGTTCTGGTTGACCGACCCCAAGGCGATCGCCTGGGGCCGATCCGCTGGCGGAACCAACTCGGGGGACAGGGTCTGCCAGGTCGGCGCGCTCGCGGCGCCACCCACCCCGATGAGGAACAAAAGCACGAGCAGCACGGCCGGGGTGATCGCCGAGAGCGCAGCCAATGCAGCCAGCGCCGCCGCCGCCAGGAGCATCACGACCTGCGACACAAGGATGAGACGGCGACGGTCAACCAGGTCGCCGAGCGCGCCCGCCGGGATCGCCAGCAGCAAGACGGGAATGCTGCCGGCGGCCGAGATCGCGCTGAGCAGCAGCGCCGACGACGTCAACGACGTCATCACCCACTGCGCGGCGACGGTCTGCATCCACGATCCGACGTTGCTGGTGAACTGTGCCGTCCACAATCGGCGAAACGCGGCATGGCGCAGCGGCGCCCACGCACTGGAATCGGGAGCCGTCTCGAGCACCGGAGTCGTCTCGGGAGTGTCGGTCGGCGGCCTGGACTCAGCCATCGCGAGATCCCTCCGTCGCCCGGCGGCCGCGACCCCGGTCAGCGTCGCCGCCGTGGTCGCCGGCTCCCACGCGACTTGCGCTCAGACGAATCGTCGGACGAAGACGCGGGCGATCTCTGCGACCTCGCGCCAGCCGTGGTCGATGGTCAGCGCGTGACCTCGATCGGGGACCTCGACGATCTCGGTTACCGCGGCGTTGCGCGATTGGAGCTTGAAGGAGGCGTTGGTCAGCGCCCAGGGCACAGTGTGGTCCTGAGCGCCGGAGATGAGCAGCAGCGGCCCACGATGGGGATTCTCGGTGTCGACCTTGGCCTCCGTCCAGGGATTGAGATTGCTCACCGCGGCCTGGAACAGCGGCTCGCCCGGCGCTGGCACGGCGAACTCCTCATACAGGGCTCGCGCCTCATCCTCGTCGACCGCGTTCGCGAAGGCGTAGCGGAACTGCTCGTAGGTGAGCGGAATGGCCTTATGCCGGTTCGTGGGATTGCCGAGCACCGGACGGGCGGCGCGCAGCGAGGAGATCGGCAGCGGCAGCACACCCCGGAACGGCGCCGGGTCGATCGCGACGGCCGCGGACGCCAGCCCGCGACCGGCGAGGATCTGGGTGACCAGACCGCCGAAGGAGTGACCGACGATCACCGGGGTGTGGTCCAGCTGGGTGATGATCGACTCGTAGTGATCCGCGACGTCGCCGATCGAGTTGCCGGCGAACGCCTCCGGGTGAGCGTGAGCCTCCTCGACGCTGACCGGATCGTCCGGCCAGCCGGGAGTGAGGGCCACAAACTCGTCCTGCTCAAAGAACGCGGCCCAACGATCCCAGCTCGACGGCAGCAACCACAGGCCGTGGACGAAGACGATCGGGGTGCGATTGGACTCCTTGGCGCGGCGCAGCTGCTCGGCCTCGAGCTCGGCCATGGTGGTTTCGGGTGTCATCGCGTTACTCCTGAACGAAGGTGAGCAGGTCGGCGTTGATCGTCTCGGCCTCGGTGGTCGGCATGCCGTGCGGGAAACCCTTGTAGCTCTTCAGCGTCCCGTTCTGCACGAGCGCCGCGGACTTTGGCCCGGAGTCGGCGTAGGGGACGATCTGATCATCATCGCCGTGCATCACCAGAACCGGCACCGAGATCTGCTTCAGATCCTCGGTGAAATCGGTCTGCGAAAACGCCACGATGCCGTCGTAATGAGCCTTGGCGCCGCCCATCATCCCCTGGCGCCACCAGTTCTCCACGATCGCCTCCGATAGCTCGCGGTCGGGCCGGTTGAATCCGTAGAACGGGCCGGACGCGAGCTCGCGGTAGAACTCTGAGCGCCGGGTGGCCGTCTGGGTCTGGAGATCGTCGAAAACACTCTTCGGCAGTCCCTCGGGGTTGGCTTCGGTCTGCACCATCAGCGGCGGGACTGAGCTGATCAGGACCGCCTTGGCAACACGGCTCTCACCGTGGCGAGCGATGTAACGCACGACCTCGCCGCCGCCGGTGGAATGCCCGATGTGAACCGCGTCCTGGACGTCGAGATGGGCGATCACCGCCGCCAGATCATCGGCGTAATGGTCCATGTCGTGACCGGTGTCGGTCTGGGTCGAGCGTCCATGCCCGCGGCGGTCGGCGGCGATCACACGGTAGCCGTGCTCCAGGAAGAACATCAGCTGGGTGTCCCAGTCATCGGCCGACAGCGGCCAGCCGTGACTGAACACCAGCGGCTGGCCCGAGCCCCAATCCTTGTAGTAGATCTCGATGCCGTCGGGGGTGGTGATCGATCGCATGCGATTCCTTTCAGTCGTGGTGTTCGTCGGGCCGGGAGCCCGGCCGAACGAGCGGCCTTCGTCACTCGGGGGTGGTTGATTCACGTTCGCTAGCCCACTGCGCGAAGCTTGACCACGGCACCTCGGGGTACCGGGCGCGGAGCGCGGAAACGTCGATTCCGTAGCCGGTGTCAGCGAGGAATCGGTACATCGCGGCGAGATCCGGATTGCGCTTCGCGAGCGTCTTCGTCGACGTTTGCACGGCCCTGACGCCGAGCGCGGCGGCCATCTCGGTGGGGGTTGGCGCGTCGCCGGCAACCTCGACGCGTTGTGAGAGATGCTCGTCGCGGCGATTGAGGATCGCTGCGACGAGGGCGCCGAGGTCGCGCAGCGCGACTTGGTGCAGGGGAGTGGTCACGGGCAGCGGCAGTTCCAGCACGCCGTCGCGAAGCGACTGCGTACCCAGGACGTTCTCATAGAAGTAGCTGGGCGCGACAACTGTCCAGGGCACCGACGTGTCGTGCAGTCGCGCTTCGACCCGTGCCTTGCTCTGAAAGTGTGGTACCGCGGCGCGATCGGCCGCCGCCACCGAGGCGAGGATCAGCCAGGGCAACCCGGCCTGCGCGGCGGCTCGGATGATGGTGTCGCCCTGGTGGACCTCCGCGTCTGGGCCATTCTCAAATGGAGTCGTGATCGCATAAGCCACCGGCACCGCGGACAGTGCTTGCGCCAGCGACCATTCGTCGTTGAGGTCGCCGACCGCCAACTCCGCGCCGAGGGACACCAGTGCTTTGGCTCGCTCGGACTCCGGAGTACGGACAAGCGCCCGGACGGGGATCGACTTGGCCAGCAGCGCGCGGGCGATGGCCCCGCCTTGGGTGCCGGTCGCACCGAACACCAGGATCGGGGCGGAGCTCACTGGGGCGAGCCGTCGGTGATCCCGCGATCAAACGTCACGGGGTGGGTGCGTTCGGTGTCAAGGAATTGTTCCGCTGGCCGCGATCGGCGCCATCGAGATCACCACGCGTAGGAATACCGGGGCCCACCGCCTCGGCCGCCGAATGAAGGACGTGGGCGGCCGCGGACACACGCTGAAGCTAGTCGGAGATCAGCAATCGCGCGAATGCATTCCTGTCATCCCAGCAATCTCGCTTCACGATGATCGTTGGGGCTCGGCGGCGTCAAGGACCGCGAGGAAGGCCCGCAGCGCTGCGCTCGGTCCCCCGGACCGCCGAACGGCGCTGACGGACATCGCCACGCCGTCGATCAGACGCAGGATCGTATACGGGGCTGCTCCAGGCGGGATTTCCTGCGCGAACGTGAGCGGGACAAGCGCGGTGGCCAGACCGTGGGAGGCAAACCGCACCATGTCGGAGACCCTGCCGAGCTCGAGCACAACCGGCCGAACCACGCCGATCGCGTCAAACGCATCGTCGACCGTGTTGCGCAGGCCCGTTCCGGCCCGAAACTCGACAAAATGTCCACTCTGCGCCAACTCCGCGAGCCGCACACGCTTACGTTTCGCCAGGCGATGCTCGTTGCCGACGACGGCGACCACCGGCTCCTGCGCCACGAGCAACTGCCAGTCCAGCCCGTCGCTGTTGACAGACCCAGCGGGCAGACCGGCGTTCGCGGCCACGAACGCCACGTCAAGTGAGCCGGCCCGCACCGCGTCCACCAGCTCAGCGGCGGGACCACTGATCGATGTCAGCTTGATCCCAGAGTGCTGGCGATGGAAAACCCCGAACAGCGCGATCACGTCGAGCACCCGCTCCGCAGTCTGGGTCGCACCAATGGCCAGCTCTCCACGCTCGAGCCCGGCCAGCGCATCCAGCTCCCCCCGCGCTTCGCCGACGGTCACCAGGATTCGGCGCGCATAGGCCACCAGCAGCTCGCCCGCAGGCGTGATCCGGACGCTGCGGCTGGTGCGTTCAAACAGACGCATATCGAGTTCAGCCTCCAGCCGCTGGACCTGATGGCTCAGCGCCGACTGCACCACATGACAACGCTCAGCTGCTCGGGTGAAGCTCAAACAATCCGCTACCGCAACCACGTACTGAAGCTGGCGCAGATCCATCCGTGTACACGATAGACAAGCGGCCGATGATCAGCAATTACGATCGTTCTCGCTGGTGCTGGGCGATCGGCGCCGAGTGCGGGGCCCCACCCCCGCGTCGGTGTGATCAACGTGTGGTCGTCATCGTCCGATCGCTTCACGGGACATAGGATCACGGCTTGCTATCGGAACGACCAGAGGAGCCGAGATGGCGGATCGACGTGATGCGAGCGATTTCACGAGGGCGGTCAATGACGAACTGCTCGGCTATCTGCCGTTCGAGGATCGCCAGGACTTCGAGGACGCGGCGCGCGGCCATATCGCTGATCTGAACGGGTCGGTGGTAAGAGCGCCCGACGGTCGTGTTGTGTGGGATCCGAACAAGTTCTCGTTCATCGCCGACGACGCACCGGCACCGCCGACCGTGAATCCGAGCTTGTGGCGCCAGTCGCAGCTGTGCGCGAAGGGCGGGCTGTTCAAGGTCGTCGATCGGCTCTACCAGGTTCGCAATCACGACATCTCGAACCTGACGATCGTCGAGGGCGACACCGGTCTGATCCTGTTCGATCCGTTGATCTCGACCGAGTGCTCAGCGGCGGCGCTGGCGTTGTACTACGAGCACCGGCCGAGGAAGCCGGTGATCGCGGTGGTGTTCTCCCACACTCACGTCGACCATTACGGCGGCGTCAAGGGCGTGATCTCCGAGGAGGACGTCGCTGCGGGGAGGGTGCGGGTGATCGCCCCGGAGGGGTTCTTGGAGGCGGCGGTCTCCGAGAACATCGTCGCGGGGAATGTGATGACGCGCCGGGCGCTGTACCAGTACGGATCGCTGATTCCGTTTGACGAGAAGGGCAACGTCGGTCTGGGTCTGGGAACGTCGATCTCGCTTGGGACCATCACGCTGATCGCGCCGACCGAGACGATCACCGAGACTGGGCAGAAGCTGGACATCGACGGGCTGACGTTCGAGTTCATGCTCGCGCCCGATACCGAGGCCCCGGCGGAGATGCACTGGTTCATCGAGCAGCTCGGCGCGCTGACCGCGGCCGAGAACTGCTGCCACACGCTGCATAACACCTACACGCTGCGCGGCGCGCCGATCCGTGACCCGCACGCGTGGTCGCGCTACCTCGGTGAGACGATCGAGCGCTGGGGCGCGAAGACCGAGGTGCTGTACGGCATGCACCACTGGCCGGTGTGGGGATCAGACCGGGCGGTTGACCTGCTGAGCAAGGGCCGTGACGCGTACGGGTTCATCAACGATGAGACGCTGCGGCTGGCCAACCACGGGTACAACCCGGTGGAGATAGCCGAGATGGTCAAGCTCCCGGACGTGTTGGACCGCCACTGGGCGCTGCGCGGCTACTACGGCACGATCAACCACAACGTCAAAGCGACCTACGTGAAGTATCTCGGCTGGTTTGATGGCAACCCGGCGACGCTGCACCAGTTGCCGCCTCAGGACAGCGCTCAGCGCTACCTCGAGTTCATGGGCGGCGCCGACACCGTCCTGGAGAAGGCCCGCGCGGCGTATGACCAGGGCGAATACCGCTGGGTCGCGGAGGTCGTCAACCACGTCGTGTTCGCCGAGCCCCAGAACGCCTCCGCGCGGGCGCTGCAGGCCGACGCGCTGGAGCAGCTCGGCTACCAATCCGAGGCCGGCACCTGGCGCAACCTGTACCTCACCGGCGCGCAGGAGCTGCGCGATGGCACGCTTGACCTGCCGCTGCCGAGCTCCGCCTCCCCGGACGCAATCGGGGCGATGAGCCTGGACCTGTTCTTTGACTATCTCGGGGTGCGCCTCAACGGGGCGAAGGCCGGCGACGCACGGATCGCGTTGGACTGGGAGTTCACCGACACCGGCGAACAGGTCGCGCTGCTGCTCTCACACGGCGCGCTCAGCCACGTGATCGGCCGCAAACACGAGGCTGCCGATGCCACCATCACGCTGACCCGGGAGGCTCTGAACCGGTTCATCCTCGGAGCGAGCACCCTCAACGACGAGGCCAAGTCGGGCGAGATCACGGTCAAGCCGGACCTCGCGCCGCTCGATCAGCTGCTCGCACTGCTCGACGAGTTCAGCCTCTGGTTCAACATCATCGAGCCCTAGCGTCGTCCGCTGGCCGCGCTGTGCGGCGGCCGGCTCGCACCGGTCCGCGAGTGGCGTACGCTCGCGTGTTGACGTGGCCTATCAACACATCCTGGTCGCGTATGACGGCACCTCACAGGGAGACGCGGCGTTGCTCGCGGCCCGCGAGTTGGCGACCGGCGACGGCGCACGCTTGACGATCGTCACCGTCGTCACGCTCGAGCGTCCGATCCGCCGCGTGACACGTCTGCCGATGCTGACCAGCGTGTGGAACGACGTGCTGCTCGACCGCGCGCGCGCCGATCTCCAACGCGCCGAGTACCTGCTCGAGATGCCCACCGAACGCACGGTGCTGTTCGGTCCCCAGACCAAGGCGCTCGCGGCCGGCGCCGAGGAGTTCGGCTGCGACGCGATCATGCTCCCAGCGCGGCCCCGCTGGCTTGCGAAGCTCCTGCCCCGGGACCGCTCACGCCGCTTGCAGCGCCGCTCCGGGGTACCGGTCCTGCGTCCGCGTTGACTGCCGCCCTGGCTGGCCGGGACGCTGACTACCGGGGATGCGAGTCAGCCCGTTGGCGGCCCGAAGATCTCCACGCGCAAGTGCGCAAAGCTCGGTCAGGCCTCAACGACGCGCACCTCGGCACGCGTCGATCCGCGCAGCCGATCGGCTACCGGATGCTTGGCGCCGCGCAGGGAGCGTCGACGCGCCGGAAGCAGCACGACGTCAAAGCCGGCAGCGTCGATCCATGCGGCCAGCGGCAGGTCCTTGCCCTGCACGAGCAACTTAAACGACGCTCGATTCCCCACCGAGCCCAGCAGCTCCCGGGCCCGGCGCAGCTCGGCGCCGGCGGCCTCGCACACCGCCCGGTTGTAGTCGATCGCCGATCCAGCGCCGCAGCAAATCCGCTCATCGCGCGGCGCAACGCCGACGACCGTCAAGACCGAGCCGTCACCGCCGACGAGTCGGCCGGCCAGCGCGAGTGCCGCTGACCCGGTGCGCCCGGGCTCGTAGAGCACGACAACGCGCTTGCCGCCCGACCGGAGTGCATCGGACCGGGTGGAGCCGCCCCTGCTCAAGAGCAGCCCAGGACAGCCAGACATCCGTTCGGGAAGGTGATTGAACGCATACACCGAGTATGAACCGGTGACGCCGTGATCCTCAGCGGCGCACCATCTGTGGTGCTCTGCATCAATCCCGCACTCAACTTTGGCGGCCCGGGTGTCGGTCGGTTTCTGAGGCGATGCTCAGTTGCCAGTAGCCATAGGCCAGGTTGGCGGCGGCCCCGGTGACAAACCAGGTCGCCCACCCGTAGGTCTTGCGGTCGTTCCCGCCGAAGCAGAGCGTCGCACTGCCAAGGCCGGTCAAGACGACGGCGCTGGCGATGCGCACGCGCCCGAAGGCGCGCAGGTGACGGTATTCGATCGGCGAGATGATCAGCCGTGGGCCTGATCGTGACGGGGATGTCCACCACCGGCGCAGACCGTTGAACGCGTGGTTGTGGGTCGCTGTCGACATCGGGGTCCCTCCTGTGTGGGCCGCTGAGCGGAGCGCTAGCGGCCGGGATGTAGGTCTGATCGGTCATGGCTGGGTGAGGGCTAGAGCCCATCGAGGAGACCGCGGAGTGCGTCGGTGTAGCTGCCAAGCGCTGCGCGACCGTCAGCTGTCAGCGCGAGAGAAGTGCGCGACGCTCTGCCGTTGCCGGTCGTCTCGCTGCTCAGATAGCCGGCGTCCTCGAGCTTTCGTAGGTGGGTGATCAGGTTGCCGGCGGTCAAATCGAGTATGTCCTGTAAGCGAGTGAAGGTGACCGTGTCCCCGGCGGGAAGGGCAGCCAGCGTGGCCACGATTCGCAGGCGGACGGGGGCGTGGATGACCGGGTCGAGTGAGTCGATGCTCATCGAGCGTGGATCGGCCGCCAGCCGGTGGCGACGGCGTACCCCTCCACGGCGACGAACAGCCCGATCCCGGCGGCCAGCCACGCGCCGCTGGGGCCAACGAACGCCGCGACGATCCCGGCGATGATCACGACCAGCGCGGCACCGAACTGCGGCCAGTCCTCCTTGCTCGCCGCGATCCCGACCAGGGTCGTGCCGATCACGATCAGCGGCACGGCGGCCGGGATCACGCCGTAGACGATCGCGTTGCTGGCGTCGTAGTGCTTCATCGCGCCCTGGATCACGGGACTCCCGAGGATCGAGAGCAGGAGAGCGAGTCCCTCCAGCTTGCGCTGACGAACCGAGGGGCCGCTGACCCCGGCGGTGGCGCGCCGGTAAGCCGTCGCTCCCACCGCGAACGAGACCGCCACCACCACGTATACCAGGCCGACCACGCCGAGACTAGGGCCCTGGTACGGGTGTTGGCCACGGGTCGAGAGCCACAACGCGACATAGGCGCCCAAGATGAACGGGCCCATCGCCGCCGTGACCCGCGGCGGTCTCAGCGCGAACCGGTTTCGAGCATCACGCTGGGTGTCGGTGAGCAGTCGGGCTGCCTCGCGAGGATCAAGCCGATCGCCGTCTTCGGCCATCAGGCTCTCGTAGATGTTGTGCGTGCCTTGCATGACCCCTCCACAATTCGTTTGTGATGCAAAGTCAAGCATAGTTTGCATCACAAAGTCAAGGGCTAGGTTGATGCCGCATAGGAGGGACCTGCTATTCGGTCTGAATCGTGGATCGGCAGGCTCTGCGTGCGACCACGATGATCTCCGGCTGTCGGCTGCCGGGGGCGGCGCCGTTCCAGTCGCCGTGCCAGGCTTCAGGGATCAGGCCAGATTCGTCGAGCAGTCGTTGGACGGCGGCCTGGTCGCGAAAGCAGATCGTGTCCTCGTCGCGACGGGCGGTCCCGTCCGGCAGACGCAGACACGTCGAATAGGTGATCAGCGGCCCGTCGACTGCGTCGACCTGCCAGTGGACGGTGCCGGTGCCAAGCACCGGGCTCTCATACGTTCCTGGCTTTGGCTCTCGGTCCATTGTTCCCATTCGCGCGCGTCGGGGTTTCGGGTCGCGAACGCGATCTGTCCGTGCGCAGCGAGGTGACCAGCCATGGTCCCTAACGCGTCACGGGCGTCGTCGTCGCCGAGGAACACCTGGAACACGTGCCCCGCCATCACGATGAGGTCAAACCGGGCGGCCAGCGACAGTGACCCCGCCCCGGAGCAGACCCAGGTCACCGCGTCGCCGCCCGGACGGCGCGTCGCGCAGCGGAGCATCAACGGGGAAGGGTCTGCCCCGGTGACCTCGTGGCCGACTGCGGCCAGTCGGCTCACCAGCCGCCCGGTCCCGCAGCCGAGGTCAAGGATCCGCTTCGGGAACCGTGGTGGCGCCGGCAGATCACCGAGCGGTCGTGCGCGCTTGAATGGCGCGGGAAGGCGGCCAGGGATACGCCCCGGCTCATCTCCAGACCGATCGACCGCTATTCGATCGGAGACCGCACCCCCGGCCTGCAGACCGGCCCGGACGGCAGTGTCACGATCTACATGCAGACCCAGGAACCCACCCCCGAGAAGCGATCAAATTGGCTGCCCACCCCCGCAGGAGCGTTTCGCCCCGTGATCCGCATGTACCAGCCACGCCAAGAGGTGCTCGACGGCACCTACACGCTTCCGGCGATCACCAGACCGGGTAGCCCAGCGGACGCCTGCAACGTCGAGGTGGTGAAACGCGACGCACGAGTTTTGCGCCACCAGTGCAGTGGTGCCGGAGGACCTGCGGTCTGAAGTTGGCCTAAATTGGCGTATGAATCTGCGTGATGCCCAGCTTCACGATCGCTCCCGAAGGACCGTTCGAGCTAGATCAAGCGGCGAACTTTGGATTCGGGCCGCAGATGGCTCGACCAAAGCCGAGCCGCGGAACGATGGCCGTGGCGTTCACGCTGGATGGCTACCAGCAGCAGGCCGGCGTGTTTGTGCGTCAGAGCGGCGACCGGCTCGACTGCGAGCTGTTCGGCGATGCCGATCCCGGCATCGCCCGTGGACAGCTTGAGCGGGTGCTCAGCGTTGATCACTCGGGTACCGCGTGGTCAGCAGTCGGAGCGCGCGACCCGGTGATCGCTGCGCTGCAAGCTGACTTTCCGGGGCTTCGCCCGATGCTCTTCTATTCGCCGTATGAGGCGGCGGCGTGGTCGGTGATCAGCCACCGACGCAACCGCACACAGGCAGCCGGGATGCGCGCGCGGCTGTCTGCCGAATACGGACCTACGTTCCAGCTGCCCGACGGACCGCTCGCGGCGTTCCCGACTCCGGAGGCGCTGCTCTTGGTGACCGCGTTTTCGGGGATGGAGCCGCAGCGGATCGCGCGACTGCACGGAGTCGCCGAGGCGGCACAAGCGGGCCGGCTGAACGCTGCAGACCTGGCGGTGATGGCCCCCGAGGATGCCCTGGAGCAGTTACAGGAGATTCCGGGCATCGGGCCGATGTACGCCGGACTGATCCTCCAGCGAGCGACCGGCGTCACCGACGTCCAGACACTGACCGAGCCGCGACTCGCCGGCTACATCGAGCACTTCTACGCCATGGACCACCCGCCCGCCCCGGCCGAGCTGGAACGGATCGGGGAACCCTGGCGGCCGTTTCGGACTTGGGCCAGCGTGCTGATCAGGGTCGCCGGTGATCGCCTCGGGCTGCCGGCTTCTCGCTAGCAGCAGTCCTCGATCGGCGCTGCAGGGGGCGACCGTTGAGCGGGGATCGCTGGGCTTTCGGTGATGGCGTGCGGTTTGGGACGTAGTGTTGGTGGATCGTATGAGCCGTCTGGGCGCTCGCACTCTGCTTGTTGTTGCCGTGGCCGCGGTCACGTTGGTGGTTGGGGCAGCGGCCGAGTCATGGTCGGCGACGGCCGGAGCTCGGGGAGCCAGACCGCGCCTCAGCGAGAGCCAGATCCTCCGGATCGCTGAGCACGCGGCCGCGCAGGCGGGAGATCCGACGCCGACGTTGATCCAGCACGGTGAGGGGACCCGCCACCGCGCCAACCTCGTTGCCAGCGGGGATCGTGTCCCGGGCAGCCAGTGGTCGTATCTGATTGCCGAGCGCGGGTCGTTCGTGCTCAAGAACGCGTCGGTGCCATCCGGGGCGGTGGCGCCGCGGGGGGACGTGCTGACGTTGGTGGTCAACGCGCGCTCGGGGCGGGGAACCGATGGTGGGGTCTCAGATCGCTACCCCGATCTCGCGTCGCTGGGAGCGGTCAGAACCGATCTGCGTCAGCTGCCTCCCGGGTGTCTGCGCAAGACGCCGTTGGATCTGCGCGCGGAGTATTGGGCTCGGGCCCGGCGTCGTCTGGCTCCAACCGGCGCAAAGTCGATCGAGCTGTGTGGTTACGGCGGGCTCAACGCCCGACCGATGCTGACGCTCGATCGGATGCGCATGCTCCGCTCGCCGGTCCTGGTCGACGCGTTGATCCAGCAGTTAGACCGACTTCCGCCACCGCCGAAGGGCGTTCGGCATTGTCCCGCCGACGACCTGTCCCGGGTGATTGTCGAGCTCGGCTACCCGGACGGCCGTGCCGTGCCGCTCAGCGTCCGCCTGACCGGTTGTCGATCGGTGACCAACGGCACGGTCAAGCGCGATGCTTCCGGGTACGGCACACCGCCGCGCTACGGCCCGCAACTGATTCGCCGGCTGCGAGTGTTGTTGGCCCACGGCGCAACCCCGAACGGACCGGTCCTCGACAGCCGGGCCGTCGGCGCAGACGCACCGCGACCGGCCCCCGCCACCCTCGGCGACTCGCTCACGCGCGCAGATCGAAAGCTGCAGCTCGCCGGACGCCCGTTGCCCATGTTGTCGAGTTACTGACGATGCGCCCGCCAACTCACATGACCGATCCCACGGTCGTTGCACAGCAGGCCGCGGCAATTGAGGCCGCGTGGTCTCCTCCTGGGGCGCCGGTGTCGTGGCAGCTGACGGCGGCGCAGTTCGAGGTTCTGCGTCGCGACGAGGAGTTGCTCGGGCTGGCCGCCGCGATCCCGGTCGACAGGCTTCCGCCGCTGTTGTTTCAGGCCGCGGCGACCTTCCTGGTGCTGAAGCTCGAGCCGCTCCCATTACGCGGCTGGTTTCCGCGGGTGGGCGAGCCCCAGCCAAGACTTGGTGGTGGGTTTCGAGCGGCGTACCGCGAGTTCTGCCTCGATCACCGGGAGCGCTTGCTGGAGCTATGCGCTGAGCATCGCTATCAGATGAACGAGGTCGGCCGCTGCGCCGATCTGCTGCCGGCGTTCGAAGACGGGCGCGATGTGGCGCTGGTCGACCTCGGCACCGGCGCCGGGCTGGCGCTTCACCTCGACCGCTACCGGTACGTGTACCGAGCGGGCGACCACGCGTCGGTGGTTGGTGATCCAGCTGCCAAGGTCGTGCTCGAGACCGAGCTTCGTGGTTCGCAATTGCCGGCGCTGCCTGCGGCGGTTCCTCGGATCGTCGATCGAGTGGGGATCGACATCGAGCCGCTGAACCTTGGCGATCGAGAGGTGCGGGGGTGGCTCGCGGCCTGCATCCCGCAGGAGATCGGAGCTGTGACCCGCTTCCATCACGCCGTCGAGGTTGCGATCGCGAGTCCGGCGCGCACGGTGCGCGGTGACGCGCGCGAGGTCCTACCAGACGTGCTGGCGAGCATCCCTGCCGGTCTGCCGGTGTGCTTGATCGACACCTACGTCCACGTGTTCTTCACGGCGGATGAGCTGCTGCGATTCCGTCTGCTTGTCGACCGGCTGGGAGCCGAGCGTGACCTTGATTGGATGTCGATCGACCCGCTCGTACCCTTGGGGGGCTCAGCCGACAGCAGCGTGCTGGGTATCCCGATCTCGCCCGCAATCATCGAGCGCAACCGCCGCGAAGGGCTGTTCGGGGTCGTTGGACGCCTGCGCTACCGCGACGGGCAGCGCACGGGCGCGCTGCTCGGCCTCGCCCACCCAGGAGCGGCGTGGCTCGAGTGGTTAGAGAGCGAGCTCAGCTGAAAAGCGGGTCCCGACGGCTTCGGGCTCGAGCGTGACCTGAGGACGGCGGGACCGGTCACCGATCGAGTGCGACGAACCGGCGCAGTTTGCCGGTCGTCGCATGACGCTCGATCGCGGCGACGGGGGTCACACTGACCGTCGGCGCGGCCAGGCCGTGGTGGCGCAGCGCGTGCTCGAGCGCGACCGTCACGGCCGTCAGATCCGGCGTGCCGACGACGACGATCGTGGCGCCATCGCGCGTTTGGTGTACCTGATATTCCGAGATCCGCGGGTCGGTGCCCAGCACGTCTCGGAAGACCCCAGCCGGGACGGTGTGAGCGCCGTAGCGAAAGTCGTCGTCGCGGCGCCCCGCGACGTCGGCGACCCGAACGAGCGCGCTGCCGCACGGACATTCGTCCTCTAGCAGCGTCACCTCGTCACCGAGGTCGTAGCGAATGAACGGGAACGTCGTTCCCGCCAGCCCGGTCGCGAGCGTCCGCGCGGCGGGCTGATCGGGTCCGACCGGCTCCCCGGACTCGTCAACGCGCTCGAGCACCACCTCGTCCTCGCACACGTGCAAGCCATCACCGTGACCGCAGCCGACCGCCTGCACACCGATCTCGGTCGATCCCCAGAGGTTATGAATCGGAACGTTCCACGCAGCCTCGATCGCGCCGCGATCCTCGGCGGTCAACGGCTCGGAGTTCGTGCTGACCCGGACGGGCGCGATCTCGAGGCTGCCGGCGACCGCCGCGCGCGCGAGCCGGCCGACGACCGATGCGTACCCGACCAGATGTGTGGGCCGAGCGCGCTGCACCGCCGCCAGAACCTCGTCGAACGGCTGGCCGGCCGGAATCACGATCGTCTCCATGCCGTCCGTGATCGGGACGTCGAACAGCGGCGTGCTCGCGTGAGGCGGCGCTCCGGCTTCGAGTACCGCGAGCCGCGCCGGTCGCGTATCGCCGCCGGCGCGGCGCTCGTCGCGGGTCTGCATGCGCCAGGCCAGGCACGCGAGCGTCACCAGCAGCGACCAATCCCAGACGTAGACGCCACGCACCCCACTCGAGCCTCCCGAGCTGAACACCTGCTCGCCCTCTGGCGTGTAGGAGAACCAGCTCTGCTCGGCCAGGATCCGCTCGGCGCCGGCGCGGCGCAGGCGCGGGGCGGTAATGATCGCATCCCACTCGTGCTGGGCCTCGCGCTTGGTCATCACCGGGAGCCGGGCGAGGTCGGCGATCGTCGCTGTCGAGGGGTCAAACCCGCGCATCCTCGCTGCATGAAAGGGCGAGCGCTCACGGGCGTAGCTGAGCAGTCCTCGCAGCCGCTCGGTGCGGTAGCGGTCGATCTGTTCGCGTGGCCAGCCGACTCGTTCGACGTGATCGTCGAGCCCCGCGCGGATCTGATGCAGCTGCGCGACACGCATGCGCTCATACGAACCGCGCCTGCGGGCAGCCAAGTCGGCATCGCCGGTCATCTTCGATGATCGTATCCCGAGTTCGATTACGCCCGGCGATCTCGCCTAAGGCTCCCGGATCACGCCACCGCAATCCGGAACCCCGCGACCCCCGTCGCACGTGCCGGATCGGAGGTCCTTTACGCTGAGGGCAGCCTGTTGGCTTGATTTCGTGGAGAGGAGGCTTGATGCGTTGGAGAAGCCTGATGTTCGGTGCGTTGTTGGCGATGACCGGGCGCGCTCTCGTCCCTCGCTTGCTATTGGTGAAATTCGCCCGTGACGTTGCGAAGCTCAACGCCGGCGACCATACGAGCCTGTTGGCTGCCTATGCGGATGACTTCGTTCTGCACTTCAACGAAGGCGATCATCGGTGGTCGGGCGACTGGGTCGGCAAGAACGGCATGGATCGGTTCCTGCAGAACTTCACCGCGGCCAAGATCCAGGGTGAGATCGGTCAGATCGCTATCAGCGGCCCGCCGTGGGCACTGACCCTCTGGGCGCGATTCGACGACTACGCCGACGGCCCTGATGGCACCCGCATCTACCAGAACCGGACCGTCCTCGTGCTTCGCACCCGTTGGGGGAAGATCGTCGAGCAGGACGACTTTTACGCTGACACCGAGCGGATCGCCGCGTTTGATCGCAAGCTGTCGGAGCTGGGCGTCGCCGCAGTGCCAAAGCACCCGTAGGCCTTGACTGTCGTTGCGTCGTACCGAGCTTCCTTTGAGATGCAGAGGAGAACATGGCTGGGCACCGGAGCATCGTGGAGCAGTTTTATGACCGCTTCGGCGACGGCGACCTGGCCGGCGCGGTAGCGATGTTCGCCCCGACGGTTCAGATCACCGATCCGGGCCTAGGCAGGGTGCAAGGTCTCGACGCGTTACGGAGCTACCTCACGAGACTGAAGGAGTGGGTCCCGGATGCCCACGCGGTCGTCGACCGGATATTCGTGATGGACGACACCGTGGTCGTCGAAGGGCGGTTCACCGGCACCAGCACCCGAACGATCGTGGGCGACGGTGACGGGCGACGCTCCTCGGGCGCGAAGATCGATCTGGCGTTCGCGGACTTTGCTCGCGTTCGCGATGATCAGATCATTGAGTACCGCACCTATTACGACCAGGTCAGTCTGCTGACCCAGCTAGGTCAGATGCAATAGATGCCGCTGCATCGTCTCGGTCCAGCCACGAGGCTGTGGCTGGCGCATACGGCGGCGGCATATGGCAAGCAAAGCCAAGACCGGGCCGCCGCAGCGTCGGCGCACCCTCAAATTCGGCCGCGACGCTCCTCACCCTGCCGATCCTGAGGTCAACGGCGTCTCGGCGACCGCCGCCGGCGAGGACTCGGGCAGCTCCCGCCGCGGCGCTACCGCGAGCGTCCGACGCATCGGATTCTGGTAAGCTTTGACCAGTATTAATGAGGTTCGGTCACTCCAGCCGAGGGAGCTCGACGGCTCAGGGCAGAGCTGGCCTCCTCGGGGCGCCTGGGTGACAGAGAAGCGGGCCTAACTCAAGGTTGAAGGGGCGGAAGTGCGAAAACTACTCTTATTGGGCCTAGTCGGATTGGGGCTCACCGTGCCCGCAGTTGCGAGCGCGTCAGGACTCACGCTGCACAGCGATGTCGGGTGGCGGAGGTACTACCGACTTCACAACGTCCCGAAAGTGATCCATCCGCAGGCACTAGCGCCGGCGCGAGTGCTCGTCTATTTCCTTCACGGGAAACCTGGCGATTCACTATGGCTGTACAGTAGGCGAGCCGGACATCCTCATCAGAAGTGGTATAGGGATGGCGTAATTCATCTCAAGACGAGGCGGAACGTCGGGACCCGTGGAGCGTTTATTACCTTCCGACGTATGTATCCCGGGCGATTTCAGGCGTATTGGCAGCTACGAAACCGTCGTGGTGTATTGGTTGCCACTTCGAGCAACTGGTACTCCTACACTCACAAAGTGTCGGCACCCAGTTACACCCCAGGCTCGCCTCCGGTCTATCAAACTCCCACTGCACCAGACTCGGATCTCAAGAGTGGTGCACTCGCGCCGGTCCCCACAGGTACCCATCCGCCCATACATAGTGTCACTAAAGCTCCTCTGCATATGGGTGACCGCGCCGCGGCGTTCGATGGTGGTATGAAGACGAAGCTGAAAACGCCAATTCGTCGGAATACCATAGTGAAAGCGCAGAATATTCAGGAAGATTTCACTCCTGAATTGGCTTGTGGTGGAGAGCCTGGAACATTGTCTCTAGGATTTCCGTTGAACCAAGCGGGGGTTGCGCCTAATTTCGGTCTCGGCACGACCGGGATTTGGGGATACGCTCCAGCTTGGTTTGCGTTGAATCCCAATGGGACATGGACCAGGACAGCCATCGGTTCATTCCAGTGGGGTACCTTTAGTAGTACCGCAGGCAATGGCGATTCGAACATCACCAGTGTTAGTATCGGCGGTGGAGATATTCAGCTGAACAGCAGCGGTGTTCCGGCTGATTATCTTACTAGCAGCCTGGCGACGTTCTCAAGCACCGTAACGGGCGGGTATGTAGGGTACGGCGACGATTTCTGGGTCGGAGTTGATTACTGGTACAACGAAAACGGTACTTGGTACTTCGCCGGTACGGCTTGGCACCCCGCGATTACTCAGTTCACCAGAACCGGCGGATTTTCTGCCAATTACTGCTGGTTGTGGAATACAGTGAGCGGTCCAGGGAACTAGGATGGCGCGGTTTGGTCCGCACCGTAGCCAGGCGGACCAGACTTCGCTGCTCTCCAACGGAGTATGCGCGGGCCGAGGACGATGGGCGATCACGTCGTGTGTATCCACCCCGAGTGTCACGAGCCCGCGAAAGGCTCGAGCGGCTCGGGCCTGGCAGCAGCGTTAGCGCATCGCTGTTTGCGGCGCTAGCCGACCTGCTGGAGGGGCGGAAACACGTACGTGGCGCCCATCGACCCATTCGGCGGGGGCAGGATCGAGGCCTGCGTGTTGCTTCCTGGTGCTGGATAGTAGATGCGGATGATTGGCAGGATCGGGGTCGGCACCGAGACACCGGGGTAGATGGGCTCGTAGTACGCATTCGAGGGCGTGGGAATCCAGTTGGTGGCCGGTGCGCCGGGGGGCAGCTTCGGTCCAATCCAGATCGTCACCGACCCACCGGGGTTCTTTGCAAGCTTGCCGGAGGTCAGCTGCTGTGATCCCAGCTGCGAGACCGGCTGGATCGGGCCCCACCGCAGGTTGACGGGGCCGCCGGGGTTAGACAACTGGGCGGCCGGACCTGGCGCGCCGCTGTATTGGATCGGCACGTCGTCATCGGACAACTGCTGCCGCCAGATGGTCGAGACCTGGAACGAGTACGTCGTGGCCTTGGTGGTCGGGTCGATCTTGCTAGTCGGGGTGGTCGCGATGTAATACGGCACGCCCGGTGTGAGGCCGTACCGGGCGGCGGTCGGGCCGAAAAGGATCGGAGTGCTCTTGATCAGGGGCCCCCAGGCGGAGCGCTCGACGGTGACCATGTCGGTCGACGGATCGACGGCGGTGACAGGAATGTTGGCGCTCGAGTATGCGGTGTTCAAGACGCTCGCCTGGGAGATGAACGGGGCGCTGGACTGCATGGTGTCGGGCTGGTAGACGGTGATCGACCAGAACCCTCGCGGATTCCCCCGGCGGTCGTTCATGGTCGGCGGCACGGTACCGACCACCGGCAAGATCGCCGGGTTCGTGATCGGTGGCGTGAATGTCAGTTTGTAGGTGTTGTTGCGGTTGAGCTCGGTGGCCGACGTGCCATCAAGGTTGTTGATCTGGGCGTAGACCGCATCCTGCGGCATGTTGGCCCCGCCGTAGATGGTGAGCGCAGCTCGGTGGAGGTATCCCTGGGGCGTATTCGGATAATTCCCGATCCCGCTGTTGAGGTAACTCCAGTAATTCGTGGCTTGCGTGACGCCGATCGAGGTGACGACGGTGTTGACGTGCGCTCGCCCGGCTTCAAGGCCGGCCTGTAGCGCGTCGGTCTGTGCGGGGCCCCAGTTGCGCGGGGTCCTGAATCCCTTCGCGGTGAGGCCGAGGGGCCTGAACAGCGCCAGTGTGTGCCTTTGGGGGTACGACGGGTTGCGGTAGCGCCGCTTCGCGCGGGGCTGCGGAACGATCCAGCTCGGCAAGGTCCTCAACGGGATGCCGTTGAGGCCGGTGCTCGCTGTGGGGAGCGGGTTGGCCCTCAGGGCCAGGCCCACCTGCCTGAAGAAGGGGACCGCGTCTGTCGGGGCGGTGTGCCACTTTTTCGCTCGCTGCATCTGCTCCGGTGTAGGGGTGTACTGGTCAGGCTGGAAGTACTTCGGCTGATGCCCACGACGCTCGAACTCGGCGAGGGTGCTCAGACCAAAGCGCTCGACGACGCTCTTCTGGATCGACGCGACGGAGGTGGGGTCGCGCGCCGGCACGAGCGAGTCAGCACGGATCCGGACGAGCATCCAGTCGCGGTTCGTGTCGAACGGCATCACCCGGTACCTGAAGCCGTGGATCCGCGCAATGCGCTGGTGAGCGTATCGCGAGGTCGGGCCCACGAGCAGGTACGTTTGGGCGTGTGTCGACGGCGTGGTACGGGTGCCGATGCTACCTACCGCGTTGATGAAGCCATCGAGCAGGGCGACCACGTAGTAGTTGGACCTCGACGGTGGGACCGTCAGCACGAGCGCCTTGGCACCGCCGCGCCCTTTCGCCCCGCTGAGATTCAGCATTGCGTTGAGGTACAGTGCCGACGCGTTGCCGGCATTCGTCGCCTGGTTGTTCCATGCCGCCACCCCGCCCGCTCCACCAAACTTATTGACCGGTGCCGTGACAAGTTCGTTGTACCTCGCCAAGCGGTACACGAACTCGGGCGAGCTGCTCCAGATATAGGCGTGTGCTGCCAGCTTCTGAATCTTGGCGGGATCGGTGAGCCGCGAGACCGACCCGACGGCTACCGAGCGACCGAAAGCGCCCATCGAGATCAGTCCGACAACCGCCCCCAAAACGAGCCTCCCAGCGAGACGATGACGAAGCACCAGAACGTCCAACATCGTGACCCCTCAATCACTCGCCTACCGGCACGCCCAGCATACTCAGACGGTGTCCCGGTCGCAACCATTCTCAGCCATCGTCAGCGCGCGACGAGACCCCCCGAACCGCGACGTCACGCACACGCTTGCGGACACTTGCCTGCGCAGGGCGCACCTCGAACTTCGGGATCGGCGGACCCTTCGATACGATCGCAGCGAGGCACTGGTGACCGCCAAGCCGCCCGCGCACGCGAACAAATGCCCAGCACCCGGCCATTGACCAGGGCAGCAGCGATGCCGATCACCCACCCTCAAATCTCCTGGCTGGCTTGCCGCAGCGAGACAGGCCCTGCGCTGTCGCTCGGCAGGGTTCGCCGCGCTGCCGGCGGGACCGCGTTGGCTCCCAGCGCTGCGGGGTGTCGGTGCTGAGGAACTGTCTCGCGGTGGTCGGCCTCGCTGTCGTGATCATCGTCGGCATCGTCGTCTACTTCGCGGTGCGCGGCGAGAGCGCGATCAGCGCCGCGACGGTCAACGGCGCTGCGCTGACGACCGTCAAGGTCGGACAGACCCGCAGCCACGTCGATCAGGTGCTCGGAAAGGACGGCTCCGGGGACTCGACCGTGTTCGGTTCCGGTCATCCCCGGCCGGCGGGGACGACGTGCCGGTACTTCATCGCCAAAAACGACCGCAACCGCACGCACCTGCCGGTGCATCGACTGTGCTTCTCAAACGGCGGCGCGAACCGCCTGGCCTCGATCCGCGTCTATGAGGTCACGCCGTAGACGTGCCGACCGGCCCCGTGCTGCCGTCTGACTGGCGTGATCCACCGTGAACGTCAACCGAGCATCCCACCGCGTCTGCATCGTCGTCGCACCGGCGGCGGCACTCTCAGACCAGCGGGTCGCTGCTGTTGAGCAGCAGTTCGAGCTCGAGCTCGTCGCGAATCGCGATGCCGAAGTTGCCGACCACCGGAATCGATGGCTTGATGAGGCGCGCCTGATCGATCGCGTCCCTGTGGATCGCACGGAGTCTCATCCCACGCCGCTGATAGAAGCGCAGCGCATCCAGGTTGTCGTTGCTGGTGATCAACCACAGGCGCCGCGCGCCTCGTCGGACCGCCTCCTCCGCGACCGCGGCTAGCAAGGCAGATCCGATCCCAACACCCTGGTCGGTCGAGTCAAGCGTGACGAGCTCGCACTCGTCCGCTTCGAGATGAAAAGTTGCCAGCCCGACCAACGCGCCGTCGCAGGTGGCGATCTTGGCTGGCAGCATGCTGGCATCGTGCAGCCGCCCCCTGCTGACGACGGTCGTCGAGCCCCAACCCCCGACCAGTAGAGCCACGATTCCCGCGCGGTCTGGTGCTCCGCCGTCACGCACGCTGAGTGATCGCGTCATTCCCGAAGGATGGCGAAATTTCCTGAATCCGGAAGCGGACGCGGCGGCGTACGGAGACGCAGCGTTACGATCGGCAGGCCGCCGTGAGGGGCGCTGCGACCGCTCGTCGGCCAGGCTCGCGGTGGTTTTGTCGCTAACGGCGCCCGCCGACTGGGGGACGGTGAGCCGTGGCTGACCAGAAGACCACGTGGGCAGCCGGGGAGTACGCGTTGATGGCGCAAGCGCTGGACCCGGTCAGTGCGCAGCTGGTCGACGCCGTGCAGGTATCGAGAGGCGATTACGTGGTCGATGTCGCCACCGGCACGGGCAACGCCGCCGTTCACGCCTGCCTGCGCGGCGCGACCGTGATTGGCGTCGACTTCGAGCCGACGCTGCTGGCGCAGGCACGTGAGCGCGCGCGGCGTGCGGGTCTCGAGATCCGCTTCGTGGAGGGGGCGGCGGACGCCCTGCCGGTTGCCGACGGACACGCGAACGTTGTGCTGTCCGCGTTCGGTTCGATGTACGCGCTCGACCATGCCGCCGCGGCAGCAGAGCTCGTCCGCGTCCTCGCCACCTCGGGCCGGATCGCGCTGGCTTCGTGGACGCCGGGAAGCGTGATGCCGGCGATGGGCAGCGTGATCGCCCCATATCTTCCGCCTCCACCACCTGCCAGCGCACCGCCCGCTCGCTGGGGAGACCCCGACTACCTCCGAGCCCTGCTGGAAAACGCCGGAGCGACGCTCCAAGCCGCTCACGGCGATCGGCTTGACCTGTCATTCGAGCACCCGCGGGCAGCAGCTGATTTTCTCATCCGCACCGCTGGTCACATCGTCAGCGAGAGAGATCGACTCCTCGCCGCCGACCAGTGGCTCTCGCTGCGCCAAGACCTCGTGACCTTCGTCGAGCAAAACGCCGAATCGCAGCCCACCGGGCTGATGCTCAGTCTCGACTACGTGATTGCCCTGGCCGGCCGCGACTGACTACCGGCCCACCGGTCGAGATCGTTAATCACGGTGACCCACCTGCGCACCGAGGCGTTGACCGAGGCTGCGCTCCAGGCGACCGTACCGTGGCAGACAGCGTCTTGAGCAGCCGTCGACGGCAACTCGAGCCCATCACCCGTTCGACAGCGTCCCCCCGCTCCGCCGTGCTCGGCGCACCCCGCTGCGACTGATTTGATGCGATCTTCCCAACGGCGGGCGTCGACGTGAGAGAGTCGGCCGGTCCTATCTACAAAGGGAGGTCATATGACCGACAGCGTGTACCGGGTAACCGAGGTCGTCGGGGTCAGCAGCGAGTCCTGGGAGGCGGCCGCTCAAGTTGCGGTCAAGACCGCTGGCCGGAGTGTGCGCGACCTCCGCGTCGCCGAGGTGCTACGCCAGGATCTGACGATCGAGAATGGATCGGTCGTTGCCTACCGCGTCCGACTCGGCATCTCGTTCAAGTACGAGTCCGGCGACTGAGCAATGCCGCGCCTCCGCTTCGGGCCTGACACCCGGAGCGGAGGTCCGGCGCGGTTGCTGATCCATCGCGGCGACTCGCCCGCGACTGCGCTCGCTCGCTCAGATCCGAGTGCGAGCTCGGCTTCTGCTCTCGTCGTCGGCCCGGCGAGCGCAGAGGCTGGAGGGCCGGCGCCTCGCCACGGCGAGACGGCCCGAATTCCTGGGACCTGAAGCCCGGGCCACGAGAGGGCCGTCGCCTCGGTGTCGTGCCATGCGGCCGGAGCGATGCCCTCGCAGCCAGGTGTCGCGGTTCATGCCAGGCGCTGGGCGTGCAGCACAACGTCGTGGGTGTGATGAGCGCCCGCCCCAGAAGTAACATCGCGGCCGCGCGATTCATCGAACTCGACGTGCCAGCGATGATCGAGTACGGAGGCTACGTTGCTGGGACTGACGTAATCGGTGGGGTCAAACCCACGGGCTTTGGCGCGCTCAATATCCTCGTCTGTGAGCACGTGGTGCACCACGAGCAGGTGCCCTCCGGGGGCGACGGCGGCCAGCAGCGATCGTTCGGCATCGCAGCGCGGGGTGCGCAGCAGCGCCGGGTATTGAGCGGACACCAGGTCAAACGCGCCTGGCGGCAGCGAAGCGCCGAGCAGGCCGGTATGCATCCACGCCACGTCGACGCCCGCCTTCCGGGCGGCCGCCCGGGCGCGCTGTAACGCTACCTCCGATACGTCGAGCGCGGTGACCTGCCAGCGTTCGCCGGCCAGCCAGATGGCATCGGCCCCTTCGCCACAACCGACATCCAGTGCCCGACCCGGCGGCAGGCGGCTCGCTTCAGCGATGAGCACCGCGTTTGGCTGGCCGCTCCACACCTGCTCGGCACTGGCGTAGCGCTCATCCCACTCCGCGGAGCCGAGCAGCGCTTCGGCGCCCGCCCGCATCTGCCCAGGGCCCGACGGGTTCTCGGGTTCGGGCTCGTCTGATCGGTCTGTGATGGTGATCTCCTCGCGGCTGGGCAACGGCCGTCATGTTCTGCCACTCACGATAGATCGAGGTCCTCTGACCGCCCGGAACGACGTAAACGAGATGCGCGATGCGCACCTCCTGCCCTTGGCTGCCGATGACTACGATCACAAGCACCTCGGCGGGGACGCCAAGGACGGCCGCAGCGCGTAGATTGCAGCTATGAAAGAGCTGCGAGGAGCCGCGGCGACACTCGTGCCGGTGCCGCTCGCACAGTGCCTTGCGCTGGTCGAGGCGGTTGACGAATACCCGGTCTGGTACCCGGAGGTCGTACGCGCGGTCGAGGTGATCGAGCGCGACGCGAGCGGCCTGCCCAGCAGGGCGCAGACCAAGTTGCATCTTTCGGTTGGGCCGGTGACGAAGGACTTCGACCTGCTGATGGCCGTCACCGTGAAGCCTCCGGCCACCGTCAAGCTCGCCAAGGTCGGCGGAGCCGCGAAGTTCGACGTCATCTGGCACCTGACCGAAGGGGAGAACACCCGCATCGAGCTCGAGCTCGACGCGAGTCTCGACGCCCCTCGCTTCCTTCCGCTCGGCGACGTCGGTGACTCGGTGGCACGGGGCTTCGTTTCGGCTGCGAGCGCAGAGCTCGCACGCCGGACAGTCGATTAGCTTCCAGGCCGCAGCACACCGCCGGCGGCGATCGACGAGCTGGCACTCAGCGGCGCGTGCCACGGCTTGGTTTGCGCCCGCAGAAGGGCGGGGCGAGTGCGTCCCGACAGCTTCGTCTATGCCTCCCGGGCGCGCTCGTAGGTCAGGTGGGCGAGTCCGCTGCCGATCGTCTTCGTGCCAATCAGGCGCAGGGGTCGCTTGTCGCTGGTCTCGCCGAACAGACGCTCACCCGCGCCGAGCGCGACCGGGAAGACGGTCAGGCGCAGCTCGTCGACCAGGTCGTGCTCCATCAGCGTGCGCACCAGCGGGCGGCTGGCGTACACGACGATCTCCCCCTCCGTCTGCGCCTTCAGCTTCGACACCTCGCTGACGACCTCGCCCCTCAGGACGGTCGCATTGGTCCATTTGGGCTTTTCGAGGGTCGAGGACACGACGTACTTCGGCAGGCTGTTCAACCTGTCCAGCCACTCGCCGCTCTGGGATGGCGAGCGTGTGCCGAAGTAGTCGTCGCTCCGGCGACCCAACAGCAGCGCCTCGGCGCCTCGTGCCTCGGCGAGCTCGAGCTCGGCCCACGCCTCCCAGTCCTGACCCATGAACTGCCCAAACCAGCCGCCGTGTCTGAACCCTTGCTCGCCGCTCGGGTCCTCGACGACGCCGTCGAGCGAGACGTTCTCGCTGACCACAATCTTTCCCATCGTGAATCTCCTTGCCTGGACTTGTGGGTGTTGCGTGTGTTGAGGCGTTCGCGGCGACGGAAATTGAGCGACGAATTTCGGGACGCGCCGACGTCCTTACAGTGATGCGGGTGAAAGGAACCGTCGTTGCGAGGATGCAAGCGTGACCAACCACGTGCTCGCGCGTGCACGCACCGGCGATGAGGATGCGTTCCGCGAGCTGACCGACCCGTACAGGCGTGAGCTCCAAGTCCACATCTACCGGATCGTTGGGTCGGTCCACGACGCGGAGGATCTGCTCCAAGAGACCCTGCTCGCCGCTTGGCGTGGCCTTGAGGGCTTCGAAGGCCGCGCGTCGGTCCGTGCCTGGCTGTACCAGATCGCGACCAACCGCGCCCTCGATGCGCTCCGGGCAACCCGACGCCGCCCTGAGGACCTGCAGCGAATGACCGAGATGCCCGAGCCCACCCGCTACGGCGAGGCAATCTGGCTGGAGCCGTTCCCCGACGTCCTGCTGGAGGGGCTCCCGGACCGCGCTCCGGGGCCGGAGGCGCGCTACGAGACCAAAGAGGCGATCGAGCTCGGGTTCATCGTCGGCCTTCAGCATCTGTCCCCGCCCCAGCGTGCGGTGCTGGTGCTCCGCGACGTGCTCGGCTACCGCGCGGAGGAGGTCGCCGAGATGCTCGACACCACCTCACAATCGGTCAACAGCCTGCTGCGCCGCGCCCGCGCGGCGTTCGAATCACGGCTGCCGGCCGCCGAACGCGAACGGGCGCCGCTCCCCAACTCCAAACGCGAGCGCGACACCGTCGGGCGCTTCGCCGAGGCGCTCCAAACAGGCGACATCGATGGCATCGTCGCGCTACTGACCGACGAGGCGTGGCTGACGATGCCTCCTGAGCCCTACGAATACCAGGGTCCGGCCGGGATCGGCTCGTTCCTGCGCGACCGCACGATCACGCGAGGCGCGCCGCTACTGGTACCGACCCGCGCCAACACCCAACCAGCATTCGGCGTCTACTTTCCACCCACCCAGACCGAGATCGCGCGACCGTACGGAATGCTCGTCCTGACCCTCGAGGGCCAGCGGATCTCCGCGATCACCTGGTTTGGCGGCAACAGCGTCTTCTCGCAGTTCGGGCTACCGCGGATACTCCGATAGGAAAGGCGTCCTCCCGTGGCCGTTATCTAGCGCACCGTGTAGGCGACTACCTGCGCCCCCCCGCGCGGTGCCTTGACGCTCGGGTCGCCGGCAGGGACGATCACGGTGTCGCCCGCGATCGCAATCGGCGCGTTGGTCGACGCGGGAAGCATCGTGCGGTTGACGATCGCGCCGGTCGCGCGGTTGATGGCGACGAGTACGCCGTTGTAGAGCGTCGTGAAGACGAGGTTTTTCGAGACGGTCGCGGCGCCGACCGGGAGCGTCGGCAGTTTGGTGTCCCATTGCACTTTGCCCGTCGCGAGGCTGAGCGCTTCGAGTTCGCCTCTCGGCGGTCCGGCGGGCTTGCTGGCGGTCGGCAGCTTCAGGTTCGGATAGGTGAGTGGCAGATCCATCGTCGCCACGTACACCGTGTTGCCTGCGGACGCGAGGTTCGTCAGCACCCCGCCGAAGGATCCGGGAGCGATCGTGTATGGAGCGGTGATCTTCAGCTGGTGATTGAGCGCGAGCTGACCGTCGTCGTCGTGGCCGTTGTGCTCTCCGACCGGCGTCTTCCACAGCAGCTGTCCGGTCTTCGCGTTCATCTCGTAGACGATCCCCATCTTGCCCGAGCCGATCACGACCGCTGAATGCCCGACGCTCGTGGCGATCGGCGAGGTCTGCATGTCGTAGTCCTTGAAGTCGTCCGGGACGCCCTGGTAGTACCAACGCAGCTTGCCGGTGGTCGCGTCGAGGTTGACGTCTGAGTCGGTGTAGAGGATGCGCGCCGGGTGGGCAATCGCCTGCGCCGGTGATTGATACGGATTGCCGATGCCGAACGTCACCGAGCCGTCGCTCGAGACCAGCGGCGTCTCCCATACGCCGCCTGCGCCGAGCCCTAGCGACCTTACGCCCGGCTCCGGCCCGGTGACGGTGTTGAACGTCCACAGCTTCGCTCCGGTCGTGGCGTCGAGTGCCATCAACACGCCGCCGCCGGGACCCGATCCGTACTGGCTGCCGAGATAGACGCGGCCGTTGGCGACCGCCGGCTGGATGCCGAACGTCCCCTGCCCCGCGTGCAGCAGATGAGCGTCGGTCCACGCCGGCCGACCGGTTGACGCGTCCAGCGCGAACGCCGCGGTCGGCGTCAGTCCGTAGACCCTGCCGTTGGCGACGGCAACGCCGTTGGGCCCTGGCCCGCTGAGCTCGGGCTGATCGCAGCGGTACTCCCAACGCAGTTTTCCGGTCGCGAGCGAGATCGCATACACGTCGGAGTGCAGATCCTGGATGTAGACGACGCCGCCGATCACGATCGGCGCCGCGGTCAGCGACCCGTACGCCTGTACCGCCTTGGCGGCTGTCCCGGTCAGCTTGAGCGACCACGCCTGCTGAAGCTTCGACACGTTCGCCGCCGAGATCGTCGACGATGTCACGTCCCTGGTATTGGCGAGGTCACCGTTGGGGTCGGGCCACGCCGCGCCGGCGACCGTGCCCGGCGCCGCCGGGCTCCCCTTGACAACGGTGCACGCGTGTGCCGAGGCGGGTGCTCCATGGCCGGCAGTCCCCGAACCCCCACACGCCGTCGCCAGCACGGCGACCGCAATCGCGACCGCGATTGCCAGAGCGTGACGTGCTTCCACTCTGTTGGGAGGTGGACATATACCGATGGTCGATATATAGTGAACTATATGAAGAAGCGGCGCGCGATGCAAGAGGCAAGCTTCCTGATCCTCACCGCGCTGGCCGGCGACAGCCAGCACGGTTACGGCATCGTCACCGACGTCGCGCAGATCTCAGGCGGCCGGGTCGAGCTCAAGGCCGGGACGCTGTATGCGGCTCTCGACCGGCTCACCGGCGACGGGCTGATCGAGCCCGATCGCGAGGAGATCGTCGACAGCCGTCTGCGCCGCTATTACCGAATCACCCGCGAGGGCGCCGAGCGGCTCACCGAAGAGGCGGACCGCATGCGCGCCAATGCGCACGCCGCTCTCACCCGTCTACGTCCAGAGGTCGCGATCTCATGACCGATCACAGTCCGCTCGAACGCCGGTACCGACGGTGGCTGGCCCTCTATCCGAAGTCCTTTCGTGCCGAACGCGAGGACGAGATGGTCGCGGTATTGATGCAGGGCGCGGACCCCGGCCAGACCCGTCCCCGCGCCCGGGAGGCGGCTGATCTCGCGACCCACGGCCTGGGCCGACGCGCGCGGACAGGACGCTTGCCGAGCAACTGGGAGCGCGCCCACCCGACCGTCATGTTCCCGGTCCGCATCATCATCGCGCTCTGGCTCTGCTTCATCAGCGCGCTGCTCGTCGGCTACCACCGCGGCGAGCTGTGGCTGCTGCTGCTCGTCCCGTCGATCCTGCTGCACCTCTACATCGCCTACCGCATCCGTCCGAGCGCGATCCCCCGATAGGCGGGAGCCGCGTTGCTGCCGAAGTGGCAGCTGACGATCACCCCCGACGCTGGCCATCTTCCCTGGCACGAGCGGCTTGGCTGCGTGCGTGACGCGCTGGCTCGCGTCTGAAACGTCGGCGCCCGGTCGTCTCACCGCGTGGCAAGCGCTGGGGTGTACCCAAGCACCCACCGGTGCAGCACGTTCTTGCTACATCGGCAGCAACTCGAAGATCTCCACCGCGCACTCGCCGTCGCTGTCCGACAGCAACGGAAGGCCGTCGGTGAACGCCTTCGCTGCAGCGAGATCGTCGGCCTCGACGATCGTGTAGCCGATCAGGTCGTCGGCCGTCCCTTCCGTGCCGTCATCGCAAACGCAAGCGCGCACCCCGAACGGGCTGCCGCCGTCAACGAGCGCCGAGCCGACCTTTGCCATCCAGGCGGCAAACGCGGTCATTCGCTCTGCCCCCTGCTCGGGCGTGAGGTCGGCAGCCGGGCCACGGTACAGATAGATGAACTTCGCCATATAGAGCGTCCTCTCGCGAACCGACGTACCCCATGCACGCCGTCGTCTCAGTGACGAACCGCACCGGCGCGGACGGACAGCGCGGCGGAACATTGGCGAGAACCTGCGAATTATTCGCACCTTGTCGCCATTGTTCGCGCTCGGAGAGCCGCCGGGCGAGTCTCGTTGACCCCCGCGAGCCGCGCTGCTCCAGCACCCCCGGTTCCAGGCTGCGCTTCACGCGGCCAGCTCGTCCTGGATCAACTCGTCGAGCGCTCGTCTGGACCAAAACCGCTGACGAGATCCTCGAATCAATCAAACGCGACTGCGAACGAACCAGGAACGGCGCGAGCTGTCGCGCGGGTTCGCGATGGCCCGCGACCGCGTCCGAGAGGATCTGCGCGACCAGGTCGCGCGCGCTGGCGGCCGCGGCGTGGTCGGGGTCGAGCTGACCCGGTGCCCGGCCGTCGCCGCCAGTCGAGCCGCAGTTGCGTCTCTGATCCAGCTGGGCATCAAAGCGTCGTATAGCTTCGCTTTGATGCCCAGCTCCCGGTCGGCGAGGCGCTCAGCCGGCCAACGGCACCTCGAGGCGCGGGCGCTCAGCCGGCAACGGCACGTCGAGGCGCGAGCGGCTCAGCCGAGCGACGGCACGTCGGCCGTCAGCGACTCGTGACCGCCCGCGGCCACCAGCAGGTTGACAGCACGCTGGCTCGTGGTTTTCAGTCCCAGCGGCTGATCTCGCCGTCCGGATAGGCGTGGAAGCCTTGACGTTCGGCTCCGGATTTGAGGCTCATGAGGTAGGCGGCCCAGTTGGTGGAACAGCCATTCATGAACTCATTCTCCTGTCGCCATCCCTCGTGGCTGAACAGCAGCGTGGTGCCGCCGTCAGCGCGAGGCTTGAGCGCGTAGGTAATGCGGGTGTCAATCCAGTCGTCGGGGCCGGCGATGCACCGCCAGACGATCTGGTGGGCGCTGCGTTCGACTACTTCGAACGTCGCGGCGGGGTCGCCGAGGTCGCGGAAGTAGACCGACAACTGCCCGCCGACGTTCGCGTCGCCGGCGACGGGTTGGCCGGTCCACCACTGCTCGATCCCTTCCCGGGTTGCTGCGAGCTGATGCACCCGCTCCGCTGGAGCGGCTATCGAGAGACGGTGCAAGATGTTTGGCATTCTGCTTCTCCTTTTGCTTGGGTGTTGCTGGTGGGAGTGGTCCGAGTTCATGCGGTGATTGCCACCCCGGCGGGCTCGACCTCGGCCGGTGGTTTCGGCCGCGCCGACATCGCGACGGCGGAGACCGCCCCGAGGCCCGCGAGGATCGAGCAGGCCCAGAGCGCGGGCTTGAATCCAGCGGTTACGGCGGCTGGGTTTCCGAGATCGCCGTAGCTCGCGAAGACGGCGCTGCCGATCGCGACCGCGAACACCGCGCCGAAGCGCTGCGCCATGTAGTTGATCCCGGAGGCCTTTCCCATCTCGTCCATCGCGACCGCGCTCAGGACGGCGGTCGGCACGGTCGGGAGAGCCATCGAGATCCCCACGCCTGCCACGAGGAGTGCGATCACGAGCTCGACCCAGCTCGTGTGCAACGAGCCGCGCCAGGCGACCCAGGCGAATCCAGCCGTGAGCATGCCCAGGCCGACGACGATGATCGGCCGGCGGCCGATGCGATCAGACAGAGCGCCCGCCACCGGTGAGACGACCATTGGCGTCGCGAAGAACGGAAGCAGGCGGAGCCCGGCGCCCACCGGGGAGAAGTGGCGCGCGAGTTGGAACTCCTCCGTGACCAACAGCCCACCGGCGAAGATCGCGCCTGACATCAGAAACGTGGTCAGGTTGCCGATCGCGAAGTCCCGAACCGCGAACAGGCGGAGCGGCACCATCGGCTCGGCAACGCGATGCTCCCACCACACAAAGACGACGAGCAGCAGGGCGCCGGCGGTCAGGCTGGCGACGGTTTCGGCGCCCGTCCAACCGGCATCGTTGCCGCGGGTGAGCGCCCAGACGAGCGCGACGACGCCGGCGGTGATCAGCCCCGCTCCGATCAGATCGAGTCGCTCCGGCGCCCCATAGCTCTCGGGGAGCACCCGGAGGCCGAGGAGCACCACGGTCACGCCAATCGGGACGTTGATCCAGAAGATCCAGTGCCAATCGATGCTCTGAGCGATCGCGCCGCCGACGATTGGTCCCATCGCGACCGCGAGGCCCGCGAGGCCGCCGTAGATCCCGACGATCAGGCCGCGACGCTCCACCGGGAAAGCGGTCGTCAGGATGGTCAGGCTCAGCGGCAGCACGACCGCGCCGCCGAGTCCCTGGACGATCCGGGCAGCGATCAACTCAGACAGGTTCGAGGCAAGCGCGCAGGCAACCGACGCGGCCGTGAAGAGAACGAGCCCGATCGTGAAGACCTTGCGCCTTCCGAACCGGTCGCCGACCGCGGCGGCAGTGATGATCCCGGCGGCGAACGCGATGCCATAAGCGTTCAGCGTCCACTGCAGGGACGAGAGACTTACATGGAGATCGCGTTGCATGCGGGGCAGCGCGGTGATCACGACGACCGAGTCGAGTACCACCATGAAGTAGGCGGCCGAGGTCAGCGCGACCACCCAGCCAAGGCGGCGGTTCGTTGCTGTGCCTGACATCTGTCCTCCTTAGTCGTGGCCGGCTCATCGACCGGGTTTCGCATTGGTGACGAACGGACGGTCGGCGCACGGACAGGAAAGAAAAGGCGACGTGTCCGTCTCCGGCTGCGCTATTCGTCTACAAACCGACAGCTCGGGTCGACGCAGGCAAGGAGAAGCCTTGAGATACGCACTGCTGATCTATGACGACATCGAGGTTCGCGCTCGCACGCCTCAAGACGAACGACGTCGGGTCACCGCGGCGGTACTCGAGGTTCTCGAGCGACCGAACGTGGCCGGCTGGTTGCGGCTTCAGGACGTCGAGTCCGCCACGACGGTGCGTCGCGAACATGGCCGGTCGCTACTCACCGATGGACCCTTCGTGGACAGCAAGGATTTCCTTGGCGGCTTTGTCGAGGTCGAAGCGGAGAACCTCGACGGTGCGCTTGCGGTGGCCGAAGAACTGCAGGAGCTGCGGCCTTGGGGGGCGATCGAGGTGCGCCCGGTCCGCGAGGAGCCTGGTATCGGTGCTTGAGCAGGTGTTCGGCGAGGATTGGGGCCGCGTTCTGGCCTCGCTCGTGGGTTTTCTCGGTGATATCGAACTGGCCGAGGACGCCGCGCAGGAGGCATTTGCGACCGCAGCCGAAATCTGGCCGCGCGACGGAGTACCCGCCAACCCCACCGGCTGGCTGATCACCACCGGCCGCAACCGAGCGATCGACCGCATCCGGCGCGAGCGGACACTGACGGCGAAGACCGCTCAGCTGAAGCTGGAGCTGCGAGACCGACCGGAGGAGACGATGGACGAGACGGCGACGTTCCCGGACGAGCGGCTCGAGCTGATCTTTACCTGTTGTCACCCCGCCCTCGCGCTCGAGGCGCAGGTCGGACTCACCC
This sequence comes from uncultured Solirubrobacteraceae bacterium, assembly GCA_963714245.1. GTDB lineage: Bacteria > Actinomycetota > Thermoleophilia > Solirubrobacterales > Solirubrobacteraceae > Palsa-465. The sequence continues at coordinate 282,387 of CAVQNR010000005.1, read as the reverse complement.
TGCGGACGCTCGGCGGCCTCTCGACAGAGGAGATCGCACGCGCATTCCTAGTCCCGTTCGAGACGATGAGCAAGCGCTTGACCCGCGCCAAGCACAAGATCCGCGATGCCGGCATACCGTTTGCCGTCCCGGTCGATCACCGGCTGCCCGAGCGGCTCGACGCCGTGCTGGCGGTGCTGTACCTGATCTTCAACGAGGGCTGGGGCGGAGATCGCGTCGACCTGTCCGTTGAGGCAATCCGCCTCGGCCGCGCCCTGGTCGAGCTGATGCCCGACGAAGCCGAAGCGCATGCTCTCCTCGCGCTTATGCTGATGGGCCACGCTCGCGCGGCCGCTCGCTTCGCAGGTGGCAAGCTCGTGCCGCTGGACGAGCAGGATCGGTCGCTCTGGGACCAGCGCCAGATCGACGCGGGCAGGGATCTGCTGCAACGCGCGCTCAACCTCCGCGGAAGCGGTTCGTACTTGATTCAGGCGGCGATCGCCGACCTTCACCTCCGAACGCCGCGCGATTGGGAGGAGATCGCGCTCCTGTACGAGCGCCTCGAGCAAATCACGAACTCGCCGGTCGTAACGATGAACCGAGCGATCGCCGTCGCCGAACGCGAGGGACCCGGAGCCGGACTCGTCCTGCTCGACGACCTCGAGCTCGATGACTACCGCTACTACCACTCGACGCGCGCCGATCTCCTGCGACGCCTTGGCCGCGACGACGAAGCGCGTGCCGCGTACGCACGCGCCCTCGAGCTGACCCGGCCGGGGCCCGAGCAGCGGTTTCTCGAGAGCCGCCTTGGGGGCCTTTCCGACAACACTCCGACCAATCGGTAGCCGGCCGCCGACAGCCACCACGACGGTCGTGCGTTCTATGCAGGGTCCGGCGGGTGGCCGGAGTCGACGAGGCCGTGTTCGTGTGCAAACACGGCGATCTGGACTCGGTCACGAACTCGGAGCTTGGCGAGCACGCGCGCGACGTGGGTCTTGACGGTCGTCTCTGAGATGGTCAGCGCGGTGGCGATCTCGGCGTTTGAGCAACCGCGGGCGATGAGCCGCGTGACCTCGAGCTCGCGGGCGGTGAGCTCGGTGACCTCGTCGGGGATTGGGTCAGGCGACCGGGCGACGAAGTGTTGGATGAGACGGCGGGTGACCGAGGGTGCGATCAGCGCGTCGCCGCGGGCGACCGCGCGGACGCCTTGGACGAGCTGCTCGCGGCCGGCGTCCTTGAGCAGGAAACCGCTTGCGCCGGCGCGCAGCGCCTCGAGCACGTACTCGTCGAGATCGAAGGTGGTCAGGATCAGCACCGCGATCGGGTCAGAGCAATCCGGGCCAGCCAGCCGGCGGGTCGCTTCAAGGCCGTCCATGCCCGGCATGCGGATGTCCATCAGGACGGCGTCGGGGGCCCGAAGCCGGGCGAGATAGACGGCCTCGTGGCCGTCGCGGGCTTCGCCCACGACGTCGATACCGTTGGCCTCGAGGATCATTCGAAAGCCGTCTCGGACGAGCTCCTGGTCGTCGGCGATGATCACGCGCAACGTCATCGCGTGGATGGGAGCGGCACCCTGGCGATGACCCGAAACCCGCCCTCGGGCTCGGGTCCGGCGGTGATCGTGCCGCCGAGCGCCGTTACACGATCACGCATCCCGGCCAGTCCTTTGCCGTCAGCGGCTGGGACCGGACCGGACATCGGCCCATCGCTGAGGACGGTGATCGCGAGTTCGCTCGCTCCGTAATCCAATGTCACCCGGGCGGGCGCTCCGGGTGTGTGGCGGATGGTGTTCGTGAGTGCTTCCTGGATGATCCGGTAGGCCGAGAGCGCGACCGAGGGGGGTACTTCTCGAATCGAACCGTGGCGTGTGACGGTCACGTCGACTCCGGCGGTTCGGACCGAGCTCACGAGCTCGTCGATGCGTTCCAGGCTCGGCTGGGGCTCACGTGCTGCGTCCATGCGCCCGCCCACTCGCAGGAGGCTACGCAGCTCGGTCAGGGTCTGCTGGCCGATTGTCTCGATCCGCGACAGCGTGGTCGTCATCGCGGCCGTGTCGGGGGCGGCCGCTTGGCCGCCCTGAGCCTGCACGACCATGACGGTGACGCTGTGGGTGAGGACGTCGTGCAGCTCTTGGGCGATCCGGCTGCGCTCGGCCTCGGCTGCGAGCGCGGCGTTGGTCTCGCGCTCGCGGGCGAGCTCGACCGTGCGCGCCCGCAGCGCCGCGGTCTGTCGACGCCGGTCGCGGATCAGAGCGCCGAGGATCCACGCCGCGCCGAACAGCGCGAGGTTGGTCGGGATCGATCCTTGATCGTCGGTGACGATCGGGACGAGCCAAACCGCGATCGCCAGCGAACCAGCGGCGAACCAGCGAGCCGCGTTGGACTCCTCCCAGCACGCGACCGCATAGGTAGCGGCGATCGCACCAAGCCCGAGGTGAGGATCGTGCCGCGCGGCGAGCGCGATCGTCGCCCAACCGGTGATCTGCAGGCACGCCAGCGGGTAGCGGCGCCACGCGATGAGCGGCAGTGACGAGAGCGCGAGCAGCGCGATCGTCACGGCGTTGCGACGCTCGCCGGGCTCGAACGCAAACACGTTGGAGAGCTCCAGTGCGAACACCGTGGCGGCGACGATGATGTCGAGTGTCATCCCCGTCCGGATGAGGGACCGAGGGGTCATGGAAGCGTCAATCTAACGCCGATGACGTGCACCGGAGTCATCCTCGAGGAGGACCCCGCCGTCGTTCACGGGGGTGGTCCGGGCGTCGAGCAGGTTCGTCCGTGCGGCCGACGTGCGCGCCCCGTAGCCGCCTTTAGCGTGCGATGGGTCAGATCGAACCCCGGAGGCGCCTCGTGTCAATCGCCGCACCCACCGCCGATGCCACCGATAGCCAGGCTCGACGACCGTCGGCGTCCACCGCCCCGGCGGGTGCCTCGTTGCGTCAGGCGTTGCTGATCGGCGGCGTCGCCGCACTGGTCAAGCTCGCTCTCGCGGCGCCGTTCTTGAGTCGCTACGGCTGGGACCGCGACGAGCTGTACTTCCTACAGGCCAGCCGGCATCTGTCGCTTGGCTACGTCGACTTCCCGATGATGACCGCGCTGATCGGCCGGTTGACGATCGACCTGGCGGGACCGTCGCTCGTCGCGTTGCGCCTGACCGGGGTGATCGCCGGCATGGCCACCGTCGTGCTCGTCGCGCTGTGCGCTCGCGAGCTCGGCGGCGGGGCCCGCGCGCAGGCGCTCGCCACGGGGGCGTTCGTCGTTACGCCGTACTGCCTCGGGATCGGGGCGATCTTTCACCCGACGATGTTCGACGTGCTCAGCTGGGTCGCGTTCTCGTACGTCGCGCTGCGAATCCTACGGCGACCCGAGCCCAGTCGATGGCCGTGGTTGGGGGTCATCGCCGCTTTGGGTCTTGAGACCAAGACCACGATGGCGGCGCTCATCGGGGTATTCGCCGTCGCGCTACTCGTACTCGGCCCTCGCGGCGCGCTGCGCGATCGTCGCGTCTGGCTGGCGGCGACGATCGCGATCGCCGGCGCGGTCCCCTACCTCGCGTGGGAGGCCACCCACGGCTGGCCCAGCGTGACCTTTTTGCCCAGTCAGAATGCTGCAACCGCCGCATCCGTCTCACGACCTGGCTATGTCGTCCAGCAACTCGCCTTCCTGGGCGGCGCGGTCGTGCTCGTCGCGGCAGGAGTACGCGAGCTGTGGCGCGATCCGCGCTTGCGGGCGCTGGCAGTGCTGGCTCCGGCAACCTCGCTGTTGTTCTTGGCCGAGCAGGGCCGCAGTTACTACTCGCTGCCGGCGATCGCCCTGCCGCTTGCCGCCGGCGCCGTCGCGGCTGACCGCTGGCTGAGGAACGCCCGTCGCCCAGCCGTTGCGCTCGTGCCGGTGATCGCTTGCCAGATCGCCGCGGTGGTGCTCGCCGCGCCACTGGTCTGGCCAATCCTCCCGACGACGACAATGGTCGCCAGCGGCGTCTGGAAAGACACCTTCTACAAGGACGAGCTCGGCTGGCCGCAGCTCGCGACACAGACCGCCCGAGCGTGGCGGTCGCTCCCCGCCGACCAACGGGCACGGACGACCCTGCTGGCCGCCAACTACGGCGAGGCCGGAGCACTCGATCTCTACGGACCCGCGGACGGGCTCCCACCAGCGCTCAGCGGCCACCTCTCGTTCCAGTACTGGCGCCCGCGCCGGCTGCCCGACCGCCGCGCCCTGTTGGTCGGATTTGACGCAGCATCCGTGCGGGAGCTGTGCGTCGCGTCGCGTCAACTGGGGACCATCGACAATCGCTGGCAGATCGCCAACGAAGAGCGCGGGCGCACGATCGTGTCCTGCAGCCTGCGGGCGCCGCTCGGACGGCTGTGGGCGAGCCACATCGCCAGTGACACGCTCTAGCGCGAAGGGCGGGTCAACGCCCGAGGGCGCGGACCTCACTCGACGCCGTCGTAGGCGTCCTGGGATGCCGATACGTCGCCGAGGTGTTCGATCGCCCACACCTGGAGAGCGGTAAGCGGCTCCAGCAACGTTCGCCCGGCGTTGGTGAGTGAGTACTCGACGCGGACCGGCACCTCGGGGTAGACCGTGCGGTCGACGAGGCCATCGCGTTCGAGCCCGCGGAGGGTCTGGGTCAGCATCTTCTGCGAGATGCCCTCGATGCGCCGTCGGAGCTCCGAGAAACGAGCGTCGCCGTCGCCCAGGGCGCCGATGATCAGGACAGTCCACCGGTCGCCGATGCGATCGAGGATGCGACGGGTCGCGCAGTTGGCGTCGTACGGGTTGCCGCACAGCACAGAGCGTAGGTTACCGGAAGGTGCCTTCTTCCCAAAAGAGATCTGCTCTCCTATGGTGACTATCCCCAAATCCCCTCATGAAAGGCGCCCATGTCTCGCATCATCGTCATCGGTGGCACCGGCTACGCCGGATCGGCCATCGTCGCCGAGGCCGCTGCCCGCGGCCACGAGGTCACCGCATTCAGTCGCTCACTTCCCGACGATCGTGTCCAAGGCGTCGACTACATCCGGGGCGACGCCACCAACGAAGCATCGTTGGCATCGGTCATTTCCGGTGCGGACGTGGTGGTGGCCGCGCTCGCGCCCAGGGGGCCGCTTGCCGGACCCTTCCGCGACGTGAACCGCTCGGTCGCGCGCCTTGCCGACGCCGAGAAAGCACGGCTGTTCGTCGTCGGCGGCTACTCGTCGCTGCGTCCGGCCGCCGAGGCCCCGCGCTTCGTGGAGGACCTCAGCCAAGTTCCCGCCGAGCTCCACGATGAGATCCTCGCCGGGGCGGCGCTCATCATCGAGGACCTCCCTGCCACCCCGGAGACCCTCAACTGGGTGTTCGTGAGCCCGGCACTGGCGTTCGGCGCTCACGTGCCGGGAGAACGGCTGGGTGAATACCGGCTCGGGGACGAGATCGCCGTCCAACCCGAGAACGGCGGAGCAATCTCCGCGCCGGACTACGCGACCGGGTTCGTCGACCTGATCGAGCGCGACCACCACCACCGCGCCCACGTCAACCTCGCCCAGTGAAGGGTCGCCGCGCCCGGATAGACGATCTGATCACCCCAGTAGATCCCGGAGGATGTACAGCATGTCGCACATACGACGGTTTGACCATGTCGGCATCACCGTCGCGGACCTCGACGCGGTGACGGCATTCTTCGTCGGGCTGGGCCTCGATGTCGAGGGCCGGACGTTCGTAGAGGGCGAGTTCGTCGACACCGTCATCGGCATCCCCGGCTCCCGCAGTCACATCGTCATGCTGCGAGCGCCCGCGGGCGGTGCCGGGCTGGAGTTGTCGAGCTTCGTGTGGCCAGACCACGAGCCAGGATCTCCCACGGCGATGGCCAACGAACTAGGGCTGCGCAACGTGGCGTTCGAAGTCGGCGACTTGCAGGCGACTGTCGACCGGCTGGCTGCCGACGGCTACGGCCTGGTCGGCGGCATCGGCCAGTATGAGAACGTCTGGCGGATGGCCTACGTGCGCGGGCCGGAGGGGATCATCGTGTCCCTGGCTGAGCGGATCGGCTGATGCGCCCCGACATCGCAGCCCGTTGGGCCAGCGTAAGCGCGAGCGCCACACGGCGCCGGTCCCAAATTCGCGGCCGCGGTCGCCCGTGCGCGGAGGTGCCGGGGCGCGCGGTCAGGGAAGATACGGGTTGTGCACGCCCGCCGGCTGTTCGGTTTTGTCGCAGCGATCGGCCTCATCGCCGTCGTGTTGGTGTATCCGGGCTTGACGCCTCACAGCGCGCGGACGCCTACGGCAGGCCGGCGCGGGTGGGCGACGATCCAGCGACAGGATCGGGTTGTCCGGGCAGCCTTGGCCGGGGTCGAGCCACCTAAGCGTGTGGCCGGACCGACCAGGTTGACGATCGAGGTCAATGGCGACATTTTGGTCCACGCCCCGGTGTGGCAGCGGGCGCTGTTTGACGGGCATGGCCAGTATGACTTCGCGCCGATGTTGCGTGAGATTCGGCCCTACGTTCGGTCTGCCGACCTGGCGATCTGTCACGTTGAGACGCCAATGTCGCCGCGGCCGCCGCAGGGCTACCCGGTGTTCAATACCCCGCCGCGGCTGGCGCTCGCGATCGCGCAGACAGGCTGGCGAATTTGTGACACGGCGTCTAACCACTCGGTTGACCAGGGCCAGTACGGCATCGATCAGACCGGCTTGGCCCTGGACCGCGCGGGGGTGCTGCACACGGGGTCGTTCTCCTCTCAAGCCGCACAGCGCCGAACGCTGATGGTGACGGTCAAGGGTGTAAAGGTCGCGTTCCTCGCGTATACCGAAATGACGAACGGGATTCCGCTGCCGCACCCGTGGTCCGTGAACATCGCGAAGGTGAGCGCTGTGCGTCGCGCGGCGCGGGCGGCGCGTCGACGCGGCGCGCAGGTCGTGATCGTCAACTTTCACTGGGGAACCGAGTTTGAGGCCGCGCCCAGTGCCTTCCAGCTGGCCACCGCGCGGGCGCTTACCACCGATCCGGACATCACCGCGATCGTCGGCCAGCATGTGCATGTCGTGCAACCGATCCGGCGGGTGCACCACAAGCTGGTTGTGTTCGGCGAAGGTCAGGTGCTCTCCAACGAGTCAGCGGACTGCTGCTCGGTGCAGACCGAGGACGGGATGCTCGTGTTTCTGCACATCACCGTCGATCGCAACCGAGCCAGGCTCGTGCGAATCGGGTACATGCCGACCTGGGATCGCCATCCGGACTACACCGTGCTGCCGATCGGCGAAGCGCTCAAACGCCACCAGGCACCGGCGGCCGTGCTCCGAGCTTCATATGAGCGCACCACATCGGTGGTCGGACGGATCCCCGGCGTTGTCGAACCGATACCACGTCGTCTGCGCTAACGCCGTCGGCGCGAAGACTGACTCGGTTCATGTCTCCCGGGACCCGTCCCCTTGAGCTCCGAGCCGGCTTGCGAGCGGCAGTCCGGCAGGCGCTGCGGTCACCGGCAGGAGCCACCCCCGTTTCGTCGTCCGAGTCATCAGGCATGGTCCAGCCTGAAGAGCTCAAGCGCTCGCGGAGAACTCCTCACTGAGGATGAGCGGAGGTGATGGTGGCGACGGCTGAGGACAGCGAAGCGAACGTGGGCGACGAGGGGCGGCTTCGTGCAAGCGCCGCTGACATCTATGAGCGGGTCAAGCGCGAAGCCGGCGAGGAGCTTGATCGACCGGTTGCTGCGTTGATGTTCTCGGGGCTGTTTGCCGGTGCGTCGGTCGGGTTCGGCGCGCTGGCGTCGGCTGCCGTGACTGCCGGTCTGGCGGGCGCCGATAGCGCCACACTCGTCGGCGCGGTCGTGTTCCCGGTCGGCTTCATCATCGTGATCATCGGCCGCGCGCAGTTGTTTACCGAGAACACGCTGTATCCGGTGACGCTGGTGCTTGATGAGCGTCGGCATCTGCTCGCGACGCTCCGGCTCTGGGCCGTCGTCCTCGGCGCGAATCTGGTCGGCGCGGCGCTGCTTGCGTTGCTAGTGACAAAAACATCGGCGCTCGCGCCTGATGTCGTGACCCAAGTCGCTGAGAACGGGCACCGGGCGACGGTCGGTAGCTGGGGATCGTTCTTCTGGAGCGCGGTGCTCGGCGGGTGGGCGATCGCACTGGTCGCCTGGCTGATTCAGTCAAGCGGCGTCGTGATCGGTCAGATCGCCCTGATCTGGACGCTGGTGTTCGTCGTCGGACTGCTCGGGCTTGACCATTCAGTGTCGACGACCATCGAAGTAATGTGCGCGGGACTCAAGGGCGAGATCGATGTCGGCCACGCGCTCGCCTGGTTCGCGGCCGTTCTGCTGGGAAACGTCGCCGGTGGGGTCCTGATCACCGCGTTGCTCAACTACGGGCAGGTGCGAGCCGGCCGGAATTGAAACGGTCCGCCCGGCGGTCTCACGGGGAACCCCGGCCCCAGGCGAGACAGAGCATCCCCTTGCCGGTGAGGGTGTCCCGGTGGGCGAGCGTCACCCGGACACGGCGATAGCTCAGCTCAAACGCGGAGTCCCGGTGGGGCAGCGTCTGGATCTGAAGGTGAACACCGGTGCGTCGATCGCCTCAGCTTCGGGTGCTGTTGCAAGCTGGTGATCAGCTCGGCCGATCCACCGACGGACACCCAGTCGTCGTCCCAGCGCAGGGAGACCAGCCAGGCGCGGCTGGTCGGGAACATCAGCGCCGGCAAGGACCAGTTCCACATCAGATCGCGGCTCCAGCTCGCCGCCTGCTCAAAGCCGGCGCAGACCAGAACGTAGGACCAATCCCAGTAGAGCTTCACCCGCGGCGCCTCCTGGAAGACGACGTCGCTTGCACCCGTTTCCAGATAACCGAGCCACCACGGTTGTGAGCCGGCATGCGCTCGTAACACTTCCAGGACCGCCGAGTCCGGCTCGGTCGATACCCAGTCGCCGGGCTCACCCTCGCAGAGCGCGATCGTCGCGTAAGCCTCAAACCCGGGCGGGATCGCGCCCGTGATCGCGGTGCTGGGGGTGAGGGTGAGGCCCTGCTGGATCCAGCTCACCTCGTCCTGGGTGCCGATGGTCCACGCTCGGCCGTCCTTCTCGTAAGGCCCGCCGGCGCCGACCTGCTCGAGATCGCTCATCGTCGGCTCCTAAGTGTGACGCACCTCAGACACAGCCGATAAGTCGTCGGGAGGGCGGCGTGGATTCACGCCTAGGCGCATTCGGGGGCGGCGTTGGCTTCGAGCTCAACCCGCAGTCGTGCGCGTGCACGCTCAAGTCGTTTCCGGGCTGTCGCGGGCGCGACGTTAAGGACGGTGGCGGCTTGCTCGGTCGTCAGCTCTTCCCAGTAGATGAGGGTCAGCAGCTCTCGGTCGGCGTTCCCGAGGCTCATCAGCGCCTCGTTGACGGGCGCATTGCGGTCATCGCTCCCGCCCTGCTCCGCGACGTGGATCGTTGATCGCAATCGCTCGGTGGCTTCTAACCGACGGGCATGCCCGCGGCGGTGGTTGGCCAGGCACCGACGAGCGGCCCCCAATAACCAGGCCAGCGCCGCCGGCTCCTGCGCAGGAATGTCGCGCAGGCGCCGCCACGCGACGATCAGCACCGCCTGAAAGACGTCCGCGGCGTCGGCGGGGTCGGCGGTGCGGCGGGCAAGGTAGGCGAGCACGCGCGGCCCGTGGGTCTCGACTACGCGCTGTAGGTTCTGTTCGTCGCGGGTCATCGGTCGGGGTCCTTGATGGTCGGCGGGTTCTGCGCAGTGTCCCGTCCCAGACAGTTGACCTGGTAGTCGTAGTCAAGGAAGCGTCGAGAGGCGTCTGCGTATTGCCGCTCGCTCTGCTCCCACCCCGAGTCGCCGTGTGGGTTGACCTGGTGCTGAGCGACTTGGACGTCGGCAAGAGCCCGATCGGTGTGTTTGAGGTCAGCCGCCTCAGTTAAGCCCGGGGCATGCAGCGCCCAGTGCTCCCAAGGGCAGGTGCTCTCACCAAGCAGGCTCATCTTGATCCCGGTGACCTGGGTTGTCGCCCCGGGGCCCGCGGGTGGACAGCTTGAGCGAAACGTCGAGATGTAGTCCGACGCGATCTGACTCCAGGTCGTCCCTGGCGGGAGCGCTTGCTCGGTCGGGTAGAGCGTCGCGACGTACCGGTCGATGTCGCCCGCGCACATGTTGATGTACTGCGAGGTGTCGTTCTCCGTCATGCCGGGCGCGCCGTACTTGCCGGTCTGGGCAGTGAAGTGCAGAACCCCCGCAACTGCGACGGCCGGCACCAAGACCAGGCCGACGACAGTCGCCACCACGCGTCGCCGCAGCCGTCGCTGCGAGAACCGCCGACGACGGGCGACCGCCATTGCTACCTGCCTCGCCGCCGGCCCGCTCGCCGAAACATCGACGACGGGCACGCTCGTCCTCAAAAGCTCGTCAAGATCTTCCATGGTTCTCCTCGTCAGATCGTCCACCGTTCGACGATTCACGGGCCCGGCCCCGCTCGATGAGTAAATGTCCGCCGAGCCAGGACATGTGACCGCCGGCGACAAGAACCTGCGACCCGATCTCAGACCTACTCGCCTGGCCCGGCGCTGCGTCTACCCCGCTTGTCGCCTCACCAGCCGTGTCGAGTAGCGAGGATCAGCCCGTTGTTTCGTATAGAAGCTGGCTGTTGCCGGTCGGCCCCCGGGGGGCCCGCTGGGCCTAGCGCGCCTCAGCTCGCTATGGGTCCCAGGGGACAGGAGCCGACCCTACGCGCGGGCGACGGCCCTGACATCGGTAAACCACCCATCTTTGACGGATCCGCGTCGGGCGGCCGGAAGCTGAGGAGCTCGCTCCGCTGGGCCTCGGGACATCTCACGTGGGCCCGGCCGCGTCGACTGGCCGCACCGCGGTCACGGCACGCAGCCGGGTGCGCGCTGCCGGCCGCGCCACGTGGGCATGGCCGCTTTCGGGCGACGACCCGTACTGTAGGCGTATGCCGACTCGCATACACCGAGTCGTCCTACTGGCGCTGGCCGCCCTCAGTCTCGCTGGCTGTGGCGCACAGAGCACTACGTCAACTCCGTCGCCCAGCGTCCGGAGCGCGACGACCAGCGACAGTTCCGCTGCGAAGCCGCCCCGATCGTTGTCCCATCGGCGCTCGCGCGCCACCGCGATCGCCGCCGGGCGGCTCGCCCTGATCACCGAGCCGCGAGCCGGGGTCGCTCCGGTCCTTTCGGCGCTGCGCGGCGCCCGTCGGCAGGTGGACATGGTCATGTACGAGGACGAGGACAGCCAGGTGAACGCCGCTCTGGCCGCCGCCGAGCACCGCGGGGTCAAGGTCCGCGTGCTTCTCAACGGCGGGTATTACGGCGAGGGGTCAGCGCAGAACCAGGCCGCCTACAGCTATCTGCGGGCCCGCTCGGTACCGGTCAAATGGACGCCGTCGTACTTCGCGCTCACCCATCAGAAGACGCTGCTCGTCGACGGCCGCGCGTACGTCCTCACCTTCAATCTCACTCCGCAGTACTACGCCTCGAGCCGCGACTTCGGCGTGATCGACACCATCGCCGCCGACGAGCGCGCCGTGCGGCAGACGTTCAATTCCGACTGGTCGGGGCAGCGCACCACCCCCCCGAACGGCGCTGACCTGGTCTGGAGCCCCGGCGCCGAGCAGGCGCAGGTCGGCCTGATCGAGTCCGCCCACGGATTCCTGGACATCTACAACGAGGAGATGGACTCGAGTCCCATCGAGCAGGCGCTCGAAGCCGACGCCAAGCGCGGGGTGAACGTCAAGGTGACCATGACCTACGAGTCCTCTTGGGAGAGCGCGTTCGCGCAACTGTCCGCCGCCGGAGTGCACATCCGCACCTACAGCGCGAGCGCGCCGCTCTACATACACGCGAAGATGATCCTCACCTCACGCCGTGTGTTCCTCGGCTCGCAGAACTTCTCCTACACCTCCCTGGAGAGAAACCGGGAACTGGGGCTCATCACCTCAGACGCGACCATTCGCGCTTCCCTGCGCCGTACCTTTGACTCCGACTACGCGGGCGCGCGCCCATACGCCGGCCCCTCCCACTCCTCCGGCGGCTCGTCCTCGGGCAGTGGCAGCCGCAGCTCGGGTTCCGCCGGCGCGCAGTGCAGCGCAAGCTCGTCCTACTCACGCCGCTACGGCGATTACGACGTCTACGTGCACTCAAACCAGTTGGGGCAGACAGTGACCGTCACCGACGCCGCCGGCCGCTCGGCCAGCTACCACACCGACTCAAGTGGGTACGCAGACGTCTACTTCCGCGCTCCGGCAAGCGCGGCCGGCGAGACGGTCACGGTGCACGCCGGGACCGCCACCTGCCACGCCGAGCTGAGGCCGTAATGCGCGTCGTCGCGCCGACTGCAGCGCGCGCTAGAGATCACCCGTCATGTCACCAACCGGTGATCTGACGACGTGGCCCGGGGTCGCGGCCCTTCGCAGCCGACCTGATCGAGACCCGGCGCCGAAATCAGCGGCGATCCGGCGGTTCCGCGACTCGATGAACTCAATCGCACGTTGGCGGTACCCGAAGTACGCATCGAGCGTTCCCGGCAGCGGCGACGCATTGAAGTCTTCGAACGGCGCGAAGAACCTCACCGTGCGAGCGGGCTCGTTCACCAGGTCCTGCAGGTAAAAGAAGTCCGTGTAGCCGGCAAAGTCGCCGAACAGACCGAAGAAGTCTGCGTAGCGCGCGAGCGGATCGCGGAGCGGACTGGGCTCGTCCAGGTAGTGCCGACGAATGCACTCCACCGTCAGATCAAACCGGTCCTTGATCCTGGGGTGGCATCCACGCGCCATGTTGACCGTCATCTTGCGACCGACGCGATTGCCCGGAAAGACCATCATCCCGCCGATCGTGTAGCCGATGTGGTTGAACGCTTCGCGTTCAACCCCCGGAATCTGGTCGATGATGTGAGCCAGCCGCGACTCGCGTGAGAAGCTCGGAACCACCGCATCGCTCGACAACCAGAACTCGCCGAGTTCGGAGCTGTGGTGCAGATACGCGTGTCGCGTGGTGACGTCGAGCTCGAATGGCGCACCACTCGGCAACGGCTTGCTCCAGAGCGTCTGGTGATACCTCCGGAGCGTTGGACTGAAAGCGTCCGGATCTCGTCCGGGCGGCGTGTCCGATCTGAAGTCGAAGGTGATATCGAGCGTGTCACCGTCCCCCATGTCTCGACGGTACACCGCGAGCGAGACCGCGGCTCCGATCACCGAACTGCGTTATCGGATGTGGCTCGAGCCGGCTTACGGGTCAGGCTCAACCGATTCGCCGCGGCGCTCCTGCAGCCATTCGGCCAACATGAACTCCACGCTCTCGACGAGCGCGAACACCAGCGAGGCACCGCACGCGGCACCGAACCACGCCCACGCGCGGCTGAGCACCGCAGCGAGCCCGCGGGCGCTCGCAATCGCGAGCACGATTGAAACGAACGCCAGCGCGGTTCCGAGCAGGATCACGTCATCTGAGCCCTTCTCCAGAGGGGAGCGAAACCCGGTGGTCGCTAGGCCTTCCAAGCCGCCGAACGCAACAACGGAACCCAGCCCGAAGACGATCAGATCACCGAACCGCGGAGCACCGCGACCGAGCTCGACCGCGCCGAAGCTGGCCGTGATCGTCACCGAATACCCGAAGGCGGTCGCATTCCCGCCCAGTGACCGGCCCAGCCGGCAGACCAGCCGTCCGCGCACCCCCGCGGGCGCGGCGCACCACTCGCGTCGCGTGCGCGGTTGTCGACCATCACGCACCCCTTCGACGCCTGCCAGCGAACTCCCCCGCGCGCAACACCGCGTCCGGGCGCGCGGTCAGGACGAGAGACAACTGCCCGTACGGACCCCGCGACCCGACCTCCGTCACTTGAGCTGGAACGAGGTGAAGTCATCGCAACGCCCCAAATCTCCCTGCGACCTCTCGAGGTGATCCGTGTCCATCGCAATTCCATCAGCCGGGCGCATGCCCATCGCACCGTCCACGTCCGCTGAGACGCCCGCGCCCCCGTCGCGCCCGCGCCCCTCCCGGGCCGCAGCGCACCGACAGCGGCGTACAACCGTCCGCCCGGAGCCTTTCCGCTCGCCGGACGGTCGCCGTTACGCACCAACCCGATGACGTTTCGGTCGATCCCCACCGTCGCACGGGCAAGCCATGCATCGCAATCGAGCGGGCGCCACTCGTGAGGGCGTTTTGTCACGAGATCGATGTATCTGGAGCGACTCTCTCGCGTCTCAGATATTGACCATGTTTCCTCCATACCTCAGGCCGCTGATCGACCGTTCGCGCCGAGCGCGCCACGTGTCGGCGACCGGCGGGCGCGACGCGCGATGCATGGCCGGGCGGCTGCGCCGGACAGTGGCCCACGCGAGCGCTTCGGGCCGCCCGGTCCGCCGGTCCGGTCTGCTGCTGTGTGACCGGGTCGTGGCCGTGCAAGCCGAGATGCTGGAGATCGCCGAGCTGCTCGAGCGCGCCGAGCGACCCGACGCGGCGGCCGTCAGCGCCGTCCGGCGATTGCTGGCCGACGGTCTGCAAAGTCCGTTGTTCAACCGCGACGTCCACCCGTCTGAACTGGTGGCGACGCTCTACTTCGTCCGCCGGCGGCTCGCCGACGACGCCGGCGCGCGTCGTCTCGACAAATACGAACTGGAGGCATGATGACCACCGATGCCGGCACGCAGCTGCGCATGGCAGTCAGGGATTACGAGCGTCACGTCCTGGCGTGGTACGCGCTGGGGCGATCCGCCGACGCACGGGCGGCGCGCGACGCGATCAACCGCAGGCGCCGGGCCACCGACTCGCCCTGACGCGAGGCTCACGAGCCGGCCCGTCAGTCGCCATGATCGTCCTGCGGAGCGTCGGCAGCGGCCAACCCGACGGCCGGGTCCGCAGCCACGATGACGGTGTGGGCGAGATCCTCGGAGGCTTTCAGTCGTTCACCAGCTACGGCGGGCTCATCGCCGGCCAGCGGAACATGGTGACGGCTCCTTACGCTTCGGTGACCGGCGGAACCGACAACGTCGCTTCGGGCACTTTCAGCGTCGTGTCGGGCGGAGGAGGCAACACCGCCTCCGGCTACGCCAGCTCCGTGACCGGCGGCGGCGAGAACACGGCCTCCGGGCAAAACAGTGCCGTGACCGGCGGCCAGGCCATCACCGAAGCCACCGATTATGGGCGCGGATAGACACGCTTCCCGTGTCATGCCGCGGGGAGTGAGCACCGCGCTCGCCGCGCTCGATCCAGTCAGCCGCCGACGCGATAGCGCACGTGGGTCGCGAGCGGGGAATGGATGATCTCCAACGGCTCGAAGCCCTGGTCTTCCACCCCGTCAAACAACCGCTCGCCGCTACCGAGCAGGACTGGAGCTATGTCGAGGGTCAGCTCGTCGATCACGCCAGCAGCGAGCGCCTGGCGGACGGTGGAGGCACCGCCGGCGATGTCGACCCCAAGCCCATCGGCCGCTGCTGTCGCGCGCTCGAACGCGACATCGAATCCTTCGGTCACGAAATGGAACGTCGTCCCGCCGTTCAGCTCGATCGGCTCCTGCGGATAGTGGGTGAGGACGAACACCGGCGCGTGATATGGCGGCTCGTCTCCCCACCATCCCTGCCACTCGCCGTCCCAGTCGCCCCGGATCGGGCCGAACATGTTGCGGCCCATGACATACGCACCGCGGCGCCTCATCAGCAGATCCCGGGCGCGGGCATCAGCTTCGTGGAGCGGCTCGTCCAGGTGCCAGTGGTGGACTTCGCGGCCGCCGATACCCAATGGATTCTCGCCGCTCTGGTCGGGACCTGCGACGAATCCGTCAAGCGATATAGACATATGGCAGGTAGTTGTCGTCATGAGATCTTCAGACCGCCGACCCGCTGGGAACTCATCGGTCGCCAACCGAAGGTCATATCTCCTCCAGCGTACCGGGCGCTTCTCCCACCATTGCGTGGACTTCAGCCTGTAGGACCGTGGGCGAGCGGCCCTTCGCCGATCCGACGCAACGGGTCGCTCGATCGGTCTGAGGGCAGGGGCCGGCGGTGGATGCGGGCTGCGCTGGCGCGAATCCTTGGACAAACCGGCCGGCAAGCGGAAGCGACCGAGCGCCGTTCACAGGCGCTCGAGACGCGCCGTTGGGAGGATTGTCGAGTGCCGGTCACAACCCGAGCGTCAAGGTGTCCAACCTCGTGACCCCCAGAGACCACGAGGAAGGCCGGCACATGCCCACCATTGGAATACTCGATTCGTTCATGAGCTATCGCGACACGGGACACGGTGACGTCGCGGTCGTGTTCCTGCACGGAAATCCGCTCTCGTCCTATTGCTGGCGCAGCGTCATCCCGCACGTTGGCGACCGGGCCAGGTGCCTGGCGCCGGACCTGATCGGGATGGGTGAATCCGGCAAGCCCGACATCGCCTACCGGTTCGCCGATCACGCGCGCTATCTGGACGCCTGGTTTGATGCGGTCGCCCCGTCGAGGGTCGTGATCGTGGGCCACGACTGGGGCGGTGCTCTGGGCATGGACTGGGCGGCTCGACACCCGTCACGGGTGCGCGGCATCGCCGTGATCGAGACGTTTCTGCGCCCGCTGCGCTGGGACGAGATGGCGCCGGCGGCCGCCGAGCGATTCCGTGGGTTTCGCTCACCGCAGGGGGAGGAGATGATCCTGCAGAGGAACATGATGATCGAGTCCAACCTCCCGCTCACGATCGCCAGCGGCCTCGCGGAGTCCGACCTCGACGTGTATCGGGCACCGTTCCTCGAGCCGACCTCGCGCACGCCGATGCTGGCCTGGACCCGCGAGTTCCCGCTCGACGGCGAACCCGCCGATGTCGCCGAGATCGTGCAGGACTATGGCCGATGGATGGCCGAGACCCCGGACGTACCGAAGCTTCTGATGACGATCGACAACGGCGTCGGACTGGGGTCGCCGGAGATGATCAGCTGGGCCGCGGAGACCTTCGCCGGCGCCGAGGTCGTGTCGGTCGGGCCGGGCGGTCACCAGGCCCCGGAGGATCAGCCCGATCGCATCGGGACGGCGGTGGCGGACTGGCTTGCCCGACGCCTACCGGCCGCGGTGGCGCGGGTCGGCGCGTGAGCCGGGACCTCGACGAGGTCGAGCTGGTCGCGCGAGCGGTCGACGGCGACAAGGCGGCCCTGGAGGAGGTGATCTGCCTGCTCCAGGATCCGCTCTACCGGCTGGCACTGCGGATGGTGAGACGGCCGTCGGATGCAGAGGACGCGACCCAGGAGATCCTGATCCGAGTCATGACGCGGCTGGCCGCGTGGCGTGGCGAGGCCAAGCTGATGACCTGGGCCTATCGGGTCGGCGTCAACTATCTGCTCAACCTGCGCCGTGACAGCAGCGCCGAGGCGACGTCGCTGAGCTTTGACGAGTTTCGCGACAGCCTGGCGGAGGGATTGGCCGACGCCGATTACCGAGGGCCAGAGGCTCAGGTCCTGGCTGACGAGATGAGGCTGTCCTGCACGCAGGCGATGCTCCAGTGCCTCGAGCGTCACGAACGGATCGCGTTCGTGCTCGGCGAGATTTTCGAGCTCCCCTCGGCCGATGCGGCGTGGATCCTCGACACCACGCCGGCTGCCTTTCGCAAGCGTCTGGAGCGGGCGCGGTCTCGGATCCGCGGGTTCATGGAATCCACCTGCGGCCTGGTCAACCCCAATGCGTTCTGCCGCTGCGCGCGGCGGGTGCCACCGGCGATCGCGTTGGGTCGCATCGATCCCGACCGGCCCGCATTCGTCACTCACCCCGTGAGCGCATCGGGTCGGGACGTCGCCCAGGCCGCAGCGCAACTCGCCACGCTGCACAACGCCGCTGCCGTGCTGAGGGCACACCCGGACTACGCCGCGCCTCAATCGAGGGTCGATGCGATCGTGGCGTTGCTGCAGTCCGGGCGATTCCCGCTGCTGGACTGATCAGGTCCTCAAGTCCCAGCTGAGTGGCGTCGGGGCGTGGCTGGCTTAGCGGTAGTCGGGCAGGTCCTCAGGTGCGCCGTGGTCGAATCCGTGGGCGTCGATCAAGCCCCAACAGTCGGGTTGGGATCCATCGGTGTCGGTGATGTTGTAGGTGTCGGCGAGCTGGCGGGAGGTGAGCACCTGTCCGGCGTAACGCTGCGGCTGGGGGTCGGCGGCGAGCGCGGCGATTCCGCGGGCGATGTATGTCGGCGACTCAGAGATCGCGAATCCCGGCTCGGCTGCGCACGCGTCGCGCCAGTTGGTTTCGGTGACCCCGAACATGTCGAGCATCTGTTCTGAGCGCAGCCAGCCGGGGGTGACGCCAACCGGGACGACGGTTGAGTCGGCGAGCTCTTCGGCGAGGCCGGTGAGGATGCGATCGACGGTGGCTTTGATGATGTCGTAGTAGAAGCCGACGCCGGGCCGGCGTGTGGCGTTGACGGCTGAGGTGCCGTCGGTGACCTCGATCAGCAGCGCGGTGCCGGTGTTGGTCAGCAGCGGGATCGCGATCGCGCTGGTGATCAGGTGGGTGTCGATCCCCATGCGCAGCATCCTCAGGCCACCGGCGAGGTCGTGTTCCCAGAGCGGGACGTCCCATTGCGCGTAGCGATCGCCACCGAACATGTCGTTGACCAGCACGTCGAGGCGACCGTGCTCGCGTTCGATGGTCTGGATCAGCGATCTGACTTGGTCGGGGCAGGTGTGGTCGACGCGGATCGCCTGTCCGGCACCGCTGGCTGTCTGGATGAGCTCGGCGGTGTGCTCGATCGTCTCGGGTCTGCCGATCTCCGAGGGTCCGTGCGTCCGGCTGCTGCGACCGGTGGCGTAGACGAACGCGCCGGCGCGCGCGAGTTCGACGGCGATCGCGCGTCCGGCCCCTCGTGTCGCTCCGGCCACGAGCGCCACCTCCCCGCTCAACGGTCGCTCGTCACGCATTGCCATCGACCGTCCAGCCGCTGAGCAGCGCCGCGAGATCGTCTTCGAGCCGTCGGATCAGTGATCCCTGCGGGTGTACCGACCAGGCGATGCAGCCGCCTTCCATCGCGGCGGCCACGATCCGCGCGAGCTGGTCTGGAGGGGGAGATCCAATCAGCTCACCGTTCGCGATCGCATCGGCCGCGTGGCTGGCCAGATGGCGGCGTAGGTGCTCCCAACCGACGTGCAGCCACCCGCGTAGTTCGTCGTTTTGCAGGTCGACTGCGAGCGCTGCGATCTGATTGTGCGCGGTCGCGGGGCGGTCCAGGTCGCGGTAGCTGTGCACGGCCACGGCCCGAAACCGGTCGAGCGAACTCTCGCCGGCCGCGGCCTCAGCACGGAGCTCATCGTCCAGCGATGCGACCCACCGCTGCGAGAGGCGCAGAAACAGACGCTCCTTGGAGCCAAACCGTTTGCTCAATGTCGCGGCTGAGACCCCGGCGGCATCGGCGGCCCGGCTCAGCGTGAACGCCGCCGGGCCATCTGCCATCAGCACGGCACCGGCCGCGTCGAGCAGATCGTCGTCGGCGGTCTCGATCGGCCGAGCCACCTCGAGCTCCAGCCCCGCTCAGCGCCGCCACGCCTCCTCGGCGCCCTCGCCATAGTCCACGGACGCCTGGCGCAGCCCGCCAAGCACCTCGGCACCGGTCTCGAGCATCGCCTTGGCCTGCAGATCGCTCACCCGCCCGACCGTCGCGCGCAGTTCATCGCGCAGTACGGCGAGCTTCGCCGCCACCTCGTTGGTCTCCGAGAAGCGGTCGTCCGTCGTGGTCAAACTCATCGGTCTCTCCTCGTGTTCGGGGACAAGAGTTAGTAAACCATCATTCACTAACTCAAGTCAAGCAGTCTCTGCACCCGCGGACACGGCTGGCCAAGCATCGGTGAGGGGCGCTCGCCCGGTATGTGCAACTCTCCGGTTGCTATTGTTGACGGATGCCTAGGGGGTTCGGCGGTGAGGTAGCAGAGCTCTATGAGCGCTATCGCCACGGCTATCCGGCTGAGATCCTGGCCGGGGTGGTCGATGCGTTCGCGCTCTGCTCGAGTGATGTGGCAGTCGATTTGGGCTGCGGAACGGGGCAAGTCGCGTTGCCGCTGGCGGCGGTGGTGCGAGCAGTGGTGGGCGTTGATCCCGAGCCTGACATGTTGCTGGTCGCGCGCAGGGCGGCTGAGCACTTGGGGGTGAGCAACGCGAGCTGGGTGATCGGCGATGACCGTGACCTACCGGGGCTCGGTCGGGCTCTCGGTGATCGCTCGATCGCGGCGGTGACGATCGGGCAGGCGGCTCATTGGATCGATCACCGGATGGTGTTTGACCGGGCTCGTGGGTGGTTGCGTCCAGGTGGTGGGATCGCGATCTTGACCAACGGCACGCCGCTATGGCTGCAGGACAGCGGCTGGTCGCGTTCGGTCCGTTCGTTCTTGGAGCAGTGGCTCGACTGCGAGCTGAGTGATCGGTGTGGCACCGACGAGCTCGCTCAGCAGCGGTATCGCGATGATCTCGCTGCGCTGGGCTACGAGGTTGATGGCAGGCACTGTGACTGGGTCGCCGATCTGAGCTTTGACCAGCTGCTAGGGGGTGTGCTCTCCGCACTGAGTGTCGACCAGTTACCGGCCGGTCAGCAGCGCGATGTGTTCGCCGCTGGTCTGCGCGACGCGGTCGGCTCAGCGCAGAACTTCACCGAGCCGGTGCACGTCACGCTGCTGACCGGCCGGGTTGAGCAGATCCCGAACCCGGGAGCCGCCTAGCGCGCCCGTGGTCGTGGCCGTGAACGCCCTACGTGTCGTCTACTGCTTTGGAGCGACGGCCGACGCCGGGCGTCCTGACACAACAGCCGGGCGCCCGGGTGCACCGCTGAGTCTCGTGCCCCTGCGTCGACCAGTTGCCAGGCGGTTCGCGGCGCTCAGGCGGTGAGGATCAGCGGGGCGGCCTGCGTGACCACGATCGTGTGTTCGGCATGGGCGCTGTAGCTGCCGTCTTGAGTCTTGATCGTCCACCCGTCGCCGCCGTCACGAACCTCCCCATGGCCGGCGGCGATGATCGGTTCGATCGTGATCACCAGCCCTTCGGTGAGCGGCTGGGAGAACCCCGGCGCGTCATAGCTGGGAATGTTGGGCGGCTCATGGATACGACGGCCGATGCTGTGGCCCAGCAGATCGCGACAGACCGCAAAACCGCGCCTGCTGACGACCGCCTCGATCGCGCGGCCGACGTGGCTGATCGGCGTGCCCGCGCGGGCGGTCGCGAGTCCGCGGTTCAGAGCGATGCGGCTGGCCGCGGCGAGCCGGTGTCCGGATGCAGTCGTGTTGCCGACCGGCACCGAGACGCACGCGTCGGCGTAAAACCCGTCAAGCTCGGCGGTGACATCGAGCTTGACCAGATCACCGTTGCGGAGCCGCCGCTTGCCGGGGATCCCGTGAACGGCCTCGTCGTTGACGCTGATGCAGTTGACGCCCGGGAACCCGTAGTCCAACTGGGGCCCTGAGCGGGCACCCGCACGCGCGAACACTCGTCCGCCGACCTCGTCCAGCTCCCTGGTGCTCACGCCCGGTCGCACCTGGGCGCGCATCGCCCGGATCGCCGCGCCAACGATCCGTCCCGCGGCCTTGAGATGTTCGAGCTCGTCCGGGGTCTCGATCGACATCGCGACCAGCGTAGACCCTGCTCGACCCGCCCGCCGTCCATGGGACGCCGGCGCTCAATTCTGCAACGTCGCCACCTAGCTGCGTCCGGCGCGGCTCCTGCTCTCGTCGTCGGCCTCGCCGGGGGAAAGCTTGGGCAGGCGGCCCTGCTGGATAGCTTGTGCTCGTGATCTCATCGGCGAGCCAAGGCCCGAAGGCCACGATGACCCTCCGCTCCGATCCCAACCAGAACAACCGACGACGCAGAGCGACCCTCTGACCGCCCGCAAAGGAGCAAGATGTTTGAGAAGTTCTTCACCGATCCGTCGTTTGACTTCGAAACGCGAACACTGTTGGGAAACATCCACTACGGGGCCGGCGATATCGGCGAGATGCTCACCGCTGTCGCCAGCATCACCGATGGCGACGCGACGAGCTGGGTCGCGCAATGGCGGACGCTCGCCGGCCACATTGAGACGACCGGCGATGCCTGCCTGAAGTTGGGGCACCGGGTCAGCGCGTGTCGGGCGTACCTGCGCGCCGCCGTGTACTACGCCGCCGCCTATGTGTTCGTGGATGGGACCGAGCACCCCGACGCGCAACTGACCGAGTTGTTCGCCGCGCACCGCCGCTGCTTTGACGTGCACGTCGGCCTGCTCGACCCGCCCGCGATCCCGATCGCGATCCCCTACGAGGACAGCGCCCTGCCCGGCTACCTGTTCATCGCGGCCGATGACGGGGTCGCGCGCCCGACCGTGATCCTCAACAACGGCAGCGACGGCCCGATGACGTTCCTCTGGCCGGGACTGGGTCAGCCCGGCCTGGATCGCGGCTACAACGCGGTGATCTTCGATGGTCCTGGTCAGCAGAGCATGCTGTTTGACCGCGGGGTTCCGTTTCGGCCTGACTGGGAGCGGGTGATCACACCCTTGGTGGACTTCCTCTCCGATCGTGGTGAGGTCGACGCGTCAAAGATCGTGCTCTACGGGGCCAGCCAGGCGGGGTATTGGGTGCCGCGAGCCGCGGCGTTTGAGCACCGCCTGGCGGCCGTGATCGCCGACCCGGGCGTGATCGACGTCTCGACCTCATGGAAGGATCACATCCCCACCGAGCTGGTCGCGCTGCTCGACGCCGACGACGAGACCGCCTTCAACGCCGCGATCGAAGCGGGCAGCCGGGAGATGTCGCCGGCGATGGCGCAAGAGTTCGCGTGGCGCGCCAAGCCCTACGGCGATCAGCCGTCTGCCTACGCGACGTTCAAGACCGCCGAGCAGTATCGCCTCGGTGACCTCGTCGAGCAGATCAACGTCCCGATCATGATCACCGATCCCGAAGGCGAACAGTTCTGGCCCGGACAATCACAGCAGCTCTACGACGCGATTCCCGGACCGAAGCTCCTCGCGAAGTTCACCAACGCCGAGGGAGCGGGCCTGCACTGCCAACCGATGGGACGATCGCTGCTCGAGCAACGAATGTACGACTGGCTCGACGAAACCCTCGCTCGCTAACCACAGTTCGTTGGAGGGTTACAGCACCTATAGGTTTGTTTGCCACCAGTCGCCGTTCACGAAGTACTCATGATTGCGGCAGTTTCGCCGATTGGCTCACGCCGGTCTTGCCCGTAGGGATTAGCGCGTGCTTCGGCATGCTCGCGCGGAGACCCGCATTCATGCTCGCGCTGCCGGCACGAGCGCCTGAGCGTCCGGACGGTTACCCCTGACGGCGCCCTCGTGTCAGTTTGGCTTGACAAGCCCCATGCTGTCAGCCTAGACTGACAGCATGAACATCGATGAGATCACCGAAGCGATCGGCTCTGAGGATCCGGCGCAGGGACTGCGTGCCGCTTTGGCGCTGCACCGGATCGCGGAGCGCGTCGAGGCACGCCAAGTCGCGGTCGCACGCGGGCAGGGGTGGTCCTGGCAGCAGATCGGCGATGCGCTGGGGATCACCCGGCAATCGGTGCACGCCAAATACGGAAAGTGGGTTTCATGATGACCGCGAAAGCAAGCAAGGTCGGCGGGTTTATCCCGTGGGCGACAGCCGTGGATGCGCGCGAGGAGGCGCGTCGACGTGGTAACAGGCGGGTCGGTTCCGAGGACCTCGTGCTCGGGCTGTTGCGCGAGCCCGACGTCGCGCGGCTGCTGGGCTGCGATCTAGGCGCGGCGCGTGAGGCGCTGGATGCGATGGATCGCGACGCGCTTGTGGCGATCGGAATCGACCGGCCGCTCGACGCGCCGCCGGTGCCAACCCGCGAACCGACGCTCGGCGGCCGACGGGCCATCGTGAAAGCGGTCTTGACGGACCACCTGCCGATGACGCCCGTGGCCAAGCGCGTGATGGAGGAGGCCGGAAAGGACCGGCGCCACCGTCGTGGTTCGGGGGCACCGTGGGATCCATCGCCCCGGTGGTCGCGCGAGCGGGTGCTGATCGCCCTGCTGTCGCTCGCGCCACCCGACCCGGCTGCGGCGCTCCTTGACGCGCTCAAGGTCAACCGAGACGAGGTCAGCACGCGCCTCAGCGAGCCGTCAGCGGCCTAACGGCGCGGGACGGGCGATACGACTCAACGGCATCCGCTACGACGTGGGCCGCCAGCTCGCGGGGCTGTCGAAGGTGGGCCGTGGAGGGATCGAACCTCCGACCTTGGGATTAAGAGTCCCCTGCTCTACCAGCTGAGCTAACGGCCCGGACCGGCGATGTTAGCCAGCGTCGCTGGCGTGTGCGCTCAACAGCCCTGGGCGTAGGTGGGCTTGGTCGAGGCCTGCTCGAGCTGGGCCCCGAACGCCGCTTGCTGCTTTTTCGGAACGTGGGCGAGGACCTTGGCCTTGGCGAGCTGCGCAAGGTTGGTGTTCTTCGCTGCGTACGCCGACAGTGCGAGGCATTTGTAGCCGTAGGGGGACGGGTGGGTCGAGGTGATCACGTCCCAGGTATGGGCTTGCTGGGCATAGTCGCCGAGGTAGCTGTAGGCCCGCGCGGCGAAGGTCGCGGTCGTCACTTCGGGCTTCGGGGCGAGCTTCAGGTAGCGCTCGTAGTCCGCGGTCAGCTGTCGCAGCTGCTGTTGGCCGAGTTGGCTGAAACCGCCGTTGGAGTAGCCGGCGCTCTGCGCGAGCTCCCATCGGGCGGCGATCACCTTCGCCCACGCGTCGGCATCGGTCGGGTTGGCGTTGGCGTGCGCCTGGGCGGTCTGCACGGACTTCGTGACGGCGCCCGACGAGTTGCTGGAGCCGCCGCTGCCCGACAGGCCGCCGAGCAGGCCGCCGCCACCGCCACCGGTACCGATACCGAACAGGACCAGGCCGGCCGCCATCAGCACCGCCAAGCCGATGTAGATCACCTGGACCGTACGCCGACGGCCGCGACTACGCAGATCGAAAAGCACGCTGGTCCGTCCGTCAATCGTCGGGGCCGAGGCCGCCGAGCGGGTGGCGCTGAAGCTCGGCGGCGGCGCGCCGGGCATCGCGACGGTCTGCGAGCTTGAGCAACACGATCGAAACGAGGAACAGGATCACAAGTGGGGCGGTTTCAAGTCCGGTCGTGACCGGATCGGCCCCCGGCATCGCCGCCGCGACGACGGCGATGACGACCACAGCGTAGCGCCAGTGCCTGGTCAAGGTGGAACCATCGATGACCCCCGCAGCCCGCAGCCCGAGTAGGAACAGCGGCATCTCGAACGTCAGCCCGATCGCGGCCATCGTCATCACCTCGAACGTGTACAGCGGCTTGGCCTGTACGAACGAGTCGAACTGCGATTGGTTGTAGCCCTGCAGGAAGTTGATCGCAGCCGGCAGCACGATCATGTACGTGAACACGACGCCCCCGACGAACAGCAGCGGCGCAACCCACATGATCGGCTTCGCGACCCGTTGTTCGTCGGGACTCAGCGCTGGGATCACGAACGCATATAACTCGTACAGCAGGAACGGCAGCGAGATCAGCAGCGCAGCGTAGAACGCGACCGTCAGCGAAACCGTGAATGGCTCGCCGACGCCGGTGGTGATCGGCAGGTTCTTCTCGGGCTTCTGGGGCAGCGATTTGCCCGCGGCGGTGATGTCCTTGGCGGCACTGGCCAACGCCGAGCGCTCGCTCGGGGCAGTCGCGCTGGACTGGGCGATCTGAGTGAGCGACTTGCCGGCTCGCTCGAGGTACTTGCCGGTCGAGACGCTGTCGTCGGTGATCCCGTTGAGCTTGTTCGAGGTGTTCGTACTGACCGCCGGCAGCGGCTTGTTCAGCAGGTTCAGCAGCCGGTGGTTCTGCCAGAAGCAGAACCCGAACGCGACGATCAGTACCGCGAGGCAGACCATCAGCCTGCTGCGCAGCTCGTCCAGATGGTCGACGATGCTCAGGCGATCTTCGTGGCCGATTGGCCGGAGGCGTTTCGGCATACGTTCCCCGCGACTGCTTCGTCAGGCTTACTGCGAGTCCGCCGGCGCAGTCGTCTTCGACGGCTGCGTGGTCTGGGCGGCGCTCGATGCATCGCCGGTGGGCATCGCAGTCGCTTTGTTGATCGCAGGCTGCTCGGACTCCTCGGCATCTGACTGGCCGGTGATGCCCTCCTTGAACTCGCGCATGCCGTGGCCGAGCCCCTTGCCGAGCTGCGGCAGGCGCTTCGGGCCCATGATCAGAAGCACGATCACGAGGACGACGATCACATCGGTGACTGGGTTACGGAACATTGAGAACGGTGGCCTCCGTGTGGGGTGCCTTCCAGCGTAGCGATCGAACGTGATCGGGTGTGCAGAAGGATCGTCTGGCCACAACCATTCAATACGCAGTGGCGCGCGGGACGGATCAGTTCACGAGTAGCGCTCGACCACGCCGTCGGCGACAAGCTCCAGCGCCGCGCGCTGGCGATCGGGCAGCTCCGGCAGCAGCTGCTTCGACGCGGTGACCAGTTCGAGCGCTTCCTCGCGCGCGAGCTCGAGCGCGTCGGTGCGGGCGATCCGAGCGCACACCTCGGACGCCTGCTGCGCCGTTCGGATCGAGCGCAGATCGAGCCCGTGCAGCTCCGGATCGCGGTCGCGGGCGAGGATCAGCGGCAGCGTGACGGTGCCATCGAGCAGGTCGGCGCCGCGGGGTTTGCCGGTCTGCTCGGGCGGGCCGGTGACGTCGAGCACGTCGTCGAACACCTGGAACGCGAGCCCGATCCGCTCGCCGAACTGCGCAAGCTCGTCGGTCGGGCCGCCGGATGCGATCGCGCCGAGCTCGCACGCAGCGCGGAACAGCACCGCGGTCTTGAGCCGGCAACGGGCGAAGTAGCGCGAAGCCGGCACCGGCGTCCAAGCGTCCTCGCGCTGCATCAACTCTCCCGCGGCCAGCTCTGAGCTGGCGCGCGACAGCACTCGCACGCAGTCAGCCGAGCCGATCACCGCCAGCTCCGCGAACGCACGGCTGAACAGCAGATCGCCGGTGCTCGTCGCCGCCAGCCGTCCGGCGGTCGCGACGACCGTCGGTCGGCCACGGCGCAGCGCCGACCCGTCGAGCACATCGTCGTGCACCAGCGTTGCAGCGTGGACGAGCTCGACCGCAACGGCGGCCGACAGGAGCTCGTCGCGCTCGGGCGTCGGCACGCCCGCGGCGAGAAACACGAGCAGCGGTCGCAGCCGCTTGCCGCCCGCCGCGATCGTCGATCCTGCGTGAGCGCCGAGCGCCTCCCCATAGCCGCTAGCGAGCTCGTGCATACGCAGCTCGAGCCGATCCATCAGCCGCGCAACCGGCTCGCCGCCGGCTGCCCGGAGCGCGTCGACGGTCGCGGCCGTACTCATGTCGGCACCTCACCCACGTGCAGCGCGATGATGCCACCCGCGGTCACGTAGTAGCGAATCGAACGCATCCCGACGTCCCACATCAAGCCCGCCAGCTCCTCCGGACCGGGAAACCGGCGGACCGAACTGGGCAGGTACGAATACGCGGCCGCGTCCCCCGCGATCCTGCCCAGCACCGGCACGACCCGATCGAACCACAGATCGAAGAAGGTCGACAGCGGCGGCTCGGTCGGCGTCGTGATCTCAAGCACGACGACTCGGCCGCCGGGTCGCACGACACGGGCCATCTCGCTCAGACCCTGACGCAGATCGGAGAAGTTGCGCGCGCCGAACCCGACCGTCGCGGCGTCGAACTCGCCGTCATCGAACGCCAACTGCAGCGCGTTGCCCGGTGCGAACGAGATCGCAACCTCGACCGGTGAGCTGGTCAGCTGCGCCCGCTGCTCGGCCTTGGCGCGGGCAAGCGCCAGCATCGACTCCGAGAAGTCGACGCCGACCACGCTGCCGCCGGGCGCGACCCGATGCCCGAGCGCGAACGCGAGATCGCCGGTGCCGGTCGCGACATCGAGCGCGCGCCCACCCGGCCCGAGCGCCGCCAGCTCCGCTGCGCGCGCGCGCCACTGGTGATGCAGCCCCGCCGTCATCACCGAGTTGAGGCGGTCATAGAACCCGGCGATGCGATCGAACATCGCCTGCACCTCAGGCTCCGGGAGCGTCCCCGGTGTCCGCTCGGTCATCGTCGTTGCGGGTGGAAGGACAGTCGGCCCGGGGCTACTGGAGCATCCCGAGGAACTGGACCAGATCCGAGAACTTCTGAGGATCCTGTTTGGCCAGCGTCCGAAATGACGGCATTGGCGAGGTCGGGTTGCGCAGCGTCGCCGCGATCGCGTCGGGACGCAGCTCTGAGCCGATGTGAGTGAGGTTCGGCCCGGGCCCGTTGTTGCCGTTGTCGCCGATCAGGTGGCAGGCCTCGCAGCCGGACTGGCCGGCGACCAGCTCGCCCCGCTTGAACGTGGCCGCCTCGGCCGCGTTGAGGTTGGCCGGCGGCTTGAGGTCGACGGAGTTCGGCGAACCGGTGTTGGCACCGGAGTAGGTCAGGAACGCCATCGCCAGGATCGTCACGATGCCGGCGGCCAGCGCCACCGGTCGACGCTCGATCCGGCGCTCCGGGCTGCGGTCGTAGAACGGCAGCAGGAACAGCAGGATCATGCAGATCGTCGGAACACCGATCGTCGCGAGGTCCGTGAACTTGGGGATGTTCTTCATCACCCGCAGGACCTCGAACAGGAAGTAGAAGTACCAGTCCGGCCGCGGCACGTACGTGGTCGTGGTCGGGTCGACCTTCGGGCCGAAGTTGTCGCCCAGGTAGAGCGCCAGGAAGATGATCACGGCCATCACGATCACGGCCATCATCGAGTCCTTGGCGACCGCGTACGGGAAGAACGGCTTGCCCTCGTTCTTCAGGATCGAGTACTCGCGGAGGTACCGCTCCTTTTCCTGCTGGTTCATGCGCGTGCGGACATGGTCGACATGATCAGACCTGGGTCTGGTGCAGCTCGGGGGCCTCGTCGTCGGCGGGGGTCACCTTGAGCCACGGCGGCGCCGAGATTCCGAGCTTCGTGATCAGGTACAGGTGCGCCCCGATCAGCGCAGCAATCAGGCCAGGGATCAGCATCATGTGGATCGCGTAGAACCGCGACAGCGTCGTCGCCCCGAATTCGGGACCTCCTCTCAGGAAGTCCGACAGGTACGGGCCGATGAACGGACCGGTGCCGTTGATGTTGACGCCGACGATCGTCGCCCAGTAGGACTGCTGGTCGAACGGCAGCAGATAGCCGGTGAAGCCCATCGCCAGCGTCAGGATCAGCAGCACCACGCCGATGATCCAGGTCAACTCGCGCGGGTACTTGTACGCGCCGAAGAAGAACACGCGCGCCATGTGCAAGAAGATCAGGATGATCATCACCGACGCGCCCCACTTGTGCATCGCCCGGACCGTCTGGCCGAGGAACGCGTCGTCGGTGATGTAGCGAATCGACTCGTAGGCGCCGCCGGACGCGTCCGGGCGGTAGAACATCGCCAGGAAGACGCCGGTGACCGCCTGGTTGAGGAACGCGAACATCGTCGCGGAGCCGAGCGTGTAGAACCAGTTGATCCCCTTCGGGACCTTGCGGAACAGCATCCAGCGCAGGCCGCCCGAGATCTGCATGCGCTCGTCGACCCAGTCGACGACCGAGATCCCGGCGTCGAGGCCCTGCTCGACCGGGCTCAGCTCGGTGCCGGGTTGGCCGGGCCGCTTCGGGGCCGGCTGCAGCGTCTTCGGGATCGGTGGGGCGGGGAGCTTGGGCATCAGGTGGCTCTAGTTGTTCGGCAGTTGCGAGGTGTCGAACCGCTTGGGATACAGGTACTGGCCGATGCCGTCGAGCGGCTGAGCGGGATCCCGCGGGGAGAAGCGATGGAGCTCGGAGTTCACCGAGTAGCGCGGCCCGACCTGCACCAGGCCGTTATGCACACGCGTGTAGAAGCGGTCGAGCGGCCGGACCGGCGGGCCGCCGACGACCATCCCGCGGAAGTCGTAGACACCGCCGTGGCACGGGCAGATGAACCGCTCGGCCGCCGACACGTAACGGACCGGACAGCCGAGGTGCATGCAGCGCGATGACAGCGCCACGTAGTGGTTGTACTGGTCCTCGGGTTCGGTATCGATCGCCGGGTCGCGCTTGCGCATGTAGGCGATCGTGTTGCCGGCATTCCCGATGCCCTGCACGATCGTGATCACCTTCGTCACGTAGGTGACCTCGGTGAAGTCCTCGGGCGTACCGACCGTCTGCCACTTGAACGGCTCCCGGCTGAAGATCGGCCCGAGCGCGAAGCCAAGCGCAGGCAGCGTGAAGGCGAGCGTCGCGACCACCCCTGAGCCCTGCGCGACGACGTTCAAGAAGCGCCGACGACCCACGGTCTCGCCCTCGAACGCGCCGGGCATCTGCCGGTCGGCCGTGTACTTTGACTTCGCGCCTGCTTTGTGTCGATCTGCCACTTAGTCTTCCATCAAGGACTGGTTAAGGGGGCCGAACGCGTCGCTAAGTCTACAGTTATCCAGGTCTGAGGCACTCGGTTGCGCAGGCCTCAGAGAGGTTGGGGCAGCGCGCGGCCGCAGCATTCTATGAGCGCGGCCGCGGCCCCCGCGTCGCCGTTACGAGCCAGCGCCTTGGCGGCCTCATAGGCGGGCGTCGCGCCCCACCCGACGGCGAGCGCCCCCGCGTCCCAGATCGCCCGCGCGAGTTCGTCGTCGCCCGACAGGCGCGCCTGTGACAGCAGCGAGATCAGATCCGCCAGCTCTCGGACGGCATCGAGATCACCCAGCTCAGCCAGCCGCGAGAGCCCGAGCGCATAGAGCTGATCCCCGAGCAGCAGCGCCAGATCCCGGTCGTCGGTGATCACCACCCGGGGCCGGCCGTAGTGCAGCAGCGAGCCCTCGAGGATCATCTCCAGCAGCAGCTCGTACTCGGCCTCATGACCCGCCGTACGGGGGCCACGGGCGGCCAGCGCGGGCGCCGCGAGCCCGGCCTGGTCGCCGCCAAGCGAGCCATCACGCGCCAACAGCGTCGCGAGCGTGCCTCCGCGGGCGTTCAGCGCGTCGTGCAGCGAGTCGATGCTCATCAGCTGATTTTTAGCTGGCTCCGTCGGCGATCGCCACGAACGCCTGCGCGCACGCCTCGATCGTTCGCTCGAGGTCGTCGGTCGAGTGCGCGAGCGACGGAAACCACGCCTCGAACTGCGACGGCGGCGGGTATACGCCGCGGCGCAGCAGTTCGCGACACCACGCCCCGTAGGCGTCGGTGTCGCACGCCTGGGCGCCGGCGAAGTCCCGCACCGGCTCGGCCGAGAAGAACACCGTCATCAGCCCCGGAAGGGTCTGCACGGTCACCGCGATCCCAACGCCGGCGGCCGCGTCGCGGATTCCGCCGGCGAGCAGTTCGGTCGTGCGCGCGAGCTGCTCGTAGGCGGGCCGCTGCAGCCGTGCGAGCGTCGTCAGCCCGGCGGCGACGGCGAGTGGGTTGCCCGACAGGGTTCCCGCCTGGTAGACGTCGCCGGCGGGCGCGATCCGCTGCATCAGCTCGGCGCGGCCTCCGTACGCGGCCGCCGGCAGGCCGCCACCGATGATCTTGCCGAGAACGGTCAGATCTGGGGTGACGCCGTAGCGCTCCTGAGCGCCGCCGCGGGCGACCCGGAAGCCCGAGATCACCTCGTCGAAGATCAGCAGCGCTCCGTTTTGATCGGCGGCCTCGCGCAGCAGTTCGAGAAACCCATCGGCCGGGGGCACGAGCCCCATGTTGGCCGGCACCGGCTCGGCGATGATCGCCGCCAGGTCCGGATCGTCGGTCAGCTCCCACAGTGCTGTGAAGTCGTTGAACGGGGCGATCGCGGTCTGCGCGGCGGCGACCTCCGGCACGCCCGGGCTGGCCGGGATCGATTGGGTGGCCAGGCCCGAGCCGGCCTCGGCGAGCAGCCCGTCGACGTGCCCGTGGTAGGCGCCCGCGAACTTCAGCACCCGGCTGCGGCCGGTGACGGCGCGGGCGAGCCGGAGGGCGCTCATCGTCGCCTCGGTCCCGGATGACGTCATCCGCATCATCTCGATTGACGGCATCCGCTCGCAGACCTGCTCGGCGAGCTCCACCTCACCCGCGGTCGGAGCCCCGAAACTGGTGCCGGCGGCGGCCGCGCGGGCGACTGCGTCGACCACACCCGGGTCGGCGTGGCCGAGAATCAATGGTCCCCACGAGCAAACGTAGTCGATGTACTCGTTGCCGTCGACATCGCGAATCCGCGAGCCCTTGCCGCTCGCGATGAAGATCGGCCGATCGAGGCCGATCGAGCGCATCGCCCTGACGGGCGAGTTGACGCCTCCGGGCAGCCGCCTCAGGGCCCGCTCATAGAGGTCGCTCACACCCCGGCGTGCTCGCGCTCCCAATCGCGATGCGCGGAGGTGAAGTACAGCAATCGGATCTTCTTGAACTCGGTCGAGGAGTACAGCGTCGCGCGGTCGCTGATGCCGGTGTCGGCCGCAATCGAGTCGAGGATCGCGTCGCACTCGTCCTTGGAACGGCCGTGGGCCATCGTGAACACCGAGTAGGGCCAGTCGGCGTAGGTCGGGCGCTGATAGCAGTGCGAGATCCCACGGAACGCCGCCATTCGCATCCCGATCTCCAGCACCCGTTCGTCGGGCACCCTCCAGACGCCCATGCCATTCGCGCTGAACCCTGCCCGGCGGTGAAACAGGATTGCGGCGACCCGGCGCAGCAGGCGGCGCTCCTGCATCTGGCGCAGCTGCTCGAGTAGTTGCTCCTGATCGATCCCGAGCTCGGCGGCCGCAGGGGCATATGGCTCGGGGATGATCGGCAGGTCGCCCTGGGTGGCGCGGATCACCCGCTCGTCGAACTCGTCGTAGGGCTGGGGCTCGATCTCCGCGGGCGCCACCGCCCCGGCGGCCTTCGCGAGCGCCTCGGTCCCGGCCTCCATCTCGAGATCCATCCGGATCTTGAACAGCTTCAACGTCGGCAGTTGCCTGACCGATTCCGCTCCGGCCTCGCGAGCGAGCACTTCGAGCGTGCCCTGCAGGCCCAGCCTCGAGTCGGGCTCGGTCGCGATCGTGAACCAGATGTTGAATTCGTGATTGCGCAGGTAGTTGTGCGACACGCCCGGGTGCGCATTGATCACGTTCGCCGCGCGCCACGGATTCTCGGGATCGACCTTGGCCGCCACCAGCATCGATTGATAGCCGAGCGCGCGCGTGTCGAAGATCGGCGTGACCTGGCGGATGATCCGCTCGTCGAGCAGTCGCCGGACGCGCGTCAGCACCTCGGATTCGCTGACCCGGGCTTCGTCGGCCACGTGCAGGAACGGCCTGGTCGCGATCGGAAAGCTGCCCTGCATCAGGTTCAGCAGCCGCTTGTCGAGCTCGTCCAGCGCGACCGCCGCGCCGTCCTTGCGGCTGCGCAGCTTGGGACCGTGATTGCCGGCGTTCGCCTCGCGGGTGCCCTCTACTGAAGCCATTCAGCGGCCTCCTTGGCGTGGTAGGTGATGATCATGTCGGCGCCGGCGCGGCGGATACCCGTCAGCGCCTCGAGCACCGCCGCACGCTCGTCCAACCAGCCGTTGGCGGCGGCGGCCTTGAGCATCGCGTACTCGCCCGAGACGTTATAGGCGGCGACCGGCATCCCGGTCTCGACCTTGATCGTGTGCAGCACGTCGAGGTACGGCAGCGCGGGCTTGACGATCAGGATGTCGGCCCCCTCCTGCACGTCGAGCCGGGCCTCGCGCAGCGCCTCGGAGCCGTTGGCCGGGTCCATCTGATAGCCGCGGCGGTCGCCGAATGCCGGGGCGGAGTCGGCGGCCTCGCGGAACGGTCCGTAGAACGCGGAGGCGAACTTGGCGCTGTAGGCCATGATCGGCGTCTCGGTCAGGCCCTCCTCGTCGAGCGCTCGGCGGATCGTGCCGACGCGCCCGTCCATCATGTCGCTCGGGGCGACGATGTCGGCGCCCGCCCGCGCCTGCGAGACCGCCGTCCGGTTGAGCAACTCGAGCGTGGCGTCGTTGTCGACGATCGGCGGGTGCGATCCAGTCGCGAGCACGCCGCAGTGGCCGTGGCTGGTGTACTCGCACAGGCACAGGTCGGTGATCACCAACAGCTCGGGATGGGCGGCCTTGATCGCGCGCGTGGCCAGCTGCACCACGCCCTCGTCGTCGTAGGCGCCGCTGCCGACCTCGTCCTTGGCCGCCGGGAGACCGAACAGCAGCACCGCCGGGATGCCGCGCGCGTGTGCCGCGCCCGCCTCTGCGACCGCGTGCGCGATCGACAGGTGGTCGACGCCGGGCATCGCCGCAATCGGCTCGCGCCGATCGACGCCGTGCGCGACGAACATCGGGTAGACGAGATCGGCGGGCGTCAGGTGCGTCTCGCGCACGAGGCCCCGAAGCGCGCGGCTGGTGCGCAGCCTGCGCAGGCGGGTCTGCGGGAACGACATAGCGTCAGCCGAGCATATCGGCGGCGCACGACCGGGCCGCCGGCGCGGTACGCTGTTCGGTGCATGAGCAACCTTGACCGTCGAGGCGGATACACCCCGCGTCAAGCGCGCGAGAAGCGCGCCTACCGACTGGCGATGGTCGGCGCGGCGACAGGCGGGCTCGGCGTGATCACGCTGCTGCTCTCGGTCGTCGGCATCGTCTCATTCGGAATCCCGGTGATCCTGCTGATCATCGCCGCGCTGTGCGCGTACCGGTTCATGCGCGTCACCGGCCAACGCTGAAACAGTCGACGCGCCGGGGTGCCGCGTCCCGGTGGCTGGTCGGTGGGCCGCGAAGATCAGCCACCCGCGGACTGATCGCCGACGGCCACCGTCAGTGCGACTCCGGGCCCAGCAGCTCTGTCGGCGGCGCGCCGGACGGCGGCGGCAACGCCGCAGCGTCGCTCGGCGCGGGCGCCGGTACTCCGCTTGAGGCCGCGTTGGGCACCGTCAGCGGTGCGCCCCACCACTCCAGTGTCGTGTGGTCGCGGAGGTATACGACGGTCTGGCGGATCACCGCCGCGACCGGCAGCGCGACCAACGAGCCGATGATCCCGTACAACGCGTCGCCGATCAGCAGCGCCACGATGATCACGATCGGGTTGATCCGCAGCGCGTGGCCGAACACCTGCGGCGAGACGACGTGACCTTCGAGCTGCTGCAGGGCGATGAACCCGATCAGCAGCCAGACGGCTGACAGTGGGTTCTCGAACAGCGCGACCAGCAGCGCGGGGATCGGACCGATGATCGGGCCGACGTACGGAATGAACTCCATCAGCCCGTAGAAGGCGCCGAAGAAGGCGGCGTAGTTGGTGCCCGCCGGGAAGATCCCGAGCCAGCCGAACACGTACAGCATGAGCGTGGCCGAGCCGCCCATCACGAGACTGAAGATCAGCTGACCGCGGACGTAACCGAACACCGCCTGCTGGACCAGCCGGGGGTAGTCGTCAGACGGGGTTCCGTCGCCTGGCGGCATCAGCCGCCGCACCAGCGCGCCGATCTGTCGGCCGTAGACCAGCATGTAGATCGAGAGCACCAGCATCAGGATCAGGTCAAAGCCGATCTGCACCGCCTGCGTCAGCAGCCCGCGCGAGAAGTCGACGATCGCACCCGAGCGCTTGAGGACGTTCTGCTGCAGCGTGTGCAGCGCGCTCTGTCCCTGTTTGGTGATGTGCACCTGGATCCCGTGGCGATGCAGGAACCGCTGCAGGTTCACGAGATCGCGGTTGGCGTCGCGTGTCAGCGCCGGCAGGCTGTTCTCGAAGTGACCGATCTGGGTCGAGACCGGACTGACGAGCAGCAGCCCGACCCCGACGAGGAAGGCCAGGCCGGCCAGGTAGACGGCGGCGATTGCGACCCCGCGCGGCATCGCCCGCTCGAGCACCCGCACCGGCGGGGCCAGGATCAGCGCGGCCAGACAGGCGATCACGAGCACCAGGAAGACGGTGCTGGCGGCGCTCGCCAACGCCCACAGCGCGAGGAGCCCGAGCGGCAGCAGCACCGCCTGCACCCATCGCCTGATCACGACCGGCTGGACGGCCCTGGCGGCTGGCTGGGCCGACCGGCTCGCCGGCTCGCCAGTGCCGGTGGGATCGCCGGTCGGCGGTCCGGGCTCGGAGCGCTCACCTGTGCTCATACAACGTCTGTATCGCGCCGGCGCGACAATCCCTGCACCATGGCGGCCAACATCCTGTTCGTCGGCGACGTCGTCGGCGGTCTCGGCAAACGCACACTGCTGGGTCTGCTGCCCGGCCTCCGCGAGCGGTTCGCGGTCGATTTCGTCGTCGTCAACGGCGAGAACATCGCCGGCGGCGTCGGGATCACGCCGAAGCTCGCCGAGCAGCTGTTCGCGGCCGGTGTCGATGTGATCACGCTCGGCAACCACACCTATCGCCAGCGCGAGATCTACCCATACCTGGACACCCGTGACGAGATCCTGCGACCGGCCAACTTCCTGCGCTCCCAGCCCGGCCACGGCTGGTGCGTGGTGCGCCGCGGCGAGGTCAGGCTCGGGGTGGTCTCGCTGCAGGGCAACCTCTATCTCGACACCGGCAGGCCGGCGTTCGCCGAGGCCGACGCGGCGCTGCACGCGCTGCGCGAGCGGGTCGACCACGTGCTCGTCGACATGCATGCGGAGGCGACCAGCGAAAAGGTCGCGCTCGGCTGGCATCTCGACGGCCGCGTGACCGCCGTCGTCGGCACCCACACGCACGTGCCCACCGCCGACGCGCGCGTGCTTCCGGGCGGAACCGCGTATGTCACCGACGTCGGGATGACCGGGCCGCGCGGCGGCGTGATCGGCGTCCGCCGCGAGCTTGCGATCGAGGCGATCGCGACCAAGATGCCGGTGCGATTCGAGACCTCCGACGAGGACCCGTGGCTCAACGCGGTCCTGATCCGGGCCTCCTCGCAGCCGCTGCGCGCCGACGCGATCGAGCAGCTGCTGCTGCCGGCGGCGTGAGCCGCGCGCGCCGGCCGGCGTTCAGCCCGCAGGGGGCGCGACCCGAGCGACCGACCGCCCTGAGCGCTCGGGCAGCTCGTCGATCGAGTCCCACGCCGCGTACAGGTGCTGGCCCGGCTCCGGATGGGAGGCCAGCAGCGCGACGAGCACGAACGGGAAGAACCAGACGATGTACGGGTACAGCCAGTAGTTGACGGTCAGCTGTAGAGCGATCAGGATCGCCGCGCCGAACGCGGCGACCTGCATCGTGCCGCGCCGACCCGGCAGCAGCGCGACGACGATCCCGAGCGCGACCGCCGCGCCCTGAAGCACGTGCTGCACGAGTCCGAGCCCGCCCCACAGCCCATAGATCGAGAACGGTGTCACCCGGTCTGACTGGTAGGCGATCGAGTCGTGCCAGAAGTAGTGCAGATCGTGCTTGATGATCACCGGCGCCATGCACGCAGCGACCGTCACCGCGAACGCGACGCAGTACCACAGCACCTGCCGGCGGGTCGGCCGATCGCCGATTCCGCGCAACAGCAACGGGGCCAGCGCGAACGGCGCGAACTTCGTCAGCCCGGCGAGCGCGGCGAACACGCCGCGCGCCGGAGCGGAGGTGATCGCCAGCAACGAGAACGTCAACAACGCCGCGACCAGGGCATCGTTGGTGTTGGAGCTGAGCGCGAACAGAGTGAACGGGTAGGAAGCCCAGCCGTAGGCGAGCAGGATTCCGAGCGCGTTGCCCTTCAGCCGGCGGCCGAGCAGATACAGGCCGCCGAGCGTCGCGACGTCGAAGAAGATCGCCGCGGCGTGCGCGGCCGGAAGCGAGTCCCAGACGCCGCTCCAGCCGAAGATCATCCGAAACGGCACGTAGACCAGGTACGAGACCGGGCCATACGTGTCGCCGTAAGGGTTGTCGGTCGGCCAGTGGCCGTACAGGGGGTGGCCGTGCAGCAGCTTCGTCGCGCCGATCACGCCCGCGTAGCCGACGTCGATCACGTTCGAATTGAGCACGTTCAGGCCGATCCGGAACGCCATCAGGAACACGACCGCGACGCCGAGCCACGGGATCGGCACGATCGTGCGCAACGGCTCGCGCGGGATCCCCTTACCGAGCCCGAGCGCGAGCATGCGCACCAGCAGGTAGATCAAGAACGGATAGACCAGCGGGACCGAGAGCCCGATCTTGGCGTGATTGAAGAACGCCAGCGAGATCGAGAACCCGAGCAGCATCAGCAGATCGAGGTGCAACAGCGTCGGGCGCCGGCGCCATGGGACGAACGGCAGCACGAACGCGATGCAGAGCGGGATCCAGATGAACCAGTCGTTGACGCTGCGCCCGAACGCACCGGCGTAGCCGCGCGCCATCGTCCATGCCACCTGAAACCCGCTCCACGCCTGCGTGACCTTGCCGGTCTGGTCGTCGACGTAGACCTGCACCAGCTCGCGCTGGATCCGCTGATCGGAGAACCAGCTGACCTGCCATTCCGGATAGCCCTTGGTGTAGACGTAGGGCTTGGCGTGCGGATGACGGCGCAGCTCGGCCTTGACGACCGGGCTGCGTGCCGCGAGCGCCCGCACCCGCTTGGCGTTGAGTCGATAGCCGGCCGGCGGCTTGGTCTGGGAGGTGACCGGCACCGGCGTGCCCGCGCTGACGGTGGTCGTGACGGTCTTGGTGACGGTCGTCGCGGCGGCGGCACTGCTGCGCGCCGGCGAGGACGAGGTCGCGGCGAGCGCGCCGGGCGTCCCGAGCGCACCGCAGGCGACCGCGGCAGCAAACCAGCAAACCAGCAGCGTAAGCGCCCGCCGCATCGTCACGGCGACCAACCCCGGGTCTCTAGAGCTTGAAGCTCCAGAGCTTCTGGCCGAGGAAGTTGACCGGCATGCCGACGGCGTTGGCGATCGCCTGCGCGAGCACCTCTTCCATTCCGGTCGTGTGGACCAGGATGATCAGCACCGCGTAGTTGACGCCGAACGACAGCAGCGAGATCGCGAAGAACTTCCACGCCTGGTGCGCGGGACGGCCCTCGCGCGCATGGCTGAACGTCCAGTGACGGTTCCAGTAGAAGTTGTTCGCGGTCGCGATCAGGTACGCGATCGGCGACGCGATCCAGTACGTGAGCCCGGCCAGATGGACGAGGATCGCGAACGAGATCAGGTTGACCGCATAACCGCTGGCCCCGACACCGCAAAACCGCACCAGCTGCAGCCAGTTGTGACCCTTGCGGACGCCGAGACGGACACGGTGATGAAACGGCAGCTCAATGACTGCCGTGGTCAGCTCCTCAGCGGGCATCTCGCTCAGGGTATCGCTCGTCCCGTGCATCGGCGTGAGTATCGGGGTTTGGTTAACGGCCCGCTAATCGGTGGATTACGATCCGGGGAGAGCAAAGTGGTCCCGGATCATCGGCGCGATGTCCCGCAGCGACCACTGCGCGCGGGCGTCACGGGACGACGGGCCGGTGCCGCACCACAGCAGCGTCGCGAGCGAGTCGGAGCGATGCAACGAGCCGTGCGAGCCGCCGCCGACATGCGCTGACCCACCCCAGTCGACGAATTCGTAGCCGGGCGCCGCCGACAGCAGCACGTCGCCGGCGTTGGGGCAGTGCAGCGACGCCCACACGCGCCCGAGCGGGTCCGGGTACTCGGTGCACAGCAACTGGTCGTCCTGAACCTCGGCGCGCAGCACGCCGAGCTCGCCGTCGACGCTCCAGCACTCGCCGCGCAGGTCCCGCAGCTCGCCGCCGGGGGCGAATCGCAGCTCGCCGCGGCGACCGCGGATCACCGCCTCGTCGCCGTCGAGCCACATCGCCAGATCGACACCGTCGAGCTCGGCGATCGCATCCAGCGAGCGCCGCAGCAGCTGATCGCGGCGGTCGGGGTCCAGCACATAGATCATCGCCGAGCGCTGAGCCGGGCTGAGCGCCACCTCGGGTGCCGGCGCCTCGGAGTCAGCGGCCCGCCCCGAGGGCAGCGCGACCGCGAAATCCTCGAACGCCTGATCGAGCCGGATCCGTTGCTCGACCGGCGCCTGTGAATGATCGGAGCAGATCACCACCGCGTGCTCGGACAGGAACCGCTCGGCGCCTCCACCGGCGTGAAACAGCCGCTCGAGCTGACGGTCGGCCGCCGCCAGCGAGGTGACCTGTGCATGCGGCCCGTTGCGGTGCGACCAGGCGTCGTTGTCGGGCAGCGAATACAGCAGGAAGTCGAACAGGTCGTGCTCGACCAGGTAGGAGCCGACGCAGCCGGTGTGCTGGTCGCGCGCGCCGGGCAACCCCAGCTGGCCCCTGCACCCGGTCTTGCGCGACGCGTACAGATCGGCGTAGAACAGCTCCCGCGGGCCGAGGATCGTGCGCCGAAACAAGGTCGAGGTGACAAGCCGCGCGAGCGCGGACTCCTGCGCCACCTCGTGCTCGTGCCGGCCGCGGTAGATCAGGTAGGTGGTGCCCGCGGTCCGCACCTCGGCGTCGTCGAGCGACTCGAACACGGTCTGCACATCGGGCGAGAGGTGCTCGGAGTTCATCCGATAGACGGTGTCGGTCAGCGATCGCAGCACCCCGAACTGGCGCGAGGCGGAGAAGCTCGAGCCGTACTCGACGTAGCGCGATTCGTCGCGGTGATACCAGTTCATCGACGGGATCCCGTGCTGATCGGGACCGACGCCGGTCGTGATCGTCGCGGCGCAGACAGGTGTGACCGAGGGAAACGCCGCGACGCAGTCACCGACGTACACGCCCCGTTCGCGCACGAGCGCCATCGCCGGCGCCCGTCCGGCGGCGATCGCGCGCTCGAGCATCGATTGCTTCATCGCGTCGATCACCACCAGCACGAGCTTCGAGGGCCCGCTGCTCATGAGATCATCAGCGACCGAGACTCGTTACCGAAGGATCCGCAGTCCCGCGTACTTCTGCTCGCCGCGTCCCCGCCCGGCGATCAACAACCACAACAACGCGGTCAGCACGATCGCCCCGATCGGTGGAACGAGGATCGACAGCACCGCCGCGACCGTCGCGACTGCCTCGGTGATCAGCGGCAGCGCCCCCACCGCGTCGGCGTCCAGCCGCGTGCGGACGCGGGCCAGCAGCGGCCTGGTCGCGAGGACGCCGACGGCCGCGCACAACACGCCCGCCACGACTCCGATCACGACCGCATCGTGCGCGCGCGCCAGCTCGCCGCCGAAGAACAGCGCTCCCAGCGCGAGCGAGATCGCAGCCAGCCCGTAGGTCAGCCAGGACGGCTGCTCGGCGCGCCTGGCCACCCGTCGCTCGATCCCGCCGAGCACGACCACGCCGAGCACCATCACCAGCAGGAACGCCGGCTTCTCCAGGAACGAGAAGCTGGTGTGGTCGAAGTCGATCTCGACATCGCCTGCCGCGAGCGCCCCCGCCGCCAGCGACGGCATGAACGGCCGAATGCCGACTGCGGCGGACACGCCGACGCCCTGGCATATGTCAAATGCGAGATCCACCGTGCTGTACCTTGAGCGAGTGGTCGCTTCCGCGAACACGATCGCATTCGAAGCGACCGGGCGTTCGGGAACGACCCCGGACGTGACGATATCGGCCCGCCGACCCGGCCCGCCCGCCCGCGCCGGCCGCTACGTGTGACCCGCAACGACGCCGAGGGCGACCCACAGGCCGGCCGTCGGCCCAAGACCCGCGAGATCGAGCGCTACGCGGCGCTGTTCGCCGACCGTACGAAGGTGATGCGCTCGTCGGCGATGCGTGACCTGATGGCGCTGACCGAACGAGATGACGTGATTTCGCTGGCCGGCGGGATGCCCGATACCTCGACCTTCCCTCCGGATTCGTACGCGTCGCTGATGCGCGCGGTGTCGGTGCACAGCTGCGCGCGGGCGTTGCAATACGGGCCAACCGAGGGGTTCGAGCTGGTCAAGGGGTGCATCGCCGATGTGATGGCCGCCGAGGGGATGCGCGTTGACGCGGACGAGGTGTTGGTCACGACCGGCGGCCAGCAGGCGATCGATCTCGTCTGCAAGACGCTGCTCGATCCCGGCGACGTGGTCGTC
This sequence comes from uncultured Solirubrobacteraceae bacterium, assembly GCA_963714245.1. GTDB lineage: Bacteria > Actinomycetota > Thermoleophilia > Solirubrobacterales > Solirubrobacteraceae > Palsa-465. The sequence continues at coordinate 240,604 of CAVQNR010000005.1, read as the reverse complement.
GCCGAGGCGCCGACCTACCCAGGCGCGATCCCGACCTTCTGCTCCTACCAGGCCGACGTCGTGCAGGTCTCGATCGACCGCGATGGGATGCGGACCGATGAGCTGGCGTCAACGCTCGAACGGCTCGAATGTGAGGGCCGCCGGCCGAAGTTCATCTACACGGTGCCGAACTTCCACAACCCGGCGGGCGTGACGATGTCCCGCGATCGCCGCGGTGAGCTGGTCGCGATCGCGTCCGAGCGCCAGTTGCTCGTGCTCGAGGACAACCCCTACGGGATGCTCCGCTATGAAGGTGAGCGGCTGCCCACACTGCATTCGCTCGACGACGAGTTCGTGATCTACACGAGCACGTTCTCGAAGATCCTGTCGCCCGGCGTCCGGCTCGGCTGGGCGGTCGCGCCGGCCCCGATCCTCGAGAAGATGCAGGTCGGCAAGCAGGGCTCGGACCTCTGCTCGTCGTCGATCTCGCAGTATTTCGTGCGCGCCTACTTCGACGCCGGCCCGTGGGAGCACTACATCGGCTCACTGGTCGAGATCTACCGTCGGCGACGTGACGTGATGCTCGACGCGATGGCCGAGCACTTTCCGCGCGAGGCCGAGTGGACCCATCCGCAGGGCGGCCTGTTCATCTGGGCGACGATGCCCGATTACATCGACACGACCGACCTGCTGGCCCGCGCGCTACAGGAGAAGGTCGCGTTCGTACCCGGCCGCGCCGCCTACCTCGACGGCCGCGGCGGCTCGTCGATGCGGCTCAACTTCTCCGGCGTCGACGAGGCCGCGATCCGCGAGGGAATCCGCCGGATCGGCGAGGTCGTGCACGAGCAGGTCGCGATGTACGGAACGCTGACAGGAGCGACTCCGGGCACCTCACCAGCAGCGACAGAGGACGAGCAGCAGCCGTCGGAGGATGGTCGTGACGGCCTGGCGCGGATCGTGTCGCTCGCCGCACAGCGCAAGCGCACGGCCTGAGCGCAATCACTCGTCGGAGGCGAAGTCCTCCGGCGTGACCTGATCGAGGAAGTCCTTGAACTTCTCGACGACCTCCTCGGTGTCCTCGACCTCATGCTCGAACTCGATCGCGGACTCGGTAATCACCTCGTCGGCGGCGAAGATCGGCGCCCCCGACCGCACGGCCAGCGCGAGTGCATCCGACGGCCGCGAGTCGATCTCCAACTCACGCGCGCCCGCACGCAGGCTGATCGAGGCGTAGAAGGTGTTGTCGCGCAACTCGGTGACCGACACGCGCGTGCACTCGACCTCGAGCTCGCCGAGCATTTCCGACAGCAGGTCATGCGTCATCGGCCGCGGCGTCGAGGCACCCTGGAGCTTCATCAGGATCGCCGCCGCCTCGGGGTGGCCGATCCAGATCGGGAGGAACTTGTTGCTCTCGACGGTCTTCAGCAACACGATCGGCTGCTTGCCGACCATGTCGAAGCTGACGCCGTAGATGACCATCTCCTGCACAGATCGGCTCCTCGTCGGGGTTTGCTGAGTATAGGCCTGGGCCGTTTCGCGGCCGGGCCGATGCCGATGCGCGACGATCACCGTGGATGGCCGAGACGACGATCCAAAGCGGCTCCGCAGGACGCCGCCTACGCGCGCTCGCCGCACGGCCCGGATACCCCGGGTTCGCGCTCACGCTGGCCCTGTCGCAGACCGCGCAGTTCATGTTCGCGGTCGCGGGCGTGGTGCTCGTGCTCGACCGAACCGGGTCGCCGGCGCTGGCCGGCGCGACGGCCGCGGCCGCGGTGCTGCCAGGCGCGCTGACCGGGCCGCTACTCGGCGCCTGGCTTGACGTCACCTCTCACCGGCGCTCGCTGATCGTTGCCGACAAGCTGCTGTCGGCGGCCGCCCTGATCGCGCTGGTCGGGCTCGCCGGGCATGCGCCGAACTGGACCCTGCCGGCCGTCGCCGTCGCTTACAGCATCACCAGCCCGCTCAGCACCGGCAGCTTCGCCGGTGCGTTGCCGGAGCTCGCGGGAGCCGAGTTGCTCAGCCTCGCGACCGCCGTCCAGGCCACCAGCATCAACGTCGCGGTCGTGCTCGGACCCGCACTCGCAGGCGTGCTGGCAGGGATCGTGCCCATCGGCCGAGTCGTGGAGCTACAGGCCGCGATCACGGTCCTCACCGCGCTGCTCGTCGCCATCAATCCGGCGTTCGACCTGCGCGCGGCGCAACGGTCGCGATCGACCCGACATGCCCTCTCGGCCGGTCTGTCGGCGCTGGGACGCGAGCGGCTGCTGCGAACCGGGCTGGTGACCAATTCGCTTGGAGCGTTCGGCTGGGGGCTGATGATGGTCGGGTTCCCGGTCTATGCCGTCCACTCGCTCAACAGCGGGCACAACGCGGCCGGCTACCTATGGGCGGCGCTGGCGGTCGGCTCGATCGCTGGTACGGCGCTGTTCGCTCGCGGAATCGACCCGCGGCGAATGGCCGTCTCGTACGTCGCCTACGCAGCCTCGGCACTGCTCTGGCTACTGGCCGATTCGCTCGGGCTCGCGATCGGGCTGGTGCTGCTGACGGGCGTGCTCGAAGGACCGGGGTTCACCGGCGCGATCGGATTGCCGCAGCGCCTGGCGCCGGCTCATGCCCGCAGTGCGGTGCTGAGCACCTGGTTGTCGGTCACGTCAGGCTCGATGGCGCTCGGTCAGCTGCTCGGCGGCGCGATCACCGGGACGACCGGCTCGGCGACGATTGCAATCGTGCTGCTCGCGGCCGCCGGCGTGACCGGCGGATCACTGCTGTGGATCGTCAGTCATCACAAGCCGGGCTAACCGATCGCAGCGGCCGACAAGCGAGCCGGGCCGGGCAGTGCCCGCTGAAGATCCTTATTCGCGTACATCGTCGCGTCCGCGATCCGGACCAGAACGTGGCCGTCGCGCGCATCCTCGGGGAACACCGAGCGACCGACCGAGACCGTCAGTCCTAACGACGTTTCGCCGAGCACGAACGGCTCGGCGAACGCATCGGCGATCGCCCGATCGACCCGATCGAGCTCCGCCAAGCGGCGAGCGCGGGCGATGATCGCGAACTCGTCGCCGCCGAGCCGGGCGGCGCTGGCCGACTCCGCCAGCCGCGTCTGCAGGCGCGCGGCGATCGCGACCAGCAACGCGTCGCCGATCTCGTGACCGAAGCTGTCGTTGACCGCCTTGAAGCCGTTCAGGTCCAGATAGAACAGACCGACCAGCGAACCGCCGGCGCGCGCCTGAGCGAGGGCGTCGTGCAGCTCGGCGGAGAACTTCACCCGGTTGGCGAGCCCGGTCAACTGGTCGTGGTGGGCCTGACGGATGACGACGTCCATCAGTCGGCCGTTTTCGAGCGTGGTCGTGGCCTGCGCGACCACGCCTTCGATCAGCCGGGTCAGCTCCGCCGACCGGCGCAGCCGCTCGGGTCGGTCACGGACGGCGATGAACAGCAGGCCGAGCAGCCGGTCCGCGCCGGCGAGCGGCACCATGATCGCCGCCTCGAAGTGTCCTTCGACCAGCTTCTCGCGGTCGGTCGCGCCTGCCGTCGCCGGGGACAGATACATCGGCGCCAGCTGTGGGTCAGCGACGAAACGTGCGGCGGCGTCGCCGGGCTCGGGCACCCACTGACGCGGGATCCGGGGCGGTTGATCGCGTAGGCCCCGGTAGTCGCGGTAGCCGAGCAACGTGAACCGATCGCCGTCGAACAGATGAACGCCGACCTCGTCGCCATCGACCACCAGCCCGACCGAGTCGGCGAGGCGCTGGGCGACGTCCGCGCTCGTCCCCGCCGCCGACACCTCGCGCGCGAACTCCAGCAGCGCCGTCGTCTGCCTGAATCGATGCTCGGCGCGCCGTCTCGCGGTCGCGCCGTCGAGCGCGATCGCGGCGTAGCGGGCGTAGACCTCCAGCAGCCGTCGATCTTCGGCCCGCACGCGGGCCGCCGGCGCCGGCACGACGACGAGCAGCCCGTACTCGTGCTCCTCGGAACGGATCGGTGCCACCAGCCACGACGGGTCGAGCTCCGGAGCCGCAGCTCCCAGCAATGCTCGGACCTGCTCGACGCCGAACCCGCGGCCGTGCACACTCGGCTCGTGGCCGTCGTCGGCGCGGACGACGAGCAGATACCGCTCGGCGCCGGTCTCGCTCGCGGCGCGCTCTGCGATTCGCTCCAGCAGCTCGCCGACCCGGCCGCTGCCAACGAGGTCCGCAGTCGTGTCAAAGACGCCTCGCAACCGCTCGCGCATCGCATCGAGCTCAGCCCGCAGCCCGGCGGCGGTCTGGGGGTTGCCGAACGGGTCGGTCTGAAGCGCCTGCCGATCCTTCGGGCCGTCCGCGCGCAGGCGCGGCGGCGCCGCGCGCCAGCGGATTCGGTAACCGCACTGCGAGGCACCTAACGCTGCACAGTGACCGTGCTCGACGGTCGCGCCGGGCAGGCCCAGCAGTTGCGCCAGCTGGTCGAGCAGACCGAGCGTCGCTTCGCACTGATGGGTGCTGCGCTGCGCGCCACCGACCGGCCGTTGGACGAGCTCGACCAGACCGGGTCGGCACTGGGCGACCGAGCTGACGGTCCTGGGCGTGTATCGGTCCGCGGACCGGGCCAGCTGCACCAGCGCCTCATGGCGCGCCGTCCACGGCTCGGCGTCGGCCTCGGCTCTACCGGCGTCGTACAGCTCGCGCGCGACCATGCCACCGACGGTCCGCGCCAGTGATCGGTCGTGCGTCACGCGCGCTGCCGCCTCCCACAGCGCGTTGGCCTCCTCGGACGAGATCCAGTTCGTCGGTCGGCTCAGATAGGCCCGCGAGTGATCGCTTCCGGCGATCCGCAGGACCGACTCGACCGCGACCTCCCCGGCGAGCATCCGCACCTCCCCGAGCAGTGCCGAAGTCAGCGCGCAGCACTGGTCGCCTCCCAGCCCTGCCGACGGGTCTGACATCGGCTCGAAATGGGTGCCCGTCGGCATCGTCGTGGCGAAGTTATCGGCGGTTATGGGCAACTACTGGAGCCTTTTGTCTCGAATGATCGTCCAGAAATACGGTTGTGATGCTCATTTGCCCGCCCGATGCACCGCTTTACGGTCACTCATTGATAGCTGCTTTCCCGCATTGCGGTAAATCAGACGTTGGTTGCCGACCGTCCTGCAATCGGCGATCTTCCAGATAGTCGCCGTGAGCTCGGCGCTGGCAGCGCTCATACGTCTTAGTTCGTAATCCCTCGCGATCTGGATCACGGCAGCGGCGCCAGCCCGGAGCCGACCGGCATCGGGGCGGCAGTGCGCGGGCGGGAGTGCGCCCCACTCGGCGCTTAAAGTGAGAGCGCCCCGGTACCGGCGGGATATGAGGCCGGACTCGGGGCGCGCTCGAGGGAGGAGAGGTACTGCGCTGCTGATGATGACACAGCGCTGCTAGAAGTCTAAGACGAGTATTCGCCCTGATCTATAAGCTGTCTTTATGGAGCTGCGGCAACTCCGGTATCTCGTCGCGCTCGCCGAGGAGCTGAACTTCACCCGCGCCGCTGCCGCCGAGCACATCGCCCAGCCGGCGCTGTCACAGCAGATCCGCCGGCTGGAGGAGGAGGTCGGGATCGCGTTGGTGCAGCGCACGACACGCCACGTGAGCCTCACCGAGGCAGGCGAGCTGCTCGTCGTCAGGGCCCGTCGGATCCTCGCCGAGCTCGAGTCTGCCCACGCCGAGCTGGAGGCGTTGCGCGGGATCGAGACCGGCCACGTGACGATCGGGGCGATCCACACGATGGGCCCGATCGACCTGTCGCTGGCGCTCGCCGAATTCCATGATCGTTACCCGTACGTCGCGTTGACGGTGCGCGAGCAGTCCAGCGAGGAGTGCGCCGAGCTGCTGCGCGTCGACGAGCTCGATCTGGCATTCCTGTCGGTGACCGAGCGCGTCGAGTCCCACGAGCTGGTTCTGCACCAGCTGATCTCCGAGGAGCTGATGGTGCTGTTGCCAACCGACCACCCGCTCGCGCGGCGCGACGAGGTGCGGATGGCCGAGCTCGCGCACGAGCAGTTCATCAGCTTCCGCCAGGGTGCTCGGCTGCGCGAACTGCTGTTCTCGGCCGGCCGAGACGCTCACTTCGAGCCACGGGTGACGCTCGAGTCCAACGAGTCAGCGCGCGTGCGCACGCTCGTCTCGCGCGGGCTTGGGGTCGCGATCCTGCCGCGCTCGGATGCAATCGGACCCGGCGCGGAGATCGCCGTCGCCCGGCTGGTGGGGCCGTCGCTGCGCCGCGACATCACGCTCGCGTGGCGCGAGGGTCGGCGCCTGTCACCGGCGGCCGACGCGTTCATCACGCTCGCGCGCGAGGCGTTCACGGATCCCCGCTCAGAACATTGGTGAGCAGCCGGCCAAAGATTTCTGACGACCGCGTATCGATCTCCTCCGTTCGGGGTAGGAATACCTGCAACGCGCGGAATGCCCGTTCCGATACGGTGGGCAATCGGACGCGATTTGCAGCGGACCCCGAGGAAGAACCGCCCGTATCAGGCCTTTTCTAAGCGCTTGATAAGCATTGTTCGACATCCATCGAACAAGTGGTACGATTACTGGCGGAGAAAACCTATGAGAGACACGGAGAACGTCCTGAAGAGCTTTGATGAGGCCCGAGACCAGCAGCCTCAGGGCCATGAACACCATGAAGATGTAAAGCGTCCCCGCGCGCGGGGTGAGCACGCAGCGAGCTCGAGCAAGCCGTCTCCGCGGCGCCAGGCTCGTCGGCGTGCGCCGGCCCGTTCCGGTGAGCGTCGCGCCGCGAACGCAGATCCGCGGCTGACGCCCGGCACGACCGGGGCGATGACCGAGAACTCGCTGGACCTGTTCCTGCGGGCGGCGCGCGCGCATGCGCTGCTGACCGCCGCGGAGGAGGTCGAGCTCGCCAAGCGGATCGAGCGCGGCGACCTGGAGGCCAAGGAGCGGATGATCAACTCCAACCTTCGCCTGGTCGTTTCGCAAGCGCGCCGCTACCAGGGCCACGGGCTTCCGATGGAGGACCTCGTCCAGGAGGGCATGCTCGGCCTGATCCGCGCTGTCGAGAAGTTCGACTGGCGTCGCGGGTTCAAGTTCTCGACTTACGGCACCCTGTGGATCCGGCAGGCGCTGCAGCGTGGTCTGCAGAACCATGGCCGCACGATTCGGCTGCCGGTGCATGTCGCCCAGCGCCAGACCAAGGTCCGCAAGGTCGAGTCCGAGCTCAGCACGAAGCTGGGCCGCGAGCCGACCGACGAGGAGATCGCGGCCGAGGCCAAGATCGACGTCGAGGAAGTCGCGGAGCTGCGTGAGCTGACGCGCGGACTGACCAGCCTCGATCAGCCGGTCGGCGAGGACGGGGAGACCGCCTTCGGTGACCTGCTTGCCTCCGACCGGCCCGCGCCGGAGGAGGAGGTCGAGACGGCCGAGCGTCAGGAGCTGATCTCGGGTGCGGTGGCACAGCTGCCGGAGGGCGAGCGCAACGTGATCTCGCTGCGCTTCGGACTCGCCGGTGCCGAGCCGCTGAACCTACGTCAGACCGGGATCGAACTGGGCATCCCGCTCAGCAAGGCCCGTGAGCTTGAGCAGCAGGGCCTGACCCGGCTGGCGAAGAGCTCCAGCCTCGAGGAACTCCGCCGGGCCGCGTAAGCGGCTTAGCAACTCGCTTCGCACGAGCGCCGGTCGCCCACCAGGGCGGCCGGCGCTTCGTCGTTGGTGGGGCCGCAGCGATCACTCGTCCTCCTCGGTCGGCACCTCGCCGGCGCGGTCGAGCGCGTTGATCGCCGCGGCACCTGCTGAGCGTGCCGACAGGGCGTCCGAGTCGGGGCGCAGCCGCGCGGAGTAAATCGAGGGCGCACCGATCCGTCGCGAGATAACCGTCGCCTCCGTGACAGCCAGCAGCGTCGGCACCATCAGCGAGTCGAAGTTGTGGGTCAGCTCGAGCATCAGCACCATCCCAGACAGTGGGCCCTGCATCGCCGCCGCCAGGAACGCAGCGCCGCCGATCACCGCGTAGCTGCCGATCGGCACCCCGGGCCACACCGCGTTCCAGACCGTGCCCAAGACACCGGCGAGCAGCACGCCGATCGTCAGCGTCGGTGTGAACAGGCCGCCCGGCGAGTTGGCGTACAGGCACCCGGTCGTCGCCAGGGGTTTGAGCACAAGCAGCGCCACCAGCAGCGCGAACGAGTAGCCGCCGAGCGCCTCCGCCTGGACGACCCCCTTGCCGTTGCCCAGCAATTCTGGGTACTTCAGCGACACCACCGCGAGCACACCGAACACGAGCGGGGGCGCGACGAACCGTCCCCAGCGCCTCGGGCGCAGTGCACTCACCAGCTTCAGGGCCCGTACCCAGCCGACCGCCGCGACCCCGATCACCGGCCCGGCGAGCAGCGCGAATACGAGCTGCTGGCCCGGATGCAGGAGATAGTGCGGCAACCGATATGTCGGGTTGGTGCCGACCACGATCCAGGCGACTGCGGTAGCGGTCACGGAGGTCAGCAGCGCCGGCAGCACGAACGGCAGCGCAACCGACCCGAGCAGCACCTCGAGCGCGAACAGCGCCCCCCCGAGTGGCACGTTGTAGATCGCGGCGAGGCCGGCACCGGCACCGCAAGCGACCAACAGACGGCGCTGCCAGATCGGCAGCTGCTCGAACTCCGAGAGCTTCGAAGCGAGCGCCGCGCCCGCCAGCTGCGGAGCCGACTCGCGGCCCATCGACGAGCCAAGCCCGACGGTGACGATCGCGAACACGCCGCGGACGATGCTTGTCAGCAGCGGCAGCCGGCCCTCGCGCAGCCACAGCGATTCCGCGACCTCGGTCGCGCCCGGGTCGCGCGGCCGGCCGAGCACCAGCGTCCCGACGATCACCAGCGCAGCGGCGGTCATCAGCGCGGCGAAGTGACGCCAGGCAACCGACGCTTGCACGCCGTCGAGAAACGGGCCGCTCGCGTAGCCGTATGCGATGTGCTCGACGAGCCGCAACAGCTCGGCGAAGCCCGCGGCGAAAAGCCCGGTGACCGCGCCGAGCAACACCACCGCCGCCCAGAAGCGCGCGCTGTAGCCGGCCACGATCCCGCGGCCCGGAATGTTGGGTTGATGAGAGGACCAGCGACGCCCGTCCATCTGACAGCTCCGGGGTCGGCGATGTGGTCTGCGCTACAAGCCTCCCAAATTTCAGCCTCCGACGATCCGCTGTGCCCGCGGACCCGTGTACCGGTGGGCCTCCCGCATACGTGGGTGGGTCTCCCGCTAGGCTTGCCCGCGTGTCGTCGCTCCGTTACCGCCGCGTCGTCGTCAAGCTCAGCGGCCGCGCCTTTGCCGGCGATGCTGACTTCGGCCTCGACAATCACGCGCTCGGCTACGTCGCCGACCAGCTGATCTCCGCCCGCGAGCTCGGGATAGAGGAGGCCGTCGTCGTCGGCGGCGGCAACTTCTTCCGCGGGAACGTCGCCGACCAGTGGGAGATCGAGCGGGCCGAGGCCGACAACATCGGGATGCTCGGCACGGTCATGAACGGGATCCTGCTGCGCGGAGTGCTCAAGCATCGGGGGCTCGAGGACGTGCGGCTGATGACCGCGCTGCCGATGACCTCGATGGCGGAGCCGTTCATCCGGCTGAAGGCGCTCGCGCACCTCGAACGCTCGCAGATGGTGTTGCTCGCCGCCGGCATTGGCCAGCCGTACGTGACGACCGACTATCCGGCCGTGCAGCGGGCGATCGAGCTCAACGCCGAGGCGATCCTGCTGGCCAAGCACGGCACCGACGGGATCTACGACCGCGATCCGCGTCAGGCACCGGGTGCGGTCCGCTACGACAGCCTCGCCTATACCGATGTGCTCGCCCGCGACCTGCGGGTGATGGACCAGGCGGCGATCGTGCTCGCACGCGATCACGGTCTGCCGCTACATGTGTTCGACTTCGACGAGGATGGAGCGATCTCGGCGATCTGCCGCGGCGAGAACCGCGGGACCTACATCTCGCCCGAGACCAAGCTCGTCACCTCGGTCGCCGCGTAGCGGGCCTGCGCGCAGGCGATCCGGACGCCGCCAGAGGCCGACTATCGACGTGTGCCGGCCTGCGCGAGCGCGGCGACGAGCGCGTCCAACGAAGCGGTGACGCTGCCGCCGCTGGCGATCACCAGCGCCTCGACCTGCAGGTTCAGCGCGACGCCCGGCTCGCCCGCCTGGCGCGCGTCGGACCGCAGCCCGAAGCACCGGATCCCCAGCCCACAGGCGAAGCCGAGCTCGGCGACCGTGCCGCAGTCCGGCTCGGCGCCCTCAAGGTAGGCGGCCAGCAACTCGCAGCCCTGGATCGCCTCGGCGTTGCGCCGGCCGACGTCGAGCGCCAGCGCTCGCTGCACCGCCAGCGCGCCGGTCGCGGCGGCGTCGGCGAACTCCTGCGCGCTCGCCAACGCCCACGGGTCGACCGGTTCAACGACCGTCGCCAGCGCCGGCAGGTACACGCGCGCGTAGTAGTCCCGGCCGGCCTCGGTGAACCCAAGCGGGCTCGCCACGTAACAGCGCGGAAAACCGCTCACCGCGGCGCGAGCGCTTGCAGCAACCCGGGTAGCTGCTCGGGCGAGCAGATCGGCGCGAGCACCGCGGTGGTGATGCCGCCGTCGACGAACTCCCGCAACCGGTCGCGGATCTGCTCCGGCGACCCAAGCACGTAGATCTCATCGATCAGCTGCGCGGGCACGAGCTCGGCCGCGCGCTTGCGATCACCGGATCTGGCCGCCTCGATCATCCCCTCAAGCTGCTCGCCCCAGCCCAGCCAACGAAAGAACTCCGCGTAGACGGGAACGCTCCCGTACACCGAAAGCATCCCGCGCGCGAGCGCGGCGCCGTCGTCGGCGCTGCCCGGGATGATGAAGAACCGGCAGACGAGCTCCGTCGATCCTTCCGCGTGCCCGCCCGCCGCCTCGCCGGCGCGATGCGCGGCGACCACCCGCGCCAGCCCGGACAGCGGCAGGAAGTTGGTGAACGCCCCGTCGGCGACCGAGCCCGCGAGGCCGAGCATCCGCGAGCGCAGCGCCGCGAGCACGATCGGCACCGGCGTCGTCACCGGCCGCTCAAGCCGCAGACCGCCGTATCCCTTGGCGGGTGGGACCGACAGGACCGGGCGCAGATGCTCCACCGCCTCGCGCACGCGGGTCAGTGGTTTGGCGAACTCGAGTCCGTTGAAGCGCTCGACGGCGACGTCAGACGAGGCGCCGAGACCGAGCACGAACCTGCCGCCGCTGGCCTCCTGCATCGTCGCGGCGGTCTGAGCGAGCACCGACGGCCCTCGCGTGTACGGGTTGACGATCCCCGTCGCCAATCGCATCCGCTCGGTGACCGGGATCGCCGTCGCCAGCGTCGTGAAGCCGTCGGTGCCGTTCGGGGTCTCAGACGACCACAGATCGTCGTAGCCGAGCGCCTCGGCGCGGCGATACAGCTCCGCGTGCTCAGACAGCGCCACCCCCACGAACGGGACCGTCATCCCCCAGCGAGTCGGCGGGCTCATGCGCGCGAACCTATCAGCCGCGCGATCGCTGCCGGCGACTGCAGACCTTCGCGGAACGCCCGCTCGGCATCGAGCTCGTCCGCGGCGGCGGCTCCTCCGATCACCACGTGCGGGACGTCCGCGGCGACGAGTTGGTCGGCGAGCGCCCGCTCGGGCAGCTGACCGGCCGCCACCACAACCGTGTCGGCCGGCACTTCGACCGCCGTGCCGTCGGCGTCCCGGACGTGCACCACCCCCGGCTCGATCTGCGCGTAGTCGATCTGCGTGAGCATGCGCACCCCGGCTTGCTTGAGCTCGGCCAGCATCGCCCAGCGGGTCGATGGACCGATCCGCTCGCCGAGCTTGGCGCCGCGCCGCATCAGCGTGACGGTTGGGCGATTGTCCCGGGCTGGCGGTGACAACGTCCCAGCCTGTCCGGGAGGACGGAGCCCGTAGCGGGCGTAAAAAGCACCGATCGGATCGCCGCCGTCCTCGCGGTGGCTGAGCAGGTGCGCCACGTCGACCCCGATCCCGCCGGCGCCGATGATCGCCACCGCGCCGACCGGCAGCGGCGCGTCGTCGGTCAACAGTCGCGCGTAGCTGATGACGTGCGGCAACTCGCTCCCCGGGATCGACAGCGGGCGCGGCGACACCCCGGTCGCGACCACGACCGCGTCAAACCCGCGCAGTGCATCCGCGCCCGCCACCGCCGCCCCGAGCGAGACTGTCACTCCGTGGCGTGCCAGCTCCGCCTCGAAGTAGTCGATCGTCGCGCCGTAGTCGCGCTTGCCGGGGATCCGCGCCGCCATCCGGAACTGGCCGCCGAGCCGATCGCCGCGCTCAAACACCGTGACCGCGGCACCGCTGACGGCAAGCGCCCGGGCGGCCTCCATCCCGGCCGGCCCGCCCCCTACGACCGCGACCTTCGCGCCGCCCAGCGCGATCTGCGGCGCCTCGAGCTCGTGCCCGGCGCGCGGGTTGACGACGCACGACACGCGTCGGTCAAAGATCGAGCGGTCGATGCAGGCCTGATCACAGCCGATGCAGACGTTCACCGTACGGCCGTCAGCGCCCTTATCGACAAGCTCCGGATCAGCGAGGAACGGGCGTGCCAGCGAGATGAAGTCCGCATCCCCGTCCGCCAGCACCTGGTCGGCGAGCTCGAGCGTGTTGACGCGGTTGGACGCGATCACCGCGGCCCTGCCGTTGACCGCGTGGCGGATCGACCGCGCCCACGGAGTCCAGGCACCGTGCGGGACGAGCAGCTGCACCGTCGGCACTCGTGCCTCGTGCCAGCCGATGCCGACATTCAGTGCATCGACCGCGCGCTCGTCGGCCAGCGCCACCGCGAGCGCGAGCACCTCCTCGTCAGAGGCGCCACCGTCGACGAGGTCGGCGCCGGAGATCCGGTATACGACCGCTCCCCGATCACCGACCGCCGCTCGTACCGCGCGCGCGACCGCCAACGGAAACGCGCGGCGCCGTCCCGTGTCGCCACCCCACCGGTCGTCGCGCAGGTTCGTCAGCGGCGCCATGAACTGGTTGAGCAGGTAGCCCTCTGATCCCATCAGCTCGACCCCGTCGTAGCCAAGCTCGATCGCGCGGGCGGCGCCCCGTTGAAACTGCGCGACGACGTCACCGACCTCGGCCTCGGTCAGCGCACGCGGCTCGGCCCGGCTGAACGACGAGTACACCGCCGACGGCGCCACCGGGCGCAGCGCGAAGGCCCGCTCAAACGCGTATCGACCCGCGTGAAACAGCTGCAGCAGAATCCGCCCACCCGCCTCGTGCACCGCGTCCGCGACCCGCTGCAGCGATGACGCGAACGCCTGCTCGTTGACGAACGCGTAGCTGGCGCCGCCCGCGCCGACGCGGCTGACCGCGGCCCCGCCGGTGACGATCAGCCCGGCGCCGGCAGCGGCGCGCTCGGCGTAGAACGCCGCCAGCGCGCGGCCGTCGTCCTCGCCGGACTCGAGCCCGAGATGCATCGAACCCATCACGATCCGGTGCGGCAGCGATAGCGGTCCGATCGCGCCGGGCGCCAACGCATGCTGGAGCTGCGCCACGGCCGCGGCCCGCCGACCCTGGCTCAACCGAGCAGGTCGCGCGCGATCACGGTCTTCTGGATCTCGTTCGTGCCTTCCTCGAACCGCTGCGCGCGAGCATCGCGGTAGATCCGCTCGATCGGGCTCGATGACCAGTATCCGATGCCACCGTGCACCTGCAGCGCGCCGTCGGTCACGCGCTGCAGCATGCTGACCGAGAACAGCTTGCTCATCGCCGAGGCGGCGTTTGCATCACAGCCGGCCTCCCAGGCGTTGGCTGACTGCATCACGAGCGCCCTGGCCGCCTGGATGTCGGTCGCCATCTCCGCCAGCTCGAACGCGATCGCCTGGCGCTTGGCAATCTTCTTGCCGAACGTCTCGCGACGCTGCGCGTACTCGATCGCGAGCTCGAGCGCCCGCTCGGCCAGCCCGACGCACGTCATCGCCACGGCGATCCGGCTTGGCGCGAGAAAGCCCGCCAACGCCACCCCGAGGCCGTCGCCCTCCTCGCCGAGTCGGTTCGCGACCGGGACGGGGGCGCGGTCAAAGACGAAGTGTCCGTGGTCGGTGCCGCGCACGCCCATCGTCTCGGGCATCACGTTGGCGGTGATCCCCTCGCCGTGCGGAGGCACCATCAGCGCGACCGTTCCGTCGGCACCGCGGGTCCCCTCGACACGTGCGAACAACAGCAGGTAGTCGCAGATCGTCCCGAACGTGATCAGGTGCTTCTCGCCCGAGAGGTAATAGGTGTCGTCCTCGCGCACCACGCTGCAGCGCAGGTCGGCGCCGGTGCCGGCGGTGGGCTCGGTGAGCGTGAACGCCGCCTTGATGTCGCCGGCGACAAGCGGCTTGACGAAGCGCTCGCGCTGCTCGGGGGTCGCGTGCGAGTCCACCGGACGCCAGATCCCGTTGCAGACGTGCACGATCATCCGCAGCGATGCGTGCGACATCGCGAACAGCTCCAGCAACGGTAGATATTGGGTGAACGGCAGCCCGCGGCCGCCGTAGGCAACCGGCGCCGCCAGCCGCAGGTACCCGCGTTCGCGCAGCTCGTCCCACAACGCCGGCGGAACGTCACGCTCGCGTTCGATCCGCTCGGCCCACCGCTCGCCGTCGCTGCGCACGTACGCGCGGATCTCTTCGGTCAGCCGTGCGAGCTCGTCGTCTGCGAGCGGCGCCGGCTCGATGTCGGTGACGGTGGTCATCTGGCGATCGCCTTTCGATCTACGTCGGTGAGCTGCACCGCCTGCTCGCGCAGCACGAACTTCTGAATCTTGCCGGACGGCGTCCGCGGAAGCTCGGCGACCAGCTCGAGCCGTTCGGGCCAATATGGCTTGGCGACCCGCTCCGCCTCCAGATATGCCTGCATCGTCGCGAAGTCAAAGCCGGCCTCGGCGAGCCCGTCGGCCGTGACCACGAATGCGCAGGCGCGCTCGCCCAGCCTCGGGTCGGGGATCGCGACGATCGCGACCTCGCGCACCGCGGGATGCGCGTACAGGAGCTGCTCGATCTCGGCGACCGGCACCTTTTCGCCCCCGCGGTTGATCACGTCCTTGACCCGGCCGGTGATCCGCAGGTAACCGTCGGCGTCGATCGTTGCGAGGTCGCCGGGCCGGTAGAAGCCATCTACGCTCAACGCTGCGGCGGTCTCCTGAGGCCGGTTGAGATAGCCGGCGAACAGCGTGTCGGTCCCGATCTCGAAGTTGCCCTCGATCCCGGACGCCAGCTCGCGACCGTCATCGTCGACGACCCGCAGCGTCACATTCGCGAGCGCGACCCCGTCGCTCGTCCACGCCCGTTCGTCGTCGAGGCCGGGGACGAAGCCGGCCCCCATGCAGCTCTCGGTGGTGCCAAATCCGCCGCCCACCTCGGCGCCGAGGACGTCGCGCGCACGGCGAGCGAGCTCCCGCGGGATCGCGGCGCCGGTCGCGACGAACATTCGCAACGGCTCGGGGCGCGAACCCCGCTCGCCGGCGACGCGCACGAGATCGGCCAGGAACGGCGTCGCGGCCTGCGTGAACGTCACCCGATGACGGCCAATCGCGTCAAACGCGAGCTCGGCGTCCCAGCGCTCCTGGATCACCTGGGTGGCGCCGAGCCGCCACGCGATCCACATCCCGTACAGCCAGCCGGTCTGGTGAGCCAACGGCGACGGCACGTAGATCACGTCGTCGAGATGCAGTCCGAAGTGCGCGATGTGCGCGTCCGCAGCCCGATCGAGCACCTCGTGACGATGCAGCACCCCCTTCGGCTCGCCGGTCGAACCGGATGTGAACAGCAACTGTGCGATAGCCGCGGGCTTGGGGGCGCGAGCCGCCACCGCGGCGCCGTCGGGCTCGGTCGAGGTCAACCGGTCGACAGCGCGGTCGCCGTCGGCGAGCACGACCAGCTCGCGCAGGCCCGGCAGCTCGCCCGCCAGCGCGGCGCCCATGCCGCCGTGGTCGTGGCCGCGAAACGTCCGCGGCACGACGAGCACCGGCGCGTCGGATTCGGCCAGCATGAAACGCAGCTCGCGTTCGCGGAAGATCGGCATCAACGGCTCGCAGACGGCACCGATCCGCAGCGCACCAAGCGACAGCGTCAGGAACTCGAGCCGGTTGGGCAACTGGTAGGCAACAGCGGCGCCGGCGCCGACGCCGAGCGACAGCAGCGTTGCCGCGGCGCGCTCGGAGTCGCGCCACAGCGCCGACCAGGTCAGCCGTCGGTCGTTGCCGTCGCCGTCGACCGCGATCGCCGCGAGCCCGTCGGGGTCCTGCGCCGCCCAACGGGCGATGTCGTCCGCGATCAAGACGGAGTCAGAACCGACGCGGGGACTCGCGGCGTGACGCCGGCCGGAATCCCGATCGAATTCATGTGGTCGATGAACTCCGGGTAGGAGATCCGATACGCGTGCGGGTAGGACAACTCGGTCACGCCGTTCGCGGTCGAGCCGGCGACCGCGAGCGCCATCAGGATCCGATGGTCGTTGAACGACGACAGCGATGCCCCCTGCAGCTGGTCGACGCCGCGGAACTCCATGTCGTTGCCGTCGAACTCGACATCGGCGCCCATCTTGCGCAACTGCAGCATCGACGCCACCCGATCGGACTCCTTGAGCCGCACGTGCGAAACGTGCGAGAGCACCGTCCGACCACGCGCGCGGCTGGCGAGCGTCGACAGGATCGGGACCATGTCGGGGATGTCGCGACAATCGAGTCGGCCGGCCATCGGCGGGGTTCCGTCATGGTCGATCGAGATCGTCAGCCCGTCTTCTGAGAACCGCATCGGCACCCCGACGCCGACCAGCTCATCGAGTACCGACCGCTCCGGGTGGCCGTGGATCGGGACCGGGCTGCGGAACGTGACCTGTGAGGGATGTAGCGCGCAGGCGGCAAGCCCGAAGGCGGCCGAGCCGACGTCGGGGGGCAGCACGATCTCGCCGGCGACCGGAACCTGGCCCGGTTGTACCCGGAACTGGCGCCAGTCCTCGCGGACCTCGACCTGCAGCCCGAACTGACGCATCATGTCGAGCGTCAGCTCGAGGTAGGGTCGCTCGTTGAGCTCGCCGGTGACCTCGATCGTCGTCGGCTCGGACGCGAACGGTGCCAGCAGCAGCAGCCCAGAGACCCACTGCGACAACGTGCCGTCGATCCGGATCGACCCCCCGCGCGGGCGACTCGGATGAACCGTCACCGGGACGCTCTGCCCTTCGTAGCTGAGCTTGACGCCGAGCCGCTGCAGCGCCCGCAGCAGCGGGCCGATCGGCCGCCGCCGGAAGTAGCGCTGGCCGACGATCTGCACGGGCCGGTCAGACAGCGCCGCGAGGCCGACCAGGAAGTACAGCGTCGTCCCCGAGCTGCCGACGTCGATCACGTCCGAGCGCGGTGAGAAGCCGTGATCGCCGGACACGACCCACGTGTCCTTGGTCGAGCGGATGTCGGCGCCGAGCGCGCGCAGCGCCGAGACCGAGAAGTTGACGTGCCGCGCGGTCGTGCGCGCGCGGATCGTCGTCTGACCCGGCGCCAGCGCGGCGAGCATCAGCGCCCGATGGGCGTGATACTTCGACGGCGGGATCAGGATCTCGCCGTGCAGCGGTTCCGTCGGTTGGGCTACGAGCAGACGCAAGTTAAGTAACTCCTAAGCGGGTGGCGGCCGCCAGGATATCGGCGCAAACGGCGCCTCTCTGCCCCCCAAACGGCGGGAATCCGCCCGCCGGGACGACTAGTCGGTGCGGTCGCGCTCGTCCTCGAAGCGGTCGACCAGGCGGGTGCGCACCTGCCACAGCTTCGGGAACTGGCGTTGCGCGATCAGCTTCTGCAGCTGCTGGACCTCGACGCCCTGGATCCCGATCGACTCCTCGCCGATCGCGCGCGCGACCACGCTGTAGTGACGGAACCGCCAGAGCCGCAGCCGTTCGTCGAAGTCGGTCAGCAGCTCCGCCAATTCGTGCAGGCGCTGATGGTCGAGCCGATCGTGGTAGAGCTGCTCGAGCGTGATTCCGGCTCGCTCCAGCGCACCGTCGAGCGCGGCCCCGATCCGTGCGGTCGCGCGTGCGATCGCGCGAAAGCCGGGCGAGTCAAAGCCGCTGCCGTGGCCCAGCGCGGAGCGGACGAAGTTGTAGTCCCAGGGATCCATCTCGTCCAGCATGTCGAGCTGATCGGTGATGAACCGCAGGGCGCGCACCACGCGCCGCAGCATCCGACACGCCTCGAGCGGCTGATCGGCTCCCACCAGCTCGGACGCGTGCTCGAGCTCGGAGACGGCGAACTTCAGCCACAGCTCCGAGGACTGGTGCACGGTCGTGAACAGCAGCTCGTCGCGGTGGACGCGCTCGTCGGGCGGCTTCTGCAACGCCAACAGCTCGTCGGTCCGCAGATAGCGCTCGTAGTCTGAGTCGCCCGGGCCCGGCAGGACGGGCTCGGTGCCGGGTGGGCTGGCGTCTCCGTGCCCCATGCCGCGACCATACCGCCGGTCACGGTTCAGCTGTCGGCTTGAAGCATCCCGGTGCGGCGAAAGTAGCCCCACAGCAGCAGACAGGATGCGACCAGGCTGCCGACGCCAAAGCCGAGGAAGTCCCAGATCGAGTCGATATGGGAGGTCATCCATTCGAAGTTCATCCCGAAGAAGCCGGTGATGAACGCCAACGGCAGGAAGATCGTCGCGATCACCGTCAGCGTCTTCATCGCCTCGTTCTGGCGGAAGCCGAGCTCGGTCTGGCGCAGGGAGATCACGGTCATGTTCGCCTGCAGCACCGCAGCGAGCGCGTCACGCTGACCGAGCATCTCCTCGTTGACGAGCTTGAGGTGATCGTTGATGTCGCGAAAGAACGGGATCAGCGCCGGCGCGATCTGCGGGTACAGGCCATGCTGCAGGCTCTCCAGCGGTCCCAGCAGCGGGTGTACCCCGCGATAGAAGTCGGTCGCCTGACCGCGCAGCCGGTAGAGCCGCTCGGTCGCGGCGGCCGAGCCGCCGAACACGACCTCCTCGACCTCGTCGACATCCTGCTCGAGGCCCGCCACGACCGGCGCATAGTCGTCGACCACCTTGTCGAGGATCGCCCACAGGACCGCGCTTGCGCCGAGCCGCAAGAGATCCGGGCGTCGCTCGAGCCGCAGTCGTGCAGGGTGCAGCGCGGCCATGCTGCCCTGCCTGACGGTGATCACGAACCGCTCCGCCAAGAACACCGACACCTCGCCGAAGGCGACCTGCTCATGCTCGTCGTCGTAGCGGGCCGAGCGGACGACCGCGAACAGGATGTTCGCCTCCTCGTAGAGCTCGATCTTCGGCCGCAGGTGAAACGACTGCGCGTCCTCGACCGCCAGCTCGTTGAGACCGAAGCGGTGCTGGAGCTCGGCGAGTTCGTCTTCGGGCGGCTCGACCGCGCCGATCCAGATGAACCCGTCGATCGACTCGTCGGCGACGATCTCGGACGCGCGGTCGAGCGTCAGCGCATCGACGTTCAGCCGAGCGCCGTCGCGGTAGTGGGCGCAGTCGATGATCACCTGCTGGTCGGGGTACGGCGCCGGTCGCAGAACTCCTGCCCACGCCGGTCAAACCGTCCTCAGCTGGTTCTACGGTTGCGGCGGCGCTTGGTAGTGCGAGGCGCCTGTCCATCGCCATGCCGATCTTCGAGGCCATCTCCCAGCTGCTGAGCCTGTTCCGCCGCGCGCGGGTGCTCGGACTGATCCTGTTCGCGGCGGTGATCATCCTTGTCGGCGCGGCGCTGTTTGCGATCACCCAGCACGACACCTACTGGCTGTCGCTGTACTGGGCGATCACGACCGCGACGACCGTCGGCTACGGCGATGTGCTGCCCCACAACACGATCGGCCGCGTGATCGCGTCGGCGGTGATGCTGACCACGATCCCGATCGTCGGTGCGGTATTCGGACTGCTGGCCGGTGCCTCGGCCGTCTCACACATCCGGAGGATCTTTGGCATGGAAACCCGGCTTCCCACCCGGCCCTTCACGGTCATCTACGGAATCCACCCGGTCGTCTCGCACGTGCTCGAGGAGCTCTGCGACCAAGACGATCCGGTCGTGCTGGTCGCCCCCGAGCGGCCTGCCGGCCTGCCGCCGGAGGTCATCTTCGTCGCCGGCGACATGACCGATGAGGCCGTGATCAAGCGCAGCGAGCCGCAACGAGCCGACCGGGCACTGATCGCCTGCATCGAGGAGGCCGACACGATGGTCGTGGCGGTGACGTTGCACGCACTGGCGCCAAAGCTCAAGACCTATGCGCTGACCGCGTCGCCGAAGGTCGCCCGGGCGCTCAACGAGCTGGGCGTCAAGCACACGCTCGCGGCCGATCAGCTGATCGGCCACACGGTCGCCAAGAGTCTCGAGACGCCGGAGGCGGGTGATCTGCTGTTGCAACTGGTCGAGGCGCGCGGGCTGCGCCTCGGTGAACTGATCGTCGATGCCGAGCTCGAGGCCCAGCCGCTGTCGGCCGTACGGTCGCGGTCGGGCACGCTCGTGCTCGGGATCGCGCGCGACGGCACGGTCGATCTCGGTGTCGGTGATGACCCGCAGCTCAGCGAGGGCGACCGGCTGATCGTCCTGCGCAAGGCCTGATCGGCGGTCTAACCGCCCTCGCCCTCTGCCAGCGCCACCGCGGCGGGCTCGACCAGCGTCCGCTCGAGCCGGCGCAGGGCATCGAGATGGTCGCCGGTCCAGATCACGCGGACGCCGGTCGCGGTGCCGTGGCCGTCGGCGCCCTGCAGATCCCGTGCGACGGCCTCGACCAGACGCGCGGCGCCGTCGGGATCGGGCTGCTGGGGGTCGGGCACCGCCCGGCGCCGAGTCAGCGCTCCGGCCAGCCCCCGGTACCAGTCGGCGGCGGCGGCGGACTGGAGCATCAGCTCGCGCCTGGCCGCGCCGCGCTCGCCGCCGTGGGCGCCATCGGAACGCCACAGCTCGAGCACCGCGTCGCCCGCGAGCCGCACGCCGGTGACCCCGGTCACCAGGCGGGTCGCGTCCGCGAGCGGCACCTGCTTGGTGCCCCGCTCCGCGAGATAGGTACGAAACGTGTCGTCGAGCCGGCGGGCGGCGGCAGCAGCGGCGAGTGCCTCGGTGCGCGGCTCGGCGGCGTCGCCGCCCAACGGGTCGCAGCGCCCGACGCCGTACTGCACCGCGGCCGTCAGGTACACCACCGACTCCTCGTAGGCGCGGCCGAGCGCCTGGCCGAGCGAGCGACCGGCGCCGCGCGGCCAGAACAGCAGCCCGGCGACAAGGCTCACCAATCCGCCGATCACGATGTCCTCGACCCGGACGATCCCGATCTTCCAGCCGGCCGGGGCGAGGATGTTGAACAGGATCAGCAGCACCATCGTGAACGACGCCTGGCCGACCGTGAACGAGATCGCCGCCGGGGCGATCCCGGCGAACAGCACCGCGAACGGCAGCAGGATCCAGAGCACGGTCGTGTCGGTGCCGATCACGTACACGAGCGCGCCGCCGATCAGGAATCCGAGGGTCGTGCCGAGCACCGCCCTGAGCATCGTCTGACCGGTGGCAAGCGCATTGGAGCGCAACACCGAAAGCGCCGCGAACGCCACCCAGAAGGCGTGCTGCACGTCGCCGACGTCAGCGACCAATACCGCGAGCGCCAGCGCCGCCGAGCCCCGAAGGCTGTTGTGCAGCCAGATCGAATGGCGTTCGAGATGCGCACGGGCTCGCTCGCCCGCCGACGACAGCACGCCGCCGATCCCCTCCGGCTGGCGTCCGAGCAGCTTGTCGATCCAGCTGCGACGGGTCGCGGCCGCGGCGATGTGGGTGTTGGATGCGATCTGGATCGCGACAAAGCTCAGCTCCTGCGCGCGGAAGCTCGGGTCAAGGCCAGTCACAACCGCCCCCGGCGCCGGCGGCTCGGTCGCGACCGGCAGCTCCTCGATGACCTCGGTCTCGAGCCGCACCAGTGCGCCGCGAAGCTCGCCGACGGCGGTGTCGAGCGGCGTCCTCGGGTCTCCCGGGGCGGCCAACAGCTCGGCGCAACGGTCCAGTACGTCCGCGGCCGCTCGTTTGACGTCGAGCACACCCTCGTCCGGCGCGTGCGGATGTGGCGGCGGCGCGGCGCGCAGGACGATCGCGTTACACCAGCGCAGGTCGTCGACCAGTCGCACGACGGCGCGGTCGCTGGTGGCCAGCCCGGTCGGCCGGTACGGGGTCGCGAAGAAGGTCGTGTAGAGGTCGGCGACGGCTGCGTCAGCGGCCGCGCGTGCCGCCTCCCAACGGCCGATCGCCTCGGCCGCGTCGGGCGTCTGGGAGAAGGCGATCTGTCCACGCAGACGCTCGGCGATCGCCCGACAGCACGCGATTGCCTTGGCGCGGATCGGCTGGCGTGCCGGCGCCGGCCACAGAACGCCGATCGCGACGAGCGAGACGGCCGCCGCGAGACCCCAACCGCCGACGCGGTCCGGAAGCGTCGAGACCGGTCCCGGCAGCGACACCGGCAGAATGAACGCGAGCAGCAGGCAGGTGGTCGCGCTTGCGATCACCGAGCTGACGACCGCCGAGAACAGCACCACAAACGCGACGATCGCCATCCCGACCACGGCGATCACGGTGCTGTTGGACGCCAGCGTGCCGAGACAGATCAGCGCCGCACAAGCGACACCGAGTGACGCCTGAGCACGCAGCCGGTCGCGCATCGGACCGCCGAAGTCGACCAGCAGCAACATCGCGATCGAGCCGAACGCACCGAACGTCGCCAGCAGTGGGTTGCCGAACACCTGATTGCAGATCGCGACCAGCGACGGCATCACCAGCGCGGTCCGGCCGGCGCGTCGCAGGGCACCATAGCCAGGATCGTGCGCCCGCAGCCACGCGTGCCCCAGCCGCACTGGATTCTCCGGTCGGCTCACGTCAGGTGGTCGAAGTCGCCCGTCACCCAAGCGATGTACCGATCCGCGGAGCGCCTTACGGCCGCGCGAGCATCGCCGTCGATGCCGTGCGCGAAGTTGTCGTAGAGGCGATCGAACTGCAGCCGCTCGGCGGCGGCGGTGATCCGTTGCACGACGGCGGGCGACAGCGGGATCCGATTCGGATAGCTGCGTAGGAACGTGACCGTCGCCCGGTCCGGGTTGGCGTGGATCGTGTCCGACACCAGCAACACGCCGCGCCCGTCGGCCGTGGCCGTCCAATGAACGACGGCGCTCCCGCGGAAATGACCGCCGAACTGATGCAGCGTCAGACCGGTTGCGAGTCGATGCGTGCCGCTCCACCCCGCAACGGCGGCGCCGGTGCGCGACAACCACTTGCGATTCGGCTCGCAGACGAGCACCGGGGCATCGTCAAGCCGCCGGCTCCATTCCAGCTGTGCGCCGAACATGTGCGGGTGGCTCGCGGTGATCGCAAGGACGTCGCCGCGAGCCCTGATCTCGGCCACCGCCGCGTCGTCGACGAACCCGGGAGGATCCCAGAGCACGCTGCCGGCGTCCGTCGTCGCCAGAAATGAGCTCTGCCCGATGCCGACCTTCGGCTGCACGGTGATCCGCAGCAGCCCCGGCTCGAGCTGCTCGGTCTGCGTGCGGTGACCGGCCTGCGCGAGCCGCGCGAGCGTCGTCCAGTGCTGTCCGTCGGCCGGCACCCACTGGCGCTCGTCGGCGCAGATCGGGCAGACGGCGTCGGCGTCGGCGTGCTCGACGCCGCAGGTCGCGCAGATCCAGATCGGCATGGTCGCTGTCGATTGAGCCGGGGTCGTGTCGGCGATCCTACTCGCGGTCCGGGGTCGGTCGCCGGGCCGCCGGCACCGCAGTCCAGGCCCGCCCGGCGCGGCTTTATCCGGACCGTCCGTGGGCGAGTAACCGATGATCGGGGGTCGGCGGCGCGCGTAGCTCCAGGAGCTCGACCGGCGGGTCGCCATGCAGCAGCCATCCGTCCTCACCGTGGGTCACGAGACCGCGTCGCGCGAGGGTCGAGAGCGCCGTCGTGACCGTCGGGCGACGCGCGGCGACGAGCTCTGCCAGAACGCCGTGGCTGATCTTCAGCGAAACGATGATCCCATCGGGCCGGACCTTCCCCCATCGGTCTGAGAAATGCCACAACAACATCTGCAGCCGCACGTCGACCCGGGCCTGGTGGACGATCGCCATGTTGACCGCAAGGTTGCGCGACCGCTCGAGCGCGCGTCCGACGAACCACGCGGTCAGCGCAGGGAATTCCGTGGCGCGGCGCGTGAACGAGGCGTCCAGCAGCGCCACGCGGCACGGCCGCAGCACCTGCCAACCGGTCGTGCGCGGCAATGACCGCAGCGTGTCCTCGCCGTGCCACGGACGCAGCAGATCGCCCTCACCGAGCAGCTCCGCTCCGTTGCGGCCGTCGATGCCGACCCGCCGCACCAATTGGCCCTCGAGCACGAATAGCCCGATCCCGCCCGGCGTCAGGTCGTGCTGCGCCCCGTCCCAGCGTCCACGAGCCAGGCATGCCATCGGCGCCACGCATTGCTCGATCGCTCGGGTCCGTAAATCGGGCTCGATCGCTTCGATCAGATCCGGGTCCTCGTCCAGCAGTCGACAGAGACCCGAGACCGGCGTCAGGGTCACGGACACGATCCTCAGTCTGACGCATTGCTCGCCGGTGCGCCTAGTGTCGTGCGTCGGTGGTGCGGTGGCACAAAGAGGCGTCGCTGGGGTGGCGATCTCGACCAGATGATCGTCGGGGCCGAGTGGAGGATTGCAGCACCTATAGGTGCTTATCCCTCCACCCAGCGACGCGTCGGGCTTGCCTCGAGCGAGCCCGGACTCCTCACCTCTCCAGACCGCCCCGCCCTGGCTCTCGCCTGATACCGACGTTCGGCGACCGCCCCCTGGGAGACCGCCCGGCCGCCCGTGGCCGCGCTTGTTCCTGGTTTGGGAACCGCCCGTGGAGCCGTTTGTGGGCACGCTCGTATACCGAGCGGGTCCCCGGGACTGGGTGACGCTCGCCGAACGCGGTCAGAGCGAGATATGGGCGACCCTCGTCGGCAGCAACGGAGAACACAAACCCGAACGGCCGATGCGAGGCGGGGGCGTCACTGATTGGCACGTACACCTTGAGCTCGCGGCCGAGACGGGTTCCGTCGTCCCCGACGGCTGCACACGCGAGCAGCGCGGCGCGAGGAACGCCGCTCCGCTCAAGGGTCGTGCGTTCACGTTCGGCCGCGAGCCGCGCCGGTGAGCCCTCACGGAGCCGGCCCACCTCCACCGCCCAAGTCCCCGGGTCCACTCGGACCTCAACCCAGCGCGGATCGCGGTCCGGGGCCGTCACGCGGGTTATCCCTCGCCGTCAGAGGGCACGTCACCAAACCAGGCCTCCGCCTCTTCAGGCGTTGCTCGACGACCGCCGGTCCTGGCGATGATCTCATCCGCTGACAAGGTGATGGCCGGCTCGAGCGTGACGCCGCCCCCCTGATCGGGGACCACCTCGTAACGGCGACCGTCTACCTCCACCTCCTGGCCAATCTGGAGCTTCTGGGCTGCGATAGCCACGCATCCAATCGTACCGTCGCGCGCCCGGAGCTCGGCCAAAAGAGACCCACTGAGAAACGGGTGGTCTACGAACCGAAATTCGACCAGATGAATCGTCGGGGCCGAGTGGAGGATTGCAGCACCTATAGGTGCTTATCTCTCCATCCAGCGCATGGCGCGGCGCCGCGCATCGGCATGTATGGGGGTCAGGCCCGGCGCCCAACTGTCGCAGGAACTCGAACGTCGCGGGTCAGCCGCGGAGAGCGTCCCGTCGCCGTGTCGCCCCCAGCCGGGGTTCTCACCGAAATCCAGTTGGGCGTCGGCGGCGATCGCCTCAAGCACCCGGTGACGATCGGCGCCGGGCATCCTCGATCAGCAGCGCGCCGACAGCGAACATCGTCGCCCATCCAACCCCGATCGCGAACAGAAACCCGACCGCTGACAGCCAGGCGGGCGCGACCGCGTGCCCGGCACGGGTCGCGACCAGCCCGATCATCAGCGGCCCGGTCGCGTACAACAGCGCGCCGACCAGGATCAGACGACCTTGCAGAAGATCAGCCCCAGCAGCTCACGGCCGATCGCACCCATCAACGTCAGGTCAATCAGCTGCCAGCCGCCCAGCGCGATCCCGTCCACCGCGTAGTCCATCAGCTTCTGCAAGCCGCTGGTGACGGTTCACGCAGGCGACGGCGGTCGACGGCGGCAGCTCGCGGCGATCAGCCACCCATCCTCGTATCGACGTGACCGCCGACTCTTGTTCAACTTGTTGAGGTTTTTCACACACTGTGTGTGGGTAGCGACTCGTTGCCGGTTTAGGACGCATCACGCGATAGGAGAATCCATGTCAGCGGTCGAGCAGTCAATCCAGGTTCACGCCCCACTGCGGGCGGTCTATGACCAGTGGACCCAGTTTGAGGAGTTCCCGAAGTTCATGGAGGGCATCAAGCAGGTCCGCCAGGTCGATGAGACCCATCTGCATTGGGTGGCGTCGGTAGCCGGTCAGACCCACGAGTGGGATGCGGAGATCACCGAGCAGCGACCTGACGAGCGCGTCGCCTGGAAGAACACCGGTGGCACCGACAACGCCGGCGTGGTGACGTTCCATCGTCTCGATGACCACCAGACCCAGGTGATGGTGCAGATGGACTTCGTGCCGGAGGGCATCGTCGAGAAGCTCGGCAATACGCTCGGCGTACCGGCCCGCCGCGTCAAGGGCGACCTGGAACGGTTTAAGGAACTGATGGAATCATCAGACCATGCGGCGGCTGGGTGGCGCGGCGAAGTCAAGCACCCCGACGCGGCGTGAAATACCCGATCAAACGAACCCCGGCATGAGCGAGCAGCCAACCAGCGACCGCGACAAATCCGGCGAGCTCACACGCGCGAAGAACAAGCAGCCCGATCAGTCGGGCACCGACGGCGCCTCAGACTCCGAACCTGGCGCCCCGGTTCCGTTTGACCCGGACTCAGATGAGGACAGCCCGTTGGGAGACACCGACGAGCACTCAGACGCGTAGTGCATACCGATCCGCGGCCCCGCTCACACTCATGCGGGGGTTCTCTAAGCCCGACGGACTCTGCTGATGATCGGCGTGCGTCCAACAGGTCCGAGCGCGCGCTGCATCCCAAGCCGACACCGTCGCTGGCGGGCAGGACCTGTCGACCTCCGCCTGCCCCGGCCGGTGAGCATCATCGGCTCGACACCTCCTGACAGGTCTCATCGCATCCACGTTTCTACGAGCCGTCACGTATTGCCGGCAGCTGGTTCGGGGGTAGGCTGGACGGATGAGCGACAAGCATCGAGCGGGCATCAAGAAAGTTCGAGAGGTCGCGGAGAAGCTTGGCAGTCCCGGGCAGTACGCGACGCCCGAGCAGCGCGATGCCAACGACCGCGATCCGCTACCGCGCTCCGCCGACGCCAGCTCAAAGATGACGACACACCAATCGCCGACCGTGACGCGAGCTAGGCAGGCGTGCCGCCTCGACCTCATCAGCGCCGGGTGACGCCGCCCGCCGGCAGGCGCTTGAGCGCTAGGCACCCGAGGTTCGAGCGCGTGTCCCGACTGCGCTTCTGACCAACAACGGTCCGCTCGTGCTTGAGGCGATGGCGCACGAGTTGGCCGCGATCGGTCGTCGCTTTGATCCGTGGGGGTTTGCCTGCCGCTACGGCGTCGAGAAGCCCGACCCGGCGATCTTTCGCGCGCTGTGTGACGAAGCTCGTGTCACGCCCGAGGCCGTGTTCTTCATCGACGACAGCCAGAGCACGTCGCGGCAGCACAGATGCTTGAACAGATCACCCCAGATCATCCGCTCGTGCGTCAGCTGCGCGTCGAGCTGGAGAATGCTGCGCCGCGCTCCCGCCATGCCCAGACTTGTTGGACGCCGGCAGCGCCTAAGAGCCAGTCCGGGTGATCCAGTCCTGAGGCCCTCGCCGCACACTGGAGGAGGGAGGCGTCCGGCGAGGCTCATACCCCGGTCCGGCCTGATCATGTTCGATCAGGCCGGTGGCAATCTCGTGACGGGTTTATGGTCGCCATGTCAACCAGCTGTGAACGCACGGGGCATGCAGCCCGAATGAGCAGCGTCTAACCGGGATGTGGGACCCGGGTCGCCTCGGCCAGCTCGATCGGATGCTGGGCACGCTCTGCGCGAGCCTGGTCGCGGCCTGCCGTCCAGAGCTTGCGTGTGCGGCGGATAAACGCCGACGGCTTCTCGGCGTAGACGCGCGCACCGACGTGGAGCGCCTCGGTCTGCAACGTCTCGCGACGGTGATCGATCAGCCCGACGACGGCATCCAGATCAACCGGTGCGTGCACCTGTCCCTGCGTCAGCGTCTGGCGCAGTACCCCAAGGTCGTGATCGTCACCCAGTAGGTCAGCCAACCGGTGAGCCTCCTTGACCTGACCCGCGAGCATCGGGCTGGCGACTGACGCCAGCAGACGCTGCTGATACCACAGATCCTTGACTCGCTTGCGCCAGTCGTGCAGACCCTCGGTCGACCGGCGTGACCGAGCGTGAGAGAACGCCCTGCGCCCGTCGGTGTAGGAATGCCGCAAGCCGATCTCGATCGCCTTCCAACCTGTCCTCTCGAGCCTCCAGTCCGCGACGCGTGCCCTGACCGCACCCAGCTCCCCGACGGCCTGGGCGCCGAGCGCTGAGTCGACTAGCTCCGCGCGCTGCTGGTCGCGTCGCGACTCGAGCTGCTGGCGGAGCCCGTCAAAGGTGCTCTCGGGCACCTGCCCCACGTACCGCTCAGAGAGATCATCGAGGGTGGCGATCATCGCCTCGGCATCCCGCGCCGCCGACAGACCCTGCGCCGCCTCGCGCAGCGCGGCGTTCTCCCGGCGGCGCTGCTTGGCCGGCATCGACCCGCGCGTCATCCGCAACAGCGACCGCTCCTTCTTGACCGCCTTGCGTGCGGTATGTACCGCGTCGACCGGATCTGAGCTGATCCGTTCACTGAGCTCGCTGACGGCGCGATCAAGCTGCTCGCCGCTACAGCGCACGATCGAGTCACGCACGCTCTCGTCTGCTTCGAATCGATAGGCCACGATGGCTCCTCTAGTCGTGTCTGACGAGAGAAGGTAGCGGCAACCTCGACCACGTCTCAGCGCCTCGGCGACTCGCTCGGTGGCTAACAGGTCTCCCTGACGGACGGTAAGCTTGCGCTCGCTGATCTCCTGCGCCGCCAAGATCGCGTCCGACGCCGCCGACCCCACCCCGCTGACTGGCGAGTAGCTCCCACGGCGAGCAACCGACAGCCTCCGACCGGGGGTGACGCAACACCTCCGCGACGGTCACCGACCCGCTCCGATCTCGCGCTTGAGCTGCGCCGCGCCGAGCGGATCAGGTTGGCCAGACCAAGTGCTTGCAATCGTTGTCCGTGCAGGCGTCGGTGACCAACCCCATGCTCGCCGTGAACCGGATCTTCGAAGCCTGGATTCGCTCGCACATCGGACAGTCGATCGATTTGACGACGGCCGCCCAGGAGATCGGAACCACGCGCCGCACGCGCTCCGGGAAGGAGGTTCGTTGACCAGCATTCGCGCGGCGACCAGTTTGCGCGAGGCGTGGACTGATCCGCGAAACGATGCTGATCACCAGGTCGATGTGAGCGAACGCTGCGCCGGCGGTGATGATCGTACCGCTGTCGACGACCATTCGCGTCATGTCGAGCGTGACCTCTGGGTAGCGCCGGGCGAAGTAGGCCGACAGCCACCTGCTCGCGGTCGCGCGACGGCCGTCGAGACATCCCGCTTCCGCGAGCCGGGAGGTTGCCGGTACATGCGCTGGCCAGACGAGACCGGTAATTCGGACCAAGCTGGGTCAGCAGGTCGTGCACCTTGCGGGCGGCAGGCCGCGCCAGCACGCGACCGACGTCCGCCGCGTCGACCACGCCCAGGGCGGCGACGACCAGAGGGTCAAACGCGTCAACGCCGTGCCCCGGCAGCTGGTGCTCGATCGGGACGGTCAGACTCGTTGCGTAACAGCGGTTCGCCCGATCCCGCAGATCACGTTCTCGATCGCCGGGATCTCGGGGTCGACCGTCTGGCGCAGCTCCTTGGCTACGCCGAGCACGTCAAGCACGCTGGTGAGCGCCGAATCAACCGCACCGGGCACCGCAATGACACCGATGAGCACATGGCGGTGCTACCCGGGCGGACGTGCGGTACGCGCCTGATGAAGATCGCTGCGATCTTCGTCTGATCAGGTGCGACCCGACGCGCACATCGGTCCCGGTCTCTCGTTGACCGGGCTTGCCGACCGGAGAACACGGCTATTCGTCGAGGTGGACCATTTCGACGTTGTTGCCGTCGGGGTCGAGCACGAACGCGCCGTAGTAGCCGGGGCCATAGGCCGGGCGCTCGCCCGGGGGGCCGTTGTCGCGATAGCCGGCGGCCATGGCGGTGGCATGGAAGGCCTGTACCGTGGCGTCGTCCGGGCCTGAGAACGCGAGGTGTAGGTTTTCGGTGGCGGGGCCGGCGACGACCGAAAACGTGCCGCTGTCGCCGCGGAACATCGCTCGGTCGGGAGTGTCGGCGGCCAGCTCAAACCCGGTGTGGGGCGCGAGCGCAGCGTAGAAGTCCCGGGTCGCCGCGACGTCGGACACGCGGACCCATAGGTGGTCGATCGCGCCCTCGTTCGGAAGGTTGTCGAGGTGCACGGCCTCCACACTGTTGCCGTCGGGGTCGAGCACGAACGCGCCGTAGTAGTCCTCGCCGTACTCCGGGCGCGGGCCAGGGGCACCGTCGTCGCGGTAACCCGCCTGCGTGCCCGCGCGCCAAAACGCGTCGACATGCTCACGCGAGGGTGCCGCGAACCCGACGTGCAGGCCGCGCGTCACGGGATGCTCGGCGTCGGTCTGGCTGATGCCGAGGTTGTCCCAGCGCGTGATCCCGGACAGCGGCTCGAAGGTGTCGACGCGCAACGGCTTAAGCACCGTGGCGTAGAACCGATCGGATGCCTCCCGGTCGCTGACGCGGATCAGAACATGATCGAACACGAGCAGCGCTCAGCTTGACTTCTTGCCGCCCTTGCGTCCGGCGGCTTGTTTCTGGGCGCGGTTGCCGCCGCTGCCCGACCCGCTGCTCTTGCGGCTCTGACCGCTGCTCTGGCCAGATCCCGAGTGCTTGCCGCCCTTGCTCGAGGCGTCGGGCGTGTTCGCGATCGCGGCCGCGCGCGACTTGCTCATACCCTTCTTGCGCAGCCCTTCGTACTGCTTGTCGTCCTTGACGCTGGGGCCGTGATCCTTGGCCATGGTCGCTCCTCTCGTCGAACTGGTGACGATGGGGATACCCGCTGAGACAGACCACGCACATCGATCAGATTGTCGGTC
Organism: uncultured Solirubrobacteraceae bacterium; assembly: GCA_963714245.1. Taxonomy (GTDB): domain Bacteria; phylum Actinomycetota; class Thermoleophilia; order Solirubrobacterales; family Solirubrobacteraceae; genus Palsa-465. The sequence continues at coordinate 209,363 of CAVQNR010000005.1, read as the reverse complement.
GGGCTCGCGGGTAGACCGGTCTCGGCGTGAGCGATCCGCGGTTCGTCATCCACAAGCACGACGCCTCGAGCCTGCACTACGACGTCCGGCTCGAGGTCGAGGGCGTGTTGAAGTCCTGGGCGGTGCCCAAGGGGCCGTCGACCGATCCACGGGAGAAGCGTTTGGCGGTCCAGGTCGAGGACCATCGCCTCGACTACGGCGATTTCGAGGGAGCGATCGAAGAGGGATATGGCCGGGGAACGGTTCTGGTCTGGGACGGAGGGGAAGCTGTGACCAGACACAGCAGGAGCGTGCGGGCAGTCGTATCAGGACCGCGCTAGGGGTGTCGCGCCGCGGGGTGCGCGCCGCGTGCGAGAGTCTGAAGCGCAACGCGTCCCTCGATGACTGAGGTGGCCAAAACATGAATGCTTCGACGGACTGCGATACGGACGTCTCCTTCCCGCGGACGTTGCCTTTCGTCGCTTCCGCACTCGCAGCCCATAAAAACGGAGCGTTATGCGATCACTGTGAGAGCCGAGCGGCGATCGTCTGCGCGTTGGCAGCTGCGTATCCGTCCCAGTCGTTGTTGAAGTACGCGTAGACCTCTCGCCGTGACCGCCACTGCGCGAACCGCCGCGTCCACGTGGCCAGCTCGCCCTGGGAGTAGTTGCCGTCACGTCCTCGGGATCCGTAATGCAAGCGGACGTACCACCAGTCGGCGGTCGCAACTCGGCGCTGGAACGGTCGTTCCGGGTGATCAGCGATGGTCAGCGCGACCCCGTGGCTGCGCAGCTGGTCGAGTACGGGCTGGTGAAACCAGCTCGGATGGCGAAACTCGATCGTGTGGCGCCCGTCAGGTAGCGCCTCCAGCCACCGCGCGAGGCGCTGGTCATCGCGCGGGAACGTTTCGGGCAGCTGCCACAGGACGGGGCCGAGCTTGCCTGCCTTGACCATCGGCGCGAGTGGCGCGTAGAAGCGTTGGATCCCGCGATCCAGATCGGTCAGGCGCCGCACGTGCGTGAGATAGCGGCTGGCCTTGACGGCGAACACAAACGCATTAGGCGTATCACGCACCCAGCCCTCGACCGCACGGAGGCTGGCCAATCGGTAGAAGGTGGAGTTGACCTCGACGGTCGAAAACCGCTCCGCATAGCACGCCAGCCACCGCCGCTTCGCCAGCCCGTGCGGATAGAACCCTCCCCGCCAATCGTCATAGTTCCACCCCGAGCAGCCGACATACACCACCTTCGCTTGAGGCGCGCTCACGTGGATGGCCCTCCGGACGTGGCCGCCAAGGAGAAACCAGATCCGGATGAGCAGTTCGAGAAGGTCAAGGAAGGCCTTGGTCCCGACGGGAAAACCAGCTACGCGCCCGTGGAACCGAAGAGGACGTCAGGGAGAAGGCCGATACCGCCAGACGCGAGATCCGTGAGGACCGCCGTCGATCCTGATCATGCCCCAGGCCCTTTAGCTTCTGATGGGCCACCACTCGGTGTGATCGCATCCTCCTGCTCTTCGCCCACGCTCGCAGGCTCGTCTTCGACGGCGGTCCTGCGATGCTCGCCGTCTTGCCCGCGCTCAGGCGTGAACTCCTTCACCAACTCCGAGAAGTGACGTTCAGGGTCGCCGACGCCGTCTTGCTCAAGCGCAGCGACGGTCGTCGGCGACGGGCGTTCCTGGTTGCTGATCATTTTCAGGACGGTCGCGATCATGGCGGCGAGCACGACGATGAGCACGAGGAATGCCCCTACCAGAATCCACCACTGACCGATCGCCAGCGCCACGACCGCCGCAATGACCAGGAAGCTGCCGCCGATCATCGTGAGGATGAATCGGTTCGGTTTGAGCTCGGCGGTCAGCCGATGACCCGGCTCCGCAGACGATTTGCCTTGACTCGGGCGAGGCCGGTCTGTCGGGACGGTCACATGGTCGTCGCCGACGACTTCGCGAACCTCGGCGGTCAGGCGTTCGTTGGTATGGGGCGAGAGTTCGGGCTGATCGACGCGGACCTGTCGCCGCTCCAACCCATCGTCGGCACCTCGATTCTGCTGCTGACTCATCGGGTCTCCGTTCAGTTGACGCTGTCTCGGCTACCGAAGCGGATTGACGTCGGAGTCCAAGACGTGACGATCGGATACCGCAGCCATGCCAAGCTAAACCTCGATTTGGGCGTTACCAGCTGTGCGGCCTGCTCGAAATGCGCCGAGTCGGCAGAATCTGGGGGAGCTCTCCGGGGAGCTCTTCGTTAGGCCAGAGCCGTGCCACGCGCTCAGCGCCGTCGGTTTCGTCCTTGCCCCCAGCAGACCTTCGTTCCGCCTTGCACGAGCTTGCCCTCACCGCCCTGGGAACGGTAGGAGGCCACCGCCTCGGCGTCGGGAGATACCGCGCAGATCCGTCCCCGATACGTCCGGCGAGCGCGATCGCTTTCGGCCCGAAACCCGAGACCAGGATCGCCGTCGGTTCGGCCGGCAGACGGTAGGCAGACCCGAATCCGGCTCGGCTCAGGCCCGCCACGAAGCCGGTGCACTCAAGGCGACGACCGGCAGTTCTTGTGGCCTGTTGAGCCCCTCGGACGCTCTCAGCGTCTCTTCCTGGCTGGTCGATCCCAACAGCGATTGGTTCCAGGACTGGAAGCCGAGCCGGCGATACATCCGTACGCATCGACGTTGTCGACCAGCACCCCGACCGACCAATAGTCGATCCCGCGGTTGAGCAGATCGCTGCGAACCGCTTCGAGTAACCGAGTGCCGATCCCGGCACCGCGCGCCTTCTCGTCAACGACCAGGGAGTGAATGTCACCGCGCAGCGACCCGACATCAAAGGTCGCGCCCGAGTCGGTCAGCAGGTACAGCACGTAGCCGACCGGCCGCGAGGTTCGAACGTCTCGCGCGATCAACAACTTCGCTTCACCGTCACGCAACCACCGCTCATAGTCGGCCTTGGTCCGGGCCCACGAGTCGACCGGGGCGGCCAGCCCGGAGCGCTTGAGCGTCATCGTCGTCGGCGATCCGGGTCACAACACCGATCGCGCCATCGCTGAGCGCAACCCGCGAACCGACTGTGACCGTGCCCGGATTCATCTCAGACCGATCTGGTCATGCCGCTACAGAGATGGCGTTGGTCAACGCCCCGGCGCGCCTGGGAGCAAGCCGCCCGTCTGAGACGGGGATCGTGATCACATCGTCGCGGGTCGCGGGTCTTGGTGATCGTCTTCGCGTCATTGTTGGTGATCAACCCCGGTTACCCGATCTCACCGGCCACGATCGAACATGCGCGTACTCTTCCGGACAGCTCCCCGGCGCGGCGCATTGCTGTCCAGGGAGGTCTTGCGCCTTGGCGGCTCGCCGTTTTTCCCTCTTCTCGGGCGTCGGAGACATCGTATTAGGGGAAGACGAGACCGGACGAGCGATGCCCGCTTCGACCGAGGGCCAGCAGGCCAATCGCAGCAACTCGCTGCCATCGCAGATCTCCAACATCGTCGTGCGGCTGTTGCGCGACTACACCGGGCGTGGGCCTACCAAGGCCAGGACCACGATTCGCGACAACATCGTGCTGGTGATCCTCGAGCAGTCACTGACCAACGGCGAGCGATCCCTGGCTGACAGAGGACGGGGTGAGAAAGTGATCGAGATCCGCCACGAGTATCAAGAGGCGATGCGCCAGGAGAGCAGCGACGCGATCGGCCAGCTGACCGGCCGCAGTGTCGTCGCGATGCTCTCAGCCAACCACATCGACCCCGACCTCGCCGCCGAGATCTACGTGCTCGACCAGCCGCCTGACTACGGCGCCCGGACCTGGGAGGCCGCCGCCGAAGTCGCAGACACCGACGGTCAGCCGAGCAGCTGACCCAGCAGCGACCGGGGCCGCACCCCCGGTACGGCAGCCCGGATCCCGCGCGACGCGTCGGCGAACTGGTCTGTGATGGCGGGCGGCCTTCGGAACCGACCTTGGTCATCCCGGCTCGTTCGCGATCTCCTCGACCCCAGCGAACCGGTCGCAGACTACGCGAAGGCCGCCGCCAACTCACTCAAGCGCGCCGCTTGTCACTTCGGCGGCACGCTTGGTGTCATCTGAGACACGCGCGTGCCACACCTCAGTTGAGGAGGGCGTTTCAAACAGCACCGAGGATTGCGACCCAGACTTGATCACTCCGCGAACATGAACCGGTCGAGGACACCGGTGATCTCGAACAGCCGGCGGACCTGTGGCCCTCCGGGACGCAACCGCAGGCTGGTCCCGTCTTCGCGTGTGGCCCGTGCGGCGTTGATGATCACCGCAAGCCCGGTGCTGTCCATGAACTCCAGCTGGTCGAGGTCCAGCAGCATCCGGCTTGGAGGATCGCGGCGGATCGATGCCAGCTCACGTTCGAGCTCGGCGGCTGACTGCAGGTCCAGCTCGCCGCTGAGGCTGAGGACGATTTCCTGTCGATCGCCGCTACGGCACATCTGCAGCGACCCGATCGACCGAACAGCTCCTTGCACGGAATCAGGCATTGCCCGTCACTGCAGTTCGTGAAAGTAAAGACACACAGACACCCCCCAGATCATCGGCCTTTGACAATTGCTGACGGGTCCCCCCGACGGCCGACCGACCGCAAGAGTCCAGCGTCCTGTGATCGACCCCGCGGCCCTACCCGAGCCCGGCGGCCGAAGCCTGCATCTTAGTACTGCGCAGGGCCGGTTCAAGTCGTCAGGACGGGGGCCAGGCGACTGCCAGCACCGCCCACGCGCGCACCCAACCGTTATGCTCGACATCCCATCGTTCGGCAAGCCGGTCGATCACCTGCAGCCCGAGCCTGCGGGCCGAGAAACGTCCATCGCCATCGCGATCAGCGTCGGCATCGGTCGCGCAGGGCGCTTGCGCCTGCAACATCACCCCCCGCTCGACCAGTTCGGCTCCGAAGCGAAGGACCGCTCCGTCAATCCGATGGTCGCGGACGACTAGCCCGACCAGCTCGCTGGAGACCAACAGCACGTCGTCGCGCACCACCGCGAGTTCCTCGCTTACGCGCAGCGCCTCTCGAACCGCTCGAGGAGCGCGATCGTCACAAGCGACCTCAAGCCAGACACCATCCCAACCAGTCAACGACATCAACCAGGCACTACCCGATCCGCCGCTCGTCGAATACATGCCAGAGTTGGCGCCGCGTTGGCTGTTCACGCGGCTGGCGGGACCTGGTCGTGCTAATCCTGTCCGGTGCGTGCGGCTGGCTACCCTGGCGGCATCGGCAGTTGATTCCAGGATCGCAGCAGTGGTTTCTCCTGCTCGCGTTCGAGGACCGCCAGCGCGCCAGCATCGAATGGCAGCACCGCTCCGAGCGCGATCGGCTGTCTCAGCCACCGCGCCGCGAGCGCGCGCAGGAACTTGCCGCGACCGACCAGCAGGCAACGTCCGGGCAGCGGTCGATCAGGCCGACCAGCTGATCGGTCCGCGCGACGATCTGCGCCGACTGCTCGCCGCCTGGGGCGCCATCGCGAAACAGATCCCACCCGGTCGACGCTCCCGGGCCTGTCGGTCGGTGATCCCCTCAAACTCGCCATAGTCCCATTCGACCAGCAACGGCTCGATAACGGCCTGCGTCCCGTAGCCGGCGAGCTCGCAGGTCTCACGTGCTTGATGCTGGGGGCTGACGAACACGCGGTGAAACGGGCGACCGGCGACCAACCGTCCGGCGGCGCGCGCTTGCTCGCGGCCCATTTGGCTCAGCGGCGGGTCAGAACGCCCGGTATGGCGCTCGGCCTCAGACCACTGGGTGTCTGCGTGGCGCAGCAGCCACACACACCCGCTTACCCGGTAACCCGGCAGCCGCCAGGGGAGGCGCGCCAGACGACCGTGCGAAAACGGATCGACGAACTCGACCTCTCCTGAGTCACGGGGCGATCCGGACGTGCGGGTCCATCTCCTCGCGGACCTGTCGCGCCGCGCTGCGCAGCAGGCGTGAGACCTGCATCTGCGAGCAGCCCATCCGCTCAGCGATTTCGGTCTGCTTGAGATCGCCCTCGAGACGGAGCCGCAGCGCCGTGCGCTCTCGATATGGCAATCGCGCGATCGCGGACGCGACCGACAGCTTGGTGTCAACCAGGTCATAGCGTCCGTCGGCGCCGCCGACGGTGTCAGCCAGCTGTTTGGGGTTATCGCGGACTGACCCCTCACGGATCGGCGCGTCCAGCGAGCTGTAGAAGTGCGCGGTGCCGGCGTCGATACCGGTCAGGACGTCCTCGAGGCTGAGCTCGAGGAACTCGGCGACATCGCCCGGGGTAGGCGAACGGCCTGTCCGCTCTTCGATCTGATGAGCGGCACGATCGACGCGTAGCGCAAGCTCCTGGGCGCCGCGCGGGACATGCGCAGTCCAGCCAGTGTTGCGGAAGTGACGCTTGAGCTCGCCGATGATGGTTGGGATCGCGAACGACCGAAACGGGATCCCGCGGTCAGGATCAAAGCGGTCGACCGCTCCCAAAAGACCCAGACACGCGACTTGAACCAGGTCCTCAAGCGGCTCATGCGGGCTCTGGTAGCGCCCAGCGAGCCGTCGCGCCAACGGAAGAGAACGCTCGACCAGCTCGTCACGGGCGCGTCGATCTCCGGCCTCACGCCACCGCTTCACCAGGCGCTCAGCAACCGCGGCGCCCTCACGTTCGCGATCGCCGCCGGTCACCAGTCGATGAACCGTGGCGGACATGCGTGCCTCCTTTCGATCGGTCTTCCCGAACCGATCAACCCTTACCCCCTGAAGGCCAAGTCCAAGCCTTGCCTTGGCACGGGCCGCCGTGACCTCGTCGCTCGGCCACGCCTGCTGATCGCTATTGGCGTAGCTGGCCAGCGAAAAGGCGACAGGCGCTCGCCGGTCGACACCTCGCGGAGCGCCAGCGCCGCAGCGATCGCCCGGTAGCTCATCGGAACCCACCCCATCGCGATGAACAGGAACGGGCAGAACGGCGCGCCTCGCCATCGCTCGGGAGGGTGATCAGGCGCCTGGATCTGGGTTCGTGGCAAGAGCCATCGCCAGCACCCTGAGCGCGGGTGTTCGCGATGAGTCTCGGCCGGGGTTTTGCGCGCAGATCCGCATGGCGGTGTTGCTGTCCGTCCGACGGCCAGGTACATTTCCGGGCAGAAATCTTGTGCGGCACTGACGGCGCCTATGTTTCGGAAGACCGGGTGCCCGCCCGGTCTTTCTCGTTCTTGGACGGGGCGGCTTGTGGACCACGGGCCGGCGTTGCTGGGTCAGCCACCTTCGAAACGGTCTGGTGGCGGCATGGGCCGTTCACCTCACGAATCCTTGAACACGCGCCCACCGCGGCGGCCACGGATCAAGACCGACCGATCTGCCGTCGTCCACATCACCTCGCCCTGGGTCAGCGGGAGTCCCGCGAAGGTCCCGAAGCACTCCCGCACCGAAGCTTCGAGCGCGTAACAGAGCTCGTCCCTGGACGTCCATCGCTCGACCTCGACCAGGCGCTCGCACTCCACCCAAAGGGGATCGATCCGCTCCGTCTGCCCTCCGCGGCCGGTCCGACCCCAAACAACACGACCGCGACCATGGCGCCCCGTCGCTCAAGCTCTTCCCACACCGCAGGTCGCCACACCAGCTCGCGACACGCCGGCCGCCGCCGCGCCATGTGTACCCGCGGCGCCGGGCGCCCACTGGGCTCGAACAACGGTCGCCGATCGGCGCCTTGCAGGTTGGGCACGGACGCTCGAGCCAGCCGCGGGCGACATGCAGTTGCGCGACGGGAACGATGCGGCCGCCACCGACCCGCCGCCCACGCGACCAGCGGCTGCATCGAGCGCCGGGCGCCGCGCCACAGTCAGGGCACCACTGCTCCAGCCAGACGGTCCGGTCGCTCACAGCGCGCACCCCCCCTTGTGGCCGGGGCGAGCGCCTGTTGGAGCGGTTTAGATCATCGAATGTGGAGCCCGCCTCCGGATATGATGGACCCAGGTGGACCCTTCGCGAGCCCCAGAAGGCCTTACGCCCGAACTTCGGCACCGACGGAAGGACCCGATTTGCAGGTATTTACTTATGATGGGCGATCCAGGACTCGAACCTGGGACCTCTTCCTTATCAGAGAAGCGCTCTAACCGACTGAGCTAATCGCCCGGCGAGCGAGCGATTCTACCGTCGCCACCGCGCCTCAGCACACCAGATATCGGTGCGATCGGATCAGGCGGCCCCCTGTTTCGGATCGTCGGCGGCGACCCGAAGCCGACGGGCGAGCTCAAGCGCGTCATCGAGCGAGTCGAAACTGAGATGGGCGCGGTAGCCCTCGGCGGTCGCAGTGACCTCGACATCGCGACCGAGCGCCGACTCGAGCGAGTCGTTGATCTGGACGATCGCGTCCTCTTGGTCGGGGTGCAGCGTGCGGGCATGCCGGCGGGTCGCGCGGGCGATCGGTCGCTCACCGCGAGCGCGGGCCTCGGTTTCACGCACCGACCAACGTCCCTCGACCGCGCGTCTGGCGAGGCGGCGGCGATTGTCGTTGCCGGTTGCCGTCAACAGCGCACGGCCGTGGCCTTCGGTCAGCTGGCCCTGCTCGATCAACTCCAACGCCTCGTCGGGCAGCTCGAGCAACCGCAGCAGGTTCGAGACCGCGACGCGGCCACGTCCAACCCGGCGCCCGACATCCTCCCGGGAGAGACCGAGCTCCTCGGTCAACGCCTCACAGGCCCGCGCCTCCTCGATCGGGTTGAGGTCCTCACGAGCCATGTTCTCGATCAGCGCCAGCTCGAGCGAAGCGGCATCGGTGTGGTGGCGGACGATCGCGGGGATCGTCTCCAGCCCGGCAAGGCCGGCGGCACGCCAGCGCCGCTCGCCGGCGATCAGCTCGTAGCTGCCCGACGCCAGCGGCCGCACCAGCACCGGCTGCAGCACGCCACGGTCCTGGATCGACTGCGACAGCGCGACCAGCGCCGGTTCGTCGAACCGCCGGCGCGGCTGCTCCGGGTTGGCGACGATCAACTCGACCGGGAGCTGGCGCAGCTCCTCGACCTCGTCCTGACCGTCAGATACGGCCAGGATCGCGGCGAGACCGCGTCCCATCCCACGACGTTGTTCAGCCACGGGCGGCCACCTCCTTGGCCAGCTCGAAGTACGCGTCCGCGCCGGCGCTGTGCGGGTCGTGATGGATCACCGGCTTGCCGAAGCTCGGCGCCTCGCCGACCCTGACGTTGCGGGGGATCACGGTGTCAAACACGAGGTCCGGGAAGTGCCGGCGAACCTCTGCCTCGACGTCGTTTGACAGGCGCGTCCGACTGTCGTGCATCGTCAGCAACATCCCGGCGACGGTCAGCCTCGGGTTCAGCTCGCGCCTGACCAGCTGCAGGGTCTCGAGCAACCCCGCCAGGCCCTCGAGCGCAAAGTACTCGGTCTGAACCGGAACGATCACGCGATCGGCAGCGACGAGTGCGTTCACGGTCAGCGGCCCGAGCGACGGCGGACAGTCGAGCAGCACGAACGCGTAGCGATCGCGAAGCGGTGCCAGTAGATCGCGCAGCCGAGTCTCCGAGCCGGGAAGCCGCGGCAGCTCAACGTTGGCGCCGGCTAAGTCCGGGCCGGCCGGGACAAGGGCGAGATGCTCGATACCGGTCGGCCGAACGACGTCCTCGATTGGTACATCGCCGAGCAACGCGTCATAGACGGTCGGGGTCACCCGCTTGTCGATCCCGAGCCCGATCGTGGCGTTGGACTGCGGATCGATGTCGACCAACAACGCCTCGTAGCCCGCCTCGGCGACGCACGCCGCGAGGTTGACGGCGGTCGTCGTCTTGCCGACGCCTCCCTTCTGGTTGGCGATCGCGTACACCGTGCCCATTGCGCGCTTGAAGCTAGCGCCGGGACCGGTCAGAGCCGCCGCGTGGGTGGGCGATTCGCGCACATTGCGAGGCGCGCACGCGCCGTTGTGCGGTTCAGCCGCCGAGCGGATGCTTACGGGCAACGCCGGGGCGGCGCGGGAATCTTGCCGGAGTGTCCGCCACCTTGTCGAAGACGTGGAGATGGCGATGCTCGGCTGCGGGGTAGGGCGAAACCGCGATCACCGCACGTGGCTGGAGCCCGAGTTGACCACAGGCGTGTGCCGCAGCCAGCTCGTCGGCGCGGTCACGCCGTCCCCGCCATGCGACCAGCGTGCCGCCGACTCGCAGCAGCGGCGCCGCGTACTCGGCGACCACCGGCAGCGACGCGAGCGCGCGGGCGACGACGACGTCGCAGCGCTGCAGACCCGCGCGCCAGAGCTCGGCCCGCTCGCGAACGACCTCGACGTTGTCCAGCCGGCAGAGCTCCGCGGCGCGGTTCAAGAACTGGCACTTGCGGGCGTTGCTCTCGACCAGCGAGACGTCGCTGCCGGGCAGCGCGATCGCGAGCGGCAGCCCCGGAAAGCCTGCGCCGGCGCCGAGGTCGGCGATCTCCGCCTCGTGCCAGGCGACGCCGCCGAGCTCGAGCGCGACGAGCGAGTCGGCCAGGTGATCGTCGAGCACCCGCTCGGGCTCCTGCACGGTCGTCGGTGCCAAGCTGTCCCGGCTGACGAGATCGGCCAACTGGGTGAGCTGGTCTGACGCAGACGCAGGGAGCGACCAGCGTCGAACCAGCTGCTCAATCGATGCCGCATCATCCGCCATCGCGCTCGCACCCTAGTCTGCTGTCAGGCTGATTCGTTCGCAGTGGCGTGAGATTGGCTCGAGGACCTCGTCGGCGGTCTTGGTCCAAACGAACGGTTCGCCCACGGCGACCCGAACGCGAACCGCGGCGGCCCGAGCGCGAACGATGGCGAGAAGGTGAGAATTATTCGCAGGCTTTCGCCAAAGTTCAGCCGCGCACCCCGGCGTGGGCGCACAAACGCCCAGCGCCTTCGGCGGGCACGAACCGCTGTGCAGCGACGTCAGCGCGCCCCCATCTCCTCAACGCTGCGGATCGGCCGACCGCTTCCAGGTGTCCTGCAGGTGCGGTGTGAGACCGAACGCCTCCACTGACTGCGAACTTTGTGATCTGCGTACACCCCCTCTGTACGCAGTCAACAGAGTTCGAGCGGGCGGCGCATGCGCCGCCCGGGCACCGCGCACGATCGCACGCGCGACGGGCCGATGTTTCACGTTTTTCTTGACGGTGAAACACAGGACCGGCTACAACTTCAGACGATGGCGGAGCTGACCGAGTTTGACCGCGGCTTTCTCGTCGGTTTGTTGATCGGGGAAGGGTCGTTCGGCGGCGACGGACGAAACCCCCAGGTCGTGCTACGCATGCACGTTCGCCACGAGGCCGTGTTCCGTTGGCTTGAGCAACGCTTTCCCCGGTGCCGCCTGTACGGCCCCTACCATCACGGCGGCCGCCACTACTTCCAGTGGATGGCCCGTGGCGAGCCGCTCGTGCAGGATCTGCTCCCGATCCTCGAAGCGGAGATCACCCCCGAGCGCGACGCCCCCAGCGCCCAGCGGCTGCGCCAGATGTGCGACCGCTACGCCGACGTGATCGCCCGCTACAGCCGTCCGCCCGACCGTTAGCACGCATCGAGCGCCTCCCCGCCGCAGCGTGTGACCGGCGCCCCGCGCGGTTGCGTGACCCACGCACTCCTGCCGCTGTCCACCGAGGCGCGCGCCGCGCGCACGGCGCGAGCCGCGCGCAAGGCGAGAGGACCCGCTAGACCACCGGCGCCACGACGAGGTGCCGCGCAGGCTCCTGACCTTCGCTGTACGTCTCGATATCGCGGCGCGACTTCAGGTGCTCGTGGATCACCTTGCGCTCGAGCGCCGACATCGCCTGCAACGGGACCGGGCGCCCCTCGGAGACCGCAGCCTGCGCGGCCTGATCGGCGGCTTGGCGCAACGTCTCCGAGCGACGCTCGCGGTATCCCGCGGCGTCGACCAGCACCGGCACGCGCGGTACCATCGCCGTGGGTCGCGACTCGGTAGGCGAGGTGCTGGATCGCGTCGATCGTCTGGCCGTGACGGCCGATCAACAACCCGAGGTCCTCGCCGACGTACTCGGCGACGAGACCCCCATCCTCGCGGCGAATCTCGACGTCGGCTTCGATCTCCGCCTCGTCGGCGATCCGTTCCATCATCTCGCGCACGCGCGTCTCAGCCTGCTCGACCGACATCGCTCACCGCCTTCGGCCTGACCGCTTCTTGCGCTTGCGGGGCGGCGGCGGCGGCGTGCTCGAGCCGCCCGTCGAACTCGAGTCGCTCGAATCCGTCCCCTTGCGGGATGACGAGTCCTTCGCGGCGCCCGATCCCGATCGTCCTCCGCGCCCACGACCGCCCGATTTGGTCTTCGTCTTGGCGACGCGCTGAGACGTCGTCGCGGCCGCGGCATCGCTGCCGTTCCCGCCATCGCCATTGCCTCCCGCGTCGGCAGCCGGCTTCGCGCGTGACCTGAACAGCGCGCCGAGACCAGCCGCCGCCGCGAGCTTCTCGCCGTTGCCACCCGTCGCTGCCTTCTCCGGCAGCTCGCCTGCGGCGCCCGAGCCTCGCTTGCGGTCTTGTGGCGAGCTCGCGCCCTTGCCGCTGCCACCACCGCCCTTGCCGCCGGCGACCACGGCATCGACTGCCGGCGCGCTGGCCGCGATCCGCGGTCCGACCCGTTTTCGGACGATGTACTGCTGGCCCATCGTCCAGAAGTTCGTCGTGATCCAGTAGACGAGCACGCCGGCCGGGAAGCGGAACACGAACAGCACGAACACGAGCGGCAAAAACAACATCAGGTTGCGCTGCATCGGCTCCATCGTCGCCGCCGACGACATCACCAACGTCGAGCCCAGCTGCGAGCCGACGTACAACGCCAGCAGCACGATCAGCACCCAGCCCGACGCCTTGTTGGTCAGGTCCGGGATGAACAGGAAGCTCGCGCCATGCCCGGGTCCGCACGGGGTCGTCCCCGTGGTGTCGATGCTGAGCCTGATACGCAGCCTGCACCTGCGGACAGATGTCTCCGCGCAAGCTCTTGCGCAGCATGTAGTACAGCGAGATGAACACCGGCAGCTGCAGCACCAGCGGCAGACAGGAGCCCAACGGATTGACGTTGTTCTCCCGATAGAACTTCATCATCTCCTGGGATTGACGTTCCTTGTCGTCCTTGTACTTCGCCTGCATCGCCTTGATCTGCGGCGCCAGCGACTGCATCCGCACCATCGACTTGATCTGCCGGAACGTCAACGGCACCAGCACGGCGCGTACGCAGATCGTCAGGAGCACGATCGAGAAGCCCCAACTGACTCCCACGTTGTTGTGGAAGAACTTCAGGACCGACTCGAAGACGTCGATCAGCGGCTGGAAGATGTTGGCGGTGACGAGCATCGGTCAGGGGCTGGGGCTCGGGGCAGGTCCGGTCTTGAACAACCGCTGCTCCTCGACGGGGTCGTAGCCCCCGCGGCTCCAAGGATTGCAGCGCAACAGCCGCCAGCCAGCGAGGACGAGTCCCCGCAGTATGCCGAATCGCCGAATCGCCTGCACCGCATATTCCGAGCACGACGGGTGGTACTTGCAGTGCTCGCCGAGCATCGGCGAGATCAGCTTCTGGTAGGCCCGGATCGGGAGCAGCACGACCGCGCGTGGCCAGCGCGACACCGAAGCGCCGTCCATCACTCGCCGGCGTCGGTCGTCACAACGCGCGCCGTGGCGCCCGGGACCTTGTCGATCAGCGCTGCGAGCGCCTCCTGGACGCCGGCCAGGCCGTCGCGCTCGGCCAACTCCCGTGAGCCAGGCCGTGCGATCACGACCGCGTCGGTGCCGGCCGGCAGGCGCTCGGACCCTCGCGTGCAAACGCCTCGCGTAGCACCCGCTTGACCCGGTTGCGCTCGACCGCGCCACCGACCTTGCGCGAGACCGACAGCCCGAGTCGCGGCGCACCATCGCCGTCGCCGCGCGGGAACACGTACAGCACGAATTCACGGCCCGCATGTGACCGGCCGTGCCGGAAGACACGGTCAAACTCGGCGCTGCGCGAGAGACGGCCGCGTCCTGATCGCTCGAACGGACGCGGGGTTCGGACCCGGCCGGCCGGCGCCGGTCATCAGACCGTCAGGCGCTTACGGCCCTTGTCGCGCCGGCGCTTGAGCGTCGCTCGCCCGGCTCGGGTCTGCATCCGCGCGCGAAACCCATGCGTGCGGGCGCGCTTGCGCTTCTTTGGCTGATACGTACGTTTCATGGCTCAGAGACGTCGCTGGACGACGGAACGCCCGAGTATACGCACGCCGACGTGGCGCTCTCGTAGGCCCACTCGGGCGCGCTCTGGAGCGTTCGATCTCGCTTTTTCCCGCGCTTTGCGCCAAGGCCCCCTGGACCTCCGCCGGGGCGCCGATCACCGTTGGTATATTCGCCGCCCCGCGGGGTTGGACTGCACCTCGTGAGATCCTCATCGATCACGTTCGCCTGACCACTCCCGGAGGAGTCGCTTGCCGCTGCCCGAGCACCAAGACGCCGCGCCTGCCTGGAGCGAGCTCAGCGACGAGCTGCGCGGCCGCGGTCGGTGACTCGGCGTTCGAGATCTGGCTGGCGCCGCTGCGACCGGTCTCGTTCGACGGCGACCACGCTGACGCTCGACCGCGCCGCCCGACACGGCCGAGCTGGCTGATCGGCCGCTATGGACCGGTGATCGCCGTGGCGGCGGCGCGGGTACTCGGTGACGGAGCCGAAGATCGTTGATCGACGGCGTCACGCCGCGCCGTCGACGAACCACGACAGCGCGCGCCTCCGCGCGCGGACGCCGGCGCTGCTCGAGGCGCCCGTCGACGCCCGCTCAACCCGCGCTACCGGTTCGAGCAGTTCATCATCGGGCGTGGCAACCATCTCGCTCACGCCGCTGCGCTGGCGGTCGCCGAGAACCCGGGCCAGGCCTACAACCCGCTGTTCCTGTACGCGCCGCCGGGACTGGGCAAGACACACCTGCTGCACGCGATCGGCAACTACGTCGCGGACTACAGCCCCGGGGCCGTGATCCGCCTGGCGACCGCCGAGTCGTTCACCAACCACTTCATCGCCGCGCTCAACGCGCGCGGGCTCGACGAGTTCAAACGGTCCTACCGCGGACGCCGACGTGCTCCTGCTCGACGACGTCCAGTTCCTCGCGTCGAAGGCCAAGACCGAGGAGGAGTTCTTCCACACGTTCAACGCGCTGTATGACAACGGCCGCCAGTTGGTGCTCACCTGCGACCGCCTGCCGCGTGCGCTGACGGCGATCGAGCAGCGGCTGCGCGAGCGCTTCGAGGCCGGGCTGGTCGCGGAAATCACCCCACCCGATCACGCCACTCGGGTCGCGATCCTGCTACAAGCGCGCCGCGCTCGGACGGCATCGAGCTCGCCGACCCCGAGGTGCTCGAGATGATCGCCGAGCGCGTCACCGACAACATCCGCGCGCTCGAGGGCGCGCTGATCCGGGTCGTCGCGTTTCACTCGCTCACGCGCCGGCCGATCGACGCCGCGCTCACCGCCGAGGTGCTGGACGTGATGTATCCCGTCGGCCCGAGCGCCAGCCGGGTACGCGGGCCGACCGGCGGTCGCTCCGGCCCGCTGGTCGCGCCGCGACCGGCCCAGCCGCCGACGATCGCCGAGATCCAGACGACGGTCGCCGACGCGTTCGGGATCACCGTCGAGCAGCTCGTCTCCTCCAGCCGGGCGCCAAGTTCAACTGGCCCCGCCAGCTCGCGATCCAACTCGCCCGCGATCTCACCAGCGCCTCGCTGCCGGCGATCGGTCGCGAGTTCGGCGGCCGCAACCACGCAACCGTGCTGCACGCGTGCAAGCGCGTATCGGACCGGTTGAAAACCGATCAACAAGCTGTTGACGACCTTGCCCGGCTTCGGCGGCGCTTGTCGACAGAACCAGACGACCGCAGTTGTTGACAGACTCAAGCGGTTGCCCACATGCGTCCAGATCACCCCGCAGCTGCGGCGGCGATCGGCGACTTCTCAACACCACTGACAGCCCCTATGACTGCTAATCCCAACTAGAGGTATTGATCGTGAAGATCTCTCTGGATCGCGACACGCTTCACTCCCAGCTGCAGACGGTCAGCCGGGTCGCGTCGACCCGCTCGGCGATCCAGGCCCTGTCCGGCGTTCAGCTCGCGGCGACGTCGGCATGGGTGCGAGCTGCGCGCGACCGACATGGACGTCGGGCTGCGGGTCCCGCTCGACGCCGAGGTGCATCCGCGAGGGGACGGTCGTGCTCCCCGGCCGCCTGACGCTCGATGTCGTTCGCTCGCTGCCGGCGGCGCAGGTCACGCTCGAGCTGCGTTCGGCCGAGCAGGACGTCGAGATCAAGGCCGGGTAACGCGACGTTCGACATCCGCACGCTTCGCGCCGAGGACTTCCCGCCGTTCCCGGAGCCCGAGCCCGACTCGGCGGTCCAACTGCCCGCCGATGCGTTCGTGCAGACCGCGACGAAGGTCGCCGGCTCGGCCTCGCGTGACGAGACGCGGCCCGTGCTGACCGGGATCCTGGTGTCCGCCGCCGACCGTGAGCTGCGCATGGTCGCGACCGACTCCTATCGGCTGAGCGTCAAGGAGACGACGCTCGAGACGGCGCTGAGCTCGGGCTTCGAGGTCAACGTCCCGGCCCGCGCGCTGCAGGAGCTCGCGCGGCTGGTCGCGGCTTCGAGCGCCGACGACGAGTTGCTGACGGTCAGCGTCCGTGCCAACCAGGTGCTGTTCACGCTCGGCAAGGTCGTGCTCTCCAGTCGCCTGATCGACGGCCAGTTCCCCAACTACCGTCAGCTGCTGCCCGAGACCTTCGAGCACGAGCTGCGCATCGCCGGCAGCGAGTTCACCGACGTCGTGCGGCGGATCAGCCTGCTGGCGCAGAAGAACGCGCCGCTGCGGCTGGCGTTCGCCGAGGGCGAGCTGACCGTCTCGGCGCAGACGCCCGGATGTCGGCGAGGCGCGCGAGTCGCTGCCGCTGGCGTTCAACGGCGAGCCGCTCGAGATCGGCTTCAACGCCGAGTTCCTGCGCGCCGGCCTGGAGGCGGTTGAGGACGTCCGACCTGGTGCTGAAGCTGATCAGCCCGCTGCGACCCGGCCTGATCGAGTCCGCCGACGACAGCCGCTTCCGCTACCTGATCATGCCGATCAGACTCAACGTCTAGACCGGGCACGGGACGCCCGATCGGATCGCGCCGGCCTCACGACGATGCGCGTCGAGCGCGTGACCGTCCGGGACTTCCGCTGCTACGAGCGCGCGGAGGCGATCGTTCGGGCCCGGGCTGACCGTGATCACCGGCCCGAACGGCGCCGGCAAGACGAACCTGCTCGAGGCGCTCTACTTCGGCTGCACCGGCCGCTCGTGCCGGACCTCCAACGAGCGTGAGGTGGTCCGCTTCGGCCAGGGCGCCGACGCGCGTGGTGGCGACCGTCGCTGGCGATGACGGCGAGCACGAGCTCGGCGGTCGGCTTCAGCCCGGGAGAGGTCAAGCGGATGACGGCCGACGGGGCCCCGGTCGCAGCGGCTGCTCGACGTCGCCCAGCGTCCGCTGATCAGCGTCTTCGACCCCGACCGGCTGGAGCTGATCAAGGGTGCGCCGTCGGTGCGCCGGGCGCATCTCGACCAGTTCGTCGCGGCGCTGTGGCCGGCGCGCAGCGGCGGCGCGCAAGGCCTATGCGCAGGCGCTCGCGCAGCGCAACGCGCTGATCTCGCGAGCTGCGAGGCGAGGGCGCCGAGCGATCGGGTGCGGGCGGCGTTCGAGCCGTGGGACCTGCAGCTGGCGCGGCACGGGATCGAGCTGATGGGCGATCGCCGCGCGGCGCTCGACGCGGTCGCGGAGCCGTTCGCCGGGCTGCTGCGAGCTGCTCGGACTCGACGGCGAGCCGCGGATCGCCTACCGGCCCCGCTCGCGCGCCGACGACCGTCGAGGAGCTGGTCGCCGAACTGGCGAGCGACTCGCCGGGCGATCTGGAGCGCGGGTTCAGCGGGCACGGGCCCCACCGTGACGACGTTTCGGTGTCACGGGCCGGCCGTGAGCTGCGCAACTACGGATCGCAGGGCCAGCAGCGGCTGGCGCTGCTCGGCTGGCTGCTGGCCGAGCGTGAGGCGCTCGCCGATCGCCGCGAGTCGACGCCGCTGATGCTGCTCGACGACGTCATGTCCGAGCTCGATGCCGGCCGGCGCGAGGCGCTGATCGAGCTGCTGCGCTCCGGCGAGGGCCAGTCGGTGATCACCGCCACCGACGCCGAGCAGGTGCCCGGCGCCGAGCAGGCCGACGTGCATCGGCTCGAGGTTCGTGACGGGGTCGGTCGCCGAGATCGCTGGCGAAGCGCGGAGCGCGTGATGCCGTCCTATCGACGCTCCCCGCGCTCGCTGGCGCCTCGCTCGAGGCGCTCGCCGACGAGCTGGCGCCGCAGACGCTGCTCGCCGACGTGCAGCGGATCTGGGCCGCCGCGGTCGGTGAGGAGCTGGCCCGGCAGAGCACCGCGACGGCCGAGCGCGGCGGCGTCCTGACGGTCTCCTGCGCCGACGCGATGTGGGCTCAGGAGCTCGATCTGATGTCGCGTGCAGATCCTCGCCGAGCTGAACGCCAGGCTCGCGCTCGGGGTCGGTCCGGCGACTGCGCTGCGTGGCGGTCGGGCACGGTCGCTGAGCCGTCAGCTCGCGGGCCGTCCGAGTCGCCGGCCAGGCCGCCGTCGGCGAGGTCGCTATCAGACGCCCCCAAATTGTCACGATTTGCAGGTATTTTGTGACAACTGTAGGCGGCGTTTCCGGGGGCAGTATGTGCTATCCTTCACAACACAGATTCCTGACGCCCCGGCGCGCCCCAGCGTGGCGCGGGACCGGGGCGTCTCAACGTCACCGGAGGATCGTTGGCAACCGACGACGAGAAGCGCCCGAGCGCGGGCTCAGAACCCAGTTACGACGCCCAGGACATCACCGTCCTGGAGGGGCTTGCAGGCCGTCCGCAAGCGGCCGGGCATGTACATCGGCTCGACCGGCGAGCGAGGCCTGCACCATCTCGTCTACGAGATCGTCGACAACTCCGTCGACGAGGCGCTGGCGGGCCGCAACGACGCCGTCTCGGTGACGATCCACCCCGACAACTCGGTGACGGTCGTCGACGACGGCCGCGGGATCCCGGTCGCGGTCATGGAGAAGGAGGGCCGCCCGGCGCTCGAGGTCGTGCTGACCGTCCTGCACGCCGGCGGCAAGTTCGGCGACGGCGGCGGCTACAAGGTGTCCGGCGGCCTGCACGGCGTCGGCCTGTCGGTCGTCAACGCGCTCTCGGAGCACGCTGCACGGCCGAGGTCCGGCGCGACGGCCACGTGTTCCGTCAGAGCTTCACGCGCGGCAAGCCCGACGGCGACATGGTCAAGGGCGAGCCGACCGACGCGATCACGGGACGACGATCACGTTCCTGCCCGACCACGAGATCTTCGAGACGCTCGAGTTGAGCTTCACGACGCTCGAGGAGCGGATGCGGGACACCGCGTTCCTGACCCGCGGCATGAAGATCTCGATCGTCGACGAGCGCGCCGAGGGCAATCAGCGTCGAGTTCCAGTACGACGGCGGGATCACCGACTTCGTCGCGTACCTCAACGAGAACAAGGACCCGATCCAGCAGCAAGATCATCTCCTTCGAGGGCGAGTCCGGCGAGGGCGCGCGTCGAGGTCGCGATGCAGTGGAACTCCTCCTACCAGGAGTCGGTCTTCTCGTTCGCCAACAACATCAACACGATCGAGGGCGGCTCGCACCTGTCGGGCTTTCGCTCGGCGTTGACGGGCGCGCTCAACCGTTACGCGCGTGAGCACGGCGAGTCTGCGGGAGAAGGATCCGCCGCTCAGCGGCGAGGACGTCCGCGAGGGCCTGACCGCGGTGATCTCGGCGAAGCTGACCGATCCGCAGTTCGAAGGGCAGACGAAGACCAAGCTCGGCAACCCGGGCATGGCAGGGTTCGTGCAGTCGGTCGTCAACGCCAAGCTGGCCGAGTTCCTCGAGGAGAACCCGCAGGAGGCGCGGGCGGTGATCCGCAAGGCGGTGTCGGCGGCGCAGGCGCGCGCCGCGGCGCGCAAGGCGCGGGACCTGACCCGCCGCAAGTCGGCGCTGGAGAACTCGACGCTGCCGGGCAAGCTCGCCGACTGCTCGATCAAGGATCCGTCGCTGGCCGAGATCTTCATCGTCGAGGGCGACTCCGCCGGCGGCTCGGCCGTGTCCGCCCGCGACCGCTCGACCCAGGCGATCCTGCCGCTGCGCGGCAAGATCCTCAACGTCGAGAAGAGCCGGATCGACAAGGTGCTCGCCAACAACGAGATCCAGGCGCTGATCACCGCGATCGGGACCGGCGTGCGTGACGAGTTCGACATCGAGCGCGCCCGCTACCACAAGATCGTGCTGCTGACCGACGCCGACGTCGACGGCGCCCACATCCGCACGCTGGCGCTGACGCTGCTGTTCCGTGAGATGCAGCCGCTGATCGAGGCCGGCTACGTGTACATCGCCAAGCCGCCGCTGTACCGGCTGACGCGCGGCCAGAAGCATCGGTACATCGAGCGTGAGTCCGAGCTCGAGGACATCCTGCTCGGCGACAAGTTCGAGAAGCTCGAGATCACCGATCAGGAGGGCAAGTCGTTCAAGCTGACCGACGCCCGCTGGAAGCGGTTCACGCGGCTGCTGCGCCAGTACGAGGGCTGGGCGTCCGCGCTGCGCGCGACCCACGGCCAGAGCGTCGTCTCGTTCATGCAGCAGGCGCGGCTGCTGGAGGAGCAGATCACCGATCGTCGACGGGCTGCTGCGCCACCTCGCGGCCGAGGAGGGCAACGGCGACGGCCATGCCTACCGGCTGTCGCTGATCGAGGAGCGCCCGACCGAGATCGTGATCCGCACGCACGAGGCCAAGAGCGGGCTGGCGACCACCCACCACGTCCGCCGCTCGGCGCTGGAGGCCAACGAGTACCACCGTCTCGCCGACGTTCATCGTGATCTGGTCGGGCTGACCGGGACGCCGCCGTTCACGGTCAGGCTCGGCGATCACTCGGCCGACGCCGGCCGGCTTCTCCGAGCTGCACGAGCAGGTGCTCGAGCTCGCCCAGCGCGGGATCGACTACTACCGCTTCAAGGGCCTCGGCGAGATGGACGCCGACGAGCTGCGCGAGACGACGATGGACCCGGCGACCCGGACGCTCGTGCAGGTCACGATGGACGACGCCGCCTCGGCCGACCGCGTGTTCTCGATGCTGATGGGCGACCAGGTCGAGCCCCGGCGCGCGTTCATCGAGGAGAACGCCCGCCTCGTCACCAATCTGGATATCTGATGGCTCACTCCCACCCCACCACCCCACCTCGGGAGCGGCTCACCTCCCACCCCGCCACCCCACCGGGGATCGGGAGCGGCTCACCTCCCACCCCACCACCCCAACTTTATTTCCCCTCACGAGTAGGTAGGTAGCACATGTCTGCAATCGACACCATCGACGGCGGCAACATCGAGCCACGCGGGCTCGAGGACGAGATGCGCTCGGCGTATCTCGACTACGCGATGTCGGTCATCGTCGGGCGGGCGCTGCCCGACGTGCGCGACGGCCTCAAGCCAGTCCATCGGCGGTGCTGTACGTGATGAACGAGATGGGGCTGCAGCCGACGCGCAAGCACGTCAAGTGCGCGCAGATCGTCGGCGAGGTGATGGGCAAGTACCACCCGCACGGCGACTCCGCGATCTACGACACGCTCGCGCGGATGGCGCAGGACTTCTCGCTGCGCTATCCGCTGGTCGACGGCCACGGCAACTTCGGCAACATCGACGGCTGGGGCGCGGCCGCGGCGATGCGGTACACCGAGGCGCGCCTGGAGCGGCTGGCGACCGAGATGCTGCGCGACATCGATGCCGAGACCGTCGACTTCGCGCCCGACCTACGACGGCTCGCGCCAGCAGCCGGTCGTGCTGCCGGCGCGCTTCCCGAACCTGCTGGTCAACGGCGGCTCGGGAATCGCGGTCGGGATGGCGACGAACATCCCGCCGCACAACCTGCGCGAGGTGATCGACGCCACGATCGCCTACATCGACGACCCTGAGATCGACGTCGACGCGCTGATGCAGCACATCAAGGGCCCGGACTTCCCGACGGCCGGGCATCATCCTCGGCCGCTCCGGGATCCGCGACGCCTACGCGACCGGCCGCGGCCGGGTGCGCGTCCAGGCGAAGGCTCACATCGAGCCGATCGGCCAGGGCAAGGAGGCGATCATCGTCACCGAGCTGCCCTACCAGGTCCGCAAGGGCGGCGAGGGAGGGCTGATCGAGAAGATCCGCGACCTCGTGCTCGACAAGAAGATCACCGAGATCTCCGACCTGCGCGACGAGTCCGACCGGCGCGGGATGCGGATCGTGATCGAGCTCAAGCGCGACGCGATCCCGAAGGTCGTGCTCAACAAGCTCTACAAGCACACGCCGATGCAGACGACGTTCGGCGTCAACATGGTCGCGCTCGTCGACAACGTCCCGCGGACGCTGTCGCTGCGCGAGGTGCTCGGCCACTACGTCGACCACCAGCGCGAGGTGATCGTCCGCCGCACCCAGTACGAGCTGCGCCGCGCCGAGGAGCGCGCACACGTGCTCGAGGGACTGCTGATCGCGCTCGCCAACCTCGACGAGGTGATCGCGCTGATCCGCGGCTCGCGTGACGTCGAGGAGGCGCGCGCGGGCCTGATCGACCGGTTCGAGCTGACGGTCGTGCAGGCGCAGGCGATCCTGCAGCTGACGCTGCAGCCGGCTGACGGCGCTCGAGGCCGACAAGATCAAGACCGAGCACGCCGACCTGCTCGAGCGGATCAAGGAGCTGCGGGAGATCCTCGGCGACGAGCAGCGCGTGCTCGACCTGATCAAGGAGGAGCTGAGCGAGATCGCCGACACCTACGGCAACGAGCGCCGGACCGAGATCACACATGCCGAGGGCGAGATCGACATCGAGGACCTGATCGCCGACCAGCAGATGGTGATCTCGATCACCCACTCGGGCTACATCAAGTCACTGCCGCTGTCGACCTACCGCCAGCAGCGCCGTGGCGGTGTCGGCATCAACGGCATGGACCTGAAGGACGAGGACTACATCGAGCACCTGTTCGTCTGCTCGACCCACGACTACCTGCTGTTCTTCACCAACCGCGGCAAGGTCTACCGCTCCAAGGTCTACGAGCTGCCCGAAGCCTCGCGCACCGCGAAGGGCCGCGCGCTGGTCAACCTGCTGCCGCTGCGCGAGGGCGAGCGGGTCCAGTCGGTGCTCTCGACCCGCGACTTCTCCGAGGGCAGCTACCTCGTGTTCGCCACCCGCAACGGGATCGTCAAGAAGACCGAGTTCATCGCCTACAACACGCCGATCCGGGCCGACGGGATCATCGCGATCAACATCCGCGACGACGACGAGCTGATCGCGGTTCGCCGCATCGAGCGGAGACGACGACATCATCATGGTCTCGCGCGTCGGGCCAGGCGGTCGCGCTTCTCCGAGAGCCGAGGTCCGCTCGATGGGCCGCGACACCAGCGGCGTGCGCGGGCATGAACGTCTCCCAGAAGGGCAACTCGGTCCTCGCGATGGACGTCGCGCGTCGACGACCAGGAGCTGCTCGTCGTCACCCAGAACGGCTACGGCAAACGCAGCTCGATCACCGAGTACCCGGTCAAGAGCCGCGGCACAATGGGCGTCAAGACGATCGAGCTGACCGAGAACAAGGGCGCAGCTCGCCGGCGCACTCGTCGTCCGCGAGCACCAGGAGCTCGTGTTCATCTCCCAGAACGGGATGGTCCAGCGGACCTCGGTGCGCGGCATCAGCCGCTACGGCCGCGCCTCGCAGGGAGTCCGGGTGATGAACATCCGCTACGACGATCAGGTCTCGGCGGTCGCGCTGGTGGCCGAGTCAGACGCTGAGGACGAAGCGCTCGAGGGCGAGCTCGCCGCCGACCGAACCCACAGCAGATGCCGGGCCGCTGCCGGCGGGCGACGAGCCTGAGGACGCGGCGTCCGAGCCTGAGGACGCGGCGCCGACGCCGAGGACGCGGCGTCCGAGCCTGAGCAGGACGCCTAGTCCCGCGCGACAGGCCCCACGGTGCGGCGCACGCCTCCGGCCCGGATCGTGGCTGCGGTCGTGGTCGCGGACGGACGCGTGCTCCTGTGCCTGCGCTCGCCTGCGCGGCGTTGGTCGCCGTGCGCCTGGGATCTGCCCGGCGGCCACGTCGAGCGGGGTGAGTCAGACCCGGTCGGCACTCGCGCGCGAGCTGCGCGAGGAGGTCGGGGTCAGCGTCGCACCGACGGTCATCGCCCGCAGTCGGCCGGAGGTGCGGATCATCGACCACGAGGTCGACATGCGGGTCTGGGTCGTGCGCGAATGGGTCGGCCAGGTGGTCAACGCCGCACCAGAGGAGCACGACGCGGTTCGGCTGGTTTGCGCCCGCCGAGCTGTCGGGCCTGTCGCTCGCGCATCCGGAGTACCGCGGCCTGCTGCGCCGGGTCGGTGGGGCCCCCGCTCGCTCCCGCCGGCAGTGAGGCGTTAGTGGGGTGCAACGTCTCCGGGAGACCCACTCGCAGTGTGCTGAGGACGTTCGCGGCGGAACGTTGGCGCGAACCTGCGAATTATTCGCACCTTCTCGCCATCGTTCGCGCTCGGATCGAAACCTGAAACGACGAAGGCCAACCCGTTCGTCTAGCCGGCGAGCTCGCGGTCGCTCTGGCGCGCGGCGGCGTCGGCCGCCGCTGAGCCCTCGATGTTGATTGGGGCAGGTGCTGATCGAGCCAGCGGGGCAGCTTCCAGGTCCCGGCCCGAGCATCTCGAGCACGGCCGGCAGCATCATGCAGCGGATCACGAGCGCGTCGAGGAACACGGCGGCGGCAAGACCGAACCCGAACTCCTTCAGCGTCCGCTCGTCGCCGAGCATGAACGACAGGAACACGCAGATCATGATCAGCGCGGCGGCGCTGATCACGCGACCGGTGAATGCGATCCCGTCGGCGACGGCCTCGCGCGGCATCGCCGTGACGCACCCACTCCTCGCGCATCGCGCGAGACCAGGAACACCTCGTAGTCCATCGACAGACCGAATACGACCGCGAACATGATCACCGGGATCCATGGCTCGATCGGCCCCGGCTGAACGCCGAAGATGCCCGACAGCCAGCCCTTCTGGAATACCGCGACGGTGCGCCGAGCGCGCCTCCGATGCTCAGCAGGTTCATCGCCGCGGCTTGGAGCGGAATCACCAGCGAGCGGAAGATCACGAACAGCAGCAGTGCCGAGAGCACGACCACAATCGCGATGAACAGCGGCAGCTTGGTCGCCAGCACGTGCGAGAAGTCGATCGAGCCGGCAGTGAAGCCGCCGACCAGCGCCGTGATCCCAAGCTTGGACTGCAGCGGCGGCAGCACGTTGTCGCGCAGCTGGTGGACGAGGTCGACGGTTGCGGCGGTCCTGCGGCGCCGACGCCGGATAGGCGTCGAGCACCGCGACCTGACCCGACGGCGACATCCGCGGTGGTGTGACCGTGACGATGTCCGGGGTGCGACGCGATCGCCGCCGCGCAGCGCCGCCAGGTTCGCCTTCGCGTTGGGGCCGTGCGAGCTCGAGCGGCGATCACCAGCGGGCCGTTGAACGCCGGGCCCGAAGCCGTTGGCGAGCAGATCGAACGCCTGACCGCGTGCTCGTGCCCGAGGGGTCGTTGCCGGCGTCGGAGCTGTCGAGCCGCATCGTCAACGAGCGGCGCGATGAAGATCAGCATCACGACCAGCGAGACCAGCGCCAGCGACTCTGGCCGGCGCTGCACAGTCTGCGACCATTCCCGCCAACGCGACGGCCGCTCGGCCTCGCCGCGGGCCGCGCGCCGGCGTGCGCGCCGGCTGGGCCTGACCAGCCGCTGGCCGAACAGCATCAACAGCGCCGGCAGCGCGGTCAGCGACGCCGTCAGCACCATCAGCACCGCCAGGATCGAGGCGATCGAGAGGCCGTACATGAACGTCACGCCGGTCGCGAACATCCCCAGCAGCGCGATCACCACGGTCGTGCCGGCGAGCAGGACCGCGCGGCCGGACGTGTCCATCGCCTCGATCACCGACTCGGCGATGTCGGGGTTGGCCTGGTAGTTCTGCCTGAAGCGGGTGACGATGAACAGCGCGTAGTCGATTCCGACGCCGAGCCCGATCATCAGCGCCAGCTCCGGCGAGATGTTCGACAGGCTGGTGAGGTGCGTCGCGAGGCCGACAGCGCGACCCCGGTGATCAGGCCGAAGCCGGCGGTGATCAGCGGCAACCCGGCCGCGACCAGCGAGCCGAACGTCAGCAGCAGGATGATGAACGCGGCGACCACGCCGACCGCGGTCGCGGGGCCGACGCTGAAGCCCTTCGGCGGCCTCGATCACCTGCCCGCCTGCCGCAACCGTCAGACCTGGCACGTTGACCTGGCCGACCGCGTCGAGCACCGGCTTGCCGGTGTCGTCTGGCAGCAGGTTCGCGCGTTTGGTGTACGTCACCGTGGCGAACGCGGTCCGGCCGTCCTTGGAGATCTGGAAGCTGACCGGCCGGCGTGTAGGGGCTGGTGACGGCGGCGACGTGGGGCATCGTCCGCACGCGCCGCAGCAGTGGCTCGATCGCGTTGCGCACCGCGGGCGACTGGACCGTGCCGCGACTGGTGTGTGAACACGATCTGGTCGATGTCGCCGTTCTGGGAGGCGAACTCGCTCTTGAGCAGGTCGATGACGTGCTGGGATTCGGTCCCGGGCAGGCTGAAGTCGTTCGCGTACTCCCGACCGACGGCCGACGCGATCACGGTTGTTCCGATCGCGACCAGGACCCAGGCGACGAGGACCAGGCGGCGGTGCGCGATGCACCAGCGGCTGAGTGCCCTCATGCGATGACGTGCGCGGACATCGGCCCCGAATTGTCGCGATTCGTCACGCTCGCCGCGTTAAGACCGTGTTGATCCGTTTGAGATGGTCGCGCGGCCCCGCCGAGCGCCGTGCGCGATTTCGGTTCCGGGGAGCGATCCGATAATCTCCTGGTCACCAGAGAAAGGAGGTGGTCCGAACTTGTCTGACAGTTTTTGCGGGACCCTGGAGGTGTCCGGCCGTTAGGTCGGAGGCTGACCCCGCTTAGCGGAGTCCAACCCGCGACACCGCCGTCTCTTGGGCGCCGGGAGTAGTCCCTCCGGCAACCGTGCTCAGAGCGGAGAAGAGGGTTGTAGATTGCGAGGGGCGCCGTCAGCGGCGCCCCTCGTCTTGTCTGGGACCGGCGCTTGGTGTCGCGCGCGGCTACTAGGCGGCCGCGTAGCGCTGCGCGGCCCGAGCGCGGGCCTTGGCCGCCTCGACCTCACGGTTGCGCGGCTCAGCGTTCGTCGTGAGTTGGCCGAGCAAGCGGCCGGAGGCGGCGGCAACGGCCGCAACGGCCTCGTCGAACGCCGCCTGGTTCGCCTGCGACGGCTTCGTGTAGCCGCTGATTTTGCGAACGTACTGCAGCGCCGCGGCGCTGATCTCGGCCTCGGTCGCCGGCGGGTCGAAGTTGTGGAGGGTGTGAATATTTCGGCACATGTGACCGAGAGTAGTGCGGACACGGTGGCCCCCGTCCGCGCGATGCGCCATCATCGCGCTCATGACCCGACGCCACTGGCTACCCCTGCTCGTCATCCTCGCGTTGGCCGCGACCGCGCTCGCCGCCTGCGGCTCGAGCTCTTCGTCCAGCACCACCACCGCGACCACGGGCGGCAGCGCTGCCGTCGCCAACGCGCAGAAGCAGTGCCTCGACGCGACCAAGCAGATCGGCAGCTCGGGCGCCCGCGCGACGGCGGAGACCGCCTGCAAGCAGATCAGCACCAGCAACACGAACGTCAAGTCGGCGCTCAACAAGGCGGCGCAGGCGTGTATCAGCGCGGCCGACAGCATCCCGATCGACTCGATCAAACAGGCCGCCGAGAAGGAGTGCAAGAAGATCTCCCAGTGATCGGGCCAGATCTCCCAGTGATCGGGCCAGGGCAGGTCCGCGCGCGAACGATGGCGAGAAGGTGCGAATAATTCGCAGGTTCTCGCCAAAGTTCCGCCGCGCGCGTCATCCCGCCGCGCCCTTGAGCGCGGTGGCCAGTGGCGGTCGCACGCTGAGTGGTCGCACGCTGAGTGGTCGCAGCAGCGGCGACGCCCGCGCGCTGACGCTGGGATCGGCGGCTGGCGGGCCTCCCGCAAACGTTGCACCCGAAACGTCGGCCCCGGATGACCACCAGGCTGCGTCCTCGGATCTCGATCTGGCTCCGCCACACCTTCGGACCAACGGCGTCGCCGTCGGTGTCCGCGTCTTTGCCTGACGGCCCCGGACCTCGCCGTTTCAGGCGCAACGTCTCCGGGAGACCACTACGCCGCCAGGTATGCCTTCCAGGCGGTCGGGATCGTCGGGCTCGCGACCTGGATGAAGACGTGCGGGCTCGGCGGCCGAGGCTTGGTGCGAAGCTGCATGCCGGAGTGGCGCAGTAGCGCGTTGCCCTTGCGGCGATTGCACGGCGCGCACGAGGCGACGATGTTGTCCCAGCTCGAGGATCCGCCCTTGGATCGCGGAATCACATGGTCGACGGTGAGGTTCGACCGCGAGCCGCAGTACTGGCAGGTCCAGTCGTCGCGAGCGAACACCGCACGGCGCGTGATCTTGCGCCGATGGGTGTCGCGGGGCACCCGGACGTAGGAGACAAGGCGGATGACGACCGGCCGGGACATCGTCGAGGTGGCCGAGTGCAGCCGCAGCTCGGCGTGCTCGATCACCTCGGCCTTGTCCTTGAGCAGCAGCACGATCGCACGCCTGACGGTGCACACGTTGATCGGCTCATATGTCGCGTTGAGGACGAGCACCCGACCACTCTCTCGCCCGCGCCGTTGGTGCTCAAAGGACGGCGCGGACCGGTGTGGCGCTGGTGATACGGACGTGAGCATGGCGACTCTGCCCGGCAGTGTAACGGCCGCAATGGCGGCATTCGTGACGTTCTGCGGAGGCCCGCACCGGGCCTCAGCGAGCTGTCGGAAACGAGCCGATCACCCGCACCACCTCGGCGTGCTCACCCAATGCGGCGAGGCCGGCCCGCACCCTCGGGTCGCCCTCATAACCCTCGAGGTCGACGAAGAACATGTAGCTGCCGAGCCGCTGGCGGCGGGGCCGGGACTCGATCCGGGTGAGGTTGATTCCGCGCTGCGCGAACTCCGACAGGCACGAGACCAGCCAGCCGGGTCGTTCGGTGCCGGTCCCCCAGAACATGATCGCGGTCTTGAACGGTCGGCCGTCGGGCTGCGCCGGCGGGAGCACGGCGCCGGCTCTCGCCAGCCACACGAACCGAGTCTCGTTGCCATCGACGTCCTCGACCCCGGCTCGCAGCACGACGCACCCGTACCGCGCGGCCGCGGTGCGATTGCCGAGCGCGGCCCACGGGCCGTCGTGGCCGGCGACGGTGCGGACCGCGTCGGCGGTCGAGCTGCCGGCGATCACGCTGGCGCCGGGAAGCGAGTCCCGGATGAAGCGGGCGCACTGAGCGTTGGCCTGCGGATGCGAAACGACGACCTCGATCTGCGCCAGCTCGAGCTCGGTCGCAGCGATCAGGCAGTGGCGGATCGCGATCACCACCTCGCCGACTACCACGACCTGCTCGGCGTCGTGCGCAAGCGTGTCAAGCGTGGCGTCGACCGAGCCCTCGAGCGAGTTCTCGATCGGCACCAAGGCGCGCTCGACGGTTCCGACGTGGACCGCCATCACGGTGTCGTAGATCGTCGGCAACGCGACCTGGGCGGTGACCTCGATCCCGAGCTGCGAGACCGATGCCAGCATCGCCTCCTGCGTGTAGGTCCCCTCGGGCCCGAGATATCCGATCCGCATCGCTGCCGCGCCGTCAACCAGCCGCTCAACCGCGGTCGCGCAGCGCGCGGGCGACCGCCTCGGCTTCCTCTGGCGACAGGTCCAGCTCAGTTTGGCCGTGGTCGACGCGTTTGGCGTATAGGCGTGCCTGATCGCGGTGATGGATCGCGGACAGCACGATCCCGGTCTGGGTGCAATCGAGCAGCGCGATCGACATCGACTGGCGCCCGGACATCTCGCCGTAGGCGTCGTATCGAACCACTGAGCTGTAGGCGATCGCCCGGTCGAGTCGCTGTTCGGCGGTCTGCATCCGGCCGTCGAGCTGCTCGGCGGTCTGGTGCACATAGTCCTGGAGCGCGACGAACTCGCGCTGCAGCGCCGCCGCATGCGAGACGAGATCCTCGCGTCGCTCGCCGAGCACCGCCTTCTGCTCAGAGCGCAGCCTGCCGAGCCTGACCGCCATCGCCGCGGCGATCAGCAGCGAGACGACCGCGACGGCGGCCGCGGCCAGCGCGACGATGCCGACGGTGCTCGTGAGCTGGTGCACCGCCGAGAATATAGGCGCAGCGAGCTACGCCCGAGTGGGGTGCAACGCCGCTGCCAAGGCGACCGGCACACCCCGTCCACCGCGGCGGGGCGCGGCCACTCAGCCGGTGAACGTGACCGGGAACGACAGCTTGTTGTTGGACAGGTTGGTCTCGCCCGGCACCTTCTCGATCGTCGCCGTCAGCGTCGCCGTGCCGGTTGGCGGCGAGCTCTGCAGCGTCACCTGGCAATCGGTCGACTGGCCGGCGCTGAGCTCGGGGACCGTCTTGGTGCCGCTGACGTTGCCGACGGTCACATCGCAGACGACGTTGTGCTCGGTGCTGGCACCGGAGTTCGTGAAGTTCAGCGTGAACGTGGGCGCCGGCTTGGCGGCGATCGTGTTGCCGCTGGTCTGCAGCTGGGTGCCGCTCAAGCTCACCTTGTTGAGCTCCGAGCCATGTGGCCCCGCGCCGTTGTCGCTGGCGCCCGAGCCGCCGCCGGCGCCGAGCGTGTTGGAGACGTAGTTCGGGCTCAGCCAGTCGAGGCTCGGCAAGAACTGCTTGCCCCAGATCGCGACGCCCTCGGCGCCGCCGACGTCGGCGCCTGCACCGTGCAGCGCGGCCGCGAGTTGGGGGGCGGCGTAGAGCTTGTAGAGCACGTCGGAGGCGTAGAAGCGGGCCATGTCGCCGGCGATCGTCGAGACCGCGCTCTCCGACACCGAGGAGCCGACCGCGGGCTGGATGTTCTTGGCGATCGAATTGAGCCCGTCGTAACGCAGCTGCAGCGCCTGCACGACGTTGGCCTGGGCCTTGGCCGCCGAACCCGGGGCGTTGTCGTTCTTGGCGCTGGAGAGGACGCCGGCCGCGTCGGAGGCGATCTTGTTGACCTGGTTCTGGGCGCTGGTAGCGTCGCTTGAGCTGACCCCTTGCGCCAACAGGTTGAACAGCTGCGAGGAGTCGTTCTGCGAGCGGCGCATCAGCGAGTTGACGTTGCTGGCGTAACTCTCCAACGCCGACTTGTCGGCGCCCGATTGGCAGCTCGAAACCCCGATCAGGATCAGAATGATCACGATCACGATCACGACGCCGGCGATCAACCGCCGCATCCGGATCTCCTGCTGATGCTGGGACGCGCCCGGCCGGCGACCACCACCGCGCCCGCCACCGCCGCGTCCGGAGCCGCCGCTTACGCGTCGCGGCGAGCTCGCGCGAGACCGTGGGGGAGTTCTGATCTCCGTGCTCGGTTCGTCGGTGTCGTCAAAGAACGACAAGCGGGTTACCACTCCTCGGCGCCTGGACCAAGCAGCCAGTATGACCACCGGTACGGCGGCTGGCGCAAATGTGCATCCGCACGTGCGGGGACCAGAAGATCGGCTCCGGACCGTCAATTGCGCAGGCTCGAACCCCAAATCGTCGAAAATCTGCTCCGATGAGCTCAAGTCGAGCATCCACCGACGGTGCCCGGACCGCGGCGACCGCCGCGCAGACCGCCGCCACCGCCGCACAGACCGCCGCCACCGCGGCCCAGCCGGGGTCCGCCGTCGGCCCCGCGCTGACCGGCGCGATCCTCGAGCGCTATACGCTGCAGCGCCGGCTCGGGTCGGGCGCGTTCGGCTCGGTCTGGCAGGCCCGTGACGAGCACCTGCAGCGGGATGTGGCGGTCAAGATCCTTGCCCGCGAACTCGTCTCCGACGGCCGCTTCGACCGCGAGGCGCGCGCGGCCGCGCGGCTGTCGCACCCCGGGATCGTGACGCTCTACGAGGCTGCCGTCGACAGCGACGGCGCCTACCTCGTGTCCGAGTTGGTCGCCGGCGCGACGCTGGACCGGTTGCTCGCCGACGGCGCGCTGTCAGATCGCGACATCCTCCGAATCGGACTGGCGTTATGCGACGCGCTCGAGCACGCGCACAGCCACGGCGTGGTGCACCGCGACGTCAAGCCATCGAACGTGCTGGTGCCGTCCGCCGGCGCCGACAGGCGGCCCGCGGGGCGCGGCCAGCCGGCAAAGCTGACGGATTTCGGGGTCGCGCGTGTGATTGACGCCGACTCGCTGACGATGACCGGCGACGTGATCGGGACGCTCAACTACATGGCGCCCGAGCAGGCGGCCGGGCTGGAGACGTCAGAGCCGGCGGACCTGTATTCGCTGGCGGTCGTGCTCTACGAGGCGCTGACCGGGATCAACCCGCTGCGCTCGGGTGGCTCGGCGCCCTCGCAGCGTCGCGCTCGCCCGAGCGTGCTGCCGCCGCTGCGCCGCCAGCGGCGCGACCTGCCGGCGGCGTTGGGGGACGCAATCGATCGCGCCCTGCGCCCGCAGGCGGGCGAGCGCGGATCGATCGCCGATCTGCGACTGGGGCTCGAGCGCTCGCTGCAGCAGGTGGGCGACGAGCCGGGACTTGTGACCGACTGGACGCTGCGACGGTCCGCCGATGGCGAGACCGAGCCGCTCTTCTGGCCACGGGCGTCGGCCACCGCCACCGCGGTGCGCGAGCCCGAGCGCCAGCCGCGCCGGGCTGCGACGGCGCCGGCGGCGCCGAGAACGGCGCCGCCATTTGAACCGGACCCGAGCCGCGTGTTCTGGCAGCGGCGGGCGCTGGCGGCGATCTGCGCCGCCGTGACCGCGGGGTGGATCGGAGCCCACCTGCTGTCGCCGTCGCCGCTGCCGCTGCTGGCGCTCGGACTGATCGCCGGCGGCGCGACGCTCGCGCTGCCCCGGCTGGGATGGTTGGCGACGATCTGCTTCAGCTGTGCGCTGGTCGCGATTCAGGGACACGACGGGACCGCGCTCGTGCTCGCGCTCGCCGCAGCGATTCCAATTGCCGCGATGCCGCTGACGCCGACCGCGTGGCCGCTGCCGGCGGCCGCACCCGCACTGGGCCTGGTCGGGCCGGCCGGCCTCGCCGGTGCCTGGCCGGCGCTCGCCGGGCTCGCGGCGAGCGCCTGGCGCCGCGCGGCGCTGGCGGTGAGCGGCTGGCTGTGGCTGCTGGCGGCTGCCCTCGTCGCCCGGCCGCGGGTGTTGGTCGGGCGTCCGCTGTATCGTGCCCAATCCCCGCGGCTTGCCGGCGCGGGAGGTGTGGAGCAACTCGCTGCAGGACGCGGTCCGACAGCTCCCGTCGCCGTACGTCCACACGGGCGTGCTGCTCGGCGCCGCCGCTTGGGGGGTCGCGGCGCTGCTGGTGCCGTACGTCGTCCGCGGCCGCACGGTCGTCGGCGACGCGTTGCGGGCGCTGGTGTGGTCGGTGCTCACGGTCGTGGCGATGGCGATCGCCGTGACCGTGGTGGTGCATGGGACCGCGGGTGTCCTGCACGGCTCCGCGCGGCTGCCGAGCACCGCCGCCGAGCTGGTCGGCGCGGCCGCCGGCGCGCTGGTTTTGATCGGCGTCTCCGCAGTTCGGGTACGACAGTCCGATCCACGATTCAGGGGAGCCTGAATGGCCCTCCGTAACATGAGTCAGTCCTGAACGGGTCGTTTCTATGAGCATGCTCA
Organism: uncultured Solirubrobacteraceae bacterium; assembly: GCA_963714245.1. GTDB lineage: Bacteria > Actinomycetota > Thermoleophilia > Solirubrobacterales > Solirubrobacteraceae > Palsa-465. The sequence goes on along the minus strand of CAVQNR010000005.1, from coordinate 175,621 downwards.
AGAGCATCGAAAGCCGGATTGCCGGCCTCGTCGAGGGGACGTTCAGTCGTGCCTTCAAGTCGGAGGTGCGCCCGGTCGAGATCGCCCGCAAGCTCGCGCGCGAGATGGAGGAGCACAAGTCCTACTCGGTGTCGCGCATGTACGCGCCCAACGAGTACCGCGTGTACCTGTCGCCGCGCGACCGCGAGCGGTTCGCCGACGAGGAGGCGTACCTGAGCTCGGAGCTCGCCGGCTATCTGCTCGAGCACGCGCGCCGGGAGCAACTGTCGTTGCGCTCCAAGCCGGTGGTCGAGTTCGTCACCGACGAGCGACTCGGGCTCGGCGAGTTCGGGATCCAGACCCGAACGTCGTCGCTGCCGGAGGCGGACGCGCCGGCCGAGCCGCCGCCGTCGTCGCCGCGGCGCTCGGGTAGCCGCTCGGTCGCTCGTCCCGCCGCCGAGCCACCGGGGCCGCCGCCCGCGCCGCTGAAAGCGCCCGAGCCCGAGCCCGAGCCGGACCCCGGCGGCCGAACGATGGTGTACAGCACCGCTGAGCGTATGTCTGAGCAGTTGCAGGAGCCGGCTCGCGCCGCGCAGCGCACGGCCCTGTTGATGGTCGACGGCAAGCGGGTGGTCGTCGGCTCCGGCGGAGCGACGCTCGGCCGCAGCCGCCAGTCCGACGTGATGGTCGATGACCCGAACGTCTCGCGGGCACACGCGGAGATCCGCCCTCGCGGCGGTTCCTGGGTCGTGGCCGATCTCGGCTCGACGAACGGCTCGCGCCTGAACGGCCGCCGACTCGACCAGCCGACGGTGCTCAAGCCCGGCGATGAGATCGAAGTCGGGACGACGACCTTCACGTTCGCACTGGAGTAGGGCCGGGCCGACATGACCCAGCCCGCCTCCGTCGCACTCAAGTACGGCTTCTTGATCGTGCTCTATCTGTTCCTCGTATGGGTCGCGTTCAGCGCGCTGCGGGATCTGCGTCGCGGTCGCGGCGCCGGCAGTCCGATGCCCGAGTACGAGCCGACCGCGGACGCGACCGGTATGTACGACGCCGTCTCGGGTCCGCTGGACGCGAGCGGATTCGAGCCGCGGCTGCTGGTCGAGCAGGCGGCGGGCCACGAGAGCGGGATCGCCTACGACCTGTCAGAGCCGGTCACGCTCGGCCGCGGCGACGTCGAGATCCGGCTCGAGGATCCGTTCGCGTCCTCGGCGCACGCGCGGATCTCACGCGAGGGACATGTGGTCGTGGTCGAGGATCTCGGCTCGACAAACGGAACCTATCTCAACGACTCGCCGTTGAGCGGACCGCAGCCGCTGCACGACGGCGATCGGATCCGGATCGGCGACAGCGAGTTCCAATACCTGCAGTGAGCGCCCACCGCTGATGCTCAGAGCCGCAGACAGCATCTGGAAGACCGACACCGGACGCGCCCGCGCCGACAACGAGGACAGCGCGTACGCGCGGCCGCCGTTGTACGTGGTCGCCGACGGGATGGGGGGCGCGCAGGCCGGCGAGGTCGCGTCGGCGCTGGCGGTGGAGGCGTTCCGCGGCGGCCTCGGCTCCGAGGGCACACCCGAGCAGCGGCTGACCGAGCGAGTCCAGGCGGCCAACCGACAGATCTACGAGACCGCTCACGCCCGGCTCGAGACCGAGGGAATGGGCACGACGCTGACCGCCGTCTATCTCGACGAGTCCGAGCTCGCGGTCGCTCACGTGGGTGACAGCCGCGCCTACATCTTCCGCGACGGAGAGCTGATGCGGCTGACCCACGACCACTCGCTGGTCGAAGAGTTGATCCGACGCGGCAAGCTCACGCCTGAGCAGGCGGCTGCCCATCCCCAACGGTCGATCATCACCAGAGCGCTCGGGATTGAGCCTGAGGTCGAGGTCGATACCTGGACGTATCGGATGCACGCCGGCGACGTCGTCCTGCTGTGCTCCGACGGGCTCACCTCGATGATCGGCGAGCCGCAGATCGCCGCGGTGCTGGCGTCGGAGCCCGATCTCGACCGAGCCGGTGAGCGATTGATCGCCGAGGCCAACGAGGCCGGCGGACGCGACAACATCACGGTCGTCCTGTTCCGGCTCGAGGACGTCGGCGACCGGCCCGCATCGGTGAGTGACGAGGCGACCGTGGTCGGTCTTGGCACCGACGGGTCAAACGGCGCCGGTGACGGGGCCGACGACGACGCGACCCGGGTCCACCAGGCGGTCAGTGGCCGGTCGTCGGTTCCGGCGGTGCCGCCACCCTCGTCGCCGGCGGCGACACCACCGCGGCGGGCCAAGACGCCGCGACTGGCCCGAACCCAGGGGCGCCCACAGCGGCAGTCGACCCAGCGCGGTCACAGCCTGCGCTTCAAGCTCGTCGCGGCGACTCGTGTCGCTCGCGATCGTGCTGTTGCTGGTCGGCGGCGGCGGCTATCTCGCGACCCGCCAGCTGTATTTCGTCGGCACCAACGCCGATGGAGTCGTGACGCTCTACAACGGGCTGCCGTATGAGTTCCTCGGGGTCCCGTTCTGGGAGCAGAGCTACGTCTCCGGGCTGCCCGCGTCCGAGCTGTCGGTCAGCCAGCGCCAGAAGCTGCTCAACCACCACCTGCGCTCCCAGCGTGACGCGATCGCGCTGATCCGCGCCGCGGAGCTCGGCGACCTGCCGCAATGAGCGCGCGCAACCGAGAGCTGATCGGGCTGCTGCCCGCCTCGCTGCTGATCACCGCGGGGTTCGCCGGCGTGTTCATCCAGCGCCAGGCGGTGCTGACGAACGTGTCGCTGACCTACGGAGCGATCTTCCTCGGGCTGTGCCTCGCCGCGCACGTGTTCATCCGGATCACGCTGCCGTACGCGGATCCGTACCTGTTCCCGCTGGTGGCGGTGCTGGCCAGCTTCGGGCTGGTGATGATCTACCGGATCAGCTGCCGACGACGCCCGCCAGCAGGCCCAGTGGTTCGTGATCGGGCTGCTCCTGTTCGCGGCGACGGTGATCGTGTTTCGCGACTACCGCAAGCTTGAGCAGTACCGCTATGTGATCGTCTCGATCTCGTTGCTGTTGTTGATCCTGCCGCGAGTGCCCGGCCTCGGCGAACAGGTCAACGGCGCCTACCTCGGGATCCGGATCCCCGGCACCAGCGGCTTTCAGCCGACCGAGTTCTCGAAGGTCGGGCTCGTGATCTTCCTCGCCAGCTACCTGCGCGACACACGGCAGGTGATGATCCAGAGCTCGCGCCGGTTTCTCGGGATCACCCTGCCACCGCTGAAGTACTTCGGGCCGGTGCTGGTGATCTGGGGTATGGCGATGGTGATCCTGTTTCTGCTCTCGGACATCGGCTCGTCGCTGATGTTCTACGGGGCGCTGCTGGCGATGTTGTACGTCGCCACCGGACGGGTCTCGTTCGTCGTCGTCGGGTTGGTCGCGTTCGCGCTCGGCGCATGGTTCCTCGGCACCCACATCCCGCACGTACACGCCCGCTTCGAGGACTGGGCACATCCGTTCGACCCGACACATCTACAACGCGCGTGTTGGGCAGCTATCAGGTCGCCAATGGGCTGTTCGCGCAGGCCGCCGGCGGCGTCTTCGGCCTGGGCTTCGGCCAGTCGATCGCTGCACACGGTCACCGGTTCGGCGCTGATCCCCGAGCCACAGACCGACATGATCTACGCGATCATCACCTCCGAGCTGGGGCTGTTCGGCGCGGTCGGCGTGCTGCTCACGTATCTGCTGTTCGTCTACCGTGGGTTCAAGGTCGCGATCCTCGCGCGCGACTCGTTCTCGAAGCTGCTCGCGGTCGGACTGTCGGCGGTGTTCGCGCTCCAGGTGTTCGTGATCGTCGGCGGTGTCACCAAGGCGATCCCGTTGACGGGCGTGACGCTGCCGTTCATCTCCTACGGCGGCGCCTCGATCGTCGCCAACTTCGTCCTGCTGGCGCTGCTGCTGCTCGTCTCTGACCGGGCTCGTCGGCCGCTGGTGCGGACGTGAACCGCCAGATCACGAAGCTGTTCGTGGTGATCGTGCTGCTGTTCGGCGTGCTCGTCTACTTCACCAGCCGCTGGACGGTGTTCTCAAGCGACGGCGCTCAACAACAACCCGCTGAACGCGAGGCCGCTGATCGCGCAGTTGAAGATCAAGCGCGGCAAGATCCTCGCCGCCGACGGCAAGGTGCTGGCCAAGTCGGTCACGGGCGCGCGCCGGCACCTATCGGCGGGTCTACCCAGACTGCCGACCTGTTCGCCAGCCGGTCGGCTACTCGGGCGCATCAGCGGGCGACGAGGCCGGACTGGAGGATCTCACTCTCGACTTGGCTGCGCGGCTCGCCGAGTTCGATCAGCGACCTGTTCGGAACCGACTCGGACCTCGACTCGGGTCGGCGACGACGTCCAGACGACGCTCGATCCCGCGGCCCAGCAGGAGGCGCGCACGGCGCTCGACGGCCAGATCGGCTCGGTCGTCGCGCTGAACCCGCGGACCGGCGGCGGTGCTCGCGATGTACTCCAACCCGAGCTACAACGACAACGACCCGCACCCGCAACATTGCGCGCAGTCGCCTGTCTGGTCAACCGCGCGGTCTCGAGCAACTATCCGCCCGGCTCGACGTTCAAGGTGGTGACCGCATTCGGCCGCGATCGAGACCGGCAAGTACACGCCGGACTCGATCGTCAACGGCAACTCGCCGAAGGTCGTCTCGGGCGTGCCGCTGGCCAACGACGGCAACCAGAGCTTCGGCGACATCTCGCTGACGACGGCGCTCACCTACTCGGTCAACACGGTCTGGGCGCCGGTCGCCGAGCACGTCGGGATCCCGACGATGACCGACTACATGAAGCGCTTCGGCTTCTACTCGCTGCCACCGCTTGACTACCCCGCCGACGAGATGAGCGCGAGCAGGGTCCAGTTTCGCCGGGCGGCGTGCCCTACCCGCCCGGATCACCCGACGAGGACATCGGCCGGATCGGGATCGGCCAGGGCGGCCTCGTGGTGACGCCGCTGCAGATGGCGATGGTCGCGGCGGCGGTCGCGAACAACGGTCGGCTGATGGTCCCGCACTTCGCCGCGCGGCGTGGTCACATCCCGATGGCCGCACGATCAAGACTGATCAGACCGCAGCTGTACCACCAGGTGATGAGCGCCAAGACCGCGCAGGACGTCAACCAGATGATGCGGACGGTTGTCGATGAGGGCACCGGCACGCCCGGCGCAGCTCGGCAACGGCGATCCAGTTCGCCGGCAAGACCGGCACCGCCTCGGTCGGCCCGGCCGGGCGAGGGCGAGACCCAGCCGTGGTTCATCGGCTTCGCGCCGGCCGACGACCCGAAGGTCGCGGTCGCCGTCGACCTCGAGCGCTCGACCTCTGGGCAGAGCGGCGGCGCGGTGGCGGCGCCGATCGCCCGCGACGTCGTCGAGACGCTGCTGTCGGAGGGGAAATAGTGCGTTATCGCCTGCGACACCCGACCGGCCGCGAGACGAGGATGATTAGGTCGATGCGCGGCACGAGAGCCGTAGCCGATGGCCGAGATCGCCCGCGACACGCTGATCGACGGCCGCTACCGGGTCGTGCGCCGGCTCGGGACCGGCGGCATGGCCGAGGTGTTCCTGGCCGAGGACCAGCAGCTCGGGCGCAAGGTCGCGCTGAAGCTGCTGCACCGCCGGTTCGCCGAGGATCCGGGGTTCGTCGAGCGGTTCCGGCGCGAGGCGCAGTCGGCGGCCGGCCTGCAGCACCAGAACGTCGTCTCGGTCTATGACCGCGGCGAGTTCGAGGCACCTACTACATCGCGATGGAGTATCTGCCCGGGCCGCTCGCTCAAGCAGCTGATCCGCGACGAGGCACCGCTCGATCCGGTCCGGGCGATCGACATCGCGATCCAGATCCTGCGCGCCGCCCGGTTCGCTCATCGCCGCGGGATCATCCACCGCGATCTCAAACCCCACAACGTGATCGTCGACGACTCCGGCCACGCGAAGGTGACCGACTTCGGGATCGCCCGCGCGGGCGCGTCGGACATGACCGAGACCGGCTCGATCATGGGCACCGCCCAGTACCTGTCGCCCGAGCAGGCCCAGGGCCACTCGGTCAACGCTCAATCGGACCTGTACTCGGTCGGCGTCGTGCTGTACGAGATGCTGACCGGGCCGGGTGCCGTTCGACGGCGACTCGGCGGTGACGATCGCGCTCAAGCACGTGTCCGAGGCGCCGATCGCCGCCGTCGCGCTTCAACCCGCAGGTCAGTCGCCCGAGCTCGAGCAGACGGTGCTGTGGACGCTGAACAAGAACCCGGCCGATCGACCGGCCGACGCCGAGCAGCTGATCACCGTGCTCGAGCACTGCCGAGACGCGATCATCGGCCGGTCGGCCGGACAGCACACGGCGTCGATGGCCGCCGTCGCCGCCGGCGCCGCCGCCGGCCTGCCGGTCGAGGGGATGCAGCAGCTGCAGCCGCAGCCGATGCCGGGATACCGACCGGTTCGACGAACGGCTCCGGGCAGTACCCGGCGGTCACCGACCAGGGCGAGGACGAGCCCGACCAGCCGCGCCGCGGTGGCTGCCATGGGCTGCTGGTCGCGCTGGTTGCTGCTGCTGATCGCCGGGGCCGCGACCGCGGCCTACTTCCTCAGCCGGCCCAAGCAGCGAGAGGTGCCGTCGTCGTCGGACAGCAGCGTCAGGTTCGCCGAGACGATCCTGACCAACGCGGGCTTTCAACCTCGCGAGGTCCATACCCAGAACCGCAAGCCAGCGCGGGATCGTGACCAACGAGTACCCGACCGGCGGCTCGCAGGCCGACAAGGGCTCGACGATCACGCTTGACCGTCTCCAGCGGCAAGCGGCGACGTGATCGTTCCCAACGTCCAGGGCGAGAGCCAGACCGACGCGACCAAGCAACTCGAAAAGCTCACCTGAAGGTGGCGCGGGTCGTGCCGACAGTCGTCACGAAATCGGTCCGCGACGGCCAGGCGATCAAGACCAGCCCGCGCGGCGGCGACCAGTGTGCCGCGCGGCACCGCCGTGATGTTGTTCATGTCGACCGGGCCGCCGCAGGTCAGAAGGTCCCGGCGTCGTCGGCGACACCTCCGCTGGCAGCGAGCTCAGACGCTGACCGCCGCCGGCTTCAAGTCCAACACGACCTCCGAGGTCGACCAGCTCGGCGCCGGCGGGAACGGTGGTCAGCCAGGACTCCGGGTGCGAGCGCGACCGCGACCGTCGGCTCGACGGTGACGATCGTGATCGCCCGGCGCCCGCCGAAGGCTGTCGGTGCCGTCGGTCACCGGCGACAGCAGGCAGCCAAGCGCGATCACGACGCTGACGGCGGCCGGGTTCCACGTCAGCCGCACCTACCGGACCGTGACGGATGCCTCCAAGGTCAGGTGGTCGTCTCACAGCAGTCGCCGCCGGGCGGCTCGCAGCGGGCGAAGGGCTCGACGGTGACGATCGTGGTCGGGACGCTCACCACGTGTCAGACGTCGAGCTCGTCCACGAGCTCGACCACAACCTCGTCATCGAGCACCTCCAACGACCAAGACCTCGCCGGGGCAGGGCAACGGGCAGGGCCAAGGGCAGTGAGTCAGATCAGGTGTAGAGCGAGATCTCGTTGATCGCGACCGAGCTGTGGCCGTTCAGCGCGGTGATCCAGACCAGGTAGTACTGGTAGCGCGACCGCGTCGGTGTCGAGGCGGATCGTCTGCGTGGCGCTGACGGCTGGCGACCGTGGCGAGCTTGTGCCAGCCGTCGGGGCCCGAGTTGAACGTGTTCGGTTCGGCGTCTGGTTGGTGGCGTAGATCTGGACCGAATAGCCGGGGGTCGAGGTGTGCAGGACCATCGAGCCGGCCGCGACCGCCGGCTTGTAACTCACGTACAGACCGACGCCGGGCTTGCCGAGCTCGTCGCCGTCGTAGGACTCGGTCGTCCAGGCGGTCGAGAGGTCAGCCGTCGATCGCGAGGCGTCCAGGATCGGATGCTGGACCTTGGGGCCGGACAGGGCGTCAGGGTTGTAGTCGTGCGCGCACGACGAACACGGCGTGACGACGTGTGGGGTTCCCTTCGGTGCGGGCTGCTGGGGCGGAGCGCCCGGCGAGCCCGTGGTGCGTGCGGTTGGCCAGGAACAGCAGCACGCCGGCGACGATCGCGGCGATCACGAGCATTGTCAGCACGATGTATCCACGGGTGTCGCACCCGCAATCGGCAGCCGCCGCCTGGGTGCTCTCGGGCAGCGTCCGCATCACCGAAGTCGCCTCGGCGTTGAGCCCGCCGCCGGCGCGAGCGGTCTCGAGCTCGAGCACGTCCTCGAGGTCGGCGATCATCTCGGCGTCGTCGGCGTAGCGGTCCGACTCGCGCTTGGCCGTCGCGGTCTCGACGACCGAGGCGAGCGCCGCCGAGACCTCCGGCCGCTTGACCTGCACGTCGGGCAGATCCTCGCGAACGTGCATCATCGCGACCGCGACCTGGTTCTCGCCCTTGAACGGAACCTCGCCGGTCAGCATCTCGTAGAGCACGACGCCGAGCGAGTACAGGTCCGACTGTCCGCTGACGTGGCGCCCCAGCGCCTGCTCGGGCGAGACGTAGTCGGTCGTCCCGAGCACGCGGCCGTCGGCGGTCAGGCCGTCCTCCTCGAGCGTCCGGGCGATGCCGAAGTCGGTCACCTTCGCCGACCCCTCGTGATCGATCAGCACGTTCTGAGGCTTGACGTCGCGGTGAACGATGTGCTGCGAGTGCGCCAGCCCGAGCGCCCGCGCGATCTCGATCGCATAGGCGATCGACTCGGTGATCGGCAGCCGCCCGTTGCGGCGGATTCGGTCCTTGAGCGTCTCGCCCTCGACGTACTCGAGCACGATGTACGGCCGGGGCCGTCGGATCCCTCGTCCCGGTATCGATCACGCCGACGATGTGCGGATGCGACAGCCGCGCGACCGATCGAGCCTCGCGTCGGAATCGCTCGAGCTGGGCGGAGTCCGCCGCGATCTCGCGGTGCATCAGCTTGACCGCGACCTGCGCGTTCGAGCGTCTCGTCGAACGCCTGGTAGACGGTCGACATCCCGCCGGCCGCGATCCGTGCGTCCAGCCGGTAGCGGCCGCTCAGGCTCGTTCCGAGCAGCGTGCTCATCGTCTAGAACGATGGTCGGATCGGCTTGACACCAGCGTTCCTATTGTCGTGCATCGCGCACCCCGACCGACGCGCCCTGGACCCGAATCGGCGCCGCCGGTCGCTGTCATCTCCGCATGAGCTCGAGCGGCGCTTCCCCAGCGGCCGCCTTTGTGACCATTGTCGTGCACCGAGCGGACGGGGGCGATCCGCGCAGCGCCCGCAAACACTCCAGTTGGCGAAGCTCGCCGCGCGTCGATTGGGTCGCGGGTGGTGGCGCGAGCCCGTTCGATGGATCCATCTGCGGGCCAATCCGTTACGGTCCCCCTCGACCAGGGACCGGTCCGCGATAGACGTCGGGAAGGAGGAGGCCGATGTCGACCGAGCAAGATGTGTATGGCAGCGAGGCTACGGACCAATCTGTAGACCAGGCGACCGCCGCCGCCGCGATCCAGCTCGACGGCGTCTCACGCTGGTTCGGGGACACGGTGGCGGTCGAGCGGATCGACTTGGAACTGGCCTCGGGCGAGTTCTTCGCGCTACTCGGGCCGTCGGGCTGCGGCAAGACGACGACGCTGCGAATGGTCGGCGGCTTCGAGCTGCCGAGCGCCGGCACGGTGTATCTCGAAGGTCGCGACGTGACCGGGCTGCCGCCCTACAAACGCGACGTCAACACCGTGTTCCAGTCCTACGCGCTGTTTCCGCACCTCAACGTGTTCGACAACGTCGCGTTCGGGCTGCGCCGCCGCCGGCAGCTCGATCGCGCCGAGATCCGCCGTCGAGTCGGGGAGAACCTCGAGCTGGTCGGACTGGCGGGACTCGGCAAGCGGCGCCCAACGCAGATCTCAGGCGGTCAGGCGCAACGCGTGGCCCTGGCGCGGGCACTGGTCAACCATCCGAAGGTGCTGCTGCTCGACGAGCCGATGGGCGCGCTCGACGCCCGGATCCGCAAGACGATGCAGGTCGAGCTCAAGCGGATCCAGCGCGAGGTCGGGATCACGTTCCTGTACGTCACCCACGATCAGGCCGAGGCGATGGCGATGTCGGACCGGCTGGCGGTGATGCACGCGGGCCGCTGCGAGGACATCGGTCCGCCGGTCCGCGTCTACGACGAGCCGGCGACCCGCTTCACGGCCGAGTTCCTCGGCAGCTGCAATCTGTTTGAGTTGACCGTCGACGGCGGTGGCGCGCGGCTGGTTGACGGGACCGCGGTGCGGTTGCCCGGCGGCAGTGACCCGCAGCCGGGCTCGACGCTCGGGGTGCGGCCGGAGAAGCTGCTGGTCGGCGCACCCGGCGCGGGTGTCGGCGGTCCGGGCGCCAACCGGCTGCGGGCGACCGTGACGACCGCGACCTACCTCGGCGCCAGCACCGAGTATGAGCTGGATTCGCCGTGGGGCGGGCGGCTGCTCGCATTCGCCCAGAATCTCGACCCCGGTGGGCGGTTGCGGCCCGGCGACCCCTGCGAGGTCGCGTGGAACCCGAGTACCTGCTTCCTGCTCGACGGAGCTCGCACATGACGCCCGGCCGGCCGCCGATCGACCCGGCGCTGGTACGGGGCCTGACCCAACGGCGAGTCTCGCGGCGCGGCCTGCTGGCCGGCGCAGCCGCGGCCGGCGCCGGGCTGCTGGTCGCCGGCTGCGGGATCAGGGGCACCGCAGGGGCCGCCGAGGACGTCGACTGGCACGCGTACTGGGCAAAGCAGCACCGCGCAGGAGTGCTGAACTTCGCCAACTGGCCGCTCTACATCGATCAGGAGCACGGCCACACGAAGTCGCTGGAACTGTTCACCGCCAACACCGGGATCAAGGTCAACTACGAGGCCGTGATCCAGAACAACGCGCCGTTCTACGCGACGATCGCGCCCGAGCTACGAGCCCACGAGGACACCGGTTATGACCTGGTCGTGATGACCAACGGGTGGGAGCTGACGGAGATGATCAACAACGGCTTCCTGGTCGAGCTCGACCACTCGCAGCTGCCGAACTTCGCCCGCTACGCGGCGCCGGCGGTCAAGAACCCCAACTACGACCCGGGCAACCGCTTCACCGCCGTGTGGCAGACCGGGTTTACCGGGATCGCCTACAACACGAAGTTCATCGATCGTCCGATCACGAGCTTCAGAGATCTACTCGACCCGGCCTTCAAGGGACACGTCGGGATGATGAGCGACAACACCGAACTCGGCAGCGCCGGACTGCTCGCGCTCGGGATCAACCCCGCCAAGTCGAAGCCGGCGGACTGGAAGCGCGCCGCGCAGTGGCTGACCAAGCAACGGCCGCTGGTCGCCGGCTACTACGACCAGAGCTACATCCAGTACCTCGAGAACGGTGACACGTGGATCACGCAGGCGTGGTCGGGTGACGTCTTTCAGGCCAACGCGTCGGGCTACTCCCATCTGAAGTATGTCGTGCCGAAAGAGGGCCAGATGATCTGGCACGACAACATGATGATCCCCCGCCAGGCCGCGCATCCTGTCGACGCGTTGGAGTGGATCAACTTCTACTACACGCCGAAGATCGCGGCGATCGTCGAGGACTGGGTCAACTACGTATGTCCGGTGCCGGCGGCGCGCCGATACGTCGACTCCGTGCTCAAGGATCCATCGGTCGCCAACAGCCCGCTGGTGTTCCCGCCGCCGTCGGTCTACCACCACAGCTTCGACTACGCGCTGTTTCGTGACTACGACGTCTACCAGCAGTGGAACGACATCTTTAACCCCGTGATCGAGTCGTGACCTCGGTCGCGGTGCAGCGCGGCCGCCCCGGCCGCCTGCGGCGCTGGTTCGCCGGCCACAGCGTCCCGTACCTGCTCGCGCTTCCCGCGGCAGCCTGGCTGATCGCGTTGTTCGTGATCCCGCTGGTCTCGGGCCTGATCGTGTCGCTGATGACCGGCAACCCGGACACCGGCTACACGCTCACCTGGAACTGGTCGATCTACAAGGACCTGTTCGTCGGCTCAGACGTTCCCTACCTGACCTTCCTGCTGCGCTCGCTGTACTACGGCATCTCGGCGACGATCCTGACGATCCTGATCGGCTACCCGATGGCCTACTACATCGCGTTCCGGGTCAAGGAGCGGTGGAAGAGCCCGCTGTTGCTGTTGGTGCTGCTCAGCTTCCTCGTCTCGTTCGTGATCCGCACCGACATGTGGGCGTTCATCCTCGCCGACGACGGTCCGCTGCTCAAGGGGCTGCGCAGCCTGGACCTCGTCTCCAACAGCTTTCACATCCTCGGCACCAACGCGGCGGTGATCGGTGGTGACACGTACAACGACCTGGCGTTCATGGTGCTGCCGATCTACGTCGCGCTCGAGCGGATCGACCCGAGCATCATGGAGGCCGCCGGGGACCTGTATGCCAACCGGCGCCAGGTGTTCCTGCGCACGGTGCTGCCGCTCTCGCGGTCGGGGATCTTCGCCGGCGTGCTGCTGGTCCTGATCGACACCGTCGGCGACCCCGTCAACGCCAGCCTGCTCGGAGGCACCGGGACCTACACGATCGGCCAGGCGATTCAGGACGCGTACCTGACCAACCAACAGTTCAACGTCGCCGCCGCGCTGTCGACCGTGCTGCTGGTCGTGCTCGGGCTGCTGCTGTTCGCCTACGCCCGGCTCGCCGGCACGGAGAACATCGAGGATCTCGTATGAGCGTCGCGACCGAACAGCGGCCGGTGCCCGCGTCCGAGCGCCGTCGCGAGCCCAAGCGCCGGCCGCGGCCGCTGCTGCCGCTGTTCTTCTGGCTGGTGATCGCGATCACGATGGTCCCGATCGTGGTGATGATCGTCTACAGCTTCAACAACGCTCCCGTCAGTCGCATCACGTTCGTGTGGAAGGGGTTCACGCTCTACTGGTACCGCAACCTGACCCAGATCAGCGGGCTCACCCACGCATTCGTGGTGTCGCTGGAGATCGCCGTGCTGTCGTCGATCATCGCGGTCATCGTCGGGACGCCGCTGGCGATGTCGCTCGCCCGCTACCGGTCCTGGGGCCGGCCGGTGCTGAGCTCGATCGTGTTCGTCGATATCGCCGCCCCGTCGATCGTCGTCGGCGCTGCGTCGCTGTCGTTCTTTCTGTCGATCAACCTCGCGACCGGCTTCACGACGATCCTGCTCGTGCACGTCGCCTTCAGCATCGCCTACGTGGTCGTGGTCGTGCGGGCACGGCTGTCGGGCATGGGACGGGCGCTGGAGGACGCCGCCTCGGACCTCGGAGCCAACCCGTGGGTCGGGTTCATGCGGGTGACGCTGCCGCTGCTGGTGCCCGCACTGATCGCGGGCGGCCTGTTGGCGTTCGCGATGTCGATCGACGACTACGTGATCACGAGCTTTGTCGCCGGGCCGACGGTCACCTTCCCGCTGTTCGTCTACGGCGCCGCGAAGGTCGGGCTACCGCCGCAGGTGCTGTGCTTCGGGACGCTGATCTTCGTCGTCGGGCTGTCCGTGGCGATCGTCAACGGCCTTCTGAACCGCCGTTTCACCCGGTCGCGGGCGGTCACCGAGGACGCCCTCGCGTAGCTCGCGTGGCTCGCGTAGCTCACGCGGCTCGCGTGGCTCGCGCCGCCGCGACGCCGCCGAGCGCCAGCCGGTAGGTCCAATACGGCGTCAGCGGCCGATCGCGTTCCACCTTGCGGATCACGCGGGTCGACAACAGCGTCGAGACGAACGACGTCGCGGCCCCGGCTGCGAACGGCACCGCAGTGCCGGGCGGGAGCCCGCGCCGCGCCAGCCGCGCCAGCTTGAGGCCGGTCGCGCCGCCGATCACAGGCAGCGCCAGCAGCCGCGACAGGCGGTTGGCGTCCTCGCGCGCGAACCTCCGCGCCCGTCCGGCGGTCAGCGTCGCGCCGTTGCGCGAGACGCCCGGGTACAGCGCGCATGCCTGCGCCAGCCCGAGCACCAGCGCGTCGGTCCACCCCGCGTCGCCACGGCTCCGGGTCTGCGCCGCACGGTCCGCGAGCGCCATCGCCGCTGCGCCGCCGAGCATCCCGACGGCGATCGTCGACGGTGTGCCGAGCCGCCGCTCGATCGGGCCCTCGAGCACGAGCCCGACCAATCCTGCCGGCGCCGACGCGAGCGCCAGCCACGCCGCTCGCTCCGCCGTCAACCCGGCCACGATCTCGCCGACCTCGTCGCGCAGTGCGATCAGCAGCGCAGCTGCGGTCCCCGCGTGCAGCGCCACCTCGAAGGCCTTGCGAAGGTCCGGATCAGCGCGGGCATAGTCCCAATCCAGTAGCCACGGCACCAGCGCGACGTGTGCCGATGAGGAGACCGGCATCAGCTCGGCCGGGCCGTGCAGCGCCCCGAGCGCAATCGCCTGGCCGAGCGGGATCTGCGACGTGCTGGAGTCAGTCGGCGACGGCATCGACCGACCGCTCCGCGGCGGGCAGGTCGCGCCGGGCCCGGACCCGCCGAACGTGGCGGTAGATCAAGAACGCAATCACGGCCAGCGCGATCGCGAGCGCCGCGTAGTCGGCGTATTCCAGGTGGTTGCGCCATTTCGGCCATTCGTGACCGACCTCGCGCCCGATCACCGCAAGACCGCCGATCCAGAAGACCGAACCGAGCGCCGAGAAGAACACACAGCGGCCGAACGGCATCTCGGCGACGCCCGCCGAATACGGGAACACGATCCGGATCAGCGGCGTGAACCGCCCGACGAACATCACCGGCGCGCCCCAGCGCTGATACCAGCGGTGGGCGCGGTCGAGATCCTTCATCGAGACGTGGATCTTGCGGCCGTGGCGTTCGATCAGCTCGCGCCCGCCGGTCCGCCCGATCCAATAGGCGACGATCACACCCAGGACGTCGCCGATCACGCCGGCGAGGATCATCGCCGAACATCGTCAGATCACCGTTGTAGACGTCGAACCCGGCGAACAGCATCGGCGCCTCGGTCCCTGGAACGGCGATCACGCCGGAGCAGAAAACCATCAGGCCGACCCCGAGGTAACCGAGCTCGTTGATGATGTTTGTGGCCAGCGTGACCAACCCGCTGGTCACCGAGGCGTAGGCAAGGAGCACCGCGGCCAAGCGTAGCGGGCCTGGATGAGCGCGCAATGAGCGATGCACGGGTGCCGCCGCGCCTGATGAAATGCGCCGATGCGCTCGCGCGGCCTGCTCAGCTGGGCGACCCGCTTTCGCATGCGTCAGCACATCACCGGCAGTCTCTGGATGCTGCCGCTGGTGGGTGCGGTGCTCGGGGTGGTGCTCGGCACGATCGACGTGCAGGTCGACAAGACCATCGATCTGCCGACCAGCTTCGTCTACTCGTCGTCGACCGCGAGCACCGTCCTGTCGGCGATCCTCGGAGCGGTCGCGGCGCTGACCGGCTTCGTGGTGACGGTGACGGTGCTCGTGGTACAGATGGCGACCGGTACGTTCTCGGCGCGCTACATGCGGCTCTGGTATCGAGACCGGCTGCTGCGGTCACTGCTCGCGCTGCTGATCGGGACGATGTCGTTCTCGTTCACGCTGCTGCGCCACGTCGAGGCGAGCTTTGTCCCGAACCTCGGCACCTCGATCGCGGGGTTCTTGCTGCTGCTGGTGTTGATCCTGTTCATGGTGTTCCTCGACCGGTTCCTGCACCGGTTGCGGCCGGTTGCGGTCGCCGCGCTGGTGTCGGAGTACCTGCATCGCGACTTCCGGCGATTGGAGACCGCGCTGGCGGCGGCCCAGATCTTCTGGGGGCGGCCCGCTGACGACGGCGCGACCCCGTGGCTGGTCGTGCGCAGCCCATGCCACGGGGCGATCCAGGCGGCCGATGTCGACGGCCTGTTGCGCTGGGCCCACCATCGCGATGCGCTGGTCGTCGTGCAGCGTGAGATCGGCGACTTCGTGCCCGAGGGAGCGGTGCTGATCAAGGTCTACGGCGATCGCGGTGTTGCGACCGGGCGCGAGCATCGACGGCTGTGCGGAATGGTCGCACTCGGTTCCGAGCGGACAATCGAGCAGGACCCGGCGTTCGCGATGCGGATCATGGTCGATATCGCCGACAAGGCGCTGTCGGCCGCGGTCAACGATCCGACGACCGCCGTTCAGGTGCTCGGTTACATCGGCGACGCGCTGCGGATGATCGGCACGATCGACGTCTCGGGGTCGCGGTTTGCCGGCGGCACCGCCGGACGGCGCGGGGTGGTGATACCGGTCCGTGGCTGGGAGGAATACCTGACCTTGGCGACGACCGAGATCCGCGAGTACGGTGCAGGGTCGATTCAGGTCATGCGGCGCATGCGCGCGATGCTCGAGGAGCTGCTCGACGGCGTTCCCGAGGGCCGCCGCGCCGCGGTCCGGGAGGAACTGCGGCGCCTCGATGCGACGGTCACGCGTAGCTTCGGGAGTCGGTCGACCTCGACCGCGCACGCACCGCCGACAACCAGGGAATCGGCGGCGTCGGCGCCTGACGCCGGTAACCGACCGGTTAGGGTGCGTGGGGTGAGCCGTAGCGTGCGGGTCCTCGGCACCCTGATCGTCACCATCGTCTCGATCGGGCTGCTGCTGTGGGTGGCGCCGCCGGCCGAGGTGCTCAAGACGATCGGCGACATGAGCCCCGCCTGGTTGCTCGGCGCAGTCGCGCTCGAGTTCGGTTCATGCCTGTGCTACGTGGTGGTGTTCCGGCGCTTCTTTCCGGAGCCGCCGCGGCTGGTCAGTCGCCAAGTGGCTTGGATCTCGATGGGCGCCGGCGCCGTGCTTCCGGGCGGGAACTTCTCCTCCGCGGCCACCACCGGTTGGCTGCTTCGCAAGCACGGCATCGGCACGCGCGCGCTGATCGAGCGCTGCGGCGCGCTGCTGTGCGTACTGATCCTGTTTGGCTTTGTCGTCAACGCAGTGGCCGGGGCGGTCCTGCTGGTCGGGATCGGTCACGGTCCGCATGATCTCGAGCACTCGGGGGTTCCGATCCTCGTCTCCTTGTTCGTGCTCGGGTTCGCCGTGGCGGCGATGCTTGTCGGACGCCGTCATGGCGCGCGCGGGCCGGCGGCGCTCGGCTCGTTGCTCGCCTCGCTCGAGGGTGCCTGGGCGTCGGCGTCGAGACCGCACTGGCGGATGCTCGGCGCGGCCGGCTTCCTCTGGCTGGACATGGCCGCGCTCTGGGCCGCCTGCCGCGCGACCGGCCACCCGCTCGGGGTGATGGCGCTGTCGGTCGCGTACTTCATCGGCTACCTGGCGACGATGATCCCGTCGCCGGCCGGTCTCGGCGTGCTCGATTCGGGACTCGCCGGCGCGCTGGTCCTGTATGGGTTCTCGCCGGCTGCCTCGGTCGGGGCGGTGCTCGTCTACCACGCGATCTCGATCTGGATTCCCGCGCTCGGCGGCCTGCTCGCGTGGCTGCCGAACCGCGCCGGTTCGCTGCGCAGCGCCGCCGCCGGGCCGGCGGTCGAGTCCGATACCGAGCTCGCCGTCAGCCATTGACAGGCCCGACGCGCCGCTAAGGTGCCCGTCCGAGATGGCGGTCCCGCTGTTTGACACCGACACCCCGCTCGCGCCGCGTGCGCGACGAGATCCTCGAGCGGATCGGCGACGGTCGTGCGCTCGGGACGGTTCGTGCTCGGCCCCGAGGTGACGGCGTTCGAGCAGGAGTTCGCGGCCTATCTGGGCGTCGAGCACGTGATCGGCGTCGCCAACGGCACCGACGCGCTGGCGATCGCGCTGCGATCGCTCGGGCGTCAAGCCCGGCGACGACGTGGTCGTGCCGTCGCTGACGTTCTACGCCAGCGCCGAGGCGATCGCCGACATCGGCGCGCGGCCGGTGTTCTGCGACGTCGACGCCGACACCCGCAACGTCACGGTCGAGTCCGTCCGGGCGGCGCTGACGCCGAACACGACCGCGATCATGGCGGTCGACCTGTTCGGGGTGCCCGCGCCGTGTGCTGAGCTGCGCGTCGCGCTCGGGCTGCCGGTGCTCGAGGACGCCGCCCAGGCGGCCGGCGCCACCTGCGACGGCCGCCGCGCGGGCGCGCTCGGCGATGCCGCCACGTTCTCGTTCTATCCGTCCAAGAACCTGCCGTGCTTCGGCGACGGCGGCGCGATCGCGACCGACGACGACCGGGTCGCCGAGCTCGCGCGGCAGCTGCGCTTTCACGGCTCGCGCGACAAGGAGACGTTCGAGCTACGTCGGCTACAACTCGCGCCTGGACGCGATCCAGGCCGCGATCCTGCGGGTGCTGCTGCGCCGAGCTCGACGGCTGGACCGACGGCCGTCGCGCGGGTGCCCGGCCTACCTGGAGGCGGGGTCTGGCCGAGTACGTGACGGTGCCGCGTGCCGCCAGCCCGGCGCCGACCCGGCCTGGCACCTCTACGTCGTCACCCACCCGCGCGCCGACGCGCTGCTGCAGCGCGCTCAACGACGCCGGGATTCAGGCCCGCGCGTACTACCGCAGTGCAGTGCCACCACCAGCCCTCGATGGCGCCGTATCTGACGGCGCGCCGCGACACTGCCGGTGACCGAGGCGCTCGGCGCGCGACAACATCGCGCTGCCGATCAGCCCGGTGCTCGGCGCCGATCAGGCGCGCGAGGTCGTCGCCGCGATCGCCTCCGCGGTCTGATCGGCCGCGCTTCCGCCCGATGCGCGTCTGGGTCGATCTGACCAACTCGCCGCACGTGCTCGTGCTGCGGCCGGTGATCGAGCAGCTGCGGCGCGACGGCCACGAGGTGCAGGTCACCGCCCGCGACTTCGCCCAGACGCTGCGCTGTGCGACCGGTTCGGGATCGGCCACACCGACATCGGCGAGCACCGCGGCGCGCGACCTGGCCGACAAGGCGCGCGGGCTGGTCGGCGCGCTCGGGCGCGCTGACGCGATGGGCATCTGGGCGCGACTTCGATCTGGCGATCGGCCACGGCTCCAACGACATCACGGTCGCGGCGGCGCTGTTGCGGATCCCGTGCTCGACGACGTTCGACTACGAGTGGGCGACGGTCCAGCACAACGTCAACTGCCGGCTCGCGCAGGCGGTCGTCGTTCCCGACGCGATCCCGCCCGCGCGGCTGGACCGGTACGGCGCGCGCGGCAAGCTGCATCCGTACGCCGGCCTCAAGGAGGAGTACTACCTGGCCGACTTCGAGCCCGTCGCCGGCGGTGCTGGCCGAGCTCGGGTCTCGATCCGGCGCAGCCGATCGTCGTCGTCCGCACGCCGCCGGTCGGTGTCGCTGTATCACCGGTTCGAGAACGACCTGTTCGGCGCAGTGCCTCGAGCGCGCTGCGCGGCACCCAGGCGGTGGTGCTGCCGCGCACTCCCGAGCAGCGCGCGCAGCTGCGCGGCCGACGGCGGCTTCGTGCTCCCCGATCGGGCGATCGACGCCCAGTCGCTGATCGCCTACGCGGACCTGGTCGTGTCGGCGGGCGGCACGATGAACCGCGAGGCGGTCGCGCTCGGCACGCCGGTGTTCACCGTGTTCGAAGGGCGGCTCGGCGCGGTCGACGAACGGCTGATCGCCGAAGGACGACTGGCGCGGTTGCAGCTCGCCCGAGCAGGTTGTGGTCGCGACCCGCGAGGCAGACGCCAGGTCGGCGCCGGAGCGGATGCGCCGCGACCCGGCGCTGCTGACCCGTCTGCTGTGTGCACCCGCGAGCGTGGCGTTAGCGCCGACTTAAGTGCGCATGAGACGCTTTGTGCGGCTGCCGAGCTCCGTCGCTTTCGCCTGTTACCGTCCCACCGCGCTCGTGTCAGATACCACCGTAGAGTCAGCGCGCACCCCGGGCCCCGGGGACGATCGGGGGTCGCTCCGCCGGACTTCGACGACCGCCGACGCTCGAAGCCGTTCGTGCTGCGCCACGTCTGGTGGTTCGTCGCTGTCGGCGTGGATCGTGTTCTCGATGCTGATCGCCCATGTCGCCGCAGACGCGGCCGGGCTATGACCCGTACGGCTGGCTGATCTGGGGCTATCAGACGATCCACGGCAGCCTCAGCCTCGCCGGCGCTCCGTCATGGAAGCCGCTGCCGCTGATCGTGACCGCCCCGGCCGCGCTGTTCGGCACCCATCTGCAGCTGTGGATCTGGATGACGGTCTCGATGTCGGTGTCGTTCGCCGGGCACGATCTTCGCCGCGCGGATCGCGTTCAAGGTCGTCAACCGCGACGGCCAGTACCTGTATCCGGCGATCCTGGCGGCGCTGTTCGCGGGGTTCGGGATGTACGGGATCCAGGACAACATCAACGGCACGCTGGACCCGTACCTGCATTACCTGCTGAGCTTCCAGTCGGACACGATGATCGTGTCGCTGATGCTGGCCGCGATCGACTTCCACATGCAGGGCAAACGCCGGCTGACGTGCTCGTGTTCCTGATGCTCGGCGGCCTCGGTCGACCCGAGGACTGGCCGATCCTGTTCCTCTACTCGCGGCTGGTGCTTTGCTACCGGCGCGACCTGCGTGGTCTTCATCGGCGTCATCTGGGCGGTCCTGTTCTTCGCCTGGTTCGGCGTCCCGGGGATCACCAACGGCCGGCCGTTCGTCGCCTATCAGCTCGCGCAGGACTCGCCGCGCGCGATCACCGGCGGCAAGGTCGGCGGCACGATCCTCCGCTTCACGGCCCTGAACCTGTGGCCGGTGTGGGTGCTGGCGCTGATCGCGCTCGGCTGGTCGTTGGTCTGGGCGGTTCCGCGGCTGCTGCGCGCGGGCGTCGCGACGATCTGTGCCGCGGCCGCGGCCGCTGGTTCCGCACGCCAGTGAGCGCCTGCTGGCGGTCCTGCGTTCCGACCAGGTGTTCGTGATCGGGATCGCATTCTGCATCGTGCTGTGGGTCCTGGTCGAGGTCGCGTTCGCGCTGCTCGGAACCCCGGCGGTGCCGCGATACATGTTCGAGCCGGCGGTCGGGTCGGTGCTGCTGGCCGGGATCGGTCTCGGCTGGCTGGTCCGCGAGCTGCCCGAGCAGGTTGCACATCCCGTGGCCGGTCGGGACGGTCGGTCGGTCTCGTGCTGCTGGTCGCGTCTGATCCCGGGGCTGCACAAGCGCGGCCCAGATCGAGCACAAGGACCTCGCCGGCCAGAAGCGCGCGCACGCACCAGTTCAACCAGCTGGCGGGATTCATCCACGCGATCGGCGGCTACAAGGCGGTCCGCTACTGCGGCGCGCCGGTGACCGACATCGAGCACGTCTCGCTGCTCGGCTGGCTGACGCGCCTGAACGACGGCAACGTCGGCCATCAGCCGCAGAAGGAGCTGCACATGCGCAACACGCCGATCGTGCTGTTCACGGCGCTGCCGAACGGCTGGGCGGCATGGCCGTGGCACACGCAGCGCTCCAAGCTCGCCTTCTGCCAGCGGATGAAGGGCGTCTGGACGTACCCGAACAACAGCACCGGCGGCACGCTGTCGGTCAACCGCGTGCCGCCGAAGCCGATTCCGCCGATTCCCGACACGCCGACGCCAGGCTGATCGTCGTGGTCGGCGGCTCCCGCTCTAGACTTTCGCTCGCATGCGCCGACGGATCAGATCCGCGGCCATACCCGTCCATCGCCACGCGCTCCCGCAGCTGGTGGTGGACGGCGTGCTGGTCGCGCTCGCGTACTTCCTGGCCTTCTGGCTGCGGTTCGCCGGGCATCCGTGGGGAACCCAGATCAGGTACCACCCCCGCGCGCCGCTGCTCGGTCACGTTCACGTCGGCTACGACCATCGCTATCGGCTGCTGTTCACCCACACCTGCTGGTGGGTCGTGATCCTGGTGCTGGTCGCGCTGACGATGTTCGGCCAGTACGAGCGGCTGTGGCGGTTCGTTGGCCAGCGCGACTACGAGGCGGTCGCTCAAGGGCGTCGTGCTGGCAACGCTCGTGGCGGTGACGCTGATCGCGCTGATCCAGCCGGTTACGGTCGCCGATGGGCTCGCCGGCTACCCGGGCGACTGGGTCGCGCGGCGGCACCACCAACGTCTACCTGCCGGCCAGCGTGATCGCGCTGTTCCTGCTGCTGTCGATGGCGCTGCTGATCGGCGCCCGGTTCGCGGTGCAGCTGATCATCGACGGCCGTGTGCGCGTGTTCGGCGCCGACGCCGGCGCGCGCGAGGTGCTGATCGTCGGCGGCGGCGAGGGTGGCCGGCTGGTCGTCCGCGAGCTGCTGCGCAACAAGTCGCTGCGGCTGCGCCCGGTCGGCTTCCTCGACGACGACCCGGCCAAGCAGAAGATCAAGGACGAGCACGGGCTGCAGGGTGCTCGGGACCACGCACCGAAGAGCGATCTCACGCGCGTGCTCGACGACACCGAGCCCGACGAGGTCGTGATCGCGATTCCGTCGGCGCCCGGCGTGCTGCGCGCGCGGGTCGTGACCGCCTGCCGTCACCGGGGGATCCCGGTGCGCACGACCCCGACCGTGTTCGAGCTGCTTCGCGACGGCTCCGGGCGGCTCGATCAGATCACCCGTCAGCTGCGCGAGATCCGGCTCGAGGACGTGCTCGGCCGCGAGCCCGTCACCGACCAGCTCGACGTCGGCGTCTGACTACCTGCGCGGCCAGGTCGTGATGGTGACCGGCGCCGGCGGCTCGATCGGCGCCGAGCTCAGCCGCCAGATCGCGCGGGTCGGACCGCATCGGCTGGTGCTCGTCGACCACGCCGAGGACAACCTGTTCGAGATCCACCGCGAGCTCGAGGAGGAGCGCCACGTCCGCACCTCGGTCCCGGTCGTCGCCGACTGCAAGGAGGAGGAGCGGATGCGCGAGGTGCTGGCCGAGTACCGGCCGGCGGTCGTGTTCCACGCCGCCGCCTACAAGCACGTCGCGATGATGGAGCAGCAACCCGGTCGAGGCGATCCGCAACAACGCGCTCGGCACGCGCCTGGTCGCGCGCCTGTGCGGCGAGCTGCACGTCGCGAGCTTCGTGCTGGTCTCGACCGACAAGGCGGTCGCAGCCGGCGACCGTGATGGGCGCCTCCAAGGCGCTGGCCGAATGGGCCGTCGAGGGCGAGGCCGCGACCCACCCGCAGACGCGCTACGCGACCGTCCGGTTCGGCAACGTGCTCGGTTCGTCGGGCTCGGTCGTGCCGATCTTCCGCCGCCAGATCGAGGCCGGCGGTCCCGTGACCGTCACCGACAGCCGCATGACCCGGTTCTTCATGACGATCCCGGAGGCGGTCCAGCTGATCCTGCGGGCCGGATCGCTGCAGGACGGCTCCGGCGAGGTGTTACGTGCTCGACATGGGCCAGCCGGTGCGGATCATGGACCTGGCCCGAGAGATGATCACGCTCTCGGGGCTGCGGCCGGACGAGGACATCGCGATCGTCGAGGTGGGTGCGCGTAGTGGCGAGAAGTTCTCCGAGGACCTGTTCAACCGCGCCTACGAGACGGCCGAGCCGACCGCCCAGGAGCGGATCCTGCGCGCCGCTCACGAGCCTCTGGATCCCGACTGGGTGCAGGAGATCTTCGCCGAGATCGAGCTGCTCGTGCTGGCCGGCGAGACGTCGACGCTGGCGCAGCGGGTGGCCGAGCTGTCGGGCTGCGCGTGACGCGCTCGGGACGTGATCTGCAGGCGCCCGAGGACGCGCCGCTCCGATCGACGCACGCGACGGGCGAAGGCGCCGGGGACGCCCCGTAGACTGCCCGCGGATGATCGGCTGCCCTCGCCATATGGCCTGTCGGTCCACCACTTCATCTCGCAGGTAGGTGACGTACGTCGGATTCGCGGCGATCGTCGCCGTCGCGATCATGGTGTCTGCTGCTGTTCGCGCACGCGCGCGAGACGGCCGAGCTGCGCCGCCGCGCCGATCAGACCGAGGACGAGCTGTCGCTGCTGCACGAGCAGGTCGAATGGCTGCGCGACGCAGCAGCCGGCGGCATCGCAACAGCGGTTCGTGCCCGCCGAAGGCGCCGGGCCGACGACCGTGCCGCCGCCGCAGGCAGCGGGCGCCCGCGTCGCGGCCGCAACCGCGACCGCCACCGCGGCGGTCGCGACTGCCGCCGCGGTCTCGGCGACCGGGGCCACGCGATCGACGCCAGTCGCCGCCGGCCACCGCCGGTTCCGGCGCCCGGCATCCGCCGCGCGTCGCGACGCGCCGCGTGCTCGGCGCACCGCTCGGCGTCGGCGCGCCCGCACTGAGCTCGGCGACGAAGCTGATCCCGCCGACCGACGAGGAGCTGCGCGCGGTCGCGGCCGCGCGCGAGCAGCAGCTCGGGTCCGGCGGCCGCGGCCGGTGCGTCTGACTCGAACGCGGCGCCGTCGTGGCGACCGTCGCCGCTGCGCCGGCGCCGCCACCGGCGACCGCTGCGGCGGCACGGTCAACGGCCGCTCGGTCACGGCAACCGAGCGCCGACGCCGCAGCCGCACCCGGTGACGTCCGCCGCGGCGCAACTACGGCAGCTCGACGTCCAAGGGCTCCCGCTGGCGTCGGGCGCGGCGCAGTGATCGCCGCCGGTGTGCTGCTCGTCGCGGCGATCGTGGTCGTGCTCGTGCTGGTGCTCGATCACGGCGGCTCGAACTAGGATTCGGCGCGCCCGAGCGGGTGCCGCGACCACGGTCGACGCACACCGGCCAATAACGCCAGCGACAAGGGCAAGCGGGCCGCGGCGAAGGTCAATGTCAACCCGCAGAGCGGTCACCGTGGCGGTGCTCAACGGCACGTCTGACGCCAACCTTGCCGCCGCCGTCAGCGACAAGCTCAGCGCCAGTGGGTTCCAGCAGGGCGCGACCGGCAACGCCGCCGACCAGTCGTTGTCCAACGACGACCGTCGGCTACGTCCCGAGCGTGCCCGGGCGCCAAGAACGACGCGCTCGCGGTCGCCCAGCTTGCTCGGGCTCAAGCCGGCGTCAGCGTCAAGCCGGTCTCCGCCGCCAACCAGAGCGTCGCGTGCAGCGGCATCACCGCCGAACTGCCCCGACCAGGTCATCGTGACCGTCGGCGCCGACCTGAACTCCGACGCCGCGTAAGCGCACTCATTCTCTTGGAGGATGGCCATGAAGGACCTGCTGAAGCTGCCCGCGCGCACGACCAAGCCCCGCGAGTCGGGCATCACCCACGTGCTCGACCGCGGCCTGTCGGTCGCCGAAATCGACGGGCTCGTGGAGGTCGCCGGCGAGTACATCGACTTCGTCAAGCTCGGCTGGGGCACGGCGGTCGCGACCGGCAACCTCGACGGCCAAGCTCGCGCGCTACCGCGAGCACGGCATCCCGGTCATGTTCGGCGGCACGCTGACCGAGCTCGCGATCGCCCAGAACCGGCTCGACGCGTTCGTCGCCAAGTTGCATGAGCTCGGGCTGGTGCACATCGAGCTGTCCGACGGGACGATCAACCTCGACCATGACCGCAAGCTCGAGCTGATCGAGTCGCTGGCCAAGGAGTTCACGGTTCTGTCGGAGGTCGGCTCCAAGGACGACACCCGGATCATGGCGCCGTTTCGCTGGGTCGAGCAGATCGAGTCAGAGCTCGAGGCCGGCGCCTGGAAGGTGATCGCCGAGGCGCGCGAGTCGGGCAGCGTCGGCATCTTCCGCCACGACGGCGAGGTCCGTCAGGGCCTCGTCGACGAGATCCTGCACGCCGTCGACGGGTCGCAGATCCTGTTCGAGGCGCCGCGCAAGGAGCAGCAGGTCTGGTTCGTGCGCCGGCTCGGCCCGGACGTCAACCTCGGCAACATCGCGCCCGAGGAGGTCCTCTCGCTCGAGACCGTCGCGCTCGGGCTGCGCGCCGACACCGCGGTCGCGGTGCCCGAGGACGCCGAACCGAGCCGCTGACGGCCGCCGCGCACGCCCGATGGCGACTCGATCTCTGGCGGCGTGATCCTCGCCCGCCACGGCGAGACCAACGACAACCTGCCGCCCGGTCGCTTCCAGGGATGGACCGACACGCCGCTGAACGATCTCGGTCGCCGGCAGGCGTCGCAGCTGGGCCAGGCGCTGGCCGCAGCGCGCGGAACCGATCGCCTCGTTGTGGGCGTCGGATCTGAGCCGGGCGCGCGAGACCGCGCTCGATCGCCGGCGCCGCGATCGGGCTGCGGCCGCTGCTGGACTGGCGCTGCGTGAGGGCTTTCGAGGCCGCTGGGAGGGCTTTGCCGTTCGAGCAGATCAAGGCGCTCGAGCCCGAGCGCTACGCCGCCTGGCGCCGCGCCGACCCGTCGTTTCACTTCCCCGGCGGCGAGTCGCTGCAGGAGCTGCAGGACCGCGTGCTCGCGGCGTTGACGCGAGATCCATGCCCGTGGGCCGCTGCCGGCGCTCGCCGTCTGCCACGGCGGCGCGATCCGTGTGATGCTGCTGCTGGCGCGACGGTCAGCTCGCTGGACGCATTCTGGGACTTCGAGGTGCCCAACGTGGCGGTGGTCACGCTGTGAAGCGGCTGCCGGTCGCGGCATTCGTCGCGCTGGCGCTCGCGACCGTCGCGGCGTTCTTCTTCATCCAGCACCTGAAGGTGTCGACGCCGCTGATCGCCGGCGACCCGTGCCCCATCCGCCGATGATCAACCCGGTGTCGGGTGGGGTCTGCCCGTACCCGGGGCCGCACGGCAAGCCGATCCCGACCAGCTTCCGCGCGCATGCAGATCTCGTTCTACCTGCTCAATCGCAACGACGACGTCGACGTCTACATCGTCAAGCCCGACGGCGAGATCGTCGACAGATCGCTAGCGACGTCCCGATGGTCGCCAAGCCGAGTCCGAAGCGCCGCAAGTTCATCTGGGACGGGCGCACTGAGCGACGGTCAGGTTGCGCCCGACGGCAGCTACGACATCAAGGTGTCGCTGGTCAAGCAGGGCCGGACGCTACTGATCTCAGACGCCTCGACCGGGCAGGTCCAGCCGTCACCGTCCAGACCAAGCGCCCCGCGATCCGCGTCA
The DNA here is from genome assembly GCA_963714245.1 of uncultured Solirubrobacteraceae bacterium. Lineage (GTDB taxonomy): Bacteria > Actinomycetota > Thermoleophilia > Solirubrobacterales > Solirubrobacteraceae > Palsa-465. Next base: position 148,843 of record CAVQNR010000005.1, on the reverse strand, counting down.
CCTCGGTCTCGGGCCCAGCCGGCGAGCGGCCCGCGGTGATCGCCGGCGGCGGCCAGGACGAAGCGACGATCCATTACACCGGGACCGAGCAAGCTACGACCCCAGATCCAGATCTACCGCTCGAGCTCGAGCGGCGATCTGCGGCTGGTCAAGACGTACTGCGGCGACGACCTGCGAGCGGCACCAGCGTCTGGAACGGGACGCTGCCGCACGGCGTGCCGGCACCACAGGGGACCTACCTGGTGGGGCTGGCGCTGACCGACACGACCTGCAACACGGTCCGCTGGCCGGCGACCCTTCACCCGCCGCCCGGCACGACCAACGGCGCCGGCGTCACGGTCCGCTATCTCGCCGCGCAGCCGTCGCTGATGCCGGTCGCGCCCGGCCACTCGACGACCGTCGAGGTCGACTCGCGTCGGCATCACTACGCCTGGGCGCTGCGGCGGGCGGGATCTGATGCGGTGCTCAGCTCGGGATCCTCGAGCGCGATCTCGTTGCCGGTTCGGATCCCGGCGGGGGGCGCCGACCTGTACGACCTGGCGCTGCGCCGGGGCTCGCACCGGCTGGTCGTGCCGCTCGCCGCCGGGCCCGGATCGGGCGCGTCCGCCGGGGCGTCGTCGAGCTCGCACGGCCGCGTCCTGGTGGTGCTGCCGGCGCTCACCTGGCAGGCGACTCAACCCGGTCGACGATGACGGCGACGGGATTCCCAACACGCTGTCATCGGGCGAGCCGGTTCGGCTGGAGCGCCCGTTCGTGCAGACGCCCGCGGGCTTCGCCGCCCCGGCGGCGCTGATCGCCTACCTGCGGCACGCGGGGCTGCCGTTCACGCTGACCACCGACCTCGCGCTGATCGACGGCCAGGGACCGCCGCTGCATCAGTTCACGGGCGTCGTGCTCGCCGGCGACGAACGCTGGCTGCCGCGATCGACCGGCGCTCGCTTGCGCACGTATGTGCAACGCGGCGGGCGGGTCCTGTCGCTCGGGATCGGCTCGCTGCAGCGCACGGTGCGGATCGCCGCCGGCGAGGCGCTCGATCCCTCGGCTGCGACCGCGGTCGACTTCCTCGCCGCCCGCCCGCGGCCGTTGCGCCGGACCCACGGCGCGCTGCTGCTCGTCCAGCGCGACAAGCTCGGGATCTTCCGGGGCACCGCCAGGCGCTGTCGGGTTACCGCGTTGTGCAACCGTTCGGTCCGCTGGCGCCGCCCGCACGGTTGCTCAGCGCCGCCGGCGTGTCGAGCTCGCAGCCCGCAGTGATCGGCTACGCGCTCGGCCGCGGCCGCGTCGTCGCGATCGGGTTGCCGGGGTTCGCGATGTCGTTGGCGCACAACGTCGACGCCAAGGAGCTGCTGGGCCGGGTCTGGTCGCTGCTGCAGCGATGAGCTCTGCTCCGATCGTGTTCGAAGTCGTCGCTGCCGATGCGCTTGACCCGGCGCTGCGCGCGCAGCTGCTCGACACCTGGGTGCGGGTCACCGACGCCGGTGGCGCGGTCGGCTTCACCGCGCCGGCAGATCCCGCGGAGGTCGCGGCACGCTCGACGCCGCGCTGCGGCGCGTCGGCCGCGGTCAGGACGCGCTCGGGGTGCTGCGCCGCGGGCCCGGCGGTCCCGCGGTCGGGATGGGCATCCTGGTCGTCAGCCAGTCCGACCTGCGCCGCCACTGGCGCACGGTGCTGCGGGTGATGGTCGCGCCGGAGCTACAGGGCACCGGCGCCGGCCGGACGCTGCTGGAGGGCCTGCACGACGACTCGCCCGCGAACTCGGCACCGAGCACCTGATCCTGGCGTCCGCGGTGGCACCGGCACCGAGCGCTTCTACGAGCGGTTCGGCTATCGAGCAGATCGGACGCCACCCCGGGGCGATCCGGCTGGCGCCCGGGCGATGATCGCGACGAGCTGCCGCTCTACAAGCGCCTGTGAGCCGCGGGCTCGTTGGGCGAAATGGATCCACGATGGACCCAAATCGCCCAATCCGGCACCGACGCTAGTGGGTCTCCGGGAGGCCCACTAGCCGACGCGCTTGATCTCGCGGCATCTGTCAACCGCGCACCTCGAACCGATCTCGCGGTCGGCCGGAGCGCTCCAGCGGCCGCGCCGCCAGCCGATCCGTGCTGCCGTCGGCGAGCGCATCGCGGTGTGGCCAGGCACGGGGTTCACCCCACAGCGTCGCGATCAACGGCCGCGAGCGCTCGGGTGCGTCCCCGAGCCCGCGCGCAACGTGGGCGGCCGGGTAGGTGACGACGATCGAGCCGGCCCGGACCCACACCGGCATGCGGCTCAGCGGCGCCGGGACCAGATCTCACCGCCGCCGGTGACCCGGTCGCCCGTCCAGGTCTCGATCCACTCGCCACGCGGCAGCGCCACCTCGCGCTCGCGTGCGCCGTCGTCGAGCACCGGCGCGACCCACAGCGCCGGCCCGTAGCCGTAGGCAGTCGGTCAGCGTCCACCCGCGCGGATCCGACGGATCGGTCAGGCACAGCGGTCGGATGATCGGCAGCCCGGTGCGGGCCGCGGTCGCCGCAGCCGCTCGCACGTACGGGCATCAGTTGCTCATGGAGCAACACATAGGCCCGGTACAGCGCCATCGTCCGCTCGCCGTAGTTCCACGGCTCCTGCGGCATCTTCGCGTGGGCGTGCATCAGCGGCGTGAAGCAGCCGAACTGCAGCCAGCGGACAAGCAGCTCTGGCCGGCAACGCTCGATCAGGCGATGCCCGAGATACCCACCGAGGTCGTGCGACCAGTTCGAGATACCACTGGCGGCGGCGCTCAGGGTCGCGACCAGCAGCACCCGCAGCGACCAGAAATCCGACGGCTGATCGCCTCCCCAGGTCGACGCCGACGGCCTGCTGGCCGGTCCAGCCGCTGCGGCCGAACAGCATGCCCTCGCCGGGATGGACCTCGTCCAGCGCGCGCTGCACCGACAGCCGGTGCAGGGTGCCGAGGTCCCACGCCGCCTGGGCACCCGCGCGACCGTCGGCGAGCAGCGCATCGTCGTCGATGTAGAACCCGTCACCGTCGTCGACCTTGATCCCCTGGACCCCGAGGCGCAGCACCCGCTTGACCTGCTCGCGCCACCAGCGCTCAGCCTCGGCGCTGGAGAAGTCGACCAGCGAGCCGGTTCCCATCCACCACCGGCGTACGTACGGCTCGCCCGACGGCTCGCGGATGAAGTGGCCGCGGTCGGCCCCGTCGGCGTAGTTGGAGGCCGGCCCGCGGTGTAGCCGCTCGGATGCCGACCTGGGGCGCGATCTGGCCCTCGCTGGAGTCGATGTTGCTCCACGGGGTGCACCACACGACCGTGCGCACGCCGTCGGCGCGCAGTCGCCGGATCATCCCGATTCAGCGTCGGGGAACTGGTGGGGGTTGAACTCCCAGGTGTTGTATTGCGTCGCCCAGGGCGAGTCGATCACGATCGCATCGAGCGCGATCTCGTTGCGGCGAAAGCCTTGCCAGTCCTCGAGCACGTCCTCGGAGCGCTCGTGGATGTCGCGGCTTTTCCAGAACCCGTATCCCCACTCGGGCAACAGCGCCGGCAAGCCGGTCGCGCGGCAGAATGCCCGCAGCCGCGCGGCCGGCGTCGGCGCGCACAGCAATGTCGACCCGCAGCGGCCCGGCCGCCGCGCGGGCGCTCAGCGACAAGCGCGCGCCGTCCAGATCGAAGCGGGTCCCGTTGGCGTCGGTTCGGATCCATGCGCCGTAGCCCCGGCTCGAGTTCAGCCACGGCATCGGCGCGCAGTCGCCCTGCGGGATGCCGCCCTCGGCGAGCATCTCGGGCGGGCAGTCGGGTCCGGTGTAACGCCGGTCGGCACCGAGCTGGATCCGCCGGCCGCCCTGGTCAAACTGCGTGTTGTGGCGGGCGCCGAGCCCGACCAGGTGCTCGTCGGAGCGCCGATCCCACTCGACCGCGAGTCGCAGCGGCTCGCCGTCCGCGGTCAGTCGCAATTCGATCCGGCTTGCGCTGACGAGCTCGATCCAGAGCCACGCGGACCGGCCCCCGTGCAGCGTCAGCGCCAGCTCGGCACCCGTCGGCTTCGCTGCCACGAGCTCCGCCGCCCGAGCCGGCTCTCGCGGCGCCAGCTGCTCGGCAGCGAGCACGCCCTCGGTCAACGCGATGAACTGGTCGGCGATCGTCCCGTCCGCGACCCAGACGGTCGCGTCGCGGATCAGTCGCCGTCCCGCTCGTCTGATCGTGAAAGCGAACGGCCGCGGCGTGATTTCCACCCGCAGCGGACCGTGCTCCAACACCAGCGGCCGATCGATCACGTCCCGACATGTTCTCCGCGCCAGGCCGCGGGCATCCACCGATTCACGAGAAGGTCACAGCGTCGGCGCCTGCCCCCTACCGTTAGCCGCCGTGGTCGGCTACCTGAGACGCCTGGGGGCATCGCTCGGCGCCTACCAGCTCGCGAACGTGCTCGCGAAGGTGATCGGCGTCGTGATGCTGCCGCTCTACACGCGGTACCTGAGCACCTCGGATTACGGCACGATCGAGCTGCTCGCCAACGGCGTGATCCTTGTCAGCATCCTCGTCCGGTTCGGGATGATCGAGGCGTTCCTGCGCTTCTACTTCGCCGATCAGGATCCCGAGCGACGTGACGCGCTGGCCCGACGGGCGGTGAGCTTCATGCTGATCACGACGACCGTCGCGTCGGTTGTGCTGCTCGCGCTCGCGGCGCCGCTGTCAAAGGTCGTGCTCGGTCACGCGGATCCGGGCATCTTCCGGATCGCGGTGCTCGGCCTGTGGTCGTTCACCAACCTCGAGCTCGCCTACCAGCTGCTGCGTGTCGACGAGCGCCTGAAGCTGTACGCGACCGCCTCGGTCTGCAACGTGCTGTTGACGGTCGCCGCGACGGTGACGCTCGTGATCGGTCTGGACAAGGGCCCCGAGGGCTACCTGCTCGGCAACTACGGCGCCAGCACCGTGATCCTCGTCTGGCTGTGGTTCAGGATGCGCGGCCGGCTGCGGCCACGCCGCGCGAACGTCGAGCGGTTCACGACGCTGATGCGCTTCGGGCTGCCGACGGTGCCGGCCGAGGCATCGGTGTACCTGCTGTCGCTGATCGACCGGTACTACCTGTACCACGCCCGCAGCCCGTCGGTCGCCGGGATCTACTCGATCGCGATCAAGCTCGCCGGCGCGGTCGCGTTCATCGTCAACGCGTTCCAGTACGCGTGGCCGCCGCTGGCCTATTCGGTTGCCGACGACGCCGAGGCCGGCCGCCTGTACGGGCTCGTGACGACCTACTACCTGTGTGTCTGCGGGTATGTGGTCGCCGTCCTGGCACTGCTCGGCCGCTGGATCGTCCGGCTGCTGGCGGCACCGGCGTTCTTCGATGCCTATAAGGCGCTTCCGTGGCTGGCGCTCGGCTGGGCCCTGTACGGCCTGTGGGTGATCTTCTTGACGATCGCCGGCCGCGCGAAGGTCACCACCCGGAACTTCCCCGCAGCGATCGTCGGCCTGGTCACCAACGTCGCGCTGCTGTTGGCGCTCGTGCCGCCGCTCGGGCTCGCCGGTGCCGGAATCGCACTGTGCGGGGCGTACGTGGTGATGCTCGGGTTCATGCACCTGCTGACCCGGCGCGAGTTCGTCGTCACATTCGAGTGGCGGCGCCTGGCGCAACTGGTGGTCGTGATCGGTGGGCTGGCCGTCGCCGGCGACGCCGCACTGCCGACGTCTGGTTTCGTCGGCCTGGTCGCGCGGGTGCTCGTCTGCATCGCGATCGGGCCGGCGCTGCTGGCGACCGGCTTCGTCCACGCCGCCGAGCGCCGGCAGGTTCGCGTGCTGCTGGACCGTGTTGCCACCGCACGGCGGGCACAATCCAGCCGATGATCCATGTCCGCTAGGCCGGCGGTGAGCGTGGTGATGCCGTTCGGCGGCAGCCCACAGCAGGCGCGCTGCGCGGTCGCGTCGCTGGCGTCGCTGGCGATCGCCGCCGAAGACGAGCTGATCCTCGCCGACAACACCGGCGTCGCCCCGCCGGCCACCGACACGGTGAGGGTGATCGGCGCCGCCGGCGAGCGGTCTGCGGCCCACGCTCGCAACGCCGGTGCCGCGGCGATCGGGCCGGCGTCTGAGTGGATCCTGTTCCTCGACGCCGACACCGTCGCCCCGCCCGATCTGATCGATCGCTACTTCGCGACCTCGCCCGCGGCCGACGTCGGCGCGGTCGCCGGCGCGGTCGTCGCCGCGGGCCCGCCGCCCGGCGCCGGCATCGCCGCTCGCTACGGCGCGCACAAGAACTTCCTGGACGCCGGCGCCCACCTCGCGCACCCGTTCATGGCGCGCGCCGCCGCCGCCAACCTGTTGGTTCGGCGCACCGCGTTTGCGGCGGTCGGTGGCTTCTTCGAGGGTCTGCGCGCCGCCGAGGACACCGACTTCAGCTGGCGGCTGCAGCTCGCGGGCTGGCGCCTGACGGGCTGCCCCGGGGCCGTCGTCGAGCATCGCTACCGGGACTCGGTCGGGGCGCTGCGTCGCCAGTGGCGGTCCTACGCCGCCGGCCGCGCATGGCTGTCGCGCCGGTATCTGGGGTTCGCACCGCGGCCCGCGATCGCCCGGGCGGCGGCGCGCATCGTCGATCGGCACCGTCGCAGCACGAACACAGACCAGCCCAGCGCCGATCCGCGGCGGCCGGCCGCACCGCCGCCGCGACGAGATCGCGCCCTGTTCGTCGCGCTCGATCTGCTGCTCGGCGTCGAGGAGCTGATCGGCTTCGCGCAGTCAAACCGGCCCGGCGGCTGCGCCGCGACGTCTGTTGCCTCGGCGACCCGGGTGCTCGTCGCCGACCGGTTTCCGGCGGCCGGCATCACTGCCGAGCCGGGGATCAGAGTCGAGGCGGTTGCGCGCCCGGACCTGGCGCAGCCGCTGCCCGCCGGGGTCGACGTCAGCTACCGCGAGGACGACGGCTTTGGCGACCACGCGGCGGCGTTGTTGGCGCTGGCAGCCCGCGCTCCCGCGCCGACGCTGGCGGCGCTCGCGGCCGACCCGCGCACGACGATCGAGCTCGCCCCGGCCGCGCGCCGGCTGCTCGGCAACGGCGGCGAGCTTTGTGCCGCCGAGCCCACCCGTGAGTCCGAGGTCGCCCGGTTGGCCGCGCTCGCCGGCCGGACGCGATGACGCCGACCGGGCCCAGCGAAGCTGACCGGATCCGCGCGACGATCGTCGATCCGTCCGCGTACACGCCGGCCTACGACCACGCGTTGTGCACCGCGCTCGCCGGCGCGGGGGCCGAGGTGACGCTGATCACCAGCCGCTTTGCCTACGGCGAGCCGCCCGCGCCTGCCGGCTACACGCGCACCGAGCTGTTCTACGCCCGCGCGCGCGGCCGCGCCGGCTCGCGAGCGCGAAGGCTGTCGAAGCTGGCGTCGCACCCGGCCGACATGCGCCAGCTGCGGCGGCTGACTGCGGCCAGCGCCGATGTCGTGCACTTCCAGTGGCTGGCGATGCCATGGGTCGACGCGGAGCTGCTGCCCGACCGGCCACTGGTGTTGACCGCCCACGACCTCCTCCCGCGCGAGCCGCGACCCGGTCAGGCGCGGTGGCAGCTGCGGCTGCTGCGGCGGATGGATGCGGTGATCGTGCACTCACGCTACGGCCGGGACCAGCTGGTGGCACGGCTCGGCGTGCCGGCCGACAAGGTTCACGTGATCCACCACGGCGCGTTCGAGCACGTCGCCACCGCAGCCGGTAGGCCACTGCCGCCGTCGCTGGCGCAGGTCGGCGGGCCGGTCGTGCTGTTCTTCGGGCTGCTGCGGCCCTACAAGGGGATCGCGCCGCTGCTCGACGCGTTCGCCGAGGTCACCGGCGCCGAGCTGTGGATCGTCGGGCGCCCGATGCTCGATCTCGCGCCGCTGCGCCAACGCGCGGATGCACGCGTGCGGTTCGTCGACCGTTACGTCGCCGAGGACGAGGTCCAGGCCTATTTTCGCCGTGCCGACGTGGTCGTGCTCCCGTACGAGCGGACCGAGCGCTTTGACCAATCCGGCGTGCTGGCGACCGCGCTGGCGTTCGGCAAGGCGGTCGTGCTGACCGACATCGGCGGCTTTTCCGAGGTGGCGCAGACCGGCGCTGCCCGACTCGTCCCCGCGGGCGATCCGGCCGCGCTGGCGACCACGTTGCAGCGGTTGGTCGACGACCCCGATGAACGTACGCGGCTGGGCACCGCCGCGCTGGCGGCCGCGCGCGGGCCTTACTCCTGGGAGGCGTCCGCCCGCCGGACGCTGGCGCTGTACCGAGCGCTGCTGTAAGCCGAGCCACTCGGTGGGAAAGCGGGACCGCATGCGGTCCCGGCCGGGCGGTGCATGCACCGCCCGCTCGAACATTGTGATTTGCGCACAGACCGGGTGCACGCAGATCACAAAGTACGGCTACGCTAGGTCGTGGCGGGAGCAAGCGGGTCGGGATCGACGCGCTGCGCCCGGCGCGCAAGCTCGGCTCGCACCAGCGGCGCGACCTCGGTTCCGAACCGCTCGATCGACCCGAGCACGTCGGCGTGGCGCACCGCGCCGACCGACATCTGGCCGACGTAGCGGGTCATTCCGAACAACTCATGCTCGAACAGGATCTTCTCGGCGACCTGCTCGGGGTCGCCGACCGCGAGCGCGCCCTGTGGCGAGCGCAGTGCCTCGTACTCGGCGCGACCGGACGGCGGCCAGCCGCGCTCGCGCCCGATCTTGTTCATCATCGCCAGGTAGCCGGCGGCGAACGCGGAGTCGGCATCGCGCTGGCTGGCGCCGACGAACGCATGCGTGTTGATCGCGAGCGCCAGCGCCGTCTCGTCGTGGCCGGCCCGCCGGGCGGCCTCGCGATAGAGCTCGACGAGTGGGGCGAACCGCGCCGGCTGGCCGCCGATGATCGCGATCGTCAGCGGCAGCCCGAGCGCCCCGGCACGCACGACCGATTGCGGAGTGCCGCCGACGGCCACCCAGATCGGCAGCGGATCCTGGATCGGCCGCGGGTAGATCCCGGCGTCGTGCAGCGGTGCCCGGAGGCGCCCCGACCAGGTGACTCGCTCGGAGTCGCGGATCGCGAGCAGCAGCTCGAGCTTCTCCGCGTACAGCTCGTCGTAGTCGTCGAGCTCGTAGCCGAACAGCGGAAACGACTCGGTGAACGAACCGCGGCCGGCCATGATCTCTGCGCGTCCGTCGGAGATCAGGTCAAGCTCGGCGAACTGCTGAAAGACGCGCACGGGATCGTCGGAGCTGAGCACCGTGACCGCGCTCGACAGCCGGATCCGTCGGGTCCGAGCCGCGATCGCGGCCAGCGCGACCGGCGGTGACGAGATCAGGAAGTCGGGGCGGTGATGTTCGCCGATCGCGAACACGTCGAGCCCGACCTGCTCGGCGAGCTCGGCCTCCGCGATCAGCTCGCGCATTCGTTGGCGCGGGGCGACCCCGGACGAGAGGTCGGCGAAGGTCGCCAAGCCGAGTTCCATGAGAGCAACACTAGCAGGTAGTTGCGCTCACAACTATCCGCTGAGACGGTCCTGATGGGCCAGTTCGTTGCCAGCGGCGACGCGGTCGTCGTCTCTGACTACGAGGGCGAGAACCTCACGTTCGGTGCGGGGCGCCAATCCGGGTACGCCACCCTCGACGGGATTCGCGCGGCCGAGTCGGTGCTGCATCGATCGGACCCGATCCGGGTCGGGATGATCGGCTACTCGGGCGGCTCGATCGCGACCGAGTTCGCCGCCGAGCTCGCGCCGAAGTACGCGCCGGACGTCAAGCTCGTCGGCGCGGCCGCCGGCGGAGTCCCGGTCGACCTCGCCGACAACCTCCATTACGTCGATGGCAGCCCGGTCTGGTCGTCGACGATCCCGGGGATCATCGATGGCGTCTCGCGGGCGTTCGGCGCGAACTTCAAGCCGTTCGCCAACGCCTACGGCCGCAAGCTGATGCGAGCGGTCTCTGGCCAATGCCTGGGCCAGTACCTCGGCAAGTATCCCGGTCTCACGGCCGCGAAGATCTTCAAGCCGAAGTTCAAAAACGTGCTGCGGATCCCAGCGTGGGCGACGATGTCCAATCGGCTGATCATGGGCACGGCGGGCACGCCGAAGGTTCCGATGCTGCTGGGCGTCGGCAACAGCGATGGCACCGGTGACGGGGTGATGGTCGCCAACGACGTCGCGGGGCTGGCGCAGGAGTACTGCGGACGTGGCGTCAACGTCACCTTCCACGAGTACACCGGCGACGACCACGAACAAGCGGCGCCAGCGTTCCTGCTCGCTTCGGTTCCGTTCCTGAACGCGCGCCTGAACGGACGTTCGGTCCCCAACGGTTGCGACGCGGTGCCGAGGGGCAACCTGCTCAAGCCACTGCCGGTGCCGCGTTATCGGATGACGCTGGGACGCTCGAACCCGCATGGCTCACCGGCGAAGCTGCGTGCCACGGGTGGCGTCGTCGACGACGGTGTGCTGACGCTCACGCGCGGTGATCGCAAGCTGCAGACGATCAGGCTGCGCCACGTCGGCGCGCGGCCGAGCGCCTTCACGCTGAAGCTGCTCAAGGCCGGGCGCTACCTGGCGACGCTGCGCCAAGCCGGCGTGCCGCTCTGGCGGATTCCGATCCGGGTTCGGGTGTCCGGGCGCTCGAGCGGCTGAGCCGGACTCTCACGTGGGCTGCAGCCCACGCTTAGGTGCAGGTTTGAGACTGATGCTCCGATGGCGCTCGCGGAGCCGTTGCATCCCCGGGGCCACGCTGCGCGTGGCTGGTGGCTGCTGCGCCGGCTGCTCGCGATCGGGCTCCTGCTGGCGCTGGCGGCGCTGGCCGCCGCGGTCGTCTACATCGTGACGCTACCGGGGGTCGGCGACGCCCCCGCTCGCACGCGGGCGCTGATGGCCGTCCACCATGAGCGACCTGCGATGCCGGTCCCCACGCGGTTGGCGCAGGCGGTGATCGCGACCGAGGACAGCCACTTCGATGACAACGTCGTCGTCAACGTCGCGACCGGCGCGGGTCGGGCCGCGCTGAGCGCCGTCGACGGCACCGGCAACCCGGGCGGCGCGACGATCGACCAGCAGCTCGCCAAGCGCCTGTACGGTCCCGGTGGCGGGCTCGGGGGCACGCTTCGTCAGATCGGGCTCGGGATCAAGCTCGGCCTGCACTTCTCCCACCACGAGCTGCTGGCGATGTACCTGAATGCCAACTATTACGGACACGGCTTCTGGGGGGTGCGTCAGGCGTCGGAGGGGTACTTCGGCGCCGAGCCGGGCCAGCTGCGCTGGTCGGAGGCGTCGATGCTCGCGGGCCTGCTGCAGGCGCCGTCGGCGTATGACCCGCTGGCCCATCACGCACTCGCCAAGCAGCGCCAGGCAGAGGTGCTGGCGCGGCTGGTCGCCGAGGGTCGTTTGACGCAGGCCCGGGCCGACGCCGCCTACCGCGCGCCGCTGCCGCTGCGCTGATCGCGGTCGCCGGGCGCCGGCTGCGGCACAATGCCCGTCGCGATGCGCGCCGCCAAGCTTGCCTTCTGGACGTCCGCGGGACTGATCGTCTACGCCCAGCTCGGATACCCCGGGGTGTTGGCCGCGCTCGCCCGGATCCGCGACGATGACGCCGGGTCGCCGACCTCGCAGCCCCCGCTGCCGACCGTTTCGGTGATCGTCGCCGCATACGCCGAGCAGGACGTGATCGGCGAGCGGGTCGCGAACCTGCGCGAGCTCGACTATCCCGCCGACCGGCTGCAGATCATCGTCGCCTGCGACGGCTCCCCCGACGAGACGGCCGCGCTCGCCCGCGCCGCCGGCGCGGATCGCGTGCTCGAGCTGCCGCGCGGCGGCAAGGTACGCGCGCAGGACGCGGCAGTGGCAGCCAGCGACGCGGAGATCGTCGCCTTCTCGGACGCGAACGTCAGTTGGGACGCCGACGCGTTGCGGCGTCTCGTGGCCGCGTTCGCTGACCCGGCGGTCGGCTACGTCTGCGGCGACGTGCGGTTTGTCAACGACGCCGGCGACAACCAGGAGGGGCTTGTACTGGCGCTACGAGATGCTGCTGCGGTCGCTCGAATCCCGGATCCGGTCGGTGACCGGGGGCAACGGCGCGATCTACGCGACCCGCCGTGACGACTACATCGTCGTCGACGCGATCATGGGCCACGACCTGTCGTTCCCGTTCAACATGGTCAAGCGCGGCTGGCGCGCCGTGTACGCGCCCGACGCCCGCGCGACCGAGAAGATGGTGCCGACGATCGAGGGCGAGTTCGATCGCAAGCGGCGGATGATGCGCCACGGCTGGCCGATCATGTTGACCGGCGGGATGCTGTCGCCACGTGGGCTATGACCCGACCTACGCGCTGATGATCGTCTCACACCGGGCGCTGCGCTACGGCTCCCCGTTCCTGCATCTGACCGCGCTCGGCGCCAACCTCGCGCTGATCGCCGACCGACCGGTCTACCGCGCCACGCTGGCGGCCCAACTGGGGTTGCTGGCGGCCGCGCTGGCGGCGCCGTCGGTCCGGCTGCGGCCACTACTTGTGGCCCGTTACTACGTGCTGACGACCGCGTCGCTGGCAGCCGGGCTGCTGGACTGGCTGGCACAGGGCACCGACGCCGGCTGGGAGGCCGCTCCGGGGACCCGATGATCAAGCGCGCTGTTCGACTTGACCGTCGGCGCTTCGCTGAGCGTGCTCAGCGCGCCGTTGGTGGCGCTGCTGATGCTCGCTGATCCGGCTCGAGTCGCGCGGCGACCCGATCTACACGCAGACTCGCGTCGGACGCGACGGCGGTCCCGTTTGAGATCTTCAAGCTGCGGACGATGGTCTCCGGACGCCGAGCACCATGGGCGCGGGGCTCGCGGTCAGTCGCCGGCGACGCGCGGATCACCCGGGTGGGCGCACTGCTGCGCCGCTACCTCGCTGGACGAGCTGCCCAACCTCTGGAACGTCGTCTCCGGCGAGATGTCGATCGTCGGGCCGCGGCCGACGCTACGCCACCAGGTCGACGCCTACACCGAGCACCAGCGCGGCCGGCTGGCGGTCAAGCCGGGGATCACCGGCTGGGCGCAGGTCAACGGCCGCGCCGCGCTGCCCTGGTCAGAGCGGATCGAGCTCGACCTCTGGTACGTCGAGCATCGGTCGTTGGCGCTCGACCTGCGGATCCTGTGGCAGACGTTCGGGCAGGTGCTGCGCGGCTCGGGGCTGTACAAGGGCGACGGCGGCTGGGATCGCCGTCATGACGATCTGAGCCCGCGCTCGATCCTCGCCGGGACGTGGCGGTGTTGCTGACCGGTGTCGGCAAGCGCTACGCGCTCGTGTCGGCATTCTCGCAGCATGCGCTGACGATCGCGGCCGACCCGAACCCGTTGGCGCCGGCCCAGTACGCGGCCGACGTGCGCCGCTCGGTGCCGCGCTTCGACGATCCTGGCTACGTGCCGGCGCTGCAGGAGCTCTGCCACGAGTTCGGGGTCGGCGCGGTCGTGCCGCTGACCGACCTTGACCTCGAGATCCTCGGGCGACGCCCGCGGCGACGGGCTGCTGCCGGCGTTCGTGCCCGACGGCGAGATCGCTCGCGCCACGTTCGACAAGTACGAGACCCACCTGCTGCTGCAGCGGCTCGGATTGCCGTCGCCGCCGACCGTGCTGCCGGGCGAGCCGGTCGACGCCTACCCGGTGATGGTCAAGCCCCGCTGGGGCTCGGGCGCGCGCTCGATCTTCCGCGCCGAGGACGAGCGGGAGGCGACGTTCCTGGCCGACTACATCCGTGAGCCGGCGATGATCCAGCGGGCGATGCGCGGCCCGGAGTTCTCGATGGACTGCCTGTCTGACCTCGATGGCCGCTGCCTGAACGTGATCCCGCGGACGATGCTCGAGTCCCGTGGGGGCGAGTCGATCAAGGGCACCGTGATCGCCGACCACGAGTTGATCGACGCTGGGCCGGCGCGTCGTCGAGGCGCTCGGCTGCCGCGGCCCCTGCACCGTGCAGGCGTTCCGTGACGAGGAGATCGGGCTCGGGATCACCGACGTCAACACCCGCTTCGGCGGCGCCTGCCCGGCCCATCTGTACGCGGCGCTGCCCGGCCGCACCTACCCGGAGCTGATCGTCCGGATCGCCCGCGGCGAGCAGATCGAGCCGCACGTCGGCGAGTTCACCCCGGACATCACCTTCACTCGCTACTACTGGCAGCTGGAGCTCGACGCCAGATGCGTCCGACGGCGCGACGTGGTCTCGCCCCCGGACCGCCGCTCACGCTCTGATCGCCGAGACCCGTGCGGGCCGATCAGCGTCAGGTCCGCGGGGCTGAGCCGGTCGGCCGAGGTCTGCCACTGGTGCCAGTACGGGTACAGCAGCGGCGGCCGGCTGACCCGCTCGAGCCGCTCGAGCTCGCTCGCCGACAGCTCCAGCTCGGCTCCCGCGAGGTTGTCGGCAAGCTGCTCGTCGGTCCGCGCACCGACGATCACCGAGCTGATCGTCGGTCGCGTCAGCAGCCACGCGAGCGCGACCTGGGCCGCCGACACGCCGCGCTCCGAACCGATCTCGACCAGCACCTCGATCGTGTCGTACAGCCTGTCCTCGTCGTAGACCGGCGGCTCGTCCCAGCCGCGCGAACTGGCGCGAGCCCTCGGGCGCGTCCTGCGCCGCGCCGGTACTTGCCCGACAGCAGGCCGCCCGCGAGCGGGCTCCAGACGAGCGTTCCGAGCCCCTGGTCGGTCGCCAGCGGGATCAGCTCGTACTCGGCCGAGCGCTCCTGCAGCGAGTAGTAGATCTGCTGGGAGACGAACCGGGCGAGACCGTCGTCGCTCGAGATCCTCGAGCGCCTTCATCAGCTGCCAGCCGGCGTAGTTGGAGACGCCGATGTAGCGGACCTTGCCGTCGCGGACGAGCTGGTCGAGCGCCGCGAGCGTCTCCTCGAGCGGCACCGAGCCGTCCCACTCGTGCACCTGGTAGAGGTCGATGTGGTCGGTTCGCAGCCGTCGCAGGCTCGCTTCGCAGCCCTCGATCACGTGCTGGCGCGAGAGCCCGTCCATGTTCGGTCCGTCGCCCATCCGCATCCGCACCTTGGTCGCGAGCAGCAGCTCGTCGCGGCGTCGGTGCGATGCCATCACCTCGCCGACGATCTCCTCCGACGCGCCGCGCGAGTACACGTCGGCGGTGTCGATCAGGTTGATTCCCGGCGTCGAGGCACATGTCGACCTGGCGGCGGGCGCCGGCGACGTCGGTCGACTCCGACCTTCGCGAAGTTGCCCTGCCCACCGAACGTCATCGTGCCGAGCGTCAGCGCCGAGACGCGCAGCCCGCTTGAGCCCAGCTGGCGATAGTCCATGTGAGCCAGCCTAGCCCGGACCCAGCGGCGCGCAACCGGGTCGGCGTCCGAGCGCTCACGCCCGCCGGTACAGTCAAGTACCAGCCACCGAGAACGACACGAGGAGAACCAGGACATGGCCAGAAAGGCGCCGCGCCCAATCGCCGGCCGGGTCGTCGCGATCACCGGCGGGGCACGCGGAATCGGCCGCGCCACCGCGCAGGCGCTGATCGCGCAGGGCGCGCGCGTCGCGATCGGCGACATCGACGCGCCGCTGGCTCAGCGGACCGCGCAGGAGCTCGGCGCCGGCACGCTCGGGCTTGCGCTCGACGTGACCGATCGCGCCGAGCTTCGACGCGTTCCTGACCGAGGTCGAGCGCCGGCTCGGTCCGCTCGACGTGCTGATCAACAACGCCGGGATCATGCCGGTCGGCCCGTTCGTGTCCGAGACCGACGTGACCGCCGAGCGGATCATCGACATCAACGTGCACGGCGTGATCAACGGATCCAAGCTCGCGCTGGAGCGCTTCCTGCCGCGTAACCACGGCCACCTCGTCAACGTCGCGTCGGTCGCGGGCAAGCTCGGGTTTCCCGGTGGCGCCACCTACAGCGCATCCAAGCATGCGGTCGTCGGCCTGTCGGAGGCGATCCGCGGGGAGCTGCGCGGCACCGCGATCGACATCACGATCGTGATGCCCGTCGTCGTCAACACCGAGCTCGGCTCGGGCCTGCAGCGCTCTCGGGGCATGCCGCAAGGTCGAGCCCGAGGAGGTCGCGGCGGGGATCGTCGAGGCACTGCAGACCGGCCGCGTCGACGTCTGGGTGCCGCGCTCGGTCGCCGGCCTGTTCCGCTCGGTCAACCTCGTGCCGCGCTCGGTCGCCGACGCCGTCACCCGAGCGCTGAAGGGCGACCGCGTGCTGGTCGACCCCGACCACGTCGAGCGCGCCGCCTACGAGCAGCGGACCGGGGATCCGACCGCCGAGCTCGAGCCGACCGAGCCCAGGCCGACCGAGCCCGACAGCGCCGAGGCGTCTGAGCCACAACCGGTCTGAGCCCCGCAACCGCGTCAACCGCGCCACGCGGCCGCGTCGTTGGCAGCCGTGATCCTGATCACCGACCCGATCCGCGCCCACGCGATCAGGTTCAGCGACTGCAGCCGGTCGAGCACCGCCTGAAACGCCTCGGCCTGGGCGCCCGAGCGGTAGCGCCGCGCGATCTCGAACGAATAGCCCGTCTGCGCCATCGGGTCATAGACCCCGAGCTTTGACAGGTACTTGGCGTCGGCGACGGCGGCCGCGACGTGCAGCGGGCCTGGCCGCCCGACAGCGTCCGCACCGCCGCCGCCATCCGGATCAGCAGCTTGATCGCGACCGGGTTCAATCCCTCGTACAGCGACCGCGGCGCGCCGACCTGCGGGCGGCCGATCCGATCGACGGGTCGTAGGCGAGCCCCAGCGCGGCCGCGTTGCGGGGCAGCCGGCACCAGCCGGCGCTGTCCATAGGCGGCCTGCAGCGCGCTCGGGGTCGCGTAGCGCGGCGCGCTGCCCGGGCGGATGCAGGACCGAGCCGCCCGCCGGCGTCGGCGGTCTCCAGCGTCTGCAGCCGGGCCAGTGCGCCGGCGGTCGGTGCGGTACAGGCGCATGATCTGCTCGGCCCCGAGCACGCGCCACCAGTACAGCGAGGAGTCGTCGCCGAGCGCTCGACAGCAGCTGGTAGGCCGAGCGGTGGTTGGTCGGCGCGGTGTCGAAGTACAGCTGCACGTACGGGACGGCGCCTGCCGCCGTCGTAGTCCGCCAGCACCTGCTGCATGTTGCCCAGGCCCATGTGGTACGCGGTGACCGCGAGGTCCAGTCGACCGCCGAACATGCCCTCGGACTCCTGCAGCAGTGCCGACCGCGCCGGCGAGCGACGCCGGCCGGATCAAAGCGCTGGTCGGCGGCCTGCAGCCGGCGCTGCAGCGAGCGCAGCTTGGCGGCGGCTGTGGGCCTGCGCGATCTCGGCCAGCAGCCGGCGGCTGGCGGCCACGTCGACGTGCATGTGCAGCAGCGAAGTCGCGGTCGAGGGGAGGATCTGGGTCAGGCCGGCGGCGTTGGCCGGATCGTCGGCGACGGCAGCGTCCGGCAGCCCCGCGCTCTCCAGGAACACGAGTCCCTCGAGCGCGGTGGCGGGGATGTTCGTGCCGGCGACCGCGTGGTCGATCATCGGCGCCAGCGCCGCGACCCGCGTGGCGGTCGCGATCGCGCCGCCGGGGCTCTTGGCGAACAGCACCTGGCCGTTGCCCGCGGTCGCCCGCGCGCTGTACTGCGGCGGCCTTCGACGGGTCGTAGTGAAACAGCCCGCCGGGCCCGGTCTCGGCGCGTCGCGGGCCGGCGGCGCGCCGGACAGGCTCGCTGCCGCCACGCGATCGACCAGGACCACGATCACGACGATCACAACGACGGCCGCGGACGCGGCGGCGGCGAGCGCCAGCCGCAGCCGGCGCCGGCGCTCCGTGGCGCGCGGGTATCGGGCCGGGGGCATCCGCATATCCTCGCGCCCGGCGGTCGCCGCGTGCGCTGACCCCACCGCGTGCGCAATCCGCAGCGCACTGTCGGCGCGCGGTCGGCTACCCTCGCGCGCTCACAATGACTGATCAGGATCTCAACGGCAGGCGGGTGCTGGTGACCGGCGGCTCGGGCTTCATCGGCCGCCATGTGGTCGCCGAACTGATCCGCGTCGGCGCCGCGCGTGCGCATCATCGACCTGCAGCCGCACCCCGATCCCGAGTCGACGATCGTGATCGGCGACATCGCCGACCCCGAAGCCGTCGCGCGCGCGTTTGACGGCGGGATGGACTCGATCGTCCATCTGGCCGCCGTCACCTCGGTGCTGAAGTCGATCGAGGAGCCCGAGCAGACATTCCGCACCAACGTGCGTCGGCACGAACACGATCCTGGAGGCCGGCCGGATCGCGGGTGCGAGCTCGCTGGCGTTCGCCTCCACCAACGCCGTCACCGGGCCGATGACCACGCCGAGGATCTCCGAGTCGCTCGCGCTCAACCCGCTGACGCCGTACGGCTCGACGAAGGCGGCCGACGAGATGCTGATGTCGGCTTACACCGCCGTCTACGGGATGCGCTGCGCGCCGATCCGCCTGACCAACGTCTATGGGCCCGGGATGCAGGCCAAGGACTCGATCGTCGCGCGGCTGATGCGCTGCATCCGGCTCGGCACCGAGTTCGAGGTCTACGGCGACGGCTCGCAGATCCGCGACTACGTCCACGCCCAGGACGTGATGCAGGCGATGAAGCTCGCGCTCACCGAGCGAGCGTGGTCGGGGCCGATGGTGATCGGCTCGGGCGAGTCGCTGTCGGTGCTCGACGTGATCGCCGCCGTCGAGCAGGTCTCCGGCGCGAAGATCGCCTATCGCCACGGCCCCGCCAAGCCGGGCGAGATGCCGGCCGTGATCGTCGATCCCGCCCGAGGCCCACGCGGCCGGCTGGTCCCCCCGCTATCCGAAGCTCGCCGACGGGCTGGTCGGCGTCTGGGAGGAGTGGTCGGTGGCCGAGATCGAGGTGTCGTGCGATGAGCGCGGTCGACGGGCGAGCCGACGACGATCGCGGCGGCCGAGTACGCGCGGCTGGACCCCGGTCGAGCGACGCGCCGGTCGAGCGTTCCTGGACGCGCATCCGGCCGGCGCCGGGCGCGCCGCTGGCGGTCGTGATCCCCGCCTACAACGAGGAGCCGACCGTCGCCGAGGTGATCGCGACTCGATCCCGGCCGAGGCCGCGGGCCTGCGGACCGAGACGATCGTCGTCGTCGACGGCGCCCGCGATCGCACCGCCGAGGAGGCGACCAGCGCCGGAGCGCTCGTCTGCGACGTGCCGGTCAACCGCGGCCAGGGCGCGGCGCTGCGGCTCGGCTACTGGCTGGCACGCGCCCGCGGCGCGCAGTTGATCGTCACGATCGACGCCGACGGCCAGTACGAGCCCGACGAGATCGGCCGCGTCGTGCAGCCGATCCTCGACGGCCGCGCCGACTTCGTGTCGGGCTCGCGGCGACTCGGCAGCCGAGCTGACGACCGACGCCACCCGCCACGCCGGCGTGATCGTGTTCGGCGCGCTGATCACCGCTGCTCGTCCGCCAGCGCGTCACCGATCCGGCCTGCGGGCTGCGCGCGATGCGCTCACAGGTGACCGCCGACGTCGTGCTCGAGCAGCCCCAGTACCAGGCGTCGGAGCTGCAGATCTCGGCCGCGCTGCACGGCTATCGTCTGGCCGAGGTGCCGACGACGATGCGTGATCGCGGCGAGCACGCAACCGGCACCAAGAAGGGCGGGAACTTCGGCTACGGGGTCCGGTTCGCGCGGGCCGCGGTCCACACCTGGTGGCGCGACCGCAGAGCGCGCCCGCACGCGCGAGCGGCCGGCGAACACCCACTTGTCGTAGATCACGAACTTCACGACGAAGAAGACCGCCTGCACGACCACGTAGGCGCCGGTCACGAGGATCACCCGCAGACCGTTGCCCCTGGCGACGTGCTGGTTGACCCAGTTCTGGGTCACGCCGGTCGCCCACGACGAGGCGCCCCAGACCGCGAGCGAGATCACGATGTAGGCGACGATCTCCCGCATGAAGTCGGCGCGGTCCTTCATCTTCCACGCCCACTTGCGGTTCAGCACCCAGTTGGGAATCGCGCCGGCGATGAACGCGGCCGCGGAGTCGATCGCGGTGTGGATGCCCGAGCCAGTCCATCACCGCGAACACGATCGACGCTCGTCGCCAGCGCGACGACCGAGCCGATCGCGTATCGCGTCATCTTGCCGGCGTACGCGGATCCGCGCACGCGAGTATAGAGGTCCGAGGGCACCGCCGGGAATCCTAGCGGCCACGGGCGTTTCGCCGCCGCGCCGAGCCTCGCACAATCCGGCTAGCGTGCGGTCCGGATGCGCATTCAGTCCGCCGACGAGCCGATCGAGCTCGATCACGATCTTGTCGTGCACGGCGACAACCTCGGGGTGCTGCAGGCGCTGCCCGTCGGGCGCTTTGATCTGATCTACATGGACCCGCCGTTCAACACCGGCCGTGCTCAGGGACGGCGGACGCTCGTGGTGGCGGCCGATCCAGCCGGCGAGCGGGTCGGGTTCGGGGATCGGCGCTACCGCTCGCGGCTGCTGTCGGAGCTGCGCTACGACGACGAATTCGACGACTACCTCGGCTTTCTGGAGCCGCGCGCTGCGGCTCGCGCGCGAGCTGCTGGCAGAGCACGGGACGCTGTACTTCCACATCGACTATCGCGAGGCGCATTACTGCAAGTTGCTGCTCGACGAATGCTTCGGACGCGACGCGTTCCTGAACGAGCTGATCTGGGCCTATGACTACGGCGCCAAGCCCCGCCGCCGCTGGCCGGCCAAGCACGACACGATCCTCGTCTACGTGCGCACGCCCGGCGCCCACCTGTTCGACGCCGACGCGGTCGAGCGCGAGCCGTACATGGCGCCGGGGCTCGTCGGCCCCGAGAAGGCCGCGCGTGGCAAGCGACCGACCGATGTCTGGTTTCACACGATCGTCCCGACCAACGGCTCGCGAGAAGACCGGCTATCCGACCCAGAAGCCCGCCGGGGTGCTGCGCCGGATCGTCGCCGCCTCGTCGCGTGCCGGTGGATGGTGCCTCGATCCGTTCGCCGGCTCCGGGACGCTCGGCGCCGTCTGCCGGAGCTCGGGCGACGGTTCGTGCTGGTCGACTCCAGCCCGGACGCGATCGCGGTCATTCGCTGGTCGACTCGGCGCTGACGGCGAGGCTACGTCGGATCGCCGGCGGCGCACGAGCGGGACGAACCTGACCGGCTCCAGCGTCGTCGACCGCAGCCGGCCGTGCTCGGTCGCGGTCGATACACGGTCAGGTACTGGATGCCGGCGGCCGACCGGCGCGACCATCGCCCGCCCGGCGCGAGTTGCTCCAGCAGCCGGGCCGGCGGCTCGCGCCCGAGCGCGGCCGCGACGTTGATCGCGTCGTAGGGCGCCCGCTCCGGGCAACCCGACCCAGCCGTCGGCCAGCAGGCAGCTGACGTTGCGCAGCCCGAGCTGGCTCAAGCCGTCGTCGGCCGCGGCGTCGTGCAGCTCGCGGACGACCTCGATCGAGATCACCTCGCGGCCAGCCGCGCCAGTAGCGCCGCGTGATAGCCCGAGCCGGTGCCGACGTCGAGCACCAGCTCGTCGCCCGTCAGCGCCAGCAGCTCGAGCATCCGCGCGACCACCAGCGGCTGCGAGATCGTCTGGCCGCCGGCGATCGGCAGCGCCTCGTTGTCGTAGGCGCGGTCGCGCAGGGGCTCGGGAACGAACAGCTCCGCGGCGTCGACGCGATCGCCGTCCAGGACGCGCTCGTCGCCGATCCGCGCCGCGAGCTCGTCGGCGAGCGCCGCGCGCCGGGTCCAGGCCGGTCATCCGGCCGACCCGGGTCAGCCCGCGCCCGGGCCGGAGAAGCCCTCGCAGTTGCGGGAGATCAACGGCTCGAGGTGCTCGGTGATCTCCTCGTCGGACAGGCCGGGCAGCTCGAACGTCACCTCGCCTCGTTCGGTCCCGGCGACCAGCTGCGCGTCCGCCGCCGGCCCGGCAGGCCGCGCCGCGGACGCCGGACGGTGACAGCCTCGACCTCGTCCCACGCGCAGTCGGCCGATCGTCTGGCCGTCGACGGCTTGCGCACGTCGATCCCGGCGTCGGCGAGCCGCAGCTCGATGTCCTGGTCGCCGGGCTGCAGCGTCTCGATCCCGAAGACGTGGACTGCGTCCAGCAGCAGCGCCGGCTGGCGTGGGGCACGCTGCGATCGGCGCTGGCGGCTCGGCATCCGCCCTGATCCGCGCGTAGCGCTCCGCGCGCGTCCACCGCGATGGTCCACCGCGTCCTCGATCTCGATACCGAGCTCCTCGAGACTCGCCTGCGACGATCGGCGATTCGCAACAGCGCGCCGTCGGCGCGGTCGGCCTCCTCGTCGGCGATCCGGTCCAGCAGCTCGTCGTCGTCCATGTCGGAGTGCTCGAGCAGCTGATCTCGCAGGCGGTCGCGAACAAGCTGCCGGGCGCGGGTCGCGACCCGCGCGTCCGCGTCGCCGTCGAGCCGATCACCGTGGCCGTTGACCGAGTCGCCGGCGGTCGCCGGCGCGGTCTCGATCTGGCTGCCGTCGTGGCTGTCGCCGCTGTCGTTATGAGTGTCGTCGGTCATGGCGTCGGTCCGGGGTCCCGAACGAGCTCGGCGATCCGCCCGAGCAGCCGCGCCGCCCGCTCGCCGAACAAGATCCGGTGATCGCACGCGAGCGTCAGCGTCATCAGTCGCCCGGCGACGACCGCGCCGTCGGCGGCGACCACCGGCTCCCGCCGGATCGCGCCGGCGGTCAGCGCCGCGGCCTGCGGACGCCGTGATCATCGGCGTGACCCGATCGGCGCCGAGCGCCGTGAAGTCAGACAACGTGAACGTGGTGCCCGCCTGCTCGGGCGGCGTCAGCTCACCGCGGCGTGCGCGCGCGGTCAACCGCGCCGAGCTCCTCGGTCAGCTCCGGCAGCGTCCTGGCGATCGGCGTCGAGCACCGCGCCGATCACGAGCGCGTCCTCGGTCGTCATCACGACGCCGACGTTGACGCGCTCGTAGCGCTCGAAGTGCCCGTCGCGATAGGCGGCGTTGGCCCACGGCAGCTCGCGCAGCGCGGTGGCGGCCGCGCCGACGAGGATCGCGGTCAGGCTGACACCGTGTTCGGCGGGCCAGCGCCACGCGCCGCGCCGACGTCGACGTCGGTGGCGAGCTCGAGCTCGGGAACGGTCGCGCGGATCTCCGCGGCGCGGCGCGCGATCGCCGCAGCGGCGCGGCTGGGCGCTGCGATCTGCGTGTCTCCCTTCAGCGGCGAGCTCGGCACCACGGGGCTGATCGGGGATCGACATCGCAAACGGTACCGGCTGCGCGCGGTTATTCATCGATGTCCGCGCCCTCCCAGAGCGCGAGGAACTCCTCGGCCTCGGTCCCGGCGAGATCGGCGCGTAGCCGGCGCAGCGAGCTGGTCGGCCTCGTTGGCCGGCAGCTCCCAGTACAGGATCGGCTCCGAGTCGGCGATCGAGGACTGACCTCGATCCGGTCGAGGCGATCGTTGCCGGCGAGGAACCGCGGCTGACGACCGCCGCGCGTGACGGTCAGCCGGAAGACGCGGTTGGCCCTCATCGGCGCGCCAGACCGTCCAGCGCGCGGTCGCGAGCCCCGGGCAGTGCGTTGGCGCCGCAGTGCGCGTGACCGGCGATCGCGATCGCCGGCAGGGCGGTCACGGCAGCCGCCGCGGCGCGTTCGCACGCGGCGTCCAGCGCCGCCCGGGTCGAGCGCATCCGCGCGCCCTTCAGCACTGCGCGCGGATGTATCTCACACGCCGCCGCGGCGATCAGCACCGTGCCCTCGTCACCGAGGTCACGGCCGCCGGCGAACGCCTGCCTGAACGCCGCGAGCGAGATACGCGACCCCCTTGCCGCTGCGCTTGGCGAAGGTCGCCACGAGCATCGCCAGTTCACTGTCGGGCGGCCAGCGCGCCGGCATCCGCAGCGTCAGCAGCCCGTAGCTCGTCGATCGTGGCGGCTAGCCGCTCGCGATCGGGTTGCGGGGTCCGAATTCCGAGCGCGAGCCGAGCACCGGCTCCCACTCGGGCACGACCGGCAGTTCAGCCATGATCTGCTCGGCGACCAGGTAGCACGCCGGGCTGCCGAGCTCGTAGTAGAAGACCGGCTGGTGCCCGTCGCCGGCGTTCATCGCGGTTGATCAGCCGTGGATCAGCCAGCCGTCGGCGGCGCGAGCCGCCTCCATCACCGCTTCGGCCATCGTCGGATGGCCGTGGATCAGGTGCGCGACCTCCGGGTAGCCACCCTCGAGCGACCTCGCGTTGACCAGTTCCTGGATCAGCTCGGTCGCCTTGGCGCCGACGATGTGCCCGCCGAGCAGCTCGCCGTAGCGCTTGTCGCCGACGATCTTGACCAGCCCGGTCCGATCGCCGTACACGGTGCCGG
The DNA here is from genome assembly GCA_963714245.1 of uncultured Solirubrobacteraceae bacterium. GTDB lineage: Bacteria > Actinomycetota > Thermoleophilia > Solirubrobacterales > Solirubrobacteraceae > Palsa-465. Next base: position 124,613 of record CAVQNR010000005.1, on the reverse strand, counting down.
CGCCGACCGCTCCGTACTGGACCTTGCCGACAACGACGTCGTGACCCTGGTCGCGCGCCTGCTGCCTCGGTCAGCCCGAAGCTCGCGACGTTCGGGGTGCAGAACGTCGCCCGCGGAATGTCGATGTACTCGATCGGATGGGTCGGCATGCCGGCCGCATCCTCGACCGCGATCACACCCTCGTCCGAGGCCTTGTGTGCCAGCGCCGGACCGGGCACCAGGTCGCCGATCGCGTAGACGCCCTCGACGCCGGTGCGCATCGCCCCGTCGACCTTGATCAGCCCGTCGTCGTAGAGCTTGACGCCAGCCGCGATCGAGCCCCAGGCCCTCGATGTCCGGGCCGCGGCCGGCGGCGATCACGAGCCACTGCACCTCGCCCTCGGCGATCGCCGTAGGTGAACTTCACGGCTGTCGGCGCCCGACTCGATCTCCTCGCACCAACGTGTCGGTGTGGATCGCCATCTCCTGCTTGCTTGCAGCCCGCGCTCGGCGACCTTCGAGATGTCGGCGTCCTCGGTCGGGAGCACCCGCTCCAGCGCCTCGAACAGCAGCACCTCGGAGCCGAGCCGCGCATACGCCGGAGGCGATCTCCGAGCCCGAGGCGCCCGCGCCGACGACCGCGAGCGATTTCGGCAGCTGCTCCAGCGCCCACGCCTCCTCGGTGCCGATCACGCGGCCCTCGAACGCCGCGCCGGGAATCGGCCGCTTGACCGAGCCGGTAGCGAGCACGATCGTCTTGGCGGCGATCTCGGTCGGACCCGTCGACCGCGACCTTGCCGGGTCCGACCAGCGAGCCGCGGCCCTCGATCAGATCGATCTTGTTCTTCTTGAACAGCCCGGCGACGCCGCCGGTCAGCGTCTAGACCACTCTCTCAGGCGGCGAGCGGTGATCGCCGGCGTAGTCGATCTCGGGTTCGCCGACCTTGATCCCGAATTCGTCGGCCTCCCGGATCTCGGTCAGACGACGTCCGCGACGCGGAGCACCGCCTTGGCCGGGATGCACGCATAGTTCAGGCACCGGCCGCCGACCCGGTCGCACTCGATCACGGCGGTCTTCATTCCCAGCTGCGCGGCGCGGATCGCGGCGACATAACCGCCCGGTCCGGAGCCGATCACGACGGTGTCATATGAGGATTCGGGCATTTGATCTCGAGCCTAGTACGGCTCGACGCCCGCGAGCGTGACGATCAGCTCGACCGGGCGCGCGCGGCATCTGGATCCGGCGCAGCACCCGCACGAGCTTGAAGAACAGGTACCCGAGTACCGCCGATGATCGCCAGCGCGACCACCACGCCCGAGCACGTTTGAGGCCTCGATCAGCAGCAGCGTGAAGATCACCGCGATGATCGCCAGCAGCGCCATGAAGCCCAGCACCGCGCCGTACCACATCCGCCACATCCCGACCGCGGCCGCTCCCATCACCGCCGAGAAGATCGATGATCCCGCCGGCTGCGGGGTGCTTGCCCCCGATCTTGTCGCCCGCGAGCCAGGCGATCAGATTCGCGAGCGCGAGTGCCGGCCGCGAGGGCGCTGGAGGCGATGATCGCCCGCGGCCGCTCGCCCGGCGCGAGCGGCTTCAGTGTCGCTCGGACCTCGGCGTTGCGCGCTTCCGAACGGCTCTCTCGGGGCAGGTGAGGCGGGGGCGACTGCTCTGAGCGGACGCCTGGCCGGGCTGCCGGCGCCACCGCGGTGCTGGGCCGCGACCGCGAGTCTGGCGCGCGGTGGGGGCCCGTGCCGGCCCCGCTTGCGGCTACGTTGCGCCAAGCCATGCCTCGGCTCCTCGTGGTGCGCGGCGACCGCCCGGCGCAGCGCGCGCGCCATCGCCTCCGGCTCCTGCACCTCGGTCAACGCCCGCACGACGGCGATCCGAGTCGCGCCGGCGCGGGCCACGAGCGTTCGCGTTTGCGAGGCTGGACCCCACCGATCGCGAAGAACGGATGGCTGCGCGTGCTCGGCGCCGCATAGCGCACCAGCGCGATCCCGACCGCCGGGCGGCCGGGCTTGGTCGGCGTCTCGTGCACCGGCCCGACGCCGATGTAGTCGACGTCGGCGGCCGCCGAGTCATCGATCTGCTCACGGGTGTGGGTCGAGAGTCCGACCAGCCGCTCGGGGCCGACGAGTCGCGCGGGCCTGCTCGACGGACATGTCGTCCTGGCCGACGTGCACCCCGTCGGCCCCGATCACGTCGACCAGGTCGGGACGATCGTTGACGATCAGGAGCGCGTCGTGGTGGTGGCACTGACGCGCGAACCGACGCCCGGTCGCGACGATCTCTCGTCCGAGTGGCGCTTGGCGCGCAGCTGCACGATGTCGACGCCGCCGCGCAGCACGCGTTGCGACGAAATCGCCCCCGATCACGTCGCAGACGAAGTACAGGCGGGCGTGCTCCAGACGCTGGCGCGTCGATCTCCACGGCTTGCGAGTGTGGCAGGCCCCAAGCCGCTAGGATCTGTCGCAACGGGAGCCCCACCTTCGGGCTGAGAGGGCGGACACGAGGTCCGCCGACCGTCAGAACCCGACCGGGTAATGCCGGCGCGGGGAGGTGTCATTGAAGCGCTCAAGCTCATCTGCCGTCGACGTCGCGGTGATCGGCGCGGGCGCGATCGGGCTGTCGGTCGCCTGGCGTGCCGCGAGCCGGGGGCTGCGTGTGCTGGTGCTCGAGCGTGACCAGCCGGGCTGCTGGTAGCTCCCACCACGCCGCTGGGATGCTCGCGCCGGTCGCGGAGCTGACCGCGGGAGAGGACGCGCTGCTGGCGCTCGGACACCACAGCGCCGAGCTGTTCGCGGGGTTCGTCGACGCGCTGCAGCAGGCGGCAGGCGACGTCGGTCGGATACCTCGCGCTGCGGCACGCTGCTGGTCGCGCGCGACGCCGATGAGGCCGAGGCGCTGGAGCGCGAGCTGACCCTACGGTCGAGCCGTCGGGCTCGATCTGCAGCGGCTGCGCCCAAGCGCCGCGCGCCGGCTGGAGCCCGGCATTGGCGCCGACGCTGCGGCTGGCGTTGGATCTGCCCGGCGACCACGCCGTCGACCCCCGTGCGCTGGTGACCGCGCTGGCCGCGGCGCTGCGCCGCAGCGGTGGTCGAGCTGCGCTGCGGGTCCGGCGTCGCGGCGGTCGATGTCGTCGACGGACGCGTCCGTGGCGTGCTGCTCGACGACGGGACGCGGGTCTGCAGCGGCCAGGTGGTGATCGCGGCGGGAGTCTGGTCGGCGGCGGCTCGGTGGCCTCGGTGACGCGGTCGTGCCACTGCGCCCGGTCAAGGGCCAGATCCTGCGCCTGCACGATCCGGCCGGGCCGGGGCTGTTGACGCGTGTGATCCGGATGGGCCCGTCCTACATCACGCCGCGCGGCGACGGTCGCTACGTGATCGGCGCGACCTCCGAGGAGCGCGGGTTTGACCAAACGGTCACCGCCGGAGCGGCGTCGGAGCTGCTGCGCGACGCGTCGGAGCTGGTTCCGGGCATCTCGGAGCTGGTGCTCGATGAGTTCACCGCCGGGCTGCGGCCGGCGACGCCCGACAACCTGCCCGCGATCGGCCCCGCGCCCGGCTGCGACGGACTGTTCTGGGCGGTCGGTCATCGGCGGGGGGGAATCCTGCTGGCACCGGCGACCGCCGCAGCTGATCGTCGACGCGTTGAGCGGTCGTGCTGGTTCAGAGCTGGGCGCGGCGTTTGACCCGGCGCGGTTCGTCGGCCGGCCGACCGTCAGGAGCGTCGCATGAACGCGACCGTCAACGGCGAGCCGCGTGAGCTGCCGGCCGACGCTACTGTCGCGAGCGTGCTCGAACTGCTCGAGGTTGTGCCTGACGCGCGCGGAATCGCGGTCGCCGTCGACCGTGAGGTCGTGACCCGCTCGAGCTGGGCGACGACGCTCGTGCACGACGGCGCGACGGTCGAGATCGTCGCCGCGATCGGAGGCGGGTGAGCGTGGCGGGCACGGGTGTGACGGCCGATTCGCTCGGATCGGAGACCGCGCGTTCGGCTCGCGTCTGATCCTCGGCACCGGCGGCTTCGCGAACCATGAGCTGCTGGCCGCCGCCTGCCGCGAGGCCCGGGCGGAGCTCTGCACGGTCGCGCTGCGGCGGCTGGATCCGGCCGCGCCCGGATCGATCCTCGAGGTGCTCGACAGTGCCGGCGTGCAGGTGCTTCCCAACACCGCCGGCTGCTTCACCGCCCGCGACGCCGTCACGACCGCGCGTCTGGCGCGCGAGGCGTTCGCGACCGACTGGCTCAAGCTCGAGGTGATCGGCGACGATCGGACGCTGTTGCCCGACGCGGTCGAGCTCGTCGCGGCGGCGGAGGAGCTGGTCGACGACGGCTTCATCGTGTTGCCGTACACGACCGACGACCCGGTGCTCGCGCGCCGGCTGCAGGACGTCGGCTGTGTGGCGGTGATGCCGCTCGGCTCGCCGATCGGGTCGGGCATGGGGCTCTGCAACCCCTACAACCTGTCGATCATTGTCGAGCAGGCGAGGTCCCGGTGATCCTCGACGCCGGGGTCGGTACCGCGTCTGACGCCGCGTTGGCGATGGAGCTCGGCTGCGACGCGGTTCTGTGTGCCTCGGCGATCTCGCGCGCCCACGATCCGGTGGCGATGGCCCGTGCGATCAGGCTTGGCGTCGAGGCCGGCCGGCTCGCGTTTGGGGCCGGACGGATCCCACGCCGCCGCTACGCGCAGGCGTCATCGCCGACGCACGGTCTGCCCGCATTGGAGGGACCGCGCGCGTGAGCGCCGATCGCCATAGATGACCGTCGACGAGCTGATCGACGGCTGGCAAGAGGCCTTCTCGACCAAGGACGAGCGCGGCTTCGACGCCGTCTGCGCGTCCGGCATCGGCTACGAGGATCCGCTCACCGACCATCCGCTGCAGGGTGTCGAGGCGCTGACGACGCACGCTCAGCGGTTGTGGGACGGGTTCCCGGACGCGCGCCTGGAGCGCACCGGCACGCGGCTGACCGACGGTGCGTTCGTCGCGGCGCCGTGCAAGCTGCTCGGCACCCACCGTGCGGCGTTGGCGGGGCTGCCCGCGACCAACCGGTTCATCGTCGTTCACTGCATCTTCTACTGCGAGCTGCAACACGAACGGCTGTTGCGCGTCCGTGGGTTCTACGACGTATATGACGCCGCGACCCAGCTCGGCGTGCTGCCCGCTCGCGGCACGCTTGGCGAAAAGGCGCTGATGATGTTGCGCGGCTTTGGGCTGCGAGCCTCGGGCCGCGGCTGAGTTCAGACGTCCGGCGCGCGCAGCTCGGTCAGTCGCCGTTGCAGATAGCGGCGTTCGGGATCGGAGCCGGCCAGCGCAAGCGCTCGCTCGTAGGCGATGCACGCCTCGCGCAAGCGCCCCTGCCGGCGCAGCAGGTCCGCGCGTGTCGCCTCCAGCAGGTGATAGTCGCGCAGCTCGCCGCGGTCCGCCAGTTCATCGACCAACGCCAGGCCGCGCTCGGGATCGCCCGCCATCGCGATCGCGACCGCGCGGTTGAGCGCAACCACCGGTGACGGCAGGCACTCGAGCAGCAGCCCGTAGAGCGCCGCGATCTGCGGCCAATCGGTCGCGTCCGCGTCAGCCGCCTGCGCGTGACAGGCGGCAATCGCCGCCTGCAGCTGGTAGGGGCCGGGCTCGCCGCTGCCCAGCGCGGCGCGCAGGAGCTCGGTCGCTCGCGCGATCTCGTGGTGCTCCCAACGACCGCGATCCTGTTCCTCCAGCGTGATCGGCTCGCCATCGGGCGCGACCCGGGCCTCGCGGCGTGCATGCGTCATCAGCATCAGCGCCAGCACTCCCGCCACCTCGGGCTCGTCGGGCATCAGCCGGCGCACCAACTCGGCCAACCGGATCGCCTCGGCGCACAGATCGACGCGGATCAGCCGATCGCCGGAGGATGCCGCGTAACCCTCGTTGAACAGCAGGTAGAGCACCGCCAGCACACCAGCCAGTCGCTCGGTCAGAAGCTCTGCGGGTGGCACCCGGTAGGGGATCTGCGCGCCGACGATCTTCGCTTTGGCGCGCGTCAGCCGCTTGGCCATCGTCGCGTCCGCAACCAGGAAGGCGCGGGCGATCTCGGACGTCGTCAGTCCCGCGAGCGTCCGCAGCGTCAGCGCCACCCGCGCCTCCATCGCCAGCGCCGGGTGACAGCAGGTGAAGATCAGTCGCAGCCGGTCGTCCGCGATCCCGCTCTCGTCGTGCTCGTCGATCACAGCCTCCCCACCGTTCGTCGGGTCGCGTCCGATCTGCTCCAGCAGCTCGGTTCCGCGCCGCGTGCGGCGCAGCCGGTCCAGCGCCCGGTTGCCCGCGACCGTGGTCAGCCACGCACCGGGTCGGTCGGGGATCCCGTGGCGCTCCCACGAGCCCAGCGCCTGCGCGAACGCCTCCTGCGCGCACTCCTCGGCGAGGTCCCAGTCGCCCGTGCGCCGGATCAGCGAGGCGACGATCCGTCCCCACTCGTCGCGGAACGCCGCGTCGACGGCTCGCGCGACGGCGCGGCTCATCTGGTCATGCGCCGAGCCAGAACGGCCGAACCTCGCAGCGATGGAAGTGGGCCAGCGGGTGGCCGGCGGCGATCCGGACCGCCTCGTCGATCCCGGCGCAGTCGAAGATGTCGAAGCCGACCACGAACTCCTTGGTCTCGGCGAACGGGCCGTCGCTGATCAGCGTCTCGCCCTCTCGAACCCGCACGGTGGTGGCGACGTCGGTGCCACCGAGCGCATGACCGTAGACCCCGATCCCACGCTCGTCCAGCTCCGAGCCCCAGCGCTCGCCCTCGCGCATGATCCATTGCTCCTGCTCGTCGGTGCCGGAGATCCCGTCGGCGCACGGCAACATCAGAAACCGCTCCGCGTCGTGCGCGACCGGTCGCCCGAGCGCGGCGGCGAGCTCACGCACGTCGGCGTGCGCGTCGCGCGCGCAGAAGTTCGGTGCATCCGGAGCCTGCGCGAACGGTCGGATCTCAACGGCATGGAAGTGTGCCACCGGATGCTGTGCCGCGATCGCGATTGCGTCGTCGAGGCTCTGGCAGCCGATGATCTCCAAGCCTGCGATGAACTCCTTGGTCTCGGCGAACGGGCCGTCGCTGACGAGCGTGCCACCGTCCCGGACCTGCACGGTCTTCGCCGCCGACGGCGCCTGCAGCCGCTCCCCGAAGGCCCGGACTCCGCGTCGCTGCACCATCTCGAGCCAGCTCGGGAGCCCGTCGCGGTTGGCCGTCGCCTTCTCCTCGGTCGGCACGCCGTCGGAGCAGATCATCAGTACGTAGTTCACGTCATCGCCCCCTCGCCGTCGCTGCGTACAGGTAATCCATCGTGTGCCGCTCGCGCGTGGCTTGGGCTCGCGCCGCGATCTGCCGGCTCCGTGTCGTCGAGATCAATCGCATCGTCGCCTCGCTGTCCGTGGTAGGGGTTGCCATCACCCTGACGACGAACGGCTCAACGCGAAAAGGACAGCTCGCCGAGGTCGCCCCCGGCCGTCACCGCAGCGGCGGCCCGCAGGCCGGTCTTCGCCGCAGCGGGGAGCTTGCGCGCCAAGCGCCAGCGCGCGCCCGAGAAGCTCAGGTTGGCGACCGTCGCAAAGCCCCGCTCGTCGGCTCGCAACGCGAGCAGCAGGTGGGCGATCCGGTCTGACCGCGGCAGGTTGTCGCCGCGCGCTCGCACGCAGTAGCACTGGACCCGTCGTCCGCGGGCGCGCACCAGCACGGCGCCCTTCTCGGCAATCAGCCAGGTGCCGAGCCGCCCGGGCTCCACCACCAGACCGGTGGCGGCGAGCAGCTCTCGGGTGTCGTGGTCGACGAGATCGCCGAGCAGACCGAGGGCCCGGCGCTCCGCCGACGGAGCGTCGCCGCCGCGGACGCGAGGCGGGCGCAGTACCTCCGCCCCCTTGGCGGCCCACAGGTCGGCGATGAACCATGCGAACAGGAGCGCGATCAGCGACATCGGTATCAGCACCGGGCTGAGCAACGGAAGCCCCACCGCGGTGGCCAGCAGCGGCAGCTCCTGCGCCAGCAGTCCACCGCGTCCACCGGCGATCGGCGCGACGCAGTGAGGGCTCGTCGACCAGCGCGCGCCAAGGGACCTCCGCGAGCTCCGGCAGCCGCTCGTCGAGCGGCAGCCCGCGTTGGACCGCCGCCATCGGCTCAGCCGCCGGCGATCGGCCGGCGCAAGACCACGATGTCGGCGTCGACCGGCAGCTCACGGACCTGCTCCGCGCCCGTGGCGCCGGCTCCGGCAACCGCGAAATAGCCACGCTCAAGCTCGGTTCGCATGGCCGCGCTGGCCCGTTCGAACGCTGCCTGATCGCCCGGCGACCACTGAGCCAGTTCCGTGTGCCCGGTGTGGTCCAAGCGAATCAGTCGCGACATTGGCGTGCCTCCTGCTTCAGCGGATCGGTCGACCGATCATACGCCCGCGGCGATCGCGCCGATGTCGCCGCTACCCCTCCGCGAGGTCGAGCGTGACGGTCAGCGGCAGGTGGTCTGAGAGGGCGCCGCGATCAAGCGTCCGCGCCGCCTGCGCCACCTCCAAACGCGGGTCGATCAACACGTGGTCAACGTCGGAGCTGGCCACCCGACGCATGCCGTCGAGCGCCGGCTTGCCGAGGTTGAAATCGCCGCCGACGATCAGCGGCAGCCCACCGGCCCAGCTCGGCGCCACGGCGGGCCGCTACCGCGAGGTCCGCCCGGGCGCGCTCGGGATCGTGCGCGGTCGCGTGGAGATTGACCACCCATAGCCCGTAGCCGAGCTCGACGCCATGCGCCCATGCGGCGCTCCGGACGCCGGCACAGCCGCGCCGAGCGGTGCTCGGAGATCCGGTCGATCCGCGCCAGGATGGCGTTGGCGCCGCCGCCGCCCGACTCGCATCACGTCCGGCCAACGCTCGGCCAGCAAGCGGCGCAGCGGCAGCAGACGCGTTGCGCGACGTGAGGACCGAGGACTGCTCGCAGCGCAGCCGCTGCGCCAGCCGCGCCGGCCACCACGGCGGCACCTCCTGGAGCAGTGCGACATCCCACTCCCAGCCGGCGAGCATCGCGCGCGAACTCGTCGAGCAAATCCCGCCCCGATCGGCGGCACCGAGCGCCCGTGAAACAGGTTCCAGGTCAGCACGCGCAGCCGCACCGTGCCCAACGTACACTGCCGGGCTTGCCTCGCCACTTCGTCACCGGAAACGAGCTGTCCGCCGATCGAGCTGGAGCGGTTGCTGGAGCGCGCCGCCGAGCTCAAGCGCGCGCCGCTGAGCTCCGACGCCCTGCATCGCGCAACGGTCGCGCTGATGTTCCAGGCGCCGTCGACCCGGACCCGCACGTCGTTCGAGGCCGGTGTCGTCGAGCTGGGTGGGCATCCGATGGTGCTGCGCACTCGAGGACATGCAATTGACCCGCGGCGAATCGGTGCGAGACACCGCCTAGGTCCTCTCGCGCAACGCCGCCGCGATCGGAATCCGGACACCGTCCGACGACCTCGTGGCCGAGCTCGCCGCGCACGCGACCGTGCCGGTGATCAACATGCTGACCGCGCTGCACCACCCCTGTCAGGCGCTCGCCGATCTGCTGACGCTGCGCGAGACGTTCGGCGAGTTGCGCAGGCTTGACGCTCGCCTACGTCGGCGACGGCAACAACGTCGCTCGCTCGCTGGCGCTCCTCGGCGCGCTCGCGGGTGTCTCGCTGCGCGTCGCCGCTCCCGAGGGCTATCAGCTCGAGCCGTTGCCCGGGGTGCTCGCGACCGACGACCCGCGCGAGGCGGTCGCCGGTGCCGACGCCGTGTACACCGATGTCTGGGTCAGCATGAGCGACGACCCGGCCACGACCGACGCGCGCCGCACCGCGTTGGCGCCCTACCGGATCGACGACGCGCTGCTCGACCTCGCGGCGCCCGGCGCAATCGCGCTGCACTGTCTGCCCGCGCATCCGGGGGAGGAGATCACGGAGGAGGTGCTGTACGGCGATCGGCAGCGCATCTGGGATCAGGCCGAGAACCGGCGCCACGCGCAGAAGGCGTTGCTCGAGCTGTTGATCGCCGAGCGCGCGTAGGTCGGCACCGACGTCGTCGTCCGTCGGATACGCTCGCCGCAAGCGAGCACACGATCAGGAGCGCAAAGATGCCACCCGCCAAGCGCGCAGCGAAGACCACGGACAAGGACAAGTCCACGTCGAAGAAGGCGGCGTCGTCCAAGTCGGCGAAGTCGACCGCGTCGAAGTCGAGCAAGTCCCCCGCGGCCAGGTCGACCGTCAAGAAGAGCGCCGCGGCGCCGAAGACCGCCCGCACGTCGTCGGCGCCTCGTCCGAGCCGCGCGAGCGCGGCGTCGGTCGCCGCCGGGTCCTCGGCGGCCTCGCGCACCCGGCAGGCCGACGGCACCAGAGCCGCGGCCGCGCGGGTCAAGCGCGCCGCCTCGACCGATGCCGGGGTGATGTCGGTCGCCGAGCAGCTGGTCAAGGGCGAGGTCTCGCCCAAGGACGTCGTGATGCTCACTCGCGAGCACATCCAGGAAACGCTCGACGACGCCGCCGCCCGCGGGCGGGTGACCCGCAAGGACGCCAACGAGCTCGTCGCCGAACTGGTCAAGCGCGGGCGCACCGGTGGCGAGGACGTGCGTACCGAGATCGAGGGGCTGCTCGGCCGGAGCCGGCAGCAGATCGAGTCGGCGACCAAGCGCGCCGCTCGTTCTGAGCCGGTCGACCGGATCGTCCGTGGCGCCGACCGCGCCCGCCGCGCCGCCGGCGTCGGCTCGAGCTTCCCGATCAGCGGCTATTCGGAGCTGAACGTCGCGCAGGTGCAGACGCGGCTCAAGGAGCTGTCCAAACCCGAGCTGCGCAAGGTGCTGACCTACGAGCGCAAGCACGCCAACCGCAAGTCGGTCGTCGGCGCGATCGAGAAGTCGCTGTAGCGAACCGCCGCCTCGGCCGCGTCCGCGCGGCGGGCTGCCATGCTAGGTCGATGGACACCGCCCCCACCACGCCCGTCAAGCCGCAACGCGGAGACGAGCTCGAGCTGACGGTCGACTCGCTCGCCTACGGCGGTGCCGGGGTCGCGCGGTTAGACAACTACGTCGTGTTCGTCTCCGGCGCCTTGCCCGGCGACCGCGTGCGGGCCGTCGTCGGCAAGCGCAAGCGCAATTACGCCGAGGCGCGTGCAGTCGAGATCCTGGTGCCCGGACCGGACCGGATCGAGCCGGTCGCCGACCATCCCGGCGCACCGTGGCAGGTGCTGCGCTACGAGCGACAGCTGCAGATCAAGTCAGAGCAGGTGTCCGACGCGCTGACCCGGATCGGGAAGCTGAGCGACTGGACGCTCGAGCCGATCGTGCCGGCGGTGGCAGCAGTGGCGCTATCGCAACAAGCTCGAGTACTCGTTCGGCACCGATCCGGATGGCGGCCTCGTCTGCGGCTTTCATGCGCCCGGTCGGTGGGACGAGATCGTCGGCATCAGCGACTGCCTGCTCGCCTCCGAGCCCGCCAACGCGGTCCGGGACCGGATCGTCGAGTGGTGCCGGGACCAGGGATTGACCGCCTATGACCGGCGCGGCGGCACCGGGCTGTTGCGCAACCTCGTCGTCCGCGAGGGCCGCCGGACGGGGCAGATCCAGGCACGGCTGGTCACCGCCGACGGCTCGCTCGATCGCGACGCGCTCGTGGCCGCGGTCGGCGATGGGCTGTCGGGCCTGCTGTGGACGCGCACAGACAGCGTCGCCGAGACCACCCAGGGCGGCCGGACCGAGCTGCTTGTGCGGAAGTGATCGCTTCGAGGAGACGCTCGGCGAGATGAGCTTCCGAATCTCCGCCGACGCGTTCTTTCAGACCAACACGGAGATGGCCGAGCGGCTGTACGAGCTGGCGATCGAGTACGCGAGCCCGACCGGTTTCGAGCGCCTGTATGACCTGTTCTGTGGGATCGGCACGATCGGCCTGCTCGCCTCGCCGCAGGTCGCCGAGGTCTGGGGCCTGGAGCTGATCGAGCGCGCAATCGCCGACGCGATCGCCAACGCCGAGGCCAACGAGGTCGACAACGCCCACTTCTTCGCCGGCGATGTGCGCCTGGCGCTGCGCGAGCTGGTCCAGCAGGCCGGCCGTCCCGATCGTGCTGGTCGCTCGACCCGCCCCGCGCGGGGCTTTCGCAGAAGGTCGTGCGACGGGTGATCGAGGCCAGCGCCGCAGCGGATCGTCTACGTCTCCTGCAATCCGACGACGCTCGCCCCCAACGCCGCGCAGCTGGTGGCCGACGGTGGCTACGAGCTGGTGCGTGTGCGGCCGGTCGACATGTTTCCGCAGACGCCGCACATCGAGTGCGTCGCGGAGCTCGTCCGCCGCTAGTGAGCCGTCAGGCTCACCAACTCTGACTTGGTGATCTGCGTACACCCCTCTGTACGCAATCAACAAAGTTCGAGCGGGCGGCCCGTTCAGAGCGCCAGCCACTGATCTATAGCTAGGGTCTGCGGGCATGCGCGCGGTGACGATCGTCGACAAGCAGCTGAGCGTCTCGGATCGCCCGGATCCGGAGCCGGGAGCCGGCGAGGTGCTCGTCCGGGTGCGGGCGGCCGGCATCAACGGCGCCGACATGATGCAACGCAAGGGCATCTACCCGGCACCGCTCGGCTCGCCACCTGACATCCCGGGACTCGAGCTCGCCGGTGAGGTGGTCGCACTCGGTCGCGACGCGGCGCGCTTTGAGCTGGGCGACCGCGTGATGGGAATCGTCGGCGGCGGAGGCCAGGCCGAGCTTTGCACGGTCCACGAGCGGATCCTGATGCCGGTGCCCGAGCGCCTCTCCTGGATGCAGGCGGGCGGCGCCCCCGAGGTGTTCACGACCGCTCACGACGCCGTCTTCACGCAGGGCGGGTTGCTGGCCGGCGAGCGGCTGCTGGTGCATGGCGCGGCGGGCGGCGTCGGCAGCGCGGCGGTGCAGCTGGGCCGCGCGGCCGGTGCTCGCGTGACGGCGACGGTTCGCAACCCCGAGCTGCGCGACGGCGTCGCCGAGCTCGGCGCCACCGTGATCGAGCCCGACGGGTTCACCGAGCACGGGCCGTTTGACCTGATCCTCGAGCTGGTCGGCGCGATCAACCTCGCCGACAACCTCAAGTCGCTCGATTTCAACGGTCGCATGTCGATCATTGGCACCGGCGCCGGCGCCGTCGGTGAGCTGAACCTGGGCCTGCTGATGCACAAGCGTGCGCGGATCTACGGCTCCACCCTGCGCGCCCGCCCGCTCGAGCAGAAGGCGTTGACCGCGCGGGCGGTTGAGCGCTCGGTGCTGCCGGCACTGGACCGCGGCGAGCTGACCGTGCCGATCGCCGAGACGTTCGCGCTCGAGGATGCGGTTGCCGCCTACGATCGGTTCGCGGCCGGCGGCAAGCTCGGCAAGATCGTGCTCGTCGACGAGTGACCCCGCACGCTTGACCGAGGCTGCGCACTCGGTGTACGGTGCGTGTGTCGTGATCGATCGCCGGAGGCGATGACATGACAGGGTCGCCCGGCCGGTGTTTACCGAGATCGAGCGGCAGGGGCAGATGAGCAAGGCCGCAGTGTCGTCGGCGATGACCGGCGGGCTCGGGCACGTTTGATGCTCAAACCAATGAACCGGGGGGTGCTTCCCATGAGGAAGTCCATTGGCGTGGTGGTCACGACAATCGTCGTGACCGCGTCGTGCTGTTGCAGCGCGGTGGCCGCACGCGTGCCGCCGTTTCGGCCATCGGCGATCAGTCCGGCCGCCCGCTCGCTGAAACACTCCACGGTGCCGCCGATGATCATGCAGGCACCCCCGTTGGGGACGGTGGACACCGATGGCACCCCGGCGCCTTCGTGGGTCCCGCGCGTGAAGATGGGCGCCGACTACAACTGGTCCGGCTATGGCGACCACGCGACCGCTCAGAACAACCTCGACTACGTCTACTCGCGGTGGGTGGTCCCGAGCTACACCTGCGCGACCCGCCCGATCGGCAGCAACGGCTCGCAGACCAGCCAGTGGATCGGACTCGACGGGTACGGCAGCGCATCGCTCGAGCAGCAGGGGACGATCGAGGGCTGCATGCCCTACAAGGGCAAGCTGCTCGCCTATACCGCGATGTTCTGGGAGATGATTCCGCAGGGGCCGCACCTGTACTTCAACCTGGTCAAGCCGGGCAACGTGATCGAGTCCTCCACCAAGTACGTCAGTGTCGCCAACGGCAAGGAGTACTTCCAGCTGGTCGTGCACGACATCTCGACCGGCCGGTATCTGAACGTCACCGAGCCCTGCGCCGCCACCACCTGCCCATTCCGGTCATCGGAGGCGATCGCCGAGTGGCCGGGCAAGCAGTTGGGCTCCGGGCTGACGCTGACCCGCTTCGGCGAATACCCGTTCGCGGACTTCTGGACGAACTCGTGGAACGCGAGCGCCAAGCAGAATCAGTACGGGTATCTGCACAGTACGGGTGACTGGTCGCTGGCGGGGTTCTACGTGGTCGACCCGCGCAACCACAACAAGACCGTGATGGCCCCGACCGCGGTCGGCAGCGACACCCGCTCGTTCAGCGAGAGGTGGCTGGCAACGTACTGACCGACCTGGGCGACGAGCCCGATCTGGATTGGCGTGGCGGGGTGACGACTGACTCAGGATGCTCCGCATCCGACTACCATGGCCGTGGCGGGGGCCCGAACCGGTACCCCGCCGCCGGATGCGGCCGGCATCCGATCGCTTACCAACACGCGTGCGTGATCACGCACATTCCCAGGGGGTTCACTCAGTGGCTCATCGTTTCTCTCAGGTTCGGTTGCGCGCGCTCGCGGTGGGCGCCGTCGCGGCCGTTGCGCTTGCGGCATGGGTCGCGGTGGCGTCGTCGGCATCAGCCGCGACCGCGTCGGCCTCGTGCAAGGGCATCAGCTTCACGGTGCTGCACAACGATCAATCCGGTGGCGTGACCTTGCCCGGTGGCAAGTACACGGTCTCCAGCCCCAACCTCGGCTGCAAGACCGCATCGGGCTACTTCACGACGTTCTTGAACAAGTACAACCACGCGATCCCCGGATGGAAGGGCAACGCGATCGCCAAGGGCTGGGGGACGTACACCAAGAACAACAGCAGCACGAGGTTCACCGTCAAGTGGGCCAAAGCGACGGGCTCCGCGACCGGCGCCTGCAAGACCTCGGCGCTGAAGGTGTCGCTCGGTAGGGCCAACGCCACCGCCGGCACGACCTTCTATCCGCTGAAGTTCGTCAACAAGAGCAAGACCAGCTGCACGCTGCGTGGTTATCCGGGTGTGTCTGCCGTGAATAAGAGCGGCAAGCAGATCGGTAACGCTGCCAAGCGCATCACCTCCAAGTTCCGGACGCTGACGGTCAAGCCGGGCAAGCAGCAGAGCTCGTCGATCGGGATCGTCGATACGGGCAACTTCACGTCGGCGCGGTGCAAGCCGGTGACGGCCGCGGGCCTGAAGGTGTTTCCGCCGAACGCGGCCACAGCGGTGACGCTCAAGAAGAAGTTCAAGACTTGCTCGAGCAAGTCGTCGACCTCCCTGCAGGTCAAGGCGGTCAAGTAGTCAGACGCCGGCCGGGTGTGCGTGACCTGAGGCGGGGTCGCGCACGCCCAGCGGTGTCGATCGGCCGGTGGTGATACGCGCGCGGTGCGCAGCTCACTCCGCTGATGACAGGCGGTGCGCCTAGCGCGCGGACGTCAGCGGTCGTTCCAGCCGGCGCCGGTCGCGTCGTACTCGTCGACCCGCGCGCGCATCAATGACTTCAGCAGCTCGGTCGGCAGCTCCCGGTCGTAGGGCAACTTGATGAACCCCTCGCCGGCGTCATAGCCGGCGGCCGTGACGGCTTGCTTTTGGGTGGCGAAGAACGGGGGCGGGAACCGCAGCGAGCAGTGGCGCTTGAAGTTCTGCAGCATCCACAGGGTTGTCTTGTCGCCGCGGACGTAGACCGGCAGGTTCCACTTCAGTTCCTCTCGCGCCTCCGGGTCGGCGTCGCGGCTGAGCTGTCTGAGCGCCTCGAGATGCGGTCGCTGGACCTCGGTGAGCTGCTCGAAGTAGTCGTCGACGCTCGCGCGCCTGGGCATCGGCATGGCCTCAATCTATCGGTCCCACTCGTGGGCCTCCGGCAAACGTTGCACCCGAAACGTCTCCGGGAGACCTACTAGAGCGCGAGCGCGGCCGGATGCTCGAGCACCTCGCGGATCGCGGCCAGGAACTGGGCAGCGTCGGCTCCGTACAGGATCCGGTGGTCGCAGGTGAGCGTCAGGGTCAGCAGCCGGCGGTCGACCAGCGACCCGTCGGGCGCGCGGGCGAGTGCGTCTCGGATCGCACCGACGCCGAGGATCGCCGCCTGCGGCGGATTGATCACCGGCGTGATCGCGGTCATCCCGTACATCCCGAGGTTCGAGACCGTGAAGGTCGCGCCCGACAGTTGCGGCGGTGTGATCGAGCCGTCCCTGACGGCCGCCGCCAGGCGGCGGCTGTCGGCCGCGATCGCGCCCAGCGGCTTACGGTCGGCGTCGTCGATCACCGGCACCACGAGCGCGTCCTCGGCGGCGACGGCGACGGCGACGTTGACTCGCTCGTGCAGCTCGAACGCCCCGTCGACGTAGGACCCGTTCGCGCGCGGGAAGCGCCGCAGGCAGATCGCGGCGGCCTTGACGATCAGGTCGTTGAGCGAGGGCGCGTCGGCACCCCTGCGCCTCGGCGAGCTGCTTGAGCTCGGTGCGGAAAGCGACCGCGGCGGTCATCTCGACCTCGGTCTGGACCTGGAACTCCGGGACGGTCGCCTTCGCCTCGGCCATCCGCCGGGCAACGACCTGCTGCAGGCGGGTCAGCCGCACGCGCTCAGAGCCCCCGCGGCCGCCGGTCGCGATCCTCACCTGGCCGGCCGTCGTCGGCGCGCTCGTCGGCGCGGGTTCGGTCAGCCCGGCCGCCGCCAGCACGTCGGCGCGCAGCGACCCGTCCGCGCGGCCCCTGCCGGTCAGCGAGCCGAGGTCGACCCCGTGGACGCTCGCGATCCGGCGCGCCATCGGCGTCGCGGCGACGTCTGCACCGTTGCCGGTGGTCGCCGGTTGGACGACTTGCAGCATCGTATAGGTGCGTTTTCCTCCGAATCGGGCCGCGCGCGGCTCCGACTGCCGCGGTCGCCGGCTCGGTTTCCGGCGCAACCCCGGTTGCCGCGCGGCTCGACGCGCGCGATCACATCGCCCACGGTGACCGTCGTCCCCTCGGCGATCACGATCGACAGCACCCCCGAGCTCTCGCTGATGTGCGTCATCGTCGCCTTGTCGGTTTCGACCTCGACCAGCTCCTGGCCCTCGACGACGTCGTCGCCGTTGGCGGCCAGCCAGGTGAGGATCGTGCCCTCCTGCATCGAGTCCGAGAGGCGGGGCATCAACACATCGGTCATCGGGTCGTCGGCCTCCGGGTCCGTTCTCTCAGATCAGGTCGAGCGCCGCGCCGACGATCGTCTCGGCGTCGATCCCGAAGTAGCTGTAGAGGTCCTGCCACGTCGCCGGACTGGCCGAAGTCCTGCACGCCCAGGCAGCTGATCGGCGTGTCGTTGACCGCACCCAGGAACGACAGCGTGTGCGGGTGGCCGTCGAGCACGGTCACGATCGGCGTCGCCTCCGACTGCGGCAGGATCGCGTCCAACACGCCGTCGTCCCCGGCGGCCGCACCGAGTCCAAGACCGCGGCGCGCTTGCAGTGCCCGGAACACGAGATCGGCCGAGGTCAGGCAGACGACCGCGGCCGGTGCTCCCGCCGCGGATAGCTCGTCGGCCGCGGCCAGCACCTCGGGCATCATGACGCCCATGCCGACCAGCGTCACCCGCGGCGCGCTCGGGCGTCCGCAACCGGTAGCCGCCGGCGAGCACCTGCGCCTGCCGGGCCGCCCGCGCGGCCGACTGCTCGGGCAGCGCGGCGAGCGACTGGTCAATCGGCCGAGTCGACAGCCGCAGATACGCAGACTCCCCGTCGGGCCGGCCCAGTCGCGAGAGCGCATGCAGCAGCGCCCACTCGAGGTCCTGGCCGAACGCCGGCTCCCAGGCGGTGCAGCGCGGCTGCTCGAGCCCGACCGACGGGGTGATGATCGACTGGTGCGCGCCCCCCTCGGGCGCCAACGTGACGCCGGCTGGGCGTTCCGATCAGGATCGACTGGCCGCCGGCGTACATCCCGAACGACCACTGCTCGAGCGCGCGATTGACGAACGGGTCGTAGATCGTGCCGATCGGCAGCAGCGGCTGGCCATCGCGCGACCAGGTCGCCCCCAGCTCGCCCAGCAGACCGACGAGGTTGCCCTCGGCGATCCCGAGCTCGATGTGCTGGCCGTGCTCGGTCTCGCGCCAGCGCACGAGCGTGTCGGTGTCATCGGCGAACCAGTCGACCCGGTCGCCGATCGACCAGACGCCGACCCGGTTGATCCAGCCACCGAGGTTGGTCGAGGTGCCGACGTCCGGGGATACGGAGACGACCCGCGCGGCGACGTCGGGCGCTGCGTGTGCCAGATCTGAGAAGAACCGCCCGAGCGCCTGCTGGGTCGAGGCCCGTCCGCTGTGCTCGACGGCCGACATCCGCCGGCACCGCCGGCGCAACCGCCTCGGGGACCGGCGGGCGCTCGAGTCTCGTCGCCGCGTCGCGGCACAACGCGGCGGCGTCGGAATCGGCCTCGAACGTCGCCCATGGATCGTCGGCGTCGGCCCCCAGCGGGCCGCCAGCGCGCGCCACTGCGCCTCGGATAGCAGCGCGGAATGATTGGCCGGGTGGCCCTGGGTCGGCAGCATCCACGCCTTGATCGTGTAGGCGAAGATCACCGTGGGGCGGTCCGAGGCTCGGCCGGCCCGGCGAAAGCCGTCGAGCAGGTCCGACAGATCGTGGCCGCCGAGATCGCGGACCGCCGCGTAGAGGGTCTCGTCGTCGAGCGTCGCCGCCAGCCGCGTCGAGCTCGCGGCGGCCGCGGCCCGGGCCCGGGAGCCGCTCGCGGAGCTCGGTCGCCGACGAACGCAGCAGCCGCTGGTACTCCTCGTTGGGCATCTGATCGATCCGTCGCCGCAGCGCCTCGCCGCCCTCACGAGCGAAGATCGAGCGCAGCAGCCGGCCGTACTTGATCGTGATCGTCTGCCAACCGGCGGCCTTGAACATCGCCCCGATCCGGCCGGCGGCGATGTCGGGCACGACTCGGTCAAGCGACTGGCGGTTGAGGTCGACGATCCACAGGACCTCGCCCAGCGACGGGATCATCGGATCGACCAGCGCCTCCCAGATCGCGCCCTCGTCGAGTTCGGCGTCGCCGATCAGCGCGACCTCCCGTCCGGCCTGTGGCACCTCGAAGTGCCCGGCGACGTAGCGGTGGGCGAGCGCCGACCACAACGTCTGGGTGGCCCCGATCCCGACCGACCCGGTGGAGAAGTCGACGGGATCCGGATCCTTGGAGCGCGATGGGTAGGACTGCAGCCCGCCGAACGCGCGCAGCTCGGTCAGGTACGACGGCGCGAGCCGACCGAGCAGGTAGTTGATCGCATGCAGCACCGGTGACGCATGAGGCTTGACCGACACCCGGTCGGGCCCACGCAGATGCTCGAAGTAGAGCGCGGTCATGATCGACACGAGCGACGCGCTCGAGGCCTGATGGCCCCCGACCTTGACGCCCGATGGCGTTGACCGGACCTTGTTGGCGTGATGGATGATCGAGGTCGCCAGCCACAACACGCGCCGCTGGACCTGATCAAGGATCGCAAGCGACGCCGCGGCGGGATCGGCCGAGGTCGCAGCCATGGCGCGGTATTCAATCCCGGCGATGCGCAGCTTCACAAGTCAGGTGGCTGTAGAACGCAAGAATCACAAGCCGATATGGATCAGGCCTATGATTCTTGCGTGGATTTGGACAAGACCGACCATACGCTGGTCGCGAAGCTCCGCGCCAACGCGCGCGCGACGTTGACCGAGCTCGCGACCGAGGTGAACCTCTCGTCGCCCGCCGTCAAGCGCCGAATCGACCGGCTCGAGGAGCGCGGCGTGATCACCGGCTATACCGCGATCGTCGATCACGGCAAGCTCGGGCTACCGCTGCAGGCGTTCTCCGAGCTGCGCTTCGACGGCACCGCCGGCGTCGACGAGATCGCGTCGATCGCCAATGAGATCCCGGAGGTGGAGGCCGTCTACACGACCGCCGGGGACCCCGATGCACTCGCTCTGCTCCGCGTCCGCGACGTCGAGGATCTCAAGCGCGTGGTCGATCTGATCCGTCGCAAGGGCGCCGGGACCAAGACGCTGATGGTCGTCGGCACCAGCGCCCGCACGCCCGCCTGAGTCCGACCGGCGAGCGCTGCGACCGCACCAGCCGCCGCCGAACTTTGGCGCGAGCCTGCGAATAATTCTCACCCTTTCGCCAAAGTTCACGCGCGGCGAGCGCCGAAGCGCGTGTGGAGTGGGACGCGAACGCCGGCCTAGTAGGGCGGCAGATCCGCCCACCACTGGCCGAGCACGCGGAACGCCGTCCAGAACTCGCGCTTGGCACGCTCCTCGTCCAGCGCGTCATCGATGTTCGGCACGTACAGGGCCTCGATCGACGGCGTCAGCCGCTGCAGCTCGCCCGGGGTCGCGGTCAGCTCGCGTGCGAGCGGGACCTCGAGCTCGTTGATCACCTGCAGCGCGTCCTCGCCCATCACCACGACGATCTTCGGCTGGACGATCGCGAGCTCCTCGACCACGCGCCCGACGCACGCCGGGTCGGCCATGTCGGAATCGACCACCGGGCACTTGACGCACAGCGTCCCGTACACGGCCAGCGGGTCGATCGACAGCCGCTTGAGCGATTTCATCAGCGCATTGCCGGTTCGGCCGTAGAAGGCGACGCCCTCCTCGACCTCCGAAGGGCGAGCGCAGTACTTGACCATGAAGATGTCGGCTTGCGGATGCCCGGACCCGAGCACCGGCATCAGCTGGCCGCGGGGGCAGTCATCGCACTCGGCGAGCCGCTGGGCGAAGGAGTTGAGCTCGCGGATCGCGCGCTCGAGGTACTTCTCCCGGATCTGGTCGTCGGTTGCCGGCACGCCCTGGGGATTGGACGGAAGCCGGGCTTGTCCTTGACGCTGCATCAGGAGTTGCGCCCGATCGCGCGTCGCACGCGCCGATCCCGGGAGGCACGGCGCGCGCCTGACGGCATCGCCTTCGTCTGCAGGAACTTGAGCGCCTGGACGTACAGCAGGCTGGCCGGGTTGCGGATGATGTCGGCGTCGCGCAGCGATGTCAGGAACTCGTCGGGACCGTCGAAGTCGCGCATCCGGATCCGGACCGAGCCGAGCCCCTGCGGCACATGTGCGTCGGAGCCCGCGCCGGCCGGGATCCGGTACTTGGCGGCGAACCGGACGGCCTCCTCGTTGAACTCGGAGATCGCCACCCGCGGGTTGAACACCTCGATCGCGTCGATCTCGTCGATCACGTCGAGTAGATGCTCGTAGTCGGGGACCGAGTGCATCCGGTCGAAGGGATGCGGGACGTAGACGATCCCGCCCTGGCGGCGGATCTCGGCGATCGTCTCCTGCAGCGTCATCCCGCGGGCGATCTTCTCGGTGATGAACAGCCCGATCACCTCGCCCTGCTCGGCGGTCTTGACCTCCTCACCGACGACGACCTTGATCCCCGACGCCTTCGCCGCCGCCTCGAGCGCGCCCGAGGTCTCGTTGTGATCGGTGACCGCGATCGCTCCGAGACCCCTGGCCTTGGCCTCGGCCAGCAGCACCTCGACCGGCGTCGCGCAGTCGTAGGAGTGGTCGGTGTGCATGTGCAGGTCGACATCGATCAACTGGCGCTGGCGCAACCGCCGCCGCAGCGACGTGTCCCCCGGGTCGACATGCCGTCGCGCGGTCAGCTCGAGGTAGATCGCCTCGAGGTCGCCCGCAAGCCGGTCCCATCCGATCTGCGGCGCAAGCGCCCGGGTCGTCTGTGCCGCGCGGCGCAACTCGGCGGGCGAGGACACGAGCCGCTGCAGATGGGCGGCGAGCGTCTCGGTCTCGCCCGGCTCGAACAGCGATCCGCGTTCGCCGTCGCCGAGGATCTCCTCGTATACCGGCAGCCGGCTCGCGACCGCGACAGCGCCCGCGCCGAGTGCGCGCACCAGCGTGTCGGGCGTCGTGCGGTCGCCGTCGGAGGCGAA
This sequence comes from uncultured Solirubrobacteraceae bacterium, assembly GCA_963714245.1. Classification (GTDB taxonomy): domain Bacteria; phylum Actinomycetota; class Thermoleophilia; order Solirubrobacterales; family Solirubrobacteraceae; genus Palsa-465. Next base: position 102,534 of record CAVQNR010000005.1, on the reverse strand, counting down.
CACCACGATGTCGGCGGCGCTCAGCACCTCGCCCTCGGAGCGATCGTCGTCGCCGGTAAATGTGACCCGCTCGCGCAAGGCGCGGCTGAGCGTCGCCGGCGGCGACGAGACACCCGGCAGCCAGACCGTCGCATGCCAGTCGAGCTCGGTGCCGAGCAGCCGCAACGCTCGCAGCAGGGTCCGCAGCGCCGCGCGCTCCTCGGTCGCGATCATCGAAATCTCGACGACCGGGCCCGACCCCGCGCGTGGGGGTTGGTCGGCGCCGGGTGGTACGACCCGATAATCGTCGGGGAAGAAGCTCTGCAACAGGTTCCGTGTCGCCGCGTAACTCGCGATCCGCGCATCGAGCCGGGAGAACAGCAACCGCGTCAGCGAGCCTGCCAGCTGGGCGGTCAGGACATGCTCGGTGGGAGCGTGGAAGGTGCCGACGTTGAGCGCCCTGGAATGGCGCAGCGCGACGCTCGACGCGCTCGGCGCAAACGGCTCGTGGACATTGACGAGATCGAGCGGCAGCGTCGTCAGCGCGTCCTCGATCGTGCGGGCAACGTCGACCGGGAGCGACGCGGCACGCCGGCGGTTGGGCGCGAACGGCAGCACACCGCCGACTCCGAGCACCTGTGCCTCGCCGGGCCCCAGCAGCTGCTCGGGGTCTGACCGCAGCAGCCGGCGGCTGGAACCGACCAGCTCCTCGGACTTCGACGGGGCGATGATCAGCACGCTGTGCCCGCGCTCGGCCAGTCGTTCGCAGACGCGCGCGACGTAGGTGTTGACCTCGTTTGCCACCTCCCACGCGTAGGGGGTGACCTGGGCGATCGCCAGGCCGTCGGGGCGCGGGGTGCCGGACACCTCTGCGATGTTAGGCGTGAAGTCCGCGCCGCCGCAGCGGCGCGCCGCCGCGTTCTGCGCGACAGTTGGGCGATGCCATCACGTCTGACCGCCAGCGCCGCGCGGCGGATCGCGCTCGCCTCCCAGGGGTTCGGCCGCCGCCGTCGGGACCGTGCAAGCTCGGCGCCGGGACCGAGCGCCGGCCAGATCATGGCGATCGTGCAGCGGCTCGGGCTGCTGCAGTTGGACTCCGTAAACGTGTTCGTGCGTGCCCACTACATGCCGGTGTTCTCGCGGTTGGGGCCGTACGACAGGGCGGTGCTCGACCGTCTCGCCGGCCACACCTCGGGCCGACTGAACCGCCGGCTGGTCGAGTATTGGGCGCACGAAGCGTCGCTGGTGCCGCTCACGACCCATCCGCTGCTGCGCTGGCGGATGGAGCAGCTCACCGGCGCCTGGGGCTCGATGCAGCGGATCCTCACCGAGCAGCCGCAGCTGGTCGCTGACACGTTGCGGCTGGTCGCCGACGCGGGCCCGATCCGGGCAGGCGATACGGAGTTCGCGCGGCCCGACCCGCAACCGGGGCAGATGTGGAACTGGCACGACGGCAAGATCGCGCTCGAACACCTCTTCTACACCGGCCAGGTGATGGCCGCGCGCCGGATCAACTTCGAGCGGTTGTACGACCTGCCCGAGCGCGTGCTCCCGGAGACGATCCGATCGACTCCGACGCCGTCCCGCGAGCACGCCCAGCGCGAGCTGGTGCGGATCTCGGCCGCGGCGCTGGGGATCGCGACCGAGCCCGATCTCGGTGATTACTTCCGCCTGCCGCGGGCCGACTCCAAGCTGCGCGTCGCCGAGCTCGCCGCCTCGGGCGAACTGCAGCCGATCGAGGTCCGTGGATGGGAGGCGCCCGCCTATCTCTGGCACGAGGCCCCGCGCCCGCGCCCGATCCGCACCCGCGCGCTGCTGTCGCCGTTCGATCCGCTGATCTGGTTCCGCTCCCGGGCCGAGCGGCTGTTCGGCTTTCGCTATCGAATCGAGATCTACGTGCCCGCCGCCAAGCGGGTGCACGGGTACTACGTGCTGCCGTTCCTGCTTGATGAGACGCTCGTCGCTCGGGTCGATCTGAAGTCCGACCGCCAGGCCGGGGTGCTGCTGGTGCAGGGTACGTTCGCGCAGCCAGGGGCCGAGCCCGAGCGGGTCGCGGCCGAGCTGGCGGCTGAGCTGGCCGCGACCGCGACGTGGCTGGGCCTCGACGGTGGCGTGGTCGTGCGCCGCAACGGCGACCTTGCGCCGGCGCTGGCCGCGGCGGTCGCCGACGGCGGCTGAGCGGCAGCTACCGTCAGCGCTCGATGCCACTGCGCGCGCTGCTGTTTGACCTCGACGACACGCTCGTGCCCGAATCGCCTGCGATCGCGGCGGGCTATCGGGCCGTGGCCGAGCGGGTCTGGGGGCAGAGCACCTCCGAGCGGGTCCAGCAGCTGACCGACGCGGCGCGCGCGGTGTGGCGCGCCGGGGTCCCGAGCGAGTACCGCGAGCGGATCCACCTGTCGCTTGGCGAGGGGCTGTACGGCGAGTTCGTCGCGACCGGGGGTGACGCCGATCGCCTACGCGCGTTCATCCCGCGGCTGCACGCCGAGGCGTTTGCGGCGGTGCTGCCGGCCGCGCGGCGCGGCGACTCGTCCGAGTTGGTCGCGCTCTGGCGCGAGGCGAGGCTAGCGGCGGTGACGCCGTATCCGGAGACACTCGAGGTGCTCGGCTCGCTGCGGGGACGGGTTGCGCTCGGGCTCGTGACCAACGGCGCCGAGCCACTGCAGCGGGCAAAGCTCGTGCGCGCGGGTATCGACGGGGCGTTCGACACGGTCGTCGTCTCGGAGGTGGTCGGCGTCGGCAAGCCGTCCCCGGAGCCGTTCGAAGTCGCGATCAGGGCGCTCGGCGTCGACCCCGCCGAGGTCGCGATGGTCGGCAATGATCTCGATCGCGACATCGCCGGTGCGCGGGCGGCGGGGATCCGCCCGATCTGGATCCACCGACCCGCAGACGGCTGGGACGGAGATCCAGGCGATGCCCGCCGCGTCTCTGACTTGCGCGAGGTGCTCGAATACTTATAGGTCGCCACTGGGACAGCCGCGTCCACGCTCCAACGCGCCGCTCCCCGGTCTCAGCCATCCCTGGTACGGCGTGCTGCTCTCCAGTCATTTCGGCAACGTGCTGCCCGGTGGGGGCTAGCGATACTCGGGGTTTGGGTGGGTCGGCTGGGAGAGATTCCAGTCGCGGGTGGAGTTGCCGTAGGCGGGAAAGCCGCCGGCATCTTTGAGCATCCGCGCGAGGTGCAGCACGTTCCAGGTCATGAACACCGTGTTGCGCAACGTCCAAGCATTGTCCTGGCCGCCGCTTTCGGGGTCCAAATAGGACGGGCCAGGCCCTGCTTCACCATTCCAGTACGCATCAGACTGCGGGGGAATCGCGAGGCCGATGTGCTGCAGCGCATAAAGGACCTGGGCGCTGACGTGCTTGCCGCCGTCTTCGTTGCCGGTCGTCAGCGCCCCACCGACCTTCCCGTAATAGGACCACTGCCCGGCTGAGTTCACGTCTCCGGAGTAGGCGTAAAGCCGCTCGATGATCTTCCGGGTCTGAGAGCTCTGATCGCCCAGCCAGATCGGCCCCGCCACCAAAATGATGTCGGCTGGCTCGACGGCGCCGCGGTAGATCGCAGGGAAGTCGTCTGTCTCATAGCCGTGGTCGCGCATGTCGGGCCACACACCAGGCGGGATGTCGTGATCAACCGTCCGGACCTCGACGAACTCAACGCCGGTCCGCCCAAAGATGTTCAAGACGACCGCGAGTAGCCCGTCGGTGTGGCTGGGCTCCGGCGATCGCTTCAGGGTTCCGTTGAAGATCACCGCGCGTAGGTCGTCGTATCTCACCGGCGCCGCGTCTGCCTCCCGATCAATGAACGCCTGTATCACCGCTGGAATAGCCATCTCGGGTCCCTTTCGAAAGTCGGTCAACGTTCAATCAGTCGGCGTCTTCGCGGCAGACGATTGTCAGCCTCCGCTCCGAGGCGCTCGACGCACAGCAGCCTGGCCACTCAGACGCCACCACGTGCGTGCGTGTCGGCTGATCACATGAACCCCAACGATGTCGGTCCGAAAGCGCTGAGGCAAGGACATCCCCCGGCATTTTCGGAAACGTTCATCTCTGGCCGTCGCCACGGTGGTGGTTCCCGGCCCATAAACCCGCCGCCCTCGCATCACACTGTGAAACCGGCAGTGACCGGGGACGGTAGGTTCTGAGGTTCCGCCTGGGGGCGCTTAGGTTGCGTGGATGACGTCGTCGTCGGTGACGGCGTCGTCGGGCAGCAGAGAGGCCAGGGCGGCGCAGACGAGGTATGCGGCGATTGCGCAGGGAGCGGCGGCTCGGAAGGCGGTGTTGAAGTGGTCGGAGGCGAGGTGGGCGAAGAACACGCTTCCGATCGCGGCGATCCCGATCGCGCCGCCGAGCTGTCGTGCGGTGCTGAACACGCCCGATGAGCCGCCGGAGGTTCGGGCGGGCACCGCCGACCGGAGGCACCTCAGCTACCGCCTCGCCGCCAACCAACTCGCTCGTCGCGTGTCGTCTACTCGCTGTCTGGTCGTTGCTCTCCGGGCCAAGATCCGGTCAGGCGCGCGTACGCGTGCCGGGACCCGTGATTGACGATGCCGCGGATCACCGAGAAGATGATCCCCTCCAGCGTCAGTGCCAGCACGAGCTTGGCGATCGGCACGTCCCGGTGTTCGGGTTTGGGTGGTTCCTGGTCGTCGATCGCTCCCCAGATCACGCCGAAGAGCCGTTTGCCGATCAGTCCGGCGAGCAGGCTCGCGCCGAGGCTGAATGGAAGGAATACGAGCTTTCCCATGCTTTCAGTGGGTTTCTGATGTCATCGGCGGCGTCCCAGTAGCCCGCCGATCGCCAGACCGGCCACGAATGCGACGGCGACGGCGAACGGCAGCGGCTGTTGCTTGACGGTTGCGGTGAGCTGATCGGCGCCGGCGCCGGCCGAGTCCGGCGCGGCCTGCTTGGCCTTGGCCGCGTACTCGGCGCGTTTGCTTTGTGCGGCGTCCTTGGCGGCTGAGATCCGCGTCTTGGCCTGCGCCTTGACGTCGGTCTTCTCGGCGAGCGCCTCGACGGTGTCCCCGAGTTGCTCGCGGGTTTGCTCGATGTCGGCGCGGATCTGTTCCGGTGATTTGTTCTCGCCGACTGCGTCGGCGCCATCTTGGCTGTCTCGGTCGGTCATTGACGGCCCTCCTTGACGTGTTGCTTGGTTGATTCGAGATCGGCTTTGACACTCTGCACCGATTGCTCGGGGATCGGCGGTGTGCCGGCTTTGACCTTGCGCTTGCCCTGTAGGGCCAGCACGCCCGCGATTGCTCCGTAGCCAACGGCCACGATCAGCCCGGCCAACCAGCCAGCCATGACCAGACTGAGCGCCAGGATGATCGCCGCGGTCAGCGCTCCAAGTGCATAGAGTCCAAATACACCGGCGCCGCCGAACATGCCGCCGCCGAGGGCCAACTGCTTGCTCTTGACCGTCAGTTCAGCCTTGGCCAGGTCGAGCTCTTGGCGCACGAGGGTTGAGGTCTGATCAGACGCCTGCTTGAGCAGGTCGGAAACTGAGCTTCCCGTGAGCTGCGTGTTGTCGTCTGTCATTCGGCTTCCTTTCTAAACGGCATCGCGCTCGTCGGCTGTCGAAACCTCGGACTCGTCGACCGGGAATGCTCGGGTTGGATCGGCTGAATCGTCCTGACCCAACAGCTTCCGAATGCGGGTCCGGGCGTTCTCGCTGCTGATCAACCATGCCGCGGTGGCGAGGATGGCCACCAGCGCGACTCGTCGTGGCCACCGCGATTTCGGCTTTGGTGGCGGCTTGCTCACCGCGCCGAGGAATTCCCCGGCCGCAGCTACGGCGGCGGTCACGCGGCGGCGTAGCTTTCGGTCCTGCACCGCGTCGCGTGGGCCCTGCCCGCGGGCTCGTTGGTAAGCGGCCCAGGTGGCGTCAGCAGCTTGGCGTGCTGCGGCCTGCACGTCTTGGTTGTCAAGCAGCTGCTGCGCGTGGGCGCCAACAGTTGCCGCACGATCACTGATAGCCATGCGGTCTCCTTTCGTTCTCCGGTGATCTGGCTTCAGTTGAGCGCTCGTGAAGGCCATCGGCGCCGCGTGTGACCGCGCCTGGGTGCCGACCGGCGAGTCGGGCGCTGCTGGTCATACGGTGCGTGACCGTTTCTTGGTCTTGGGCGCTGAGCGTTCTTCGAGTTGGATCTCGCGTTCGGCGCCGGGGGTGTCGGCGCGCAGCTGCCGCGACCGTTCACGTTCGGCATTGACCTCTGCCCCGAGCAGGATCGCGACATTGGTCAGCCACATCCAGACCAAGAAGATGATGATCCCGCCGAGGGTGCCGTAGGTCTTGTTGTACGAACTGAAGTTCGCGACATACAACGCGAACACCGCGGACGCGACCAGCCATACCACCACCGCGAGCACAGCGCCAGGGAAGATCGACTTCAGACTGCGCAGCCTGGCGTTCGGCGACGCGTAGTACAGCAACGCGATCATGAACATCACGACGATCAACAGAACCGGCCATTTGGCGATGTTCCAGACCGTCACCACACTCGAGCCGATACCGACCGCCGACCCGACCTTGCTCGCCAGCGGACCGGTCAGCACCAGCGCCACCAGCACGAGCGCGAGCAGCAAGACCAGCAGCAGCGTGACCAGCATCTGCAACGGCCGGAGCCGAACGAGCGACCGGCCCTCCTCGACCTCATAGATCACGTTTGACGCGCGCATGAACGCCCCGACATAGCCAGAGGCGCTCCACAGCGCGGACACGATCCCGACGATCAGCAGGATGCCCGCGGTACCGCTGCTCTTGGTCAGACCGTCGATCGGACCCTTGAACGTCTGCGCCGCTGACGCCGGCCCAATCGATGTCACCAAGGTGGTCATCTCCTTGGTCACGGTGTGCGGATCGGCGACCAGACCGACAATCGAGACCAGGGCCAGCAGCGCCGGAAAGAGCGACAGGATCGCGTAATAGGTCAGTGCTGCCGCAGCGTCGGTGAGGTTGTCCTCAGAGAACTCGGTCAACGTCCGCTTGATCGTCTGCGCCGCCGACCCCCGACGGGCGTGCGCCGGTCCTTCGGGGCGGCGCCCCGAACGCTTCTGGTCATCGCCGTGGGCCGCCGACGTGTCATCTTCCGCACCGAAGCCGACATCGTCACGCTGATTGGCTTCGGTTGTTGCCGTTTCGGCTCGAGGCCGTTCGCGCCCGTGAGTTGTCGGCTGCTGGGTACCGTCTGCGGACGATGATCGCCGACTGCCAGCCACGTCCGGCTCGGCCGCGATCGGTTCGCGATCGCCGGCAGCGGCTTCGGACATCGATCGCTCCCCGTTCATCGCGCGGAGCGCTCTCGCTCTGCGGTCTCGACACCGTCGGTGCCGTCGGCTTCGATCTGCTCCTTGCGGACCTCCTCGGACACGTCTCGGTCCTCGGTCACGGTCTCGGTGTGCATCCGCACCCGCTCCTTGGGAACGGTCTGCTTGTCGACCACGACCTCGTCCTCGTGCAGGACGAGCTCGTGCTCCTCTTCGGAGATCCCCGGGCCATCGAGCGCCTCGTCTCGGTTGGTGTCGGTGATCGGCTCGCGGTCGATCGTGACCTCCTCGCGAGAGACCGGAACGGTCTTGGTGACCATCTCGGTGACCACGTGCTTGCGCAGCCGCGCCCGGCCGGCCTCGCGTTGGCGGGTGCCGACCGTGAGCTCCTCCTCGGACCGAGTCATCGCGTCATCGGTCGTCAGACCGCTGGTGTCGTGGCCGGCCTGCTCCCGAGCGATCCTCGAGGGATCTGAAGCGTTCAGCTCCGGGCCGGACTCATGCCCGCCGTTCGGTCCGTCCGGCGCGGTCGTCGACCCCGCCGAGGCGTACGAAACGCCGTAATGCTCGAACAGTTGCCGCTCCTCGGCTTCCGAGAGATCGTCGTTCTCTTCGACACCGGGCGCGTCTTTGACCTGGTCCTTGGTCACTTCGGCGCGGACATCCTCGCCCGCCGGGGAGGCACCGGCGAGCGGCACAAAATTGGATTTGGTGCCGAACAGGCCGCTGGACACGGTGGCCCAATCAAGCTTGCCGGTTTCCGGGTCCTCGTAGACCTCGGTGATCTTGCCGATCTTTTCTCCGTCTGAGCCGACCATCGTTCGGCCGGTCCATTGGTATGCGTCGGTCATCTCAGGCATTGGTCTCCTGTCCGGACGGGTTGTCGTCCGTTGCGTGTGCGGGTACTGCGTGTTTGCGCGATGCTCGAACGCCTAGCGCTTCCCAGCCGACCTTTTGGATGCCGAGTTGACGCGAGGGCGTCCAACAAGTAGAACACTGTGTCTCAGGTATGAGTCTCGGTTCCGCTTGTATGAGACGTTATACCCGGTCAGTGTTCTAATAACCTCCTTTGCCTCAGTTTCACGTCTGGAGACCCTTAAGTGAGTCAGAGCGTTCCATTTGAGAGAGCCAACGAGGAAAGCGAGCGCGTTGGCGAGCAGGCTCCGCAGCGGCGTCGGCGCAGTGATGCCGCGCTGAACCGGGCCAAGATCCTCGACGCGGCCCGGAGACTGCTCGCCGATAGTGGCGACGCGAGCATGCGGTCGATCGCCGATGCGGCCGGCCTGGGACGCGGGACCGTGCATCGGCACTTCCAGACCCGCGAGGAGCTGATGGACGCGGTGCGCCGCCAGGCGCGCGATGACGCCGATTCTGACGAGGAGGACTACCTGCGTCCCCCCGGTGAGCTGGCCAACGTCAGCAGCACACCCCTGTCGGTCGCAGACGTCCTCAACAAGGTCGCGCCGTTTCAGCTCGGTGAGCAGATCATCGCCGAGGCGCAGCGCCTTCCCGGGATCTCCTCGGCGGCGCTGTACGTCGTGGATCTCGATGGTGCCAGCATGCAGCGCCTGGCCGGCGCGGGCACCTTCCCGGCGCAGATCACCGTCCCGCTCGCGGTCGGGCCCGAGGTCCCGCGCGACGGCGTCGCGGCCATCCGCGCGGTCTTCGCCGAGCTGCTCCCCGGCGCGACCGTAGCTCCGCTTCAGTTGCGCAGTCGCGCGATCGGGATCCTGCTCGCAGTTGGAACCGCGAGCGACCAACTACGCGACCTTGCGTCTGAAGCGGCGATCGCCCTGTCGATCGCACCCGCCTACACCGATTACATCGACACCGTCCGCCGGACCCGACCGACCAGTCCTGCCGCCGAGATCCAGCAGAACCTGCTGCCACCTCGCATCGCCCGCGTCGGCGGAGCGACCCTCGCCGGGAACGTGCTGCCCGGATATGAGATCGGCGGGGACTGGTTTGATTACACCGAGAACCCACAAGGCACCTGGCTCGGGATCGCGGACTCCGCCGGCATCGGACCGTCGGCAGCGGGGATCGGTGCGGTGACCCTGGGAGCATTCCGATCGGTCCGCCGCGAATCAAGCGATCCCGCCGAATGTCTACTCGCCATGCACCAGGTCCTCTTGGACCTGGCCGATGGGCGCGCCACCTCCACGGCAACGGTCGGGCTCTGGAACGCGCCCGCATCCACGTTTCGTTGGGTCACCGGCGGCGATCAGTCCCCGGTTCGCGTCACCTCAGATGGTCAGCTGGAGCCGCTTGACAGCCCGCTGAATCCCGAGCTCGGAGCCAAGGACTTTCCTGAACGACTCACCACCAGCACGGTCCGGCTGGTCAAAACCGAACGCTTGCTGTTGCTCTCCGACAGCCTGATCGACTCCGACAGCGGCCTCGGCCTACCCGCCATCCGGGGCGCGATCACCAAGGCCGACCGAAACGCGGCACCCGCAACACTACGAGCCATCGAAGACGCTCTGCGAGACGCCCACCCCGACCACCTCGATGACGACGCCACGATCATCGTCCTCGCCCCCAGCGGCACGCTCGGCTCCGCCGGATGATCCAACACCTCATTCACTCAGACGCCGATCCCGACCGCGGCGGAGAGCTCGTGTCCTAAGTGAGCGACCGGCTACTCAGCTTCGCTCTCGACCAGCCCGACGTCCAGATCAGCCACCGCGGCCTCCGTCCGGATGCAAACCGGCAGTCTGAGCGGCGAGTGGGCGACGGTTCCTGGTAGTCGTTTGTCTGCTAAAGCTGCGGTAGGAAGCTCGCGCACCTAGTGATGGGTGGGCACAGCGATTATCGCTTTGCTCGGCCCCGGGTCCGGGCCGCCTTCTTCGCGGCCGCGCTACGTTGCGCGGCGTTTCGTTTGCGTGTCTGCGCTGCTTTCTTTGCCGCCCGCTGGCGTTTGGGGCGTTCAGCGGTCCGCTCCATTGCGTCAGCTACTTCGCGCAGCCGGTCAGCTGATCGCCGCAGCGCGTTCCCGCCGGACTGCTGATTCGAAGCGCTCACGGTGCGAGCGAGCTTCTTACGGACTCCGTTGCTGCGCAACTTTCGGAACAGCTCGGTGTCTGTCTTCGCCATCGTCATTTCCTCCTCACGTTGCGGATATTGCAGTGCTGGTTTTGCTACCCCCCGGCCGGGGTCGCAATCACACGTCTGCCGTGTGGAGTGCGCCTTTCGAGTCGAGGATGAACGCGGCTCGGTCGCTAAGCGGCCGTCGCCCCTGCAGTGGACACCTCGTGCTTGCCCTCGGCGAACTCCTCAACGATCTTGGCGCAGAATGCGGGCAAGTCGTCGGGGTTGCGAGAGGACACGAGTCCCTGATCGACGACGACTTCTTCGTCGACGACGTTGCCGCCGGCGTTGCGGATGTCGGTGCGAATGCTGGGGTAAGACGTCAGCGTCCGCGCGCGGACGAGATCGGCTTCGACCAGCGTCCACGGGCCGTGGCAGATGACGCCGACGGGCTTGCCGGTCTTAAAGAACGCCTGCAGAAACGCGATCACGTTGCTGTCCTGGCGCAGCTTGTCGGGATTGGCGACCCCACCGGGGAGAATCAGGCCGTCGTAGTCATCGACCGACGCGTCGGCGATCACGGTGTCGACGGCGAACTTCTTGGCGGGCTCGAGGTCGTGGTCCATCGCCTGAATCTCGCCAGCATCCAGCGAGATCAGCTCGGTGGTGGCGCCGGCATTTTCCACCGTCTCACGGGGCTGCTCGAGCTCCACCCGCTCGACGCCGTCGGCGGCGAGAATCGCGATCTTCTTGCCCTTCAGTTCATCAGACATCTGTGCTCCTTACCTGGTCCGGGCATCTCTCGGAGGCGAGCTCCGTCCGCTGCATCGCACTCGTTGGCCTGACCGACGAGCGTCAGCTCACGAGGCGGGCCGCCACACCCGGTCTACTACCCCGAGACGGCGTCGCTACCCGTCAGATTGCGACTGATCACGCACCGTTTGTGCCGAGGTCCTCGTCGCGCAGCGCCGTCGTCGCGGCAATTCGCGCCCGCAACACGGCCGGCGGGTCCAACTGCGCCGGTGACGGGTCGGCCGCAAGCCGGCTCGCGATCAGCTCGAGATCGAGCGCTGAGCCGGTTGCGACGATCACCGTGTTGCCGCCGCGCCCGTCGAGTGCCCAGACGCTGCGATATGCGGCGTCAAGTGCGGCAGCGATCAGATTGACCTCGTGGCCGGCGCGGTGATCGATCACGTTGACGAGCGTCAGCGGCGCCGCCCGCGCGAACTGCGCGGTCGCCTGCGCCGTGATCAGTGGGCGTGGCACTTCGGCACCCTCGAAGGCGTCGACCACGACCGCGTCCCAGCGCGTGTCTGGTCGGGCCGACAGAAACGATCGACCCTCCGTCCGCCGAACTCGCAGCCCCGGCTGGCGGCGCAGACCCATCTGCTCGCGGGCCAGCGCGAGTACGTCGCCGTCGGCCTCGCAGACCTCCTGGCGGCCCGCCGGATCCTCACTCGCAAGCGCCCGCGCCAGCGCGCAGGCGCCGCCGCCGATATGTAGGACTCGCCGTGCGTGCGCAGCGCGCAGCACGGTCCGGATCCAGCGCAGATAGTCGAACTCGAGGTGGCTCGGATCGGCCAGGTCGACGTAGGAGGCTTCCATCTGCCCCTGCAACAGAAGTCGGCCGGATGGTCGGCTTGGATCGCTCTGCACGATCAGCTCGCCGCTATGGGCGATGATCGGCGGCTCGCCCGAACCGCGTCGCGGCCGCGTCATCGAGACGGACGGGCCATCGCGAGCGGCGATCGCTCGCGATGGCGGAGCCGTGATCGGTTCAGGATCGCGGCGAGGACGGCTGCGCCTGGTCGGCGGTCGGCGCGTCGTCACCGGCGGCGGGTACCGCCCGACGCGAGTAGCGCTCGATGAACTCCTCGGTCAGCTGGTGCGCCTCATCGTCGGGACGCTGGTGCATCGGCGACTTCATCAGGTACGAGCTGGGGCCGTCGAGCTGGCCGGCGAGGCCGTTGTTGAGCGCCAGCTTGCAGCAGCGGACGGCGTCGGTGACGATCCCGGCCGAGTTGGGCGAGTCCCAGACCTCGAGCTTGAGCTCGGCGGTCAGGGGCACGTCGCCGAACGCCTGGCCCTCGATGCGGATGTGGGCCCACTTGCGATCGGTCAGCCACGGCACGTAGTCCGAGGGGCCGACGTGGACGTCGTCGGCGGGCAGCTCGTGACCCATGATCGACGTGACCGCGTTGGTCTTGGAGATCTTCTTGGACTCCAGGCGCTCGCGCTCGAGCATGTTGTAGAAGTCCATGTTGCCGCCGACGTTCAGCTGCGAGGTGCGCTGCATCAGCACGCCGCGATCGTGGAACAGCCGCGCCAGCGCGCGGTGGACGATCGTCGCGCCGACCTGGGACTTGATGTCGTCGCCGACGATCGGCAGCCCGGCCTTGAGGAAGCGCTTGTTCCAGTAGTCCTCGCGCGCGATGAACACCGGGATGCAGTTGACGAAGCCGCAGCCGGCCTCGAGGATCTGCTCGACGTACCACTTGGTCGCCTGCTCGGAGCCGACCGGTAGGTAGGAGACGACCACGTCGGTGCGGGTCTCCTTCAGCACCTCGACGATGTCCGCTGTGGGGCCAGGGGCCTTGGTGATCTTCTGGGAGAGGTACTTGCCGAGGCCGTCGTGGGTCATCCCGCGCATCACCTCGACGCCGAGGCTCGGGACCTCGCAGTCGAACTTCAGCGTGTTGTTCTGGCCGGAGAAGATCGCCTCCGACAGGTCCTTGCCGACCTTCTCGGAGTCGATGTCGAACGCGGCCGAGAACTCGATGTCGCGGACGTGATAGCCGCCGAGGTCGACGTGCATCAGGCCCGGTACCGGCTCGGCCGGGTTGGCGTCCTTGTAGTAGTGGACGCCCTGGACGAACGAGCTCGCGCAGTTGCCGACGCCGATGATCGCGACGCGGACCTTGTCGTGCTGATGGCGCGACGAGCCGTTGCTGGAGGTGGTGGTGCTCACTTTGCGGTGTGTCCCTTCTGGACGTTCTTGAGGGCGCCGGCGCGGCGCGGTGTTCATCGATACGTACGCAGCCGAGCCGCGTGGGTTACACCTCAAAGTACACAAGTGCGTACCGCTTCTCGCGAGACGTGCCCGCTCAGCTTCGATAAGTATACAACTGAGTTTACTTATAATGAGGAGCGAGGGGGACCGTCACGCGGGAGGTGGAGGAACGATCGCGAGGTCGTGGGACGCGTTGCGCGGGGGGTGTTGTGGGACGCGTCGCACGACAGCTGGTGGTCGATCGAGTTCGGGCGGCTCAGTCGATCGCGTCGCGCAGCAGCGCGGCCGCCAGCGCGTAGCCGTCGGACGCCGGGCCGGGATCGTCGCCGACCAGCGACCGGGTCGCGGCGCCTGCGTAGAGCAACCCAAGCCGCCGACCGACGCGCTCGGGATCGCGGGCGCCGGCAGCGCGCGCGAGGTCGCCGAGACGCTGCTCGAACCGACGCGCGTGCTCGGCGACGGCGCGGTGCACCGGGTGCGATGGATCCGGGAACTCGATCGCGGCGTTGACGAACAGGTCGCCACGCAGCGGCCGCGGTCGGTCTGATAGCTCGGTGAACAGCTCGAGCAGCAGCGCGCGCGGGGCCAGCTCGCCGCGCGCAAGCACCGCCTCGGCGCCGCTGTGGCGGTCGCTGCCGGCAGCCAGCAGACACGCGAGCACGAGCTTGTCGCGGCTGGCGAAGTGCTGATACAGCGTCCGCTTGGACACCCGCGCCGTGCGGTGGACGTCGTCCATCGTGGTGGCGCCGATGCCACGCTGGGCGAACAGGTCACGGGCGGCTGTGACGATCCGCTCACGCGCGCCGCGCCCGAGCGATCGCTGCGTCACGGCGGCCGCCATCGCGCGCGGTCAGTCGGCGTTTGGTGCGGTCGTAACGCTCAGCTCGGTGCGCACGTGCCAGATCCGCTGGCCGACGGTCACGAGGCTGAGCGCCGCCAGCACGTACACCGCGGGGGCCAGCAGCGAGAAGTCGCCGATCCCGGCGCCCCGGGCGAACAGCAGGCCGATCGAGAGGATCACGACCCGGACCGGCCGGGTTGCGATTCCGACCTTGCACTCGACGCCGAGCGCCTCGGCGCGCGCCCGCGTATAGGAAACCATCAGCGACGCGAGCACCGCCAGCACCACCGCCGCGACCGCGACCTGATCGCCCTTGGAGGCGAAGTAGGCGGCGACGGCGGTCAGCACGATCCCCTCCTCGAGCCGGTCGAGCGTCGAGTCAAGAAATGCGCCGAACGGGGTGCCCTTGCCCGACATCCGCGAGTAGCGGCCATCGAGCGTGTCCATGATCGAGCCGACGACGAACGCCAGGCCGGCGAGCACGAACGTCCGGTTGACCACGAGTGCCGCCGCGGCGAGGTTGAGCACGAACCCGGTCAGCGAGATCGCGTTCGGCGTCAGGCGGCTCTCGATCAGCCGCTGTTGCAGCTCCTGCGTGGTCGCGCCGTCGCGGGGGCGGTCGCGTCGCTGCCGGGGCGGTCGCGGGCGTGCCGGGGTCTGCGGAGGGGCGGCCACTGCAGACAGCGTAGTGGGAGCGTCCTCGGAAGCGCCGGCCGAGCCGAGCTCAGGCGGTCAGCGCGCGGCCGCCCTGGCCGCGGGACGGACGGAACGCCCACACGTCAGGCCGAGCGCGGGCGAGCAGCTGCTTGGAGATCAGCGCCGACAGGCCGGCGGTCAGTGCCCCGAGCACGCAGTCGGTCAGGTAGTGGTTGCCCGTCGACATCACCACGAACGTGATGAACAGCGGGTAGCACAGCCACAGCGCCCGGGCCCACCAGTGCTTGACGAATCGTGACATCGGCACGCCGACCATCGTCGCGAAGCAGACGTGCAGCGACGGGATCGCCGCGTACAGGTTCAGCAGCGCGGAGCCGGTGCCGCGCTCGGCGGTGACGTGCGTGAACAGGGCGACCGGATCGGTGAAACCCCACTCGGGCATCAGCCGCGGCGGCGCGGTCGGGTAGATCGTGTAGCCGATCAGCGCGATCACCATCGCGGCGAGGAACATGTTGCGCACGAAGTAGTAGGAGTCGTTGCGGCGCACGTAGATCCACGCGAGCACGCCGAATGCGACGATGCCCTGGCTGTACAGGTAGCTGACGTCGGCGATGTCGATCAGCCAGTGGATCCTGACCGTCCAGGCCTGCACCGACGGCTCGATGAAGACGTGCAACGTGCGCTCGAGGTTGATCACCTTGGTCGCGTTCCACGATGCGAGCGCAACGTCGTTCTGGACCAGCCCGCGGACGAGCTGGTACAGCCCGTAGGCCGCCGCGAACAGCAGCAGCTGACGGCCGGCGTCGCCCCAGCCCTTCGGCAACAGCCGGGAGCGCAAGCCGGTGAAACTCCCTTGGGGCATCCGACGATCCTATAACGCCGATCGGGCAGTTTCCATTAGGCGGAGCTTGGGTTACCGGGTGCAGCGCGGCGAGCTGGCGCCAATCCGGCCGACCGCGAACGCCGTCGTCAGCCGCAGCTGGCCGGCGTGTCGCGCGATCACCTTTGTCCAGCTGCCGTCGGGCGCGACGCAGCCGGCTCCCTTCGCCAGCGTCCAATACGGCGTGTAGCGAACGTGCAGCTTCAGCGTCCCCGGCCTGTGCACGTCGATCGACAGAGAGTCGGCGGTCAGGCGGCGCAGGGTCGCCGGTCCCTGCACGATTGGGGTCGCCCGGGCAACCGAATACACGCGCCAATCACGATCGTGCATCACCAGGTGCAGATACGGCAGCCCGCGTTTGATCAGGCGCGCCTCGGCCGTCGCCGAGTAATCGAGTGGCGCGCGGGCGAGCGCGACGTAACGGACCGCGTTGGCATGCAGCCAGCGCCGGTAGGTCACCGCGTTCAGCTGACCGTCGTAGAACACCGAGTTGTCCTTGATGTCCAGCTGGCGCTCCCAGCCACGGGCGATCGAGAAGCGCGTCGCGATCTCATATGCCTCCCAGTGGAACTGGGTGAATGGGATCTCGACCCGAAACGGCGATGCCGGGGGCCGCGAGCGCTGCTGAAGGAAACGAACCAACGGCCGGTAGAAGGCGGTCGAGGCGGTCGTGTCACGGATGCCGCCGACGGCGTCGCGGACCGGCGGCGACCAGCCCATGTACAGCAGCCCGAGCGCGACCACCGCGAGTGCGACCGGCCGTCGGCCCCACCACAGCAGCGTCACCAGCGGCAGCGCTGCGATCGTGCCCAGCCGAGCGATGTTGGAGCCGATCGAGGTCGGCACCAGGTACAGCGTCACGATCGCGACCAGGTAGAGCGCGACGCCGGCACGAAGCCGGTAGGCGTCGCGCGGCAACAGCACGAGCGCGGACACCGACAGGACGACGAGCGGCACCATCGTCGAGAAGGCGAACGGCTCGGCTCCGCCCGCCGGAAACAGCCAGTTGACGACCAGCACCGGTATCAACGCGCCGGCGATCACCGCCAGCGCCGGCAGTCCCGCGGCCGGTCGGCGGGTGCGCCAGATGTCGCCGAGCCCGTAGCCTGCCGCGATCAGCGCCGCGAACAGCGCCGCGACCGGACTGCACAGCGCCGAGACGGCCGCGAATGCGGCGGCGGGCGCTGGTTGCTCGTAGTCGAGCAGCGTGATCGCGGCCATCGCCGGCAGCGCCCCGAAGTCAAATGCCAGCCGGCCGGTGTAGAGGTCGCTCGCGATCGCGGCGCCGAACACGACCGCGCCGGCGAGACCGCGATCGCCGCAGTGGCGGTACGCGAGCAGCGAGAACAGCGCCGTCGTGCCGACCACCGCGACCGCGGCGGCCAGCTGCGGCGTGATCAGCCACGAGACCGCCGGGAACAGGACGCTGTAGCTGAGCGTGTAGTGGCCCGAGTACCACAGGTTGTTCCACAGCGCGAAGCCCTCCTGCCCAAACAGCCGGGCGCGGAACAGGTGGGCGGCGAGGTCGACCGACGGCGGCGCGACGACCACGTAGGCCGCCGCGAGCACAGCGGCGACGAGCGTCGGCGCCAGCCAACGGATCCGCACCCTCGGGGCGGGCGCCGTCGGGAGCGCAGGCGATGGGCGCCGCGCGGGCGCCCGCGCGGTCGTCTGCTCCAGGACGGCCAAGACCAGCCGAGGATAACGTCCGCGTGATGAGCGCAGTCCCAGTGTCGCGTCAGCGGGCGGCGGAGCCGGCGCTATGTCTCGGGGAGGCGATCGTCGATCTGATCTGCGAACGCCCCGCGGCCGGGTTCGCCGGCGCCGACCGGTTTGAGCCGCATCTCGGCGGGGTCAGCGCGAACATCGCGGTGTTCGCCGCGCGGGCAGGCGTACCGGTGGCGATTGCCGGCGCGGTCGGCGGCGATCGCTGGGGCCGCTGGCTGGGCGACCGGTTACGGTCTGAGCGAGTCGATCTCACGCTGCTGACCGCGCACGAGCACGAGCGGACGCAGTTGGCGTTCGTCGCGCTCGATCACGCCGGCGAGCCCGAGTATCGGCTGTACCCGGGCGCAGCGCCGCCGTTGGCGGGCCTGACGAAGGCACGTCTCGCCGAAGCGATCGCGCGCTGCGGCGCGCTGCTGATCACCTCGAACACGCTGTCAGAGCCCGACCAACGGCGGCTCACGCTACACGCGCGGGCGTGCGCGCTCGCGCGCGGGATACCGGTGGTCGTCGATTGCAACCTGCGCCTGCACCGCTGGCCCAGCGAGCAGGCCGCCGTCGCGGCGGTGCGCGAGTGCCTGGGCGATGCCCGCCTGGTTCGCGCCAACCGGGCCGAGGCGACCGCGATCACCGGCGAACGCGATCCCGAGCGGGCGGCGGGCGAGCTGACCCGGCTTGGCGCGCAGCTGGCGATCGTCACGCTCGGTGTCGACGGCGTGATCGTCCGCGCTGAGGACGGCCGCGCGTTCAGCGCCCGGGTGTCGCCGGTGCCGGTGCGCTCGGCGATCGGGGCGGGCGACGCGTTCACCGGGACGTTGCTGGCCGCGGTCGTATCGGGCGGGGCGGGCGACGATGATCGGCTTCGTGGTGCGGTGCCCGCCGCGATCGGTGCCGCCGGCGAAGCGTGCCAGCGCTGGGGGGCGTGTGACTGAAGCCGAGACCGAATATCGCCGACCCACCACGCGTCGTGTGCGCGCGATCCGCGACCGCCTGCGGCTGCTGTACGGCACGCCCGGCGCCGGGCCGCACGGCCACCCGATCGCCGAGCTGATCCTGACCGTGCTGTCGCAGTCGACCAACGACCGCAACCGTGACGTCGCGTACATGCGGTTGCGCGACCGGCTGCCCGAGTGGTCCGACGTGCGTGACGCTCCGGTCGACGAGATCGAGCAGGCGATCCGTCCCGGCGGAATCTCGAAGATCAAGTCGGCGCGGATCAAGGAGATCCTGTCGGCGATCGAGGACACCTCCGACCACGGGCTGTCGCTGGACTGGCTGGCCGAGCTCGCAGTCGCCGACGCACAGCGGTATCTGTGCTCGCTGCCGGGTGTCGGGCGCAAGACCGCGGCCTGCGTGCTGCTGTTCGCGCTGGGGATGCGCGACGTCCCGGTCGACACGCACGTCTCGCGAGTCGGCACCCGACTCGGGCTGTTTCGCCGCGGCGCGGGATTCGAGGAGATGCACGACGAGATGCTGGCGCTGACGCCGCACGGCGCCGAGCTCGAACTGCACCTCAACCTGCTGCGCCACGGCCGCCGCACCTGCCACGCACGCCGGCCGGACTGTGGGCAATGCGCGCTGGTACGGATGTGCCCTAGCGCGTTCGACGTCTGACGACTAGGCTGGCGCTATGCACGGACGCTTAATGATGGGGCTTATTGTCGGGACGCTGGCGATGTTCGCGCTGACGGGAACCGCGACGGCGCAGCGCGCGAACTTCAACCAGCACTCGAAGTGGGCCAAGCGCTACCTCGCGCCGGCGCAGAAATGCCCTGGAGCGGCGCCGACCGCGCCGCGGATCGCCGCCCAGCACGGGCTTCGCTGCCTGATCAACTGGGCGCGGACCCGCGCCCACGCCCCGGCGCTGCGCAACTCGGTCAAGCTCGACCGGGCGTCGGTGATCCAGGTCAAGGCGCTGAGCAACGGCAAGCCGCTGAGCAACGACGTCTTCGACAAGGTCGGCTATCTGGTGCCCGGTGGGCGAGTGGCGGCACTTGAGAGCGTCGGAGCGTTCCAGACGCCGCGCCCCGACTACGCCAGCTCGCGCGCGACGCTCGCCAGCTGGGTCAACGACGCGTCCTTCCGGACGCAGCTGCTCAGCGACGACTTCACCGATCTCGGTGTCGCGGTGGCCCCCGAGAAGATCCACCGCCTCCCGGGCAACGCCTGGGTCGTGAGCCTCGGCGCGCGGTAGTCGGTCGGGCCCAACGCCAGCTCGCTTCGGCCCGGGATTCGGTGCATTACCGGGCCGCGTGAGCGGCCCCTCAGGCCTGTCTTGCGGCGGTCAGCGATCGCTCTGAAATCTGCTAGTCTGTCACTCAGATTTTTGTAACCGCAAGGGAGCAGACAAGAACATGGGAAAGACGATCGGAATCGACCTCGGGACGACCAACTCGTGTATGGCCGTGCTCGAGGGTGGCGAGCCGACGGTGATCGAGAACGCTGAGGGCGGACGGACGACTCCGTCGGTCGTCGCGTTCACTCAGTCCGGCGAGCGACTCGTCGGCACCGTCGCCAAGCGCCAGCAGGTAACCAACCCGACGAACACGATCTTCTCGATCAAGCGCTTCATGGGCCGCAAGGAGGCCGAGGTGCGCGAGGAGGAGTCGATCGTGCCGTACAAGGTGACCTCCGGCCCGGGCGGCGACGTCCGCGTCGAGGCCGACGGCAAGCAGTACTCCCCGCCGGAGATCTCGGCGATGATCCTCGGCAAGCTCAAGGTGGACGCCGAGGCGTATCTGGGCGAGCCCGTCGACAGCGCCGTGATCACGGTCCCCGCGTACTTCAACGACGATCAGCGCCAGGCGACCAAGGACGCCGGCAGGGTCGCCGGACTCGATGTCAAGCGGATCATCAACGAGCCGACCGCCGCGTCGCTCGCCTACGGCCTCGACAAGGAGGCCGACCAGACGATCCTGATCTTCGACCTTGGCGGTGGCACGTTCGACGTGTCGGTGCTCGAGATCGGCGACGGCGTGTTCGAGGTCAAGGCGACCGCCGGTGACAACCACCTCGGTGGCGACAACTTCGACAAGGCACTCGTCGACTGGCTGGTGGGCGAGTTCAAGAAGGCCCAGGGGATCGACCTGTCGGCCGACCCGATGGCGCTGCAGCGGCTGTATGAGGCCGCCGAGAAGGCCAAGATCGAGTTGTCGACGACGCAGGAGACCCAGATCAACCTGCCGTTCATCACGGCCGATGCCACGGGTCCCAAGCATCTCGACATGCGCCTCACCCGCGCCAAGCTCAACGAGCTGACCGCGTCGTTGCTCGACCGCACCGTCGCACCGGTCCGCCAGGCGCTGGACGACGCCAAGGAGAAGGGCGCCGCGACGATCGACCACGTCGTGCTGGTCGGCGGCATGACCCGGATGCCCGCCGTCCAGGAGAAGGTCAAGGAGCTGACCGGCAAGGAGCCGCATCGTGGGGTCAACCCCGATGAGGTCGTCGCCGTCGGCGCCGCGATCCAGGCCGGCGTGCTGGCCGGAGACGTCAAGGACGTGCTGCTGCTGGACGTCACCCCGCTGACGCTCGGGATCGAGACCAAGGGCGGCGTGATGACAAAGCTGATCGAGCGCAACACCACGATCCCGACGCGCAAGTCGGAGGTGTTCTCGACCGCCGAGGACAACCAGCCGAGCGTCGAGATCCACGTGCTGCAGGGCGAGCGCGAGATGGCGACCTACAACAAGTCGCTGGGCAAATTCCAGCTGACCGGCATCCCGCCGGCGCCGCGAGGGATCCCGCAGGTCGAGGTCGCGTTCGACATCGACGCCAACGGCATCCTCAACGTGTCGGCGAAGGACCTCGGCACCGGCAAGGAGCAGAAGATCGAGATCCGCTCGGGCTCCGGGCTCTCCGACGACGAGATCAAGCGGATGGTCGGCGACGCCGAGGCGCACGCCGAGGACGACAAGCGCCAGCGCGAGCTCGCGGAGGCCCGCAACAACGCCGAGAACGCCGCTTACCAGGCCGAGCGTCAGCTGACCGAGCTGGCGGACTCGATCGACGCCTCCTCCAAGGAGGAGATCGAGGGCCACATCAAGGCGGTCCGCGAGTCGTTGACCTCCGACGACGCGGCCGACATCGACGCCAAGCGCGACGCGCTCAACGCCTCCTTCCACAAGGTCTCGGAGGCCATGTACCAGCGGGCCGCCGAGCAGTCGGCGCCGCAGGGTGACGGATCCGAGAACGGCGCGAACGCAACCTCCGAGGAGGAGGAGGACGTGGTCGACGCCGAGGTGGTTGACGAGGGCAAGTGATGAACGCTCCTGATCCCCGAATCCCCGACGCCCCGGAGGACGTCTCCGGGGCGGGGGCCGCTGACGACGTCCCGTCCCCAACTGACAACGTGGCGCGATCAGCAGCAGACGGGACATCGTCACCGCCCTCGCCTACCGAGAGTCGGCCTGACGCTGGTCAGGTGCAGACCGAAGATGTCTCCGAGGACGCTCCGGTCGACGTCGGCCTGTTGCAGGAGCAGGCCGACAAGGCGGGTGAGTACTTGGCGCTCGCGCAGCGGACGCAGGCCGACTTCGAGAACTTCCGCAAGCGGACGGCGCGCGACGCGTCGGTCGCGACGCAGCGAGGTGCGATGAAGCTGGCCAAGGAGCTGCTGCCGGCGGTCGACAATCTCGAGCGGGCGCTCGCGCACGCACCGGAACAGTCAAGTGAGTCCGAGCAGGCCTTCATCGACGGCGTCAAGCACGTCCACGCCGATCTGATCGGGGCGCTGCAGCGTGCTGGGATCGAGCGCTACTCGCCCGAGGGCGAGCCGTTTGATCCGACCCTGCACGAGGCCGTCGCCCAGCAGCCGTTCGAGGGCTACGAGCCCGGAACCGTGGTGGAGGTGTTTCAGCGCGGGTACCGGATCGGCGAAAGCGTCGTGCGCCCAGCGCGCGTCGTGGTCGCGGGGTGATCCGCCGTGGCTGAGCGACCCGACTACTACAAGGTTCTCGGCGTCGGCAAGGGCGCATCGGACGAGGAGATCAAGAAGGCCTACCGCAAGCTCGCGCGCAAGTACCACCCCGACCGCAACGCGGGCGACAAGCACGCCGAGGAGCGGTTCAAGGAGATCTCGCAGGCGCACGACGTCCTGTCCGATCCCGACAAGCGCAAGGCATATGACCGTGGCTCGGGTCCGTTCGGCAACTTCGCCAACGCGGCCACGGGCGCGGGCTTCGATCCGAGCTCGTTCTCGGGCGGCTTCGGCGACATCCTGTCCAACATCTTCGGCGGCGCCGAAGCGGCCGGTGGCGCGCGCGGCGGCGTCCGTGGCGGCCCGCGGCAGCGGCCCGCCCGCGGTCGCGACCTCGAGACGGAGGTCTCGCTGACGTTCGAGCAGGCGGTCAACGGCAGCCAGGTGTCGCTGTCGGTGCCGACCTCGCAGCCGTGTCCGACCTGCCATGGCTCGGGCGCCAAGCCCGGCACCGCTCCACGCGTCTGCCCGGTCTGCGAGGGCCGCGGCGTCGAGGCGCAGAGCCAGGGGATCTTCTCGATGTCCCAGCCGTGCTCGAACTGCAACGGGACCGGCGCGGTGATCGACGATCCGTGTCCGACCTGCAACGGGACCGGCGCCCAGCGTTCGATCCGGCGGCTGCGCGCGAACATTCCGGCGGGCGTCCGCGAGGGCAGCCGGATCCGGTTGGCCGGCAAGGGCGAGCCAGGCCTGCGCGGTGCCGACCCGGGCGACCTGTACGTGATCACACGCGTCAGGGAGTCGCCGGTGTTCAAGCGGGCCGGGGACAACCTCGAGGTCGAGGTGCCGCTGACGATTCCCGAGGCGCTGCTCGGCGCGGTCGTCGAGGTGCCGACGCTGAACGGCTCAAAGCGGCTGCGGGTGCCGGCTGGCACCAAGCACGGCACGATCCAGCGGCTGCGTGGCGAGGGCCCGGCGAAGCTCGGTGGCGCCGGCAAGGGCGACATCCGATACCGGTTCGTGCTCGACGTGCCCGCGACGCTGACGACCGAGCAGTCCCAAGCGGTCGATCGGCTCGCCCAGGTGATGAACGGCAACCCGCGTGAGCGCCTGTTCGCCGAGGCCGGGGCCACCGCGGGCGCGCAGGCCGCGTGATGGCGCGCCGGGTGCGGACCACGACGCGGATCGAGGTCTCCTCAGACCGGGGTGTGTTCATGATCTCGGTCGCGGCGGAGCTCGCCGAGATGCACCCCCAGACGTTGCGGATGTACGAGGCTCGTGGCCTGATCGAGCCCAAGCGCTCGCCCAAGGGCACCCGGCTGTACTCGCGGGCCGACGTGGAGCGGCTGCGCCGGATCCAGGAGATGACCGCCGAGCTCGGGATGAACCTGGCCGGCGTCGAGCGCGTGTTCGAGCTCGAGCAGCAGCTCGCGGCCAACGCCCGCAAGGTGGCGGCACTCGAGCAGCGAGCGGCGCTGCTAGCGGCAGAGGTACAGCGGTTGGAGAAGCTGCGGCGTGAGCTGCGAGCCGAGATCGTGCCCTACGAGCGCGGCGGCGAGTTGGTCCGCTCGGCCGACCTCGCGAGGCCGGCGTCGGGCTGACCGAGGCCGGGCGGATCCCTGTGTGCAAGGATTGACGGCGGGGACCAAGACGGGAGCGCGGCCGGAGCGCTCGCAATCAAGGCGCGGCTGGGTGCCGCGAACGACTCGAGGATTTTCGCCAGATGAGCATCTCCAGCCGCCTTGCGGCCACAGCTGCGACGGTCGCGACGGTGCTCGCCACGCTTGCGCTCGCGGCGCCCGTGGCACTCGCGTCCGGCTCTTCCGCGGCTGCAACCCGCGTCGGTTCGGCTCCGGCGCACCAGCATCTGACGGTGCTGTTGCCGTTGAAGGTCGACCAGGGCGGGCTCGCGAGGCTCGCGACCGCGGTCAGTACGCCGGGCTCTGACCAGTACGGCCAGTACCGCTCGTTGGCGGCGCTGGGACGGCGGTTCGGCGCCTCGCGCGCGACTCGCGCCCACGTGATGGCCTATCTGCATCGCTCTGGCGCGACCGACGTGGCGGCCGACCGTAGCGGTCTGTTCGTGTCGGCGCGGCTGTCGGTGAATCAGGCCCAGCGGCTGTTCGGGACGCAGCTGTCGTCGTATCGGACCGACGCCCGTTCGAGTTTCGTCGCGCCGCAGACGGCGACCCACGTGCCGGCAGCGCTGGCCGGGGCGGTCACCGGCGTCGTCGGGCTCGACACCCAGCCGGTGGCTTCGACGCCGCAGCCGGCCCCGAGCTCGCTCGATGGTTCCTCGCGCGTGTCGAAACTGCACTCGCTGGGTGGCAGCTCGGCGCTTGGCGACGTCGACCTCGGCTCGGCTTACCTGCCCCGCAGCGGCAGGCCGTCGGGCTGCACCGCCGGTCGCCCGAAACGGGGTGGCTTCACGCCGAACCAGTACCTCAAGGCGTACGGCCTGTCGTCATTGCATTCGAGCGGCATCAGCGGCCGCGGCGAGCGCGTCGCGCTGATCGAGATCGACGGCTTCAAGCCCGGCGACGTGACGCGCTTTGATCGCTGTTACAAGCTCGCGATGCCGAAGGTCAAGCTGTACGGCGTCGGGATCCGACGCGCGCTCGCGCCCGGTCCCGAGACGACGCTCGATCTCGAGGTGCTGTCGGCAGCGGCCCCGCGTCTACAGAACGTCGACGTGTACGAGTCGAGCTCGTCACCGAGCGCGGTCCTGCGATCAGTGATCGATGCGATCGAGTCGCGCAACCAGCGTCCCGATGTGGTCTCGGCGTCGCTCGGCGGCTGTGAGTCGCAGAACCTGCGTGGGCTCGGCACGAAGGGCATCAATCTTTATGAGACGGCGTTCGAGCTCGCCGCTGCAACCGGCATCTCGGTCGTCGCGGCGGCCGGCGACGACGGTTCGAGCACGTGCCTGAACAGCCACGGCAACCCGACCCACAAGCTCGCGGTCAGCTTCCCGGCGTCGTCGCCGTTCGTGACCGCGGTCGGCGGCACCAACGTCAAGCTCAACCGCTTCAACAAGATCGTCAAGTCGACCGTTTGGAACGACGCCCCCGGCGAGCTCGCCGCCGCCGGCGGCGGCCAGAGCGAGGTGTTCACCGAGCCCAGTTACCAAAACGGCTCGCAATCAAGCGGCCGGCGCGAGATACCGGACGTGTCGCTGCTCGGCGACCTCGCGCCTGGCTATGAGATCTACTGCAGCGCGAAGGCGCAGCCGTGCAACGCCCGCCATGGCTGGCTGTTCATCGGCGGCACGTCGGCGGGCACGCCGCTGCTGGCCGGCGGGATTGCGCTCGCCGACGAGGCGCTGCGCAAGGCCGGCCGCGACCCGATCGGGTTCGCCAATCCGCTGCTGTACGAGATCTCCGGATCGCACTCGGCCGCGCGTGTCTTCTCCGACGTCACGACCGGCTCCAACGACATGTTCGCGGCCAAGGGCGATCCGCTCGGCTGCTGCAGCGCGAAGGCCGGCTACGACGATGCCTCCGGGATCGGTCAGATCAACGTCGCTGGGCTGACGGCGGCGGCGAGGGCGATCAGAGCGCCGGTCGGATCGGTGGCGGTCGCGGCATCGTCGCCTCAGTCGATCGCCAGCCGCAAGCTGGTCGTGCAGATCACCTGCTCGATCGCGTGCGTGCAGAGCGCGACCGCGCGGATCCAGATCGCCGGCGCCGGCACGGTGAAGCTGATGGCCCAGCCATCGCCAGGGGTCGCGAACGCCGCCGAGTCGGTCAAGCTGTGGCTCAGCGGCAAGCTCGCCGCCAAGCTCAGGGCCGCGCTGCGCGGCCACCACCCGGTGACCGCGACGGTGGTCGGCACGATCGTCGACGGCGCCGGCAAGGTCCAGCGACGCTCGCGGCCGGTCAAGATCACGTTGACGAGCTGACGTCCGGATCGACCGCCCGGCGGTCGTATGCGACGATGGCCCAAGTGAAGCCCGTCGCGTTCGCGTTGATGGTGCTGGTGGCGCTGGCGGTGGCGCCGGCCGCGCGCGCCACGGCCCCGGTCGCGGGCGCGACCCGGCTCGGTGGCGCGCCGTCGGCCAAGCCGTTGATGCTCGATTTACCGCTCAGGACCGACGCGGCCGCGCTCGCGCGGTTCGCCGAGTCGGTCAGCGATCCGTCGTCGTCGCAGTACGGCGCCTACCGGCCGGTTTCGATGCTCGCGCGGCGCTTCGGCGCGCCCGCGGGTGAGCGCGCTCGCGTGCTGCACTACCTGCGCTCGGTCGGCGCCAGGGGCGTTTCGATCGACAGCACCGGTCAGTTCGCGCGCGCGACGATGCCAGTCGCGACCGCCGAGCGCGTGTTCGCAACGGCGCTGTCGACGTTCGGTGCCGCGACCACCTCGGGCATCGAGCGCTACGTTGCGCCAACCGCGCCGGCACGGATTCCGCCGGCGCTGGCCGGCGCCGTGACCGGGGTCGTCGGGCTCGATACGGCGCCGTTTGCCGAGCCGCAGCCGACACTCGCGGCGAACGCGTCGGGCGCGGGCTCCGGGCCGAGACTCGGCTCCGGCTACGAACCGCGCAGCGGCACCCCGCGCGGATGCCGGCGGGCGCGAGCGGTGCCTTACGGCTTCACGCCCAACCAGTACCGCGCCGCGTACGACATCGGGATCAGTCCCGCGGCCACCGGCCGCGGCGAACGGGTCGCGCTGATCGAAATCGACGGCTTCAAGCGCTCGGATATCGCCCATTTCGCCAATTGCTTCGGGAGGCGGCTCGGGAAGATCAAGGTCGTCCACGTCGGCATCGATCGCGACCTGCGCCCGAGCTTCGAGACGACGCTTGACCTCGAGATGCTGGTCGCGTCCGCACCCGGCGTGTTCGCACGAGGTGTCGGCGTCTATCAGACCCGGCCGCAGACTGCGAGCGTGCTGCGGGCGCTGACGGCGCCGCTGCGCCGGGTCCGGGATCGCCCGGACGTGATCTCGGTTTCGCTGGGCATCTGCGAGCCGTTCTTGACCCACGCGACCTCCGGACGTAGCGGTGCCGAGGCGATCAACCGGACGCTCGAGGTCGCGGCCGCGACCGGGATCTCGGTGATCTCGGCCTCCGGCGACGACGGCTCGACCGCGTGCACCGGCGACCGCAGTCCGGACGGTCTCCCGTTGCGGCTCAAGGCCGTCAGCTTCCCCGCCTCGTCGCCCTGGGTGACCGGCGTCGGCGGCACCAACATCAAGCTGACGCGCGCCAACCGGATCGCCGGCCAGGTCGTCTGGAACGACTCTCCGGGACTGCCCGAGGCCGGTGGTGGTGGCTACAGCCGGCTGTTTCAGCGCCCGGCGTACCAGCGGGCGGCGATCAGCTCGCGCCACCGGGTCGTGCCGGACGTGTCGATGCTCGCCGATCCCTACCCGGGCTTCTTGATCTACTGCTCGGCTCGGCCGGGTTGCGTGAACCGTTCCAATCGCAATCCCTGGACGCCGTTCGGGGGCACGAGCGCGGGCTCGCCGTTGCTGGCGGGGGCGTTCGCGCTGGTGGATGCGCAGCTGCGTAGCCACGGCCGCCCGAACCTCGGCTTCGCGAACCCGTTGCTGTACCGGATCGATCGCTCGTCGCTCGGACCACATGTGTTCTCAGACGTGATCCGGGGCTCAAACGACGTGTTCGCGCCCCGGGGCCGCGCGGTCGGCTGCTGCAACGCCGCCCCCGGCTTCGATCCCGCGTCGGGGTTGGGCAGCGTCAACGTCGGCGCGCTGACGCTCGCGTCACTGGTCGACACCCGTGCCTACGCTCGCGTGGCGCTCGCGGTGCCGCGTCAGCGTCACGTGCTGCACGCGGGCCGCCTGCGGGTCCGGGTGCACTGCTCGCGTGCGTGTCTGTTCATCGCCTACGCGAGCATCGCCTACGCGAGCTTCCGCGCGCGCCACGTGCGCGGCAGCGTGACGGCGCGGACACCGCCGCGCGTCCTGCGCCGGCCTGGTTGGCGCACGGTGACGGTCTCGCTGCGCCGGCGCGCGCGCCGGCGGCTGGCGAGCGCACTGCACGATCGCGGTCGCGTCAGCGCCGACGTGTCGGCGGCGATCGTCGACCCGACCGGCAAGATCGAGCACCACACGCGCCCGGTGCATCTGCGATTGCGGCATTAGCGGCTCATGGGGGGCGATCCGTCCGACCCCGGACCACGACGCACTTGAAATCGGTGCAGCATCGTGCGATAATCTGAGTCACACACACTGAGATCTTTGAGAGATACGCCTATGCAACCAGATAAGTTCACGATCAAGTCCCAGGAGGCGCTGCAGGCTGCTCAGCGGCTTGCCGATGAGCGCCACAACCCGCAGACGATGCCCGAGCATCTGCTCGCGGTGCTGCTCGAGCAGGACGGCGGCGTGGTGGCACCGGTGCTGCGCAAGCTCGGGGTCGATCCGGGGAGCGTTCGCCAGGCGCTCGGTCCGCGACTCGATGCCCTCCCGAAGCTGACCACCGGCGGCGGCCGCGAGGAGCCGGCCGGCGGCTCCTCGGAGCTCGTCCAGATCCTGCGCGCGGCCGAGTCAGAGATGCGCGAGCTCAAGGACGAGTACGTCTCCACCGAGCATCTGCTGCTGGCTTTGGCGGCCCATCCGGGCGGGGCCGGCGACGCGCTGCGGGGCACCGGCGCCGACCATGACGAGCTGCTGAAGGCGCTCAGCGAGGTCCGCGGGTCACACCGCGTCACCGACCAGAGCCCGGAGGAGAAGTTCCAGGCGCTGGAGCGCTACGGCCGCGATCTGACCGAGGCCGCAGCTGCCGGCAAGCTCGATCCGGTGATCGGCCGCGACGACGAGATCCGTCGCGTGATCCAGGTCCTGAGTCGCCGCACCAAGAACAATCCGGTGCTGATCGGCGAGCCGGGGGTCGGCAAGACGGCGATCGCCGAGGGCCTGGCCCAGCGGATCGTCTCCGGCGACGTGCCCGAGGGCCTACGTGACCGCCGCGTGGTATCGCTCGACGTCGGCGCGCTGATCGCGGGCTCCAAGTACCGGGGAGAGTTTGAGGACCGCCTCAAGGCCGTGCTGAAGGAGATCGCCGATGCCGACGGCACCGTGATTCTGTTCATCGACGAGCTGCACACGATCGTCGGCGCGGGCGCTGCCGAGGGCGCGGTCGACGCCGCCAACCTACTCAAGCCGATGCTCGCCCGCGGCGAGCTGCGCGCGGTCGGCGCGACCACGCTGGACGAGTACCGCAAGCACATTGAGAAGGACGCGGCGCTGGAGCGGCGATTCCAGCCGGTGTACGTCGGCGAGCCGTCGGTGCAGGACACGATCGCGATTCTGCGCGGGCTCAAGGAGCGCTATCAGGTCCACCACAAGGTCCGGATCCAGGACTCGGCGCTGGTCGCCGCGGCGACGCTCAGCCACCGCTATATCGCCGACCGCTTCCTGCCCGACAAGGCGATCGACCTCGTCGACGAGGCCGCCAGCCGGATCCGGATGGAGATCGACTCCAAGCCGACCGAGATCGACGAGGTCGACCGGCACATCATGCAGCTGGAGATCGAGCTGCAGTCACTGGGCGACGACGACGACGACGACGCCGGCACTGCCGCGCGCCGCGAGCAGCTGGAGCGGACGCTGGCCGAGGAGCGCGAGCGCTCGGCCGCGATGCACGCCGAGTGGCAGCGCGAGAAGGACTCGCTGGGTGCCGTCGCCGAGGTGCAGGAGCAGCTGGAGAGCGCCCGGACCGAGCTCGAGCGCGCCCAGCGCGAGGCCGACCTCGGCCGAGCCGCCGAGCTGCAGTACGGCACGATCCCCGAGTTGGAGAAGCAGCTGGCCGACGCCGAGCACGCCGAGGCCGACGCGGCCGCCACCGCGGGGGCCGAGTTCAAGTACCTCAAGGACGTCGTCGACGCCGAGGACGTCGCCGAGATCGTCGCCAAGTGGACCGGCGTCCCGGTCACCCGCCTGATGGAGGGCGAGATCGAGAAGCTCGTGCAGATGGAGGACCGTCTGCACGGCCGCGTGATCGGCCAGGACGAGGCCGTCGAGGCGGTCGCCGCGGCGCTGCGTCGCAGCCGGGCCGGCCTGCAGGACCCGGATCGCCCGATCGGGACGTTCCTGTTCCTGGGCCCGACCGGGGTCGGCAAGACCGAGCTGGCGCGGGCGCTGGCCGAGTTCATGTTCGACACCCAGGAGGCGATGGTCCGGATCGACATGTCGGAGTACATGGAGAAGCACTCCGTGTCGCGGCTGGTCGGAGCTCCTCCCGGATACGTCGGCTACGACGAGGGCGGTCAGCTGACCGAGGCGGTCCGCCGCCGGCCCTATTCGGTGGTGCTGCTCGACGAGATCGAGAAGGCGCACCCCGACGTGTTCAACGCGCTGCTGCAGGTGATGGACGACGGGCGCCTGACCGATGGCCAGGGCCGCACGGTGTCGTTCAAGAACGTGGTGCTGATCATGACCTCCAACATCCCGGGGGGCCGGGCCGGCGTCGAGGCGGGCTTCAAGCCGGAGTTCGTCAACCGGCTCGACGACATCGTCGAGTTCGAGCCGCTGACGCGGTCGGAGATCGGCTCGATCGTCGACCTGCAGGTCGAGCGAGTGCTGGCGCGGCTGGCCGAGCGTGGGATCGCGATCGAGCTGACCGACGACGCCCGGACGTTGATCGGCAACCTCGGCTACGACCCGACCTACGGTGCGCGACCGCTCAAGCGGGTGATCCAGAAGCGATTGGTCGACCCGCTCGCCCTGGCGATCCTCGAGGGCCGGTTCGCCGCCGGTGACACCGTCGCCGTCGACGCGGCCGAGGGCGAGCTGACGTTCGCGACGGGCGCGCCGACCGAGGCCGTCACCGCCTGATTGACCGGCAGCGCAGCCCGGGCCCGAGCGCCGGCACGCTCGGGCCCGGGTCGCTGCGTGAGCTATCCGGCCGGCGGGATCAGCACACGATTGATCACGTGCACGATCCCGTTTGACGCCCTGACGTTGGCTTTGATGACCTTCGCGTTGTTGATGTAGACGCTCTTGCCCTTGACCTTGACCTTGACCCTCGCGCCCTCGAGGGTCTTCAGCGACTTGTGCTTGACGATCTTCGAGGCGGTCAGCGCGCCCTTGACGACGTGGTACTCCAACACCGCCGCGAGCAGCTTCTTGTGGTGCGCGAGCTTGTTCAGCGTGGCCTTTGGCACCTTGTTGAAGGCGCGGTTGGTCGGCGCGAATACCGTCAGCTTCGTCCTGCCCGACAGCGCCTTGACGAGCCCGGCTTTCTTGACCAGCGAAACCAGCGTCGACAGCTGCGGGTCCGACGCCGCGAGTGCGACGATGTTCGGCTTCTTTGCCATCGCGCTGTGATCGGCGGTCGCCGATGCGATCGGCACGGCGGCGATCGCACAGCACGCGACGGCCGCGAGGATGATGCGTCTCATCTGAAGTCCACTCCTTGGTTGGGGGTTCAGCTGACGTACGGGTCGCGATCGCGACCCGGTTGCAAACTTCGTGGTGGTCAGCCAACCAACCGCGCTCGTCGGCGCGTATCGATCGGTAGCGTGTCCCCGTCGTCGACCGACCACCGACCGCCCGCCCCGATGCCAGTCTCGCGCCGACACGGTTCCCAGCGCCGAATCGTCCGGGCGCTGCGCCGCGGAGACGCGGGCGCGGTCGAGCTGGTCGCCTCGGCCTACGGCTCGCTGCTGCGCGGATACCTGAGCGAGATGCTGGGTGACCCCGAGGCGGTTCAGGATGTGCTGCAGCAGACGCTGATGGAGGTGTGGCGCCGAGGTCGCAGCTACGACCCTGACCGCGCCGCGGTCTCGACCTGGCTGTTGGTGATCGCACGATCGCGCGCGATCGATCATCTGCGCAAGCGTGTGCCGGAGCCGATCGACCCCGACCGGCTCGGCGGCGATCTCGACAGCTCGCACGACGATGGCGCGGCCGCGCTGCTCGAGCGCTGGCGGCTCGCGGCGATGATCTCCGCGCTGCCGCGAGACGAGGGTCGGCTGCTGCGGCTGCGCTTCTACGAGGAGCTCAGCCAGCGCGAGATCGCCGAGCGGACTGGGATTCCACTCGGAACTGTGAAGATGCTGATGGTGCGGGGATTGGGGCGCCTGCGAGCCGAGCTCGACCGGGAGGAGCGCAGGTGAGCGACGAGCACTGGCTGATCGACCACCTGCTGGGTGAGCAGAGCGACGCCGAGGCCGCCGAGGCGCAGCGTCGACTCGACGCCGACTCGCAGCTGCAGGCGCGGGCCGCCGGATTGGCGGACGTCGTGCGACGGCTGGATGACATGAGCCCGGCGGCGTGGGAGCTGGGCGCGGCGGTGGACGCTGCCGCCGCAGCGGCGGATGCCGGGCGTCCGGCGCTCCCCGCGGATCGTCCCCGGCGCGCGCCCGCGTGGGCGCCGTCGCCCGCGCTTGCCGCGCTGGTTGCGGTCGCGCTGGTGGCGATCGGCGTCGGCCTCGGTGCGTGGCTGTTCGGCGCAGGTGGCGGCAGCGGCCCGGGGCGCGCGGTCGCGCTGCGGCCGTTGCCCGGAACCCCCGCCGATGCCGCAGGTCAGGCGCGGATCAGCTCGTCGGGGCGCGTGTCGCTGGCGGTGTCCAGGCTGCCGCAAGCCGGCCGGGGGCGCTACTACGAGGCGTGGCTGATGACGAGCCGGACCCGGCTGGTGCCGATTGCGTCGTTCGAGGTCGATCATCGGGGCAGCGCGCGGCTGACCGTGCCGCTGCCGGCGCCGGCGTCTGGGTACCGCTATGTCGACGTGTCGCTGCAGCGCCTCGGCGCCGGCATCGCGCACTCGCATCGGTCGGTGCTGCGCGGACCGACGGGCGGATGACGGTGCCCGACGGCAGATGCGGCGCGTTGGCGATGTCATGGAGCGGTGGCAAGGACTCGGCGCTGGCGCTCCACGAGCTGTCGGCGCCAGTCAGCGCGCTGGTCACGACCATCACCGCCGACTACGAGCGGATCTCGATGCACGGCGTCCGGCGCGAGCTGCTGCGCCGTCAGGCCGACGCGGTCGGGCTGGCGCTGGTCGAGGTCGAGATCCCGGTCGGCTGCTCCAACGTCGTCTATGAGCAGCGGTTCGCAGCGGCGCTGACGGAGTTTGAGATGGTCGCGTTCGGCGACCTGTTCCTGTCCGACATCCGCTCCTATCGCGAGCGGCAGCTCGGCGCGCTCGGCAAGCGCGCTGTGTTCCCGGTGTGGGGCCGTGACACGACGGTGCTCGCGCGCGAGTTCATCGCCGCCGGCTTCGAGGCGATCCTCGTCTGCGTCGACCCTCGTCAGCTCGACCGGTCGTTCGCGGGGCGGCGGTTCGACGCGGACCTGCTCACAGATCTGCCACCCGGCGTCGATCCGTGTGGGGAGAACGGCGAGTTTCACACGTTCGTGGACGCCGGCCCGATCTTCGACGCGCCGATCGCGTGCGCGCCTGGTGAGGTCGTCGAGCGCGACGGGTTCGTGTTCTGCGACGTGTTGCCGGTGGACGTCTAGCGTCGCAGTGCTACTGCTCTGAAGGTTTGATTCATGGGTAGTTGCGGTGGGTATCCGGCGACGTCCTCGGCAGCTGTCGGTGGAAAGCGGGGCCGCGTTCGGCCTCGCTTTCGATCGGCGCATGCGCCGATCGGCGCGCGCAGCGGAACTTTGGCGAGAACCTGCGAATTATTCGCACCTTCCCGCCATCGTTCGCGTTTCTGCCGCCGCGCGTGAACCGTTCATGGGGACCAGAACCGCCGACGAGATCCTCGAACCAATCAAACGCCACCGCGAGCGGATCAGCCTGACAGCACACCAGCTTGCGGTCGGGGGGCCGCTGGCCCCACGCGACACGTTCTTGAACGTCTGCAGGTGCATGAAGGTCTCGGTCTCTCGGACCCCGTCGATCGAGCGGACCGTTGCCGAGGTGCTGTGCGCCGGCGTGCTGCCGCTTGTGCTTGGCGGCGACCACTCGATCGTCGAGCCGGAGATCCGGGCGTCGGCGGCCGTTCACGGCCCGGTCGGGGTGATCCACTTCGACGCTCATACCGACACCGGAGACGAGTGCTCCGGGGTGAGCCTCTCGCACGGGACCCCGTTCTACACACTGCTGGAAGAGGGGGTTGGTCGACGGTCGCCGGTACGGCCAGATCGGGCTGCGCGGCTACTGGCCGGGCGAAGAGGTGTTCGCCTGGCGGCGGCGCCACGGCGCCAGCTCGATCTTCGTGCACGATCTGACCGCGCGCGGGATCGCCGCGGTTGTCGAGCAGGCGCTGGCGATCGTCGGCGACGGGCCGACGTGCTCGACCGTCGACGTCGATGCGCTCGATCCGGCGTTCGCGCCAGGCACCGGCACGCCCGAGCCCGGTGGTATGAGCTGGGCGAGCTGCTGTGGGCCTGTCGCGAGCTCGCGGCGCGCGGCTCGTTGGTCGGCGCGGACGTCGTCGAGGTGCTCCCGAACCAGATCGGCGCGGCCGACATCACCGCCCTGATCGGTTCGCGGATCGCCCACGAGATCCTCACCGGCCTGGCCCAGCGTCGGAACTCGACCTCGAGCTAGCGCCGCTGGCAGCGCTGGTGTCGAATCCGGTACAAGTGTCGTGGGCTCCGAGACCGCGGGGCACGAGCAAGGGAGACATCGAGATGCCTACGTACATCATGCTCACCAGGCTGACCCCCGAGGGGATCCAGACGATCAAGAACAACCCGTCCCGGATCCGGGAGGTCAACACGGAGGTCGCGCAGCTCGGCGCCGAGGTCAAGGCGCAATGGGCGACGCTAGGCGAGTACGACTTCGTCAACGTGATCGAGGCGCCCGACGAGAAGACGATCGCGCGTGTCTCGCTCGAGCTGGGCTCGCGCGGGACCAGTCGCTACGAGACCCTGACGGCGATCCCGATCGACGACTTCATCGGCGCGCTGTAGCCGGCTGAGATGGCCGAGCTCATCCTGGTGCTCGGCGGCGGTGCCCGCGAGCACGCGCTCGTGCAGTCGCTGGCCCGCTCGCCGAGCGCGCCGGAGGTCGTCTGCGCGCCCGGCAACGCCGGGATCGCCGCCGACGCTCGGGTCGTGCCCGGTCTCGACGCGACCGACCCCGACGCGGTCGTCGCGCTGGCGACCGAGCTCGACTCGAGCCTGGTCGTGGTCGGTCCGGAGGCGCCGCTGGTCGCCGGCGTCGCCGACGCGCTGCGGGCCGCCGGGTTGCGCTGCGTCGGGCCCGGTGCCGACGCCGCCCGGCTGGAGGGCTCGAAGTCGTTCTGCAAGGAGATCATGGCCGCCGCCGGCGTCGCGACCGCCGCCTACGAGGTCGTGACCGACGTCGACGCCGGTCTGAGAGCGATCGGCGGCCGGTACCCGGCGGTGCTCAAGGCCGACGGGCTGGCCGCGGGCAAGGGCGTGGTGATCGCGCCCGACGAGCGGACCGCACGCCAGACGCTGATCGAGCTGCTCGTCGAGGGACGGTTCGGCACCGATCGGGTCGTCGTCGAGGAGCACCTGGTCGGCTACGAGCTGTCGCTGTTGGCGTTGTGCGACGGCGAGCGAGCGGTGCCGCTCGCTTCCGCCCAGGACTTCAAGCGGATCAGCGACGGCGACGCCGGCCCGAACACCGGCGGGATGGGGTCCTACTCGCCGGTGCCGGCGGTCGATGCAGACCATGCGGCGCGGATCTGCGCGTCGGTGCATCAGCCGGTTGTCGATGAGCTCGCCCGGCGCGGCTCGCCGTTCAGCGGAGTGCTGTACGCCGGGCTGATGATGACCGATGCTGATCCCGACCATCCACGAGTGATCGAGTTCAACGTTCGCTTCGGCGACCCCGAGACGCAGGCGATCCTGCCGCGGCTGAAGTCCGACCCGCTGACGCTGTTGCGGCGCTGCGCGGTGCCGGGCGGACTGGCGGGGATCGAGCCTCTGCAGTGGGATCCGCGGGCGGCCGTGACGATCGTGCTCGCGTCCGCGGGGTACCCGGAATCGTCCTCCAGCGGCGATCCGATCGGCGGGCTGGGCGGCGTCCCCGACGGCGTGTTCGTGACGCATGCGGGCACTGCGCGCTCGCCCGACGGCGAAATCGTCACCGCCGGCGGCCGGGTACTGAGCGTGACCGCGTTGGGCGCCGACATCGAGGCTGCCCGTCGTGAGGCTTATGCTGCAGCGCAGATGATCAACTTCGATGGCATGCAACTGCGGCACGACATCGCCGCTTCGCCGAGTCGATGAGCACCGGCGAGGGACCTCAGCTGACCCCCGTCGGCTCGACGGCCGGAGAGCCGGCGGGTCAGGCCGCGTCCGATCCGGTCCAGCTGGCCTCGACGCGGGCCGAGATCGCCGAGCTCGAGGTCGATGCGCCCCGAGTCGCGATCCTGATGGGGTCAAAGAGCGACCTACCGGCGATGGAGAAGGCCGAGACCGAGCTCTCGGACCGCGGGATCCGCTCCGAGACACGGGTGATGTCCGCCCACCGCGAGCCTGACGTGGTCGCCGACTACGCCAAGAACGCGAAGCTGCGCGGGATCCGCGTGATCATCGCGGGCGCCGGCCTCTCGGCCGCGTTGCCGGGCGTGGTCGCCGCGCACACCGAGTTGCCGGTGATCGGCGTGCCGCTGACCAGTCGCACCTCGGTCGCCGGCGGGCTGGACGCGCTGCTGTCGATCTCGCAGATGCCGCCGGGGGTGCCGGTCGCGTGTGTCGGCGTTGACAACGCGCGCAACGCCGCCGTGCTGGCGGCGCGGATCCTCGACGCCTGACGGTCAGGCCGGCCGACCGCCAACGCGTTCGGCCCCTGAGCTGCCAATCGCAAGTGCGGAGGTGGCCCGCACCATCCCTGGTGCGTGCCCCCCGCGTTGTCGTATCTGAAGAGGCCAGCCGGAGTCCCGGCGGGCAGCGGCGTTAGGCCGCTGCTGCGCCGGCGCCCTGTGTGGCCGCGTGCGTCAGGTCCTGGATGTACTGCGCGATCACACCGGCAGCGCCGCGGGTTGCGCGGGGCGTGGCCGTCGGGATCGTCGTGCGAGGAGTGAGAAGTTTGGTTTTCATCGTCGAGTCCGCCTCGTTCGTTGTACGATGCCCGCCGTACGTTAGCACTTTGTACGACGACCTTCGTACAAGCTCGATGATCGTCCTATAGTGGGAGGCGCAATGTCGATCCACGCGTCTGAACCGATCGCCCACCCGTGTTGCGGGGAGCTGGAGCTCAGCGCGGTGCTGCATGCGCTGTCGGATCCGGTGCGGCTGCAGATCGTGGCCGAGCTCGCGCGTGGCGAGGGGGAATGCACCTGCGGCAGCTTCGAGCTGCCGGTGACCAAGTCCACCTGCACCCATCACTTCAAGGTGCTTCGCGAGGCGGGAGTGATCAAGCAGCGCCAGCAGGGCACGACCCGGCTCAACACCCTGCGCCGCGGCGACCTCGAGACCCGCTTTCCGGGGCTGCTCGAAACGATCCTGAAGGCCGCTAGCTGCCCGGCCGCACAGGCTGCAGGGCTCGGTCGTCGCGGCGATTGTCGCCGATCCGAGCGTCGCGACCGGCGCCGTCGCGCCGTAGCAACCGCAACCACTTGATCGCCCGTTACACACGTCCCGAACTGGGCGAAGCGTGGTCTGATCACGCCCGTTTTGAGGCGATGCGTCAGGTCGAGGTCGCTGCCTGCGAGGAGCTCGAGGGTCCGACCGAGTCAGACCTGGACGCGATCCGCGCCGCGACCTTCACCGTCGAGGCGGTCGATGAGCGCGAGAAGGTCACCGACCATGACACCGCGGCGTTCGTCGACGTGCTGTCGGACTCGGCCGGACCGGCCGGGCGTTGGATCCACTACGGCCTGACCTCGTCCGATGTGCTCGACACCGGGCTGGCACTGCAGATCAAGCACGTCGAGACGCTGGTACTGCCCGACGCGCAATCGCTGGTGCAGGCGCTTGCCGGTCAGGCACGAGATCACGTCGACACGCTCTGCGTCGGACGCACGCACGGGATCCACGCCGAGCCGACGACGTTCGGGATCAAGCTCGCCGGCTTCGCGTTCGAGGCCGATCGCAACGTCGCCCGGCTGCAGCGGGCCTTTGAGCAGGCGTCGGTCGGCGCCGTGTCCGGCGCGGTCGGCACCTACTCGGCGACCTCGCCGGAGTTCGAGCGGCGGGTGCTGGACCGGCTCGGCCTGGTACGCGAGCCGGTCTCGACGCAGGTCGTCGCCCGCGACCGCCACGCCGAACTGCTGGAGGCGATCGCGCTGGCCGGCGCTGGGCTCGAGCGGCTCGCGACCGAGATCCGGCACCTCGCCCGGACCGAGTTGTCTGAGGTCAGCGAGCCGTTTCGCGCCGGGCAGAAGGGCTCGAGCGCGATGCCGCACAAGCGCAACCCGATCAAGTCCGAGCAGGTGGCCGGGCTCGCCCGGCTGCTGCGCGGATACGCCTCGGCCGGCCTCGAAGACGTGGCACTCTGGCACGAGCGTGACATCTCGCACTCGTCGGTCGAGCGGATCGCGCTACCCGATGCGACGACGTTGCTCGACCACATGCAGCGCCGCGTGCTGAATCTGGTTCGTGGGATGGTCGTCCATCCGGAGCGGATGCGTGAGAACCTCGAGCTGACCCACGGTGCGCTGTTCTCCCAGCGCGTACTGCTGGCGCTCGTTGCGGCCGGGTCGACCCGCGACGATGCCTACCGGGTCGTGCAGCGGCTGGCTCAGCGCGCGCTCGACGAGCGCACGCCGCTGCGGCAGTTGCTCGCCGCCGACCCGGCGGGCGCCGGGCTCGAGCTCGACTCGATCTTCGACTACGCGTCGTTCGTGCGCTACTCGCATGAGATCGTGGCGCGCCTCGACGAGATCGCCTAGCGTCGGGCGCGGCCACGACCCCGCACGCGACTGGGGAGCACCACGATGAGCAGCGTCTGTCTGTGCATGATCGTCCGCGACGAGTCGGCGGTGATCGAGCGCTGTCTGGACTCGGTTCGCGAGTTGATCGACACCTGGGTGATCTGCGACACGGGCTCGACCGATGGCACGCCGCAGCTGATCGAAGCCGCGCTGGATGGGGTCGAGGGGTCGCTGCATCACCGGCCGTGGATCGACTTCGGCCACAATCGCTCCGAGCTGATCGACTTCGCCCGCGGCGCCGCCGACTACCTGCTGCTGCTCGATGCCGACATGACCGTCCGGACGAGCGCTGCGCTGCCGGCGCAGCTGACCGCGGACTCGTATCTGCTGCGCCACGCCGGCGACCCCGAATACTGGATCAAGCGCCTGGTCCGCGCTGACCGACCTTGGCGTTACGTCGGCTCGACGCACGAGTACCTGACGGTCACCGGCGACGACGACGAACGGCGGCTGGACGCGATCGTGATCGAGCATCATGCCGACGGCGGCGCTCGTGCCGACAAGCTGCAGCGCGACGTGCGGCTGTTGACGCGCGATCTCGAGCGCGGTCCGGCCGAGGGGCGCACCGTCTTCTATCTCGCGCAGACCTACCGCGACATGGGCGAGACCGAACATGCGCTCGAGCTCTACGAGCGCCGCGCGGGAATGGGTGGCTGGCCGGAGGAGGTGTTCTACTCGCTGTATCAGTCGGGGATCCTGCGCGATCAGCTCGGCGACTGGCCGTCGGCGATGGCGACGCTGATCCGAGCCTGGGAGTACCGGCCTGTCCGGCTCGAGCCGTTGTACTCGCTGGCTTCGCGATTGCGCGAGCGCGAGCAGTACGAGACGGCGCATCTGTTCGCGAGCCGCGGGCTCGACCGGCCGATGCCCGCCGACGTCCTGTTCGTGCATCCCTCGGTGTGGCGCTGGGGGATCCTGTTCGAGTTCTCGATCAGCGCCTACTGGACGGGCGACGCCCGTGCGGCGCTGCGTGCCTGCGACCGGCTGCTGGCGATCGGAGAGCTGCCCGAGGTCTACCGGCGCCAGACACTTGCCAATCGTCGCTTCTGCGTCGACCGGGTCGAGCAGCGCACCGGCGAACGGGAGCGCTCGGGCACGCACACGCTGCGGCCTCGGGCAGCACGCGATCGCAACTGATCGGCGCCGGGCAGCGGCCGGCAGTCGGCCGGGTGCCCGGCGCTCGCTCGGATCAGGTCTGCCTATCCGTCCAAACCGAAGCGTGTGGTGTCGAGCGCTCGCTCGGGTTCGCCGACACGAACGGGACGAGTCGAGAGCGACACGCGGAGGAGACGAAATGCGCCTGGATGACTTACGTCGGTCGAGGGTTCTGACGGTTGCGCTACCGGCCGCCGGCGCAGTCGCCGGCGTCACCGCGGTGCTCGCGCCGGATGCCGTCGCGGCGAGCGGCAACGGACAGACCTGGTACGCGTGCGTCGCCGGGCACTTCCACACGCTGAACCTGACCGGAGCCCGCGCCACCTGTCCACACGGGCAGCGCAAGATCGCGTTTGCCGCCAAAGGCCCGGTCGGACCACGCGGCAAGACCGGGGACCGTGGTCCGCGTGGCCCGAAGGGCGACCGTGGCCTGACCGGTGCGGCCGGGCCCAGAGGCGTGGCCGGCCCGACCGGCCAGACGGGTCCGAGTGGCGCGACCGGTTCGACAGGCGCGACCGGTCCGGCGGGTGCGACTGGCCCGGCGGGTGCGACCGGCCCGACCGGACCGACAGGGGCGACCGGCGGGACCGGGCCGACGGGCGCGACCGGCCCGACCGGACCGACAGGAGTGACCGGCGGGACTGGGCCGACGGGCGCGACCGGGGACACTGGCGCGACGGGCGCGACGGGTGCCACCGGACCAACCGGTCCGGCAGGCCCGACCTACGTCGCCGACGAAGGCGTCAACGCCGACGGCAGCGTGTTTACGTCGACGAGCTCGGCCGGGACGACCGTGACGGTCAAGCACACCGCGACGGGGACCTATTCGCTGACGGCCAGCGGATTCGGAGTGGGCTGCCCGCTACCGGCGCTGACCCCGGTGGGAGCGGCCTACCCGATCCAATTTGGCGGCGGCAGCTGCGGCGGCGGCACGCTCTCGACGGCGGTCTTTACCGACGGGGCCGATCAGAGTTGGTCGGCGCTGATCGTCGGTTACGGCTCGTCGGACAGCAGTAGCGACGAGTCATCTCAGCTGCGGCAGTCCGCGCTGCGTCGCTATGCGATCCCGAAGGCGCGGTGAGCGCGTTCACGCGAGGCCGGTTCAACCGACGACCGGCCCGAACAGCACCAGCAGCGTCTGCACGATCTCATCGCGCGGCCGCACGCGATCGCCGGACAGCCAGTCGATGATCAGGCCGTCGGTGGCGCCGACGAGCGCCACCGACGCCATCCGGGTGTCGATGCCGAGGACTCCGTCGGGTGCCTGGGATGCGATCAGCCGCGCGTAGTCACCGAGCACCCGCCGGCGCAGCGCGTCGAGCTGTGGGCTGACGCCGATCATCTCGAAGTAGTTGACGCGGGCGCCGCGCTCGTCGTCCAGCGTCGCCGTCACGAACGCCAGCAGTCCCGCGTGCAGCCGCGCCGCACGTTCGTCGCCGGCGTCCTCGATCGCGGCTCTCACGACCGCGAGCACCTGCTCGACGTGACGCTCGTAGACGGCACCGAGCAACTGCTCGCGCCCGTCGAACTGCTCGTAGAAGTACCGCGGGTTCAGCCCAGCGTGAGCGCAGAGCGACTCGATCGTGGTCGCCGCGTAGCCGCCGGTGCCGAACAGCTGCAGGCCCGCGTCGAGCAGCTGCTCGCGCCG
Source organism: uncultured Solirubrobacteraceae bacterium (assembly GCA_963714245.1). Classification (GTDB taxonomy): domain Bacteria; phylum Actinomycetota; class Thermoleophilia; order Solirubrobacterales; family Solirubrobacteraceae; genus Palsa-465. The sequence goes on along the minus strand of CAVQNR010000005.1, from coordinate 60,650 downwards.
TTGCGCGCGCCGCTGCGCGGCGGTCCTGCCGCCGTAGCGGCGTTCACCTCGGGTCGCGCTCATGATCGACGGGAGAGTGTATCTGGCACTGCGGCTTGACAGATAAGCGATACTGGCAAGAGGTCCTGCCAGATGTTCAACCTGATCCTGTACGCCGTCCCCTATTTCGTCGCGCTGCTGGCGGTCGAGTGGCTGAGCTTTCACCACACCGGCGACCACGACGACGCGATGGTCGGCTACGACATCCGCGACACGGCGACGAGCATGTCGATGGGCCTCGGCAACCTGTTCATCAACATCGGCTGGAAGCTGGTCGTGCTGGTGATCTACTCGGGCGTCTACGAGCTGACGCCATTGCGGGTGCCGTCCGACGCGTGGTGGGCGTGGGTGCTGCTGTTCTTCGCCGACGACCTCGCCTACTACTGGTTTCACCGGGTCAGCCACGAGGTGCGCGTGTTCTGGGCAAGCCACGTCGTGCACCACTCCTCACAGCACTACAACCTGTCGACGGCGTTGCGCCAGACATGGGTGCCGATGACCTACTTCCCGTTCTGGTTGCCGCTGGCGCTGATCGGGATCCCGCCGTGGATGATCATCCTCGAGCAGTCGGTCAGCCTGATCTACCAGTTCGGGATCCACACCGAGCGAGTCGGCCGGTTGTGGCGGCCACTCGAACTCGTGCTCAACACCCCCTCACACCACCGCGTCCACCACGGCTCCAACCAGGCGTACCTCGACCGTAACTACGGCGGCATCCTGATCGTCTGGGACCGGCTGTTCGGCACCTTCGTCGGTGAGACCGAGCGCGTCAGCTATGGGCTGACGAAGAACATCGAGACGCACCATCCGGTCCGGGTCGCATTTCATGAGTACGCCGCAATCGGCCGCGATCTGAGGTCGGCCGGCAGCTGGCGCGATCGGGCCGGATACATGCTGCGCGGGCCGGGCTGGTCGCCGGCCACGCCGGCGTCGTCGGCCGACCAGGCGCGCGACCGAGCCGTCACAACCAGCCGCTAGGATCGGCCGCATGGCTGCCGCTCTCGCTGATCTTCCGCTGCTCGCATCCGGCAAGGTCCGCGAGATCTATGAGCTTGGCGATCGGCTGTTGATCGTCGCCTCCGACCGGATTTCGACCTACGACGTCGTGCATCCGACGCCGCTGCCGCACAAGGGGGCGGTGCTCACGGGGCTGTCGACGTTCTGGTTTGAGCGGACCGCGGAGATCCTCCCCAACCACGTGATCTCGGTCACCGACGGCGTCCCTGACGAGGCTCGCGGCCGTGGGATGGTCGTCAAGAAGCTGAAGATGCTGCCGGTCGAATGCGTCGTGCGCGGCTACATCACCGGCTCGGGTTGGAAGGACTACCAGGCGACCGGCAAGGTCTCCGGGCTCGAGCTCCCCGCCGGGCTGGCCGAGTCACAGCAGCTGCCGCAGCCGCTGTTCACTCCCTCGACCAAGGCCGAGGTCGGCCACGACGAGGCGATCGACTTCGACGGCGCTGCCGCGTTGATCGGCGACCGCGAGCTCGCGGCTCGCGTCCGCGACGTCTCGATCGCGCTGTATGAGTTCGCCGCCGAGCACGCGCGCCGGCAGGGGATCATCCTCGCCGACACCAAGTTCGAGCTCGGGCTCGACGCCGACGGCACGCTGACGATCGGCGACGAGATGTGCACGATGGACTCCTCGCGGTTCTGGCCGGCCGACGACTACGAGCCGGGCCGCGGCCAGCAGAGCTTCGACAAGCAGTTCGTTCGCGACTGGGCGTCGTCGACCGGCTGGGACAAGACGCCGCCGGCTCCCGCGATTCCCGATGGCGTCCTCAAGGCCACCGAGTCCAAATACATCGAGGGCTACGAGCGGATCACGGGCGAGCCGTTCGCCGCCTGGCTCAGGCGCACGGGCGTGCGCAGCTGACGATGCGCGCCCGAGTGCTCGTCAAGCCGAAGGCGGGAATCCTCGATCCCCAGGGCCAAGCGGTCGAGCGCGCGCTGCCGGCGCTCGGCTTTCACGGTGTGCGCAACGTCGCGGTCGGGCGGATGATCGAGCTCGACGTCGACGACGCCGAGCAACTTCCCGAGATGTGTCGGCGGCTGCTGACCAACCCGCTGATCGAGGACTTCGAGATCGTCGACGCCAAATGAAGTTCGGCGTGATCCGCTTCCCCGGCTCCTGCGACGAGGTCGACGCGCAGCTCGCCTGCGAGCGGGTCGGCGAGGCGGTGCTGCTGTGGCATCGCGACCGTGACCTGCAGGGGGTCGATGCGGTCGTCGTGCCCGGCGGCTTCTCCTACGGGGACTATCTGCGTGCCGGCGCGATCGCGCGGTTCGCGCCGGTGATGGAGTCGGTCGCCGAGTTCGCGCGCGACGGTGGGCTCGTGCTCGGGATCTGCAACGGCTTTCAGGTGCTGTGCGAGGCCGGGTTGCTGCCGGGGGCGCTGCTGGTCAACGACCACCTCAAGTTCGTGTTTCGCCAGGTCGCGCTCGAGGTCGTGTCGGCCGACTCGCCGTTCACGCGCGCGTGCGAGCCGAATCGGCCCTTGTCGATTCCGGTCAAGCACACCTCGGGTCGCTACTACGCCCCCGACGCCGTGCTCGACGAACTGCAGCGCGGTGATCAGGTGCTGCTGCGCTACGCGCCGGGGCACAACCCGAACGGCTCACTGCGCGACATCGCCGGCGTCTGCAACGAGGCCCGCAACGTGTTCGGGCTGATGCCGCACCCCGAGCACGCGGTCGATCCGCTGACCGGGTCCGTCGACGGGCTGGCGCTGTTTGAGTCGATCCGGCAGGCGCTTGCCGACCGCGCCGCGGTCTGAGCTGGGATGGGCGTCACCGACGAACGCCACCGCGCGCTCGGCCTGACCGACGACGAATACGCGCTGGTCGTGTCGCTGCTGCAACGCGAGCCGGGCGACACCGAGTTGGCGATGCTGTCGTTGATGTGGTCAGAGCACTGCGCCTACAAGCACTCGCGCAAGCTGCTGCGGCGGCTGCCGACCGAGGGCCCGGCGGTGTTGATGGGCCCCGGCGAGAACGCAGGAGTGGTCGACGTCGGTGGTGGGCTCGGGGTCGCGTTCAAGGTCGAGTCTCACAACCACCCGAGCGCGGTCGAGCCCTTCCAGGGCGCCGCCACCGGGGTCGGCGGGATCCTGCGTGACATCTTCGCGGTCGGCGCGCGCCCGATCGCCGTGCTCGACTCGCTGCGGTTCGGCGAGCCGTCCGGCTCTGCGCGCTCCCGCTACCTGCTGGAGCGAGCGGTCGCCGGTATCGGTCACTACGGCAACTCGATCGGCGTCCCGACCGTGGGCGGCGAGATCTACTTCGAGGAGCCCTACGAGCAGAACTGCCTGATCAACGCGATGTGCCTGGGGTTGGCGCCGCACGAGCGCCTGATCCGAAGCGCGGCCGCCGGTCCGGGCAACGTGCTGGTGCTGCTCGGCGCGCTCACCGGCCGCGACGGGATCGGCGGCGCCTCGGTGCTTGCCTCGGCCGAGCTCGGCGGGGACGGCTCAGATGCGGCCAAACGCCCGTCGGTCCAGATCGGCGACCCGTTCGCCGAGAAGAAGCTGCTCGAGTGCTCGCTGGAGCTGCTCGAGTCCGAGCTGCTCGTCTCGTTGCAGGATCTCGGTGCCGCCGGGCTGACCTCGTCGGCGTCGGAGATGGCGTCCAAGGGCGGGGTCGGACTCGACATCGACTGCGATCGCGTGCCGCTGCGCGAGCCCGGGATGGAGCCGTTCGAGATTCTGGTGTCCGAGTCCCAGGAGCGGATGCTTTGCGTGGTCGAGCCGCACCGGGTCGAGCACGTCGTCGCCGTCTGCGAGCGCTGGGAGACTCGCGCGACGGCGATCGGTGAGGTCACGGACTCCGGCCGGATGCGGATCCTCGCGGGTGGCGAGGTGGTCGCCGATCTGCCGGTGCCGGTCTTGGTCGACGACTGCCCGGTGTACGACCTCTCACCCGAGCCACCGAGCGTGCCGCTGTACGCGGCCCCGGCACCGGTGCTGACCGGTTCTGAGACCGCCGCCGAAACGCTGCTGGCGCTGTTGGCCTCGTCGAACGTCGCCTCCCGGCGCGCCGTGTTTGAGCAATACGACCCGGTCGTGCAGTCGCGTACGGTGCGTCGCCCCGAGCAGGCCGACGCCGCCGTGCTGACGCTGCCGACCGGCGAGGGTATCGCGGTAGCGATCGATGGCAACGGCCGCCGCGTCGCCTGCGACCCGCGCGCCGGCGCGACCGAGGTCGTGTTCGAGTGCGCGGCAAACCTCGCCTGCGTCGGGGCTCGGCCACTTGGGCTGACCAACTGCCTGAATTTCGGCAACCCGGAGAAGCCGCAGGTCGCCTGGCAGATGACCGAGGCCGTCGACGGGCTGGCGCGTGGCTGCGAGGCGCTCGGGGTCCCGGTGATCGGCGGCAACGTCTCGCTCTACAACGAGGCGCCGACCGGCCCGATCTACCCGACGCCGGTGATCGGGATGGTCGGCTCGCTGCCCGACCCGGCCCGAGTCGCGCAGCTCGGGTTCGTGGTCGCGGGCGACGCGGTCGCGTTGGTCGGGCCGTTTCATCCGAGTCATCAGGGTTCCGAACTGGCCAAGCTGCGAGGCGAGCCGATCGTCGGTCCGCTGCCGTCGCTGGACGAGTCGGCGGCGGCTGCCGCACACGATCGAGTCAGGACGCTGGTCCGATCGGGCGCGGTGCACAGCGCGCACGACATCGCCGAAGGTGGGATTGCGGTCGCGTTGGCCGAGTGCTGCGTGTCCGGGGGGCAGGGCGCGAGCGTGACGCTGCCAGATGATCTTGACCCGTTCGCCGAGGCGCTCGGACGGGCGTTCATCGTCTCCGGACCGGCGCCGGCGCTCGCTGGGCTTGACCTGATCGGGATCGTCGGCGGCGATGCGCTGACGCTCGAAGGGCTGCTGTCGGTGACCGTTGCAAAGCTCGCGGCGGCGCGGGCCACGCCGCTGCAGTAGCGTCGGTCTCAGGGACTAGACTGGTTCGCGCCGCCCTTGAAGATGGCTCACTCCCTCGACCATCGCGACGGACCACGCGACGAATGCGGAGTGTTCGGGATCTACGCACCCGGACACGATGTCGCGCGTCTGTCCTACTTCGCGCTGTATGCGCTGCAGCATCGCGGCCAGGAGTCGGCCGGGATCGCCACTGCGCCGCGGGGCGGACCGATCCTCGCGATCCGCGAGCAGGGACTGGTCTCGCAGGTGTTCGATGACCACATGTTGCGCTCGCTGCTCGGAGACATGGCGATCGGCCACGTCCGCTATTCGACGACCGGGTCCTCGGAGTGGGAGAACGCGCAGCCGATCGTCCGCGACGACCACCGCACAATCGCGCTCGCGCACAACGGCAACCTGATCAACGCCGTCGCGTTGCATTCGGAGTTGCGTGGCCGCGACGTCCCGTTTCGGTCGACCTCGGATTCCGAGATCATTGCCGCGCTGCTCAGCACCAACCCCGCCGACCGGATCGAGGACGCGCTGCGGTCGGTGTTGCCGGGCCTCGAAGGCGCGTTCTCGACCGTCGTGCTGACCGACGAGTGTGTGGTCGCGTTCCGCGATCCGCACGGTCTGCGGCCGTTGTCGATCGGGCGAATCGTGGCACCCGACGGCTCGGGCAAGACCGATGGATACTGCATCGCGTCAGAGACCTGCGCGTTTGATCTGATCGGCGCCGAGCTCGTCCGGGACGTCGAGCCGGGAGAGGTCGTGATCCTCTCCGACCACGGGCTCGAGTCGTTTGTGTTGACGCCCGGGGCGAGGCGCGCGTTCTGCGTGTTCGAGTACATCTACTTCGCCCGTCCCGACTCGCGAATGAACGACACCGTGCTGCAGGTTGCGCGCGCGAAGATGGGCGAGCGGCTATGGCACGAGGCGCCCGTCGAGGCCGATGTGGTGATTCCGGTCCCCGACTCGGGCAACGCAGCCGCCCGTGGACTGGCCCGGGCGGCCGGTCTGCCGCAGGACGATGGGTTCATCAAGAACCGATACGTCGCGCGCACATTCATCCAGCCCGGCCAGGAACTGCGCCGGCACGGCCTGCGGCTGAAGTTCAACCCGTTGCCGGAGGTGGTCGAGGGCAAGCGGCTGATCGTCGTCGACGACTCGATCGTTCGCGGCAACACCATGCCCGGGATCGTGCGGATGCTGCGTGACGCCGGTGCCGCCGAAATCCACGTGCGGATCTCCTCCCCCCGATCAAGCATCCGTGCCACTACGGGATCGACATGTCGACCCGCGAGGAGATGGTCGCCCACAACCGCACGGTGCAGGAGGTTTGCGCCGAGATCGGTGCCGACTCGCTGCATTACCTGTCACTCGACGGGGTCTACGAGGCCGTCGGCGGCGATCGCACGGCCCACTGCGACGCCTGCTTCTCGGGTGACTACCCGCTCGAGCGCTCCGACGACGCCGGCGGGAAGTACTCGCTCGAGCGCGAGCTGCCGCTCGTTCGCGCCTGAGCTGGGCGAGTTCAGCCGTCGGTCGACGGCGGCGCCAGCTCGGCCAGCTCGGCCAGCATCGAGTCGCCATGCTTGGCGACGAACGAGGGGCCGATCCCTTTGATCTGCTGCAGGCCCGCGCCGTTGCTTGGCCGCCGACGCAGCAGCTCCTCGAGCACCGCGTTGGTCGCGACCGTGTAGGCGGGCTTGCCGTCGGCGCGGTCCGCGCGCCAGCGCTTGAGCCGTTCGAACTCACCGTCGTCGACCGGTGGTCCCGACGGCACCGCGGTCGCGCCGCCCATCCCGCCGCCGCGTCGTCGCCGGCTCGGTGCCCGATCGACGATCGTCAACCAGTCGATCGGATCGCAGACGTCGCAGCAGCGGCCGCTCGGCGCCGGCGGGATCGGGTCGCCGAAATGCTCGAGCAGCTGGCGGCGCCGGCAGCGGTCCTCGCTGGTCGCGAATGCTTTCAGCGCGTGGTAGGCAGCCCAGCGACGGTCGCGGGCGACGTGGCATTCGTGCGCCGCGGCGCTGCGATCGAGCGATTCGCGCAGACGTACCTCGATCTGCCCGCCGGGCGCGGGTGCGAGCGTGATCGCACCGCAGCGCTCGGCCACGGCCATCGCGATCCGGTCGCGGTCTGACTGACGCCGCGGGTCGATCAGCGCGACGCCGGTCTCGGCGCTGTCGCGCAGCCGTCTGACCGTCCCGGCGACGTGCTCGGGGCGCAGCTCCGCATCCTGGATGAACTTCACGAGCCGGCCGAGATCGCCGCGCATCGCCAGCAGGACCGCGCGCGCCGGCAGCCCGTCGCGTCCGGCCCGTCCGGCCTCCTGGTAGTAAGCCTCGACGCTTGCCGGCAGCGCCCAGTGCCAGACGCTGCGAACCCCGAACGGGAAGTCGACACCCATCCCGAACGCATTCGTGGCGACCATCACATCGGCCTGTCCATCGGCGAACGCCAGCTGTGCCTGTCCGCGCGTGGGGGCGTCCATGCCGGCGTGGTATCCGACCGCGTCGAGCCCCTCGGCGCGCAGCTCGGCGGTCAACTGCTCGGTGTCGCGCCGGGTGCCGCAGTAGACGATCGACGGCCGGTTGGCGGCGTCGGCGAGGCCGCCGAGCAGGGTCGCCCGCTTGCGCGCGACCGCCCCGTCGCCGGCGAACTGGACCGTGTCAAAGCTGATGTTCGGACGATCGAAGCCGCGTCGGACGACCAGCGGCTCGGTCATCCCGAGCCGGGCGATGATCTCCTCGGCGACCTTCGGCGTTGCCGTCGCGGTCGCGGCCATCACCGGTGGGTGCCCCAGCTCCTCGATCACCGGTCGCAGCCGCAGATAATCGGGCCGGAAGTCGTGACCCCACTGCGATACGCAGTGCGCTTCGTCGACGACGAATAGCCGGATCGTCCGTTGAGCGAGCGCTCGGCGAAACGCGCCGTTGGCGAACCGTTCGGGCGCGCAGAACACGATCTGCGCGTCGGTCTGCAGCGACATCAGTGCCTCGCCGGCCTGCTCGCCCGACAGCGTCGACGCGAGCATCGCCGAGCGGACCCCGAGCCGGCACAGCCGCGCGTGTTGGTCGGCGATCAGCGCGATCAGCGGCGACACGACGACGGTCAGCGCGTCGCCGGCGGCGATCGCGGGCAGCTGGTAGCACAGCGACTTGCCCGAGCCGGTCGGGAACAACAGCAGCGTGTTGCGGCCTTGTAACGCAGCTTGCACCGCCTCGTGCTGGCCGGGGCGAAATGCGTCGAATCCGAGCCGGGCGAGCAGCTCGTCGGGGGTGTCGCCGGTCGAGCCGCGGTCGGGCGCGGCCGTGGCGGTCAGGGCGAAAGCGATCGGGCGACAGGCCTGACCCTGCTCGAGCGTGATCGTGCCGTCGAGCGCATCCAGCGCGCGCAGCGGCTCGTCGCTGAGCAGCGCGCCAAGCGCCGCCCCCCAGTCGTCGGCGTCGTGTTCGCGCGCGACCGCCTGCGCGAGCGGCGTCACCAGCGCCCGTTCGCGCGCATCGAGCAGCCGGTAGGCGTCGCGCGCGCGTTGCAGCGCCGCCTCGCGACCGTCGGACGCGGAGGCTTCGGCAAGTGCACTGACGACGGCGAGCATCGTCGTTGACGGTACCGGCGGATGCGGCCGCGTCCGGATTTGAACACCTGCCGGACCCAGGGACGACTTTGCCATCACCCGCCGCGTAGGCTGACCGCCATGAACGTCGGAGTACTTGCCTCCGGAGCCGGCACCAACCTCCAGGCCCTGATCGACCGAGCCGACGGTCGCGACGGGGTCCGGATCGTGGCGGTCGCCTCCGACCGACCCGATGCCCGGGCGCTGGGACGCGCCCGGGAGGCAGGGATTGCCGAGCGGTCGTTCGCCCGCGATCAGTTCGCCGACCGTCGCGGGCGCGATCTCGCGATCGCTGACTGGTTGCATGCGCTCGAGGTTGAGCTCGTCGTTGCCGCCGGCTATATGCGGCTCCTCGATCCCGCGTTCCTCGATCGGTTCGCGCAGCGGGTGATCAACGTCCATCCGGCGCTGCTGCCGGCGTTCCCGGGCGTCGGTGCCGTTCAGCAGGCGCTCGACTACGGGGTCAAGGTGTTCGGCGTCACCGTTCACTTCCTCGACACCGGCGTCGACACCGGCCCGATCATCCTCCAGCGCGCAGTCCATCTGCCCGACGCCGATGACGCCGAGGCGGTCATCGCCGAGCTGCACCCGATCGAGCATGAGCTGCTCGTGCAGGCGGTGATGGTGATCTCGCACGGTGCGGTCAGCTTCGACCCGGACAACCCTCGCCGGGTGTTGATCGCTCGGTAGAGTCGGCCGCATGGCTACCGCTGAGGACATCGACCCGGCCGAGTTGGCCGCGGAGGCCGCCCCGGGCCCGAGGATCCGGCGGGCACTCCTGTCGGTCTCGGACAAGACCGGGATCGTCGAGTTCGCCCGCGGGCTCGCCGAGCTCGGAGTCGAGATCATCTCGACCGGCGGCACCGCCGGTCAGCTGCAGAGCGCGGGGATCCCGGTTCGCTCGATCACCGAGCTGACCGGCTTTCCCGAGATCATGGACGGCCGCGTCAAGACGCTGCACCCCAAGCTGTACGCGGGTCTGCTCGCCGTGCGCGACAACCCCGCGCATATGCGCGCCGCGGACGAGCAGGCGGTCGAGTTCGTTGACCTCGTGTGCGTGAACCTGTATCCGTTCGAGCAGACCGTCGCGCAGCCTGGGGTCGCCGACGGCGAGGTGATCGAGAACATCGACATCGGTGGACCGACGATGATCCGCGCCGCTGCCAAGAACTTCGTCTACGCAGCGCCGGTCGTCTCGCCCGAGAGCTATGACGCGGTACTCAACGAGCTGCGTGAGACCGACGGGCACCTCGCACGCGCGACCCGCGAATCGCTGGCTACGGCCGCGTTCGCCTACACCGCCCGCTATGACGCCGCGATCGCCCGCTGGTTCCAGGAACAGCACCAGAGCTTCCCGTCGGTGTTCGTGCGCGCGTTCGAGCAGGTGCTGGAGCTCTCCTATGGCGAGAACCCGCACCAGCGCGCCGCCTACTACGAGCAGGTCGGCACGCCCTCGCACGTGCTCTCGCAGGTCTCGCAGCTGGGCGGCAAGCCGATCTCGTTCAACAACCTGCTCGACCTCGACGCCGGTCAGCAGCTGCTGGCCGAGTTCGACGAACCGGCGTGCGTGATCATCAAGCACAACAACCCGTGTGGTGTCGCGATCGGGACCGATCCGCTCGACGCCTACCGGAAGGCGTTTGCGTGTGACCCGATGTCGGCGTTCGGTGGGATCGTGTGCCTCAACCGCTCGGTCGACGGCGAGCTGGCGGCGGCGCTGATCGAGCAGTTCATCGAGCTCCTGTTCGCGCGCGGATATTCCGACGAGGCGCTCTCGACCCTGTCGGCCAAGGAGAACATGCGGATCCTCGACGATCGCGACGAGCAGCGGGCCGCGGGGTCGGCGTCGGGTTCGGCTTCGGCGTCGGCTTCGGGCGAGCCGCATCTGCGCCAGGTCGTCGGCGGCCTGCTCGTCCAGGATCGCGACGCCGGCATCGAGCGCCGCGGCGAGATGAAGGTCGTCTCCGCCCGCCAGCCGACCGAGGCCGAGTGGCGCGACCTGCAGTTCGCCTGGACCGTCTGCAAGCACGTCAAGTCAAACGCGATCGTGATCTGCCGCGACGGCGCGACCGTGGGGATCGGGGCAGGCCAGATGAGCCGCATCGACTCCGTCCGAGTCGCGATCGAGAAGGCGCAGCACGGCGTCGGCGGGGGCGCGCTCGCGTCCGACGCCTACTTCCCGTTCGACGACGGTCCCCAGCTGGCGCTCGACGCCGGCGTCAGCGCGATCGTCCAGCCCGGCGGGTCAGTCAGGGACAACCTCACGGTCGACGCCGTCGACCGCTGCGGGGCGGCGATGGTGTTCACCGGCACCCGCCACTTCCGCCACTGAGTCACGTGCCCGATCCCGTCCGCCTTGGCGGCGATCCGCCGTCACCGTATGAGCTGAACTACGGCTTCTCCCGCATCGTGGCCGCGGGCGGTCTGGTGCTCATCGGCGGCACCACCTCGGTCACGCCCGACGGTGCCGTGCTCGGGGAGACGCCGTACGAGCAGGCGGTCGAGATCTTGCGCAAGCTCCTGCACGAGCTGGCGCGCGCCGGCGCTCACCCCGAGGACGTCCTGCAGACCCGCATCTACGTCACCGACATCTCCCGCGCCGACGAGGTCGGCCGCGCTCACGGCGAGACGTTCGGCTCGATCCGCCCGCTGATGACGATGGTCGAGGTCTCGGGCCTGATCGATCCGCGGATGCTGGTCGAGATCGAAGCCGTCGCGCTGCTGCGGACCGGCGCCTAGCCCGTAACCGGAGGGTTTTGGCCGCCATCGCTGTGACGCCCGGGTTGCGGTCGCCTGGCTGCGATCATGGGCTGCGTTGGCCGCTGTAGCTCAGCTGGTAGAGCAGGGGACTTTTAATCCCAAGGTCGTGGGTTCGAGCCCCACCGGCGGCACTGAGAAGTAGCTGCAAACTGGACCATTTACGGGAAGCGCGCGTCGGGCGAGATCAGAAATTAGTCTTCATTTGTCGCGGCGGACACGGACCGCCACGCGACCGCTCAGCCGGACCTGGGGATTCGTACAGTGACGGGTCAGGTCGCCGCCTCGCCCAAACAACCACGATCGGATGTTCGGCGCAAGGGTTCTGCGATCCGTGCTCGTAGCGCGCTCTCGGCTGGCCAGCCGGTAGGCCGGCGATCGCACACGCGAAGTGCTCGTCCTCGCTTGCCCAAGGCTGGTGATCCCAACCGCAACAAGGGGATCGCGAGCCGGCCCCACCAGGCCTGATCCATTCGTCGCCAAAGCGCTCGTTCGGCTCGGAGTATGCCAACGGCGAGAGCAATCGTCAGGGCCCACGGCCAACGATACGGAGGGTCTTGGGGACGACCGGAATCAAACACCGGTTCGATTCCGGTCGGCGCCGCAGTGTTGTTCGTCCCAGCGGACGGCCGCCTACGTTTGGGCCGACGTATAGCGTCGCTGCATGCGGACATCAGCCGCCGATCACCGCCGGTATGGTGCTTAACGTTCGCTGAGCCTCGGCACGATGCGCCTCTTTTACACACCCGGCACCGGCCGCCCGTTCAGGGTGGCGTGGCTGCTGGCCGAGGCGGGCGTGGAGTACGACACGGTGCAGGTCGGTTGGGATGCCCGCGACGCGGCCGAGCACCGGGCGCGCTCGCCGCTGGGCCGCGTGCCCGCGCTCGAGCTCGACGACGGCACGGTCCTGTTTGACTCCACGGCGATCCTGTTGCAGCTGGCCGACCTGTACCCCGAGGCGGGGCTGGTCGGTCCGCTCGGGTCCCAGGAGCGCGGCGACGCCTACGCGTGGGCGCTGACCGCGATGACCGAGATGGAGCCCAGCTCGATCCGGTGGGGCCTGGCCCAGGACGAGTCCGGTCGCGCGCAGTACCTGCAGTGCGCCGGCGTCCTCGCTGAGGCGCTCACCGGGCGCCAGTTCCTCGTTGGCGAGCGGCTGAGCGTGACCGATTTCGTGCTAGCCGGCGTCCTGCTAGGGGCTGAGCACTTCGGGCTGTTGCCCGACGGTCCCCCGCGGCTGGTCGAGTACCTGGATGGACTGCGGGCGCGGGCGCACTTCGTGCCCGCGCTGGAGCGCACCGAGTCCTTCTTTCTCAAGCGCGACTCCGCTTAGCGCCGATCACCATGAGGGGCGCCTGACGCGAGCGGGCTGGCCTGGTGGCCGAACAACCACGGCATTGCCGCCCACGCGCCAGCCTCGATCAGTCGGCCTCACGCGGAGAGCGGCAGCCGCCCGACGTGATCGCTCAGACGTCAAGCAGCCGCGCATCCAGGAGACGACGTCCTTGCCACCGGCCCAACAGTCCACGATGCCCGCGATTGCTTCGACCGTGGCGATATCGCGGAGCGCACGAGCGCAACGGCGACATTCCGCCTGGTCGAGGCGGGCCTCATCGACCTCCGAGAAGTGGAAGATGCTGAGCTGGTGGGTCGCATAAGGGCCCACCAGGCTCAGCGGCAGGGTGCTAGAGGCCGTGAGTGGCCGGGATCATCGGCGATGGACGCTCATGGACCGCCTGGACGATCTCGGTGTGGTCGATCCCGCGCACGTAGACCGACGTGATCGCGAGGTCGGCATGGCCGAGTTGGCGCTGGATGACGAGCAACGGGACCCCTCGCGCGACATCTCCACGGCGTGGGCGTGTCTGAGCTGGTGTGGCGCAAAGCGACGTCGCACTCCTGCCCGGGCGGCTGCATGGTGCAGCTGAGATCGGGCACCGGCGGGCGCCCAAGCCCGGCCGGCGGTCGGGCCGCGCAGCACGCAGAACAACGCGCCGACCGGAAGCGTCGCTCGCAGCTGCAGCCACGGCCTCAGCTGCTCCCAACCCCAGCGGTCCATCCCGACCTCACGGCGCTTGCCGCCTTTGCCGCGGCGGACCAGGATCGCGCCGCGGGCCAAGTTCAGATCACCCTCGCTCAAGGCCAATGCCTCGCTGATGCGCAGCCCGGCGCGCCAGAGCACGACGATCAGCCCGCGTAGCCGGACCGCGTCGTTGTCCTCGCCGGCTGAGTGCATCACGGCGATGATCTCCTCGACGGTCGGCGGGTCGGCCGGGTAGCGCTGGCCTTTGTTGCGCGGCGGTCGACCTTGATGGAAGCTGGACAACGTTGCAGGCGATCGACGTCGCCCGCACGCGTCCACCTGCACGATGGATGGCATGCGTCCTCCCTCGGACGGTGGTTTACCTGCCGATCGTCGCGCCGTCAGGAGAGCCGGGCTCGATCGGGCCGACTGCCTGCCACCGCGAGGCCCTCCGCGTCAAGCGCCCGTGACGCTGCGCCGCGTCCACGAGCCGTGCCTATGGAGCCGTATGTACGTAGCCAGGAAACGAGAGTGCCGCAAGGGCGACAACGGAGAACTCCCGGCGGAGTCACGCCCACGCGCGTCTCGCCGGGGTTACGATTTTTCGATGCTCGAGTGGCGTCTCGTTGGCAGAGGTGTCAACAACCCCCAGATCCTCGCCCGCGATCCGCAAGGTGGACTGCTCGCGATCAACAGGGTCAGGTCGACCGGGCGGCCAGATAGGTGGTGGTTGACCGGGCCGAGCTACGGGCTGGGGTCCGAGCATGAGTCACAGGATGAAGCGAAGGCTGCTGCTCAACACTGGGCTGACACCGGCGAACGCCCCGATCAGACGACCTCGGACTCGTGAGCCTCCCAGTCGCCGGTGGCCGACGCATCCGTTTGCACCAATCCGCGGCCGTCTCGGCTGGCAGATCCGTCGGCGGGTTGACTACTGCTCTGCGTCGGCGAGCGCGCGAAGCGGAAGCCGCGCGATCGCGCCTGGTTGGGCGACAATGTAGAAGCCAGCCGTCAGCGTTGCGGAATTCCGCTTCGCCCAGATCGTTAGCCCTGAAGGTGCTAGCAGCTTGGCGCGTGGACGCCTGAATTTCGGCCCCTTGGGAGGTGGGCGACGAGCAGGACCTGAGGCCCGTTGCGGCCCTGAAGCTGCTCTGGTCGTGAGAGCGACGGGTCCTGGCCGCGAGCAATTCCGCTCGTCGATCGTGGCCTTGCAAGCGGTTGTCTGTGGTCGGCCAGCGTCCGAATCGGTGTCGCTGATCCTCACCAGATTGGCCGCCGACGTGTTTGCGCCGGTGGCGTCCGTTGGTGTAGGCGCCCCGCGTCACGGGAGGGTCCAGCGCTTCGGTTGGCCCAGCCTGGCGCGGACGTGGTGCAGGGTTGCGATGAGCTCGGATATGTGGATGTCAGGGTTGTAGAGCGGGCTGTCGCAACCGTGGGCGAGCAGGTCGCGCAGCGCCTTTACGGATGCGGGGTCGGGGTCGGGCGCGTGCTCGATCATCGCGGCGATCTCGAGGAGGTCCTTACGGACGGCGGCGACGCGGTAGTGCAGAAGCGTCTCGCGGCGGCGGGCGAACGGGTGCGGTTCGTGGTCGTGCCTGGCAGTGCGGCGTAGCCACCGCACGATTATGCGGCGGTTGCGGGGGCTGACGAGGCGGGCACGCTTGCGTGCCGCGGTGCGAGCGCGGTAGCGCCCGATAATCCGGTGTCCACGGTTGAGGATGGTTTGCGGCGGCGGCTTGCTGTGGTGGTCCTTGCGCTCGGAGTGTGTGTCTTGGGCCGTCATCTGGATCTCCCTGTCTCGCTCGATCGTTGGGACCGAGCTCCAGACAGAGTCAGCGCGGCCGGTGACAACCCGCCTACAAACCGGTGACAATCGCTGTCAGCGCCGGACTTGTCCGGCGACGGTGAACGGTGGTAGGTTCCACCGGAGGGCGAATGGACTATCGGATTCTCGGCCCGCTGGAGGTCTGCGACGGTGGTCGCAGCGTCGAGCTGGGGGGCGAGAAGCAGCGCGCGGTGCTGGCGGTGTTGCTGTTGCACGCTGGCGAGGTTGTCTCGGCCGACCAGCTGATCGACGAGGTGTGGGGAGAGCGCCCGCCGCCGGGCGCACCAAAGGCGTTGCAGGCGCACATCTCGCGCCTGCGCAAGGCGCTTGATCACCACGGAGTAGGTTCGGTTGAACCCGGGCGGTCCTGGGTGTCGCCGCAAGGGCCGCTGGAGACGCGTGGGCGTGGGTACTTGCTGCGGATCGGAGCCGGCGAGCTTGACCTTGATCGCTTTCGCCGCGTGATCGAGGAGGGACGTCAGGCGCTGGCAGCAGGCGAGCCCACGCGGGCCGCCCAGACGCTGCGTGCTGGCCTGGCGTTGTGGCGCGGCGCGCCGTTGGCGGACTTCGCCTATGCGCGGTTTGCGCAGTCGGCGATCGCCGAGCTCGACGAGCTGTACCTCGACGCGGTCGAGGAGCGCGTCGAGGCGGACCTAGCGCTCGGACGCCACCAGCAGCTGGTTGGTGAGCTGACGGCCCTGGTGAGGCGAAGCCCCTTACGCGAGCGACTTCGGATGCAATTGATGCTGGCGCTCTATCGCTGTGGGCGCCAAGCCGAGGCGCTGGAGAGCTATCAGCAATTTCGTCGCGGGATGGCCGAGGAGTTGGGGCTTGAGCCAGGGCCGAGCCTGCAGGCGCTCGAGCTCGCGATCCTCGCTCGCGACCCGTCGCTTGAACCCCCGAACGCCAGCCCGGATCGCGCCGGCTCTGCTGTCGCCGGCAGGGCCTCCCGGCTCTCGCTGACTCGCGAGCGATGGAGGCTTGCGTTTGTTGGAATGGTGCTGGCCGGGGTCGCCGTGGTGGCATGGGTGGCGGTGGCATCGAGCGGACGGGCTTCGCGGGTGTCGGTGATCGCCGCCGACTCCGTTGGCGCGGTCAATCCGGCGTCGGGTGGGGTCACTTCGGTGGTGTCGGTCGGCTCTTCACCATCGGGTATGGCGCCCGGCGCCGGCTCGGTGTGGGTCGCGAACTACAATGGCAACACCGTCTCGCGGATTGATCCCGTGACGCGTGCCGTCGAGCAGACCATTCGGGTCGACTCGACGCCGAGCGGGATCGCGGTCGGCGCCGGCGCGGTCTGGGTCGCCAATAACTTCAGCGGCACGTTGTCAAGGATTGACCCGGCCGTAGACAGGGTGGTGCAGACGATCCCGGTCGGCAACGGACCAAGCGGCGTGGCCGTCGGCGACGGGTCGGTGTGGGTGGCCAACAGCAGCGATGGCACGCTCAGCCGGATCAACGCTGTCACTGGCACGCCGGCACGCTCGCCGATCCCGCTTGGCGGCGGCGCCACGGAGGTGGCCGCCGGTCTTGGCGCAGTGTGGGTGAGCGACGCCAGCGATGGACAGGTGCTCCGGGTGGACCCGCGCACCGACCAGCTCACCCAGGCGGTCAACGTCGGCACCGGACCCACCGCGATTACCGCGGGTTACGGCTCGGTGTGGGTGGCGAACAGCCTCGGCGGGACGGTCTCCCGGATCAATCCGCAAACCGACCAGGTCGCGGCGACGATCCCCGTTGGCGACGGGCCCAACGCGATCGCCGTCGGCGCTGGCGGAGTGTGGGTCGCCAACAAGTTCAGCGCGAGCGTGGTTCGGATCGACCCGGCCACCGATGCGGTAGCGCGCACGATCACGGTCGGCAACGATCCCTTCGGCCTGGCAGTCGCCGGCGGACTTGTGTGGGTGAGCGCGCAGGACTCGGGCGCGAGCCACCGCGGTGGAACACTGACGGTTCTCCAACACGCCGCGTTCGGTTCCCTCGATCCAACCGGTCCCGGGTCACTGGCCGCGATCTTCGTGCTCAACATGACCAACGACGGGTTGACCGCGTTTGAGCGAGTCGGGGGAAGCGACGGCGCACGGATCGTGCCCGACCTCGCTACCTTGCTTCCCACGCCGACCGACGGCGGACGCACATATACCTTCCAGCTGCGGCCGGGGATACGTTACTCAGACGGCCAGCTCGTGCGGCCTGAGGATTTTCGACGCACGTTTGCACGCCTGCTGAAGGCTGGTTACAGCGTCTACTACGCAAATGTTGTAGGAGGCGCCGCGTGCGTCGCGCACCCAGCGCGCTGCGATCTGCGGCGCGGGATTGTCACCGACGACGCTACGAACACCGTCACGTTTCACCTCGTTGCACCCGACCCGGAGTTTCTGCAACGACTGGCGCTCTGGAACGCTGTCGCGGTGCCCGCCGGGATGCCCGACGGCAACCCCGGCAGCCATCCGCTGCCTGCGACCGGCCCTTATGAGGTCGTCAGCGACACCCCGCGTCAGATTACGCTCGTGCGTAACCCCTACTTTCACGAGTGGTCGCGCGCCGCGCAGCCCGCCGGCTACCCAAATCGGATCGTGTTCCGAACCGGCGCCAGTACCCAGACAGCTGTCAGGGACATTCAGCGCGGCACTGCCGACTACACGATCGATCCCCCGCCAGCCGACCGTCTGCGCGAGGTCCAAACCCGCTTTGCCAGCCAGCTGCACGTCGAGCCCAACGACGTCACGATCGAACTCGGCCTCAACACCAGAACCCCTCCCTTCAACGACATACGCGTACGCCGAGCGATCAATTACGCGATTGACCGAGCCTTGCTGACGCGGCTGCTGGGTCAGGACTCGCACCCCACCTGCCAACAGCTCCCACCGTACATACCTGGTTATCAGCCCTACTGTCCCTACACGCTGCACCCCAACCGCGCAGGGACCTGGAGCGCTCCCGACCTCGCCAAGGCCAAAGCCCTGATCGCCGCCTCGGGCACCCGCGGTACACCAATCACAATCTGGACCGCGCCCGGCTACCTCACCAACTTCACCGCCGCCGCGCGCTATCTCGCCTCTCTTCTTGACCGGCTGGGCTACCCGACGCGGATCCATACGGTCAACTCGGGTGTGAATCCGACGGTCAACGACTCGCGGGCTAGAGCGCAGGCGTTCCTCATGGTGCAGGTTCCGAGCTACCCCGCCGCGTCGGAGTTCCTCGGCCCGGAATACTTCAGCTGCGAGAGGTTTCTTCCTCATACCCAGAGCAACCTCAACGTTTTCGAGTTCTGTGACCCTCGGTTCGACGTGACCGTTCGTGAAGCCCTCGCCGCGGAAGGCGCCGGATCGTCGACCGCCTCCAACCTGTGGGCAAAAGCCGACCGGCAGTTCGCGGACGAGGCGCCAGTCGTACCGCTCGCCACACCGAGCATCACCGACTTCGTCTCTCGCCGGGTTGGCGACTACCAATACAACCCCCAACTCGGCGTGTTGATCGACCAACTCTGGGTGCACTGAGGTCCACCTGATCGCAATCTGCATCCCCCCGGAGTCGTCGCGCGCGCTACCGCGGGGTCGCAAAAGCAGGGTTATCGCATGGCGTCCGGTCCTGAGGTTCGCCAGTACCACGCCCCGATGCTTGCACGCTCGCAGCTAGACGGTCGGATCGATGCAGAAGTCAGGCGAAGTCCGCGACGCTGCCGGTTCCACGAAACACGGGTGGTCTCGACGTCCCCGCAGGCCCTGTCCGCGGCTTCCGCTCCGGGTTCTCGAAGCACCCAAGCAGCAGCCAGGATCTCCCGCCCGGTCCGGCGACATTGCGGAAGCGAGCGCTCAGCGCCGCGGACTTTCCCTTTCACCAGATCGTTAGCAGTAGCTGTGAGCACGCGGGTCGCGCGACGCGTGTCCGTTCTCCGCGCGGCGGGGCTCGGCTCGCGCGAGCGCAGATGCTCGCGCCGAGCAAACGCCGTCGGCATCGCGCTTCCGGATTCGGGCGCGAGCCGGAGTCTTGCGCTGGTGGCCGCGGCGCGCGAGACTCCCCGCGTTCGTGAGGAAGACGCGGACGTTGTGAAACGCTCCTACCGGCCACTATCGCTGAACGTCAGAGCGGCGCCATAACAGCACCGCTTTTGGCGGGCGTCCCTGTCAGAAGCTAAGGAGCGGTGCGGCGGTCGCCGAGAATACCCAAGGCGGCTGTTCGGGTCGGGGCGACCGGGCGAACGTCGCCCCGACTCGGTTCTCTTCGCTTACGTGATCTCAACCAAACAGCAGGTTCGCGATAGCCGCGAGGATGATGGCAACGCCGGCGATCGCAGGAACAGCCGCAGGCGAGATCGTGCCCGCGCTCGTGACGACAGCGCCGCCGCTCGTGGCGACGGCAACGCCGCCACCATCGCGGTGCCCGCGCATGGCTGCGATCACGCGTGGTGCTGTCCTCGCGATGCCGACGCTGATGGCGATGCCGATCCCTGCCTGGATCGCGCTCGACAGTCCCGTCTCCAGGGCCTGTACCCCGGCCGCGTGCGACCAAGCGTGGTCGATGGTGCCGTAAGTGATGTTGTCAATGGTGAGAATCCACGGCAGAACCCACACCCAGCCGGTGCCGCGCATCTGCTTCGACATCGCCGCGACACCAAGCCAGTACACGCCAAGGCCAACCATGAACGCCGTCTCGACGACGGTCGACGCGGTATCCGAGACGTTCCAATGAAGCGTGATTCCGAGCAGAGTGCCCAGTCCGTCGGCGACGCCGAACGTGAGGGCAAGCGGCACCCGCGATCGCTTACTGACAAGCGCACCAACCGCGATACAGGCGATGAGGCTGTCAGTACCCAACAACAACCAACCCATAAACCCCTCCAGACCTCCGTTGCGATGAGCGTGACGCGACCGCTCAGATGGCGGTCGCCCGCGGCAAAACCGGACAAAACCCTACTACTCCCCTGGGGCTACCACAAGCCGCGCTGAGAGCCGTTCTGCGTGCTCCGAGGTTGGTGATCAACGGTGGTGACCGCGCCGCAGCGGGGTGGCCGGCGCGTGACGATACGTGTGTTGTGGTCGATATGAAATGCACGTTTCCTCAAACGGGAAGCGTGTAAGCCGTCTGGGGGTAATGGTCGCTCGGCGGGTAACGATAAGTATGTTGTGAGCGGAGTGAAACGCGCGTTGCGTGCCGGCAAAATCTGGGCCGTCTGGGATCATCGTCGTCCTGTGGCGCTCGACTGGTTGCTGATCACCGTCTCGACCCCGGCCGGCGGGACCTCGACACTGCGCGTCTACGCGTGGCGCAACCTGCGCAGCCTCGGGGCTCACTACCTGCAGCAGTCCTGTTGCCTGCTCCCGGCGACGCCGAAGACCACGCGCGCCACGGCGCGGCTCGTTACCCGACTGCGCGCGGAGGGCGGCCACGGCGAGATGCTTCGCATCCAACTGACCGACTCCAAGCAGGAGGCGACAGTAATCGACGCGATGCAACGCGAGCGGACCGACGAGTACGGCGAGGTAGTCGAGCGCACCCGGCAGTTTCACGACGAACTGCGGCTTGAGCGCCGCCGCGGCCGGGCCACCTACACCGAGCTCGAGGAGTCCGACGCCGACCTCGCACGTCATCAGAAATGGCTGGCCGCGATCCGTGCGCGCGATTACTTTGACGCGCCCGGCGGTCAGGAGGCCGCCGCGGCCATCGCCTCGTGCGAGGAGGCACTCGCCCGGTTTGAGACCGAAGCCCTATCCGCCGAACTCGACGAGGCCAGATCCGACAGCCATCCCGGACTACGCGCCGAAGGAAACACCGACTGACGCACACCGAACTTCCGCCGCGAACCCGATACAACCGGCTAGCCGCATCGGGCCGACAACCTCGACTGCTGAACGCCCGACGGCGCACCGTTACCGTGGCCGCCGGGCGCTTCGGGTTCCGGGCCGCCTCCAACAGGCCGGTCGTCAGCCCGAGCCGCCGCCGACCGCACGCAACCGCCGCGCTGCCGGCTCGCCGGAACCCTCGGAGAACTCCGCCGCCAGCGCCGCTTGCTCAAACTCGGCAAGTGCCCGCTCACACGCCTGTACCGCGGCGGCGGCCTCCTCGCCCCCGGGCGCGCCGAAGTAATCACGGGCCTGGATCGCGGCCAGCCACTTCTGATGACGTGCGAGGTCGGCATCGGATTCCTCAAGCTCGGGGTAGGTGAACCGCCCACGACCGCGCTCTAACTCCAGCTCCGCGTGGAACTCCTGGGTGCGCTCGACCACCTCGCCGTACTCGTCACTGCGCTCCGCCTGAAAGCGCTCAATCAGCCTCGCCTCCTGACGGTGATCGGAGAACTGGACGACGAACACCTCGCCAGAGGCGCCACGACTGTGCAGGTGATCGATCAGCTTGTCGATCGCCGACCTCGTTCCCTCATTCGACGGGAGCACGCAAACCGCCTGATGCAGGTAACACGAACCGAGCCGCCGAAGGGCGCGCCACGCGTAGACGCGCTCTGTCCCTTTGCCACCACCCGGGGTCGAGACGGTGATCAACAGCCAGTCCCGGACAGGCTTCTCCATCGCGCGAACATAACATCCGATCAGTCAATCGCGCCACCCCCAATCCCGAGGTTCGAGGTGTCGTGGCCGGCACGTTCCACGGCCGACCGCGCTACCGCTCCTGGTCGACAAGCAAGCAAAAACGGAAGCCCGAGCCAGGTTCACGCCTTCCCGCTTGCAGGAGAGAGCACGGCGCGCTTCCGCAATCACGAAAACTCAGCACTCTCGCCGACCCTTCTCACGGAGCTGAAGACGGCCGCTTACCGCCGGACGCAGAAGCAGCCCGTCGGCGGCGTCTCTCCATTTGGAGCATCGAACGTCGCGTGGCTTTCGGACGACCGTTTTCGATCCCTAACCCGCAGAGATCGGGCGATCGCTTCGCACACGGACCGAGCGTCGGACGCTGTCGGCACCGGCGAGCGCTTCGCCGCCCAGGCGATGACGCGCGGGCGACCCGGCGAGCTCTAAGCGAGACCAAAACCCGTTTTAGATACGGTCAGCCCTGAGATCACGCTCGACGCGGACAGCCGCGGGTGGTGGGACGCTCGTTGGGGTCAAATGGGTGGAACCGTCGCTGGTAGGCGGCGAACTACGGCACGCTGAAGTCAAGTAGCGTGCTCGCGGGGTTGAAGATCAGCCCGTTCTCGATGAGGCCGGCGCGTGGAGCCAGCGACACTGACTGCTCGACGCGCTGCGCGCTTACCACCGGCAGTTGGGCAGCGCTCCGACTGTCCGGGCCTGGGAGCAGGCGCACCGCCGGCCGAGCACCAAGCTGTTCCGCAGAAGTTCCGGGTCCTGCAGCGGCGCGCTCAAGGCTGCCCGGATCCTCGGCTGATTTCACCTCACTGTTCGGCGCCCACCGTTGGCTGCTGCAGCAAGCGGCTGGGTTCGCGAATCCCACGGCGGCGCTGAGGTTCGATGGTGATGCTGCTTGAGCAGGGTCTCGGGCGCCCGGGCGCCGCCGCCCGCTTGTTGGGAGGCGATCACTCAGACAGCAGCGACGCACCGGACCGCGATCGCGGAGGCGGCGTATCTACCGATCGGTTTCGCGACGCGGGCGTCGAGCGGCTGAGCGGAGGGGCGAACCAGTGACCAGCGCCCAGGATCGCGCCGGAATTCGCCAGACCTGCCCGAGCGTTGAACGCGTTGTGGCGGACGCCGAGTGTTTGTCGCGAAATTTGTCGCGAACCGCGCAATCCGAGCCGAACTCAGGCGAGCCCATCGCCGTGGATGTGCCTGAAACGACGTGACAGCGCCGGGTGAGCAGCGACTTTAATCCCAAGGTCGTGGGTTCGAGCCCCACCGGCGGCACTGAGAAGTAGCTGCAAACTGGCAACTTACGGGAAGCGCGCGCCGGGCGAGATCGCCATTTTGTCGCGGGAGTGGGGTGGGCTTGGTGGATCATGAGCCGGCAGTTGGGTGTTCCGACCGGGTCGGTGTTTTGTCGCGGGGGCAAGCGGCGACCGGTTTGGTATGGGCGATATCGGTTGGCTGACGGTCGCCCCGCCGAGCCCCGTTCGGTGCCCGCGACTGCGCTTCGGGACAGTTGCCGATCGCCGCGATCCACCTGTCGCGGTGGTCGGATTCACGTCGGCGATTGCCGCGCGGCGGCAAGGCACTCAGGAGCAGCTACCGCCGCGCGCTATTGAATCCGCGGCGAGGCGCTCGTTCGCGGCACCAATTTTGGACGCTCGGTCCGGGTGCGAAGCGATCGCCCGATCTACGGCTCAAGAATTGGAAGCACTCGTCCGAGCCGGCCCGTTCCGTGGCTTGAGATCAAAGCACCGCCAGCGGGCTGCTGCTGCATTCCGCTGTGAGCAGCCGCCCTGAGCTTCGTGAGAGTGTGAAAATTCGTGGAAGCAGGCGCGTCGTGTCGTGCCTTCGTACTGTGACTTGCTTCTGCTTCTGGCTAGGTCCGGGGGGTCTTTGCGTGGGGACCGTGTCGTAGGCCAGCATTTGTGCTCGCTGGTTACCGGTGGTTATGACTCTCCTGGCTGTGGCGCTCAGGCGATGATGCCGCGGATGTCGAGCTTGGCGACCAGCTCTGGGTCGTTGAACACGTCGATCGCGACCGCGCGGCCGCCTACAACAGCGAACGCCAGGACCGCGAACGGCCGCTCGCCGTCGAACGCGACCACGCCCGCCGCGCCGTTGATCAGTGCCGGGCGGACGTACGGCGCAAAGCGCCGGGCCGACATCGCTCCCTGAGCCACCTGCGCCGAGCCGTGCAGCTCGAGTGGTTCGCCGTCACGACGGTGGGCGCGGAGCACGACGTCGGGATCGAGGACCGCGACCAGCGCATCAAGGTCGCCCTCGCGCGCCGCGGCGAAGTACGCGTCGACGACGGCCCGCTGGCGCGTCAGGTCGGGCTCCGGCACCGGCGCCGCCCCTCGCACGCGGCGGCGAGCACGGCTCGCGAGCTGGCGAGTCGCCTGCGGTGAGCGGTCGACCATCTCTGCGATCTCGTCGAACGGCACGGCGAACATGTCATGCAGCACGAACGCCAGCCGCTCGGCCGGGCTGAGCGTGTCCAGCACGACCTGCAGCGCGATCCCGACGGAGTCCGCCAGCAACGCTTCGTGCTCGGGATCGGTCCCGACCGCCGGGTCATCGATGATCGGCTCCGGCCGTAAGCCGTCAAGCGGCTGCTCGCCACGGGTTCGGCGGGAGCGGAGCACGTTCAGACAGATCCGGGCGACGACTGTCGTTAGCCACCGCTCGAGGCTGTCGAGCTGCTCAGCGTCGGTCCCCCGCAGCCGCAGCCACGCCTCCTGCACAGCGTCGTCAGCCTCGCTGACCGAGCCGAGGATCCTGTAGGCGACCCCGCGCAGCCGGGGCCGCTGGCCCTCGAACCTGTTGGCCAACTCAAGTTCGTTCATGCCTGTCACATCACCCCGGGCTCGCGGGTCATGGTGGATAGACCCCCGAACCCCAACCAATGTGACAGGAGCTGCCCGATGGCACGGATCCAGGGAGTATCAAAGAGCACGGCCAGGCCGACGGTCAGGCTCGTCTACCGACTCGGACCGAGGATGATGAAGAAGCTCACCGGCCGCAAGCCGCAGACCGGCGACGGCCTGGAGCCAATCGAGATCTGGGCCCACCAGCCGAAGATGATGATCGGGATGGGCAAGTTCAACCAGGCGGTCCGCAAGGGGAAGTCCGTCGATGAGCGCCTCAAAAACCTGATCGAGCTCAAAGGCGCCCAGATGATCGGGTGCGAGTACTGCGTCGACCTCGGCTCGCAGATCTGCCGCAACTCGGGCCTCTCCGACGACGTGCTGCTTGCCCTGCCGCGCTATCGCCAGAGTGACCTATTCACCGAACGCGAGAAGCTCGCGCTCGACTACACCGTCGCCGTGATGCGCACGCCGGTCGAGGTCACCGACCAGCTCGTCGCACAGATGAAAGGGCACTTCAGCGACCCACAGCTCGTCGAGATCACCGCACTGCTGACCCTCGTCAACATCGACCGGTTCAACGCCGCCTTCGGGATCAGCTCAGCGGGGTTCAGCGAAGGAATGGTGTGCGTACCGCCGGACCGCCCTGCCGCCGACTCCGCCTTGACGAAGATTGCCTAGGAGCGATCCGCAGCATGCGGACCAGGCGCACCCAGCTCGAAAATCCGAGTACCGCCCACCGCGAGCGAGCTTCTCCACGTGCACGCGCGCGCCACCCAGATCTATCAGAGCTGCAGTACGCCCCCACCGCCGCGCGCTGCAAGGCACCTGCTCCGTTGGCCTTGCGCCACTCCCGCCCTCGCCGCCGCTGTCGGGCGCGAACAGCGCTCGCGGGGTGAGCGCAGGCGGCGCGCCGCGACCGTCCGAGCGACCACTTCTCACTATCGCGTACGCGGCAATGCGATCGCCAGCGAGGAGCTGGCCGGGCGAGTCCTATCCGTTGGTTACGTGCTTCTGCCCCGGCGCGAAAAGCGATCGTGGGCAGCGGCGTCGGGTTGGTCAGACTTTGTGCGTGGGGCGCCGTCTGGCAGGCGGACGATGCCGCGATCAGCACGGTAGTCCCTGGGAACCCGCGGCTCGGTCCGAAGGACAGCTGGGCGAACAGAGTCGCGGGATTGGTGGTTCCCAGCAGTGCCCGGTGAGCCTCTTCGGATGCGAGCACGATCACCGTCTCGTAGTCGTCCCACGCCGGCCGGGCCGTTCCACTGCTGGATCGTCTCGGCGCTCGACCATCTTGAGCCGTCGCCCAACAGCGCAACAGCTGACGCGAGCCGCCCGAGCTCACACCACCGGAGCGACTGATCCTCCGGACGCTACGAGCGAGCCCCCGCCCCTCGTGGATGATCCCCGTCGATCTCGTTCTCGATCTCGAGCTAGCCGATCGGATCCTCTCGGGCCTGTGGCGTCGCGGGTACGCCACGCCGATCGCCAGCCCAGACGCGGACGACCGCACCAGCGACACCGGCCTCGATCAATGGGTGGGGGCCGTTAGATGCCCTCACCTAAGCGGCTGAGGCCGCAAATCCCTCGCCGGTATAGCTCAAATCAGACCTACGGCAGTATGATCCACGTTCTGGAGAGGAACGCGAGCTTGGAAGAGCGGCGCGTGAAGAAAACTCCGCCAAGCCGATCGCCCTAATCGCCCTGTTGTCCTAATTTAAGGAACTTCCCATGCCAACGGTCACAACCACTGACGGCACGTCCATCTATTACCGCGACTGGGGC
The DNA here is from genome assembly GCA_963714245.1 of uncultured Solirubrobacteraceae bacterium. Taxonomy (GTDB): domain Bacteria; phylum Actinomycetota; class Thermoleophilia; order Solirubrobacterales; family Solirubrobacteraceae; genus Palsa-465. Next base: position 34,286 of record CAVQNR010000005.1, on the reverse strand, counting down.
ACCGGACAGCCCATCGTCTTTTCACACGGCTGGCCTTTGACCGGGGCAGCCTGGGAGGCCCAGATGCTGTTCTTCAACGCTCAGGGGTACCGCACAATCGCCCATGACAGACGTGGCAACGGCTACTCCGACCAGCCGGGCTTCGGCAACGACGTCGACACCTGGGCCGACGACTTGGACAACCTCATCACCGCCCTCGACCTCCACGATGTAGTACTTGTGGGGCACTCCACGGGCGGTGGCGAGCTTGCTCGCTACATCTCGCGCCACGGCACTTCACGGCTCGCCAAAATGGTCCTTCAGGACTCGATTGTTCCAAACATGACGCAGAGCGAAACCAATCCCGAGGGTGCGCCCATTGCGGTGATTGACGGCATCCGCGCCGGAGTGGCAAAGGATCGTTCGACCTTTTTCCAGGGTTTGTCCGAACCCTTCTTCGGTGCCAACCGACAGGGCTCGACTGCCACCCAAGGGATGCGTGACTTGTTTTGGTTCCAAGGTCTGTTGGGAGGCGCCAGGGCTCAGTACGACACGACATACAGCTGGCAAATTGACTACACCGACGACATAGCCAAGTGCGACGTTCCGTTGCTCGTCATCCACTGTGAAGACGACCAGATCGTTCCCATCGAACCGACCGGCAAGGCTGTGCCAAAGATCGTTCCTGACGCGATCTTGAAGGTCTATCCCGGTGGCTCCCACGGCATCGCGATTGTGGATCCCGACAAAGTGAACGCCGACTTGCTTGAGTTCATCAAGGGTGAGTAGGCCTTACCCCCTGCCTTTGGCGTTTTCATTCTAGGGGGCACCCAGGGTTGAGATCAATCGACGGCTAGTGGCGATCGCTTTCCCATGCACGCGGTGTAGCGCGTCGGCTGCATCACTTACTTGACGAACCTGAGCACCCCGCCCCGCAGGCCTCGGCGCCATAACGAGCGGTATGGAGCCGCCCGCGCTTGTTGACCTGCTGTAGGTCCTTGGGCCGTTGCGGCCGAGAACTCAAAGGACAGTGACTTGTATCTGGCGGCGGATTCTCGACGGCCCGTCACTCTGAGCAAGCTGCAGGAGTCGGCGGCGAAGGCCGCGACGTCTGCACCCATATCGGAAGCGTATCTCCACACAATCACGGCCTGACCGGCCCAAGACCGGCCGTCTTCTCGCGCACGACTGGTTGCAGATTTCGGAACCCCGCCGCTGACGCGCATTGCGACGATAGGAATCGTCCGCGTCGTGGGCGTCGCACGATCGCTCCGCCGCGGTAGCGATGGCCGGCTCGCCGGCGGACGAGCGACGGTTCGGCGACGTGCGCTCGTGAGCGGGCACGCCGGTGCAGACGACCGCTCCTCGCGCGGCGCGCTCGACCACCAATCGGGACGACGCAGTCGCTGCCTACGCAATCGAGCTCGGGCCGTCTGACCTGCAGAGTGTCGGAATGGCGACTAGGCAGAAGCGATGGGCTCGGACACCCCCGACGGATCCAAGGGGTGCTGCAGGTGGCGGCGCTAATCCTCGATCTGGGTCGTCGAGGTGACTCTCACCGCTCGGGGAATGCCGCTAAGGAGCTAGCGACAGCCCCGTTCTCCTCCTCGGTTTGGCGGCGGGGGTGAGACCGAGGGAGGTCAGGGCGGCAGCGGCGCAGGCGGCGGCCGCTACCTACCACAAGTGGTAGTACTGCGTCGGGTCCCCGGTCGTAGCTGCCGTGCCGAGATCACGACCAGGATGGCTGTGCCGAAGACGCCGCCGATCTGGCGGCCGCTGTTGACCACGGCACTGCCCGTCGCGCTGAGCTTTGCTGGTAGGTCGGTAGTCGCTGAGCCGATGATCGTCGGGAGTGAGAACCCGAAGCCTGTGCCGATCAGGAACCAGGCGGGCAGGATGTCTGCGGCGTAGCTGTGTCCGCCGCCCTTGAGGAGCAGCAACATCAGGATCTGGCCGGCAGCGATGATCCCGAAGCCGGACGCCACCACCAGCCCCACGGGCAGCTTCTCGTTGAGTTTCTGCGCCACGAACGAGGTCAGCGCAATCGCCGCCGGTCCGGGTGCGATCCCCAGGCCGGTGTCGGTCGTGGACCAGTGCCACGACTGTTGCAGGAACAGCTGGCGATGATGCGCCCGTCACCCCAGCCCCGCATGGGACCGTTGAGCAGACCGAAGGAGATGGCGCCGATCGTGAGGATCACCATCAGGCTCCCGATCAGGTCCGGCATCTTGGTCGAGAGGTCGTGCCGGACGTTCGGAATCATTTTCCAGGTGAGGGCGATCGCGGCGATCCCGATCGGCAGGTTGATGAGGAAGATCCACCGCCAGCTCAGCGATGTGAGCAGGCCGCCGAGGACCGGACCGATCGCTCCCGCGGCCGCGCCGCTCACAGCCCACAGCCGCACACTGCTCTTCACGCGAGCGGGCGGCATGGTGGTCAAGACAAGCCCGAGACTTGACGGGATCAGCATGGCCGCGCCGATCGCCTGAACGCAGCGGAACCCGACGAGTACCCACAGGTCCGGGCTCACTGCATACGCGAGGCTGGCGATGGTGAAGATGAAAAGGCCGAGCATGAAGACGGTCTTTTGGCCGATCTTGTCGCTTGAACCGTCCGGCGGGTATGAGCAATGCACCGAAGAACAGGGCGTATCCGTTCAGCACCCAGGCGACGTCGGACAGGGAACTGTGCAGATGCGACCCGATGGTATGCAACGCGACGGTGACGATGAATAGGTTCACCACACTCATCACGCTCGCCAGGGCGAGTGTTGTGAGAACGATGTTCGGATGCCCGTGCTCGTGCTCAGCGGTGGCTGATGTGGTCATAGCCATAGCTCAGCCCTCCGGGGGCAGGACGGCGCGGCCGCGAAGCTGGCCGGCTTCGGGGAATTCGTGGATCGCCGCGGTGTCGGTGAGAAGCCCGCGCTCGCTGCTGTCCCAGCGCAGTTCGCCGGCGTCAATCGGGGCTGTGATCTCCGCTACCGGCCCGCAACCCGGAGGCCTAGTCCGGCTTGCGGGCGAGCAGGATCGTGAGCGGGCGGCCGAGTGGCTTCGGGTCCGAACGCCGGGAGTAGTGACGAGCCTCATCTCGTCTCCTCTCAGATCGCGAGGCGGCCGCCGTCGACGGGGATGGTCGCGCCGTTGATGTAGCCGGCCGCCGGGGTCGCGAGGAACGTGATGACGTCGGACAGCTCGTGCACGTCCGCGATCCGACCGAGCGGAATCGTCTTGGCGAACTCTTGTGGCCATCGCCAGCCTCGGCTCCATTGCCGGGGTCCGCGTCGGACCGGGAGCGACCGCGTTGACGCGGACGTTCTGCGGCCCGAATTCGGCGGCCCACGCCTTGGTGAGCAGCTCGATCGCGGCGCGCGACGCGCCGTATGCAGCCATGCCTGGCTGGCCGTAGCTCGCGACCATCGTGGAGATGTTGATGATCGATCCGCCGCCGCGGGCGGCGATCTTCGGGGCGAGCGCGGCGACCAGGAAGAACGGCGCCTTGACGTTGATCTGGAACAGACCGTCGAACGCCGCCTCGTCGGTGTCAACCGTCGGTGCGAGGGCGGCAAAGCCGGCACCGTTGACCAGAACATCGATCTCGCCTGCCGCGTCGGCGACGTGCCGCACCTCGGACATCTCCGAGAAATCCGCGGCGATGAACTGCGCTTCGTGTCCTTCCGCCCGGATCTCCTCTGCGGCGCTCTCGCCGCGGGTCTCGTCGCGGCCGGTGAGGATCACCGACGCGCCCTTCTCGGCCATCGCCCGGGCGGTGGCGATGCCCATCCCGGAGGTGCCACCGGTGATCAAAGCCCGTTTGTCCGTCAGATCCATGTCGACATCCCTTCAGTAGTTGGAACACACAGTCCACTCGTGCGGACGCCAACCTAGCAGAAATGGCTCGTGTGATCCAATATCAGGCGATCTGGGTCGACGCGCTCTGGGACGGCTTCCCGTAGGTCGTCGGTCTGAGGGCTCAGCGGTCGAGCGAAGTGCTCGGGGTGCTGCTGAGGGTGGCGATGAGCGTGAGCATCGCGTCGAGCGCGGCCGCGAGCGGTTCGGGGTCGCGCTGGACCTGCGCGAGCAGGAGGCCGCCTTCAAGCGCGGCAAGCAAGGCCAGCGCGAGCTGGCGCGGATCGGCCTCGGGTGTGAGTCGGCCGAGCGCGTGCATCCGCAGAAGACCGGCCATGATGCTGGCCTCCCAGCGTTTGAAGGACGCCGCCACGATCGCCCTGGCTTCGGGCTCGGTCTCGGCAAGCTCGGAACCGAGCGAGCCGACCGGACAACCGCCGCGCCCGCCCGTGCTCGCGGGTGTGATCGACCACGAAATCGCGCCACTCCCGTAGGCCGTCGAGGCTGCTGAGGTCGAACCGCTCCTGCGTGCAGATCGCCAGGTCGGCCTGGCGCTCGATGACTGCGCGGACCAGCGCCGGCTTGTCGTCGAAGTAGTGGTAGAGCTGTGAGCTGCTCACGTGTGCGCCGTCGCGCACTTCCTCGATCGTCGTGTGGGCAACGCCCTGCTCATAGATCAGCTCTGCCGCGGCGTCAACGATCCGCGCGCGCGTCTCGGCGCCCTTGCGCGTCAACCGCGGCCGACCAGAACTCGTTGAGGACATCGAGAGAAGTATACCGCTACCAATGGCCTTGACATTCCATAATCTGTCTGGCAGAGTGGATCTAGTGATCCAGTATTGGAGACAGGTTCGGGGCTGCTGCCGCCGGGAACGCAAGAAGCCGCTGTGCTGGGCCAGGCCGAGCGAGGGCCTAGCCGTCGTGTCTGCCCGGCGGTCCGACCACACCGTTCAGCCGACCCTGGCTGGACCTACAAAAGATGAGAGGGAATTCTGATGAGCACAACCACAGGAAAGACCGTGTTGGTCACGGGCGCCAACGTCGGGATCGGCAAGGACATCGCCCGGCAACTGGCACTACGTCCCGAGATCGCCCGCGTCCACCTGGCGTGCCGGAACCCAGACAAGGCGACAAGGGCCAAGGCCGAGCTCGAAGCCGCGACCGGCCGGAGCATCTTCGACATCGTCATCATGGACGTTGCCGATCCGCGCTCGGTCCGCGCCAGCCTGACGGGCATCGACGGATCGATCGACGCGGTCGTCATGAACGCCGGGGGAATGGGCGGCAAGACGCCCATGGCCGTGACCGCCGACGGGGCCACGTACATGTTCGCGCAGAACGTACTCGGCCATGTCGTCCTGCTCGAGACGCTCCTGGCCGAGGACCGGCTTGGCGAGGTGGCGGTCTTCGCCGGAAGCGAAGCAGCCAGGGGACTCCCGAAGATGGGGTTCAAACGGCCGTCGTTCGTCTCAAAGTCCGCCGACGAGCTCGCCACTGTCATCGACGGCAGCTTTTTCGCCGGCCGCAAGCCTGACGTCAATTTGGCCTATGGGCAGGCCAAGTTGCTCGGCATCCTGTGGATGGCCTCCCTGGCCCGCCAGCACCCCGACCGCAAATTCGTCTCCGTGAGCCCCGGCAACACCACCGGCACGCACGCACCCGATGACCTCGCATTGCCGTTTCGTATCGCGGCCAAATACGTGATGCCCCACCTGGGCATCAGCCACAACCTTGACGTGGGCGCGAAGCGACTGGTCGACGGCGTCACCGACCCGACCCTATCTAGCGGCGTGTTCTACGCCAGCGCGGCCGGCAAGATGAAGGGTCCCTTGGTCGACCAAACGGACATCTTCCCCGACCTGGCCGACCCGTCGTTTCAGGACAACGCCAACGAAGCCATCCACCGCTTCATCACCTCAACGACAGTCTCGCGTAACACCTCGCCGGCTGACTTTCAGAGCCGCAATGAAACCACTCACCGCTGAGGTCGCCACGCCTCCAAGATGGTTGCTCGCACCGTCCTAAAACGACTAAGGGAGATCTGATATGGCACCGTTCCCGGCCCCCGAAACGGGCATCCTGCTCACCCACTTCATCGTCGCGGAGGACATCGCTCGCTCGCGAGAGTTCTACGCCAAAGTCCTCGGCGGCGAAATCGTCTCTGAAAGTCCCGCGGTCGTCGCGCTCGCGAACAGCTGGATCATCATCAACACGGGGGGTGGCCCAACCGACGACAAGCCAGCCGTGACGCTGACTGCACCCGACCCCAACACGACAAGCAGCTTCCTGAACATCCGTGTCGCCAACATCCAAGAGATCTACGACGACTGGAGCGCCAAGGGAGCCCAGTTCCTGACCCCGCCAGTCGACCACGGCGTCGAGCTGCGTTGCTACCTGCGCGATCCGGACGGGCACCTCATCGAGGTCGGCCAGGCGAACCGCGACTTCCTGAAGGAGCGTGGCTTGCTCGAGTAAGCGCAAGCCAAGGTACAACGCGAAGCCGCGCAAGCCCGTCAACCCATAGCCGCTAACACCAAAACCCCCCGACGTGCCCACGCCCGCCGCAACCGCGAGCGAATCATCGCCTCCGCACGCGAACTCTTCGCACTCAGAGGCGAACAGGCACATATGGATGACATCGCCAAGCATGCCGGCGTCGGCAAAGGGACCCTCTACCGCCACTTCCTCGACCAAGAAGCTCTGCTCAGCGAGGTGATCCGAGCACGCTTCGAAGAGCTCTGCGAGATCGCCTCCCGCGCAGAGGACCTCCGGAGACCCGTTCGAATCCATCGAGACCGCAATCCGGACCACGCTCCTCGCGATCGACGGCGACACCGGGCTTCAGTTCGAGATGATGCGCTCCAGCGATCTGCACCGCGAAGGCATCGAGGAACAGGAGGCCGCGCTCGCAGCGACCTCGATCCGGATCCTCAAACGCGCTCAAAACAGCGGGTGCCGTCCGCTCTGACCTCAACTCTGACGACATCCCGATGATCCTCACCGGAATCATCTCAACGATGTACTTCAAGCCAAGCGCCGCCGACTGGGAGCGCCACCTCCACCTCATACTCGCTGGGCTTCGCCCACTGCTGGTGCTCCACGCCTACAAGGGTCACACGAGCCCCGTGACCGCTCCGATCGAGATGGGTCACCCGGCGGGCGTCAGATCCGTGGCCGCATTCCGCGCCACCGCGAGATATCCCGTGAGCGTCTCAGCTCGCTGCAGGAGCGGCGCAGGAGCGAAGCACCGATCCCTCGGGTCCGTGGCCCATCTTGTGAGGTCGTGCAGACCCAGCCGGTGCCGACGCCGCCAAGCCGCGCGATCGTGGTCACGAAGCGATCGTGCCTGCACGGTAGGCGTGATCGCTGGCGCGGCGAACTGGTCGTCCGGCGCCGAGATCGGCACGATCGAGGCGCTGACCGTCATGAGAGCTCGGCGAGCCCTTGCACAACCCAGGCCTTGAGAGGCTCGGCCTGGGTAAAGGGGGCCCCATCGGCCTCTGCGCGCGCGAGCACCTCGTCGGCCGAGGCACCTGAACGCAGGCCGGCATAGAGATAGACGAGGGCTGACGACCGTGGCCCAGTGCGGCAGGTGACCAGTGTCGGTCGGGGCAACTCGTCCAGAGCCGCGACTCCGCGCCGTGCGACATCCTAGGTGTAGTTCCTGATCACGTTGTTCCGGTCTGAGAGGTAAGCCATCCGGTGCCTCTTGGAGGCTGACAGGTGCTCAAGCCAGTCAGTCCCAAGGAGGACACCGGATGAAGATGCACGCTAACGCCAGGCTCAGTCTGAAGGGCCGCGAGTTGTTGATCGAGCGGGTTGGGGATGCGGGGTGGTCGTTGGTCGCGGCCGCCGAGGCGGCCGGGATCAGTGACCGCACCGCGCGCAAGTGGCTGGCCCGCTACCGGGGCGAAGGCAGCGAGGGGCTGTTAGATCGTTCTTCAGCGCCCGCGGTCGTCGCTAACCGTACCGATGAGCGCCGGGTCGAGGTGATCGCGGCGCTCAGACGGCTGCGGATGACCGCCGCCGAGATCGCCGACTGCCTGGACATGGCGGTCTCGACGGTGTCGGGGATCTTGACCCGGATCGGGTTGGGCCGCCTCGGCCGGCTGGGCCTGGAGCCCGCGCAGCGCTACGAGCGAGCTCGTCCCGGCGAGCTGATCCACATCGACGTCAAGAAGCTCGGGCGGATCCAGGGCGGCGCGGGCAAACGGGCAGGCGATGGTCTGAAGCGCCGCAACAACACCCCGGTACTGACCGACGCTGCTGCACACCGTCGCCGGACCGTTGGCTGGGAATACGTGCACGTCTGCATCGACGACGCGACCCGACTGGCCTACGTCGAAGTTCTCCTCGACGAGAAAGCCCCGACGGCCGTGGGATTCCTGCGCCGCGCCATTGCGCACTTCGCCAGTTACGGCATCAAGACCGAACGCTTGCTCACCGACAACGGCGGTGCCTACCGTTCTGCCATCCACGCCATCGCCTGCCGGGCCCTCGGGATCCGGCATCTCAGAACCCGGCCGTATCGCCCGCAGACCAACGGGAAAGCCGAACGGTTCATCCGCACCATGCTCGGTGGGTGGGCCTACGGCGCGATCTACCGCTCAAGCGCCGAACGCAACGCCGCTCTCGCCGGCTGGCTGGACTTCTACAATCGCCGCCGACCACACGGCGCCCTCAGCCACCAGCCACCCATCGCCCGCCTCAACGAACTGAACAACCTCCTCGGGTCCTACACCTAGGTCGTGGGTTCGAGCCCCACCGGCGGCATTGAGAAGCAGCTGCAAACTCGCGATGGCCGCGCGCCGTGTTGGAGCTGCAAACCTGCCCGCTTGACCAGGGCCGTCTCGGATCTCGCGACGTATCCGTGCTGCATTCGGAGCGGAGCAGCTGTCTCGCCCGCCGCGGGAGCAGGCTTCGAGAGTGCCGTTGGTTCGTGATAGAGAAGCCCGCCCTAGGCGCAGTCGGCTTGTTCAGCGCAGCGGGCCCGTGCCAGCCTGGCACCAAAACTGGCGCTACCGCGGCTTATCCACAGCGGCGGTGGAGGAAGTCTCCTTGACGCCGACGGGGTCCGGTTTGTCGACGCACCTGATTTTCCTGCGGAGTTGCGAGAAGAGGTGCTCGGGCAAGCAGCCGCCCTTGATTTCTACCGTGCGTCGACGGGCGTCACCTAGACGTACATGTCGTCGCCACCAGGGAACTTCGCTCCGGGCAAGCGCCTCGGCCACTACCGGATCGGCGGCGAGCATCCCGTCACGGACGAGCACGGGAACTTCCGCATCTCCTACGAGGACTATTCGCTCGCGCTCGTGGATGAGATCGAGACTCCCAACCACAGGCCCGTCTCGGATCTCGCGACGCATCCGTGCTGCATTCGGAGCGGAGCAGCTGTCTCGCCCGCCGCGGAAGCACGCTTCGAGAGTCCCGTTGGTTCGTGAGTCCTCTATGTCAAGCAGATGGTGGTTGGGACGCTGTTGGGGTTGTGGAGGAGGTGGTAGACGCGGCGGACGAGGTGGCGTTTGAGGCTGCGGATGGCTTCCTTTTGGGTCTTGCCGTTGGTGCGTTGTTTGGCGAGGTAGAGGGCAGTGCGGGGGTCGTCGCGGATCCGGATGATCGCGAGGATGTAGAAGGCGCTGTTGAGTCGTCGGTTGCCGCCGGGGTCCAGGCGGTGGCGGTCTGAACGGCCGGATGAGACGGGGACCGGGGCGCAGTCGGCGAGGCGGGCGAGCTGGGCGTCGGTGGTGAAGCGGTCGATGCCGGCGGCGATCCGCGCACCGGTCGAACGGCTCGACGAGGCCGGTACCTATGCAGATGCGCCCCCGTTGCCGCACTCAGCGCTCGTTGTCGCGTTTAGCCCGAACGAGCTGTCTGACCCCATCCCGGGCAGAAGGGCCCGCTTCGGTGGGTAGGGGTGTCGCGGTGTCCGGTCGAGTGGTTGAGATCAGCCCAGTGGGCAGGGCTGCTCGCGATCGATGCGGAAGTGTGCATGCATCGGTTCGGGCTGCTATTCCACGACTGCCGCTGGCGGCGGATACGCTTCGGCTTCGTTTGAGTGCGATCAGGAGCACGGATGGTCTGTCCCGCGTGTCAGGCTGACAACTACGAGGGCTCGAAGTTCTGCAAGGAGTGCGGGGCGGCGTTGGCTCTGCGTTGCTCATCTTGCGGTGCCGGGCATGAGCCGGGGCAGCGGTTCTGCAGCGAGTGCGGGACGGCGCTGGCGGCAGCTTCGGCGGCGGCCGGTGCGTCGGCGTCGTCCGTGGCCCAGGCGTCGGTGTCGGAGCGGCGGTTGGTGTCGGTGTTGTTCGCGGATCTGGTTGGTTTCACGACGTTGTCTGAGCTTCGTGATCCGGAGGAGGTCCGGGAGCTCTTGTCCCGTTATTTCGATCAGTGTCGCGTGTTGATCGAGCGCTATGGCGGGACGGTGGAGAAGTTCATCGGGGACGCGGTGATGGCGGTCTGGGGTACGCCGGTCGCGCGCGAGGATGATCCCGAGCGGGCGGTGCGGGCGGCGCTGGGGTTGACGGCGATGGTCGCGGCATTGGGTGAGGAGGCGGGGATGCCGGAGCTGCGCGTTCGGGCGGGTGTTCTGACGGGGAGCGCCGCGGTCGAGATCGGCGCGGAGGGCGAGGGGATGGTGATCGGCGACACGGTCAACACGGCCAGCCGTTTGCAGTCGATCGCGGCTGCGGGGACGGTGCTGGTGGATGATGTGACGCGGCGCGCGTCGGAGGCGGCGATCGCGTACGAGGACGTGGGAACGCATCAGGTCAAGGGGCGGGAGGCGCCGGTGCGTGCGTGGACGGCGTGCGGGTGGTGGCGGGTGCGGGTGGCGCGAAACGCGGCGCGGGACTCGAGGCGCCGCTGGCGGGTCGTGACCGTGAGCTGGGGATGATCATCGACGCGGGCGAGTGCAGCGCGCACGCACGTCGTGCCAAGCTGGTCGCGGTGGTCGGTGACGCGGGCTCGGGGAAGTCGCGCTTGTTGTGGGAGTTCTTGAAGTACTTGGACGGGATCCAGGACGTCCGCTGGTGGCACCAAGGTCGCTGTCTCTCGTACGGCGAGGGGGTGGCGTACTGGGCGCTGGCGGAGATGGTCCGCGCTCGCGCCGGGATCCTGGAAGAAGAGGATGCCGCGACAGCCCGAGCGAAGTTGAGCGCCGCTGTCTCTGAGCATGTGAGCGATGAGCGTGAGCGGCGGCTGGTCGAGCCGCGCCTCGCGCACCTGCTCGGCCTCGAGCAGCGAACCGCGACTGATCGCGCTGATCTTTTCAGTGGTTGGCGGTTGTTCTTTGAGCGGCTGGCCGAGAAACAGCCGGTGGTGTTGGCGTTTGAGGATTTGCAGTGGGCCGACAGCGGTCTGCTGGACTTCATCGACTACCTGCTTGAGTGGTCGGCCGAGTTTCCGTTTTTCATCCTCGCGCTCGGACGCCCCGAGCTGCTGAGCGCCCGTCCGGGTTGGACGGCCACGATTGCACTGGGGTCGTTGGATGACGGCGCGATGGGTGAGCTGCTCGCGGGGTTGGTGCCCGGGCTGCCGGGCGAGCTCGTCGCCAAGATCCTCGCTCGCGCGGAGGGGGTGCCGCTGTATGCGGTTGAGACCGTGCGGATGCTGCTCGATCGCGGGCTGCTCGCGCCGGAGGGCAACCGCTATGTCGTGACGGGCGACATCGAAGAGCTGGAGGTGCCTGAGACGCTGCACGCGCTCGCGGCGGCTCGCCTGGACGGTTTGACCGCAGCGGAGCGGTCGGTCCTGCAGGACGCGTCGGTGTACGGCAGCTCGTTCACCTCGGCGGGGGTCGCGGCGCTCGGGACCCGCAGCGAGCAGGAAGTCGCAGAAATCCTGCAAGATTTGGTCGCCAAGCAGATCATCGCTTTCAACGACGATCGGCTGTCGTCTGAGCGCGGCCAGTTTCATTTCCTGCAGGGCCTGCTGCGTAGCACGGCGTATGGGACGTTGTCGCGGCGGGATCGCAAGAGCCGCCATTTAGCGGTCGCGCGGCATCTGCAGGAGGCGTGGCGCGATGAGGCTCCCGAGCTTTCCGAGGTGCTCGCCGCTCATTTCCTGGACGCGGCCGACGCCGAGCCCGACGCGACGGACGCTCCGCAGATCCGCGCGATGGCGTGCGAGACACTCGCCGACGCGGGTGAGCGGGCGCTGTCGCTGGCGCTAGGACCCGAGGCGCAGCGCGCGTTCGAGCACGCCGCCGGGCTTGCCGGGGACGACGCGACCCGCGCGACGCTGCTTGACAAGGCCGGGCACGCAGCCCAGACAAACGCGGACGGTGTGACTGCCTGTGAGCGGTTTGAGCGCGCGGTCGGCCTGTTTGAGGCGCTCGGGGATCGCGAGGGGGCGTCGCGCTCGCTCGCCGGGCTCGCCGCGGCTCTCTATATGGACGACCGTCTCGAGGACGCAGTGGAGGTCAGCCGGCGGGCGGTCGCGGGCCTCGCCGGCGGGAGCGCGGAGAAGGCCGCGGCGCTCGCGGAACTGTCGAAGAACCTCGCCCATCGCGGCGACTCGGCCGAGGCATTGGAGGCGGCCGACGCCGCGCTCACGATCGCCGAACCGCTGCAGGAATCGCGGACCGTCATCCAAGCGTTCAATACCATCAGCCTCGTCCGCGGCAAACAGGGACGCTTGGAGGAGGCGATCGCGCTCCGGCGGCACGCGCTCGAACTCGCGCTCGAACACGAACTGACCGACCAGGCGCTGCTTGTTTACAACAACCTCGCCGACGTGCCGTTGCAGCGCGACAGTTTTGCCGAGGCGGTCGCCGTAGCCGAGCCGGGACTCGCGCTCGCCGAAGCCCGCGGTAACCGGCGATGGGAGCAGCACCTGAGCTTGCTGATCGCGACCGCCAACGTCGCAATGGGACGCTGGGATCAGCTTCCCGAGCTGACCGGCGACGCGCCGCTCGCCGGTAGCGGCATCCTGCAGCTCGCCTACCTGCCGGTGCTCGCCCGCGTCCAAGCGGCCCGCGGCGACACCGAGGGACTACAGCGGATCCTGACGTCGGCAAGCGAGCTTCAGGGCAGCAGCAACCGCGAATACGCCGCCGGGCCGCCCGTCGCCAGCGCGATCGCGTTGCGGGCGCTCGGCCGCGACGCCGAAGCGCTTCAGGCGGCGCTGCCGATCGCGACCGGCCCACCCGAGATCCCCAACGAGGACCGGCGGGAGGCGTATGTCGAGGCCGGACTCGCCGCGCTGGCACTCGGCGACGAGGGCACGGTCAAGCGGCTGATCGAGTTCGTCGCCGACCTGCCACCGGCCATGCGATCGCCGCTGCTGCGGGCCGGCGCGGCACGGTTCGCCGGGCTGCTCGCCGCACGACACGGCGACACCAAGACAGCCGACGAACACCTCGACCGAGCCAGCAGCGAACTGGAGGCGATCGACGCACCGTTTGTTCTCGCACAGGTGCTGCTCGAACACGCCGAGTTGCTCCACGCTGACAGGCAAGACGCCAAGGCGGTGCCGCTGCTCGCCGAGGCGACCGAGATCTTCACCCGTCTACGCGCGACCCCCTACCTCGAGCGAGCCCGGACGCTCCATCGCCAGCCTTCGGCAACGCCATGAACGCGACAGCACGGATGGCACACCGCGCGTGCGTTCTGACTTCGGGGTGGGCGGTCTGGAGTCGGTGTCGTGCCCGTCTGTGACCGTGTGCACCGCGACCGGTTCGGCGGATCTGCGTACGCTGGCTGAGTTCGGGGACGGTCTGCGGTGGTCGGTGCAGCCGACGTCGAGCCTGGATACCAGCGACGGCCTGGACACCGACCTGGACGGTGTGTCATGCGCCTCGGCGTCTGACTGCATCGCGGTTGGATGGGCGCACAGCGCCTCAGCGCTGGCAACGCACTGGGACGGGGTCAGCTGGTCGCGTCAGCCGACCCCGGCGCCCGGCGGGCCCGGCAGAAGCGAGCCGTCGGACGTCTCATGTCCGACCGCGTCAGCGTGAGTCGCTGTCGGGGAAACCGGACCGCGTGAACATCAGGTCACGCTTGCCGAAGCCTGGAACGGGGTCAGCTGGACGATCTTGAAAACACCGAATCCCGGCGACGGCATCCTGTATGAGCTCAACTGGATTTCGTGCCCGTCAAGCGCTGACTGTTTCGCGGTCGGCGACTACGTTCCGTCGCCCAACGGCGGCACGACCGTGGCGCTGGCGGAACGATGGAACGGGGCGCGCTGGTCGGTGCAGAAGACCGCCCGCCCCAGACACGGCCAAGCCCTTGAGCTCGATGGGATCTCGTGCGTGTCAGCACGCGCCTACGTCGCCGTCGGCTCCTACTTTCGTGGTCGCAACGACGGGCTGACGCTCGCCGAGCGCTTCAACGGCATCCGCTGGACCGTGCAGCACACGCCACACCCTGCCGGCGGGCAGGACAACGAGTTGGACGGCGTCTCCTGCGCGAGCGCGACCAGGTGTGTCGCCGTCGGAAACGATGAGAGCCGCGCGGGACGCGACGTGCCGCTGGCTGAACGCTACTCCTAGACATCCCGAGCCCAGCAGATGCCGTGGTTGAGGCCGAGCCGCGACGCGCCGCGCTCGCCCTATTGTTAATCCGCGGAGGGGCTCGTCCGGCTGAAGTGAAAGCCTCGAGCACCGCCATCGGGAGGCGCTGCGACGCATCATCAGGCCGATCGTACGCTCCAAGGGGATGGTCGCGAGCCTGAGCAGTTCGTGCTCTACCGGCGGGCGGCCCTCATGGGCGCACCGTGCTGCACGCAGGGTGGGACCGTTCCTGGGCGGTTCGATCTCCAGAAACGATCGACGACCTCGCCGAGCTCGAAACCTTCCGCATCGAGGCGCCGTCGGATCTTGACCGCAAGTTCTCCCTCGGCCGCCGGCCGTCAGTCAGCCCGATGCGTCTATCACCTCGGGTCCCGGCAAGCCGCGCTCGAACTCGCGGGCCTGTCGGCACGTGGAGCCAGCGACGACGAACTGTTCGACATGCTGCGTGCCGGCCACCGCCAGATGAGTGGCGCTCGGACTGTCCGGGGTTGACAGCAGGCGCAGTGCCGGCCGAGCACCAAGGTCTTCCGCCGCCTGGATCTGACGGCCGAGATGGATTCTGCTGAGCGTTCAGCTCAGGGAAAAACTGTGTCTGGGGAGGGGCTTGACCGAGTCGATCGGGATTTTTGATACGGCGCTCAGCCAGGCCTGCTTGGCCTTTCTGGGTGAGGCCCTTGGAGGAACGTCAGTTGTCGGCTTGCGCCCCGATTGAGGTCATGTGGCGGCGGATGATGTTCAGCGTGTGTTCCATCAAGGGTGTGTGACGGTCCTCGTGCCAGGCGACCGCGAGGTCGACGGTTGGGCCTTGGCCGACGAGCGGGCGGTACGTGGCGCCGTTGATCGCGAGGTTGCGCACGCTTGCTGGGACGAGCGAGATGCCCAGGCCGGCGGCGACGAAGGCCACCAGGGTGGCTGTCTCGGCGACCTCGAGTTGGACTTGGGGGTGGAAGCCGTGTTGTTGGCAGGCGCGCTCAACGGCCTCGTGGATGACCGAGCGTGACGCGGCCGGGTAGGTGATGAAGGGGCTGCCGGCGAGGTCTGACAGGTTGACCGCCGGCTGCGCGGTGAGTGGGTGGCCGGTCGGCAGCACTGCGAGCAGCGGCTCGTGGTCGATGATCTCGAGGCGGATCCCTGGTTCGCGCACGGGCGGGCGCAGTAGGCCGATGTCGAGGTCGCGGTTGATGAGTCGCGTGACTTGTGCGGGGGTGAGTAGTTCTCCGTGGAGCTCGAGCGCTACCGATGGCAGCTCTTCTCTGAGCCGGGTGGCGAGGCCGGGCATGAGCGAGAACGTCGCGCTGCCCGTAAAGCCGATGGCGATCCGTCCCAGTTCGCCGGCGGCGAGGCGGCGCGCGTCCTCGCCGAGCCGGTCGAGTTCGCGCAGGAGCGGCTGGACGCGATCGCGGACCATCTCGCCCGCGGGTGTGAGGTCGACACGGCGCGTGGTGCGGACGAGCAGCGGCGTCCCTAGCTCGCGCTCGAGTCGACGGATCTGCTGGGAGAGGGGCGATTGGCCGATGTGCAACCGGTCAGCGGCGCGGCCGAAGTGCCGCTCCTCCGCGACGACCGCGAACGCTTGGAGTAACTCAGTCCGCATTCGGCGAGTGTATCCCAATTAGGTGGTGATCGCACTTAATAGGGGGCGAATATGTCTTGCGTTACTCCGAATCATCGGGAACACTTTCGCTAACGAGGAGAGGTTGAGAATGCGTGTAGCGATCGCAGGTGGCGGTATCGGGGGGCTGGTGCTAGCTCGGGCCTTGGAGGGCCACGGTGTCGACGCCGAGGTGTATGAGCAGGCGGATGAGTTGCGTGAGATCGGCGCTGCGGTGGCGCTGTCGGCCAACGGTGTTCGGGAGCTCGAGCGGCTGGGGATTGGCACTGAGCTGGCTGAGATTTCGGCGGTGCCGTCGTCTCTGTGCGTCCGTGATCAGGATGGAACGCTCATCAGCCGTGAGGCGATGGCGGAGGATGACATCTATCCGCGCAGCTTCGGCGCGCCCTACTACGGCGTGCACCGCGTGCCGCTGCTGAACCTCCTGGCGCGTGACGTGGCGCCGGCGCGGATCCATCTTGGCCATCGGGTCGTGGCCGCCGAGGCGGACGGGTCCTTGCGTTTCGCCGACGGCTCGAAGGCCTGCGCTGACGTGGTCGTTGGGGCCGATGGGGTTCACTCCGCAGTCCGTCAAGCGTTGCCGTTCGGGGGGGCGCCGCGGTTTAGCGGCACCGTCGGGTATCGCGGCCTGGTTGAGCGCGAGGCGGTGCCGTCGCTGCCCGAGCCATCAGCGATCCAGTTCTGGGCCGGTCCCGGGGCTCACCTGCTGCACTATCCGATCGCCGACGGGGAGATCATTAACTTCCTGGCTGTCGCCCGCGTCCCGGAGTGGACCGCCGACTCGTGGATGGCGCCGTGTGAGCCGCAGGAGTCGGCCGAACGTTTCGCGGGATGGCACAGCGCGGTGCAGGAAATGGTCGGAGCCGTGCAGGAGAGCGCGCGGTGGGCGCTGCACGATCACTCCGTCCTTGACCGCTGGCACATTGATCGGACGGTGCTGATCGGCGATGCGGCGCACGCGATGCTCCCCCATCAGGGGCAGGGCGCCAATCAGACGATCGAGGACGCGGTCGCCCTCGCGGAGCACCTCGCCAGCGCGGACACGGCCTCGGTGCCAACAGCCCTTGCAAGCTATGAGGACCAGCGGCATGACCGGACCGCACGCGTTCAGGCATGGTCTCGTCGCACCGCCGACGTTCTACACCTCGCCACCGACGATGTCGATCGGCGCAACGTGGCGTTTGACGACGTACCTGACCAGCTGGCCTGGATTCACGGCCACGACGCCCGGGCGGCCGCCCAGGAGTCGATCGAGCGCGCGGCCTACCCGGCGGTTGGGAGCAGCAAGCGGTGAGCGTTCCGGGGGAACTGGTGTCCGCGCCGGTCATCGCGGAGCAGGAGCACCGCATTACCGCGGTCGAGGCGATCCCGGTCGCGCTGCCGATGTTGCGTCCGGCGCAATTCGCGTCGGGGACGATCGACACGGCTTACAACGTGGTGGTGCGCGTCCACAGCGGCGCGGGGGTCGTGGGCTGCGCCGAGGCCCAGCCGCGGCCCTACACCTACGGTGAGACCCAGGCGTCGATCGTGCGCACCGTCCGGGAGTGGTTTGCGCCTCGGCTGATCGGCGTGGACCCGATCGCCTACGAGCGCGTCCGCGCGCTCGGCGCCGGGCTTCAGGGCCAAAACTGTGCGCGCGCGGCGATCGAGGTGGCGGTTGCCGATCTTTCGGCGCGTCTGCTCGGTGTGTCGTGCGCGACCTTGCTCGGCGGTGCTGTCGACCAGGTGCCGGTTGCGGCGATGGTGAGTTTTGGTTCACCGGAGGAAATGGCCGAGCAGGCCGCCGAGTTTCGTGATCGCTACGGGATTGAGACCTTCAAGGTCAAGGTCGGCCGCGAGGTCGACCTTGACGTGCGGTGTGTGGTAGCGGTTCGCGGTGTCGTCCCGGCGGCGAGGCTATACGTCGACGCCAACCGCGGCTGGACGCTGGAGCAGGCCCGCGCGGCCGCGCCGCGCCTGGTCGAGCTCGGAGTGCAAGCGATCGAAGAGCCGATTTCTCTCGACGACATTGAGGGGCGCCGCGCGCTGGCTGACGAGTGGGCGGTGCCGTTGGGCGGTGATGAGAGCTGCCTCTGCCTCTCCGATGTCGCGCGTGAGATCGCTGGGCCGGTCGGGCAGGTGAGCATCAAGGTCGCGCGTACGGCGTTTGCCGAGTCGCGCGAGATCTTCGCTCACTGTCGCGCCGCGGAGGTCCAGGCGGTGGTCGGCAGCCAGTACGAAGGAGCGCTCGGCGCGTGGGCTTCGATCGCGTTCGCAGCCGGCTGCCCGGACCTGTCTGCTCGCCCGGTGGAGGCCGCCAACTTCTTGGACCTCGCGGCGGACCTTGTCGCCGTCCCTGAGATCCACGAGGGGCGTGTGGCGGTGCCAGACGCGCCGGGTCTCGGGGTCACGGTTGATCTCGAGGCGGTTGACCACTACCGATCGGAGGCGTGATGTTGTTCCTGGCTGAGATGGAGGTCCGGCTGCCGCCCGACATGGACCCGCACCAGGCCCAGCGGCTGCGCGACGCTGAGCGCGAATACTCCCAGCAGGCCCAACGAGACGGCCGGTGGCCGCACCTGTGGCGGGTCGCGGGACGCTACGCCAACGTCAGCGTGCTAGATGTCGCCTCGCCGGATGAGCTGCATGACCTTCTGTCGGGGCTGCCGTTGTTTGCCTACTTGAACATCCGGGTGACGGCGCTGGCGCAGCACCCGAACGCCGTCTGAACACGACCGAAGGAGAGAGAGATGTCACAGCGAGCCAACCAGCTGATCAGCGAGGTGCTTCGCAAGCTGCAGGAGGTGATCGTCGACAACGACGTCACTTACGAGGAGTACCAGACCGCAAAGCAATGGTTGATCGACGTCGGAGAGGCGGGCGAGTGGCCGCTGTTCGGCGATGTCTACATCGAGCACTGGGTGGAGGAGCACAGCTTCGCGAACCGCGAGGGGTCCCAGGGGACGATTCTCGGACCGTTTCACCTGCCCAACGCCCCGCACCTCGGAGCTCCGTTCGAGTTGCCGCACCGCTCCGACGAGAAGGGCGACCCGACGCTGGTCACCGGACGCGTGCTAGACGCCGAGGGGACGCCGCTGGCGGGCGCGAACCTGGACATCTGGCAGGCCGACGCCGACGGGTGTTATTCGAGCTTCATGCCGGGACCGCCCGACGGCAACCTCCGCGGCCAGGTGTCTAGCGACCAACGGGGCCACTACGAGTTTCGGACGGTGCTCCCCGGCCCGTACACGATCCCGCTGGACGGCCCCACCGGGACGATGACGGCCGCTGCCGACTGGAGTCCCTGGCGCCCGGCACATATCCACCTGATCGTCTCCGCCGACGACCACGAGCCGCTGGTCACCCAGCTGTTCATCGATTCCAGCGACTACCTGGATTCCGACGTTGCCAGCGCGGTCAAGGACCCGCTGATCGTGCATCCGGAACACACTGGAGACGGGCGGCTGGAGATCGACTACGACTTCGTGCTCGCGCCTGCGCGCGCGACGAGCCCGGTCTGAGGAGAGCCGCTGTGAGGACCCACGCCGCGCCCGCCCCTCCGACAGCGTCGCGCCGGCCGCTGCTTGCGTCCTCGGTCTGCACGAAGCAGAAGGCCAGGAACCGGCCGCTCGCGATCCTGAGATGTCTCGACTTCGACGGAGCAGCGGTATGCCCGGCGGCCTAACTGGGTACGGCGGTGGATGGTCGCGAACGTCGACGAACGCCGTTAGAACCCAGCCAGATAAGGGCCTAATTTGATCGGTCAGATCGTTGGAGGTGAGCAGCTCTTCCGGATAGAGGTGGCGCCACAGCCGCCGAGACACGAGCGACGACTACGGCGGCGGCAGCGGCGACAGCAACAGCGCCGGCGGCGGACGGCAGGCAGTGGGGCGGGGGTCGAGGGTGGTTTGCCGGCTGGCCCGACGTTTTGGCAGTGATCGAATACCGCCGGATCCGCACCGCTTGCAACTCCTCGGTCGGTCAGAGAGAATCGGCGGCGGATGCAGGGGGAAGGGGCCGGCACGGGCCGGCGCGCGACGCGGTGGCTGTGGCGCGCCCCGATGTACCTAGCGGGGGCGCTGATCGCCTTGGTGGTCGCCGGGTTCGTGGTAGTGCTCGTTGGGGTTGGTGTGGTTGCGGCGGTCCGCGCGGTCGGGGGGCTCCCGCTGAGCTCGGCGATCATCGTCGTCGGCGCCGGCCCACTGGTGCTCGCCGCGACGATCGCCGCTGGCGACCGCCTGCCCCGGGGAGCGAAACCCGCACCCGTCGACGCAGGACCGAGTGCTGTGGGTGGTACTCGGCCTGGGGTCGCGGCGGTCGCCTACCTCTACTGCCGCGACGGCGCGGTCAGCAGCACCCAGCTCGAAGGATGCCTGAACCATGTGCGGGTACGCGACATCCTCGAACGGCACACGAACGCCGCCCGGTTCGCCGAAGGCCGGCTGCACGCGTGCCTGGCAGACGCAGGCCCATCCTGCGCTCACGCGCTGTTGATCGCCAACGAGGCCGAGAACGAGGATCCGTCTCAGCAGCTGCCCCGACTGCAGGTGGGGTAGACCTGCCGGTCACCGCACGCTGGCCGCAGCGCCGGCGCGTCCTCCTGACGCCAACCGCGTAACGCACCCGCCCATCGCAGAGGACGGGCAGGACGAACTCGCAGCCATCACTAGATGATCCATCACCCCAGACCGCACTGCTGCTGCGCCCCGGCCGTCACCCAGAGCAGAAGTCAATCGCTCGCGCCCGGTCCGGCGACGTTGCAGAACTCTGGGCGTCTTGGCTGTCCCTGCTGATTCTCGATCAACCCGGAAGCCCAACGATTCCGACCTCATGGCGCTCAAGGCGCGTGCTCCGCCCGCCATTCCTCGGCGCAGGCGTATACACCCGATGTTGCGTATCGAGGATCTGATTACAATTACCTGAACGGGAGCGACCTGACGACCGGTGGCGCGAGCGTGGCGAAGGATTAGATCGGGAATGGGAGATACGAGTAATTTGCGGCGTGCGCTGGGCGCCTGGGACGCCTTGGTGGGTTCGCACTGACTCTCGCGGTTGCGCTCCTTGGCTGTGGTGGTACGCAGAGGATCGTGAAGACCGTGACGCGCAGCAGACAATCGAGCAGTGCCACTCGGACATCGACCGCCGCGACCCAAACGTCGACCGCGGCCCGGCAGCAGGCGAAAGTTGGTGACACGCTTATGCTCAAGGGCAGCGACGGTGAATCAATGGCGGTGACCGTCGACCAAGTCATGGATCCGCTGCAGGTGGGTTCATACGACCAGCCCGATTCCGGACAGCGCTTTGTCGGCATTCAGCTCACGCTCAAAAACGGCGGCTCGGTTGCGTACTCGGATTCGCCGTCCAACGGGTCGACGCTTCTCTCCAACACCGATGAGCAGGCAACGGGTCAGAGCGTCAGCGTGGCGTAGCGCCTCGCGTGCCTAGAATCGCTGATCCGCGCCGCGTGCGGGCGAGTCAGCGCTCAAGGGCATCGATGGAAGTAGGGATCATCAATCGCGCCAGCGAAGGCACGCCGCAGCAGCGAGATGCCTACCAGGCTGAACGCGTCGACTAGTCGGCCGGATTGTCACGCGAGCCCGGGCACGCAGGAGCCGCGTCGCTGGACGGTCAGGACAGCCTCGCGCCGACGTCCCGCAGCCGCGTCGACGGCTCGGCGCGCCGACTACTTGAAGGGGACTGTGATGGGCCCGGGCACCTTGGAGAAAACCGCCATGAAGTCGCGGTCGTCGGGGGTGAGATAGCGGTCGGGGGACTGCTGGGACTGGGGCTCGATCATCCTCGGCCCGAGGCCTTTGGTGTGAGAGTAGGTGATCATCGTGTGCCACTCGGGGTTGATGTCGAACTCCATCCCGCGAACCGCCCCAATGTGCTGAAGGATCTGGGCGAGCGAGATCACCGTCGCCTCCGACGCGACGACGAACATCGCGTTGCCGTGGGCGTCGATGCCGACGGCGGTGCGTGGAGTGAAGGTGACGCCGCCCAGGGTGTAACCCCACTGGATGCTGTTCGGGTCGGTGTCCAGTCCGGGGTTGGGCTTGCCGTCCCAGAGGATCGGGGTGAGGCTTTGGCGCGCCCAGGCGACGTTGGCCGGCGCGGTCGGGCCGCCGGTCCACTTGACGATGTTCACGGTTCCGTCGCGGTAGCCGACGAGCGTGGCGTTGCCGTCGATCAGCGGCTCGTTGGTGTGGCCGTTGACCGCCGAACCGTTGTTGGTGTCGACGTGCGTGAAGGCGCCGTTGAAGGTGGCGAGCAGCCGGTGGCGCTGATCGACAGGAACCATCATCGGACCCCGGTCGACCGCGCTCGGTGGCTCATAGCGGCCGGGGTAGTAGGCGAGGTCGGTGCGGGTGTGGTCGATCCACAGGACGTAGGCGACGATCGAGGGGTATTCCGTGCTCGGCCGGTAGGTTGTGACCAGCACCGGCGGCCCGCCATCGACTGATGGCCCCGTTCGGTGCCAGACACCTTCGCCGGGCAGCGGCGTGTCGAACACCGGTTTGATCGGTGGCGGCCTGTACGTGAGAAGCTTGGTGTGCTTGACCCGAGGCCGCGCGGGGCTGAGCCCGACGCTCGGCAGACGCTTCAGGCCGGGACCGCCTCTGCGGGGCGCACTCGCGGTGTAGTGCTCGGCCGTGTCGATGATGAAGTTGCCAAACGGCGCGTCGTCGCGTATCCACTCCGCGGAGCGCTCCGAGAACGTCTCGCTCGTCGGCTTGAGCATGTAGTTCGCGTAAGAGGTCCCGAAGTAGAGCAACATCACCACCAAGGGAGTCAGCGTCCCGAACAGGATCCACCGCCGGCGAACCCGCCGTCGCCGCTGTTCAGCTCGTCGCGCGAGCAGCTCGCGATCGTCAAGCACTGGCCGTGCGGACGGTTGAAACTCACCTGATGGCCTGTCCGCCCCCTTGTCTCGGTTTCGTATCGCCATCGTGACTGGGCGCCGACCCTATGTGTGGGGGATAAACCGGTCTGGCGGTGGCCGGTGAGAATCCGCTCACCCGAGCCGGCCACACGACCGGGCGTGTCGCGTCGCATCACGGTCTGACACGACGTGTTCGTGGTCGACGCGGGTACCAGCGCGCGGCGAGTGGCAGCATCGGATGCAAGGTGTCTGACATTAAGGATCCTCCTCAGAGGCAGGGCGTCCCGGCCAATCCAGGACACGACCCGCGTGATCCTCGCCTGATGGACCGGCCCACTCAGCGACGCCGAGTGCCTCAAGGCGAAGTCTGGAGCAGGCACGAACGATCGTCCTCGATGCGATCCAGCTGGTCCTCGATGAGCGCCGCGCCCGCGGTGAACCCCTCCCAGGCCCTAACTATGGCTAGTTCGCGCTGGTGGAGTCCATCGAGATCGCTGCGTGAAACGCGCGACCTCGAGCGTCATCTAGCCGCGCATGGCTGCCACCTTGTTCGCGGGGCGCCAGCCATGAGATGTGGGGAGAACCCCACCACCGCCCAACGGTCGGTGGGCTCCACG
This sequence comes from uncultured Solirubrobacteraceae bacterium, assembly GCA_963714245.1. GTDB lineage: Bacteria > Actinomycetota > Thermoleophilia > Solirubrobacterales > Solirubrobacteraceae > Palsa-465. Next base: position 10,852 of record CAVQNR010000005.1, on the reverse strand, counting down.
CCATCGTGAACTAAAGATGCCCAGTTCGTGGGTCACGCCCGAACTAGTAGTCGAGCGCAGCATCGATCAGCCATCGGCTGGGGTGACCCGGCTTCGTAGCACCGGGCCTCGGGTAGATGACGACCTCACCTGCGCCCGACGGTGTGGTGCCAGGTGGAACCAGTAGAACCCAAGGTCATGTTTGGGTGGATTTCTCATCGTCTGCGGGATCCAATCAGTTGGTCGACCGCCTCGCAGCTGGCCAAGACCGTTCTGGCGGCCGTGGTCGCCTGGGTCCTCGCGGTCGATGTGCTGCACCTGTCGCAGGCGTTCATGGCGCCGTGGGCGGCGCTGCTGACGGTGCAGGCGACGGTGTTCGGCACGGTTCGCGGCGGACGACAGCAGGCCGCTGCGAGCGTGCTCGGCGTGCTCATCGCCTTCGGGGCATACCGTCTGATGGGACTCAACTTCGCCTCGCTCGGGGTGTCCGTGCTGGCAGGTCTGATCGTCGGCTCGGTGCGCGGTATACGCGCCCAGACCACCACCGCGGCAACCGCGGTCGTCGTCCTGACGACCGGCTATCTGAACAACGGAGGCATGCTGGCCGCACGGCTGGAGGACACAGGCGTCGGCATCGCGGTAGGTCTGCTGGTCAACCTTCTGGTCTGGCCGCCGCTGCGCGACCGGGGTGCCGCGCGGCAGATCGACGTGATCGATGACCGTGTCGGTGAGCTGCTCGCGGACATGGCCGAGCAGCTGCGCGGCGGTTCGAGCGACGTCGATGGCTGGATCGCGCGTACCGGCGAGCTCGGCAGTGACGTCAATCGCGCCTGGCGTTTCCTCGATGAGGCCCGGGAGAGCGGCCGGTTGAACCCGCGTCGGGCAACCATCGGGAGGATGAACGCCGCCGACGGGCTCGGTCCGATCCTTGACCGGCTGGACCAGGCCATCGCCGAGATACGCAGCATGGCCCGGACGATCCGGCTCGCGCGAGTCGCTCCCGACCAGTGGGACGGCAGGTTCCGCGAGCCGTGGCTCGACTTGCTGGGTCGTTGCGGCACAGCTGTCGCGGACGCCGATATTGACAAGTTCAAGCTGGCGCGTGCCGACCTTTCCGCGTTCGCCGACGGCCTGGCGATCGACCAGCTACGCGATCCCTGGCCGGTCTACGGCGCTCTCCTCGTCAACCTGCGCAATGTCATGGACGCTCTGGACGCTGTCGTTGAGGCTCAGCCGGTGCGCGTCCCTTTACCGTCTTGGCAAGCGCGGCTGCCGCGCGCCTGACCACGAGGGTTTCCGCGCATCGCCGCGCGAGCGCCCGTAGCTCTGCTCAAAGACATAATCACCGAAGCATCCACCGCCTCGCGGTCCCGCTTCAGCTGCTCAGGCCCTGAGGCGGAAGCCGGCGGCGCCTACGCGCGCTCGACCACGTGGCCGGCGCCGAGGTTTACGCCACCGCGCGTCGGCTTTAGGGAGTGAATGATCACGCCGCTCGCAATCGCTGTGATCAGCAGACGGCAGCCAGCACGAAGAGCATGGGCCCGCTTGATAGAGGTTTATCGGCCGACGGTAACCCAGAGCTCGCGCTTCGCGGTGTCGCGCCCGCTCGCGCGCCTTCGGCAGCCGCGTGAACGCAAGCCCAACCACAACGAGCAGTACCACCACGATGATCACAACGATCAACACCGTTGACATCGGTTCACCCTGCGAACGCCAAGCAGAGGTCGCCGAGCAGCGCGCCCAGGTCGCTGTCCGGGAGGCCGAGCGCGAGCGGGCCGAGGATGCGGACGAGACTGAGTCGCCAGGCTCCCGCACAACCGGCCCATGAGGACGGTCGCGTGGTCGCACATCCCTCCGCGCAGGGAGGTGTGAGATGGGCGAGAAAGAGGCTGAACAGCGCCGGACGCGGCCTGCGCGGATCGGCCACAAGTTCCAGCAACCGATCGTCGAGGGACGGCCGCCAGCTGCCGACCCCGCGGTCGTACCGTCAGCACGCCAGCCTAGGAGCAGTTGAGAAACGGTGCCAGGTTGTTCCAGCGTTGTGATCCTGGCGGGTCTACGCCAATGGCCGTCGACTAGGTGGCTGCCGTTTTCTCCATCGCGGCTTGGAAGAACGAAAGGACGCACAGCGGTGACGGCGAATGGGTCGTGGTGTACCCGCTGCGCGTTCTGCACGCGACGTTCTCGGAAGTGCTCAATGTGCTGCGCGCGAGTACCCGAACGCATCGACGCCTGCGCGACCGACTGGTCGGGATCGCGATGGCCACGATGGGGATCGACCTGATTTGCGCGGTGCTCGCGCTCGCGTTCGAACAGCACCAAAAGCAGACGCAGATCACGACCTTCGGCAGCGCGCTGTTCTGGACCTCAACGCAGTTGTTGACGGTGTCCTCAGCGCTGCAGAACCCGATCTCGGCACCGGGCAGGATCCTCGACGTCGCAATGGAGATCTACGCGATCACGGTGATCGGGTCGATGGCGGGCGCACTCGGCGCGTTCTTGGTCAAGCGGGCCGAAGAACTCGACGCGGCGACCTGAGTGGCTTGCTGGGGCGCCTCCTGGCCCTTGGTTCGCTGGTGCCCTCTCGGCGTCCGGGTCGCTCAGCGATCGCGCGGATCGCTCGTCTTGCGCCGGCTGGGACTGCGTCCGGCTGGGCCGACGCGTCAGCATGAAGGTTCGGATCTAGGCCGGTACAGTGCGCTCGGCGGTCGGGGGCGCAGCCTCGCCGACTGCGTTTTCAGCCGTAGGCACGACCCAAGGAGAGTGTTTTGCGAACGATCCGCAGGAGCGAGCACCGTATCGACCGCTGGTTGGGCAACGTCGAGCACGGACGGTTTGAGCGGTCGCTGTCGGGCTTGACCGCGTTCGCGGCGGCGGTCACCACGGCGGAGATCTATCTGGAGCACTATCGGGCGAGCTTCGGGAACAAGATGATGTGGAGCCCGATCATCGTCACACCGCCGGTGATGGTCGCGGGGATTGGCGGCGTGTTCAGCCGGAAGTGGGCCAAGACCTATCTGCCGGTTGCCGCGATCGTCTATACCGCGAACGGTCTGATCGGCGAGTACTACCACGCGCGCGGGGTCGCCCGGCGCCCTGGAGGGTTCAAGGAGGCGAGCTATAACCTTGCGATGGGTCCGCCGATCATGGCCCCGGGGCTGATGACGATCGTTGGCTTCCTGGGTGTGCTGGCCGCCGTCCTGCGGCGGGAGGACTGACGTGGCCGTGCGCCCGGGGCACCGCGACCTGCGCAGCGCCGAGCACCTTCCGCACCTGCGCTCAGACGGCGAGCCGCCGCATCGGTCGTGGTTGCCGCGCCAGCGGGTAGGCACCTCACCCCAGATGGTGGGGCGCTACCCGGACTACGACGTGCTCGCGAACGCGGAGAACTGGGACGCCGCGACCCGCGCCGTCGTACACGAGCGGCTTGGCACCCGGCCACCAATGCGGTTCTTCACCGAACGCGAACAGCCGACCTTGCGCGCGCTGTGTGACGTCGCGACTGCGCAGGACGCCGAACCTCGGGTACCGGTTGCCGAGATGGTCGACGAGCAGCTCGCGTCGGGCCGGCTCGATGGCTTTCGCTACGCGGACATGCCATCGGACTTCGACACGTGGCGACTGGTGTTGCGCGGGCTGGACGAGACCGCTTGGGGTCGGTCAGGTGCTGAGTCGTTCGCCACCTGCTCGGGCGAGGAGCAGGAGGGCATCTTCGTGGCGTTTGTCGAGGCGTCGCTGCGGGGTGGGGCGTGGGATCAGCTCAACGTTGCTCGGGCGTTCTCGGTCTGTATGCGCGCGATCCTGGCGGCCTTCTACTCCCACCCATGGGCGTGGAACGAGATCGGCTATGGCGGTCCGGCCTACCCCCAGGGATACATGCGGCTGGGACCGACGAGCGTCCTTGAGCCGCACGAGCGCCCGGGAGCCACCGCGGAGGATCCGGTCAGCCGGCCGGACGATTCGTGATGCAGCGCTGGTTGCGCGACACGCTCAAGGGAGCCGTCGGTCCGCAGGAGAATGATTCGCGGTATCTGCTCGATGTGCACCGGCGCGATCTTCCGGGTCAGGAGACGATGGCCCGCTACGACGATGGTGACGAGGTCGATCTGTGCATCGTCGGGGCGGGAGCCGGTGGCTCGGTGCTCGCTCAGCGCCTGGCGAGGCGGGGTTGGCGGGTCGTGATCATCGAAGCGGGACCGTTCTGGCATCCCGACGAGGACTGGGTCTCTGATGAGGCCGGGTCGCATCGGCTGTACTGGAATCAGGAGCGGGTGATCGGCGGTGAGGACCCGATCGAGATGGGCAAGAACAACTCGGGCCGTGGGGTCGGGGGATCGATGGTCCATTACGCCGGGTATTGCCCACGTTTTCATCCTTCGGACTTTGAGATCTTCTCACGCGACGGCGTCGGCGCCGACTGGCCGATCGCCTACGAGGACCTCAAGGCTCACTACGAGCTGGTCGAGCGCGAGCTGCCCGTTGCGGGTCAGGACTGGCCTTGGGGCGATCCGCATCGGTACCCGTTTTCGCCGCATCCGATCAGCGGATCGGCGACGCAGCTGTGGAAGGGTGCGATCGCCGCTGGCGTCGAGATGCGGGTTGGGCCGGTCGGGATCGTCAACGGCACGTTCGGCAACCGGCCGCACTGCATCTACCGGGGTTTCTGTCAGCAGGGGTGCAAGGTCAACGCCAAGGCGAGCCCCTATGTGACCCATCTGCCTGACGCGCTCGCTCATGGTGTTGAGATCCGCGCCGACAGCATCGCGGTCGGCATCAAGCTGGACGCGTCGGGTGCGCGTGCCACCGGCGTCAGCTACGTCCGCGAGCGCGACGGCGTCAGCCGCTGCCAGCGGGCGCGCGTCGTGGCGATCGCGGGCTACTCGATCGAGACGCCGCGGCTGATGCTGCACTCGACCTCAAAACGGTTTCCGAACGGGATCGGCAACACCGAGGATCAGGTCGGACGCTACGTGATGGTGCAGGGAGCCACGCAGACCGCCGGCCGGTTCCCGCAGGAGCTTCGGTCCTATAAAGGCCCGCCTCCGGAGGTGTCTTCCGAGCAGTTCTATGAAACCGACGAGGCCCGCGGGTTCGCCCGGGGATTCTCGATCCAGACGGTCTCGCCGCAGCCGATCGCGTGGGCCGAGCACGTGCTGGCTGACGGGCAGTGGGGTCGTGGTCTGCGGGAGTACATGCGTGATTACAACCACTGGGCGACGATCGGGGTCCTCAACGAGCTGCTCCCGCACCCGGACAACCGCGTGACGCTTGATCGCGACACCGACGCCAACGGCGTCCCAGTCGCGCGGTTCGATTTCAGCCGGTCAGAGAACGATAAGGCCAACATGGCCTACTCCACCGAGATCATCACCAAGATCCTGAAGGCGGCGGGGGCGCAGGACACGCTGACTATCCAACGCTACGCGCACCTCGTCGGCGGTGCCCGGATGGGCTTCAGTCCCGAGCACAGCGTCGTCGATGCGGACCAGCGCGTCTGGGGGATGGAGAACCTGTACGTGGCCGACGGCAGCGTCTGCCCGACTCAAGGGTCGGCCAACCCTGCGCTGACGATCATGGCGCTCGCGTCGCGCCTCGCCGGGCGGCTGGGCGGCGCTCGTCCGTCCGCCAGCAGTGTGGCGTCGACGCATGTCTAAAGAAAACAACCCCCGATCGAGGAGCGCAGATGAGCGACAAGAAACCGCAGGTGGTCGTGGTGACCGGATCCTCGGGAGGAGTCGGTCGGGCTGTCGCCCACGCCTTCGCCAAACGCGGCGCCCGCATCGGGCTGCTGGCTCGCGGCAAGGAGGCGCTGGACGAGGTCGTCGCGGAGGTCGAATCGTTCGGCGGTCAGGCGCTGGCGGTCCCGACCGACGTGTCTGACCATGCGCAGATCGAAGCGGCCGCTGTGGCGGTGGAACAGCGGTTCGGACAGATCGACGTGTGGGTCAACGACGCGATGGCGACCGTGTTCGCCCAGTTCATTCATCTCGAGCCCGAGGAGTTCAAGCGCGCGACCGAGGTGACGTATCTCGGGACGGTGTACGGGACGATGGTCGCGCTGTCTCGGATGAAACCCCGCGATCACGGGACGATCGTCCAGGTGGGGTCCGCGCTCTCCTACCGGGCGATTCCGCTGCAGGCCGCCTACTGCGGCGCGAAGTTCGCGATCCGGGGCTTCACCGACTCGGTCCGGGTCGAGCTCATGCACGACAAGAGCAACGTGGACCTGACGATGGTCCAACTGCCCGGCCTGAACACGACCCAGTTCAGCTGGTGTCGCTCCAAGATGCCCGACCACCCCCAGCCGGTGCCGCCGATCTACCAGCCTGAGATCCCCGCCGAAGCGGTGTACTGGGCGGCTCAGCATCACCGCCGTGAGGTTTGGGTCGGCGCCAGCGCAGTCTGGCGATCCTCGGCAACCGGCTCGCCCCGAGCATCGCGGACCGCTACCTGGCCAGGACCGGCTTCAAGGGACAGCAGATGCAGGACAAACCGGTCAGCCCCGACCGGCCCGACAACCTGTTCGAACCACTCCCCCAGCTCGCCGGCACGCATGGGATCTTTGACGACCAGGCCAAGACTCGTAGCCCACAGATGTGGATGGCGACCCATCGGCCGGCCGTTCTTGGGGCGCTGGCCGGGGTCGCGGCTGCCGCGACGGGCGTCGTCCGAGCCGTTCGATGAGTGCCGCTACTGACGCGAAGGCGCTGCTCACCGGCAATGTCCCGCATGTCCTGCGGGAATATGCGCTGCTCGCTGACGGCGAACGTGGGATCGTCGTTGGCCCTCGCGGTGATTTCGCCTGGATGTGCTTTCCCCACTGGGACTCCGGAGCGATCTTCTCGTCGTTAATCGGCGGCCAGGGCACCTACGCCGTCACCCCGCTCAATCGATACGTGTGGGGCGGCTACTACGAGGCCGGCAGCCTGATCTGGCACAGCCGCTGGGTGACTGAGGACGCGACGATCGAATGCCGGGAGGCCCTGGCGATGCCATCAAGCCCGGACCAGGCTGTCCTCCTAAGACGGGTTGTCGCGGTGCGGGGAACCGCGCGGGTCAGTGTCGTACTCAGTCCTCGCGCCGACTACGGCGAGGCTGCGTTTCGCGGCCTGCGCCGCAGTGATACCGGACTCTGGACCGGCCGGATCGGTGACACGCATGTGGCGTGGGCCGGCGGCGAGACGGCGTCCGATCAGCCCGACGGGCACGGCGGCCGCGCGCTCGTGCAGGATCTGCAACTGGATGCCGGCACCCATCACGACCTGGTTCTCGTTCTCTCCGGCGATCCGGTGAGCGAGGCCCCGGATCCTGACTGGGCGTGGCAGGGAACCGAGGCGCACTGGGCCGACGCGGTTCCCGCGTTCGCCGACACCGTCGCTCCCGCCGCCGCAAGGCACGCCTACACGGTCCTCTCGGGCCTGACCGGCTCCAGCGGCGGGATGGTCGCGGCCGCGACGACGTCGCTTGCCCGAGCATGCCCGCGGCGGGCGTAACTATGACTACCGCTATGCGTGGATCCGTGATCAGTGCTACGCCGGCAGCGCGGTCGCCAAATCCGGGCCGCACCCGCTGATGGACGATGCGGTCCGCTTCGTCACCAGCCGGCTGCTCGAGGACGGCCCCAACCTCAAACCCGCCTACACGATCGCCGGAGGCCCGGTCCCCGATCAGCGCCACCTCGGCCTGCCCGGCTACCCCGGAGCATCCGACATCATCGGTAACTGGGTCAACCAGCAGTTTCAGCTCGACGCGTTCGGCGAGGCGCTGCTGCTGTTCTCTGCCGCCGCTCGCCACGATCACCTCGACGCCGACGGCTGGCGAGCCGCCGAGACGGCGGTCGCCGCGATCGAGCAACGTTGGCATGAGACTGATACCGATGCGGGGATCTGGGAGATCGACCCCGACGCCTGGACCCACAGCCGGCTGATCTGCGCCGCCGGTCTGCGCCAGATCGCTACCGGCGCGCCGGGCGGCGAGCAGGGCGCCCAATGGGTGTCGCTTGCTGACCGGATCGTCTCCGACACCGCTGAGCATGCGCTGCATCCCTCCGGCCGCTGGCAGCGCTCTCCGAGGGACCCGAAGATTGACGCCGCGCTCTTACTCGCAGGAATCCGGGGCGCGATCGACGCCAGCGATCCGCGCACCCTCGCCACGCTGCACGCCGTCGAGTCAGAGCTCGTGCAGGACGGCTACTGCTATCGCTTTCGACCTGACCAGCGACCGTTGGGCGAGGCCGAAGGGGCGTTCCTGCTCTGCGGCTTCTGGATGGCCCTCGCCTACGCCCAGCAGGGCGATCACGTCAGCGCGGCACGGTGGTTTGAGCGCAACCGCGCCGCCTGCGGTTCACCGGGCCTGTGCTCCGAGGAATTCGACGTCGACCAGCACCAGTTGCGCGGCAATCTCCCGCAGGCATTCGTACACGCACAGCTACTCGAATGCGCAGTCACACAGTTCTCCCCAGGTCGCAGCCAATAGCATGGCCGCCCAACCCCGCCCGTACGTCTTCGCAGGCCGGCGCGGGCTAGCGCTCGCCGAGGGATGCTGGGGGGCGGCACTGGTGCTCGATCCCGGTTCGCAGCTCCGGCCACTCGCGGAGAAGCCGGTCGATCCGTGGGTGATCAAGACAGCGCGCGTCCTCGGTGCCCGCCAGTTGCTGCAGGCCCTCATCACAGCCTGGCGGCCGACCCGCCGAACCCTGCAGGTGGGCGCCGCAGTCGATGCGCTACACGCGGCAACCATGGTCGCCGCAGCAACGGCGAACCTCGGCCCCCGACGGCTGACGATCGCCAGCGCGGCCACAGCGATCGTATTCACGGCCGTCGGCCTCGCACAGAGTCGACGACCGTCAGAAAGCTTGTAGGAGCGCTCGACGCACCTGCCGTCCGGCTGATGGCGATGGGTGGGGTGACTTCTCCACCGACGAACGGCGACCGGCGACCCCCGACCGGCGCCCGAGACTGGCGCCCAGGATCGCACCGTAAGTCGGTCAGTTGGAGTTGCGTCCGAGCCCACCCAGCAGCTTCTGCTTCTTGCGACTTGCAGATACGGGGCGTGATGGGAGTCGAGACCGCGGTCGTGTGCGCGCGGGCACAAGAGCTCCGCGGGTTTCGTGACTACCTGTGTCCGGGAGCAGTTGCGCCGCCGACGTGTTTTCGGTGATTGCGCGGCTCCTGCTCCTCTCGTGATGTGGTGGTTGAGATCGTCGGCATGTAGGCGCGAAGTGAAACCGAACGGAGTATGCGACCTCCGTACGACGGCCGTCGCGCGGGACTTTCTGAGCTGAGCTTTGTTCGGTCAGTGGACCGGTTGGTTGGAGCGGATCAGGTTGTCCGGATCGAGGGTCTGAGCCCCGCGCGAGGTCTGACTGACGGCGACGCGGGTCAGCGCTTGAGCGAGGAGGGCGACAGCAGGCCGAGCTCGCGCGCTCGCTTCACCGCGTCTGCGCGGCTATGCACGCCGAGCTTGGCGTACACGTTGCGCAAGTGGGTCCTGATCGTGTTCAGCGACACGAACAGCTCGGCCGCGATTTCCGGCGCCGGGAGGTTGGTCGACAGGTAGCGCAGCACGCGCAGCTCGCTCTTGGAGAGGGGTTCTTCGAGCGGCGCGGCGTCGTTGGGCCGGGCCGCCGGAGTGTGTCCGGAGAGCAGGTCCAGGATCTCGGCGATCAGCGAGGCGTGAGTGGTCCGAAGTCGCGCCTGGCGCTGCAGCAGCTCCGCGGTCGGGTAGAGCAGGAATGGAAGCAGCAGGCCGTCGGGCTCGGCGACGTCGAGCGCGCGCTCGAGCGCGCGCGTCGCCGCTCCGGGATCGCGAAGCATGTCGCGCGCGATCGCCTCCAGTACCAACGCCTCGATTTCCCATGCTCTGCTCTGGCGCGGTCCGCGAGCCTCAGGAACCACCGACGCCATGACCGAGGTCGAGTCGTCGAGGAGGGGTGCGAGGACGTCCACGGCGGCCTCGGGATCGTCGCGGGCTAATCTCAGAGCCGCGAGTACGGCGCGCATCTGGCTCGTTTCGGGAACCTCTTTGTCCATCTCCGCGAGGGCTCGCTCCACCTGTTCGGTCTCGCCCACGCGGACGAGCATCCGGAGCTTGAGGGCTTGCACGCGCGCCGTGAAGATGTGCGGCATGACAAGCAGCTTCTCCATCCGCTCAGCTTCCCGATAGGCTGCAGCCGCCTCCGCGTTCCGGCCACGTGCGAACGCCAATAACCCCCGTGTCGCATACAGGATCGCCGCGGTCGGGTGGGTGTCGTGCCCGAGCACGCGTTCGGCCAGGTCTAGCCACGACTCTGCCTCTCCTAGCCGCCCGCGCCAGACCGTCGTCCCGCCGAGCGCCACGTACGCGGCCGCGGCTGCTGGTGCGGCCTCCTCCCAACCGTGCTTGCGGGTCAGCTCGATCGCCTGCATGGCGCGCTGCTCCACCGGCTCCCGAGAGCGAAAGACGCTCAGGAGCGCCCGGTGTGCCAGCGCGTGCAGCTCGAGCATCGGTATGGAGATCCGCCGGGCTTCCTCCAGCCCCTGCTCGAGGTGTCGCTCGGAGTCCTCCAGACGACCGGCCCACATCTCGGCGATCCCGAGGTCGGTCAACACCCGTGTGCGCACCTCCTCGCCGAGGCCAAATTCCGTGGCCTCGGTCAAGGCGAGCAGTTGCTGTGCTTCGTCGGTAGCGGCCCGAAGGTCGTTGCGGGCCCGAGCGAGTTCGAATCGCTCGAACGCAAGCGCGATCGTAAAGCGCCCGCGACGGTGTTCGGGCACCGACGCTGACATTCGTGTCGCTCGGCCCAGATACCGCTCGGTCTGCTCCAGTGACCCCGCCGCCCGCTTGTCGGCCCCGGCGAGCACCAGCAGTTCGGGATCGGCTGCGACCACCCCGA